>JAHEXI010000015.1 GCA_023252195.1 Pseudonocardiales bacterium
CGATCCCGGCCAGCAACGCACCCAATGCAGGGCCCGGCACCATCTCAGCCAGACCCTCGGGAATCAACTGCCGCACCATCACAACCCAAACGCTACAACACAGGTCTGACAGTCTCGGCCGACACGAATCTGAGTCGCACTCGGCCAGCGTCGCCAAGCTTCGCTATTGGGCCAAGCCAGGAGCTAACCGCAATGCACGGGTTTGCTCGGCGCGGGCGGCGAGCTGGTCGTCATCGGGATAGTCCACACCGATTAGGGCGAGGCCGTGCGCGGGTGCCACCGCCACGTCACTGGCCCGGGCGGTGTGCCGCAGTAGGACAGCGGGCCAGTCCGGTGCGCGCCGGCCCTGTCCCACCGCTAGCAAGGCGCCCACCAGGCTGCGCACCATCGAGTGGCAGAACGCGTCCGCGGCGACATGCGCGACCAGCAGGTGCGGTTCGTCGCGGGTCCACTCGAACCGCTCCAGCGCGCGCACCGTGGTCGCACCGTCCCGGCGGCGGCAGAACGCCGCGAAGTCGTGCTCCCCGAGCAAGAGCCTGCTAGCAACGTTCATCGCAGCGTCGTCGAGCCGTCTAGGGTGGCTCAGGGTGTCGTACCGGCGCAGCGGCTCAACGCCCCACGGAGCGTCACAGATCCGGTACCGGTAGTGCCGTCGCAGCGCGGAGAACCGAGCATCGAAGGTGCATGACACCTGCCGCACCGAGAGCACCCGAATATCCGGTGGCAGCAACCGAGCCAACCGGTGGGCGAGCTGGTCGGGCGGCAGCGTCCCAGGCGGCACGTCGATGTGCGCAACCTGCGCGGTGGCGTGCACGCCGGCGTCGGTACGCCCAGCAACGGTGAGGTTGGCGTCGATCCGCGCCACGGTCGCCACAGCGTGCTCGACAACGCCCTGGACGGTGCGTTGCTCGGGTTGCCGAGCCCATCCGGAGAAGCCGGACCCGTCGTAGCTGATATCCAGCCGATAGCGCAGGAGCCCGCAATCCCCAGTGGGGACAGCGGGCTCCTGCAGTGCGTCGCTCGGACTCAGGATTAGTCCTCGTCCTCCGGCTGAGCAGGCGAGGGTGTCGCTTCCCCAGCCGGGGTCTGCTCCGGGGTGGAATCTGCGGCCTTGTCGGTCGGCTGCTTCGCCTTCGGCCGGGCCTTGAACGCTCGGCGTTGGACTTCCTCGACCTCGGCCGCGGTGCGCTCGGTGACCAGCGCGATGATCGCCATCGGCGCGTTGTCGCCCTTGCGTGGCAGGGTCTTGAGGATCCTGGTGTAGCCACCCGGCCGGGTCGCGAACTGCGGACCGATCTCCGCGACCAGCTTGTGTACGACGTCCTTGTCCTGGATCACCCGCATGATCTCGCGGCGGTTGTGCAGGTCCCCTACTCGAGCCTTGCTGATCAACCGCTCGGCGAACGGGCGCAGCCGTTTCGCCTTAGCCTCGGTAGTGGTGATCCTGCCGTGGGTGAATAGCGATGTCGCCAAGTTGGCCAGCATCAGCCGTTGATGGGCCGGCGACCCGCCGAGCCGGGCACCCTTGGTCGGCGTTGGCATTTATGGCTCCTTTCAGGTGCCTCGTGAGTGGCAAACAGTGTTATAACACTGTTTGCCACTCACGAGTGCTTAGAGCTGTTCGGTTTCGGCGTAGTCGTGGCCGTCGTCGGAGCCGTAATCGGGGCCGTTGTCAACCCCGTTCTCGCTGGCCTCGCCCCACCCGTCGATCGAGTATTCTGCCGCCACCGCCGAGGGGTCGAATCCGGGCGGGCTGTCCTTGAGCTGCAGACCCAGACCCGCCAGTTTCAGCTTCACTTCGTCGATCGACTTGGCACCGAAGTTGCGGATGTCCAGCAGGTCGGCTTCGCTGCGGCTGACCAGCTCGCCGACGGTGTGGATACCCTCGCGCTTGAGGCAGTTGTAGGACCGGACGGTGAGGTCCAGGTCCTCAATCGGCATGGCGAATGCCGCGATCGTGTCCGCTTCGGCCGGCGACGGTCCGATTTCGATACCCTCGGCCTCGACGTTGAGCTCGCGGGCCAGGCCGAACAACTCCACCAGGGTGCGACCGGCCGAGGCCAGCGCGTCCCGTGGGGTCAGTGACGGCTTGGTTTCCACGTCCAAGACCAGCTTGTCGAAGTCGGTCCGCTGCTCGACCCGGGTGGCCTCGACCTTGTATGTCACCTTCAGTACCGGTGAGTAGATGGAGTCCACCGGGATCCGGCCGATCTCGGCGCCGGACGCCTTGTTCTGCACCGCGGGCACATAGCCGCGGCCCCGCTCCACGATCAGCTCGATCTCGAGCTTGCCCTTGCCGTTGAGAGTGGCGATGTGCAAGTCGGGGTTGTGCACGGTGACACCGGCCGGTGGCACGATGTCGCCCGCGGTGACGTCACCCGGCCCCTGCTTGCGCAGGTACATCGTCACCGGCTCATCCTCCTCAGAGCCGACCACCAGCTCCTTGAGGTTGAGGATGATGTCGGTGACGTCCTCCTTGACGCCAGGCACGGTGGTGAACTCGTGCAGCACACCGTCGATGCGGATACTGGTGACTGCCGCCCCGGGGATGGAAGAGAGCAAGGTCCGGCGCAGCGAGTTGCCCAACGTGTATCCGAATCCCGGCTCCAGCGGCTCGATGATGAACCGAGAGCGGGTGTAGTCGACCGACTCCTCACTGAGGTTGGGTCGCTGAGTGATCAGCATGATTGTTCCTCCTCTGGCGCCCGCTATTTGACGCCGTTTGGGTTACTGAGACTACAGCCTTACTTGGAGTACAGCTCGACGATGAGCTGCTCCTGAAGTGGTACGTCGATCTGGGCCCTTTCGGGCAACCGGTGCACCAGTATCCGCATCGTTGCCGGAACCACCTGCAGCCATCCCGGCACCGGACGGTCCCCCAAGCTCTCCTTGGCCACCACGAACGGCAGCGTCGGAACCGACTTGGGCTTGACGTCGATGATGTCGAACTTCGACACTCGCAGGCTCGGCACGTTGACCTTGCCGCCGTTGACCAGAAAGTGCCCGTGGGTCACCAACTGGCGCGCCTGGCGCCGGGTGCGGGCCAGGCCAGCGCGGTAAACAACGTTGTCCAGCCGGGATTCCAGGATCTGCAGCAGCGTGTCGCCGGTCTTGCCAGCGCGGCGGTTGGCTTCCTCGTAGTACCCGCGGAACTGCTTTTCCATGACGCCGTAGGTGAAGCGCGCCTTCTGCTTCTCCTGCTGCTGCAGGAGATATTCGCTCTCCTTGATCCGCGCACGGCCGTGCTGGCCGGGCGGATACGGCCGACGTTCGAAGGCCTGGTCGCCGCCGACCAAGTCGGTCTTCAGGCGACGGGACTTGCGGGTGACAGGTCCGGTGTATCGAGCCATCTCTGCTGTTCCTCCCCGCGCCCTAGACCCGGCGCCGCTTCGGTGGCCGGCAGCCATTGTGCGGCTGCGGGGTCACGTCCTGGATGGTGCCGACCTCAAGGCCGGCGGCCTGTAGAGACCGGATCGCCGTCTCGCGGCCCGAACCCGGGCCCTTGACGAAGACATCGACCTTCTTCATGCCGTGCTCGGCGGCCTTGCGGGCCGCGCTCTCGGCGGCCATCTGCGCGGCGAATGGGGTGGACTTGCGCGAGCCCTTGAAACCAACGTGGCCCGCGGACGCCCACGCGATCACCGCACCAGTGGGGTCGGTGATCGAGACGATCGTGTTGTTGAACGTCGACTTGATGTGCGCATGCCCATGCGCGACGTTCTTCTTCTCCTTGCGCCGTACCTTTTTGGTGCCGGCACCTGTACGTGCTCTGGGTGGCATTCGATTGCGCTCCTACAAAGGTCTGGGTGGCTAACAGGTCGTTACTTCTTCCCGGCCTTCTTCTTGCCGGCGACCGTCTTCTTCGGACCCTTGCGGGTGCGGGCGTTGGTCTTTGTTCGCTGACCACGCACCGGCAGCCCGCGGCGCCACCGCAGGCCCTCGTAGCAGCCGATCTCGATCTTCCGGCGGATGTCGGCCTGGACCTCACGACGGAGGTCACCCTCGACCTTGTAGTTCTCTTCGATGTAGTCCCGCAGCCGGACGAGGTCCTCGTCAGTCAGATCCTTGGTGCGCAGTTCCGGGCTCACCCCGGTGGCGCTGAGGATCTCGTGCGAGCGGGTACGGCCAACGCCGTAGATATAAGTCAGCGCGATCTCCATCCGCTTGTCGCGGGGTAGGTCAACGCCGGCGAGTCGAGCCATGCGAGGAGTGTCTCCTGTCTCGTCGTCCCAGGTCTGCTCCCCGTCCGTCCCGTATGACGACCATGTTGGTCGTCCGCGGGCCCCGGCCTGGCGTCCGGGGGTGGACCGATCCCTCATGGATCGGCTGGCGCGGGGAGGTCTTCTCGCGCCGTGTGGACCAGCGGTGTCGTGCCCTGCTCAACCCTGGCGCTGCTTGTGACGCAGGTTCTCGCAGATCACCATGACCACGCCGTGGCGGCGGATCACCTTGCACTTGTCGCAGATCCTCTTGACGCTCGGCTTTACCTTCACGTCATCTCTCAGTTGTGTAGTTGGTGCGCTACTTGTAGCGGTAGACGATGCGGCCCCGAGACAGATCGTAGGGCGAAAGCTCCACGACCACCCGATCCTCGGGCAGGATGCGGATATAGTGCTGGCGCATCTTGCCGCTGATGTGCGCGAGGACTCGGTGACCGTTCTCCAACTCGACTCGAAACATCGCGTTGGGGAGTGGTTCGACCACCCGGCCCTCGACCTCGATCGCTCCGTCCTTCTTGGCCATATCCTCCGCGTTCCTGCTCACTTCGCCGTGCCGCCGGGCGGCGGCCTTGCCACGACGCAGGCGCCCACCAGTTCCACGACGTGGGGAGGCATCACAAGAAGTGCGGGGACGCACTGCTGAGCAGGAAGCCTGCGCAGATACCTGCAGACACGCTAGAACCGGCGCGCTGCTCGCGCCGACAGCACAGTTTACGTCCAGGTCAGCAGTCGGTCCAAACCGGCCCCGGATGAGTTACCACGGTGCTCTAGCGGCGGTGGCCGTTCGCCAGTCCGCGGGCCCAGGAACACCGGCCGTCACGCGACTGCGCACCGCCAACTCAGCGCGCCGCGAAGCGGGCTGCGGGCCCTTCCAGTACGGCTCGACTGGCGGCCGGATTCCAGTGCGGCCCCTGCACGCGGGTGAACACCTCGATCTGCCAGACGATGTCGTCGGGGTCGCTGAGCTAGAACGCGCCGATGCTGTCGGCGGTCACCAGATGGTCATCGAGGAGGGTGAACGACGTTCGTGCTGCCCGGTGGCCTGTCCTCAACCAGCATGCCCAGCTTGATGACGCGCATGCTCGAGACACTCGACATCCACGATGGGCACCGGGTGTTGGAAATCGGCACAGGCACCGGATACAACGCGGCACTGCTGTCACATCGGGTTGGCAGTGACAACGTGTACAGCGTGGACATCGAAGCGGCGCTGATCGAGTTGGCGCGGGAACGCCTCGCCCGCATCGGCTATCACCCAACCCTTGTCGCTGCCGACGGTGCCCACGGTTTACCTGAGCACGCACCATACGACCGCATCATCGCCACCTGCTCGGTCCCGGCCATTCCGTGGTCGTGGGTGCAACAGACTAGTGAAGATGGATTGATCCTGGCCGACGTCAAGATCGGCAAGCAGGCAGGCAACCTCGTGCTGCTACAAAAGCGCGGCCAGCAAGCCGAAGGGCGATTCGACCCCACCTACGGCAGCTTCATGGGGATGCGCCGCGACGGCGACACCTACGAACGAGCGCGCCCCGCCAGCACCTCGCAAGGTCGCGACTCGGCCCACGAGCGCACCACCACGCTGGATCTGACCCGTCCCTGGGAGCACACCTCCTTCTGGTTCTTCGCCCACACCGGACTTCCACACGGCACTTCCTTCAGCCTTCGCGGCGACGGCCCTGAGCAACCACCCCGCAACACCGTGCTGCATGCCCCCGACGGATCTTGGTGCGAAGTCCGCGAAGACTCCGACAACGGAACCCGCCAAGTGTGGGAATTCGGCCCCCAATCACTGTGGCAGATCATCGAGGACACCCATGCAGCATGGGTGCACCAGGGCAAGCCAGGCTGGGAACGCTTCGGGCTCACCGCTACTTTCGACCACCAACTCATCTGGCTCGACACTCCCGACTGCCGCCTCACCACGTTGTGCTGACAAGCCATCGCCGGGGCCACCCGCTTCCGCGGGATCCGTCACCGGGGCGGTCTGAGAGAGACGGTCACAGTCAGCCGTTGCCACCTTTCGCGCTCGGCACAGCCGACCCCGTCAGCTGGCGATCACGGCTTCTGCCTCGATCTCGACTTTCCAGCGCGGGTCGAGCAGACCGGCGACGATCACCATGGTGGCCGCCGGGCGGACCTCGGCGAACAGCTCCCCATGCGCGGCACCGACCGCGTCCGCGGCGGACGAGTCGACGAGGAACATTCGGGTGCGTACGACGTCGGTCAGGCTCGCGCCAGCCTCGGCCAGGGCTTCAGCGATGATCTCGAAGCAGCGCCGGGTCTGGACAGCCGCGTCGTCTGGGCACGAGCCGTCCGGCCATACCGGCGCAGTGCCCGATACCAGCACCCGGTCGCCGACGCGGACGGCTCGCGAGAACCCAATAGACTTCTCGAACGGCGACCCGGACGTCAGCAGCTGCCGCGACACCACTCCCCCATCGAACCATGATCACCGTTTGGGTGCGCTACGCGACAAGAATTGTCGTCTAAGGCGCACAACCGGTGATCATGCACAGTCCGCAATCGCGGGTACGCTTACGCCTTGGCCGGTTCGGGTTCGGCGATGGGGTTTGCGCCGTGGATCGGGCCCTCGGCATTGGCGAGCCGGGTGGCACCGCTGCCGGTGGCGCCACCGCCCCAGCGCAGCGAGATCACCTCGGCGGCGATGGCCACCGCGGTCTCCTCTGGAGTGCGGGCGCCCAGGTCAAGCCCGATCGGCGAGGCGATCTTCTTGAGCTGCTCGTCGGTCACACCCGCCTCGCGCAGCCGTTCCTCGCGGTTGCGGTGGGTCTTGCGCGATCCCATCGCACCGATGTAGGCGAGGTCCAACTTCAGCGCTTCGACCAGCACCGGCACGTCGAATTTCGGGTCGTGGGTGAGCACGGTGATCACGGTCCGCTGGTCGATCCGCCCGGCCTCGACCTCTCCCTTGAGGTACCGGTGCGGCCAGTTCACGACGACCTCGTGCGCGTCGGGGAAGCGGCTCTTGGTGGCGAACACCGGTCGCGCATCGCACACCGTCGTGTGGTAGCCGAGGAGCACTCCCACCCGGGCCATCGCGGCAGCGAAGTCGATCGCGCCGAACACCAACATCCGGGGCGGCGGCTGCATGGAGTTGACGAACACATCCATGCCTTCGCCGCGGCGCTCACCTTCGGGGCCATAGTGCAGGGTGACCACCCGGCCGGCGGCAAGGGCGCCGCGGACGTCTTCGAGAATCGCCTCGTCGGCGTGGGACGAGCCCACCGTGCCGGTGTGCCGGTCGGGCCAGACCACCATCCGCAGGCCGACGCGCTCGGGATCGGGGTGTGCGACCACGGTGACTACTGCGACCGCCTCCTTCTTTTCCACCGAGGCGGCGACGTCGTCGAGCTCAGGGAAGTGGATCGGGTCGACCTTCTCGACGAACACGTCGATGATGCCGCCGCAGGTGATGCCGACGGTAAAGGCGGCGTCGTCGGAGACGCCGTAGCGCTGCAGGACAGGGGCGTCGTTGGCGAGCACCTGCTGGCCCAGCTCGAAGACCGCGCCCTCCACACATCCACCGGAGACGCTGCCGACAGCCCGCTCATCGGAGGTCACCAGCATCGACGCTCCGGCAGGGCGCGGCGCCGAGCGATAGGTGGACACCACTGTGCCCACTGCGGTCGATTTGCCCTGGCGCCACTCCGCCACCAGTTCGTCGAGCACCTCACGCACCGCAAACCCTCCTCGCGCTGACCTTCCGGATGACCACAGGTGTATCCCAGTTAGAGAGTATTCGGGCCGGCCCGCGTGCCGGTTCACCCACAATCCATGACGCGACAGCGCCACTATCTATTCCCTCAAGGCTTCTGGCGAGCTATTCCCTCAAGGCTTCTGGCGAGGCAGAGCCAGGGGTGTCCACGTCGATCCCGCTGGCCAGATCGGAGCAGTCCACCACGATCAGGTCGTGGCGTTGCGCCAGCCAATCCCGGGCCCCCCGGTCACCCTGCGCCGACGCGACGACGTCGGCCCAGTGCTGCCTACCGAGCAGGACCGGATGGCCGGGTTGGGTCTCGAAGCCCGCCCGGGCTACCACTGCGGGACCAGCCAGTGCGGCGAGCCTGCGGACCACTGAGGCGTCGACGTCGGGTAGGTCGACCAGGTGCACCAGCGCCGCCTGCACCTGCGGGGCCGCGCTGCGGATCAGCTCGGCCAGGCCAGTGCGGAGCGAGGCCCCCATGCCCTGCGCCCAGTCCGCGGCCAGCACCGTGGCGGCGGTCTCCGGAACCAACGGGAGGACCCGGTCGGCCTGCGCGCCGACCACGACGAGCACCGAGTCGCATCCGCCGTCAGTCAGGGTGGCCACCGCCCGGCGCAACCAGGCACCACTGTCGACCAGAGCCTTGGGCATGCCATAGCGTCGCCCGGCCCCGGCCGCCAATAGCAGTCCGGCGATCATCTTCGCAGTCTCTCACGGGACGCCGGATCCTCGGTCAAGCGAAAGCGCGTGATCGCGGTTTGTGGTGTGCCACGAACGATGATCTGTGTCTGGCCCAGCAGGTTGAGCACCGATACCGGGGCTGCTGGCTTGCACCGCGGGCCGCAGGGGTCAGTCGCTCAGTGTGCGCTTCTGCGGGTAGACCGTCTCGCCTCGAGCAAGCATGGCGACGAACTGGGCGATGCGACGGGCTCGGGTGTCGAGGCGTTTGGCGTTGCCGATCCGGTAGAGGACTGCGTAGCGATTCTGGCTCGTGAGGATGTCGAACATCGCCTGCGCTCGGGGTTCGGCGGACAACGCGGCGGCCAGATCGGCCGGCACCTCGATGCTGGCTGGACCGGCATAGGCCGCGTCCCAGCGTCCGTCGGTCTTCGCGCGATCGGCTTCGGCCACGCCCGCCGGATGCATCCGGCCCGCGGCGACCAAGCCGGTGACGATTCCCACGTTGCGCGCCGACCACGGACTACCGGCCCGTCGGGGTGTGAAGCGTTGCCGGTAAGTGGTCTGGTCCCGGCGCTGCGCCTGGCCATCGATCCAGCCATGGCAGAGCGCCTCCTCGAGCGCTTGCTCGTAGCTGAGGCTGGTCGGTGCAACCGTGCCTTTCTTGGCCAGCACCAGCCACACACCGGGCGAACTTCCGCAATGCTCAGCTAGCCATGTACGCCATGCGGCCGCATCAGCGAGGATCAGTTCCGGTAATTCATCGGCCATCGTGATGAGAGCCTCGCAGACGCCACAGAGCAGGAGTAGGACCGTCATGTCGAAGGACCCAGCCGTTGAGATCGCCATCGCGACACCGCTGCAGGCCGAGCTCGTCGACGTCATCCGCGCGGCGCAGCCGACCGCCCGGGTGCACTACCAGCCAGACCTGCTTCCACCGGCGAGATACCCCAACGATCACGCGGGCGATCCGGACTTCCACCGCAGCGCTGCCGGCGAGGAGCAGTTCACCGCAATACTCGCCGGCGCTGACGTGCACTTCGGCGTTCCGGGCGAGACGCCCGCCGCATTGGCTGGCGTAGTCCGTAGCTGCCCGCGGCTGCGCTGGGTGCAGGGCACCGCCGCCGGGGCTGGCGAGCTGTTGCGTCATGCCGAGCTCACCGCCGCGGAGCTACGCCGGGTGGTGATCACCAAAGCTCGGGGCGTGCATGCGGTACAGCTTGCCGAGTGGGCGATGTTCGGGCTGCTCGCCGTGACCAAGGGACTGCCTCGACTCGCGGCGGACAAAGCCGCCCGCCGCTGGCACCACTATCCGGTCCGCGAGCTGCGCGGTGGCGCCCTGCTGATCATCGGGCTGGGCGGGATCGGCCGGGAGGTCGCCCGGCTGGCCCGCGGGCTGGGCATGCGAACGATCGGCGTCCGAAACCACGCGACGGCCGGCGAAGGTGACGACGACGTCGACGAGCTGCATGCGACCGCCTACCTACCGGAGCTGGTCGGGCGAGCGGACGCGGTGGTGCTGTGCCTTCCCGGAACTCCCGCGACCGAGGGGCTGTTCGACCGGACGCTGATCGAGATGCTGCCTTCGCACGCTGCGGTAATCAACGTCGGCCGGGGCACCACGGTGGACGAGGCCGCGCTGGTCGAGGCACTGACCGCCGGGCGGATAGCGGGGGCCGCGCTGGAAGTGTTCGCCACCGAGCCGCTCCCGGCGGACAGCCCGCTGTGGACCCTGCCCAACGTGCTACTCAGCCCGCACACCGCCGCGCTGTCGATACACGAAAACGAGCGGATCGTGGAACAGTTCGTCGGTAACCTCAGCCGTTACCTCGACGGTCTCCCTTTGCACAACCTGGTCGATCCCCACACTTTGTACTGACGTCGAGGAGACTGGATGGAAGTGGTATCGGCCGAACGGCTGCGAGATGTCTTGCGGTCAGCCTCAGCATGCTGACTTCTACGGACAGCCGATGTGGGCGTTAGCGCAGCGGCCCGTTGGCTTGAACCTGCTCGACGACCTCGACACGGTCGCCGACGTGCACGGTGGCACCGGGGGAATCTGGGATGAGGTTGATCGCGAACCAGGTCTTGCCGTCCCACCGCCGATGACGAGCCAGCGTCGCAAGCGGCTCCTTGCCCTTGCGCGCCGTCCCGGGGTCGATCGTGGTGAACACGCAGCGGTCGCAGGCTTTCACCGCGCGGAAGCTCGCGGCTCCGATCCGCAGCACCCGCCAGCCGTCCTCATCCCAGGCAGGTGCGCCGGCGACGACCAGATTGGGGCGAAACCGTGTCATCGGCACCGGCCCCTCCTCCGGCCGCGGTCCCGCGGCGATGAGATCGTTCAGCGCGGCCAGCGATCCCTCGGTAGCAAGCAAAATCGGGTAGCCGTCGGCGAAGGACACTCGATCCTGCTCGCGGCTGTACGCGGCGTTCGGCCGGCGCTGCGCGGGGTCGGTGAGGTACACCAACCAAACCGGCTTGCCGACCACCTTGCTGAACCAGGCGTGCGCCTCCTCCGATGCGGGCGCGGCTGCCAGCTCACTGGAGAAGACCCGGACGTCGGTGACCACCGACGCGTCCGGCGTGCCGACCAGCAGCGGGTCGACGTCCGGCGCCCGCACCAGCAATCCGTCGACGTCGAACTCCGGGGTGACCAGCACCACCTGCGGGTATTCCCGAGCCGTCACCACGCGGCCTTCGTCATCGACGAGCATCCACCGCCGATCACCCGCCAGCCCCCACGGCTCGACCACGACGTGGGTCAAGCCGTGGCCACGGCAGGACTTGATCGGATACCTGTTGATCCCGGTCAGTGTGAGCCCCACGGACGCCAGGCTCCCGGTCAGGCGGATCGAGGGCAAGGAGATTCGGACAGCCTTGCGACGAGATCATCGGTGCTGTCCTGGTCATCGAACAAGTCGATGTCAGAGATTGGCGCCGAGGCCGCCTATACCGGCGCCGCCTGCACCGCCGGAACCACCGATGCCCCCGTGGCCGCCTTCGCTCTCGGCACCTTCGCTCTCGCCACCATGACCACCGTCGCCTTGGCTACCGCCGCCATGACCGCCGGTGCTGACCAGGGACAGGATGGTACGGGCCGGGAGCAGCTCCACGTGCTGGCCGTCCATTTCAGCAAAGCTCAGTGTGCCGGGCATAAGATCCTCCTCTAGGGGGCCCAGTGGGCCGGGAACAGAGCGCTTCATCGACGGCAGTGTCGCTTCGGCTTATCTCCACCATGGCCGGGAGAAGGATGTATGACAACATGCGTCGCTCCCTAACTTTGCACACCCTTACCTACTGCTGACTTTTCGGTTGCTACTTAGTCAGAGGCGAAAGGTGACGGAATTCGGGCGGATACCTACGAGATTCCCGAAACCGAGTACGTAGGTCATGGGTTGACGCGGCTTGCTCCTGGCCAAGCCCTCCGGCGGGGCGTCACCCCTGCCGGAGGTGGTGTGAGAAACCGACAAGCCGCCGGCGTTGGTACGGTGCGGCGGTGGTGCTTGCTGCGATCCGGGACGGCATACGACGGTTTCTGCAGCGTCCTGGATCGGTGGCCCTACGCCAATTCCAGCCGGTCGTCGACGGTGCGGGTGCCTGGGAGCAACGGTACCGGCGAGTCACCGATGCTGAGCTGGCCGAATCGGTGCGAGCGATGTTCGTTCAGCACGGGCCGGAGCGCTCCCACGATCGGCTGGCCGAATTCTGCGCTGCGGGTCGGGAAGCCGTCCGGCGGCCACTGGGTCTGCGGTTGTTCGACGAGCAGTTGCTGGGTGTGCTGGGGCTGATGGCCGGTCACGTACTCGACATGGCCACAGGGGAGGGCAAAACGCTGTGTGGCGCGATCGCGGCCGCCGGTTTCGCCGCCCAGGGACGTCAGGTGCACGTCCTATCGGTTAATGACTATCTGGCGCAACGTGACCGTGAGTGGATGCATCCGGTATATGCGCTGTTGGGGGTGTCGGTGGACTGCGTGCAGCAGTCGCATTCATCACGGCGGCGCCGCGAGACGTACGCGGCTCAGGTGGTTTACGGCGCAGTCAGCGAGATCGGTTTCGACGTGCTACGCGATCGGTTGGTCACCGATGTCGCGGACCGTGTCGGGCCCGAGCTGGATGTGGTGATAATCGATGAGATCGACTCGGTCGTCATCGATGAAGCCCGAGTGCCGCTGGTGTTAGCCGGCGCGATGCCCGCCGAGGACATCGACCCGATCATGATGGACCTAGTACGGACGCTGCGTCCAGGCCGGGACTACCAGGTCGATGCCGAGCGGCGCAACGTGGCGTTGACCGATCACGGCACGACGGTGGTGGAAGCCGCATTAGGCGGAATCAACCTGTACACCGCAGCCCACGCTGAGACACTCGCGGGAGTCAATGTCGCCCTGCACGCACTGGTGCTGCTGAGCCGCGACGTGGACTACCTCGTGCGCGACGACGCCGTTGCTCTGATCAACCCATCACGCGGGCGGGTGGCGGCGCTGCAGCGTTGGCCAGATGGAATACAGGCCGCTGTCGAGGCTAAGGAAGGGGTGCCGCCGAGTCCTACCGGGGAAGTTCTCGACTCGATCACGATTGGCAATCTCGTCCGCCGTTACCAGCTGGTTGCCGGCATGACCGGCACCGCGGTCGCGGTCGCCGACGAACTGCGGGAATTCCACCAGCTCGAGGTCATGGTCGTGCCGCGGCACGATCCGTGCATCCGCATTGACGCACCGGACCGGATCTACACCACCGCGCAACGGCGTCGTCACGCGGCCGTGGCGCGGATTCGTATGGTCCACGCCACCGGACGACCGATTCTGATCGGTACCCAAAGCGTGGCAGCCTCCGACGAGCTCGCCACCGCTCTGCAAGAAGTGGGATTGGATCCGGCGGTACTCAACGCACGAAACGACGCTGAGGAAGCCGCCATCATCGCCCGGGCGGGAGAGATCGGGCGAATCACGGTCTCCACCCAGATGGCTGGCCGAGGCACCGACATTCGACTGGTGGACACCGGGCCGTTGGGCGGCCTTTATGTGCTGGGGTACGGACGTCACGACAGCAGCCGGCTCGACGACCAACTCCGCGGACGGGCCGGACGGCAGGGCGACCCGGGCAGCAGTGAGTTCTTCACCAGTATCGACGACGAGATCCTCACCCGGCACGGCGTCCTCACGTCGGCCGAAGATCCACGCGCTGCCGCGGCCGTCGATCAAGCCCAACGTATCGCGCAAGCGGTCAACCTGAAAATCCACCGCACCACTTGGCACTACCACCATCTCATCGATCAGCAACGCGACCGCGTCCTGCATCACCGCGAGCAGATTCTGCGCACGCGGTTAGCGTCGGACGATCTCGCCCACCGATGCCCCGACCGCTACACCACCCTGGTCGCGGCCCTCGGCCGGGAAAGCGTCGACCAGGCCGCCCGCCAGATATGGCTTTACCACCTGGATCGGCGGTGGAGCCAACACGTCGCATTTCTCGCCGAACTCCGTGAAGGGATTCACCTACGAGGGCTTGCCAGAGGGCTCACCGCCCTTTCGCCCTTAGACGAGTTCCATCAAGAAGCGATGCGGGCCATCCGCACTTTCACCGCCGACGTCGAATGCGACACCCAAGCCACCTTCAACACGATGAATCTCGAAGGCGGGGTCCTCGACTTAGCCAGGACGATCAAACGGCCCACCTCTACCTGGACCTACCTGGTCACCGACACTCCCTTCGGCACCGAAGCTGAACGAGCCCTCAAGGGGCTCATCACGCTGTTCACCCCCGCCGAGCGTCAGAGGACCAGGGCCGGGACGTCACCTCGACGTGGTTAGGGCGGCCTGACCCGGTGGATGACCGGCTGGGATGGGTAACGCTGGGGCTGGGTAGGGCCGGGTGAATGATATGACGCGCATGTCGAGCTCGGGGCCCGGTGTGGGTAGTCGCGATGATCTAGGCGCCCGGTTACTCGCCGAGCACCCGCGCGGTGAGGAATGGCGCCAGCTCGATGTCACCGTCGCGAATCTGACCTTGGACCAGCTGATCCGGATGGGCGGGCTGGTTGAGCCGGGTGATCAGCGCGCCGCGGCCCGCGCCCAGCTGATCGGGGACATCGGTGAGGGGCCCTCACGCCAACGCTGTCCCGATCGCTGCTGCGGCATCGGCTCGGCGAGCCAGCACCAGCACCAGTAACAACATGCGTCGACCTTCGTCGTAACAACTCCGGGCCTCTGTTGGTACTGTTCGGACCGCCATGGCCGTCGTAGGGTAGGTAGTAGATCTGTTCCTGGGCGACGGGATGAAGTTGTGACCGAAGTACAGCCCTCAGCGGTAGAGCAGGGGACACCAGTCACGCCCGCCGCGATTATGCAGCTGGGCATGGCGTTCTGGGGCTCGAAGACGTTACTGAGCGCCGTCGAGCTGGGGGTCTTCTCGGAGCTGGCGAGCGTGGGCGCACTCGATGGCGAGGCGCTGCGCGAGGGCTTGGGTCTGCACCCGCGGAGCGCGACGGACTTCTTCGACGCGCTGGTCGCGTTGGGCATGCTTGATCGCGAGGATGGCCGTTATGCCAACACGCCCGCGACCGAATTGTTCCTCGACCGGGCCAAGCCCTCCTACATAGGTGGCGTCTTGGAGATGGCGAACGCACGTCTCTACGGCTTTTGGGGATCTCTGACAGAGGGTCTGCGAACCGGACTCCTACAAAACGAGGCGAAGAGCGGCGAGAAGATCTTCGAGGTTCTCTACGCCGACCCGGTGAGGCTGGCACAATTCGCCCGCGCGATGACCGGGATCAGCGCAGACGCAGCGCGGGCGATCGCGGCCAAGTTTCCTTGGCAGGATCACAGCAGCGTGATCGACATCGGCTGCGCCGAAGGTGCCGTGTCGGTTCAGGTCGCCCTGGTGCACGAGCACATCACCGGTGGCGGTTTCGACCTGCCCGAGCTCGGGCCGATCTTCGATACCTACGTTGCGGGCTTCGGGCTCGGCGAGCGGCTGAGCTTCAGCGCCGGCGACTTCTTCACCGACCCACTGCCCAAGGCGGATGTGCTCGTGATGGGGCACATCCTGCATGACTGGGACGTCGACGAGAAACGCCTGTTGCTGCAGAAAGCCTACGATGCCCTGCCCCAGGGCGGAGCGCTGATCGTTTACGATGCGATCATCGACGACGAGCGGCGCAGCAACGCGTTCGGCCTGCTGATGAGCCTCAACATGCTGATCGAGACGCCCGGGGGGTTCGACTACACGGGCGCAGATTGCCGTGCCTGGATGCAGGAGACGGGCTTTCGCGAAAGCTACGTCGAGCATCTCGTTGGGCCCGACTCGATGGTCGTCGGAATCAAGTAGGCCGACACGCGCCCCGCGCATCCGCGGGGCCATCCCCCGTACCGAGCTACGGGCCATCACCGCCGCGACGTACCACCAAGTGTGGTGGCCGGCCCATGACCAGCTCCTTTACAGCGGACAGCGACTGCCGGTGTGGGATACCCGTGCAAAAGCCTTCACTGACCCCGACACCGGGGCGCTACAAAAACCTCGCCCGCGTCGAACGCGACTTCCGCAGCCTCAAGACCGCCGATCTGGACCTGCGTCCGATCCACCACTACCTGTCCGACCGGGTCCGCGCCCACGTGCTGATCTGCATGCTGGCCAGGGTCGGCCAACGCCCAGCGACCCGGTGTCGGTGAGCCGGGCGAACGACCCAGACAAATAATCCGGTGCGGGTTCGCCGCGATCGAAGTATCCACCGTGCTGCCGGGTCACGCCACCGTCGTTCACGCGGCTGAGCACGATCCACGCCAGCAGATCCCCCGCATCGGCGGTCACTTGGCAGCCGCCAGCATCGCCCGCGCCACCTCGACGGCCTCGGCACGCGTGAGCATTATCGCGGTGTTCATCGTGGCATCCAACGTCACCACCACCCGGCGCTGGACGATGCCGTTCGGTCAGCGAGTTGGTGGCCGAAGCTGGTCTTTCCTGCGGCGGTCAGGCCATCGATTCCAACCCGCAAGCGTCCAGGTCCAAGCGCCAGTACGCGCTCGGTGACAACGCCCGAGCACCGCGCGCCGCTCGGGCGTTGTCACCGGACGCAGAGGCTGCCGAAGCGTCGAGACTGACTGCTGCACGAGTGTGTGAGCTGGCTCGTGGCGCATCAGAGCTTGACCGGGTAGACCGGCTCGGGGATCTCCGGTTTGATCCGGTGCTCGACGAAGATGCCGTGCCACAGCATGAACACCAGCAGGGCCCATATCTGGCGGCTGCGGTCCATCCTGCTCTCCCTGTGCTCTTCGAGCAGGGCCAGCACCGCGTTCTTGTCGAGTAGTTCCTCGGTCTTCGAGTCGGCGATGATGCCGCGCGCCCAGTCGTACATCTCGTGGCGCAGCCACGGCCGGATCGGCACCGGAAAGCCGAGCTTGCGCCGGTTCAGCACGTGCGCCGGGATGATCTTGGTCAGCGCCTTTCGCAGCGCGTACTTCGTCGTGTCGCCGGCGAGCTTCTGGTCAAGCGGGATGCTCGCGGCGACCTGGAACACCTCGGCGTCCAGGAACGGCACCCGCAACTCCAACGAGTTCGCCATGGTCACCTTGTCCGCCTTGACCAGGATGTCGCCGCGCAGCCAGGTGTAGAGGTCCACGTGCTGCATCCGGGCGACCGGGTCCCAGCCGCGCGAGACGTCGTACCAGGGCGCGGTGACGTCCACGAAGCCGACTTCCTCGGAGTAGGTCTTCAGCACCGCGCGCAGCTGCTCATCACGGAAGTTGCGGGCGTTGCCGTAGTAGCGCTGCTCCAGGGTCAGCGCGCCGCGCCGCAGCAGGTCCTTGCCGCGGACCCCCTCGGGGATCTTCGTGGAGACCTTCCCCATCACCTTGCGCACGCTGCCGGGGACCTTCTCGAACGCCGCCAGCGAGATCGGCTCGTTGTAGATTGTGTAGCCGCCGAACAGTTCGTCCGCGCCCTCACCGGACAGGACGGCCTTGACGTGTTTACGTGCCTCCCGCGCGATGAACCACAGCGGCACCAGCGCCGGGTCGGCCACCGGATCGTCGAGGTACCAGACGATGAGCGGCAGCGCCTCCATCATCTCGTCCGCCGACACAGTGCGGATCACGTGCTTGACACCGATCGCGGCGGCCGACTCGGCGGCGACGTCGACCTCGGAGTAGCCGTCGCGCTCGAACCCGGTGGTGAACGCGATGAGGTTCGGGTTGCACTCTTTGGCCAGCGCCGCGGTCGCCGTGGAGTCGATGCCGCCGGAGAGGAACGCGCCGACCGTGACGTCCGGGTCGGAGATCATATGCTTGGACACCGAATCGCGCAGGACGTCGGCGATGCGCTCGTACAGCGCCTCCGCCTCGGCCTCGCCGTCGACCGGTTTTGCGATGAACTGCGGGTGGAAGTACCGAGTGAACTCAACCTGCCCACCTGGGACGACCCGGAATGAGGTGCCGGACTCGACGCGGCGGATCCCGGTGTGCAGCGACTCGGGCTCCGGCACATACTGCAGCACCAGGTAGTGCTGTAACGCGGTCCGGTCCAGCTCCTCAGGGACGCCCAGAGTGCCGGACAGCTCCAGCAAGCTCTTCTTCTCGCTCGAGAACGCCACGCCGCCCGGCCCGCACGAGTAGAACAGGGGCTTGATGCCGAACGGGTCACGCGCGCCGAACACGACCTTCTCCTGCGCGTCCCAGATCATGAAGGCGAACATGCCTCGCAGCCTCTTGACCGACTCCGCGCCGAAGTGGTGATAGGCAGCGACGACCGCCTCACCGTCGCCGTCGGTGTTGAACTTCGCGCCGAACTTCCCAGTGAGCTCGGCCCGCAGCTCGAGGTAGTTGTAGATTTCGCCGTTGAAGTTCAGCGTGTAGCGCGTCGGCGCCTCGGGCGGCCCCCACACCAGCGGCTGGTGGGAGTGCTCCAGGTCGATGAACCCGAGCCGGTTGAAGCCGTAGACGACCTCAGCTTCGGCCCAGGTATCGGTCTCGTCGGGGCCGCGGTGGCGCTGGCAACGCAGTGCCGCCGCGACGGCGTCCCGCGCGGCATCCGCGTCGGCCTCGGTGGGACAGATCAGTCCAAGCACGCCGCACACGTGTACTCACACACCTCAGAGTCTTCACTGGGCTGGGAAGCGCGCAGTATCTCGCGTCCGCCTCCGCGGCGTGCAGGTCACCCCCGCGCAGTGGGGCATACCGCCCACCTCGTCCCGGCAGCTGAGGAACCCGAAACTGTCAGTGGTCGATGCGAGAATCGGGGCGTGACCGTAGCAGTGCGCGATCCCGTGGCGACGATGTCGCGCGGCCTCGATGACCTGCGCACCACGCTGAGCGGTCTGGACGACAAGGGAGTAACCGAAACGCTCCGAGACATCGAGGCACTGTCCCGAGCCACGCAGTCCGTCATGCTCGACGTGGTTGCCGAGGCGGAAGGGCGCGGTATCGCCGTCCGGGAGGGTTTCGGCACCACCGCGGGTCTGGTGGCAGCGATGCTTCATCTGTCCGCCCGCGACTTCGACCCCGTCGGCTGCGGGTCATCGCGCGTCGACTGATCGCCAACCTCGACCCCGATGGAGCGCCACCCAGCGAGGAACCCATCGCGTGGTGCAGTCCGGTGTCGGTGACCCGGTAACGGTGGCTGCCCGGGACGCGGGTGATTAACCCGTGGGCGCGGAGGCGGCGCAGGTCGTAGCTCATCTGTCCTGCGGTGATGGTTGCCGGGCGTCAGGCCCAGCAGTGGCGCGAGTAGGGCGCGCAGGTCGCGGTTGGCGAAGCCGTGGGGCAGCAGCCGGAAGACCAGCAGGGTCTGGAGCAGCGCGTGGACGCGTCGATCGGTGAAGCGCAGCCCGGGGATCCGGGTGCCGGTGTGGGTGATCAGGGGGTCGTTGATCGCGGTGAAGGCTTCCGCGGCGCGGATGGGATTATGGCTGAGTCGTTGGACGCCGAGTAGGCGCCGGTTGGCGGAGATGCCGATCTCCCGCAGAGCGGGCAGACTGGTCAGCCGTTTCCCGATACCGAAGTCGCGGGTGTCGTTGATGGTCGTCTCGGTCCGGAGTGCTGGTCCTTGCTTGTGGTACTGCTTGATGCCGGTGTGTTTGTAGTCGATGTGCAGGCTCGGAGTGACCCCGGCGGTGAGTACCCGCCGTGGACATCTGGCGCTGACGTCACGACGGGCGCCTCGCTCCACTTCTCGATCGGCTACGGGTAGGCAATAGGTTCGCGATGTGGACCATGCCATCTCGATCAGAACGCTCGAAGCAGTCACGGCGCAGGATGCGGCGGCGCTTGCTCGGCTGCTCGCACAGCTGTCCGCCACGGCGACCTTCGAGGTTGATCGCATCCACGAGATCATCAATCACGACGCGACGGACCTCCTTGTCGCCCGCAGTGGAGGACAGATCGTCGGTATGGCCACTTTCGTGACGTTCCCCCTACCTTCGGGGCTTCGCGGTCATGTCGAGGACATCGTGGTCGACGACGAGCTGTCGGGCACGGGATTGCCCGACAGCTCCTCCAAACGATGACCGGCCCTGCCCGCGAGCGAGGCCTTCGAACACTCGATCTAACCTCGCGGCCGTCGCGAGAATCAGCCCTTCGTCTCTACGAGTCGGTCGGTTTCGAGCGCCGGGAGACCAACGTGCTCCGCTACGGGGTGTAGCGGAGCACGTTGGTTGCGGGAGCGGGATGTGCTGCTGCCGGGGGTGTCGCGGTTGGCCCGGGAGCGGGACGCGGCGACGCAGCGACTGTGGGAGACGGTGTACGCGGCGCTGACCGAGCGGCAGCGCCTGGAGCTGGACGCCTTGCTGGTGGTGGCGCCAGGTGCTCGGGTGTCGGAGCTGGAGCGGTGGCGGGTGGGGCCGGCCGCGAAGATCCACGGCCGGTTGTTCGACAGTCGATCAACCAATCGTATGGTCATCGCGGTCGGCGGTGCCGACGGCATGAGGTGATCACAGGGTCGGTGGACCATAATCTCGGCACCAAAGGCTGTTGAGGCCGGTGGGCCGCCATGGCGGCCCGCCGGAGGGCGTGTGTGGCCGGGGGTCAGGGGCGGCGCCAGGTCATGGTCACGGTGGTGCCGCTGGTGTCGTGGTGGATGTCGAGGTGGTGGGTGAGGTGGCCGATGAGCACCAGGCCCCGGCCGCGGTCGCCCGGTGCCGGTGGGGTGCGTCAACGTCCCTGATCACCCACCACGACGATCACGTCGTCGTCGGTGCAGGTCGCGGTCACCCGCACCGTGCCGGGGCGGGTGGGGTAGGCGTGGTCGACGGCGTTGGCCAGTGCCTCGTAGGTGGCTAGGGCGAGGTCGTCCACGGTGTCCGGGTCCAGTCCGAGCCCGGTGGCCCACGCGGCGACCGTGCGACGGACCGGGGCGATTTCCGGGGCGAGGGCGGGCACCTCCAGCTGCACGGCCGACCCTGGTCGCGGTCCGGGATGATGGCGTACTGAGTCGGGCTCGATGGTGACCAGATGGTCTGGAGCATCGAGCCGCCGCGCGTGATCTGCTTGCGTGGGATCGATAAACTAAGGATGCCCCACCGGTGGCTGGGGTACACCTCGCCGTGGCTCGGACCGGTCCGTTGCGTGTGTGGTGTGTCAGACTGGCGGGTACTGAGGGCGTTTCCGCGTTGTGGGCCTTGCTGCTACGCCGTTCTTGGCGGACGAGCTATCGCGCCGAGCGGATGGTCTGCGCCGGCGGTCAGGTGCACGCAGATGCCCGACGGAATTTCTCCTTTGCTCAATCCTGCGCTGTCGGAGCTGGCGGGGTTGTTGTTGTCCACCGAGTCGTTCACCGAGTTGTTGCAGGGGGTGGCGGAGCTGACGGTGCGCACCGTGGACCCGGCGGCGACCTGCGGGATCACCCTGGCCCAGCAGGATCGGGTGTTCACCGTGGCCGCGGCCGACGAGCTGGCCAACCAACTCGACGAACAGCAATACGAACTCGGCGACGGCCCGTGCCTGCAGGCGCTGGCCACCGGGGAGGTCGTCAACGCCCCGGACCTGGGCGCCGAATCGCGCTGGGCGGACTACCCCAGCACCGCGATGAGCCACGGGATCCTGGCCGTGCACTCCGTGCCGCTGATCGTCGACGGCAAACCGGTTGGGGTGCTCAACGTCTATGCCCGCCACGTGAACGCCTTTCGCGCGGTGGATCGGCAGTCGTTGGGGCTGTTGGCTGGGCAGGCGGCGATCGCGGTGACCGCGGCGTTGCGTCACTACGACGAGGTGACCCTGTCCGATCACCTGCGGATAGCGCTGTCGTCTCGATCGGTCATCGATCAGGCCATCGGGATCGTGATGGCCCAACAGCGCGGCACCGCAGCGCAGGCCTTCGCCGCGTTGCGCACCATCTCCCAGCGTCGCAACATCAAGTTGCGGATAGTGGCCACGGAGTTGGTCGAGACCATCAGCCGTGGCGAACCCGCAACCGAGCCGCACCCGGTGTCCTGAGCGTTTCCCTCGGTTGCAGACTCCCGAGATCCTCCCGCGGCGGGTACGCTCCGAGCTGGTTAGACCGTCAGCCGTGGAATGAGCATGCCCGGCTAGCGGTGGTCAGCGACAACAGCGCACCCCGCGGCCTGGCTTCCCCAGGATCCCCGGGAAGGCGCGCGGATGTGTCAAGCAATCGACCACGCGGGCGGCGGCCGGTCGGCGGGCTTTGATGTCGTGGTCTGCGCCGACACCGGCTGCGTGGCGCTGCGCGGTGAACTGGACCTGCTTACCGGCCCCCGCCTGGAACGGCTCCTGGACCGGCTGCGCCGTGACGGCCACCGCCAGATCACCCTGGACCTATCCGGGTTGGAGTTCCTCAGCGCCGCCGGACTAAGCGTGTTCCTGCGCACCGACCAGGCCCTGCACGCGGTCGGTGGCCGGCTCGTGCTCACCGGACCCACCCGCACCGCCCGCCGCATCCTGGCGATCACTGGGCTCGACGCCACCCTGAGCATCCAGCCAGTCCAGCAGCAGCGATGGGTTTCGATTGCCGACCAGGGCGCGCGATGACCACCACCACACCACGAGCCGCCACGGTACCCAGTCAGCGGCGGGTCCCCGAGCGACCAACCTCAAACAGGCCGGCCGCGGGGGTGCTCGCCGCGGTGTGGTGCCGCTCGGTGGGAGCCTTTTGGACCCTGGAACTTCGGGACCTCGACGACGGCTCGACACCCGGGACGATCACCGACTGGATCACCTCGGGCATCCCTATCGCACAACCAGAGCCGCCGGAGGCGCTGGCCCGCGTACTGCTCGCCGGACGGGGCCTGCAGCTGGTGTGTGATCCCTCCGTCGGCCCCTGCACACACAATCGGCGCGGCATTGGCTACGCGTCCCCCCACACCGAACCGATCACGCTGGCGCACGTCGTGCGCGGCCACGCCGCCCTTAACGAGCCGACCACACCGCCGCCGAGGCCGTCACCGGACCCGAGCCCGTGAGCGGAGCTCCTGCCCGCCTAGACCAGCGAGCGGCACAACATGACCACCGCCACCCAATCCAGGCGAGCCGCGGAGCGTCGGTGTGCAGGCAACGCCACGCGGCGACCAGCAGGGCCCGGCATGTTGATCAGGAAGGTGGGCCGCCATCCGGTGCCTGCCAGGTCGGCGAGACGACCAGGCCGCCGGGTAGCTGCGCGTCAGCGTTCCCGTGGAACGCTGAGCCGGCTAAGTACATACAGAGCGGTGCCCGCCTCGGGTGGACGGGGCACCGCTGAGCTGTGAGATAGGTCAGTCGCCGTGGTCGCCGGTGAGCACTTCTGGGCTTGCTGGATCAGTGTTCTTGGTGCGGCCACCTACTCCGGCATCCTTTTGATCCGACTCGTGCGCTGCCGCTGACTTGTGGACCATTCGCTCGTTGCCCTGCTTGTCAAGGGATTCTCCAGCACCCAGGGGGGTCGCTGCGGTGGTGTCCGTGGCGGAGACGCCCTCGCGCTGGGCTTGCGAAACCTGCCGGGGCCCGGCATCTGACGTGCCTGGGCCGATGCCTAACTATTGGCCACCCGCCCCGTGCGGGCGGCAAACACGGGCGTAGGCGGCTGCGGGTGTCAACTGGTCGCCAAGGGTGAAGCACACATCTCCGGCGCCGTCTGTGGTAGCGGCCCCAGACCGCGCCGTGCCACTGGGCCCAGAAACCATGGACCCAGCGCTTCGACTCCGCCGTAGTTGCATGGGTGATTACGGCGCGAGGTGAATATGCTGTGGGATGCGACGGCGGTGATCTGCTGCGCTGTCGCGCCATTGCGATGAGTGCTGGGGGAACGATGGATGGTCTTGATCTGCTGATCGCTGATCACAACCGGGTGCGGGGGCTGTTTGCCCGCTTCCGGCAGGCGCACGAGGACGAGGACACCCCTGCCATGGGTGAGCTCGCCGGCAAGATATTCGGCGAGTTGGAGGTGCATACCGCCATCGAGGAGGAGATCTTCTACCCGGCGGTGCATGACCTCAGCGACGAGCTGGCCGAGATGGTTGACGAGGGCGTGCAGGAACACCACCTCGTCGACGTGCTGATCGCGGAGGCCCGCGCGCTGGCGCCGGGCGATGCTGAGTGGGTGGCAAAGGTGACCGTGCTCATCGAGAACGTCGAGCACCACGCGCAGGAAGAGGAAACCGAGTTGTTCCCGCCGGTGCGATCGGCCACCGACACCGCCACACGCGAGGATTGGGGGACGCGGTCCGAGGCGATGAAGGCGCAGCGCGGCGCACCGACGTCGGCCGACGCGGCCGAGTTGACCACCGAGGAACTGCGGCAGCGGGCCCGAGATCAGCAGATCCCCGGCCGCTCCACCATGACCCGCGAGGATCTCATCGCCACTGTCGACCCGCGCTAGGGTCCGGAATACCTGCACCCGGAAAAGGAGACCCGCCATGGCGTCGGTCGAGGGACTGGAAACCTACCTCAATGACCATCTGGCTGGTGCAATTACCGGCACCGAGCTTGCGAATAAGATCAAAAATGAGTACGCGGACACCTCGTTCGGGCCTTTCCTCGCCGAACTGGCCCGCGACATCGACCAGGACAAGACGTCGTTGGAAGAGCTGATGGACCGGTTGGGAATAGCCCAGAGCAAGATCAAGCAGGCCGCCAGCTGGATCACGGAGAAGGCGAGCAGGCTCAAACTGAGCGAGGCGATGACCGGTGACCCCGACCTCAAGTGCCTGCTGGAATTCGAGATGCTGTCCCTGGGCATCGAAGGCAAGGCGTCGCTGTGGCGTGCCCTGATCGCGGTGAGTGACTCACATCCAGCCCTGACAACTACCGATCTGGCCCGGCTGGAGAAACGCGCCGAGAGCCAACGCGCCAGCCTGGAGGAACACCGAATCCAGGTCGCCAGGGGAGCCTTGAGCCGCTGATATCCAGACCTCCACCCGGCGGCGCTGGTGGCAATCCCCGTCTCCGGCGCGTGGACCGGGACGACGGCTAACCCGATCTCCCGTCATCCACAGTTCCAATACTGGCCACAGACCGCCGCTACGAGGGGCGGCGGTGAAGAGGGGCGCCGGTGAAGACGAGATAGGACAGGACTAGCCCTTCGCAGCTCGTCACCCTGGCCAGATCCACTACCAGATAACGAGTACCAGGTATCAAACAGCGCCTGCAATTCTCGATGAAGCTCCGTCAGTCCCCTGTCGTCGAGCCGCCCGGTCACCGACAGCAGGTCCACCTGCTGGGTACTGATTCCTCACGTCTGGCCAGCGCGGCCAGGGCCTCGGTGAGGGTGGGGTAAGTGTCGAACCGTGCAGCCAATCCGGTGACCTGCAGCGGTCGCGCCACGACCCGGGCGACCAGGCCGGCGAGGTGCAGCTGTGTCCCGGTGGTCTGCTCAGAGAGTTCCCGGGCATGCAGCAGGCAGCTCAGCCCGCTAGAACCCAGGAAGCTCACCGGCTGCAGGTCCAGGATCAGATGCGCCGGGGCGGCCGCGAGCAACTGGTCTGGAGCGCTCAACGCGAGATTGTCAACCCACTCGTCACCAGCCGGTGCGGTGGTTTCGGATGGGGTGGTCGGGTGATCGGTGACCGGCGTGTCCTCGCGGTCAGTAGATTGGTCTTTCACGGTTGCCACCGGTCGATCCCTCCTCACCCCGGCACACAGCGATGAAGGCAGACCCACGAGCTGGGTCCGTCGCACCCAGCAAAATGCCGACGGGCCCAGCCCGGGCAGACTATATGTGAACGAGGCGGACGCCGCACCTGCGACCGACCTCGACCAGCGGATACACCCGCTGGTCGCTGCGGTACGCCCTGTTGTACTTGTACGCGGCGTTGAGGAGGAGCCGCGGCGCCAACTCTTCCTCCACGTCGGCACTGGGCTCTCAGTGGTTCTTCTTCGCCCGTGCGTCCAGCAGCTACCTTCTGCGCCGTGGTCCCGCCTTGGGGTATAGAGGGTTTTGGACCGGGATCCGGCGCCAGAGCCTGTAATGGCGTGTTGTGCGACTTGAAGCATGACGGGCGCAGGGCCACATGCGTAACTCAGCAAGGACGTGACCTGCGCAAATGCATGCTGCCACCGGATCCCGGTCCGATTCTCTCCCCGCCCCGCCTATTCGACTGTCGACCGTCAGACAACGATCCCAGCCGACCAAAATTGACGTGTGAGTCAAAGCACCGGCTAGAGAAGCGTCGGGAAGACTGCCAGCGACGCACTGTGGACATGGTGGATCTGCGCACCGACTTGACGCACCTGCTGACGGCCGTCGACGCGGGCCTCGTCGCCTCTGCGGGCTGGCCGTGCTCCCCGCTGCCCTGGTCGATCCGGGAGCTGGCTACTGCGGGAAGGCCTCGCGGTAGTCCTGGGGAAATTCCAACGGATTTGCCTGACCTGCGCTAACTCCGGTCGGTTCTGGCGCGGTGGATGGCGCGGTAGACGGTGGAGCGAGCGACCGTGAACAGTTCGGCGAGTTCGGTGGTGGTGTGCCGTCCGGCGCGGTGCAGCTCCACGAGATGCTCTTCTTGGGAGGGGCTGAGTTTGGGTTTCTTGCCGCGCAGTCGGCCCTTGGCTTTCGCGATGGCCATGCCTTCTCTGGTCCTCAGTCGGGCGAGGTCGGCCTCGAACTCGGCGACCATGGACAGCGCGGTGAACAGCAGTCTTCCGATCGGGTCCGTCGGGTCGTGGACCGAGCCGCCGATGTTCAGCTTCACTTCACGCGCGGTGAGCTCGTCTGCGATCGCGCGGGCATCGGGCACCGACCTGGCCAGGCGATCGAGTTTGGTGACCACCAGTGTGTCCCCGGCCCGTACGGCCGCCAGTGCTTCCCGCAGGCCGGGACGAGCCCGGGTGGTGCCCGTGAGGCCGTGGTCAACGTAAACCCGCTGCGGGTCGACTCCGAGGCGAGTCAGTCCGTCGATCTGGACGGTGAGGTCTTGGGAATCTGTCGAGCACCTTGCATAGCCGACCAAGAGTTCACCCATGATCGAGAGTGTGGCGTTTGACCCCCCATCACCGGGCAATTTCGCGGGCAGGTCTTGCGGGAATCCGCAGGTCACGCCCGAGCTGCGGAAACCTCGCTCGGTCGCTGGGTGCGGGGGCCGCCCGGTGGAGGTTCCCCTCGCGGCACAGCACCAACCTCGGGTTCCGCCGACGACCCGAGCCCTGGAACCAGGTCGAGAACACCGGCGGCCGGCAGTGGCCCAAGCTCGTGTTCGCCCCTCCGATCGGTGAGCGGGCCGCCAACGTCCACGTCCGAGAGTCGGGCAGCGCCACGGCACGGCGCAACCTGCTGTTCCGCGACTTCCTGCGCGCCGACGAACCCGCCCGCGTCGCTTGGGGCAGCTTCAAGCAGCGGCTTGCGCAGACCACAGCCGACCTCTACGACTACGGCCAGATCAAACAGCCGGCAACCGACGTCCTCATGATCGCCGCCGAAAACTGGGCCCGCCGCGCTGCATGGATCGACCCGTCCCGCTAATCCATCGTCAAGCGGGCAGAGCCAGTCGGGCTGGCGGGCGACTACGTTCGGCGTTGTCGGGCGCGGTGCCGGCGATTGTTGGTATCGCAGCGTCCGGCGTCCTGACCGACGACGTCGCGAAGGTCGACGTTGGCCACCGCATCGAGGAGGGCCGGGACCTGCTCTCGATGAGCGGCATCCTGGCCGACACCGCCTACCGTCTGCTGCTGGCCTGACGGCCCGGCCTCACGTCAGGTGCCGGGCGAAGAACCGGGCCCCGTCGTCCACCTCGAACCACGGGGTACCGGCGTGCCCGCCCAGATTGGCGTGCAGCGTCTTCTCCTTGGTGCCGAAGGCGTCGAACAGGTCCAGGACCGGCTGCCGTTCCATCCCTTCGTCGTCCCACTGCAGCAGGAACTGCAGCGGAATGGTGACCTGCCGGGCCTCCTCGCGCAGGGTGCCGGGCACGAAACCCCCGGCGAAGAAACCGGCGGCCGAGATGCGCGGCTCAACCACCGCCAGCCGAATGCCGATGGCGGTCATCCCCGCGTACCCGACCGGGCCGCCGATCTCGGGCAGCGAAAGGAGGGCGTCCAGGGTGGTCCGCCATTCCGGGACCGCCCTTTCGACCAGCGGGACGATGAAGGCGTCGACGATCTCGTCGACCGGCTCGCCGGCCTCCATCGCCCGGCGGAGGTCGGCGCGGGCCTGCTCGTCGACGGCGGAACGGGGCCGGTCACCGTGCCCGGGGGCGTCGATGGCGGCCACCGCGTAGCCGTACTCCGCCGCGTAGTGCCGGGCCCGGGCCACCAGCCGGGGTTCCCGCTTGTGCAAGCCGCCGTTGTGGCCGCTGAGGATCAGCGGGGCAGGTGCGGATCCAGGCGTCCACAGGACGCCGGGGATCTCGCCGAGGGTGAATTCGCGTTCGAGGACGCCGTCGTCGAGGCGCTGTTCGGAAGTGAATCGCATGGTCGTGCCTTTCGGGAGTGCTCTGGAACGGCGCTCCCGGACGACCTATCGTCCGACCGTGACCCCGGAGGGGAGCACCCATGTCGATACTGTGTTCACGGGTACCACCTCCTCGTTCTCTCGCACGGCCTCCGGAAAACTAGCATTAGTCGCTGTGGTCCGCCAACAGGTTTTTGCGGAGGCTCCGTGGCCGGATGCATCGACGAGAAAGGTGGTCGACTGAGCGATGAGTCGGAGTGCTGGCTCGGGTCCTATTGGAGAAACCTCAATGCTGCAGCGTTGATCCCGTCGGGCATATCATCGGCTCTGATGTCGACGCGTGATCGGGCGTCGACGGGGTGACCTCCCATGGCGTCGACCACGTCGGAGTCGACGGCGGGCTTCCCGCGCGGCCGACGCGTCCGCGTACGCCAGAACCAGTCGGTGGACCCGCCGGGACGCGCATCGACATGCTCGAACCGGCCGGTCATCCGTCGGGCGGTAGCCACACGGCAAGCGCGTCGGAGGCGGTCAGCGCGGCGAATACCCGGTCCGGCGAGGCGTTGATGACTCGGACGGCGGTGTCAGTCCGACTCACCGCGGGCGCGCCCGTAGCGCTCGTAGATCACGCGCGAGCCGAACGTCGTGGTCTCGACCAAGTCTAGCCGAATGTCTTCGGTGACCGGCGGCAGGAAGGGCGTGCCGCCACCGACGACGGTACGGCCATTGCCGACACCGCACTGAGATCCCGGAAGCGGAACCTTCTACGGGAACGATGCAGGCCAGGCGGGCTACGCGGATGAGGATGTCCCATAAGACCCGTCCGGTAAAGATTCCCGCAAGGGTACGACAACCGGGACATCAACGGCGGGCAACGAATTCTGCCTGCACTAGCGGGCTAGCGGGGCCGCTTGCGCCCGGCTTAGGGCCCCTTCGGCGTCGGCCGCCAGGGCAGCGACGAGGTCGGTCGCTGAGCCGACCTCGGTGATGAGATCAATGGCTTCGCCGGCCCATACTGGGATGACGTCGAGGTCGCCGCGAGCGGCAGCGTCGGTGTACGCCTGCTGGGCGGCGGTGTCCTTGCTGAGTTCCGCTTCCCGATCTCGCCAGCGGTCGAGGAACGCGTTGCGCAACGTGCGGGCCGTGTAATGCGCTGGCCACGCCGCACCTCGTGCGATGTCGAGGACCCGGCTGCGCTCGGTGTCGCTGCCACGACCGGCGATCAGCGCCTTGGTCACCTCTGGGGAAACGAGCGCTTCAAGACTGGCCTGGAAGCGGGTACCGACCAGTGCGCCGGCTGCACCGAGGACCAACGCCGCCGCCACGCCACGGCGCAGCGTTCCGGATCGGTGCCTACCTCGAAGGTGATCCCGCCCAGCTCGTTCTCCCACATCGGCCGCACCCGGCGGCCGTGCGCTGCCATCAGAACAGACGCGGGCACCCGGAATATTCGTCGACGGCACGCTGGCCACCACTCGGCAGGTATTGCCGACAGGGCAGCCCGATCCTCCGACCGTGGGCCACTATGAGTGCATTGAGCCGTGAAGCGGAGGGGAGTGTCATGGAGGTGGAGGTCGAAGAGACGCGGTTGCCCGGGATTGGGCTGCGTCACGACTTCGTCACTGTGCAAGGCCGCCGGATCGGGGTGGTCTCGCAGCGCAACGGCGTCCGGCATGTGGTGATTTACGACGAGGAGGATTCCGACGCATGCGCCGCCACGGTGGAGCTGACATCCGAGGAAAGTGAGGTCGTGGCGGAGCTGCTCGGCGCGCCGCGGATCACCGAGCGGTTCGCCAAACTGCGCGAGCAGGTTGAGGGCCTGGCCACCGACGGGTTGCCCATCGCTCCCGGCTCTCCGTTCGTCAACGCGACGCTCGGGGATACGGCCATCCGTACTCGCACCGGCGCTTCGGTCGTGGCGGCACTGCGCGGGGACGAGGTGTTCGCCTCGCCGGCCCCGGATTTCCGTTTCCGGGCCGGTGACCGGCTCATCGTGGTGGGCACCAAGGACGGGGTCAGCGCGGTACGCGCACTACTGGCCTCGGGCTGATGGGTGATCTCGGACTGCCGCTCCGAGTTGTCGGGGTCTGGTGAATCCGACCGCACGCCTGCTGCTCGAGCTCGGTGCCGTGCTGCTGGGCTGGGTGCGGTGGGACGGCTCGCCGGACGGATCGGGCTCTCCCCGATTCCGCTGTACCTACTGGCCGGGCTGGCCTTCGGTACCGGCGGGCTGCTGCCGCTGCAGGCGCCAGAGAGTTTCTTCGCCACCGGCTCAGAGGTGGGCGTGGTCCTGCTGCTGCTGGTACTCGGGCTGGAGTACACCGGCGACGAGCTGATCACCAATGTGCGCAGGCAGGCCCCAGTCGGAATGCTCGACCTGCTGCTCAATGGCCTGCCGGGGGCCGCCTTCGCGATCGTGTTGGGCTGGGGACCGCTCGCGGCCCTGGCGATGTTCGGGGTCACCGCGATCAGCTCGTCAGGCATCATCTCCAAGGTCCTCACCGATCTCGGCCGGCTGGGCAACCGGGAGACCCCCGCAGTGCTCAGTTGGTGATCGAAGATCTCGCGATGGCCGCATATCTGCCGGTGCTCACCGCGCTGATCGCCGCCTCCAGCCTCGTCTCGGCGGTGTACTCGGTACTCGTCGCGCTCGGCACGCTCGCAGTGGTGCTCACCATCGCGCTGCGGCACGGCGAGGTGGTGACCCGGTTCGTGGGCGCCCGCTCCGACGATGTCCTGCTGCTGCGGGTGCTTGGGCTTGCGCTGCTGGTCGCCGGCGCCGCTGAGGCGGCCCACGTGTCAGCGGCGGTCGGCGCATTCCTGCTCGGAATCGCGCTGTCCGGGGAGGTCGCCGAGCACATCCGCGGTTTACTCGGCCCGCTGCGCGACATCTTCGCGGCGGTGTTCTTCGTGTTCTTCGGCCTGTCCACCGACCCCGCATCGTTGCCATCGGAGCTGCTGCCGGCCGCGGTACTCGCCATCGTCGGCATCGCAACCAAGCTGGTGACCGGCTGGGTCGCCGGCAGACGCACGGGTGTCGGCCCTGCCGGCCGACTGCGGGCCGGCGCCGCTCTGGTCGCCCGCGGTGAGTTCTCCATCATCATTGCCGGCCTCGTCGGCGCTTCGGTGATCCCGACCTTCGCACCTACCGTCGCCGCCTACGTGCTGATGATGGCCGTGCTCGGCCCGCTGGCGCCACGCCTGGTCGATCCACTCGCCCGTCGGCTCGCTCGTCAGGCTGCGCAGCGTCGAGCTGGTCCGCCGGTAAAAAAGTTGTCTGCCGAGCCGAGGCCCCCGGGGGAGCCTCCAGCCGCAATATGATGGCTGCGATGAACAGGCACCGCCCGGGGCGGACCGCCCGCACGCTACTGCGAGCGCCGACAAGACTCTACGACTGGCGCTGCGGATGGCTGCTCGGTCATCGGTTCCTGCGCCTGACGCACGTCGGCCGCAACTCCGGACGTCGCTACCAGACGATGCTGGAGGTGATCGGGACCGGACCGGCGGGCAACGAGTTCCTGGTCGTAGCTGGTCTGGGCGCTACGGCGGATTGGTATCGCAACTTGCGAGCCACCCCGGCCGTGGAGGTCGCCATCGGCCGCAGCCGGTTCCGGCCTGTCCATCGGATCCTCAACGTCGAGGAGGCCGTCGCCGCGCTCACTGATTACGAACGCCGCAACCGCTTGATCACGCCTGTCATCCGGCGAGTGTTGAGTTGGCTGGTCGATTGGCGCTACGACGGCAGTGGCCCCGCTCGACGACGGCTCGTGCGCGAGCTGCCCATCGTGGCATTTCGACCCGCCCACGATGGCTGAAGCGCGGAAGACGAGATCGCAGCGCAGTGACGGCCTGGGCCCGCCGCCTCATCTATCCCACGGACCGGAGCATGTGGACATTTCCGGGGATGCGGCGAACGGGTCAGCTAGTGGCATTGATCAGTCAGGCGCTGGCGAGCGGCTCGATCTCCTTGAGAGCGGGGGCGAGCCGGTCACGTTCGAGTTCCAGGTCATAACGACTTTGGAGGTTCAGCCAGAAACGCTCGGTGGTTCCGAAATACCGCGCAAGTCGCAGCGCGGTGTCGGCGCTGACCCGTCGCTTCCCGTGCACGATCTCGTTGATGCGACGCGGCGGGACGGCGATAGCCACAGCCAGACGGTGCTGAGTGACACCGAGCGGCTCCAGGTACTCCTGCAACAGCACCTCGCCCGGGTGGATGGGAGCCATGGTCAGGGGAGCAGTCACGTGTCCTCCTCAGTGGTAGTCGACGATCTCGACGTCCTCGGGACCCGCAGCAGTCCAGCGGAAGCAGACGCGCCACTGTCGGTTGATGCGGATGCTGTAGAACCACCCGCCCCGGCCAGACCGGTGAGCTGATCGGACAGCGTTCGGAGGCGGGCGCGGGCAGCCGGGTCGTATGCCTGCGGGTCGGCGCGGGCATCGCGCTGACCGTTGTAGTAGCGGCCGGTGATCCCTTCGAGGGTCGGATCGATCACCAGGCGCAGGGTGGCGTCGACGCCGGACTGCAGCGTGCTCACCGGACGCGACACCATCTTGGTCGACATGTAGGTGGCCGGGTGCAGGGCGGTGGCCGTGACTCCGGCGCCGGCGAGCTCGTCGGCCAGGTCGAAGGTGAACATGATCTGCGCGAGCTTGCTCTGGCAGTAGGCCTGCCCGCCGCTATAGGAGCAGGTGAGCATGACGTCGTCGAAGTCGATCGGCGCCTGCCCCGCGGAGCTGACGTGCACGATCCGAGCCGGCGCAGACGAGCGCAGCGTGGGCAGCAGCAGCCGGGTGAGTAGGTACCCTGCGAGATAGTTCACGGCGAAGCGCAGTTCGATCCCCTCGGCGCTCTCCTGCCGTCCGTCGGCCGAGCCACCGATCCCGGCATTGCTCACCAGCGCGTCCAGCCGCGGATTGTCCGCAGCGACGGCGCCGGCAAGGTCGCGGACCTGGTCCAGGTGCGCGAGATCGGCCTGGTACCAGTGCAACCGGTCGCTGCCGGTGGCCTCGGTGATCTCAGCGAGGGTCGCTTTACCGCGGTTGTTATCGCGACCGTGGACGATAACGGTGGCGCCAGCACGGGCAAGCTCGGTGGCCAGCGCCTTACCGAGCCCGTCGGTGGCGCCGGTGACGAGCACGGTCTGATCACGGACAGGACGCATGGGCACGAGCCTTCGTCATCACCAGGCTGCGGTCAATCAACAACGTCGGCGACCAGCGTGAGCTATCGCGACTGTCCGTACTTGCGATAGAACTGCAGTGGCCCGAGGGGAGGTGGTCGATCGCCAACTCCCACCCACCGAAACTATCGTTCGGGAGTACCAGATGAGCACCTCGACCACGCCCTCCGCAGTTCAAGCCTCTCCTGGCGCGGTCCGGATTTTTTCGATCCTGAACGGCCTGACGTTGCTGGGAGTGCTGCTCCAAGCGGTGTGGGCAGGTGAGTTCATCGACCGTCATGGGCGGCACAACTGGGTCACCGTGCACGAGATCGGTGCGTTCGTCGTCGTCGTCCTCGCGCTGGCCACTGCGGTGGCAGCGATCGCACTGCGGCGGGCGAGCTCGGCGCTCACCTTCGGAGCGCTTGGGCTGTTTGTGCTGATAGTCGTCCAGACAGGGCTGGGCGAGGCGATCACTAAGGGAAACGCGAACGAGCTGATCACCGCACACATCCCGATCGCGGTACTGATCTTTGGCTTGGGCGTCTTTCTGTCGGGCGTGGGCGCGCGGCTGCGCCGCAGGTGACCTACTCGGTCACTGGTTCGCTGACCTCCTGGTCAGGAGTCGGCGCGCCGGCGAGGATGAGATAGAGCGAGCGGCGCGCCTCGGCTAGGACCCTTCGTGCAGCCTGTACCTGCTGGGCGTCACCCATCGCAAGTTGACGGATTGGGTACCGAAGCTCCTCCAGGGCGCCTCGAAGGTCGCTGCCGCCACCGCAACGTGCGGTGAACTCGGCGAACGGGTCGGGCATCGGTTCGCCGTGAGCGTGCAAGTATGCCTGACCTGCATCGGTGAGGGTAGCGAGTTTGCGGCCGCCCTGGGCGACGGTGTCGATCAGACCTTCGTCTTGGAGCTGGCTGAGGGTGGGATAGACGGCTCCGGGGCTGGGTCGCCAGGCACCGGAGGTGCGCTCGGCGATGGCTTGCATGAGTTGGTAGCCGTGCATGGGCTCCTCGGCGAGCAGCAGCAGCAGGGCAGTGCGCACGTCGCCGCGTTGCGCTCGCCCGCGTCCTGCACCGTGGGGACGGCCGCCGCGTGTTCTGTGACCGCCTGGCCCGTCAGGCGGTGCGGGGTGGTCGGGGTGGTGACGTCGCCGGCCGTGTGGACGGCCGTCGGCGAGGCGGTCGCCGTACCGATGTGAGTGGTGATGGTCGGGATACATGCCTTCTCCTCTGAACTTACGCCGCTCCTACTTGGGCGACACGCTCATGATACATCGCGATAGTATCGAGTGCAAGCACTGTCCGCTTCATGCGCGCGAACGGCGATGACCAGCTGGGAAGATCGCTGTTTGTGTGCCATCAGCTACATGCCGTGTCGCGGGCGTCACACAGATCGTGATCTATCTCCGTTACGGCGGCAGTGAGTGGCCGGACATGGCTAGTCGGCTTCGCGCCGTCACTGCGATAATCCCGGCCGCGTTGTCTTTCAGCGGATGATGACGAAGGGACGATGAGATGCGGCGTGCGCTCGCTCTACCGGTCGTGGCGTTGGCGAGCGCGCTCGCGTTGGCCGGCTGCTCGACCGCGACGCCGTCGAATCCCCGCGCTAACCCTCAAGGCGTCACCACGGACTTCGGCGTCACCCGCACCGAGATCACCCTCGGTGCATTAACCGAGTACTCCGGCCCGTTCAAGGATCTCGGCATCGGGGTGGTGCACGGTCAGCAGGTGTGGCTCAACGAGACCAATGCAGCGGGTGGGATCTGCGGCCGAAAGATCAAATTGGAGATCCGCGACGACGAAGACGACGTCGGCAAGGCGAAGGCCCAGTACGCCGCTCTGGAGCCCACGGTGCTGGGCTTCATGCAGATCCTGGGCTCGTCGGTCACCACGGCACTGAGCCAGAGCCTGATCGATAACGAGACCACCGCGGTAGCGCTGTCGAAATCGTCGGACCTGCTGAGCAACCCGTATGTGATCATCCCGGCCACCACATACGACATCGAGATGATCAACGGCTTGTCCTACCTGATGGAACAGGGCAAGATCCACGACGGCGACACCATCGGGCACCTCTGGCTCGACGGCGAGTACGGCGCCAACGGTCTGCGCGGCGCCAAGTATTTCGCCCAGCGCCACCATCTCACGCTGCGCAACGCCAAGGTCACCTCAACCACATCGGATATGCGCGCCTTCGTGGGCGCTTTCGCCGGCGCGCCCCGGGTGAGGGCGATCGCTTTGAGCACCACCCCCGACCAGACCGGGTCGGCCGTCACGGCCAACCAGCAGCTGCGGCTCAATGTGCCGATGATCGGCAACAGTGCGGCGTTCACCCCGCAGCTGCTTTTCGGTCCAGCCGCTGGTGCGCTGGTCAACCTTTCGGTGCTGGACAGCTCGGTTCCATTTTCCTCCCTCGCACCCAGGGCGGAGTACGTCGCCGATGCCTACCGGAAGGCCGGCTACCTGGAGTTGCCTAACAGCGGGGTGCCCTATGGCTATGCCATCGGCAAGATCTGGGGCCAGTTGCTCAAGCGGGCCTGCACCAACGGGAACATGAGCCGGTCTGGGATCCAAGAGGCACTGTTCCAGAGCACCAACATCACCACCGACGGGCTGGTCGCCGACCTGAACTTCGCAAAGCCGGGCTCTCCGGCCGCCCGGGAGACCTCAGTAGGCGTTCCCGATTCCGCCGTGCTCGGCGGGCTACGGGAGGTCAAGCCGCTGTTCATGGCACCGGATGCACAGAGCTACGTCGCTGCCCACCAGACCGGCGACTGATCGGTCAGCATCCCCACGACATCGCCACGCTGGCCGCTGCGGTGCCCGGCACCCCGGATCGTCACTCGCGATCCCGGTTCGCCGATCTAGGGTCGGATCGGACAGCTCTGCCAAGCAGCCCCAGGATGAGGACGGCGGCACCAGCCAGGACCGTACTCAACGGGAGGGTCAACGCGAGCACGGCGCAGCCGGTGAACCCGAGCGCGGCCAGCGGGCGCCGCCACCGACGTTGCCGACCCGGCAGGGTGAACGAGGCGGCGTTGGCGATCGCGTAGTACGTCAGGATCGCGAAGCTGGAAAAGCCCGGATCCAGACCGCCATTCGGAACCGAATCGCGGTTAGCGGCACCGTACCGGCGCCATTCGGAGCCGAATGGCGGTTTGCGGGTACGCGAAAATGCCGCAGGGCCCGGTCCCCTGGAGATGGGATCGGGCCCTGCGGGGACTACAGCTAGCGGATCAGAAGTCCATGCCGCCGCCGTCGGGCATGCCGCCGCCCGCCGGTGCCGGGTGCTTCTCCGGCTTGTCAGCGATCACAGCCTCAGTGGTGAGGAACAGTGCCGCGATCGACGCCGCGTTCTGCAGCGCTGATCGGGTGACCTTGGCCGGGTCGATGATGCCGGCCTTGATCAGGTCCTCGTACTCGCCGGTGGCCGCGTTGAGACCGTGCCCGGCAGGCAGGCCGCGGACCTTCTCGGCCACCACGCCACCCTCGAGACCGGCGTTGATAGCGATTTGCTTCAACGGAGCCTCAAGAGCAACCCTGACGATGTTGGCACCGGTCGCCTCGTCGCCGACCAGCTCGAGCTTCTCGAACGCCAATGCACCCGCCTGGATCAGCGAGACGCCGCCACCGGCGACGATGCCCTCTTCGACGGCAGCCTTGGCGTTGCGCACCGCGTCCTCGATGCGGTGCTTGCGCTCCTTGAGCTCGACCTCGGTGGCCGCCCCGGCCTTGATCACTGCAACACCGCCGGCCAGCTTGGCCAGCCGCTCCTGCAGCTTCTCGCGGTCGTAGTCGGAGTCTGAGGCGTCGATCTCGTTGCGAATCTGGTTGACCCGACCCTGGATCTGCTCGGGGTCGCCAGCACCTTCGACGATGGTGGTCTCGTCCTTGGTGATGACGACCTTGCGGGCGCGACCCAGCAGCGACAAGTCGGTGTTCTCCAGCTTGAGGCCGACTTCCTCGCTGATCACCTCACCACCGGTGAGGATGGCGATGTCAGCCAGCATCGCCTTGCGGCGATCGCCGAAGCCAGGTGCCTTGACCGCGACGGACTTGAAGATGCCGCGGATCTTGTTGACGACCAGCGTGGCAAGCGCCTCGCCCTCGACGTCCTCAGCGAGGATCATCAACGGCTTGTTGGACTGCATGACCTTCTCCAGGATCGGGAGAAGGTCCTTGACTGCTGAGACCTTCGTCGCGGCCAGCAGGATGTACGGGTCGTCGAGGACGGTCTCCATACGCTCCGGGTCGGTGACGAAGTAGGGCGAGATGTAGCCCTTGTCGAAGCGCATGCCCTCGGTGAGCTCAAGCTCGAGGCCGAAGGTCTGGCTCTCCTCGACGGTGATGACGCCTTCCTTGCCGACCTTGTCCATCGCCTCGGCGATGAGCTCACCGATCGACGGGTCAGCGGCGGAGATCCCGGCGGTGGCCGCGATCTGCTCCTTGGTCTCGACCTCCTTGGCCGAGTTCAGCAGCTGCGCCGAGACGGCCTCGACGGCCTTCTCGATGCCCCGCTTCAGAGCCAGCGGGTTGGCGCCGGCCGCGACGTTGCGCAGGCCCTCGCGCACCAGCGCCTGGGCCAGCACGGTTGCGGTAGTGGTGCCGTCACCCGCGACGTCATCGGTCTTCTTGGCGACTTCCTTGACGAGCTCGGCCCCGATCTTCTCCCAGGGGTCTTCGAGCTCGATCTCCTTGGCGATGCTCACACCATCGTTGGTGATGGTGGGGGCACCCCACTTCTTCTCCAGAACGACGTTACGGCCCCTAGGGCCGAGCGTCACCCTGACGGCGTCGGCGAGCTGATTCATCCCGCGCTCAAGACCGCGACGGGCTTCCTCGTCGAACGCGATCATTTTGGCCATTGCGGTGTGGTCCTCCGGTCATGGGCGCCGCGGGGTTTCCGCGGCAAGGACACAGTGCTCGGCCAGGCTCGGTGCCCGCGACGGACGTCCAGCGCGTGCCGGACTCACCGTCCCGACCTCAGTGTTGTCAAACTGGCACTCGAAGGAGCCGAGTGCTAACTCAGGTTTAGCACTCGGCTCCTTCGAGTGCAAGCTGCCGCGCCTGCCGGCGGTGCCCTGCTGGGGGAACACTTACCTCGACTGGATCACGTTGGTGGCACCGGGCAGGATGCCTGGGGTGACCATCGCGCAGAAACCCCGATCCGTCGACGAGCACGGACGGGTGGTGGCCGCGCTGCTGGCCGCCACTGCCGTGATCCGGTTGCCGCTGGTGGAGTGCGCCGGCCTCGCACTGGCCGAGCCGATCACCGCGGCGGTGCCGCTTCCGCCGTTCGACAACTCCGGGATGGACGGCTACGCGGTGCGCTCCGCGGACATCACCGGCGCCACCAGCGATGCGCCGGTTGCGCTGCCGGTTACCGAGGACATCCCAGCCGGGCGCACCGACTCGCCCACGCTGGCGCCGCAGACCGCGCATCGGATCATGACTGGCGCCCCGATCCCCCCGGGCGCGGACGCGGTGGTGCCGGTGGAGCTCACCGACGGTGGCCGCCACCAGGTGCAGATCTTCGCCGCGCGCGCGGCTGGCGACAGCGTGCGGCTGACCGGCGGTGACGTGACAGCCGGCGAGGAGGTGTTGCCCGCGGGTACGGTGCTGGGGCCGGCGCAGCTCGGAGTGGCAGCCGCGGTCGGCTACGCCGAGCTGCCGGTGCACCGTCGAGTCCGGGTGCTGGTGCTGTCCACCGGCTCGGAACTGGTCGTACCGGGCACCCCGCTGCAGCACGGACAGATCTACGAGTCGAACGGCACGATGCTCGCCGCCGCAGTTCGCGAGGCCGGCGGCGAGGCGCAGCTGATGCATTTCGTGCCAGACGACGTCGCCGCGCTGGAAGCCGCGCTGGCCCCGCGGTTGGCCGGGATGGATTTGCTGGTGACCTCCGGCGGGGTCAGCGCTGGGGCTTACGAGGTGGTCAAGAGCGCCATGACCGGCCACGGCGTGGACTTCGCGAAAGTGGCGATGAACCCCGGCGCCCCGCAGGGCGTCGGTCGCTACCGTGGGGTGCCGGTGGCGGCGATGCCCGGTAACCCGGTGAGCGCCTCGGTGTCCTTCGAGGTGTTCGTCCGTCCGGCGCTGCGGGCCGCGATGAGACTTCCGGCGCAGCGGCCTCGGGCCATCGCCCGGTTGATCGAGGCCCTGGAGTCACCAGCGGACAAGCGGCAGTTCCGGCGCGGCGCGTTCGATCCGGGCGCTGGCACCGTCGTCCCGGTCGGTGGCCCCGGCTCGCACCTGCTCGGCGCGCTGGCCAGGTCGAACTGCCTGATCGACATCCCGGAGACCACGGCGTATCTCGAAGCGGGCGAACAGGTCGAGGTCTGGTGCACCGGCGCGGCCTGACCTGCCAGGTGTGAGAAAACCACGACACCCGGACAGACCTTGTGAATCGCAGGTAAGGCCAAGCACACTGAGCGTGAACAAAGGCTCAGTGAGCTATCCCGTCCCAGAATGGCGTTGGGTTCCTGCGTCGTCGGGGGGCGCAGGAGCGCGCTGGGAGATAACCGTTCGGGAAGCTGGGGAGCAGACGAACGGTTGACGGTCACCGGGGGCCTCCGTCGGGGGACGGGGGTTTCCCGGTGCCGTTTCCCCGGCCGCCGCTCCCCCGCGCTATGGGCGTACGGTGGGCAATCGCTCACCAACAACAGTCGAGGATCTCGCAAACGCATGGCGTCTCCCCGGTTTCCCGCGACACTGCGGCATCTGGTGGATCTCACCCGCGAGACGCTCCCGCCGATGCATCCCGCTGGCCGGCCGTTCGTGGCCGCCGGGGCAGCCGCGACGCTGCTGTTACGCACGCTGTCCCCGACGGCGGCCACGCTGGGCGCCGTCGCCACCACCTGTTGCGCCGCGTTCTTCCGCGATCCGCACCGGGTGACGCCACAGGACCGCACCCTCGCGGTGGCGCCCGCGGACGGCACCGTGAGCAGCGTGACACCCGCCCCGGCACCCGCTGAGCTCGGTCTCGACAGCCGGCCGCGGCCGCGGGTCAGCGTGTTCCTGTCCGTGTTCGACGTGCACGTGCAGCGCATCCCGGTCGACGGCGAGGTCTGCCACGTCGCCTACCGGGCAGGGAAGTTTCTGTCCGCAGACCTGGACAAAGCCAGCGAGGCCAATGAACGCTCCAGCATGCTGCTGCGCTCCACGACCGGCCACGACCTCGTCGTGGTACAGATCGCCGGGCTGGTGGCCCGCCGGATCGTCTGCTCAGTACGGCCCGGAGACAGGGTGGCCGCCGGCGCCACCTACGGCATGATCCGCTTCGGCTCCCGGGTCGACCTCTACCTGCCGGCCGGCAGCTCCGTACTGGTGCACCTGGGCCAGCACACCGTGGGCGGGGAGACCGCACTCGCGCGGCTACCCCCGGCCTCGGCGGCGTAACCCGTGCCCAACGCCGGCGCCGGGGTCCGCCTGCTACCCAACGTCATCACCGTGTTGGCGCTGTGCTCGGGCCTGTCGGCGCTGAAGTTCGCCCTGGATGGCAACTTCACCGGCGCTCTCGCCGCGATCGGGGTGGCGGCGGTACTGGACTCGCTGGATGGCCGGCTGGCCCGGTTGCTCGACGCCACCTCCCGGATCGGCGCCGAGCTCGACTCGCTGGCCGATTGCGTGTCCTTCGGGGTAGCGCCCGCGGTCGTGCTGTTCGTCTGGACGCTGCATAGCGCCCGGGTGGGATGGCCGGTAGCGCTGGTATTCACCGTCTGCGTCGTGTTGCGGCTGGCCCGGTTCAATACCTTGCTCGACGACTCCGACGCGCTTCCGTTCGCCAAGGAATTCTTCATCGGGATCCCGTCCCCGGCCGGGGCGCTGCTGGCATTGCTTCCGCTGACCGTGTTCCTCCAACTGGGAGGGGGCTGGTGGTCCTCGCCGGTGACCGTGGCAGCCTGGACGGTCGCGGTGGCCGTGGCGATGGTGAGCCGGTTACCCACCCTGTCGATGAAGACGATCCGGGTGCCGGCTCCGGCGGTGGCGCCGCTGCTGGCGCTGATCGCCGGACTGGCCGCCGCGGTGATCACGTTCCCGCTCGTGTCGCTGGGCGTCGCGATGGTGCTGTACCTGGTTCATGTGCCCTATGCGAGCTACCGCTACCGGTGGCTCGCACAGCATCCCTCGGCCTGGGAGGTCGCGCCCCGCGAGCGCCGGGCGATCCGCCGCACCGCCCGCAGCATGCGCCGCCTCGGGTTGCGCCCGCCGCTGCGCCGACGAGTGGCCGGTGCCGCCGCCCGCGCCGGCGCCGCAGTGCGCCGCCGCCGCGGAGCCGAAACCAACGGCCAGGTCCCCGGAGATCGCCGCTCCCGGCGGATCGGCCTACGTCGGCACCCCTAACGCGTAGCGCCGCTTCCGCAAGCAGATGCCATCCATCTCCGCCAACTTAGCGCGGACCGCGATGCGCTCCTGCTGCGCGACCCGCAGCAATGCACCCACCCAGCAGCTCGCCGGCGCTCGCCGGACCGTCCACCCTTCGCTGGACCCACTGCAGGTCGTCGAGCTAGCGAGCTACACGGCACTCATGGCCGAGTCATGGCCTGGCACCACAGCCCAACTCGCCATCTCCCCAGGCAACACCACTGATCTACAGCTTGGCGCCGCGGTGCGAAAGGGTGCAACGTTGCCAGCGCACCCCGGACTGGACGCTAGGTCACCTCGACCCGGAGGACCCCGCCGCAGAGGTGCGTACCACCACGCTCAAACCCTGGCGGTCGCGGAGAACCGTGGCGTTCGCGGCTATTGGCACGCGAGTGCCCCAGCTGCATCTGGGAACACCAGCTACCTGCCGTGGCTGCTCGATTCCGTCGGCGGATCATGGGCCGTAGAGGCCTTGCGTGGCCCGGGAGCGCAGATGACGCGTCACTCATGCCGGTGCAGGTAGGCTCGCCAGCCCCCATAGGAAGTGATGTCTTGGGCAGACTCGGCACGAAGCGAGTCGCCGACGAAACCGGTGACCCACTTGCCATTGTCCAGCTCGATCTGGCCCAGGCTTAACGGTGTCGTGACGGTGGGCACTAATAGTCCTAGACCTTGATGTGGCAGGTGCCAGATCTCTAGTTCGATCCCGTCGGCCGGGCCGTCGCCGGTGCGGACCAGGCCCGGCCGCGGAATCGGACCGGGCACCGCGTACATCCGGTATCCAGCAGCGGTCCGCGCCCGGCAGTGCAGCCGTCCACCGAGTTCGACCAGCGCGGCGTTGAGTGGCTGGCCGGTGAGGTGCGCGCCGGCCACGGCGAGCAGCTCGCGGTGTACGCCGAGCGTCAGATCGGGTACGGGTTCGTCGCACCAGCGCGAGGCCAGCTGGAGCAGCGGGCGATCGGCGAAGGCCGGGGCGATCAGCTGCACCCCGAAGGGGAGTCCGTCCGGGCGGCTACCGGCCGGCACCGCCACCGCACAGAGGTCGAGCAGATTGACCATGTTGGTGTAAGTACCCAGCCGCGAGTTCACCCCGGTTGGGTCAGCGGCGACCTCCGCCAGCGTCGGGTGCCCGGGGGTGACCGGCAGCATGATCGCGTCAATGCCGATGAACAGAGCTCGCGTTTGCGCGGTGAGCGCGGCGAGCAGGTGTTGTGCTCGGTAGACGTCGGCCGCCGTGGCCGATCGCGCGCCCAGTACGATCTGTCGCACGGTCGGGTCGAGGTGCGGGCCGTCGAGTTCGAGTAGCTGCCCGAACGCGGCCAGCCGCTCGCCGATCATCGGCCCGGTGTACAGCAGTCGGGCGGCGGCCAGCAACGGCTCGACGTCCACCGGCACTAACCGGGCGACGGTGGCCGCGTGGGTCACCGCGTCCTGCCAGGCCTGCCGATGCGGATAGTCGAGGTCGACCCGGGCTGACGGCACGCCGATCACGCGCATCCGCTCCGCGATCCCCTCGGGCGCGGTGGTCGGCATCGGCCGGGAGTATGGGTCGTCCGGATCGGGGGCGATCAACGTCTCGAAGGCCAACCGGGCCAACGCGACCGTCCGGCTGAAGGTCGTGACGCAGTCCAGGGACGGGCTGGCGGGCATCAGTCCCCGATTGGAGATCAGGCCGCGGGAAGGCTTCATGCCGACCAGCCCGTTGAACGCGGCCGGCACCCGGCCACTGCCCGCGGTGTCGGTGCCCAGCGCGAGATCGACGATGCCGAGTGCCACCGCGACCGCACTGCCCGAACTGCTGCCGCCGCTGACGTGTGCCGCCGACGCCACACTGTGGCAGGCGCCGTACGGCGAGCGGGTTCCGACCAGGCCGGTGGCGAACTGATCCATGTTCGTCTTGGCGATCGGGATAGCGCCGGCCGACATCAGCCGCTGCACCGCCGCCGCTGACCGCAGCGCCGGAGCGGTGATCGCGGGACAGGCACCAGTGGTCGGGACGCCCTCGACGTCGATGTTGTCCTTGACCGCGAACGCCATCCCGGGCAGCGGTGACTCGTTGTTGTCACGCAGGTACGGCGCCTGAAGCGCCGAACGCACCCACTGCTCGTCCAGCACTGCGGTGAACACCGGCTGCGTGACTTCGCGGGCCGCGGCAAGGGCCATCAGCGCCGGCTGCGTGACGTTGCCGGTTGGCGTCACGACTTGGGCAGGGTGCCCACGACACCCTTCACCAAACAGCTGATGTTGTTGACCTCGTCGTAGGTCATCGTCTTGCCGGCCGCCACGAGGGTGCTGCCGTCCTGGCAGGTGATCGGCCCAGTGAAGACCGAGGCGCCCGGCTTCTTCAGCGCGGTCTGCTCCGCGGTGATCTTCGACTGTAAGTCCGACGGTACCGAGGATCCGAAGGACGCCAGTGTCAACGGATTGTCGTTGTCGGCGAACGAGCCGACCCAGTTCGCGTTGTACTTGCTGCCGGTGAAGCTACCGCTCAAGGCAACCTTGGTGATCGCCTCGTAGACCGGTGTCCAGTCCCAGGCGGATCCGGTGAGCCACCCGCTTGGATCCAACGACTTCGCGTCGTAGTGGTAGCCCACCACGTACTTGCCCGCCGCCTTGGCGGTCTGGATCACCGTGGTCTGGCAGTCCTGATGTTGGCTGAGCACATCGACTCCCTCGGACAGCAGCGCGGCGGCAGCTTCCTTCTGCTTCAGCGGGTCACACCAGTTGGACGTGTTGACCAGATAGGTCTGCGCCTGCGGGTTGACGCTGCGCGCACCAAGCTCGAATGCGTCGATGTTGGCGATGGTCTGGCTGATCGGAAAGGCGTAGACGAAGCCCAGCTTGTTGGTCTTGGTCAGCCCACCGGCGGCCATGCCGCCGAGCGAGACCGGCTCGTAGGCCTGACCCCAGTAGGTGCCGAAGTTCGGGCTGAACTTGCCGGTCTCGAAGCCGCCCTGGTGTAGCACGATCACGTCCGGATGAGCCGCGGCGAACTTCTCGGCGTAGGCGTAGTAGCCGTAGCTGGAGGCGAAGATAACTTTCGCGCCCTTGTTCACCATCGACTGCATGGTCTGGGTGACTGCGTTGTTCTCCGGGACGTGGTCCGCAGTGATCACGTTGACGCTGGGAATGTCCTTGGCAAGCTGCTGGCTGGCCGTATAGACGGCCTGGTTGTAGCCGTAGTCACTGGTCGAGCCGACCATGACGAAACCAACCATGGTCTTCGCTGAGCCGGAGTCGCCGGCGCTGGAACTGCCAGTGCTGGAGCAAGCGGCGGCGAGCAGGCCGACTACTGCTAGCGCGAGCACCCGCGACAGGCGATGAAAACGTTGAGACATAGCTGATCCTTCCGGAAGGTCGTCATGGCGGGCTATCCGCTGCGGCTCAGGGATCGGGTGAGCGCCTCGGGTGTCTCGGATCGACCGCGGCGCGCGAAGACGGCCAGCGCAAGCAGGGTGACGAGGTAGGGCAGCGCGTCCAGCAGGTACTGATTCACCGAGACGCCGTGGGCCTGCAGTACCGACGCGGCGGCGAGCACGATGCCGAAGAGGTATGCCCCACCAAGCACCCGCACCGGGCGCCAGGCCGCGAAGAGCACGACCGCGACCGCGACGAACCCGTAGCCGCTGGTCATGTCGTTGAACCAGTTGCCGACATAGCCGATGGACAGCTGCGCGCCGCCGAGGCCGCCGAGGCAAGCCCCGATGGTGACTGCGACGATCTGCACCAGCTGCGGCTTGCCGCCGGTCGCGGCCACGACTTCGGGGCGTTCGCCGGTGGCTCGCAGGATGAGTCCGACCCGGGTCCGGTAGAAGACGAACCAGATCACCGCGACCAGTACGTAGCCGGCGTAGACCAGAATGTTCTGGTCGAAGAGGATGACGCCGACCCAGGGAATGGAGTGCAGCCCCGGGATGGCGATGTTGGACAGCGGGGTGATCGCGGTCCCGACGAATTCCGTGCCGAACACCGAGGTGACGCCCAGCGCGAGGAACCACAGCAGCAGGCCGCTGGCGATCTGGTCGCCGCCGCGGCGGACGGTGATCCACGAGTGCGCGAGGCCGACGACCGCGCCGGCCAGCATCCCAGCGATGATGCCGTACCAGATCACGCCGCTGCTCTCGGTCATCGCGTAGGCGCCGAGCGCACCGGCTAGCATCGCGCCCTCAGTGCCCAAGTTAATCACTCCGGCCCGCTCGCCGATCAATTCACCCAGGGCCGGCAGCAGGATCGCCGTCCCGCCGCTCACCCCGCCGATGAGGGTCTGCTCGACACCGTTCACGCTGCCCGCCTCCGGTACTTGGCCACGACCAACGGCACCGCCACAATCAGGGCGAGAAGGATGTCGACGATGGTTCCATCGAGCCCATCGGTGATCTGCAATCCGTTGCCACTGAGGGCGACGGCGCTGAACAGCAAGGCCGCCCCGACCACCTTCACCGGCTGGTGCCGGCCGAGGAAGCTGGCCAGGAAGGCGACGTAACCGAAGGTCAGGGTGATGTCCGGGCGCAGCTGCGTCTCCACGCCGGCCAGGTTCAGCGCGCCGCCCAGGCCGGCCAGCGCTCCGCCGACCACCATCGAGGACAGCAGCAGCGAGTTAACTCGCAGGCCCGCCCGTCGGGCGGCCTCGGTGTTGCCGCCGACCACGCGCAGCTGGAATCCCCAGCCGGTGCGCTGCAGCAGAAACCAGGTTACGGCGACCACCACCAGCGCGATCAGCACACCGATGTTGAGCTGGCTGCCGAACATCTTGGGCAACTGGGCAACGTGCGCCAGCGGCCGGCTCTGTGGCTGCCCCGAGCCGTTGGGGTCCTTCCAGGCCTGATAGATCAGGTACAGCATCACGTCGTTCGCGATGAAGTTGAGCAGCAGCGTGGTGACGGCTTCGCTGGCGCCGAGCCAGGTGCGTAGGACACCCGACAGCGCCGCCCACAAGGCACCGGCCAGCGCACCGCTGACGCACATCGCCGCCCAGCTCAGGGCGCCGGGAACGGCCGCCACGCCGATGCCTGTCGCGGCCACCGCGCCCATGATCAGCTGACCTTCGCCGCCGACATTGATCAGCCCGGCCCGGGCGGGGACGGCGACCGCCAGCGCCGCCAATCCGATGGGGATGGCCCGCAACGCCGTCTGCTGCAGCGCATCGCCGTTGAGCAGCGTCGATGCGATGATCGTGTGATACACGCTGATCGGTTCGGCACCCTTGACCGCGACGAGCACCCCGAAGATCGCCAGGGAGGCGACGTAGCCGAGCGTGCTGATCAGCGCATAGCGGGATCCGGGGCCCAAGCGCGCCAGCCCCCCCGGGAGGTCCGGCTGTTCAGGCGTGTTCAGGTCGACGTCCGTGCCCCGGACGGACGATTCGTTCACCGGTGTGGCGGTCATGCCGCGTCCGCCGTCATCAGATTGCCCAGGCTCTGCCGATCGGCGTCAGCCGCTTGCACGACTCCGCTGACCCGACCGTGCGCCAGCACCACGATGCGATCCGAGAGCCGCAGGATCTCGTCCAGGTCCTCGCTCACCAGCACGACTGCCGCACCGGCATCGCGCGCTTCGAGCAACAGCAACCGGGTGGTCTCGATGGTGAGCACGTCTAGACCGCGGGTCGGGTAGGACACGACCAGCACGCGCGCCTTCTCGCCGAGAGCCAGTGCCAGCAGCACTCGCTGGATGTTGCCGCCGGAGAGTTGATCGAGCTGCCGGGCGGGATCGGCGAGCTTGAGACCGAGGCGACGGCCGTTGTCCGCCAGCTTCCGGCTCGAGGTTTTGCTGTCGAACGGGGCCTTGCCGCCGGACTTGGCGCGATCCCACAGGGCGGCGTGCTCTGCGATGGACAGCCCGGGGATCACGAAGTCGCGCAGCGGATCGGCTGGCACGCTGACCACTCCAGCGGCGTGGAATGCGGCCGGATCAGCGGACTCCATCCGGGCGCCGTCGACGGTGATCTGCCCGGCGCCGGGGCGAACCGCCCCAACGAGCAGATCGGCGAGTTCGCGCTGGCCGTTGCCGGATACCCCGGCCACGCCGACGATCTCACCGGCGTAGAGCGTCAGATCGATGTCCTTCAACCCTGCGGCCCCGCCCGGGCCGGCCAGCCGAACGCCGGTCAGCTCCAGCGCCGGCACCTTGCCGTCGGTGCCGGCCCTGCCGTGGTTGCCCACGACCTCGACGGTCTCCCCCACCATCGCCGTCACCAGCTGCTCGTCACCCAGCTCGCCCGCCGGCGCGTCGGCAACCACCACTCGCCCGGCGCGCAGCACGGTAACCCGGTCGGCGATCTCCCGGACCTCCCGCATCTTATGGGTGATCAACACGACACCGACGCCCTCGGCACGCAGCGTGCGGATCACGTCGAACAGACCGGCCACCTCGACCGGAGTCAACACACTGGTCGGCTCGTCCAGGATCAACACCCGGGCCCGGGCCAGCAGTACCTTGATCAGCTCGACCCGTTGCCACTCGCCGATGGACAGGTCAGTGACCTTCGCCTTCGGATCCACCGCCAGCCCGTACCGGGTGGACGCCTGACCGATCAGCTTCTGCATCACGGCGGCCTTGAGCAGCGCGCCGCCGCCGACGTGCAAGGCGATGTTCTCCCACACCGTCAACGCCGGAACCAGCCGCAGATCTTGGAACACCATGCCGATGCCAAGGCCGCGGGCCGCCGCCGAGGAGCAGACCGTGATCACCTTGCCGTCGCGGACGATTTCGCCGGCTTCGGGCTGGTAGACGCCGTAGAGCACCTTCATCAACGTGCTCTTGCCGGCGCCATTCTCGCCGAGCAGAGCGTGCACTTCACCGGCCCGCACCGACAAGCTCACCGCGTCGTTGGCCACCAACGGCCCGAACCTCTTGGTGATCGCGCGGAGTTCGAGTAGTGGGTCGGCATCAGTGATCGTCGTCACCCCCAACCTCCCCGGTGCAAGTGCATCTGGGTGATCGCGCGGGCAGCCCGGCGCTCCACTTCCTCCATCGACTCCCCGACGTGAGCGCGCAGCGCGCCGACCGCCTCGTCGAGCCGTCCGCCGAGCACCCGGTCCAGCACGCCCAGGTGCTGGGTGATGGTCAGCGCTATGCGCTCCTCGGACAGGAAGTCGTACATCCGCACCGGCCGGATCCGGGCGTTAACCGACTCCAGCGTGCTGGTCAGCACCCCATTGCCGGCCGAGCGCAGCAGCGTCACATGAAAGTCCTCGTCCACCAACACGAAGTCCGGCGCCGGGTCGGGCCGGTCGTCCCACATCGCCCGCCACTGGTCCCGCAGCGGCTCCAGCAGCGACACGTCATGACTGACCGATTCGATCTCCAGGCCGCGGGCCAGGCCGCGCAGCTCCAGGGTGATCCGCAGGTCGTAGAGGTCACGCAGATCGCCGAAGTCCGGCGTGGCCACGAAATAGCCGCCGTCAACCCGGGTCACCTGACCATCGGCCAATAACCGCACCAGCGCCTCCCGCACCGGGGTGCGGGAAACCCCGAGCAGCGCGGCCAGGCGCTCCTCTACCAACCGGGAATTCAACGCGAACTCGCCGACCATGATGCGGCGCCGCAACTCTTGGTAGACCTGGTCGCGCCGCAGCTGCGGCATCGCGACCTTGGGCTCGGCACCGTCAATCAAGGAATTATCAGCAGCACCTGTCGTATCCGGGCCTGTATACGACTCTGTATCCATGCGGCAAAGCTAGGCAGCAGCTGTTACGGGGCAAGAACTTGTTTGTAACATCTACATTTCTCGCGGTCCGCTCGGCTTTACCCCCGGCTGATCCACCAGCGGCCGGTTGCGACGGCGGTACAGTCCGTAAGGTGGAACCGGGCCGGCTGCGGCTGAGGCTACTCGGGCGCTTCGGCGTCGAGGGCGATCTCGACGGCCCCGCGCCGACTGGCAAGGCCGAGCAGGTGCTCAAGGTGCTCGCCGCCAAGCACGGCCAGCCGGTTCCGGTGCAGACTCTGGTAGACGCGCTGTGGCACGATCATCCGCCGGACCGCGCCGACCGTAACGTCGCGGTGTTGGTGAGCCGGCTACGCCGGTCACTGGGCCGAACCAGGATCGAGGGCGGTCCATCCGCCTACCGGCTGGTGCTCGACGGTAGCACGGTTGTCGACTTGTTCGAGGCCGAGGAACTTGTGACCAACGCTGAGCGCGAGCTGGCCCACGCCCACTACGCGCTGGCCGCGGTCGGGGCCGAGCAGGCCGAAAAGCTGCTCGCTGCGGCGCCGCCGCTGGTCGACGAGGTCGACTTGCCATGGGCCGGGGATCTACGCCGGCTCGCAGTCGCCCAGCTGCGCCGGGCCCGGGGCTGTCGTTGGCGAGCCGCCCTGGAGCTCGGCGAGTACCGCACTGCCGTCGAGGTCGCCGGCACCGCATTGGCCGCAGACCCGCTCGACGAGGAGGCCTGCCGCGCGGTGATGATCGGGAACCAACGGGCTGGGGCGGCCGGGGCGGCGCTGGCCGCCTACCACGCTCTGCGATCTGCGCTGGTCGAGGCGCTTGGCGCCGACCCATCGGAGGCGACCCGCGCGGTGTTTCTCTCCGTGCTGCGCGCCGACCTGCCTGGCTCTGGCGCCCGGCTGCTAGCCGCCGAGGCACCTGCATCGCACTCCGACCTGGTTGGGCGCGACGCCGAGCTGGAGCAGCTGCTAGCGCTGTGGGCTCGGGCGGCCGGCGGTGAGGGCGCCACCGCGCTGGTGCTCGGCGAAGCCGGCATCGGCAAGAGCAGCCTAGCCGCCGCGCTCGCCGCTCGGGTGCGCCAGACCGGCGGGCTGGTGCTTACCACCGGCTGCTTTGAGGCCGAGCGCTCGCTCTACCTACAGCCCCTGGCGGCCGCGGTGCGGGCGGTCGTCGCGCTGCACCGGCCCACCGTGCTGCGCGACCTGGCTGGCAACTGGCTGGGCACCCTGCTCGAGCTGGTCCCGGAGATGGCGCAGTCCACCGGCAGCGTGCACTACGAGCGCGCCGCGCCGGAGCTGGAGCACCTCCGCAGCCTGGAGGCCCTGGCCGCATTCCTCGACCGGCTCGCCGAGCGACGGCCCCTGCTCCTGGTAATCGAGGATGGCCAGCACGCCGGACAGTCCACTGTGGAGGCACTGCATGTGCTGGCTGCCCGGCTGGCCACCAGCCGGGTGCTAACGCTCGTCCTCGAGCGCACCTCCGAGCACGACGACGCGCTCGCCTCGCTGCGCGACCTGGCCAATTGTATCGAGCTCGGCCCGCTATCCGTGCAGGCCGTCGGTATCCTGCTCGAACGCTCCGGGCTGCCCTACGACCTGTCGCAGCTGCATGAGTGGACCGGTGGCTCACCGCTGTTCGTCACCGAACTGCTGCGCCACCCAACCTCGGCCCGGCCCGGCGGGACGATACGGCTGGGCATTCCCGGCTCGCTGCACGAGGCGGTCACCGAGCGGCTCGTTCGGGCCGGCGACGACGTTGAGGTGCTGCTGCAACAGGGCTCAGTGCTCGGGTCGGCGTTCTCGCTGGACGAGGTAGCCGCGCTGTCCGGGATCAACGTCGAGGAGTGCGCCCGCCGCGCCGGACGGGCGCTGCGCGCCGGGTTGCTCGTGGTGCGCGGGGACAGCTTTCGCTTCGCCAACGACGTGGTGCGGCAGGTTTCCTACAACTCCACGCCGCTGCCGGTGCGGGTCAGCCGGCACCGGCGAGCCGCCAAGCTGTTCGAGGGCCGCCCGGAGGCGGCCGCCCGCCAGCTCGCCGCCGCGCAGGACTACGCCGCAGCGGGGAGAGCCTGGCTGCTCGCCGCGCACGCCGCGCACCTGGTCTTCGCGAACCTGGAGGCCGAACGGCTGCTCGACGAAGCGCTGAGCGTTGCGCAGCGCTCCAACGAGCCGATGCTGGTGGCCACGGTGCTCATGCGTCGTGGTGAGATCCGCACCGACCTTGGCCGGCATGGCGACGCCCGCGACGACCTGGAGGTGGCGCTGGGCATCGCGCGCGACGTCGGCGACGAGCTGCTCGAGGCCCGTGTGCTGGAGCAGCTCGGCTGGACTGCGCTGTATGCCCGCGACGCGTTGGGCGCGGTCGACCTCGCCTCCAGGGCCAGGGCGCTCGCCGAGTCGGCTGCCGCCGCACCCGGCGCGCTGCCTAGCTCGCTGTTGCTCGTCGGTCGGGTACGGCATTGGGACGGCGACTACTCCGGCGCTGCGTCGGCCTACGCGCAGGTGGTCGCCGCCGACGCCGGCGACACCACGGCGGCGGTGGCGCTGGCCTACCGCGGTGCGCTGTTGCAGCACATGGACCGCTTCGCCGAGGCCCGCGCTGTGCTGGAGCGCGCCGCGGTGCTGTGCCGGACGACCGGACAGTTCCGCCCGCTGCTGCAGACGCTCTTTTTCATCGGGCTGGCCCGTGGCGACGTCGGCGACTTCGAGGGCGCACTCCGCTCACTGGGCCGGGCCCGCCGCATGATCGACGAGTACAGGGTGAGCTTCTACCGGGCCGGGATCGATACGACCACGGCGTGGCTGTTGCTAGAGCTGGGCGACGTCGGGCAAGCGCGGGAACACGCCCAGCGCGCGGTGGAACTGGCGCACAGCGGCGGCGGGGCCTTGGAGCTAGAGCAGGAACTGCATGCGCTGCTTGCGCTGGCCGACTGCGATTTGCTCGACGGCCGCGTCGACGACGCCGGCGCGCGGGTGGAGGCGGCCGCCCCGATGCTCGACCAGTCTCTGCCGTTCCGGCCGCGGGCGGCGATGCGGCTGCTGGAGATGCGGGCCCGCTTCGAATCAGCGCAAGCCGAGGCGCTGCTGACGCACGCCCGGCGCTACTCCTCGACGAAGTACGAGTCGCTGGCGCTATGGCATCTGGGCCGCTACCAGGATGCGGCGATCGTCGCGGCGCAGACCGGCTCGGACCTGCTGCTCGCCCAGGTCGGGCACCCGGGTGCCCGCAAGGCGGCGCTGGATCGGATCGCCGCCTCGCTGGCACCCGAGGTCCGCGCGAGGTTCCTGGCCAGCGGCCGGCTCTGTCGCGACGAAGGGAAAGGTCGTGTCAAGCGCCCAGGACGATGGTCATGAGTAGGTGCGGGCGGCCGACGTAGAGTTCGACGTCGCCTTGCCGGATCCAGCCGAGGCGGGTGAAGAACCGCTCGTTGTCGACTTGCACGTGCGCGCGCATCGAGACCCCTCCCAGCCTGCCGGCAGTGGCCACCGCGAAGCGCACCAGCGGCGCGCCCAGCCCGACGTGGCGGAACTCCGGCAGCACCGCGAGCCGGTCACCCTGCCAGGTGCGCCCGGATTCGTCGAGTGGGTAGAGCCGTACGGTGCCAGCCGGCACCCCCCCGCAGTAGCCGACCACGTGCATCACGTCCTCGCGAGCATCGTGGGCGTCCACATCGGACCCGGCGAACACATGCTGCTCGCGGACGAATGTCTCGTGCCGGATCCGGTGGTGGCTGGCCAGCTCGTCCGGCCCGGTAACCCGCCGGCAGGACAGTAGGTCGGCCGACGGCCGCAGTGGGGTCATGCGGTCTCCTCTGGCCGGCGGCCGATCTGCAGCAGCGGCTGCACGGTGTTCATCGCCGAGCAGGCCTGGCATCGGGCGCAGCCGGCGCCGGCGTCGGCGGCGCTCATCCCGCGCAGCGCAAGGTGTGCGGCGACCTTGCGGTAAATCGGCTCGGTGTAGGTGCGGGCCGGCGCTGGCACGTCGGCCATCAGACTGCCGGCCACCGGCCGCAGTGGGACGACGAACGGGTAGACGCCGATGTCGATGGCGCGTCGGCACCCCTCGATGGTGACCTGGGGGTCCTCGCCCATGCCGAGGATGACGTAGGTGGACACCCGGCCCGCACCGAACAACGCCACCGCCCGCTCCCAGGTGCGGAAGTAGGTCTCGATGCCGGTGCGCGCCTTGCCTGGTGCCACCGTGGCAAGCACTTCGGGATCGAAGGACTCGATGTGGATGCCCACCGCGTCGATGCCCAGGTCGGCGACTTCCTGCAGCACTGCGAGGTCGCGCGGCGGCTCGAACTGCACCTGGACGGGCAGTCCGGAGGCCAGCTTGACCTCGTGCCCGCACTGCGCGACGTAGCGCGCACCACGGTCTGGGGCGGCTGAGCTGCCGGTGGTCAGGGTGACGTCCACCGCCCCGTCGAGGTTTCGCGCGGCCACTGCCACTTCGGCGAGCTGGGCCGGGGTTTTCTTCACGATCGTGCGCCCAGCGACCAGCGACAGCCCGATACCGCAGAACCCGCACTGGTCGGAGTTTCCCCAGTAGTTGCAAGTCTGCACAACAGTGCTGGCCAGCGAGTCCAAGTGTAGCAGCGCGATCTTCCAGTAGGGAATGCCGTCGGCTGTGGTCAGGTCGTAGAACCGGGGCCGGCTGCTGGCGGCGGCCGAAGCCATCTTGCGCCCATCGCGGTAGATGCCGTGCCCGTCGTCCTCAGCCTTGAGCACATAGGGCGACTCGGGCTGGGTGGGGACGGTGACCGGCACGCCCTCGATCCACAGCATTCCAGAGTCCGAGGGACCCGCCCCACCGCGGCGGGTCTCGATGGGGGCATCCACCCGCAGCCCGAGGCTCTGCAAATCCATGATTAACGAAGCGACCGCGGCTGGAACGGTCATATCACCTACCTCCCTCGATATCCGCCCGCCACCGCTCTCGCTCAGCCAGCCACTCCGCCCGGTCAGCAAAGGCCCGCTCCCGGTCGGTCGTCTCGACCGGGGTGCCGGTGTCGCCGTCCAGCACGACCAGCTCCAGCCGGTGTGGACCGTCCCCGGAGTAGGGATCGACCATGGCGACCAACGCCCGGGCAGTGGGCAAATGCATCTCGGTGTGCCGCACCCCGGTACACAGCACCGCCTCCCAAGACCCCTCGAGGTCCACCCAGGTCGCGCCGGTGGAGCGCGCCAACGCGATGGCCGCAGCCCGCCGGCCGCACTGAGCGGCTGCCGCGAGTTCCCTGTCCCGTACCGCAAACGCCGCCTCCAGCGTCAGCCGGTCGCCGCCGCTGGCCGAGCCGGCAAAATCAACGTCGCGCAAGGAGCCGGCCGGTAGTGCGGAGAGCAGCGGCGCGGGGTCGACGTCCAAGCCGAGCAGCTGGGTGGGACAGGTGGTGTTAAGCCGCAGCTCCTCAAGAAACAAGCCCACGACACACAACGCCCGCCGGTAGGCCTCCGGGTCGACGAGCACCACCGGGAACAGCCGATCTTCGGCGGCCCGCCACCGGACCCGTGCCCGGCGCAGGGCCTCGGCCCGCTCCGCGTCCAGTCCGGTCACCACTACCCCGAAGTCGTCGCATGGTCACCACCACTTGTTTTCCACTATAGTGTACGTCGCTTCTCATAATGCATGCTGACGGGAGCGCGAACCAGATGCCCCGAACCGCCGTGGTCGCCCTGGGCGGTAACGCAATCACCCGGGTCGGACAGGCCGGCACGCACGCCGAGCAGGCGGCCAACGCCCGGGCGATGGCGCACACCGTGTGCGCGCTGCGGGACGCCGGGTGGGGAGTCATCGTGGTACACGGCAACGGGCCGCAGGTCGGCTGCCTGTCCATCCAGCAGGACGCGGCACGCGAGACCGTGCCGGTGCAACCACTGTTCTGCCTGGGCGCGATGACCGAGGGCCAATTGGGCAGCCTGCTCACCCTGGCGCTGCACGACGCCTGCGGCGGCCGGCTGCCCGCCGTGGTAAGCGTGGTGACCCACGTCGTGGTTGCGGCCGACGACCCGGCCTTCGCTCACCCCACGAAACCGATCGGGCCGTTTTTTGACGAGCAGGAGGCGCGGCGGCTGGCAGCTGAGCGGAACTGGACAGTGGCCCCGGACGCCGAGCGCGGCTACCGCCGGATGGTCGCCTCGCCGCGCCCGCTGCGATTCCTCGAGCTCGAGGTGATCACCGCGCTGGTCGAGCGTGGTGCGCTAGTGGTGGCGGCTGGTGGCGGAGGGGTGCCGGTGGTCGAAGACGGGCACGCCTACCGCGGCGTGGACGCCGTCGTGGACAAAGACCTTGCCGCTCAGCAGCTGGCCACTCAGCTGGGCGTCGAGGCACTGGTCATGGTCACGGACGTGGAGCAGGTGATGCTTGACTACGGCACCCCGGACGCCCGTCCGATCACCGCCATGACCGCCGACGAGGCACAGCGCCACCTCGAGGACGACCAGTTCCCGGACGGCAGCATGGGACCCAAGGTTCGAGCCGCGATCGCGTTCGTCCGGGCGGGCGGTCGCACCGCCGTGATCACCAACTCCGAACGTGCCGCTCGCTCGCTCGACCCGGCGCCCAGCGATGCCGCGGTGGGCACCCGCATCGTTGCCGCCTCCACTTCACTCGGAGCCGTGTCATGAGCATCGCCAGGGTCCGGCTGTTCCGCGATACCTACGTCGACTCGGTGGTGCAGCTCGCCGGCACCCGGGCAATGCGCGCCGTCGACGGCGTCGAGTGGGCCACCGCCGCGATGGCCACGCCGGCGAACCTCGATACCCTCGCTGAGCAGGGTTTCAACCCGCAGGAGTGGTCCGGCGGTAGCGCCAACGATCTGGTCATTGCGGTGCACGCTTCCTCTGAGGAGGTCGCCGAGGAGGCTGAGGAGGCCGGCCGGACCACTATCTTCGACAGCCGCGGCGCCGGCAGCAGCTCTGGGACTGAGCAGCCGCCGAGAACCCTGCGGGACGCGCTGGACCGGGCGCCGGACAGCAACATCGCAGTGGTCTCGGTTCCCGGCGACTACGCAGCGCTGGAGGCGCACAAGGCCCTGTCGGCCGGCCTGGACGTGCTGCTGTTCAGCGACAACGTCTCGCTGGTCGCCGAAGTGGCGCTCAAGCAACGCGCCGAGCGGCTGGGCCGGCTGGTCATGGGCCCCGGAGCGGGCACCGCGATGCTCGGCGGCACCTGCCTTGGCTTCGCCAACGTCACCACGCCGGGCCCGGTGGCCGTGGTCGCCGCCGCCGGCACCGGCGCGCAGGAGGCGATGAGTCTGCTGGACCGCTGGGGCGCCGGCGTCTCGCACGTCATCGGCCTCGGTGGCCGAGACCTCTCGGCGGACGTGGGCGGCATAATGGCGCGCTCGGCGCTGCGCGCGCTGGCCCACGACGAGCGCACCGAAGTGGTGCTGCTGGTGTCCAAGCCTCCCTCACCCGAGGTGGTCCGCGCGGTGCTGCCGGCCGCCGGCGACAAGCCGGTCATCGCCGCCCTGCTCGGGCTGCCGAGCGGGATGGAGGTGCCGGACGGGGTCACGCTCGCCGGCACATTGGAGTCCGGGGTGATCGCGACGCTGGCCGCGCTGGGCCGGCAACCGTCCAACCCGGCAGCCGGGCTGTGCGAGCGGGTGGCAGACGCGATCGCGGAGCTACCCGAGCAGCGGCGGCTGATCCGCGGGCTGTTCTCCGGCGGCACACTGTGCTACGAGTCGCTGGTCATCCTCTCCCGCTACCTCCCTGGACACCTCGGGCCGGTGTACTCCAACACTCCGCTGGATTCCGCCTTCGGACTGCCGGCGCCGGCAGGCAGCCACACCTGCCTCGACCTCGGCGAGGAGGAGTACACCAAGGGACGGCCGCATCCGATGATCGATCCCGAGGCGCGCATTGCGCTGCTTCGCGAACAGGGCACCGACCCGGACGTCGCAGTAGTCATCCTGGATGTCGTGCTCGGCTACGGCGCGCACGACGACCCGGCTGGTGAGCTGGCGCCGGTGTGCGCCGAGATCACTGCCAACGGCGGCCCCGTGATCGTCGTCTACGTGCTCGGTACCCAAGCCGACCCGCAGGGCTTCGACGCGCAACGCCGGGCCTTTACCGACGCCGGCTGTGTGGTCACCGAGACCGCAGCCCGAGCTTCACTGTCCGCCGCTGCGATCGTCAGCCGTGACCCCGAGCTCTCCCAGACCCAGCTATGACGGTCGCTCTCGTCACCCACTCGACCAAGCCGCGCGGCGGGCTGGTGCACACGATGGGCTTAGCCGAGGAGCTGCATCGGGAGGGCCACCCCGTGCACCTGATCGCGTTGGGCGATCCCGCAGTGGGGTTATTCCGACCGACAGCGGTACCGCACACTGTGCTGCCCGCGCCGGCCAAGACCGGCTCGCTGGAGGAACGCGTATTCGCCTCGATCGACGTGCTGACCGACGGGCTCACCAGGCTGGTCGACGAGCGCCGGATGGACGGTTCCACCGTCCGTGCCGACATCCTGCACGCGCAGGACTGCATCGCGGCCCGGGCTGCGGCCCGGGTGCGCGACTCGGGCGCACCCGTATCGGTGGTTCGCACCGTGCATCACGTCGACGACTTCACCACTCCGGTGCTGGTCACCTGCCAGCGCAAGGCAATCCTGGAACCCGACCAGGTGCTCGTGGTCAGCGAGCAATGGCGCCGGATCCTGCGCGTGGACTACGGCGTCGAGCCGGTGGTCGTGCCCAACGGGGTGGACCTTGAGCGCTTTCCGCGAATACCGCCTGCTTCGCGTGCCGAGCTGCGGGCCCGGATCGGGATCACCGACGAGCGCACGTTCCTGTTCCTCGCCGTCGGCGGCGTGGAGCCGCGCAAGGGCAGCGTGTACCTCTTCGAGGCGCTGGGACGGCTACGGCGGGAGCTGGCCACGCCGGTGGTGCTCGCGATTGTTGGCGGGCATTCCTTTCAGGACTACGCCGCCTACCGGGACGCTGCGCTGGACTCGCTGCCCGGGCTCGGGCTCGCGCTCGGGCGCGACGTGGTGCTACTCGGCACCGTCGACGACGCAGAGCTCGCCGGGTGGTACCAGGGCGCCGACGCGCTGGCCTTCCCGTCGGTCAAGGAGGGCTGGGGACTCGCGGTGCTGGAAGCGATGAGTCAAGACCTGCCGGTGATCGCCACCGACCTGCCGGTCTTCCGCGAGTACCTCACCGACCACGTCGACGCGCTACTGCCCAGGGTCGCCGACGCCGCGAGCCTGGCCGGCGCGATGCGCGAGCTGGCTACCGACCCGGGATTGCGGGAACGGCTGCGGGCTGCTGGCCGGGCCCTGCTGCCGCGGTTCACCTGGGAAGCTAGCGCCCGGCGGCACCTGGAGGTCTACGCCAAGATACGAGCGGCGCGCGCCTGACGCAGGTAGTTCCGACCAGCCCTCCCATCCCGAACTCAACAGCAGAGCTGCCCGAGCTCGGTGACACCTTGTTAGAGGTACCCTTCGTCGCATGGTGGCGTTGAGTGGTGGTGAGCAGGGTAAACGGGCCAAGGGTGCCCGGGACTACTTGCGGGTGAGTCTGGATCGGTCGGGGCGGGCTCGGTCGTTGGAGGAGCAGCACGCGGATCATGTTCGGGTGGCTGGTGAGCAGGGCTGGAGCCTGCTCGAGGGTTCTTATCGGGATGAGTCGGTCAGCGCGTCGCGGTATGCGCGCAAGGTGCGGGGTGGGTTCGATGCGCTGATCACGGATCTGGAGGCCGACCGGTTCGGTGCACGGGTGTTGATGATCTGGGAGAGCAGCCGGGGCAGTCGCCGGGTCGGTGAGTGGGTGCGGTTGGTGGAGTTGTGTGAGCAGCGGTCGGTGTCGATCTACGTGACCACGCACGGCCGGTGCTACGAGCCGGGTAATGGTCGGGACCGCCGCTCGCTGCTCGAAGACGCGGTGGACAGCGAGTACGAGTCGGCCAAGATGTCCGCTCGGGCCCGGCGGGCGGCGGCGGCCAACGCGGTGGCGGGTCGCCCGCACGGGCCGATCCCGTACGGGTACCGGCGGGTGTTTCATCCCCAGACGCGGGTGTTCCTCGCCCAGGAACCTCAACCGGGCGAAGCCGAGGTGGTCACCGAGCTGTACCGGCGGTTGATCCAGGGGCACAGCCTCCGGGGGATCGCCCGGGATTTCCAGCAGCGAGAGATCCGGACTCGCTCTGGGGTGGTCTGGACCGGGCAGCATCTGCGCTCGTTGGCGATCAAGCCGGTTTATGCGGGTCTGCGCTCGCACGCCCCCGGCGGCCGTGGCGGGGATCGGATGGTGGATCTGGAGGGCTTGTATGAGGGGCAGTGGCCTGGGTTGGTCAGCCGGGGCGAGTGGTTCGCGGTGCAGCGGCTGCTGCGGGCACCGGAGCGCAAGACCACCCGGCCCGGTCGGGCCAAGCACCTGCTGTCGCTCATCGGGCGTTGCGGGGTCTGTGCGGGAACGCTTAACGTCGGCTACCGCGAGGGCGCCAACCCGATATACCTATGCCGCACGAAGGGCTGCGTGCGGATCACCCAAGCCGACCTCGACACGCTCGCCGCACAGGTCATGCTCGACTACCTCGCGCAATCTGATGTGATCGACGCTCTGCGCGCGGGCGAACACGACGGTGACCGCGAACTGTCCGAGGTCCGGGATCGGCTCGCCGCCGCGCGGGCCCGGCACGAGCAACTCGCCGACGCGGTCGCGGCCAGAACGGTCAGCGTCGCCACCCTGGTCCGGGCCGAACCGACCCTGCTTGCCGAGATCACCACCCTGGAGACCCGTGAGCGTGAGCTGAGCACTCCCAGCGCACTGCGCGGCCTGATCGAACCCGGCGCTGACGTCGCACAGCGCTGGGCCACCACACCGATGAGTACCCGCCGTGAGATCGCCCGCCTCCTACTCACCCCCGAGCTGATCGGCCAACTACGCCTGAACCCCTCCCCCCGGCGCGGACGACACCGCACACCAGCCCACGAGCGCACCACATGGTGGCGAGGAAATCAGGACGGATCCGATCCCCGCTGAGCTTTGACCCCCTGGCACGGACACCTGACCTGAGGTGGCCACGGCCACCGGGAAGGATGCCACCGTGCCTGCACCTCATCCACTGGAGTTTCGACGTCGTGCGGTCGAGCTTGCTCGTCTGGGCGAGCAACCGGTCGCCGCACTGGCTAAACAGCTGTCGATTAGCGAGTCGTGTTTGCGGAACTGGCTGGCTCAGGCCGAGGCCGACGACGCAACGGACGGTTCGCGGCTGACCACCGGCGACAAAAAGGAACTCACACAACCCCGTCGGGACAAACGGCGCCTGGAGATGGAAAACGAGATCCTCAAGCGTGCAGCGGCGTATTTCGCTCGGGAAAACGTCCTCCCAAACTAGCGTATCGACTGGTCCGTGAGATGGCCGATGACACTGATGTTGATATCGATGTCGCGGTGGCCTGTCGAGTACTGGGAGTATCGCGGTCGGGCTACTACGACTGGCTCGGCCGGCCACCATCGGCTCGAACCGAGGCGAACACATTGCTGCTCAAACACATCACCGAGATTCACGAACAATCCCGAGAAACGTACGGCTGGCCTCGCGTGCACGCCGAACTGACCCTCGGGCTGGGCCTGGCGGTGAACCACAAGCGGATCGCCCGGCTCATGCGTGAAGCAGGCTTGCAAGGCCGCCACCGGCGCCGCGGCCGCCGCGGCCCGACCGGTCCCGCGACCGAGGACGACCTGGTGCACCGCCAGTTCGCCGTCGAGGCCCCGAACCGATTGTGGTTGACCGACATCACCGAGCACCCCACCAACGAAGGGAAACTGTACTGCGCCGCCGTGATGGACGCCTATTCTCGTCGAATCATCGGCTGGTCAATCGCCCATCACATGCGTACCGAGCTCGTCCTGGACGCACTCGGCACGGCGATCCTGCGCCGCCGCCCCGAAGGCGGTGACACTATCGTGCACTCCGACCACGGCACACAATACACATCATGGGCGTTCGGTCAACGCCTCCGCGACGCCGGACTGCTCCCGTCCATGGGCACGATCGGCGATTGCTACGACAACTCAATGATGGAATCGTTTTGGGGTACCCTGCAACTCGAAGTCCTCGACTCCCGAACCTGGGAAACGCGCGCGGAACTTGCCAACGCCATCTTCGAATGGATAGAATGCTGGTATAATACCGAACGCCGGCACTCCAGCATCGGAATGCTCCGACCGGTCGAATACGAAGCCCGCTACCACCACCAGACGTCCACACAGGACGATCACTGACCCCACACCGTGGGTGTCCGTGCTACGGGGACAAGCTCATCGACGGCGTCGGTCCTGCTGAGTGACGAGGGCGGTGATCCCGCTGGCCTCACCTCCGGCACCACCGTCCGCAGCCAAGCGGTCCCCCACCGCCTGGATCGCATCGAGGCGGACGACTTTAAAGCGCCCGCCGAGATCGGACGCAGCATGATCTAGATTTTTCCTTGACTTCTGATATTGGGCCACCGGCTTAGCGCGGTTTGACCTGAGGCTGCCCGGCTCCGGTGCGCGCTCAGCCTGAACGTCACCCGGGTTGGATGATCGCAGCGACGTAACGGGTCGTCGCGAACGTGACCGACCGGACATGATCGGAGATCACCGGTGACCGCGTCGACCCGACGATCGGCATCGCGGGTGCGCCGGGAGCCGGGGGCATGTTCTGTGCGGGGCGCTGCGAGGTTGTCTCGGACTCGACAGCGATGATGGATCCGCGAACCAATCCACCACGGGTGGCAACGGAAAGGGACTCAACGCCATGGCACTACCCACACTGACCCCCCAACAACGCCAGGACGCAAACAGCTCTGCGACGCGATCGCTCGCGGGGAACAAACCATTCCCGAGGTGCTGGACCGGGCTAAAACCGACACCGTCGTCGGCAAGACCAGGGTCGCGCAGTTGCTCAAGAGCCTGCCCGGTTACGGCCCGGCCAAGGTCACCGCACTGATGGAACGAACAGGGATCGTCGCCTCCCGTCGCGCCGCCGGCCTCGGCGACCGCCAACGCCAGGCGCTGTGCGACGCCCTGACATAACCCGCCCGCGGCCTCGATCCACACAACGAGCCGCTGGTCGGGTGACCGGTACTGTTAACAATCCGTCCGGATCCTTTACATCGCAGGTCAGGGGCCTTGAAGGTGTCCGCATGCGACTGGTTGCGTACCTGCGGATCTCCAGCACCACCCAGCTCGAGGGGTTCGGGCTGGAGGTCCAGCGGAAAGCCGTCCGCCAGTGGGTCAAGGCCCACGGTCACCGGATCGTCGCCGAGTACGTCGACGCCGGGGTGTCTGGTGCGACCGATGCCGTCGACCGGCCTGCCCTGTCCGACGCGCTAGAGCAGATCGGCTGGCCATCCCGCGCGGATGGGATCATCGCGACGCGACTGGACCGGTTGGCGCGGGCACTGACGGTGCAAGAGGCCATCTTGGCGTTGTGCTGGCGGGAAGGCGCTCGAGTGTTCACTGCCGACGCTGGAGAGGTGCTCCGCGACGATCCGGATGACCCGATGCGCGTGGTGATGCGGCAGATGGGTGGTGTCTTTTCCGAGTTGACGGGGTTTGCGCGCATCCTTGTGATCGAGAGCGATCTCCAGCAAGGAGATCTCAAGCAGGGAGGTGTCGCCATAACCGTATGCCGCAAAGTCGGCGTATTCGTTACCGAAGTATCTATAGATTTATTTGCCCCCGAGTATTTACTTTTTCTGGGGTGCAAAATAGCGCAGCGTTACACGGCCGCCTGCGAGCGTGAGTGGAGATCGGCCTGGGACTGGCTGGCATCTGGGTGGTGACGCACGTGGTGATGGATCTACCGGCGTGTATTGGAAGTCGCGTATTGCCTGGCGGAGGACTCCTTCGAGGTTTCTTGGTCAGCCCCGTTGGCGCGCCTCCCAGATTCTCGGTATTGGGTCCTAAAAGGTTTCAGTGACTCTGATACCCGCGTGTTCCGTGAAGGAGGGGTCGTTGGCCGTGGGCTTTGTGACGATACTGACGCCGGGGTTGATACTCGGCTTCGCATTGGCGACCCTAGTCTGGGGTGCCTTACGGGTAGTCCCCGAGCGACTCCACCCTACCGGGGAAGCCCCGATAGGCACGATGGTCTCTGGCATAATCTTGATCTTCGCCTTTGTCCTGGGCCTGACCGTGTCCCAGGCGACCTCGACGCTGGCGGCAGCCAAGGCCGCCGCCGCTACCGAGGCCAACAGCGTCGGAGAGCTCTACTAGTATGCCCACGCACTGTCCGAACCTGAACATAGTCGGCTTCAGGGGCTGCTCCGTGCGTACACGGCGATGGTCGTCGAGCAGGAATGGTCGCTCCTTGGCCAGCACAAGTCCGGCGAGCAGGCCTCGGCAGCGGTGCGGGCGATCCGAGAAGACATCCAAAGTTTCCAACCGAACACGCTTATCGAGAAGGCCGTCTACGGCAGTGAGCTGGCTCAGGTGTCGAACCTGTTCGCGACCAGGCGCGCCCGGTTGGACGCTGCCACCGCTGGTGGCGTGCCCCCGATACTCATCGCGGGCCTGATCGTACTCGTGGGCCTCATCTTGCTGGCCATCCCCTACGTCGGCCTGTTGAAGGGGCGACATAATCTATTATCGTACGGTGTCTTCGCCGCTTTTTTGATAGCCACAATGTTTTTCATCGTCGATGTGAACAACCCGTTTGCTGGGACCGTGCCGTGCGTCCGACTTCGTTTGACATCTTGTTCACCGGAACATTCGTGCATGTCACATGATCAGGCCTCGTTGACTCTGCAATCGCAATGCGTTTGGACTGCTTGGCGGTGCAGATAACCGACGCGACGAACCGCTACTGTTTCCGACGGCACGTATTTCGCGGCCGGTATGGGGTGGTGCTGAAAGCTAAGTCGTGGCCGCCGAGTATAACCTGAACTTTTGTATCCCGACGACGGTGAATCTGAGGAGCGTCAACACGGAGTGTAGTCCAGAGCTGGCGGATCATCATCCTCTTAGCGGTATCGCGCCCTAGTTCCCTGTGGTTTCGTCATAACGTGATCTAGGTCGTCGATACTTCAGTCGTCTTGTTGTCGGGGTTGTTGACGCGCCTGCGGCGTAGTGGGGGAGGCCGTGATAGACCGTGATTATGCAGGGTCAGATGAAAGCGTAACGAAAGTCGATCTTGGCTTTGGGGAGGGTCAGCTGGACCAGATCTTCGAAGCCAGAGCACGGTCCTGTCCGGGCCGGACAGCAGTCGTGTATGACGGTGAAACCGCGACGTATTCGGACATTGATTGCCGCGCCGATGCGCTGGCCCGCCGTCTGGCCAACCTCGGTGTCGTGCCGAATGTCCTAGTAGCGTTGTACGTCGACCGCGGAATCGACCTTATCGTGGGGATATTGGGAATCCTCAAGGCTGGCGGCGGGTATCTCCCCATCGATGCGAGCACCCCCGCGCCGCGCGTCAACTGGTTGCTGCGCGACAGCGGCGCCGGGATTGTCGTCACACTGGCCTCGCTGGCCGAGCGGGTCACGGAACGATCCGTCGTACTGGTGCTGGCCGACTCCGACTCGGACGCCGCTGCGCGGGAGCAGGGGCGGATCGACCGTGGGGGGGCACCTGCGGCCGAGCGCGCTCCGACGGATCTCGCCTACGTGATCTACACGTCAGGTTCCACGGGAACCCCGAAGGGTGTGCTCGTGGAGCATCGGCACGTGGTACGCCTGTTCGAGGTCACTCAACAGTGGATCCGCTTCTGCGGGCACGACGTCTGGACCATGTTTCATTCCGTCGCGTTCGACTTCTCGGTGTGGGAAATCTGGGGCGCGCTGCTGTTCGGCGGCCGGTTGGTCGTGGTGCCGGACGAGATTTGCCGGTCCCCACTTCGTTTCCGCGACCTGTTGCGGCGCGAGCAGGTCACTGTGCTGAACCAGACACCATCTGCGTTCCGTCAGCTGGACGCGGCTGACCGAGGTGCCACCGATCCAGGTCCGGGGCACCTGCGGCTGGTGGTCTTCGGCGGCGAGCGGCTTAATGTCGGCATTCTCGCTGGGTGGATAGACCGGCGCGGCGACGAGCGACCTGCGCTGGTGAACATGTACGGCATCACGGAGACCACGGTGCACGCCTCGTTCCGGCCGATTCAACGAGTGGACCTGGCCAGACCAGACCTGAGCCCGATCGGTGTGCCGTTGCCCGACCTGCGCTTCCTGGTCCTGAACGAGGCCGGCGAACCAACGACGGCTGGGGAGGCCGGCGAGCTGTACGTCAGTGGCGCGGGCGTGAGCCGTGGCTACCTTCGCCGCGCGGACATCACCGCTGAGCGGTTCTTCGCGCACCCGCTTGCTGATGGGAACCGAGTTTATCGAACCGGTGACCTGGTATTTGCCGACCAGAAGGGGGAATACCACTATGTCGGCCGGGTCGATCAGCAGCTCAAGGTCCGGGGTTTCCGGATTGAGCCCCGGGAGATCGAGATCGTTCTCGAAACTCACCCCGAGGTGGCCGCCAGCGTGGTGGTCCCGCGTGACTACGGCGACGGCGACGTGCGATTAATCGCCTACCTGGTACCAAGCGACCCCGGCGTCGATCCGGGTTGGGCTGAGGGCATCCGAACGAAGCTGGCTGACGAGCTGGCGGGACTGCCGTCCTATCTGCGTCCCTCGGCGTTCGTGTCGATCCCCGCCCTGTCGCTGACCGTCAACGGAAAGGTCGACAGGACCGCCCTACCGACTCCGCTAACCCGGCGCGAGCAGATTGACCAGCCGACGCTTACCTCGATCCAGTCCAAGGTCGCCGCGGTGTGGGCTGACATCTTGAACCTGTCCGCAGTCGGACCCGACGAGGACTTCTTCGACCTGGGCGGGACTTCGCTGACCCTGATTCGGATGCTCGACCGAGTGAACGCGAGCTTCGGTGCGGATATCGGCATCGAGATGCTCATCGAAGAGGCCACCGTTCGCTCACTCTCCCTCGAACTGGATGCCCCGACATCATAGGCCGTTAGCTTTGGAGGTAACAGGTCCATGTCAACCCAGGACTCCCAGATGGTGGACTTCTTGTGTACCGCTGACGAGCTCGCCGAGTTTCACCGGCGCGGATATGCAGGACCGTTTACCTTATACGAGCCGGCCGAGATCAAGCGGATCTGGCGCCGCGAGCGTGTTCGGCTCATGGACCGCAGCGCCGCGGTCTATCAAGACACTGCCGCCAAGTCGGGCGTCACCAACATCGCGAACTACGACCGGCACTTGGACAACGCGTTCCTTGCCGATCACATTTGCCGCTCGGAGATCGTCGATCGGGTTTCCTCTGTGCTCGGCCCGAACGTGTTGTGCTGGCGAACCGAGTTCTTCCCCAAGTACCCAGGCGACGAGGGCACCGACTGGCACCAGGCCGACACGTTCGCGAACGCATCCGGCAGTCCGCAGATCGTCTGGCCGCAGGACACGGAATTCGGTGGCACAGTCACCGTGTGGTGTGCATTCACTGAGGCGTCAATCGATATGGGCTGCCTGCAATTCATCCCGGGCACCCACCGGACGATGTTCTACGACGAGACCAAGCGAATGCACTACGATCCGAACACGGTGAATTCGGTGGAGAAGGAAGGTGCTCGACGGGGATTTTTTGGGTACGACTATCGGGAACTGCAGATTGATCCGGACTGGAAGCCTGACGAGACCCGCGCCGTCTCCATGGAGATGGCGGCCGGACAGTTCATCATGTTCTGGTCGACGCTGATGCACGCCTCTCATCCACACAGCGGAAAGACCAACGACATGCGGCTGGGATTCGCTGCACGATATGTGCCCAGCTCGGTACGAGTCTATCCTGACACCGACGTAGTCGAGGAATACGGCGGCCGGGTCAGCCTCGAACGTTATGGGTCCGTGGTCGTTCGCGGGCGAAACGAGTACCCCGGTAACCGGATCGCCACCCACACAACCCGGGGCGACCGATTCGTCGCCCACCGGAGGTAGCGATGCCGGAACCGGTATCGACTGTGTGCGTACCGCCTCCCGCCGCAGGCCAGCGCGCGGGCGAAGACCCGGAGACGAGGCTGGCCCAGTTGGCATCGGCGCTGATCGAGGTCGGACCGTTGAGTGCGGCGCTGGACTCCGCGCCGCGGGTGGCGCCGCTGGGGCTGGGTACCGAACGGCCCGCTGATCTAGAGGCGGTGCAGATCCTGATCGACCGGCTGGCCTGGGCGCTGGGCGTGCGCGCTCTGCGGGTGGTGGCTGATCCATCGGAGCTGGTGGCCGCGGAGCTGACCATCAGCAATCGGCTCGGCCTGGCCACGCTGTTGGACTGGTCGGTGAGCCTCGACGGCGCGTCCGACACCCTTATCGCCGCCGCGGTCGGGCAGGCGCGGCGCGGCCGGCCCGCCATGACTGTCGCTGCTGCCCCGGACGGCTCGACGCTGCGCTGCTACGCCGCCGGTCCTTCCGACGGCCCGGTGGTGGTGCTCGTGTCGGCCTGCGGCATGCCCGTCGGTCTCCTCCGGCGCTGGATGATCGGGCTGGGCGACCGCTTCCGAGTACTCACCTGGGAGAGCCGGGGGATGTTCCCCGCAGGGGAAGATCTGGACGAGGATTTCGACCGGCGCGGGTACGACGTGCCCACCCAAGCCGACGACCTACATGCCGTGCTGGACGTCTTCGACGTCGAGGCGGCGCATGTCGTCGGACTGTGCGGGGGCGCGGCCGTGGCACTCGCCGCCGGGTCCGCCCGGACCCGCTCGCTGAGCCTCTGGCACGGTGACTACGAGTTGGGTCCTGAAGTACCCAAGACCAGCCACCAGCAGGACGTCCAGTCCCTGATGCTCATGGCAGGCCGCCAACGACAACGCGCGGCTGGCTTGCACGCGATGCTGCGCCGCCCGGCCACGCTGGAAAACCTGCGTGCCGACATTGCGCATGAGCTGATCTATCCCTACGCCAGCGCGGAGCTGCTCTACCGCTACGGGCGGCTCAATGGCGCGATCATGACCACCGACTGCCGGCCGCTACTGGCCGGAATCGATGTCCCGACTTTGGTCGTCAGCAGCATGGCCGACACCACCGCCCATCCCGAGGGGTCGGTCTTCGTCGCGTCGCATATACCGGGTGCGCGGTTAGAACTGTTGCCCCGGGGTGATCATCTCGCGGCGTTCGACGCGGCCCCGGAACTGATTACGCTCGCCAGAGCCTTCGTCGATCAGGCACAGCGGGCAGCGACGTGAGCGGGCAGGTTGACCAGCAGATCGGCCAGCGGATCGCGATCGAACTGACGCGCCATCCCTCGGTCGCCGCCGCCGCGGTCCACGGGGACGACCGGTTGATTGCCTATCTCGTGCCGGACCCGCGGCATGCCCCGGTCGTGCACCGGGCGTGCCGGATGGCCGCGGCCGGATCACTAGCAGGTTTGTCCCTGCACGAGCCAGCGGGAGAGCTACTGGTTGCACAGCTCAACCGGACTGAGACGGACTTTCTCTACCGAGAGATCTTCGTAGAGAATGCCTATCTCCGGCACGGTGTCGGGCTTCCCACCGACCCAGTGGTAGTGGATGTCGGTGCGAATATCGGCATGTTCACCCTGCTGGCCGCTCAACGCTCCAACCGCGCTCGGATCATCGCGGTGGAACCGGTGGCCGAGCTCGCCCACGCGGCGTCGATCAACGCTGAACTGCATGGTGTCGACGTCACGGTGCTGAACTGCGGTCTCGGCAGTCACACTGGCGAGGTCGGGTTCTCCTACTACCCGAACAACACGCTCATGTCCGGGATCTACGGCGACGCCGAGGAGGACCGTGCGGTGCTGCGTTCCTACCTGCGCACCGCGCCGGACGTGGAGCTGGGAGCGCAGTTTGATCGGCTGGTGGACGACAGGATGAGGGCGGAGCCGCGCCGCTGCCGGCTGATCACCCTGGCTGAGGTCGTCGCCGCGCACGGGATCGACCGAATCGATCTGCTGAAGATCGATGTGGAGAAGGCTGAGGCCGACGTGCTCGCCGGCATCGACCCGGCCACCTGGGAGAAAATCGACCAGGTCGTGCTGGAGGTGCACGATCTACGCGGTCGGTTGCGGGCTGTCCTGGACCAGTTGACGGCTCATGGTTTCGACACGGTCCATGAACAGGACCGGCGGCTGGAACTGACGCCGTGTCACAACGTTTACGCTCGCCGGTCCGGCGCCCGGCCGCCGGTGCTTGTCGAATCTCGGCCGGCGCAGACCCGGGCCGCGTTGACCGCCGAGCTTCGCGCGTTCGTCATCGGGCAGCTGGCCGACCTCCCGCTGCCCGATGACATTGTCTGGGTGGACCAGATCGACGGCGTCAACGCGCCAGCCGAGATGCGGGCATCCGCCCTGACCGGGCGTGCGTCGGCAGTGCTGTCCAGCGCTTGGACTGCACTGTTCGGCGCCGGCTCGGACACACCCGATGCCGATTTCTTCGATCTGGGCGGCGGCTCACTGACTGCGGTGCGGCTGCTGGCGAAGATCGAGAATCAACTGGGTGAGGAGATCGTCGAGCCAGACCTCATCTTCACGACCACCCGCTTCGGTGACCTGGCAGCTGCCATCGCCGTTGCACTGCGATCCCGGGACGGGAATGACTCCGGCTAGCGTGGGCGGGGTCTGGAGCCCCGATGACCAGTAAGTCTGGCGAGTCCGATGCGGACACGCTCCGGTCAGAGCGCTGGCTGTGGCGACCGCTTCCGCGTCCCGACGCCCGGCTGCTGCTGCTGTGCTTTCCGCACGCCGGCGGTAGCCCGTCGGCCTTTCACCGGTGGGCCGAGACGCTGCCAGCAGAGGTGGAGCTGCTCGCCGTGCGGTTACCTGGCCGACAGACCCGGATCGGCGAGCGACCCTACGACGACTGGGACGAGTTGCTGCACTGGCTGGGTCAGGTGGTGAGCGCGGTGGTAGACCGTCCGTTCGCCCTGTTCGGGCACAGTCTGGGTGCGATGATGGCTTACGAACTGACCCGGCGGCTAACAGCTGGTGCTAGTGCCGCGCCGCACCGGCTACTGCTTGCCGGGTGCCGGGCGCCGGACGTGCCGCTGCTGCTCCCGGCCATCCACCGGTTGCCGGATGACGAGTTCACCCGCAACCTGTCCCTGGTCGCCAACGCCCCCCCGGAGGTGCTCGCTGACCGGCGGATGATGAGGTTTGTGCGGCCGCTGATGCGGGCCGATCTCACCCTCGCCGAGACCTGGCCACCGGTCGCGCCCACCCGGGTGCAGGTCCCCGCGACCGCGTTCGCCGGCCGGGACGACACCGTCGCGCCACCCTGGAGCACACATCGTTGGTCCCGTTTCGTCGGATCGTTTACGATTTACGTTCTCGCCGGTGACCATTTCTTTATCCGTTCCGGTGACGGTGCCTTTCTCGAGCTCCTGGCCGCCGAGCTGACGGCGGCCCTGACAGAGGTCGGCTAGACGGGACGGTGCGTGTGGAGTCGATTTACTTCACCGAGCAACATCAGCGATTCCGCATGCAGGTACGGGATTTCCTGGCGGAGGCCGTCGTGCCGTTCGCCCCCGGTTGGGAGGCGCGACGGCGATTGCCGCGGGAAGCGTGGAAATCTTTCGGTGAGCGGGGACTACTGGGGTTGCTGCATTCCCGCGAGGTCGGCGGCAGCGCCCGGGACCTGTTCTCCTCGGTGGTCTTCCTGGAGGAGTTGGGCCGCATCGGTTACGGCGGCCTGCGGGCGGCGGTCTCGGTGCACGCCTACATGGCGACCTACTACCTCGCCCGCTCCGGCAACGCCGCGCTGCGCCAGCACTACCTGGCCCCGGCCGTCGCTGGTGACAAGATCGCCGCGCTGGCCGTCACCGAGCCCGGGGCGGGGTCAGACCTCGCCGGCCTTACCAGCATGGTGCACGAGCAGCCGGACCACTTTGTCCTCGACGGAACCAAAAGCATGGTGAGCAACGGCTCCTCGGCAGACTTCTACGTGGTCCTCGCCCGCAGCGGTGCCTGGTCCGGCGTTCCATCCGGCGGCGGTCGCGGCGCGGCAGGGCTCTCGCTGTTCGTGGTCGATGCCGACCGTCCCGGTATCACTATCGACCGGACCGAACCGGTTGGCTGGCGCACTGCCGATCCGGCGACCGTGCACTTCGAGGCCGTGCGCGTGCCCCTCGACCAGGTCATCGGCCGTCTCAACAGCGGCTTCTACCAGCTCATGCGCGGGTTCCAGCTCGAACGTGTGGTCGCGGCGGTCCTCGCGCTCGGCGGCGCCGACCGGAGCCTGCAGCTGACCCGCGAACACTTGGTGCGCCGCAGTGCCTTCGGCGCGAGGCTGGCCGACTTGCAGGCCGTACGCCACCAGGTCGCCGACCTCGCCACGAACCTCGCCGCCGCCCGCGAGCTTGTCTACCATGCTGTCTGGCGATACCAGTCCGACGACCTGGGATCCGTACGGGAATGTTCCATGGCGAAGCTCTGTGCGACCGAGCTTGCCACCCGCATGGCTGACACGAGCCTGCAGTTACACGGCGCACATGGCTACCTCGACAACACCGAAGTAGCCAGGGCCTTCCGTGACGCACGGGCAGCCACCATTGCGGCTGGCCCGAGCGAGGTGATGCGCGACATCATTGCCCGGCTGGAGATCGACGAGGCCACCAACTCGACAACCTGAGTCTGGGAAGGCCACCGATCAGAGAGGTCATCGACGTCATGTCCGAAGGCGGGAGATCTCCAGCACTGAATTTCCGTCGGCTTCAGCGACGGTTGCAGGATCCGTTCGATCCGATCGGTGATAGGCGGCCCGGTACCGTCGTGGTCCTGCCGAGTATGACGCTGGACCATGCCGGGCTGGCGAAAATCCCCGGGGTACGGCACTACGAGGAGCGGTTGCTCGTCTTCTTACAGCTACTTCGCCGGCCCGAGACCCGGGTCGTCTATGTCACCAGCGACAAACTGAACCCGATCATCCTGGAATACGCCCTCGACCTGGTCTCCTCACTGCCGAACTGGCATGGCCGACGCAGGCTGACACTGTTCGACTGCGCCGACCGCGAACCGGCGCCGCTCACCGAGAAAATCCTGCGCAGGCCGGATCTCGTCCAGGCGATTCGGCAGACGATAGTCGACCCGCTCGACGCCTGCCTAGTCGCCTTCAACGGTTCTCCCTTCGAACGTGAGCTCGCTGTGCAACTCGGCATACCGCTGTACGCCGCCGACGCCGAGCTGTCACACTTGGGCAGCAAAAGCGGTTCCCGCCGGGTATTCGCAGAGTCCGGAGTCACCGTTGCGGACGGTTACGAGGACCTGCGGGACGAGCACGACGTAGCGGACGCTTTGGCCACGTTGCGGACCCGTGACCCAGGCCTGCGGCAAGCAATGATCAAACTCAATGACAGCTTCGGGGCCGGCGGGAATGTGCTCTTCTCGTTCGACGGCGCACCCCAAACCGGGCTGCGCAGGTGGATCGCGAGTGAGTTGCCCCGTCGAGCCGTCTTCGCCTCGCCACCCGACTCCTGGGAGCACTACCAGGCGAAACTGGTCTCAATGGGAGCCGTTGTCGAACGGTTCGTGACCGCGAGCGAGACACGGTCGCCCTCGGCGCAGCTACTGATCTCCCCGGCCGGTACCGCGCGCGTGCTGTCCACTCAGGACCAGATGCTCTCCGGCGCGGCGAATCAAATCTACATCGGCGGCACCTTCCCCGCCGACACCGAATACCGCGGGGAAATTCAGGAGCTGGCGCTGCGCGTGGGAAAGACGCTGGCCACCAAGTCGGTCGTTGGGCTCCTGAGCGTCGACTTCCTATCGGCGCGCACCGCGAGTGGATGGCAGCACTACGGGCTTGAGATCAACCTGCGGATGGGCGGCGGCACCGCACCGTACTTCTTGCTGCACGGCCTCGTCGAAGGCGAGTTCGACACCCAATCCGGGAACTATCTGGAGCCGGACGGCGAACCACGGTGTTTTTTCGCGACAGACCGGCTGCAGCACGACCGCTACCGTGTGCTCGAACCGAGTGACGTAGTGGATACAGCGCTGCGCAACGGCCTGCACTACCGCGGCGCGACCAGAGATGGCGCGGCCTTCTACATGTTGGGCGCGTTGGAGATCGGTCGACTCGGAGTAGTGGCCATCGACCGGACCCGCGCCTCCGCGACCCTCCGGTACGAGAAAATCGTCAAAATGTTAGACGCCGAAAGCGGCCGGGTAATAAGGTAGAACACTTGTTGCAATAGTATGGTCGCGGTGAAGTGGTTGATCACCATCGGAGCATGAGCAAGTAAGTGTTGAATAGTGCACTATCCGCCGCCAAACTGGACATGCGTATTTGGTTTCCTGTGTGTCAGATGATCGCCGTGGGAGAACGATGCCGGTAACCCTGCCAAGTTGTCTTGCCCTCGTTGACCCGCGATATCGCACTTGAACGGCATGCTCCTACCGTGGGTCACGGTGCGTTGGGGGATCACACCAAGCAGTCAACCCATCATGGGTCCAGGTCAGTGCCAGGGGCCGAACCCGGCATGGTCTGGCAGGAGGACGGTACCCGGCGGGGCGACGTTCCTTCAGGCTCGACATCCGCGGGCCTTGGTGGGCCCGGCTTGGCCAGGTGTGCTCCCACGGGTCGTCGGTCCGCTGTGTGGGGGAAAGGCAGAACACCAAGTCAGGGTCATAGATCAACCAGCGGACAGCGCGTCGGCTATATCCGCACGAGTTCTCTGGGAGCAGAACCCCGAACGGCAGCTCGACGGTGTCGAAGTGGACACGCTGTTCACCGATACCAGCTCCGGCAAAAGCACCACTCGACCCCAGCTTCAGGCCGGAAGCATGTGAAGACCTATGCACCCGGCGACCACGGTCACTGAACACAGTGCCGGGCCTGCCCGTGAGGCCTGCCCGAACAGCGCACATGATCGTCTCTGCGTCGACCATCCGTGCCAGAATGCGCAGATGCCACCTCACCCGGTCGACCTTGCAGAGAAGCTGTCCCTGTTCTCCGAGCGTTGGTCGCCAAAGGTCGTTGCTCGGCTCAACGATTACGAGATCAAGGTGGTTAAGGTCGAGGGTGAGTTCGTCTGGCACACCCACGCAGACACCGACGAGCTGTTCCTGGTGATCGACGGCGAGCTCACCATCCAGCTACGAGATGGAAACGTGCACCTGCGCCCTGGCCAGCTGTTCGTCGTGCCCCGCGGGATCGAGCACTGCCCGATCGCCAAAGGTGAGGCACATGCGATGCTCATCGAGCCGGTTGGCGTTGTGAACACCGGAGACGCTGGCGGTTCACTGACCGCCACGTATGACGACTCCCTGAAATAGATTCACCTCGCCGCATCCAGGATCTCGGGTGGCCACCCCTCGCTCTCGCGGGAGAACCGGGCCAGAGAACGTACACCGCTCTCAAAGACCCGGACCGCCGGCGAACCGTGGCCGCCGTACCGTCGGGCCGGCCAGGTGACCCGCGGTGACCAGGCTCGGAGGCACGTGGGCGTAGCGCTCCAGGGTGTGCACTCGCCACCGGTCCGCGCCAGGCTCGACGACCCGGGGGCGCAGGCCGGCTTCGGCGAAGAACCCTGACGGGTCTCCGCCCCACATCCACGGCAGCACCGACACGATCGCCGTGGCAGGGACGTCACCGGTTCCGGGCACCGAGGCATGCCATTACCCGGGATTCCGGTGACGTAACTGGTCAGGTCCCCGCAGCCCGCGTGTCGGCTTGATCTTGGCGTCGGGGGTGTTGATGATCTTCTGGTGCCTGGGATGCCGTCGGTTGAGGAGCTGTGTGAGCGGCTCGCGCAGCGCGACGAGCTGATCGAGGCGTTGCAGGGCGAGCTTGCCCGGATGCGGGTGCGGGTTGCCGAGCTGGAGGCGCGCCTGGGTCAGACCTCGCGCAACTCCTCGAAACCCCCCAGCTCGGATGGGTTGGCCAAGCCGGCCCCGAAGTCGCTGCGTAAGCGGGGGGCCCGCAAGCCCGGTGGGCAGGACGGGCATCCGGGGTCGACGTTGGCCCCGGTCGCGGTCCCCGACGAGGTCATCACGCACGAGCCGGGTTGCTGCCGGGGATGCGGGTGCGATCTCGCCGAGGCGCCGGAGGTGAGCCGGGAGCACCGGCAGGTGTTCGACATCCCGCCTATCACAGTGCGGGTGATCGAGCATCAACTGATCAAGAGGCGTTGTGGGTGCGGAACCGTGACCAGCGCTGATGCGCCCGCAGCGGTGACCGCGCCGGTGCAGTACGGCCCGCGGATCACCGCGATCATCGTCTATCTCTACGTCGGGGGAGTTCCTGTCCAAAAAGCGCACTGCGGCGGCGTTGGCCGAGCTGTTTGGCACCCCGGTCTCAGAAAGGCACGGTCGCGGCGATGACCACCCGCGCGGCCGGCGGCCTAGACGGATTCCTGGAGTGGGTGCGGACCAGCCTGGCTGCAGCCGAGGTGGTGAACTTCGACGAGACCGGACTGCGCGTCGAAGGCAAGCTGCGGTGGGTGCACTCCGCGTCGACCGGCAAGTACAGTCTGATCTTCGTCCACGACCGGCGCGGCACCAAAAGCATGGACGCCGCCGGGGTGCCGCCCGAGTTCACCGGGATCGCGGTGCACGACGCGTGGGCGCCCTATGACACCTATCAGGCGGTCACCCACGCTCTGTGCGGTGCGCACGTCCTGCGAGAGTTGCAGGCCGTCACTGACCTTGCCGACGCCGACCAGTGGTGCTGGGCCACCCAGGCCGGTGACGCGCTGCGCGAGCTCAACCAGCTGGTCAACGACGCCCTCGCAGCCAGCAACACCCTCGACATCGACCCGGCCGCGGTCGCCGACGCGGTCGACCGCTACCGCAGCGCAGCGCTGCTCGGTGTGCAGGCGACGCGCCCGCGGGTGAGCAAGCTGATGGGCAAGCACAACGCCCTGGCCCGGCGTCTACTCGACCGCCAGGGCGACTACTTACGGTCACTCTCGACCCGCGGGTCCCGTTCGACAACAACGCCGCCGAACGCGAGATCCGGATGATCAGGCTGCGGCAGAAGGTCTCCGGATGTCTGCGAACCCTCACCGGCGCCCAACAGTTCTGCGCCATCCGCAGCTACCTCGCCACCACTGCCAAACACGGCATCCACTTCTTCGCAGCCCTCACCACACTCGCCGAGGGCCGCCCCTGGCTACCCGAAACCGCGTGACACCGAGTCACACGATCTTGGAAACCTGACCAGTTACGATTTATGAAGGTTAGCTGTTTGGAGTCGTGGATGGCTCTGCTGTTCCAGGTCGTCGAGGAGTATCTGGAGTGGTTGGAGCTGGGCCGTCACGCTTCGGCGGGAACTATCGAGGGAAATCACGGTGCTTTGCGGCGTTTCAGCGAGTTCGCTGGCGGTGATTTCGGCATCTCGAATATCGTCGGGTAGGGTCGAGACATTCTCGGTGGTTACCTGGGTGGCTGCGCACCGGGCCCGGGTCAGAGTGATGGGCTTTGGCTCGGCGGGTCGTGGTTATCGAAGGTGAGCCTCCACGAACGGGATCGCCACCGTTTCCAGTCCTGCGGGTACGTCGAGCATCGGATGGACGTTGACCTCGAAGACCACGCCGCCGTTCTCGGTGGCGAGATCGACGCCGCCGAACGGTAGGCCCAGTGATCGCGTCGCTGCTACTGCGAGGCGGCGGTACTGCGACGGGAGGTCCTTGGTGGGGATGACTGTGGAGGCCGCACCTCGTGACTCGTTGCATGGTGCGTCGGGATCGGCCTGCACGTGCTCGCACACTCTTAGTACCCGGTCGTGCAAGACGACGACCCGAAATTGGTGACGGTGCCCGTCGCTGGTGAGGTTGCCGGCGTCGCGGGAGAGCAACCAGTCCTGGTCTGACGCTGCGTAGTGCCGCAGCGCGGCGTGCAGCTGCTGACGGGTGGTCAGGTGGAAGACGTCGGTGCCGCCGGCTCCCACGCTCGGCCGTGCCCAGACGTCCCGGCCGAGTCGTTCGAAGGCGTTTAGTGCGGTGCCCGGATCCGGCTGGTGCAACGCGATTGTTTCCATGTGGGGGATGCCGTCGCGGCGGAAGCAGTCGACGGTGCACCGTTTGTCGGTGGCATTGCGCCAGGCATCGGGGTCCGCGCTGAAGGACAATGGTCCCTGGGGTGGCAGTTGGCGCTGGAAGGCCACCAACCGCCGGCGGTCGGCTGGAGGGATCTCGTAAACGATCAGCACCTCGGGGGTCGCGATAAACCCTTGCGAGGGCACCTCAAGTTGGAACCCGGTCCTGCCGGTGCCCACCCGGCCACTACCACCGGTCATGAAGTGCCGGGCGTCGATCGCCAACGGCGGTGCCCCGGTGAGACGCTCGACGGCCTTCTCCAGCGGGACGCGACTGCCCTCCCGCGAGCCGTGGTCGGTCATCAGCACGACAACGCCCCTACCCATCCGTTACGCCGCTTCTCCACGCTGGAGATAGACCGATTCCGCAGTGGGCCCAGTCATCGGGCGGGACTGCGAGCCGGGCGTCTAAGATCACGTGGGCCACACCTGACCCCTTATGCGTCTTGGATGGCGGTGATGATTTCTGAGGCCCAGGTTGATGGTGGGTGGTGTCCTAGTAGGCCGGCCAGGCGTTGAAGACGCGTTTGTCGTTCTTGAGGTGACAGCGTCAAGGCCAGCATTAGTTTGTTGACGAGGTCTTCAGGTGAGTGTGGGTCGGTGAGCAGCGCTGCTGTGCCTAGCTCGTCGGCGGCGCCGGTGTGGTGTGATAACACCAGCACACCGGCGCCGTGTGCGGCCGCTTGTGCGGCGACGAACTCTTTGGCGGTGAGGTTCATACCGTCCTGGAGGGAGGTGACCCATAGGATGTCTGCTGCTAGATAGTTGTCGATGACTTCGGTGAAGGATAAGGTGCGGGGCAGGTACTCGATGGGTTGCCAGGTGCCCACGCTGAACTTTTGGTTGATTTCTGTGATGCGCTGTTCAAGATTTTTCCTGGTCGCCTCGTAGGCGGTGATGCCGGGTTCGGGTGGGGCGCACACGAGCCGGAATCGTAGGTGTCGGTGTAGTTCACAGTGGCGGGTGAGCAACGTCGCGACGGCCTTGGACCGTACCCGATCTTGTAGACACCCGTTGTGACTGCCGCTGATTGCCAGCGGAGGAAATCGCGTGGCGACACGCCGAAGCTTCACCCAGGAATACAGGGAGCAGGCCGTTAGCCTGCA
>JAHEXI010000016.1 GCA_023252195.1 Pseudonocardiales bacterium
GAAAGCGTCATCATCGCGCACAACCTCATACTAGCCTTCGATGTAATTCGACCAGGGCGACACTCCACATCCAGCAAATCATTCACCCGAACGAATTAGTTATTAACTTACAGTTACTAAGTCCGCAGTTGAGGTCCTGAGGTCACTCGCATGGTGGCAGCGAGCAGGGCCATAGTTCTGGGGTCGGTGGGTGGAGCGGTCGGGGTCGGAGGAGCTGTGCATCTGGTGCACCCGGAGTTTGCCGCGCTGTCTGGCGGGGCTCATGTGCTCGGCCGCGCCGCCGGCGTCTTCCATCGCGTCACCCGGACGCTACCGGCGACCGTGACAGGGCGATGCGCCGCCGGCCGGAGCATCCCACGACAACGGCGGGGCGAGCCGTGAGCGAGAGAATCTTCTTGAGTCCAGGCGAGAAGACGGCTGGGCATTACTTGTTGGTTGATCCTCAAACTCTCGGGCAGCTACGGATCCTGCGCGTGGGTGACGTGGAGCTGCAGCTCGATGGGCAGCGGCTCATGGTCCGAGGAATACCGGTTCACCTTCCGCGCAAGGAGTTCATCGTTCTGCGGCAGCTGATGGATAATGTCGGTCGGGTCGTCACCCGGTGTGAGTTGCTGGACAACGCATGGGGCCCTGATCGAAAGGACGCGCGGAACTACCTGGAGGTGCACATTCGTCGGCTCCGTAGAAAGATTGAGGATGACGCCGACCGGCCGACTCGCATTCGTACGGTCCGCAGGGTTGGCTACATTTTCGATCTACCACCCGACGAACGCGACGAAGCGCTGCGGCAGCGGGTTGAGGTACCGGGACCGTTCGATGAAACGGGTAAGGCCGTTCATCGAGTCGCGTCCTCGCGGAGGCCCTCGGATCACGACGGGTCTCCCGGCGCGGTGTCGGGTTCGTTCTCGGTCGCCGCGACGGCAGCCGAGGCTCGCCGGGAGGCGGAATGGCGACTGTATAAGGAGCGAACAGGGAGGTCAGGACCTCGGTGAGGTCGCGGGCCAGGTCGTAGGCAATGGGGGACACGACCACCACCCACGTCAACATATTGGCTGCGGTTGTGGCGGACTGCGCCGAGGATGTGGGCGCGTACGCTCTGGCTCTATGAGCGCGTCCGCCGCGGATCGAGTGCTCGCCAACGCAGGTGTCCGGTTCGCCTACTTGTTCGGCTCCCGTGCGACCGGGCGACACCGCCCTACCAGCGACGCCGATGTCGCAATCATGCCCGGAGAGCCGCTGGATCTGCTCGCCGAGGCGCGTCTGTCCGACCGGTTGGCTCAGGCTCTGCAGGTTCCCACGGTTGACCTTGTCGACCTGCGGCGAGCGCCGCTGCGGGTGCGCGGACGAGTGTTGTCGGAGGCCCGGCTGCTGTACAGCGGCGACGAGCCTGGTCGGGTCGCCTTCGAAGTCCGTACCCGGAGCGAATACTTCGATTTTCTTCCCACTCAGCGAGCACACCGCGACGAATTCTTGCGCCGGGTGGCGGCGAAGGGACTAGATGGTTGATCTCGACCGAATTCACCAGCGCCTGGAGTTGCTCGCCGGCTACCAGCGCGAGCTGCGGCGGCTGCGTGACCTACCGGTTGCCGAATACCTGCGCCACGAGGTATACGCCGGCCGTTACCTCGTCCAAGTCGCGGCGCAGACCTGCATCGATTTGGCCAACCACATCATCGCCTCCGAGGGTTGGCGGGCGCCGCGTGACTTCGGCGATAGCTTCACCATCCTTGCTGAGCAGAGCGTCATCGACGACGCGCTGGCGGGCCGGCTCCGTGGCCTCGCCGGGCTGCGGAATCGACTCGTGCACGTCTACGACGAGATCGACGACACTCGCGTGCACGAGTTGCTAGCTGCCGGACTGCCTGAGCTGGACGCGTTCGCCACTGCGTTGGCCCGGCTCGTGAACCCAGCAGCTCCGCCCGGTCAGAACCAATCCGGGTGACGAACGTGCCCTTTCTTGCCTACTATTGGCAACAATTCTATTGCCATGGATGGTCCTACTGAACCTGGAGCGGGCCGGTGAGCGAGGCTGCGGAGCGAGCAAGGGCTGTGTGGTCGGCGCGGGACTACCCGCGCGTCGCCGAGCGCTTCGAGCCGCTCGCCGACGAGCTGCAATCGTGATCGCCACCGACATCACCCCTCGGATGCCTGAAGCTATCAGCCTAGATCAGCCGTTCTGGTCGGTCTGGGACCGGTGCGCAACTGGCAGCCGGTAGCGTTGTTCGGGTGCACGAATTGTCGATCGCCGAGGCCATCGCCCATAAGGTGCGGGAGCGGGCGGGTGGCCGGTCGGTGTCCGCGGTGGCCATCCGGGTCGGTCACTTCCGTCAAGCCGTTCCTGATGCGTTGCAGTTCTGCTGGACGATGGTCACCGATGGCACCGGGTTGGAGGGTTGCCGGCTGGAGATCGAGCAGGTGCCGGCCACCGTGAGGTGCCTCGACTGCGACACCGTCACCACCCTTGACGTCCCTATCCTCGTGTGCGGGTCCTGTGGGGAGTCCAACGTGACCCTGCTGACCGGCGAGGAGTTCATGGTCGTTTCGCTCGAGATACTGGAGGTTTGATCGAATGGGCCGCTTCCATCCCCACTCCGATGGGACGATGCATGATCATGACCACCACGACCACGACCACGACGATGAGGGTCTGACTGCCCGGGATGTGGGGGACCACAGCGGCTACCCGGAGACGGGAACGGCGCGGGTGGCGGTGCTTGAGGACATCCTTTCCGAGAACGACCAGGTGGCCGATGCCAATCAGAAGGACTTTGCCGAGGCCGGGGTACGGGTCGTCAACATCATGTCTTCGCCGGGCGCAGGCAAGACCGCCCTTCTCAAGCGGACTCTCGCCGCCCTCGCGGCGGGAACCCGGATCGGCATCCTGGAAGGCGACATCGCTACCAGCATCGACGCTGATCAGCTCGACGGATACGGTGCCGTGGTGTCCCTGGTCAACACCAGCGCCGGGTTCGGTGGCGAGTGCCACCTGGACGCTGTCATGGTCCGTTCGGGGCTGTCCCGGTTGCCGCTGCCCGAGCTCGACCTGCTGCTGATCGAGAATGTGGGCAACCTGGTGTGTCCGGCCGAGTTCCGGGTCGGTGAGCACGCCAAGGCCATGGTCTACTCGGTGACCGAGGGTGAAGAGAAGCCGCTGAAGTACCCGGTGATGTTCCGGGCCGTCGATGTGGTCGTGATCAACAAGGTCGACCTGTTGCCCTACCTCGACTTCGACCTGGACAAGTTCCTGGCCAACCTGCGGGCCGTCAACCCGCAGGCGACAACGATCCGCGCCAGCGCCCGCACTGGTGAGGGCGTCGAAGAGTGGTGCTCCTGGCTGCTCGGCCAAGCGGCGGCGGGCGCCTAGAGCGCCTTCCCCTCTGGTTCCGCCGATCCGACGCATATCGAGCGCACGATCGTGCGAAGAGTCACAGGTAGCTGGGTTTATTTGGCTACAGCCAAATTATTGCAAGTGGTGCCATAGTGTAGTTAACTACCCCGTAGAGGACTTGGCTGCTGCGATATTGGAACTGTGTGTGAGGTGCACGGTCGGTCGCGGCAGCGCCGGGTCCCAGTCGCTTGCCTTGATCGATCCAAGTCCGCCCGCTCACCAGCTAGCGGCCGTGGCCTGTCGTCCGGACCCTCGACACTCCGGCTTGGCGCGCGCGGGGACTGGGGAGCCGGAGCCGGACTTGACGCAGCAGCGGTGCGAAGTCTGATCCGTCAACGCACCTAGAGCGCCCAATGTGACCGTTTAGCCGCATTTAGGTGTTGAGGTTGCGATTCAGTGCGCGTGGTCGTGCGCGTCCTCTAGCTCGCTATCGTGGACATGTGAGTGCGCGTGGGTCTGTCCGTTGTGACCGTGCTCGTGCTCGTGATCGTGATCGTGCAGAACATGCGTGTGAGTATGGGTCACATCGTCGTGCGTGTGCTCATGACTGTGCTGTGCTGCGGTCATTGAATGCTCCATTCGATTGTGTCAGTTCGAGACCTCCGAATCATGTGCAATAGACCGGGCCCCCCGTAAGCGAGGCTACACGGCGCGGCGCAGAACCGCTAGGAAATGCCTATCATGGCAAATTAACTGCACGCTTCTTACAGCTAGCTAATCGACGTAGTTGCCTTTCTATATCTCCGTCTGATGGCGCGTCTCAAGGCGATCGGCTGAGCTGACTACGGGCCTTTCTGGTCCGCACGGCGGGTTGCGTGGCGTCCGGGTGCCTCGGTGCGCTTCGCGCGCCTCAGTCTCACCTGGGCCGAGACGAAAAGTCTGGCCTGCCGTTTGCTGGCGTCGCTCCGTGACCAGGAGATTCGGCGAGGAAGTGGTTCAGCGCGGCCGTTACCGTCGGGAAGTCCCAGCTGAGCGGGCGACGGGTGCTGGCCACCTCGATGAATCCCGGCCACAACCACCCGGCGAGGACCTGCGGGCGGCTCCAGTCATTCGGATCGGTGGTAGCCGGTGAACGTGGTCTCTGTACCGAGTCGATGCAACTTACTTGCAATTGCGTCATACTGGTGGTTATTTTCATCCAGATGGGCGCCGTAGCGCGGTGCAACCAGGCGGATCGAGGACCCCTGTGACGGCCGACTCGGAGACAAACTCCCGCTACCCGATGTCCGGCGTTCGCTGCATCCAGGGGAACGGACTCCGCTGGGTGGGATGGCCGCGTTCGTCCCGCTGTTGCCCCCGGTCTGGTTCGGTGTTCTGACCGGTGTCGCATTGGCCATCGAGTAGGCCTCGATCGGGAGGACACATGTCATCGATCGAGAGATGCGTGCCAACCAGCATGCCGGAGGTGAGCTGTTATTTGTCGGTCGACCCGCAGACTTTCGGGCAGCTACGGATCCTGATAATCGGTGACGTGGAGCTGCAATTCGATAGCCACCGGCTCATCGTCCGAGGAACACCGGTTCATTTGCCACACAAGGAGTTCGTGATTCTGCAACAGCTGATGGACAATGCTGGTCGGGTCGTCAGGCGCCGTGATTTATTGAACAATGCTTGGGGTCGCTCAGACATCCGGAATCTCCTGGAGGTGCATATTAGCCGCCTTCGTGCGAAGATCGAGAGTAACATGGGTGGGCCGACTTATTATATTCGGACAGTCCGCGGGGTCGGTTATATCTTTGACTTGCCACAAAACGATTAACCGCCAATGCGTTTCACAGTCGCCCGGGTTGCAGGCGATCTTCCAACCCGCTGTCCGGGCTGCCTGGGAGCAGCCAGGTAGTACCCTGCGGGGTGTCGCGGACCTCGATACCGGCTGTGGTGAGGCGATCGCGTAGCGTGTCGGCGAGGGTCCACGAACCTTGTTCGCGGGCCTGCTCTCGTAGATCCAGGAGTGCCTCGACGAAGGGCGCGACGATCTCCCGTGGATCCCGCGCCCCCAGCACGGCGAGCTCAGCCAATCGGGTCACCATCCGGCGCAGCATGGCGCGGGGCCCCTCGGCGCCGTCCATCTCTTCGGTGTCGGCCGACCAGTCGACGATCGCCTGCTCCAGCTCGAGGACGGCCGTGATGGCCGCGTTCACATCACGGGCCCGTAGCCCGGTGTCGAATACATACTCGAGTCGCTCGGCCTCCGCGCGCAGCGAAGGCGTCGGGGAAGTCGCCTCAACGGTGGCCGGCTGGGTATTCGCCGAGCGACGTGTCGACCCGCTACCGGTAGCGATCTCCCGAAGCTCATCGATCGCCACGGCGACGCCTGACATGAAAACCGTGCTCACCGCCCGCCTACGCACCGTGAGTGTGGCCCGACCCAGGACCGTCACAGTGTCCGCATCGAGGTCGAACAAGGCAGCGGTGTGCTCGTCCACACCGAGAACGACAGTATCGGCGTCCAACATCGACTCCATCAGTCCCAGCCGGCGCTCGCCGAGGTAGCAGAACCGGGTGTCGTGGGTGCCTCCCTCGGCGTTGTCGTAGTGCGGGATCACTGCCGCGCGCAGACCGAGCTCGGCCAGCAGGTCCATCCCCGGCGCCCAGTATGGAGTTGCGCCGACCTTATAGACTTCGTACACCGGCACGGTCGCGACTCCCAAGGTCGCCGCCGCCGCGCTGGAGAACGTCACGCATCCGCCGTTGGTGAGCTTGTCGGCCAGGACATCCCGCAGTCGACTGTTTGCCCAGACCCCGAGCGCATAGGTCGGGCTACCTGGGCCAGCGAAGACATAATCGGCGTCGTCGATTCGCGCCAATGCCCGCTCGCGGGGCAGGACGTCGTCCGCGGCACGCCATGGTGCGACGTCGAGGGGAATCTGAAGATTCCGAAAATAGCCGACCGTGCGAAGGGATATCTCGTCAGCGTTTTCCTGGAAGCCATAGGGACTGTCGAGGAGCACCGCATCGACTGGTGGAGCGCCGAGACGCTCGACGAGCAGGCGATGCACCCGTGCCATCGTCGGTGCGGTCTCTCCGGATCCCATGATGGCAAGCAGCCGAGGGCGGGGCGTCACGAAAGGAGATCACCCCTAACCTAGGTTCCAGCTCAAGAGTTGACGAGCTGACCTGCCACATCGGGGGTGTGGGCTACCACAGCGTGCCACAGCTGGGGGTGCGAATCGACCGCCGCTATCACCGCGGGGTTGGTGCGGGCCACCAGTGACAGGTGCCGCAGCGCATGGGCCAGGACGTGCTCGACGGAGATCGCCGGCGGGGTGGGGGCCGCGGTGTCCGCGGAGCACAAGACGGTGGCGTCAGCCGGGACCGCACGCACGGCGCCTTCGGCAGGGGCCGGGTCTGGCAGGGCTGCGTAGGTGAGGATCAGCCCGTCCGGGACAGGTCGCCATGATGTCGAGTGCACGACTGTCGCGGTCGGCACGGTGGTGCCCAGGCCCGCGAGTTCGCGGGCCCGGGCGTCGGGTCGGCATCCCGTCGGCAGGCTCCCGTGGGCCACCCGCCATCTCAGGTTGCCGTCTGAGACTGACAGCAGTATCACTTCGATCTGTACCTGGTGCACCGTACCCCCCTATCGCCATTTAATTGCAACCGCGATGCTAAGGCAAGCCCCTGCGCTATTCGGTCGGGGCGGCCCCCGGGCGCTCATTCTGTCGGGTGCCGCGCGTTACCCTCGGGTGAGCTGGCAAACATCGAAGCGGGGAACATGGATATCCCACCTCTGACCTGGCAGACTGCCGTGACGACTTGGACCTCGGCACCCGTCGTCGACGTACTCGCCGCGCTCGCGGTGGTCGGTTACTTGATCGCGGTGGTCCGCCGTTCGCGGACGACCGAGCCGCGCTGGCCGCCGTGGGCAACGGTGTCCTGGTTGGCCGGAGTTGCGGTGTTGCTGGTTTCGGTGCACAGCAGCGTTGAGGCGTACGGGCATGCGTTGCTGTGGGTGCACATGATCCAGCATCTCCTGTTGATCATGGTGGTGCCGGTGTTGCTGATCTGGGGGCAACCCGTCCGGCTCTGGTTGAACCGCTCCCCGAGCAGCCGCCTGGCGCGATGGTTGACCTTCCCGGTGCTGACGGTGGGTTTTTATACCGCGGCGCTGGTAGTGACGCATCTCACTGGTTTCCAGGAACTGATGGCCACCCAGCCTCTGGTGCACCACGGCGAGCAGATCCTGTACCTGGTCAGCGGTTATCTGATGTTCTGGCCGTTGGCCGGCTCGGAGGCCAGCCCGTGGCCGGTGCCGCATATCGTCCGGTTCGCCCTGCTCGGCTTGGCGATGGGAGCCGACACGCTGGTGGGGGTGGCGCTGATGCTCACCAGCTATCCGCTGGCCCCCAGCACAGCAATGATGCGTCCGGGCTGGGGTCCCTCCCTGCTTGAGGACCAGAACTTGTCCGGGGCGATCATGTGGGTCGGTGGCGACGTTCTGATGATGCTGCTGATGCTCGCCGTCGTTGCCCAATGGAGCGCTACCGGTTCCCGAGCTCGGCTCGGCGACTGGCTGGAATCGGCCCGTCGCCAGGCCCTCGCCGGGGTCGGGTCAGCTTCCCGCGGTGCGGACAACACGACCGTCGGGGTCAGTTCCGACGTCGACGACGACGAAGAGGCGCGGCAGGCCTACAACCGCATGCTGGCTGCCTTGCACCGACGCTCACCCCCCACGTAGAACAACCGGTGCGCGCACGCCGGTGAGAGTGCTCGGTTGGACCGGGGAGAACCGGCGATGCTGTCGCTTCTACCGTCTAGTGTGGTGTCTTGCAATTGAGTTTACGGTGCATTAGGCTATGAGGTATGAGTCGAGCAGCGGCGCCGTTGGCGATATCCGATGGGCAGCGAGAAGTATTGGAAACCTTGGCCGGTTCACAGGCGGCGCACCGTGTAGTGCAACGCGCACAGGTATTGCTGTTGGCCGCCGACGGTGTGTCGAATTCCGAGATCAGCGAGGTGGTCGGGGTATCTCGGCCGACCGTGCTGTCCTGGCGTGGCCAGTTCGAGAAAGACGGACTGATCGGGTTCGGTGAGGTAGCCAAAGGACGCGGTCGCAAACCGTCGATCAGTGATGAAAAAGTCGCCGAGATCGTGGACTTGACGCTGCACTCGAAACCGGAGGGCGAGACGCACTGGTCGTGCCGGTCAATGGCCACACGGGCCGGGGTGAGCTCGGCATCGGTGCAGCGGATCTGGTCGGCGAGAGGGCTCAAGCCCCATCTGGTGAAGACCTTCAAGCTCTCCAATGATCACCACTTCGAGGACAAGCTCATCGACGTGGTGGGTCTGTACCTCAACCCGCCCGACCAAGCCGTGGTGCTGTGCATGGACGAGAAGAGCCAGATCCAGGCCCTGGACCGCACCCAGCCGTCCCTGCCGATGAAAAAGGACCGGGCCGGCACCATGACCCACGACTACAAACGCCACGGCACCACCACTCTGTTCGCCGCGCTGAACGTGCTCACCGGAACAGTGATAGGCCGCTGTCTACCCCGTCACCGCAACACCGAATTCCTTAAATTCCTCCGCACGATCGACCGCGAGGTACCCAAGGGACTACAGGTCCATATGATCCTGGACAATTACGCCACCCATAAACATCCCAACGTCAAGAAATGGCTCGACAGCCACCCCCGATTCCACCTGCACTTCACGCCCACCTCCTCGTCATGGCTCAACCTCGTGGAACGATGGTTCCGGGAAATCACTGACAAGGCCATCCGGCGCGGCGTGTTCCACAGCGTGAATGACCTCATCACTGCCATCGAGGACTACCTGGAAGCCAACAACGGCAACCCGAAACCATTCGTGTGGACCGCCACCGCTGAGCAGATCCTCGCCAAGGTCGCCCGCGGACGGGTCACCCTCCAGCAGGTGTAAAGTCAATAATGAAACACTACACTAGCAGCGTAGTGGGTTGTGTAGTGGGGTGCGGGTGGGGTCGATGATTGCGGGTGGGATGAATTCGACGTGGCCGTGGTGGATGAGGATGTCCCAGCCGGTGTGGTGCACGTGCCGGTGATGCGTTTCACAGAGCAGGACGCAATTTTCGACGCTGGTTTCACCATTGTCGATCCAGTGTCGACAGTGATGCGCCTGGCATCTTCCCGGGGGTCGATCGCAGCCGGGGAAAGCGCATCCGCGGTCTCGGGCGACGAGCGCGCGGCGGATGGCTAGCGGGACGGTCCGCATAGCGCGACCGACGTCGAGTGGCTCGGATTTCCCACCCAGGACGACCGGGATGATTTTCGCGTCACACGCCCACCGCCGGGCCTCCGCGGCGCTGAGCAGCGGGGGCGGGTTGTGGCTGGTCGCGGGGTTCGGGGCCGTCGGGGTCGAGGTGCGCGAGGATGTGTTGGCCGATCCGGTGCAGTGACGTGGAGTTAAACGACCGGGCATGGCGAGCGAGCTCAGTCTCGGCGGCGTCGCGGTCGGTGGCGCTGACGTCGGTGGGGATCGCGCCCATCGTCTCGGTGATCACCCGTACTTGCGCCGGACCGATTTCCCCAGCGGCCAGCGCCGCAGCGGTGTTTGGCAGCAACGGGGCGAGGACCTCACCGATCAACGCACGGCGCGGAGCGAGCTGGGTGGCGTGGGTGACTCGGGTGCCGGCCTCGGTCGGTGACAGGTTCAACATCCCGGCGAGGAGTTGTTTGGTGTTGCGGAACCCGGTGGTGACCGCAATGTTGCGGCATTCTAGTTCCGCGACGGTATCCAGCATCACCGAATACACCATCCGTGACACCGATTCAATATCTCGAACGTGCGCCGGCAACCCCGCGTCGTCGCAGTCGACGATGACGCGACGCCACTGGTCGAGGCAAGCGGCGATTGCCTGCTTCGTATCCAGTCGGGTCACTATCACGGAACCATTGTCGCACCCACCCCTGACAATCTTGCGGCTCAACCACGGCCGCCTGCATGAGGGAAGAGGCAAACGGCGTGACACTTTCTGGCAGCGGGGTGCTGCGCTATGCTGCCCAGGTGGGTAAGGCATGAACGATCAGCGTTACAGCATGGCAGCCAGGTGCCCCCGCTGTGAGCATCGAGCCATCCTGACCGTGGCCGCAGCCAACCGCCTGGTGTCTGCGTCAAGGCAACGGCTGGAGTCGTTTCCGTGCCCGGTCAGGCACGGCTGGCACGTGCGGTATCCAGGCATCGAAAATGGTGGCAAGGGGCCCCGTCGCGGGTGGCGCTAAACCGTCGACTCGGCACCGCTGCTGGTCGCGTGGCGATGATCCACGCGCGAGCGCATCACCAACGGCTCGGCGGCCTCGGTGACTCGCAGCAGACAGGCCAAAGGTGAAAGGCGATAGGTGCAGCTTGTCGTGATGGGCGTCTCCGGATGCGGCAAGAGCACCGTGGCCGCGCTGATCGCCAGCCGAACCGGCTGCGCACTGGCCGAGGGTGACGACTTCCACGCCGCGTCGAGCATCGCCAGGATGGCTGTTGGGTACCCGCTCGATGACACGACGCGGACGCCCTGGTTGGCGGCCATCGCGACTTGGCTCACCGAGCGAGCCGCCGGTGGCGAGTGCGCCGTGGTGAGCTGCTCGGCGCTGACCCGGGCCTACCGCGACGTGCTTCGCGCCGCGGGTCCGGAGGTCCGGATGGTGCACCTGGCGGGTCCGTATGAACTGGTCGCACAACGGCTGGCTGCCCGCCATGATCATTTCATGCCGCCGCAGCTGCTGGCATCCCAGTACGCCGTGCTGGAACCGCTCGCCCCCGACGAGCCCGGCATCACCCTCAACTTAGAAGCCAACCCTGACCACCTCGCCGAGGAGATCCTCCAAACCTTCGGCTTGGGACCGCATTGCGCGGCCTGAGCGGGGCTGCTCAGCGTGGGAAACCCCGCTGAGCCTGCTGAATGCGGACGGAGCTGATGGAATGTAACCGGGTGGTAAGGGTTGCAGGACGGATCATGGGGCAAGATGTCCGGCAGCGTCTGATGCGAGGGGAGGTCGCCGTCATGCCGCTTGTCGATGCCTTATCGCGCTCGCGCGGCGATGTCGGGGGCTCGCGGGGTGAAACCGGGGCGCGGCGCTGACCGCCCCGCGCGCGACGCTGCTGGTGCTGGCCAAGGCGCCGGTACCGGGGAGGGTGAAGACCCGGCTATGCCCGCCTGCCAGCCCGACTCAGGCCGCCCGGATCGCCGCGGCGGCCTTTTTGGACACAGTGGATGCGGTGCTCGCGGTGCCCGACGTGACACCCGTGGTAGCGCTGACAGGTGATCTCACTCAGGCGATCGAGACCGAGGCGCTGACCGAACGGCTGCGGGCCACCACGGTGCTACCGCAACGTGGTACGACGTTGGGGCAACGGATCGCCGCCGCGTACGCCGATACCGCGGCGGCAGTCGGTGACCGGCCGGTGCTGCAGATCGGGATGGACACCCCACAGGTCGACGCGAAGCTGCTCAGCTACTGCCTGGAACTGCTCGACGGCGACGGCGTGGACGCCGCGCTCGGCATGGCCGCCGATGGTGGTTGGTGGATTCTGGGCGTGCGACGCCCCGAGCTGGCCGCTGTGATCGCTGATATTCCGACGTCGCTGCCGGACACCGGGCAACAGACGCTGGCCGCGCTACGCGCCTCCGGATGCCGGCTGGCAGAACTGCCGGAATTGTCCGATGTGGATACCTGGCAGGACGCGGTTGCGGTGGCCGCCGAGGCGCCTGACGGTCGCTTCGCCGCAGCGGTCGCCGCCGCCGCGGCTGACCTGGAGTACCGCCGGTGATCGCCGAACACACGTCAGTCTTCGATCCGGCGTTGGCCGGAAGGGCCGCCCATCTCGTCGGCGACGACGGGCGGATCCTTCCGGTTGCCCCCCAGCGCTGGCTGGCCCCGGCTGACGGCGAAGATGCCTGGCTGTTGAACCGCTGCACCGGGCCAACCGTTGACGTGGGCTGCGGTCCCGGCCGGCTGGTGGCCGAGCTAGCCGGCCGAGGCGTCCCCGCGCTCGGTGTGGACTGCTCGCCGCTGGCGGTCCGGCAATGCCATTCCCGTGGCGCTGCGGTGCTGCACCGCGATGTCTTCGCCACGCTGCCCGCTGAGGGTCGGTGGCACCACGTGTTGCTAGCGGACGGCAACATCGGGATCGGCGGGGATCCGCTGCGCCTGCTGCGCCGCTGCGCCGCCCTGCTCAGACCCGGCGGCACCATGCTGGTCGAGGCTGGACAGCCCGGAGCTGGGCTGTGGCGGGGGGCTGCCAGGCTCCAAGTGATCGGCAGCGCGGCGGGTCCCTGGTTTCCGTGGGCGGTCGCCGAGCTGACGGCGCTCGTCGCGCTCGCCGCACTGGCCGGGTTTCAGGCCCGGGACCGCTACCGCGCCGGCCGTTGCTTCCTCGAGCTGCGCTATGTCAGCGGACGGTAAGCCCCAGTAACCTGCTGGAACGCTAGCGTTGCGGCCATGAGTGTGCTGGATCGGTGGGTCAATCGAGCAGCCGAGCACCCGCCGCCGGGACCGTTTCGAGCCGGCTTCTGGCGTAGCCCACTACGCGGCCCCTGGTTCACTGCAATGCTCAGCGTGGCGCTGCTGCCCGGAATCACGCTGATGTTCCTCACCGGCCTGGCGTCCTACGCCGCTTACAACCCGAACCTGGCGCCCGGCAACGACACCACACCCGACAAGGGGTTGCTCGGCTCGTGGCTGCCGGGCTGGCCGACCGGCCCGTCCTGGCTGTACTGGGTGAACCAAGGCGTACACGTGACGCTCGGGTTGGTGCTCATCCCGGTTGTGCTGGCCAAGCTGTGGTCGGTGTTGCCCAAGCTTTTCGAGTGGCCACCGGCCCGCTCGGTGACCCAGCTGGTGGAACGGACCTCGTTGCTGCTACTTGTCGGTGGCGCGGTGTTCGAGCTGGTCACCGGTGTGATGAACATCCAGTACTACTATGCCTGGCCGTTCGGTTTCTACCAGGCGCACTACTACGGAGCGTGGGTGTTCATCGCTGCCTTCGTCGTACACGTGTCGTTTCGGTTGCGCACCATGGTCAGCGCGCTGCGCGGCCGTAGCCTCCGGGTGGAGCTTCGCACCCCGGCGTCCCAGACCACCGCTGAGGAACCTGATCCCGATCACCTGGTGTCGTCGGATCCCGCCCCGGCGACGATCTCGCGGCGGGGCGCGCTGGGCATGGTCGCGGCTGGCTCGTTGACGCTGTTCGCACTGAGCGTGGGTCAGACCATCGGCGGGGCGACCCGCTCGACCGCGCTGCTGGCGCCGCGCGGGCAGAACATAGGACCGGGCCCTACGGACTTCCAGGTGAACAAGACCGCTGCGGAGGCAGGGATCGGTCCGGCCGACGCCAGCTGGCGGCTCGACCTCAAGGGCGCGGCCAGCACGTCACTGTCCCGCGCCCAGCTGCTCGCCCTGCCACAGCACACCGCGCGGCTACCGATCGCCTGCGTAGAGGGCTGGTCCACCGGCGTGCAAACCTGGACTGGGGTGCGGCTGGCCGACCTCGCCGCCATGGTCGGCGCCACGCCGGACACCAGTCTGTTCGTCGAGTCGCTGCAGCGCGGTGGCGGTTTCGGCTCGGCGACGCTGTCCGCTGGCCAGGTACAGTCCTCCGACGCTCTGCTCGCGCTGCGGGTCAACGGCGCGGACCTGAGCATTGACCACGGTTTCCCGGCCCGGGTGATCGTGCCGGCCCTGCCCGGAGTGCACAACACAAAATGGGTCACCCGCATGACGTTCCAACCGGGCCAAGGGTGATACAGCCGTGACTCGCCGCGAAGGAGTGCAACTGCTGGCGCTGCTGGCCAGCTTCGTCGTCGCCGGCTACGCCGGGATCCGGTTACTGGCCGGCAATGTGATCGGGACCGGCGTCTGGTTCGTCGGCAGCGCCGTCGTCCACGATCTGGTGCTTTTCCCGCTCTATGCGGGTATCGACGCCGCACTGGTGCTGCTGCTGCGCTGGCGTCCCGAGTGGGCCACCGTGGCCGGCGTGCGGTGGCTGAACTACCTGCGGGTACCCGTCGTGATCTCCGGCTTGTTGCTGCTGGTGTGGTCACCGCTGATCCTGCGAGTATCCAACGGTGCCTACTACGCGGCATCGGGGCTTTCGGCGCAGCCGTTCGCACCGCGCTGGCTTGCCGTCACCGCGGTCCTGTTCGCGATCTCGGCAGTGATCCTGGTGGTTCGCGCCATGCAAGGCGTTAAGCCATGACCGCAGCCGGAGCGGTGCTCGTCGTTGACGACGATGTGCTCGTGCGTGATGTGGTCGGGCGCTATCTCAGCCGCGCCGGCTACCAGGTCACTGTCGCCGGGGACGGTGAGCACGCCCTGCGTGCGGCCCAAGCCTGCCCACCTGACCTGGTAGTACTCGATCTCATGCTGCCCGGTGTGTCTGGGCTGGAGGTGTGCCGGCGGTTGCGGGCGGCAGGTCCGGTGCCGGTCGTCATGCTCACCGCCCTGGGTGAGGAGGAGGACCGCATCGTCGGTCTGGAGTTGGGCGCCGACGACTACATCACCAAGCCGTTCAGCCCCCGCGAACTCGTGCTGCGCGTCGCCTCTGTGCTGCGCCGGGCCCGATCCCCCCAGACGCGAACTCAGGTGCCACCGATCGACGACGACGGGCTGATGGTGGATGTCGCCGGGCGCCGGGCGATGCTGGGCGGCCAGGAGTTGGCGCTGACTGTTCGGGAGTTCGAGCTGCTGGCCTTCCTCATCCAGCACCCTGGTCGCGCCTTCACCCGCAGCGAGCTGCTCGAGCAGGTCTGGGGTTGGACCTTCGGTGACCATTCCACGGTGACCGTCCACGTGCGACGGTTGCGGGAGAAGGTGGAGGTCGATCCAACCGCGCCGAGCCGGATCGCCACCGTGTGGGGTGTGGGTTACCGCTACGACCGCGCCGCCGGCTGAGCCGGCAATCAGACAGGGGAGTGACCGCGGTGTTCGACGAGCTGCGACACGTCGGCCTGGTCGCGTTGTTGTGCACGTTGCCGGTGGCCCTGCTCGGCGCGCTGCTGCTGCACCGGATGCGCCGGTACTCGATCACCGCCGCGGTCACCGTGCTGGTGCTGGTGCCGGTGGCCGCGACCCTGGCCGGGGTGCTGGGGGTCAACGGGTGGATGTTCACCCCGGTGCTCAGCGTCGAGCTCGCGGTGGCCGCCGCGGTGGCCGCGGTGAGCGTACCGACCGGGCTGCTGCTCGGCCGGGGCATCGCGCAGGAGGTCACCTGGCAGCGGGAAGCTCGTGCCCGGGACCGGGCGGCCGAATCGGCGCGCCGCGAGCTCGTCGCTTGGATCAGCCACGACCTGCGCACCCCACTGGCCGGAATCCGCGCGATGACCGAAGCACTGGCTGACCGGGTGGTCACCGACCCCGCCGAGGTCGCCCAGTACGCGCACCGCATCGGGCGCCAGACGCAGCGGCTGGGCGGCATGGTCGACGACCTGTTCCAGCTCTCCCGGATCAGCTCCGGGGCACTGCGGTTGACGCTGTCCGCGATCCCGTTGGGCGAGGTCGTCTCCGAGGCACTGGCCGCCGAAGCCGTCACCGCCGCACGCAAGGGCGTCCGGTTGCATGCCGACGCCGGCAGTCAATGGCCGGTCGTCCACGGCAGCGACCCGGAGCTGGCCCGCGTGCTGCGCAACCTGCTGTCCAATGCGATCCGGCACACGCCGCCGGATGGCACCGTGGTGGTCGCCGCGGGAGCCCGCGACGGGCACGCGTGGTTACGGGTCGACGACGCCTGCGGCGGCATCCCCGAGCAGGACCTGGACCGGGTCTTCGACGTCGCCTACCGGGGCAACACCGCCCGCACCCCGGCGTCCGCTGACGAGTCCGGCGCCGGCTTGGGCCTGGCCATCGCGCGCGGCCTAGTCGAAGCTCACGCCGGGCACATCGAAGCCCGCAACCACGGCACCGGTTGCCGCTTCGAGATCCTCCTACCGCTGGCGCCCCATCCCGAGTGAGCTGTTCCCGCGTGAAGCGCCGTAGCAGCGCGCGGCGAATGGACAGCCGTGTACTAGCTATGTAGAGTTACGGGGTATGGGGGGTTTGCGGATGACGGTGGGTGTGCTGGCGGTGCTGGGGGCGCTCCTCGATCGCCCCGACAACGAGCTGTATGGGTTGGAGATCGTGCGCGCCAGCGGTCTGGAGCCGGGCACGATCTACCCGATTCTGCAACGACTGCGCGGCGCCGGCTGGGTCAACGATCGATGGGAGGACCCGGCCCCTGCTCGCAGCCAGGGTCGGCCCCCACGCCGCTACTACCGGCTGACCATCGAGGGCCGTGCCCGTGCCGTGCACGCCCTGCAACAGGGTCGTGACCGCAGTGGCCTGAGTCGGTTGCTCACCCCTCCCAGCCGCCGTAGCACTCCTACCATCGAGGGAGGCTCAGCATGACCGGTCAGAGTGGACTCCTCACCGGGGTGCGGCCGGCGGTGCCACATCCCGCGCCGGCTCTGCGATCACTGGGTTGGGTACGCGGCCTGCTGCCGGCAGAGGAGGGCACGGCCTGGTGGGCTGAAGTGACCTCCTGCGTCTCCGAGACCTCCGACCCTGGCGAACGACGCCGGTATCTGCGGAGTTACCGGCAGGCGATACCGCAGCTGGTCTGGACCAGCTGGACATCCGAGGTTCGTTCGGCAAAACCCGCGCTGGCGGGCGTCGACTACAGAAACGTCAAGTGGAAGGGAACAGACGTGACGTTTGTTAATACCGAAGACAAGTTCGGGATCAAGCTTCAGAGCGCCAGGGCGCCCCGGACGCTCGAGCAGAGCTTCTCGATGATCGCCGGCAGTATCTATGTAGTCGGTGGAATCATCGGGTTCTTCGTCACGGGCTTCGGCAGCATTACCGAGGTGACCAACCATTCACTTTTCGGCATCTTCATGCTGAACCCCTTTCATAACATCGTGCACATCGCTCTTGGCGGGCTCTGGCTGCTCGCGGCCTTCGCGCTCACCCCGGCCGGCACCGAGGGGATGAACGTCGCCATCGGTGGGACCTACGCACTAGCCACCGTGCTGGGCTTTTTTGGCTACTTCTCGCTGCTGTCCATCCCAGCCGGCGCGTCTGGAGACAACTTCCTCCACCTGGTGACCGCTCTGGTGACATTCGTATTCGGTTGTGGTCTGCTCAGGGCGATGGGTGGTGCTCAAGCCGCTACTGCGTAGGCGTACGAGGCGAGGCACTTGGGCCGTGTTCCCTGGTCGTTCGGGAACACGGCCCTCTTTTGTCAGCCCGGTGGCAGCGCGTGACACCGAGGCGCTGTCCTTGGCGTCCACCGGCTAGCGTAAGACGGTGACTGATGCGCCGTATCGCTGCGTGGCGCGCACCGCTGTGGGCTTGTTCCGGGCGCTGGACCTACGGATCGACGTCGTCGGGCGGGAGCATGTGCCGGCTACCGGTGGCGCTGTGGTGGTGATGAACCACACCGGGTACTTCGATTTCGCCCTCGCGGCCATGCCGTTCTGGCGCGAGAGTGGCCGGTTCGTGCGTTTCATGGCCAAGCAGGAGGTCTTCAGCCATCGGGTAACAGGGCCGTTGATGCGCGCCATGCACCACATCCCGGTCGATCGCGCGGCCGGGGCGGCGTCCTTCCGGGCAGCGGTCGACGCGCTGCGCGCGGGTGAGTTGGTGGGAGTGTTCCCCGAGGCGGGGATCAGCCGCAGCTTCTGCCTCAAGGAGTTCAAGTCCGGCGCCAGCCGGATGGCCCGCGCTGCAGGCGTCCCACTGATTCCGGTGACGCTGTGGGGCAGCCAGCGGGTATGGACCAAGGGTCGCAAGCCGAGCATCGGCGCGGCGCGCCACGTCCCGATCAGCATCACCATCGGCGCACCACTGCAACCCAGCCGCGGGAGGGGCACCGACACCGCTCTGCTCGACGCGATGAGCGCGCTGCTCGACGAGACCCGGGCGCGCTATCCCGACCCGCCGGGTGACGATCCCTGGTGGATGCCGGCGCACCTTGGTGGCACCGCTCCCACGCCGCAACAAGCGGCCGAGTTGGACGCCGCCGACGTGCTGGAGCGAGCGCAGCGCCGCACTCGCTCGTGAGTGGGAAACAGTGTTATAACACTGTTTCCCACTCACGAGCGGGCCGCGGCTCGCGCCTGGGCCTGCGCGCGGCGCTGCTCGAAGCGGCTGGCCTGCGCGTCGAGTTGGCTGAGGAACTCGGCTAACTCGACGCGGGCTTTCTCGCCCTCCGCGTCGAGGCCCTCAAGGTCGAAGACCGCCCAGTGCCGGAGCAGCGGCAAGATCACCTCATCGTGGTGGATCCGCAGGTCGTAGATGCCGGCCCGGGCGATCTGCGCGGCTTTGCGGGCAAACCCGGGGATGACGATGCCGGGCATGTTGAACGCGGCGACCTCGTCGGTGATCGCACGCAGGGTGGGGCCGGGGGAGATGTCGAGGGCGGCCTTGAGCAGATTGCGGTAGAAGACCATGTGCAGGTTCTCGTCGGTGGAGACCCGGGTGAGCAGCCGTTCAGCGATGGGGTCGCCGGCATAGCGGCCAGTGTTGCGATGCGAAATTCGGGTGGCGAGTTCCTGGAAGGAGACGTAGGCCAGGACATGGAGCAGTGGCGCCTCCTGGGTGTCGTACCCGGTTTGCATGACCTGCATCCGGGCCCGCTCCAGCTCCACTGGATCGACGCCCCGGGTGACCAGCAGGTAGTCGCGGATGCAGTAGGCGTGCCGACCCTCCTCGGCAGTCCAACGGTGCACCCAGGTCCCCCAGGCGCCGTCGCGTCCGAAGGCGCGCTCGATCTCCCGGTGATAGCTGGGCAGGTTGTCCTCGGTGAGGAGGTTGACTTCCAATGCGGTCCGGGCGATCGGTGACAACCCCGACTGCTCGGGGTCCCAAGCCTGCCCGCCGAGGTCGGCGTAGTCGCGGCCGAGACTCCACGGCACGTACTCGTGCGGCATCCACTCTTTGGCGGCGGCCAGGTGCCGGTGGAGATTCTCGGTGACCACCGGCTCTAGTTCATGCAGTAACCGGACGGTGTCCGAGGTCGTCGTCATTAAGGTCCTCAGCAGCAGATCGGGACGGCCTAGAAGTACCACCGTAGCGTGTGGGCTCGCCCACCCCACCTGCCCGGCACGCCATGCATCGAGCAACGACAGTGGCGGTCGCAGCGGCGCTGCATTCTTGAGTAGCCACTACTGGTAGTGATATAAGTACGCACCGTATAGGTTACCGGTTTCCGTCGAATGGGCTCTTCACCAATACGTGACTGGTCCATAGCGTTGAGCGACCGTCGGGGAGCTCTGTGGGTCATGTAACTCAACCGAGAGGACCTGATCCGTGCTCGTCCGAAGCCACCGCCGTGTGCTGGCTGCTGCCGTCGGCGTTCTGCTCAGTGTCGGCGTGGCGGTACCTGCGTCGGCTGCGCCCGCATCGCCCGAGCCGACGCGCTCGGCGCAGCGACTGCTTGCCTTGCAGGGTCTGATGGCGGTGCTGAACGCCCGGTCGGCCTCGGTCCCGAACTCGGTGACCGGTTGGTACGTCGACCCGGCCAGCAACTCTGTCGTGGTGTCGACCACCGATGACGCGGCTGCTCGGAGCTTCGCGGCGGGTCAACGCAACGTGCGCATCGAGCACGTCAACTCGCGCCCGCGGCTGCTGGCCGACCTGCGCGGCGGTGACACGATCACCACCAGTGTGGGCGGGCGCTGCTCGGTGGGCTTCAACGCCATCTCGGGCCGCACCCGCTACGTCATCACCGCGGGTCACTGCACCAAGCTGGGTGGCACCTGGTCCGGGCCGGACGGCACCGCGATCGGCCCGGTCGCGAAATCCACGTTCCCCGGTCATGACTTCGGGCTGGTCGAGGTGACATCGAAGGCCTGGGAGCAGACCCACGACGTCGAAAGCGACAACGGCTACCTCAACGTGGCCGGGGACGCACCGGCCGCTGTGGGCGACCAGGTCTGCCTGTCCGGGTCCACCACCGGGTACCACTGCGGCCAGGTAGAGACCGTCGGCGAGACCGTGAACTACGGCGACGGCGACGTGGTCAACGGGCTCACCGGGACCAACATCTGCGCCGAGGCCGGTGATTCCGGTGGCTCCATCATGAGCGGCGCCCAGGCTCAGGGCACCTTGTCCGGCGGCTCCGGGGGATGCCTGCTCGGTGGCAAGACGTACTACCAGCCGATCCAGGAGGTGCTGTCCACCTACGGGCTGACCCTGCTCACGGGGCCGCCAACCGCCGACGAACGCTAACGCAATGACCGCAACCGCTGCGCGAAGGCGGCGGCGGTCGCCTGCGGATCCGTTGCCTCAGTGATCGCGCGCACCACCACGACTCGCCGCGCACCAGCGGTACGTACCTGATCCAGCCGTTGGGTGTTCTCGATGCCGCCGATAGCGAACCACGGCCGGGTCGGGTTTGCCATCGCGATGCGATGGATCAGGTCGAGCCCGGCGGCCGGGCGCCCGGGTTTTGTCGGGGTGGCCCAGCAGGGCCCCGCGCAGAAGTAGTCCACCCCGGCTTGGCCGGCGGCGTCGGCGGCCTGCCCGGCGTCACGCGTGGAACGGCCGATCGCCACCTCGTCGCCGAGTATCCGGCGTGCCCAGCTGACCGGCAGGTCGTCCTGGCCCAGGTGCAGCACGTGGGCACCGGCGGCCAGCGCGACGTCGGCCCGGTCGTTCACCGCCAGCAGCGCGCCGTGGCGCCGGCATGCGTCGGCGAGTATCTCAAGGGCGGCGAGTTCCGGGCGCGCCTCCAGGGACTTGTCTCGTAGCTGGATGATGTCCACGCCCCCGGTCAGCGCTGCGTCGACGAACTCGGCAAGGTCGCCCCGGTCGGTCCGAGCGTCGGTGCACAGGTACAGCTGCGCGTCGGCCAGCCGGGCCCTGATCTGCTCGCCGTCCATCTGGCGACCGTATCGAGGTAGGGTGGAAACCGGTCCGCACGGGAGCCCGACCGGGCTGAGAGGGGGTCATGGCGACCCCGACCGTCGAACCTGATCCGGGTCATGCCGGCGCAGGGAGCGTGATGAGCGGTTCGGCTGGCACCGTCGCCGTGGTCGGCGGCGGCATCATCGGGTTGAGTTGCGCCTGGCGCGCGGCGTCTGCCGGGTTCGCGGTGACCGTGCACGATCCCGCGCCGGGATCGGGAGCCTCGCGCGTCGCCGGCGGGATGCTCGCCCCGGTCACCGAAGCAGCACCCGGTGAGGCGGAAGTGCTCGCGCTCGGGACGGCGTCGCTGCGCCGCTGGCCGGCATTCGCCGGTGAGCTCGTCGCCGCCGGCGCCGACCCTTGCCTACGGACCCGAGGCACGTTTGTGGTCGCGGTGGATCCCGGCGACCGCGCTGATCTCGACCGGCTCGCTGAGCAGCTGTCCCGGATGGGGCGGCAGGTGGAACTGCTGTCTGGCCGGCAAGCGCGCCGGGCCGAGCCGTCGCTGGGCCCGCAGGTGTGCCGGGCGCTGTCCGTCCCAGGCGATTTCTCGGTGGATAACCGGGCACTGCTGGAGGCCCTGCTGGCGGCCTGCCAAGGCGCCGGGGTGCACTTTTCCGGCCAACGGTGTGCGCGGCTACCGGCGGCCGATGTGGTCGTGTTGGCCGCGGGTGCGCACAGCGCTGCGCTGCACCCCACGCTGGCTCGAGTGATCCGCCCGGTGAAAGGGGAGATAATCCGGCTGAGGTCCCGGCCCGGCACGTTGGCGCCGCCGTCCCGGACCGTTCGCGCGATCGTCGGGGGGCGACACAGTTACCTGGTGCCCCGCGACGGCGGCGGGCTGGTGCTCGGCGCCACCCAGCGGGAGACCGGCTTCGACACCGACGTCACGGCCGGTGGGGTGCGCGAGCTGCTCACCGACGCCGAGCGCGTGCTGCCCGCGATCGCGGAGTACGCCCTGGAGGAGGTGGCGGCGGGACTGCGTCCGGGCAGCCCGGACAACCTTCCGGTGATCGGAGAACTGGAGCCTGGCGTGCTCGCCGCCACCGGTCACCACCGCAACGGGATCCTGCTGGCGCCGCTGACCGCCGACGCGGTGCTTGCACTGCTCCGTGGTGAGCCCGTGCCGGCGGAGGCGCAGCCGGCTACGCCGGCACGCCTGGTGAGTGAGGTGCCATGACGGTCACCGTGAATGGACAGTGCTGGGAACTGCCCGACGGTAGCGCGCTGGCCGATGTGCTCGCGCGACTCGGCACGCCGCCGCGCGGTGTCGCGGTGGCTCTGAATGGCGCCGTGGTGCCCCGCGCGTTCTGGGCCGGCACGGCATTGCGGGATGGCGCATCGATCGACGTGGTCACCGCCGTGCAGGGAGGTTGACGCAGATGGCAGACGATCCGCTGGTCATCGCTGGGCGGGAGTTCGGTTCGCGACTGATCCTGGGAACCGGGGGCGCGGGCAACCTCGCCATCCTGGAGCAGGCGCTGCTCGCCGCGCAGACCGAGCTCACCACGGTCGCCATCCGCCGGATCGACACCACTGGCGCCGGTGCCGGCGTGCTTGACCTGCTGAGCCGGCACGGTATCGACCCGCTGCCTAATACCGCGGGTTGCCGCAGCGCCGCGGAGGCGGTGCTCACCGCTTCGCTAGGTCGCGAGGCCCTACAGACGTCCTGGGTCAAGCTCGAGGTCATCGCCGACGACCGCACCCTGTTACCCGATCCGATCGAGCTGCTCGACGCCGCCGAACAGCTCGTCGACGACGGGTTCACGGTACTGCCCTACACCAACGACGACCCGGTGCTGGCGCGCCGGCTCGCCGATGTGGGATGCGCGGCGGTGATGCCGCTGGGCTCGCCGATCGGCACCGGGCTGGGCATCCGCAACCCGCACAACATCGAGATGATCGTGGCGCAGGCGCAGGTGCCGGTAGTCCTCGACGCCGGGATCGGCACCGCATCGGAGGCAGCCTTCGCGATGGAGCTGGGTTGCGACGCGGTGCTGCTGGCCAGCGCCGTCACCCGAGCCGACGACCCTCCGCGGATGGCCGAAGCGATGCGGCTAGCCGTGCAAGCCGGCCGCCAAGCCCGGCTAGCTGGTCGAATCCCGCAACGCTTCTGGGCCCGCGCCTCCAGCCCCGACCGCTCACTTCCGTGACTGTCGTGAACTCGACACCACGGACGTTTTCGTCGAGCAAAATGTCGGTACTGTCGAGTTCACGGCGCTGACCGATGCGTCCGGTTCAGCTTTGGGGCGGGTCCCAGTGCGTGGATACCTTCCGCATCGTGCCGTCGCAGGCACAAGGTTCGGTGTTCACCGTCCGCGATTTCGAATCGCGGACGGGCAACGCCGCTGACGGTGGTGGGGACGCCGGCCGGGGAGCCTGAGCGGGTGCGATCGACACCGCAGGGTTGGCCGCTGGGGCAGGCTGCTGCGGTACTGGTATCTGCACCTGGCGGTAGTGGGTTACTGGCTGGGTAGGCGCCGGGGCAGCGACATCGTGAGGCACCGGAGCGGCAGGCGCTGGCCCGGCAGGCGCAGGTGCAGGGGCTGCAGGCGCTGGGGCAGCGATATCCGGAGGCACCGGGGCGGTCCGAGCCGGGGCGGCGGCGTCCTGTTGCACCGAGGCGGACTGGCCAACTGGCGACCGTGCAGGCTGGGTAGTGAACACCCCAGCGGACACACCCGCCAACACCAGGACAAGCCCGGCGCTCGCCACCAAGGCGATCACGGCGTTACGCAGACTGAGCATGGCCCCCCCAACCTCGCTACTGAATGTACTTCTCACTAAGCGTGAGAAGACCCCGTTCTGTTAGCCGACATCGCCGAGTCACCTATTCGGGTTGATCTGGCTCAGTCAGTTGCTTAGTACTACAGCCGCACTTATGGGGAGGCGCCGCTACTTGCCGCGCAGGCCGACCGGGTTGCCGTCGGTGTCCTCCAGCACGCACACCCGCGCCCCCGGACTGACCTCGCGCGGCGCGCTCCGCTCGGTCGCGCCGGCGGCGAGCAGACCGGCGCGGACGGCGTCGAGATCGTCGACATCGGCATAGGCCACCGGCCCACCAGCCACGTCGCCATGGGCAGCCAGGCTGACCTCGAAGCCGTCGGCGGAGTAGCCGACGTAATAGGGCTGGTCGGTGTGCGGCGCGCCGAGCAGTGCGGTGTAGATCGCCTTGACGGCGTCCAGGTCGGACACCGGGACCACCACGCTGCGGATCGTCGGACTCATCTGTTGCTCGGGTACGGCGGTCACATCCGCGACCGCTGCTTCGTCGATGAGGTGACGGATCAACCGAGCAGAATGTGACCGAGGCCGAGCACGCCGATGCGGCGTGCCCAGAGCGCGAAGCCAGCATCCCGATCGACGAGAGTGCCGTCGAGCTTGGGCGTTGGTTGGGGTAACGTCCCGCCATCACGAACCTGCAACGCCGTCTTCGTCTCGCCGTGACGCTGGTGCTCGCTTGCGCGGCGATCATCGTGGTGGGCTGCGGACGCCCCACCGTCAATCCGGCTGCGGTATCGAAAACCTCGGTGCCACAGATGCTTGCGGTGCCGCGGGTACTGGTGCCGCCGGCGACACCTGCCGTGGCATCGCCGCCGCCGTCACCGCCGGCCGATTGCCCGGATCCGGCGTGGAGCTGCACCCAGCAGCAGCGTTTCGCCGCCGCCGGCGCCTACATCAGCCGCAATGTCAGCGGCAATGGTTACCTGGCCGTGGTATTCACCGATCGGCAGACCGGCGCAGTCTGGCGCTTCGGCCCGACGCAGCACGAGGGTTGGACCGCGTCCACCATCAAGCTTGCGATCGCCACTGATCTGCTGCGCCGGCAGCGGGCCGGCCAGATCACCTTGACCGCTGCCGACCGGCACGACATGGCCACCATGCTCAACTTCTCCGACGAAGCCGCTTCGGACCGGCTGTGGACGAAATACGGTGGCGAGGACATGCTCGCCCGGTTCCGCAACCAGTACGGCATGACCGGCCTGCACTTCGTGCCCGGCTTTACCTCCAAGACGTACTGGGGCTTCGTCAAGTGCACCACCGATGACCTGGCCGCCCTCACCCACTACGTCTTCACCCGGGTGAACCCGGCCGACCGCACCTACCTCGTCGACGCGCTGCGCGGGGTCGCGCCCAACCAGCAGTGGGGAGCCTGGGCCGCCGGCTCCGAGCAGCGACCGGGGAACAAGGACGGTTGGTCGTATGAGACCGATCCGTACGGCAAGCACTGGGTGACGAACACCGTCGGCTTCGCCGGACCTGACGAGCGCTACCTGATCGCCGAGATGTACCAGGTGGATCCGCGCGGCGCTCTGCCCGGCGGTGTGCATACCGTCAGCGATGTCGTCGCCCTGCTGTTCGGCGTGCCGGTACCAGCACGGATCACGGTGCCATCCCCCGACGGCTGAGGTCACTTTCCGTAACCGTCGGGGAAGAGGTGTTGCAGCTTACGAACGTGCCGTGCCGGGCAACTTTGCGCTGAAATTGCCTGGGGCGGCACATGCGCAGCGGATCCACCCAGCTCTCGCTGGGTTGGTGGGGTCGATGAGACCGGCGTCGGCTGTCGGCCTTCGTCTCTACGATGTAGGCATGTGCCGCAACATCCGCCCGCTGCACAACTTCGACCCGCCCGCTACACGGGACGAGGTACACAGCGCGGCTCTGCAGTACGTACGGAAGATCAGTGGGTGCACCAAGCCGTCGCGGGTCAATGCCGACGCCTTCGAACGGGCGGTCGACGCGGTCGCCGACGTCTCGATGCGCCTGCTCGACGAGCTTGTGACGGCTGCACCACCGAAGGACCGGGAGGTAGAAGCCGCCAAGACCCGCGAGCGGTCCGCCGCCCGCTTCGCGACTTGACTGCCTACCTGCCGCGTCGACGTTCCTCGCTCATTCAGACGGGATGCGCCCGTCTTTGGCTAGTACCGGCACGTTCATCGGCACGGTATCGGGATACTTCATGCCGGTGCCGGTGTTGAGCACGACGACCTGCTCCGCACCGGTCAGCCAACCGGCCTCCCGCAACTGTGCGACGGCGGCGAAGCAGGCAGCGCCCTCGGGGCAGACGAATGCTCCTTCAGTGCGAGCTAGCTCCCCCAGTGCGTCGAGCAATGCCCCATCCGTGACGGCCACGGCGGTGCCGCCGGTCTCATACACCGCATTGAGCACCAGGAAATCACCCAGCGCTTTGGGCACGTTGATGCCGAACGCAACGGTCCGCGCGTCGGGGAACGGCTCACTCTCGGCCGCTCCACATTGGAAGGCCTTAACGATCGGCGCGCAGCCAGTGGCCTGCACCGCGATTAGCCGCGGCAGCTCCCCATGGATCCAGCCGAGCTCTCGCAGCTCGCCCAGCGCCTTGTAGATGCCGATGATCCCCACGCCGCCACCCGTCGGGTAGACGATCACGTCGGGAGTCCGCCAGTCCAGCTGCTCTACGAGCTCGTAGGCCATCGTCTTCTTGCCCTCCAACCGGTAGGGCTCTTTCAACGTGGAGACGTCCTGGTAGCCCGCCCGATCCGCGACCGAAGCCGCGATCAGCTTGCCGGCGTCACCGATGAGGCCGTCTACCAGGTACAGTTCGGCCCCGCTGATCCAACACTCTGCGCGAGTGATCCTGGGCGCATCCACTGGCATCATGATCAGACTGCGAATTCCCGCGCGGGCGGCGTAGAGCGCCCATGCGGCGCCGGCGTTGCCATTGGTCGGCATCGCGACACCAGCGACCCCGAGCTCCGCGGCGCGGGACACCCCGACCGCAGCCCCGCGTGCCTTGAATGTCCCGGTCGGGATGAGACCCTCGTCCTTCATCAGCAGACCGGGAACTCCGATACGGCTGCCGAAGCGCGGCAACGCCACCAGCGGAGTCATCCCCTCGCCCAGGCTCACAACCCGCTGAACCGACCGGACTGGAAGCAGCTCGTGATATCGCCACAGGGTCGCCGCGCGGCTGGCGATCTCCTCGCGGGTCACGGTCGCCGCCACCCGTTGGAGGTCGTAACGGGCCAGCAACGGCGCACCCACAGCTGATGTGCCCTGGATCTCGTCGGCTGCATAGCGTTCGCCGGTACGCGCGCACTCGAGGTGAGTCAAGGCGGAGAACATCACCACGAGCGCTGGCGGCGAGCAGCATCGCTGATGATCGGGGTCGGTGACATAGGCCCGTATTTTAGGACTCGTGACAGCTGTCTGGCCGGCGCTCGGCGCAGGGCACCGTGCGGGCACTGCGGACCGATGGGCCCCGTCAATGTTGTTGATCGCAAATCTGGGCGCCGTGCCGTGAGGCGGCGAATCGGTGAGATACTGCGCCGTGCATCCGTGGGCTGCGCTTTACTGTGTCCCATCTGGTTAGGCTGGTCGCTGCAGGTTGGACACTCGAGCAAGTGCAGGCAGAGTTCCCCTTCGTCGAGCCGGAGGACGTCCACCAAGCGCTGCTGTACGCCGCGGAAGCAGCGGAGGTCATTACGCTACCGCTGCGTGAGTCCGCGTGAGTTTTCTCGCCGACAAGAACATCTCCCATCGATTGTGCGCCTTTCTCAACAACGCTGGCTACGAAGCGGCGCACGTCGACCAGTTTTCGCTCGGGGCTGCGGAGGATGTAGCGATACTGGATTTCGCTCGGTCGGGAGAGTGGGTAATCGTCACCTCCGACACCGACTTCGGCACGTTGCTGGCCGCGCAACGAGCGACGGACCCAGCTGTGATCCTCACTCGGGAGGTGTCCACACTGCGTGCCGACGATCTGGCTCGTCTGCTGATCGTCAACTTGTCGGCCTTCGACGAAGCGCTCAAGACTGGTGCCGTGGTGGCAATAAGCCCGCGCGGGATACGGGTCCGGCGGCTTCCGTTGCGATAGCCGATTCCGGGCGCTCGGCCGACCCTGCGGCGTCTGCGGTCGAACTCGGCGCGCTGAGAGCCGACAGTCACCGGACGCGCCAGAACGGGGAGACCGGGCCGATCCCTGCGCCGAGTGGGTAGGCGTGGGCTATCGCCTGCTTGATATAGCGCTTGCCGTACCCGACCGCCTCGGGCATCGGGGAGCCGTGGGCAAGCGCGGCGGTGATCGCCGCGGCCAGCGAGTCGCCGCTGCCGTGAGTGTGTTGGGTAGCGAGCCGCGGACCGGTGAACTCGGTGAAGTCGGTGCCGTCGTACAGCAGGTCCAGGCACAGTTCATCGTCGGCCCCGGCAGGGGGGTGGCCGCCCTTGATCAGGACCCACCGGGGCCCCAGGGCGTGCAGCGCGCGGGCGGCCTCATGCTGGTCGGCCTGGGAACGGACGTCCACGCCAACCAGCAGCCGCACTTCATCGAGGTTTGGCGTAACCAGGGTGGCCCGGGAAAGCAACTCTGAGCGCAACGTCGTCACAGCGTCGTTAGCCAGCAGTGGATCGCCGTGCATGGACGCGGCCACCGGGTCGACCACCAACGGCACCGAGTGACCGATGCCGACCTCGTCGCACACCTCGGCCACCGCCGCGATGATCGCCGCGCTGGACAGCATGCCGGTCTTCGCCGCGGCCACCCCGATATCGGTCGCCACCGCCCGGATCTGGTCAGCCACAGTGGACGGTGGGACCTCCACGTAGCCGCCCACGCCCAGCGAATTCTGCACCGTCACCGCGGTGACCGCGACGCAACCGTGCACGCCGCACACGGTGAATGTGCGCAGATCGGCCTGCAGCCCGGCCCCACCCCCAGAGTCCGACCCCGCGATGGTCAGCGCGACGGGAGGGGCCCCGATCATGACCCAGTCACGCTTCGGTCACTGGCAGGTACACCTTCCCGCCGGCCGCGGTGAACTCTTCGGACTTCTCCTGCATACCCACCTCGATGGCCTCCACAGTAGACAGTCCGTGCTCTTCGGCGTAGGCCCGGACATCGGCGGAGATGCGCATCGAGCAGAACTTGGGCCCACACATCGAGCAGAAATGTGCGGATTTCGCCGGTTCCGCGGGCAGCGTCTCGTCGTGGTAGGACAGCGCGGTGTCCGGATCGAGTGCCAGCGCGAACTGATCATGCCAGCGGAACTCGAACCGGGCGGTAGACAGCGCGTCGTCCCAGGCTTGGGCACCGGGGTGGCCCTTGGCCAGGTCAGCGCTGTGCGCGGCGATCTTGTAGGTGATCACGCCGGTCTTGACGTCGTCGCGATCGGGAAGGCCGAGGTGCTCTTTGGGGGTGACGTAGCAGAGCATCGCGGTACCGGCTTGGGCGATCATCGCCGCGCCGATCGCCGAGGTGATGTGGTCATAGGCCGGCGCGATGTCCGTCGCCAATGGACCGAGAGTGTAGAACGGCGCCTCGTCGCACCATTCCTCTTCCAGGCGCACGTTCTCGACGATCTTGTGCATCGGCACGTGCCCCGGACCTTCGATCATCACCTGTACGTCGTGGCGCCGGGCGATGTGGGTCAGCTCCCCGAGCGTCTTGAGTTCGGCGAGCTGCGCGGCGTCATTGGCGTCGGCGATGGACCCGGGGCGCAGGCCGTCGCCGAGGGAGAACGTGACGTCGTAGCGGCGCAGGATCTCGCACAGTTCTTCGAAGTGTTCGTAGAGGAACGACTCGCGGTGGTGCGCCAGGCACCAGGCCGCCATGATCGACCCGCCGCGGGAGACGATGCCGGTGATCCGGCGGGCGGTCAGCGGCACGTAGCGCAGCAGCACGCCGGCGTGCACGGTCATGTAGTCCACGCCCTGCTCGCACTGCTCGATCACGGTGTCGCGGTAAATCTCCCAGGTCAGCGACGCCGGGTCACCGTTGCACTTCTCCATCGCCTGGTAGATCGGCACCGTGCCGACCGGGACGGGGCAGTTGCGCAGCAGCCACTCGCGGGTCTCGTGGATCCGCTTGCCGGTGGACAGGTCCATGATCGTGTCAGCACCCCATCGGGTGGCCCACACCATCTTGTCCACCTCCTCCTCGATCGAGGAGGACACCGCGGAGTTGCCGATATTTGCATTGACCTTCACCAGGAACTTCTTCCCGATGATCATCGGTTCGGATTCGGGGTGCCGGTGGTTGGCCGGGATCACCGCGCGGCCGCGGGCCACCTCGGCACGCACCAACTCGACGTCGAGGGCCTCGCGAGCCGCGATGAACTCCATCTCGGGAGTGACGATGCCGGCCCGAGCCCAGGCGAGCTGAGTGGCCGCGCCGCCCACCGGCTCGCGGGCCGCGATCCACGGCGCGCGTAACGGGAGGAGCCCGTTGTGGACGTCGATGCAGGCTTGCGGATCGGTGTAGGGACCCGAGGTGTCGTAGAGGTCGAAGTGTTCGCCGTTGGTCAGGTCCACCCGACGGGCGGGCACCCTCAGGTCGGCACCCACCTCGCGGTAGATCTTTCGCGACCCGGTGATCGGGCCAGTGGTCACCGGAGGCTCGACGGTGCGATCGTGCAGGGTAGTCATGGGTCGCCCTTCCTACGCCGGCATTACCCGGACAGGTTCTGCGGTCGGCAGCCCCGGACGTTGTCCAGCTGCCCTCTCAGCCCGCTTCGGTACGAGCTCCCGCGTGTTCAATTGACCTGCCCGACCGTAGCGCTATCGACAGCGAGCCCGCAAAAGGTGATAGATGACCGCGATACCAGTAGTATTCGGGTAGTCGCTTACGGTGACTACTGACGTCGGGGGCATCAATGTACGACATTTCTGGCATCCCAGCACGTCGCGTCGCCGTGCTCGGTCAAGGTTATGTGGGCCTACCGGTGGCTATCCGCGCTGTTGAGGTCGGTTTCGAAGTTGTCGGTTTTGACATCGACAAGACCCGCATTGATTGCTTACGCAAAGCTGAAACGTATATCGATGATATTACCGACAGTGATCTCGCGATCGCGATGAGCACGGGACGTTACCTGCCCACCGACGACTCGGCGGCGCTGGCCGGTTTCGATGTCGCTGTAGTGTGCGTACCGACCCCACTACGTGACGGAGCACCCGATCTGAGCTATGTCGAGGATGCTGCAGCCGTGATCGCTTCGCGCATCACACCTGGATGCTGCATCATCCTTGAGTCCACGAGCTACCCCGGGACCACCGAGGAGATCTTCATTCCGATCCTCGAAGCCGGTTCCGGGCTGCGCGCGGGGGTTGAGTTCTTCGCCGGCTACAGCCCTGAGCGCATCGACCCGGGAAACGAGATCTGGCGGTTCCACAACACCCCGAAGCATCGCGGGAGTGAACCAGGCCTCGCTAGACGCGCTGCAGGACTTCTATGGCCGGCTCGTCGAACACACGGTGCCGGTGCCGGGGCTTCGGGAAGCTGAGCTGGCCAAGCTGCTGGAGAACACGTTCCGCCACGTCAATATCGCCCTGGTCAACGAGCTCGCAGTGTATTGTCACGACCTCGCGCTCGACGTCTGGGCGGTGGTCGAGGCGGCCGCAACGAAGCCGTTCGGGTTCATGAAGTTCACGCCGGGGCCCGGAGTCGGTGGGCACTGCCTGCCGATCGATCCCTCTTACCTGTCCTGGCAGGCGCGGCGGTCCCTCGGTCGGGCGTTTCGTTTCGTCGATATCGCCAACGACGTCAACGACAGCATGCCCGACCATGTGGTCTCCCGCGTGGTCACCCACCTCAACCAGCAGCGCAAGTCCGTCAACGGCAGCAGAATCCTGCTGGTGGGGCTGGCGTACAAGCGAAACTCGCGGGACACCAGGCAGTCGCCGGCCGTCGCAGTCGCCAAGAAACTCGCCGATCTGGGAGCTGATCTCCGCGGAATCGATCCACTCGTCAGCGCTGATGGGCTCCCCAGCTACATCCGGATGGTGCCGTGCGAGCCTGGCCAGATCGTCGATGCCGATCTGGTGATCGTGCTCGCAGACCACGACGCGATCGACTGGGAACTCTTCGAGCCGCACGCCGATCGGATCCTGGACACTCGCAACCGGCTGCGCTCCCGGGTGGTGGTGCGACTGTAGGTCATTGCCCGGCAATGTTCAGGGCCGGCCTCGTCAAGATCACGGTTTATGTGCCTAACGCGACAGAACTTGTCGTCCGTGACACACAAACAGTGACGTGATCACGAGTGCTGTTTCAGCGCTGGCCGTCCCGCACCTCAGCCGCCCCACACCTGGGGGTTGAGCAACTGGTCTGGCTGCTCACCGCGCATGGTCTGCACCACGATCTCCGCCGCCAGCGCCGCACTCGCGGCCCAGACGCCGTCGGTGTTCGCTGCGCTGTGCGGGGTGAGCACGACGTTGTCGAGCTCGGCCCAGCGCGGATCGGTCATCGGCTCGGCGGTCCAGGCGTCGATGCCGGCACCGGCGATCTCACCGGATTTCACCGCTGCGTAGACGGCGTCCTCGTCGACCAGATTGCCGCGGCCGGTGTTAATCAGAAAGGCGCTGGGTTTCATCAGTGCCAGTTTCGCTGCGTTGATGATGCGCTCGGTCTCGGGCATCGCCGGCAGATGCAGCGTCACGAAGTCGCTCCGCCGCAATACGTCGTCCAGCGACGTCAGCTCGACCTGATGTTCCTCGACGAATTCCATGACTGGATACGGTTCATGGGCGATCAATCGCATATCGAAGCCCATCACCCGCCGGGCGACGGCCCGGCCGATGCGCCCTAGCCCGACGATGCCCAGCGTCGCTTGCCACATGTCGACGCCGCGGTGCGGTTGCCACTCGCCGCGCCGCATGGCTCGGTCATGCCGGGAGATCCCGTGCGCCAGGTCGACCATTAGCCCGATGGCGTGGTCAGCGACACCCCCGTCGCTGGTGCCCGGAATGGTCGCGACGAGCACCCCACGCTCGGTCGCTGCGTCGACGTCGACGGTGTCGAAACCGACTCCGAAGCGCACCACGATCCGCAGCTCGGGGCAGGCGTCGAACACCTCGGCGGTGTAGAGCTCCTGGCCGGCGATAGACGCCGCGCAGCCACGCAGGCTCTCGATCACGTCTGCCGTCGGCGTGGATCGGCGTCCCGATCCGCAGCGCATCTCCAGCCCGGCCGCGCGGAGCGTGGCGGGAATCTCGCCCAACTCCTCCTCCGGCCGAGTCAGGTTCACCGCAACCGTCACCATGACTGACGTGCCTCCCCATTTGCGCTACCCAGCCTGGCGGCCAGCGTAGTGCGCCTGCCGTCATTTTGGACATGCACTGATGAGCCGTGTGAGGCCGGTGCGCCGGACGTTGTGACTCGACATCGCGGACGTTTAGGCCGGGCAGAATGTTCGGTAGCGTCTAGTTCACGACACTCACGCACAGTGTATGGACGTGTGATAGTGCTGCGGGCAGGTCCATGCGGTGTTACCGGGTTGGCTACGCTTACGGTGCGGAGTCGATCCGCTATCCGGCCGCCAAGTCACCACGCACGGGAGCGCGCATGCACGATCCTCGGGTTCTCCTCGACCCGGCCACTGATGCGGTGCGCAAACTCGCTCGACGAGGCTACGATCTCGACCTCGGGCAGCTGGATAAGCTGCTGACGCACCGCACGTCGGCGATCCAACGGATCGACAACGCTCGCGGGGAGGTCAAGCAGGTCGCCAACCAGGTGCAGGCGAAGGCCCGGGCCGGTGAGGATGTCGTTGAGCTTCGGGAACGCGCTCGGGCGCTGAAGACCGAGATCCAGCAGACCGAAGAGCAGCACCGGCAGTTCGAAGCCGACCTGCAGGACTTTATTCTGGGTATTCCCAACCTGCCCGACGACCGCCTTCCGGACGGCAACTCCGACGAATTCGCCGTCGAGGTGCGTACCTGGGGCGACACTGCCGCCTTCGATTTCGAGGCCGCCGACCACGTGGACATCGGGGAGCGTCTTGGGATCTTCGACTTCCCTCGAGCGACGAAACTCGCCGGCCCCCGGTTCGCCATCCTCAAAGGTCCCGGTGCGCAGCTGGAGCGGGCCATCGCCACGTTCCTGCTGCAGTTGCACACCCAACGGCATGGCTACATAGAGTATTCGGTACCGGCGTTGGTGAACCGGGCAACGATGACCGGCACGGGCAACCTTCCGAAGTTCGAGGCGGACCTGTTCAAGACGGGTGTCGACGATCGTGAGTTGTTTCTGATCCCGACCGCCGAGGTTCCGCTGACCAACCTGCACGCCGGAGAGACCCTGCCAGCAGAGGGCCTGCCGCTGGCCTACACCGCGCACACGCCGTGCTTTCGCAGTGAGGCAGGCTCCTACGGGCGGGATACCCGCGGACTGATCAGACTGCACCAGTTCTCGAAGGTGGAACTCGTGCGCGTCGTCGATGCGCAGCGCTCGGCGGACGAGCTGGAGATCATGCTCAGCCACGCGGAGACCTGCCTGCAGGAACTCGGCCTGGCGTACCGCGTCGTCACGCTCCCCGCCGGTGATATCGGCTTTTCCGCGCAGTACACCTACGACATCGAGGTGTGGTTGCCCAGCCAGCAGCGCTACCGGGAAATCTCCAGCGTGTCGGACTGCGGGACGTTCCAGGCACGTCGAGCTGGGATCCGCACCAAGACAAAGGAGGGCAAGCGCGGGTTCGCCGCCACCCTCAACGGCTCCGGGCTCCCCATCGGCCGCACGCTGGTCGCGATCCTGGAACAATGCCAGCAACCAGACGGTTCGGTTCGCATCCCCGGCGTGTTAGTGCCCCATTTAGGCTTCAGCCGGATCAAGCCCGACGGCACGACCTACGGCGTGCGGGTCGGCGTCTGGGGTTAGCAGCAGGGCGGCGGAGTCGTAGTGCAGGCGCTTCTGCACAGGGGGAGTCACCGTCGCCAGCACGTCGGCGATGTCGCGCCCCGCGGTGCCGCAACCGAACAGATTGCTGCGCTGGTAGCGCCCATGCGCGAGCTGCGCCCGGACCGCCTCAGCGATATCGCCGGGATCCTGTGCGGTGAACATCACGTTGGGACCGCATTCCCGGTCGTGCTGGCGGGTGCCGACGCTGACAGCCGGCGTGCCGAGGAATGCGCCTTCGCGCAGCGGAGCCGACGAGTTTCCGATCATGCAGGCGCAATGAATCATCAGCCGGGCGAAATCCTCGGCTGGGAGGTGGCAGAAGAACTGGCAGCGGTCGGCCAAAGCGTGTTCGCGGAACCGCCGGATAGCGGTGGCGACCTCGGCGCTGCCGGCATCGACATTCGGCCAGAAGACCAGCGCCTGCATCCCGATCGACGAGATCGCGCGCAACGTCGCGGTCATCTGATCGAGGCCGTGGCCGTACTCGGTGGTGACGCCGTGTTGCATCACCAGCAGGAAGGGTTTCTCCGGGTCGATCGGCGAACCGGCACCACAGTGGTCGATCAGTGCGTCGCGGCGCGACCCCGGGCGGGCGCGGGCGGCCAGGTCGATCGACGGGCAGCCGACGTTGAACACATACCGCGGGTCCTCACCCATCGCGATCACGCGGCGGGCGCTGAGCTCGGTCGCCGGGAAGTGGATATGAGACAGCTTGGTGATCGCGTGCCGGACACTCTCATCAATCGATCCGGACACCTCGCCACCTTGGGTGTGGGCGACGGGAATGTTCATGTAGGCACCGGCGATGGCCGTCGCGATCGTCTCGAAGCGGTCGGCGACGGTGACCACGACGTCGGGTTCCAGGCGCTCGAACGCCGTCGGCAACTCCAGCAGGCCTAGCCCAGTGGATCTGGCCATCATCGCCGGCGTCTGGCCCTCGATGATGAACGGGACCTTGGCGTCAGGGATGAACCCGGCGGCCTCCATGACCTCCACGGCACAACCGAACCGTTCCAGCAACGCGGACGCGGCGGCGATCACTTGCAACTCTAGGGCGGGATGATCGCGCACCGCCTCGAGGACCGTGGTGATCCGTGCCAGATTGGCCCGGCTGGCGACGACGACGCAGATCTTCTTGCGACGATCAAGCACGTCGGTGACTCTAGCGGCCGCAACGCCGCTCCCAGTTAGCTGACGTTGGCGACGAACTGCGCTGCGCTGGCCGCCAGTGCCGGCCAGTTGGGTTCGCCGGCGGGACCCTGGGCCAGCACGAAGCCTCGATGACCGTCATCGGTGAGTCGCTCAGCGACGATCGTGAAACCGGTGAGAGTGAACAACGCGGCAGCGGTGGAGCGGGTCAGGTAGTACGGATGATCGATCTTTACCGCCCGTTCGATATCGCCGGTCCGGTCCACCAGGACATCGACGTCGACGATGTCGACGAACGCGCGACCGCCGGCTGCTGTCATCCGGCGCAGCGCCGCCAGCGTCCCGCGGACGTCGAGGAGGTGATCGATCGTCTGGCACAGCAACACCAGATCCCAGCTGCGCTCACCCGGATCGAAGTCCTCGACCAGGCCCGCGATCGTCTCCATACCGCCGGCCCGCGCCACCGCGAGTTCGTCCGGGCTCGGGTCGAGGACGGTTGCGCGCGCGTTGCTGCGTGCCGCCAGTACGCTGGCGACCACTCCGGTTGAGCCGCCGATGTCGAGGATCGTGCGCGGCGACGACGGCAGCAGGGGGAGCAAGAAGGCGGCGAGCCCAGCGGAGTAGTCGCGCTGCTCCAGCTGCACGGTCTCGGCGTCGATGCGGCGGCCGTGGTAGGCCGACACCAGCGGGCGATAGATCTCGGAGTAGAAGTGCGCGTACTGGGTGGCGCTCAGCCGGGGGCAGAGGTAGCCGAGCCCGCAACGCCGGCAGACCACGAAGGTGGCCGGGTAGCCGTAACGATCACGTTCGGCGACCTCGACGGCGTGTTCCCGCGACTCGCAGAGATTGCACTCGGCTACTCGCAGCGCCGCCTGGCCGCCATAATCGTAACCGAGCGCTGCAACTCGCTCGCTAATCACCGTTTGTGTCATGTTTTTCATCCATTCGAAAAGACTGGAGACTGCGTAGCGTGACTGTACTCGACTGGGACCACCGTGTTGCGCTAATCGGAGAGGTTGGCCAGGCCCACGACGGCAGCTTGGGCACTGCGCACGCGTTCATCGACGCGATCGCGGACGCGGGCGCCGATGCGGTGAAGTTCCAGACCCACATCGCGTCTGCCGAGAGCCGGACCGACGAGCCGTGGCGGGTCAAGTTCAGCTACGCCGATGTCACCCGCTACGAGTACTGGAAGCGGATGGAGTTCGCCCCGCAGGCCTGGGCGGGTCTGCGACAGCACGCTCAGGATCGCGGGTTGGCGTTTTTGAGCTCCCCGTTCTCGCTGGAAGCGGTCGACCTGCTGCGCCGCGTCGGCGTCGCCGCCTGGAAGGTCGCTTCCGGTGAGGTCGCCAACCCGCAGCTGCTGGATGCGGTGGCCCAGACCGGCGCGCCGGTGCTGCTGTCCAGCGGGATGAGCGGCTGGACCGAGCTCGACGGCGCGGTCGCCCGGCTGCGCGACGGCGGGGCCGGGCCGCTGGCGGTCCTGCAGTGCACGTCGGCCTACCCGGTCGCACCGCAGGGGGTCGGCCTCAACGTCCTAGGCGAGATCCGGGAGCGATACGGCTGCGCGGCCGGGTTGTCAGACCATTCGGGGACGATTTTCCCGGCGCTGGCCGCGGTCGCGCTCGGCGGGCGGGTGATCGAGGTGCACGTGACGCTGTCTCGCGAGATGTTCGGCCCGGACGTGGCGGCCTCGGTGACCACCAGCGAGCTTCGCCTGCTCGTCGAGGGCGTCCGCTATGTCGAGTCCGCGCTCGCGGCCCCCGTCGACAAGGACGAGGTGGCGACCGAGCTCGCGCCGATGCGTGCGTTGTTCGGTCGATCGCTGGTGACTCGCTGCGCATTGCCGGCGGGGCACGTGCTCGCCGCGAGCGACCTGTCCGCCAAGAAGCCCGCCGGCGGGATCCCTCCAACCCGGCTAGAGTCGCTGATCGGCCGCCGGCTGCGTCGCGCAGTGGGTCCCGACGAACCGCTGCACGACGGTGATATCGACACTTCGCAGACCGCACCCCGCTCATGAGCTGGTGGTCAGGACAGTGCGATCAGGGTGGCGAGGATGGCGGCGAGGGCCAGGGTGATTCGGAGGGACCGCTCGTGGTGCTGCCACTGGCGGTCCCACCAGGTGGCGTCGCCGCTGTGGTGACGACCCAGTGCCATCGCGGCGCGTCCGAGGCCGAAGCCGAGCCCAGCAGCCACCGCCGCGGCCCAGTTGGCCACCAGCAGTACCGCCATAAGCGGCAGGTAGGGCAGGTTGCTCGGCATATGGGTGCGCACGCCGGTGCCCATCTCGAAGCCGAACTGCAGCGCTCCGGCTTGCTCGCCGGTGCCGATCACCGTCGAGGGCACCTGGGACCGACGGTGCGGCAGCGCCATGCGATGCAACCCGCACTCACCGGCCAACACGAATAGCGCTGTCGCGACGATCAAACATGCCCGCACCGCCGGAGGCATTACCGGCCGCACCAGGCTGCCCAGTGCCACCGCCAGCGTGCTGATGGTGAGTCCCCCGGCGAGCAGCCCGACGGTGAAGTAAGCCCGTGACGAACCTCGCCAGACCGGCGAGCTCAGCAGGTACGCTGAGTTAGTGCTTCATGCCGAGCCGGACAGCGCGTAACCAGCAGTCAGACCCAGCAGCAGCCAGGCCAGTAGCCAACCTTCGCGCATCACCGGCGCCGCCGCAGCGAGCACCGCCATCGCACCAGTCACCAGCACGGGACCGGAGGTGGCGCGTCGCAGGCGCGGCATGATCAATCTAGGGTGATCAATCGCCGGACAGCGTCGCGCTACAGATCAGCTGTTCTAAGTTCGGCGCTCCGCTGTAGTGGACCTCGCCGTCCGCGCAGCGGTAGACGGTATCGCCGTCCTTCCAGCGCCAGCCGTTGCGGGCCTCGCCGCCGGCACGGCAGATCGTGCGCGGTTGGTAGCAGTCGAGCCCGTCTTTCCAGTTTCCGTAACAACCGCTCTTGAACCACCGGTCGGAGCCGCAGTAGGAAGCGGAATAGGGCGCGCCGTAGCAGATCGGTGAACCCGGACGGTGGCGGTAGTGCCCGCAATCGAGATACTCGCTACCTTGCTCCGCCCTGGCCGGACGGGCCAGCGGGATCCATCCCAGCACGGTGAGTCCCAACGTCATGCCGGCCGTGCCGACGACGGCCAGGAACCCCCGACGGCGCACCGTCGGCGATGCGACGAGGAACTGCACACTGCGGGGCGCTGCGTCGGAGCCGGGCTGGTCGATCCGGGGGATGTCAGCTTGGATCATCACGCTCCTTGGCGGTGCAGGGCAGTGTTCATCAGGCTCGTCACCTGCTCGTCGAGACGCTCCGGAGAAGACACCGGCTGCCCGGCCAGCACCGTGCCGTCGGCGCCGACGTGCAGCAGCGCCGGTGCCCAGGGCAGGTCCAGTTCATTGACGAGGTCGGGATCTACCCGGGACCGGATGTTCGGTGTGTCAGCCCACCGGGTACGCGGGGACAGCACCTCGAACCGGGTACCGGGATGCTCGCCGGCCAGCCGGGTGAACGGCTCGTGCACCGCGTCGCAGAAGCTGCACCCAGGGTCGAGTACCAGCAAGACCAGGGGATCCGTGCCAGCCAACTCCGCCACCCTGCGACCCGCCGCGGCGCGCCAAGGTGGTGCGCTGAGCTGAGCCACCTCGGCCTGCAGCTCCCGCAGCTGCCGCAAGATCCCGGCCATCGCCAGCGCCAGCACCGCTAGGCAGCCCCAGCTCAGCACCAGCGCCGCGGTGAGCGCGCTCACGCTGCACGCCCGTCGACCGCGGCGGGCAGCGTGTACAGCAGTACGGCCATCACCGCAGCGCAGGCGACCAGCAGGACCGCGATGCCTCCGCCGGGCAGCGCGACAGCCGGATACAGCGTGGTCGCGGCACACGTGGCGGCGGCCAGCACTACGGCCCGGGCGATCCCACCGGGACCGACCTGGGTACCCATCCGGTTGCAGCCACAGTCCGACTCGTCACGCTGGTAGCGGCGCCACGACAGGTGGGCGGCGAAGGCCACGTACATCGCGGTCTGGGCCGCGAGCGCCCACCGCAGCTCGGCGGTACCGAATACCACCGCGGCTACCGAAGGCACCCCGATGACGAATTCGACGGCCGCGATGGCACGCGCGGCCACCAAACCGGTACCCGCCGCGCGAGCCAACATCTCGGGTGCCCTGATGTGCTCGAGGCCCGCCTCTACGAGGAGGAATGCGCCTGCGAGCACGGGCACCCCCAGCAGGATCATGCGGGCTCCCAAATCACGCTCAAGTCGTCAAGAAAGGCTAACGCTTCGTTCGGGTCCGTGGTGTCGGTCGGGCCGGGAACCAGCCGGGTGATCGCTGTGGGTGTAGCCAGGATCAGGGCGTCGGAGCGGGACCGACCCTGCGCGCTGGGCCCGAGCGGCTCGCGCCACAGCTCGCCGTGCTGGGTCAGATGGCCCCGGAAGTCGGGGACCACGAGCTGGCTGGCGCCGGGGCGTTCGATGGTCAGATAGCCGATCCCGGGGATCTCCTTGGCCACCCGCACCGGTTCCAGCTGGGCCTGTCTCGCGCTGCGTGGCGCAGCGAGTAACCCCAGCGGGGTGTCGGTCAGTCGGAACGCGTCGAAAATCGTGCTGATCCCGTCCGGGGACCCGCTGCCTCGGGTGTGCAGCTCAAACCACGGTCCACGCCAGGCCGCCCGATAATCCTCGGCCTTGTTCCGGATGCCGATGACCAGCTCGCCGACGTTGTAGGGCTGGCGGAGCAGCTGATCGGGGATCGTGGTGAAGGTGGCGTGCCAGTCGAAGGCGCCGGCCTCGGCGACGGTGAACGATCGGCGTATACCACGGACCAAGGCGATGAACCCGCACGACCACGGTCTGGACACGTCCAGCGCACGGCCGCGCAGGACGACCTGGGAGCCGTCCGGGGTGACGAATCCGGGACCGCCCCGCCACGGCCAGTCGTACCGCCCGCGTTCCAGCGACGTTGTCATAGCTAGCTCCCACTCCCGGACACTGCGCGCGATAGTCGCACACCTAGCGTGATCGGGGGCCACGATCCGTTACGGCGTGTCCCGGACCGGACTAGCTCGCGACCAGCTCGGTGGGCACGGTGATCACGTCGACCATCGCGCCGTTGCGCAGCACGGTGATAGGCAGGGTGGCGCCGATAGCCTCGGAGAACAACTGGCGCTGGATACCCTGGGCGTCGGTAACGGGCTTGCGCCCGGCGCTGAGCACGATATCTCCGGTGTGCAGTCCAGCCCGGTCAGCGGGACTTCCCGGGATGACCTCCACCAGTCGCAGCCCCGACGTCTGACCGGTGCGTTGGGCAATCGGTCCGGGCAGTGGGGCGGGTGTCCCGACGAGCCCGAGGTAACCGCGGCGCACCCGGCCGTCGGCCAGCAGCGCGCCGATGATCCGGCGGGTGGTCGCGTTGATCGGCACTGCCATCCCGAGCCCGACACCAGCGACGGCGGTGTTGATCCCGACCACCTCGGCGCTGGCGTCGGCCAGCGCGCCGCCGGAGTTGCCGGGGTTGAGCGCGGCGTCGGTCTGGATGACGTCCTCGATCACCCGCACGGCCCGGCCCGAGCGCACCGGCAGCGACCGGCCCAGCCCACTGACCACTCCGGCGGTCACCGATCCGGCGAGCCCGAGGGGATTGCCAACGGCGATCACCAACTGTCCGACGACCAGACCGTCGGCGTCGCCTAGAACCGCCGCAGCCGGGGTGGCGCCGCGGGTCCGGAGCACCGCCAGATCGGACAACGGGTCGACGCCCACTACGTCGAAGCGGCGCTCGGTGCCGTCGGTGAACGCCGCGACGCCATCCCGGGCGGGGCCGACGACGTGCGCGTTGGTCAGCAGCAATCCGTCGCCGGCGAACACGACAGCCGACCCGGCGCCCGACCCGACCCGCAAACTGGCGACGTGCGGGGTGACCGCCGCCGCCACTGAGCTGACCGTCCGCGAGTAGGAGTCCAAGGGATCCACCGCAACCACCGCCTCTTTTCGAGGATTACACCGTTGCCCAAGCAACGTCACCACATCACCTCCTGTTCCGCCAGCTTCTCGGCTTCAAACCGCCATTCGGAGCCGGATGGCGGTCTGACGCCTCCGCGGGGCGCCATCCGGAGCCGAACGGCGGTCGCACTGCCCGCCGATCTGCTCGCCCGGCTCGACGCTGCGCTTCGGCTACACCTCGATCTATGAGTAGCACCTTTGTGCTACTCTGTGAGTATGGAATCGGTGGGCATCCGTGAGCTGCGTCAGCACGCTTCGCGGTACGTGGAGATGGCGAAGGCCGGCCAGCGGGTTGCGGTCACCGACCGCGGGACGCTGGTCGCGTACCTGGTGCCAGCAGACGACGCCGGAACGTTGCTGGAGCGGCTCGCCGCGTCGGGAGACTACCTGCCGCCGGCGGCTGACATCGGCGATCTGCTCCCACCACCGACGATCCCGCAGGGGCGGCGACCGCTCAGCGAGGTCGTTGCAGAGCAGCGTGATGCGGAGCGTTGGTGATCTATCTCGACACGTCCGCGTTCGTCAAGCTGATCTGGGCTGAGCCGGAAAGCGACGCGCTCAGCCGCTTCCTCGCCGGGCAGCGCGCGACGCCGCTGGTGTCCAGCGCCCTGCTGACCATCGAGACTCGTCGCGCCGTACAGCGGGAGGACCCGTCCGCGCTTGCTCGGGCCGATCTGCTGCTGACCCGCGTTGGCCGCATCGGCATGACCGCGAGCCTTGTCGAGTCCGCGAGTCGGCTTCCCGACCGTTCGCTGCGTTCGCTGGATGCGATCCACCTGGCTACCGCGCTGATGCTGCGCGACGAACTTGACGTGATCGTCACCTACGACAAGCGGCTGGCAACCGTTGCCGAGGCACACCATCTGCCCGTCGACTCACCCGGCGTTGCAGCCACCGGCTAGTGCAACTGTCGGACATCGGCCTGCACAGTTGCTTCGCTCCGGACTCGATTGCGCGCAGCAAGACGGTGCAGGAGCTGGCTGAGCTCGTCCGTTGAGGCGATCACGTCGGTGGCCACACCGGCCGTCCGACGGGGCGGTTGAGTGCAGGGGCTGCGCGTGCTCAGTCGTCGGGATGGGCTGCGGCAGGGTCCCAGCTCAGCCCGGGCTCGCCCCAACCTTGGGCCTTGAGCATCTTCTTCGCCTCGCGGGCGTAGCGGCCGACCAACCGGTTGAGGTAGAGCGTCCCGTCGAGGTGATCGGTCTCGTGCTGCAGGCACCGCGCCAGCAGGCCGGTGCCCTCCACGGTGACCGGCGCGCCGTCGGCGTCGACGCCGGTGACCCGCGCCCAGGCGGCTCGCCCGGTGGGGAAGGACTCACCGGGTACCGAGAGGCAACCCTCCCAGTCGTCGTCGGGGTCGGGCATGGTCTCGGGACGCTCGCTGGTCTCCAGCACCCCGTTGACCACCACACCCCGCTGGCGCACGCCCTCATCGGCGCAGTCGAAGACGAACAGACGCAGGTCCACACCGATCTGGTTGGCGGCGAGCCCGACGCCCTGGGCGGCGGCCATCGTGTCGCACATGTCGTCAACCAGCGCGTGCAGCTCCGCGCCGAACTCCGTGACGAGCCTGGTGGGGTTGTGCAGCACCGGGTCGCCGACGATCCGGATCGGACATACAGCCATGATGGGGAACAGTAATCGTTGGCGCTCGCCGCCCGGCATCCTGGGCACGTGTCGGGGCGCCCCCGGTCCCTACCAGCCACCGCATGGTTCAATGCTGGCCAGAATCACACCGCTGTGATTCGCATGGTTGGGAACCGAGGAGCGCGATGGACGCCGCACAGGCGATGCACCTGATCGACGACCAGCCCGAGGGCCTCAGCGCCCAAGAGTGCGAGATGTTGGCCTTCGAGCGTCAGTGGTGGAAGTACGCCGGTGCCAAGGAGCAGGCCATTCGTGAGCTGTTCGACATGTCCGCCACTCGTTATTACCAGGCGCTCAACAGCATGATCGACCGCCCTGCGGCGCTTGCCGCCGACCCGATGCTGGTCAAGCGACTGCGTCGGCTGCGGTCCGGTCGCCAACGCGCGCGGGCCGCCCGCCGGCTCGGCGTCGGGTCGACGTAGGCCATGGGCACGCCGGGTAGTGGAGGTAACGGAGGTAGCAGACGGCTGCGCACCGCCGGATTGGCGCTGTTCGCGCTCGCCGTCACGGCCGCCGTGATCGGGTTGGTGCTAGCGCTGACCCGTGGAGAGCGGACGGCGGCGAAACCGCCGGTCACTGCCACCCATGCGCCCGTCAGCACATCGACGGTGCCCACTGTCATTCCCTTTCCGCCACCGGTGATCACGCCCTCCGCTGAAGCACCCCCCGCTGAAGCGCCCTCGACTGAAGCACCCGCAGTTTTCCCGCCCGCTCCGCCCAGCGCCGCCGAGGGCCCTCCCGCCGGCAACAATGGCGCTAGTGCCATAGCTGCTAGTCGCGGTGAGGTACGCGTCTACAACAACAGCACCATCCGAGGCTTGGCTGCGCGAGCTGCGCGCGATCTCAGTGCTGCTGGTTGGACGGTGATCGAGGTCGGCAATTACGCCCGTGGAACCATTCCGACGACTACGGTGTACTACCAGGAGGGCACCGATCAGCGCGCCGCGGCTGAGGCCCTCGCTGCCCAGTTCAAGATACGTGTCGAGGCTCGGTTCCCGGGCATAGAGAACGCCTCTCCGGGCCTGATCCTGATCGTCACGAACGACTACGCATCCCCGTGAGTGCTAAACTGCAGTGATCTTGCACTCTCGCGCGGCGATATCTCCGCCATCGTCCTTAGGCTGATGCTGGCGTGGATAACCATCAGGGTCTCAAAGCGGGAGCGAACACCGACGCGATGACCAACAAACCGCGGCTGTGGATGCGTCATGAGGTACGGCGGACTGAGCGTCGCGCACCTATCGTGCCGGCGGACGCCCGGCTTCTCATCGAGGCCGGTATAGCGGTCACCGTCGAGGATTCCCCCCAGCGACTTTTCCCGATTTCGGACTACGCCTCAGCGGGCTGCCGGATCACCGAGCCGGGCAGCTGGGTTGGTGCGCCCGGCGACGAGTACATCATCGGGCTCAAGGAGCTGCCGGACGTACCCGCGGCGCTCATCCACCGGCACGTGTTCTTCGGCCACGTGTACAAGGGACAGGGGGGCGCCAGGCAACTACTGCACCGATTCGCCGCAGGTGGCGGGACCCTGCTCGACCTGGAGTACCTCGCGGACTCCCGGGGACACCGTCTCGTAGCGTTCGGGTACTGGGCCGGTTTCGCCGGCGCCGCACTCGCCGTGCTGCACCACAGCGGCCGGCTCGACTCGCCGCTGCAGCCGCTGTCGAAGGAGTTCCTGGACCAGGCCCTCGATCAGACAGGCGCTGCGGCATCACCCCGGACACTGGTCATCGGAGCATTCGGGCGGTGCGGGAGTGGCGCGCGAGACGCACTCGCCGCCGCTGGCATCACACCGACCGGCTGGGGCCTTGAAGAGACGCGCCACCTGGACCGGGCGGCCTTGCTCCAGCACGACATTCTGATCAATGCGGTACATACCACCGAGCCGGAGTCGCCGTTCCTGACTCAGATGGATCTCGACGACCCGACCCGGCGCCTGGCGGTTGTCTGCGACGTCACCTGCGACGTCACCTCGGACTGCAACGTGCTGCCCATTTACGACGGCACCACCAGCTGGCGCGCGCCGGTGCGCCGATTGCGCCACGGACCCCGACCGTTGGACATCATCGCCATTGACAACCTGCCGTCGCTGCTGCCCCGGGAGGCGAGCGTCGCCTTCTCGGCGGACCTGCTGCCGCATCTGAAGTCGCTGGGCAGCTCGGCGCCGCCCTGGCAGCGCTGCCTACGAACGTTCCACGCGGCATGCGATTGCGTCGGCGTTGGCACATAACGATGAAGGGTCGAGGTGCTCGTGGCGCCGGGTGCATTGATGAGTCATGATCGACGCGTGGATCACAGCGATGCTGCAGCCTTCGCTGATGACTGGGTGGAGGCTTGGAATTCCCATGACCTCGACAGGATCCTGAGCCATTTCACCGATGACGTGGTCTTCACCTCACCGGTCGCCGCGCGGTTCCTCGACGGTAGCGACGGGGTTGTCCGCGGTAAGGCTGCGCTGCGGGCGTACTGGGCCGAGGGACTCCGACGCATCCCCGACCTGCACTTCGAGGTGGTCGGTGTCTACGTCGGGGTGGACACGCTGGCGATCAACTATCGCAACCAGATGGGGCGGCTGGTCAACGAGGTCCTGGTATTCGATGGCTCCCTGGTGAGGCAAGGGCATGGGACCTACCTGGGCAGTGACGCCAACCCTGCCGGGGTGACGACCCGCTGACCGACCAGGTGGAACGCCGCTTGATTCGCAAGGTCACCGTCCGGCTGGTGCCGTTCCTCGGACTGCTCTACCTGATCAACTATCTAGACCGGGTCAACCTCGGCTTCGCCGCGTTGACGATGAACAGCGACCTGGGGCTCAGCGCGGCGGCGTACGGGCTGGGCGCGGGGTTGTTTTTCATCGGTTACTTCTTCTTCGAAGTGCCCAGCAACATCATCCTGCACCGCGTGGGAGCGCGGGTGTGGATCGCGCGGATCATGGTCACCTGGGGGCTGGTGGCGTCGGCCACGGCGTTCATCCAGGGCGAGATCAGCTTTTACGTTGTGCGGGTGTTACTCGGCGTGGCCGAGGCCGGGTTCTTCCCGGGGATCATCCTGTATTTGACCTATTGGTTCCCCCGCGCGCAGCGCGCCAAAATCGTCGGGTTGTTCTTCCTCGCGGTCCCGCTGTCGTCGGTAATCGGTAGCCCGTTGTCCACGCTGCTGATCCAGAGCGGCAACGGATTGCTGGGATTCGATGCGGGCTGGCGATTCATGTTCTTCGTCGAAGGTGTACCCGCGGTCCTGCTAGGCGTGCTGGTCCTGGCGTTTCTGCCCAGTCGCCCACGCCAGGCGAAGTGGCTCACCGAGGAGGAGAGTTCCGCACTGGAGGCGCGAATCGCCGAGGAGGACGCCCGGGAGGTCGGCAAAGAGGTGCTCGCCCGGGCGGCGCTGATCCATCCGCGGGTGATTGCGCTCAGCGTCGTCTACTTCGGGATCGTGTACGGACTCTACGTCCTGGCGTTCTTCCTACCCCAAGTGATCAAGGGGTTTCAGGCGCAGTTCCAGGTGACGTTCTCCCTGGTCGAGATCGGGCTGATCACAGCGGTCCCGTACGCGGTCGCGTCAGTGGCGATGGTCCTGTGGGCACGGCATTCCGACCGCACCGGCGAACGGGCCGGACACGTCGCGATCGCCGCCTTCGTCGGGGCGGTGGCGATCGCCGCCGCGCTGTACATGAACTCCCCCCTGCTGGTGATGACCTGCATCACTGTATGCGCGATCGGGGTGTATGCGGCCATCCCGGTGTTCTGGCAGCTGCCGAATGCCTTTCTCACTGGGGTCGGCGCAGCCGCCGGCATCGGTCTGATCAACTCCTTCGGCAACCTCAGCGGCTTCCTGGGCCCCTACCTCACGGGCTGGCTGCAAGGCTTGACCGGCAGCTTCCGCCCCGGTTTGTTGGTCGTGGCCGGGTTCATGGTTCTCGCCGGCGTCATCGCGCTGTCGTTGCGCCGCCACGCTGTACGCTCGCACCGCGGCGCCAGGCTGTAGATCGCTGTGGGATCTGCCGTCAGGGCAGCGGCGAGTTGGCTATGGCGCTAGGCCGTGCGCGGCGGCGTAGCCGGCCAGCTCGGTGAGTTGCCTCGGGTCCAGCGAAGGCCGGACGCTCTGGCGAGCGGCGGCCAGCTGCGCGGCGGTGACCTCGGTGGCGTCCAGCGATTCCCGCATGGCGGTCAGCGCCGCCTCGCGGATCAGCGCCGCGCAGTCCGCGGCGGAATAGCCCTCTAGTTCACCGGCCAGCGCGTCGAGGTCGACGTCGGCCGATAGCGGGGTGTTGCGGGCCGTGGACCGCAGGATGGCCGCCCGGGCCGGCGCGTCCGGCGGCGGCACGTACACCAACCGCTCCAGTCGGCCGGGCCGCAGCAGTGCTGGGTCGATGAGATCAGGGCGGTTGGTGGCGCCGAGCACGACCACGTCGCGCAGCGGCTCCACCCCGTTCAGTTCGGTGAGCAACGCCGCGACCACCCGATCGGCGACACCGGCGTCGGAGGACCCGCCCCGGCGCGGCGCCAGCGCGTCCACCTCATCGAGGAAGATCAGCGCGGGGGAGGCGTCGGAGGCGCGGCGGAACAGTTCCCGCACTGCCCGTTCCGACTCGCCAACCCACTTGTCGAGCAGCTCGGCGCCCTTGACCGAAAACACATTGAGCGCTCCCGACCCGGCCAGCGCGCGGACCAGAAAGGTCTTGCCGCACCCGGGTGGGCCGTAGAGCAGCACTCCGCGTGGCGGGTCGACGCCGAGCCGGGTGAATGAATCGGGGTAGCGCAGCGGCCACAGCACCGCCTCGGTGAGCGCCTGCTTGGTCTGCGTCATGTCGCCGACGTCGTCCAAGGTCAGCCCACCGGTGCTGACGGTGTCCGAAGTGGACATCGAGATGGGGCGGACGGTGTCCAGCGCGCCGATCAGATCCTGTTGCATGATCACGAGATCGGTCCCGGCGGCTGACGAGTGGCGCAGCGCAGCGCGCACCGCGGCTTCGCGGCGCAGCGCGACAAGATCAGCCGCGACGAACCCCGGGGTGCGCTCGCCCACGGCCGCCAGATCGACATCGGTGGCCAGCGGCACCGCGGCGAGCAGCACCCGGAGCAGCTCCTTGCGGGTCCGGGCATCGGGCGACCCCAGTGACAACTCACGGTCGATCAGTTCCGGCGCGCGCAACCGCGGATCCACCGACTCGGGATGCGCGGTGGTGACCACCAGCGCGACCCGTTCCAGCGCGGGCGCGAGAGCGTCGAGCACGACGGTGGCCAGTGGCGGCGGGTTGATAGCCGGCAGCAGCGCCTCGATGTCAGTGATCAGCAGCACGCCGGGCTGGCGCTGGGAGGCGGCCGCTACCGCGTCGTGGACCCGCTGGGTGGCGGCGTCGGGCTGCACAGCCGCCACGCTCGGCGCAGCCAGCTCGACGACCTGAGCGCCGGCGTCGCGGGCCACCGCGTGCACCATCGTCGCCTTGCCGACGCCCTCGGGGCCGTGCACCGCCACGCCGAGGCGGGTGCTGGCGCCGAGGCTGCGTAGCAGGTCGGGCCGGTGGAAGGTGAGCTCAAACCACTCGGCCAACCGCCTCGCGGCGTCCTGGGCGCCCACCAGATCGGCCACCGCAGGCACTGGGACCACCGGAGTCGGGCTGTTGGAGGCTTGCGGGCGCCCGCGCGCGTCTCCGGTGTGCGAGCCGTCGCGCCAGCCGACGACAGTCGACGGGTGCGGGGCAACCGGCCCAGCCGGGTCGGTGGCCGTCACAGTGAGCAGCTCGTTGGTCCAGGTGATCCCGATTGCCGAGGCGAGTCGGCTACGCACCGCCGCAGTGTTGGACCCAGGTTCGAGGTCCTGCGGGAGCAGCGACACCGCGTCCCCGGCGGTGAGCACCTTGCCGGCTAGTGCGTGACGCAGCGTTTCGGGACTCACCGAATGGCTGACCAGGACGGATCCTGTGACGGTGATCGAGCGGGCGGCGGGTACCTGTACCGGCGCGAGCACCACCTCGGAACCTTCGGTCAACCCCAGGTTGGACAGCGTGAGGTCGTCGAGTAGCGCGATACCGGGGGCGTTCTGCCCGGCGGCCGCCAGCGCGGCACTCACCCGGGCTCCGGTGAGCCGCACCGCGTCCCACGGCCGCAACCCCAGCGCGTCGAGTACTTCCGGGTGCAGCCGCACCACACCTCGCCGGGCATCCAGCGCCGAGGTGCTGAGTCGGGCGGTCAAGGTGATCTGCGGTGCGCTCACGGTGTCCGAGCCTACGGCCAACGTACCGGAGTGCTACGCTTGCTACGGAGGTGCCGGGCGATGCCGAGGACCATTCCGCACCGGGAGCTGCGTAACAACAGCAGTGCCGTGCTGCGTGACGTGCAGGCTGGTGAGACGGTGTACGTCACCAACAATGGCGAGGTCGTCGCCGTCCTCGTGCCGCCACCAAGAGCAGCCGGCGCGTCGCTGCGGATCCGGCGGGCCACGGTCCGCGGGGGATTCGCCGAACTGGAGCGGACCCGGATCCAGGAGCCACTCCAGGACATGCTGGACGAGCTCCGCGGCGATCGGTGATCCTCTACGTCGAGACGTCGGCAGCGGCGAAGCTGCTCGTCGACGAGCCCGCATCGAGCCGGCTGGCGGCGCGGCTCGATGATGCCGTTGACGCCGACGATGCCATCCTGTCGAGCACGCTGCTGGAGACCGAGCTGCGCCGGCTCGCACTCCGCGCTGAGTTCACCCAGTCCGCCGTGACACAGCTGCTTGCGCGCTTCGATCTGGTGGAGATCGACCGCTCCCTCTACCGGGAGGCGGGCCTGCTTCCGGGTCGTCATCTTCGCAGCCTCGGCGCGCTGCACCTCGCGGCCGCGCTGCGGGTCGGCGCCGACATCATGGTGACTTACGACCGCCGGCAGGCCGACGCAGCAGCCTCCGCCGGGTTGCCAGTCCTCGCGCCATAGCAGGTAAAGGTCGCATGCCGTAGGGCGATCTTCTGCTGAGGCTTTGGTCAGGGTATGGGACACGCGGGGGTTAAGAGGCGGCGGTAGAGCTTGAGGCGCTGGTGCGCCGCCCGAACTCCTCACCGGCGATGTCGGGAAACGGCGCGATCCGCGGTTCTACGCGCGAGTCGACAGGTCGGAGGAACGTGCAATGCAGCGCTATCGACAACCTCGACGGTTGTCTCATCGGCCTCTCCGGCCCGACGGGCGAGGTGTGTGGATCCGTGGCAGAGGTGCCGCCATCGGCAACATTGAGCCAAATGTTGCCGATGGCGGCACCTCCTCATGTTGCGACAGTCCTTTCCTTGATATCACGGAGAGTGACATCGCATCAGTCGATCCGGTAGACATCGGGTTTGCGCTCGTCGAGGTGCCGCAGTACTCGACGAGCCTTGGCGATCTGGCCGCAACGTCCAGCTCGGCCGTCGCAATATCGGAGACCAGTAACAGAGGGCCTGGCGATCTTGTGCCATTCGCGGCGCATGGTTGGTGAGGCTGGTCGGCCACGCTGACAGGCAGGCCAGCACGTCGGCACCGTCGAGGGTGAGGCTGCGGGCCGATTCCGGGAAGGTCTTGTCGGCTGCCCAGCACCCCGTCGCCGTGCACACACAGCGCGGTGTTGTAGCGCCGATGTCCTTCGGCTTCGCAGACGATCAGGACAAGCTCACGTCCACCGTCACCTCTGGGGTGCGGCGCAGGGTGTTGGTGACGTAGCACAGCCGCTCCGCCGCGGGCACCAGCCGGCGCAGGCCGTCGGTGTCCGGCGCGTCGGCCCGCACGGAAATCCGGATCGCGGAGAAGCTCGGGCCGTCGTAGTCGCCGCTCGCTCGCACCCGCAGCCCCGCCAGCTCGATGCCCCGCTTGCTGGCTGAATAGGCCATTGCCAGCGTGAAGCAGGCTGCGATGGAGGCAAGCAGCAGCTCGGTGGGCTGCGGGCCTTGGTCGGTGCCACCGACCGACTCCGGCTCATCAACGATCAGCTCGAAGCGCCCGGCAGATACCCGGCAGCGCAGCCCCCCGTCCCACGTCGCTTCCACCGAACGGGTGCTCACCGGCGTCCTCCTCAACCAGGAATCTGTGATGTTTCACCAGCGTGCAACGTGTGTGCAACGCTGCGGAGCACTGTGGCCGGGAACATTCATCCCAGCATGCCCAAGGAGGCCCCGGATGACTGTTACCTGGTCCGGTACCGACGAGCGGGTCGCGGCACTGTCGTGCCGTGCCGGCTGCCGGGTGGACCCGGCGCTGCGCCGCCACCACGACCGGCTGCTCGCCGTCGAGTCCGACGTCGACGAGCTGCTCGAGCTCATCGAGCTGGCAGTGACGTGGGGCGAATTGAGCTACGGCGGAGTCAATGTCGTGCCGCCCGGGCAGTGGCTGGAGTTCGCCGCCCGCCACGAGTGGCGGGACCCGGATAGGGCGGCACGAATCTTCAGCGTGGCCACCGACATCGCGCTGCGGACCGGCCGGCGCGAGACGCCTTACCCGCTGACCGACGAGGTCGCAACCACCAGCTGAGCGCGACAGCATGTCAGGAGCGCCCGAGTCGGGTGACGTCATCGACGGCCAAGTCGAGAACGGTGGCCGAGGCACCCTCGAACCGCAGCACAAGCTGCCCCGACTCATCGATTCGGCCCACTACGGCCGCGGACAACCCGCGGTCCAGGAACGGTTGCGCGCAGTCCGCCTCCCGGCCGGCCGGGGCGCAGAGCAGGAACCCGAAGCTGGGGAAGCAGGTCAGCCAGGCCGCCAACCCGACACCTGAGGGCACTGGCACCGCATCCACGTCGAGCGCGACGCCATGGCGACCCCACTCCAGAAGCATCGCCAGCGACCCGACCAGCCCGGCCATGCTGATGTCCTTGGCCGCCACGCACGCTCCGGACTCGGCGAGCCTGGCGAAGAGCCGCACGTCCTCGGCGCACTGCGCCCCACGCTCCTCGATGGCGCCGAAGAACGGGAAGTCCGGGCGCATCCGGCCATCCAGCGCGGCGGCCACCAGCAGGCTCTGCCCGGCCCGCACCCGGGTCACCGATAGTGCCTGCCCGCTCGTCGTGCCGACGCCGAACGCCGAGACCGCGGGTTCCCCGTCGTGCAGCGTGAGGTGTCCGCCGAGGATCGGCACGTCGTAGAGCTCGCCTGCCCGCCGCATTCCGAACAGCACCGAGCGAGCCACCTCCTCGGAGCCGACGATCGTGTCTACGATGCCCAGCGGTCGTGCACCCATCGCGGCCAGATCGTTGACGTTGGTGAGCACCGCGGCGAAGCCGGCGCCGTATGGGTCCGCGGCCACGAACGGCGGCCACAGCGCCTCACCGCAGGCCACCACCTGCCCGCCCAGCGCGGTCACCGCTGCGCCGTCGTCACCCGGGCCGGAGATCCAGTCACCCGGTCCCAGCACCTCGCTGACCAGCCCAATCGCCGCCTTGCCGCGCAGCCCGGGGTGGGCCCGCAGGGTCTGCACCAGCTCGGTCAGCGCGGCCGGTGCAGCCGATGCATCGATCCGTACCGCCGCCGTCGTGTCAGCCATCGCCGCCTCCGTCCCATCGTCGTTTCCGATAGTAGGTGCTTACCCACTATGTGATCTAACATCGAGGCCGTGCGACCGCCGAGGTTCCTCGAGCTGCCGGCCCGTAGCGGCAAGCCCCGCGCCACCGGACTGACGCACGTGCTGGACACCGGGGTGCCGCCTACCACCGCGGCCGCCGTGCTGGCGACCGGCGCTGGGTACGTCGACGTGTGGAAGACCGGGTGGGGCACTGCCTACGTCGACCCGGGCCTACCGGAGAAGATGCGATTGCTGGCCGAGGCCGACGTCGCAGCCTGCCTCGGCGGCACCCTGCTCGAGATCGCCTGGGCGCAGCGGCGGGCCGAGGAGTGCCTGGCCTGGGCGGACGAGGTCGGCTTCCGCTACGTCGAGGTCTCCCGCGGGACGGTGCTGATGAGCCTGGCCGATAAGCACGACCTCGTCGGGCTGGCCTCCGACCGGTTCGTCGTGCTCGCCGAGGTCGGGTCCAAGGACCCGGGCGAGCAGCCGACGCCGGCGCAGTGGCGGGCCGAGGCGCAGGCTGACCTCGCCGCCGGCGCCCACCTGGTGGTCACTGAGGGGCGGGCGAGCGGCACCGTCGGCACCTTCGACGCCACCGGGCGAGTCCGCGAGGATGTAGTGGCCGCGGTGGTGGACGGCGTCGGGTTGGAGCACGTGATCTTCGAGGCTCCACGGCTGGAGCAGCAGGCGTGGTTTATCCGCCGGTTCGGACCCGAAGTCAACCTCGGCAATGTGGGGCTGGAGCAGCTGATGACGGTGGAGACGCTGCGGCTGGGACTGCGCTCTGACACTGTGCGTTGGGACACAGCCGTGGTCGGGACGCTGGTGCGGTGATGGCGGTGAACCTCGTACCCGGTCGCTACCGGGGCGTCGCAGTGGCCACTGCATCTGGGCCGCTGGACGACGGGGCGCTGCGCACACATTTTCTCGGCCGGGAGGCCTACCGCCGCACCCGGTTCCTCGTCGTGTGCGCCGGCGAGCGCACCGCGGTGCTGCGGGTCGCCAAGGCTTCGGAGACCGAGCTGTTCAGCCCAATCGTCGAGCTGGAAGTGCTGGCCGGACCGCAGGAGTGCGTATTCTTGCACCGGCCCGACGTGGACACCGCGATCCCCTCCGTGCTGGCCGCGACCGCGGTCGCCGACGCACCCGGTGCCCGGGCCGTGGTGGTACGCGGCCGGTACGAGCACGTCAACTTCATCCTCAACCCCCGTCCGCGCCGGGTGCTGGTGCGTGAGGTCGTTCCACCAGAGCCGGCCAAGCTGTTCGACCAAGCTCAGCGGGTGCTCGCGGTCACTGAGGACCTGCCCCCGCTCGAGCTGGTGCCCGACGTGGTGGACCTCACGGAGGTGGCCAGCGCGCACCCCGCCGGCCATTACTTGTTGCCCTGCCGGGGCTCCGGCGTCACCGTCGCCGGAGCCAAGGTGTCCTATCTGGACGAGCGTCCGCCGCTGGCGGACTGGACGCTGCTCGGCTGCGAGCGATCCCGGCAAATCCACCGCTGGTGCTACGGCTCCGAGCCATTCACTGTGGACTTCTGCCCGAAGCGGGACCCGGTGCCTGGCACGCTGACCAAGTGCTGCCTGCAGGAGGAGCACGTCGAGGCCGGTGAGGGTTGGGTGTCGGTGCCGTGGGGGTCGTCGCTTGAGCAGGTCCGGGAGGCACTGACCGGGCTCGCCCGTGCACTGGAGCCGGCGTGGGCACCCGGCTGACCGACTCGGCCAGCTACGCCCACCTGTGGGGAACCGACGAGCTGGCCCGGGTGTTCGACGAACCAGCGCGCCTGCAATGCTGGCTGGACATTCTCGTCGCGCTAGCCAGGGTGCAGGCGCGCCTCGGGATCGTGCCGGCGGACGCCGCCGAGGCGATCGCCGCCGGCGCCCAGGTGGCGTCGCTCGATCTGGACTACGTCGCCGAGCAGACCCGGCTCACCTCGCACTCCACCCTGGGCCTGATCCGTGGCCTGCGGCGGGTGCTGCCTGAACATGCCCGGGAGTACGTCTACGTCGGTGCCACTGTGCAGGATCTCACTGACACCTGGTTCGGGGTGGTGCTGCGCGAGGTCGGTGCCCTCGTCTGGCGCGAGCTGCGCGCTCTGGAGGCCGACCTGCTTGACCTGGTCCGGACTCATCGGGACACCGTCCAGGTAGGACGGACTCATGGCCAGCCTGGCGCGCCGATCACCTTCGGGTTCAAGGCGGCGTCCTGGGCCGACGAGGTGCGACGGCACCTGCAGCGGCTGCGCGACGGGCGCTCCAGATGGTTGGTCGGGCAGCTGGGCGGCGCGGTTGGGGTGCTGGGGTTCTTCGAGGCGGACGGAACGTCGCTGCGACGGCAGTTCTGCGCCGAGGTCGGACTCGCTGACCCCGGCATCTCCTGGCTCACCTCACGCGACCGGCTCGCCGAGTTCGGCCACCTACTGGCCATGGTGTGCGGCACCCTGGCTCGGATCGGCGGCGAGGTCTACGAGCTGCAGCGCCCGGAGATCGATGAGCTGGCAGAGCCCACCACGGCCACCGCGGTCGGCAGCATCACTATGCCGCACAAGCGGAATCCGGAGAGCAGCGAGCACCTGGACACCCTGGCCCGGCTGGCCCGGTCCTCGGCCGCAGTCCTGACCGAGGGCATGACCCAGCTGCATGAGCGCGATGGTCGCGGATGGAAGGCCGAGTGGGTGGCGCTGCCTGAGGTATGCCTGCTGACCGGCGCAGCACTGCGGACCGCGCGCACGATCGTTAGCGGGCTGGAGGTGCACGCTGGCGTGATGGCGGCGAATCTGGTCCGGCACGGGGACGCGGTGGCTTCTGAGCGGGTGCTGGCCGGGCTCTCGACGCGGCTGGGCAAGCACCAGGCGCAGGCGGCGCTGCAGGAAGTACTGACTGGGCGGCCGGCGGACCTCGCGGCAGCGCTGGCTGAGTGCGGGCTGGCTTCGGTCGAGGACGTCCGCGGCTGGATTGGCCGGCCGCCGGTGGCCACGGCAGGAGAGATGGTCGACGCGGTACTGGCTCGCGCCGCGACGGCCCGAGCCGGCGAGCCGGAGACCTGGCCATGATCCCACCGCGGTTCCCACTCGCGGTGCTGCCTACGCCGCTGGTGCGAGCACACCAGCTGGAGGCGGTGCTGGGACGGGGCCGGGTGCTGCTCAAGCGCGACGACCTGGCCGGGTTCGCGGTCGGCGGCAACAAGACCCGGCCGCTGGAGTACTTGCTGGGACGGGCCCTGGCCGACCGGTGCGACGTGCTGGTCACCGGCGGCGGCCCCGGCTCGAACTTCTGCCCGGCGGCCGCCGTGGCCGCCCGTGCCGCAGGCTTGGACTGTGAGCTAGTCGTTTGCGGCGGTGACGACTGGGACGACGGGTACGGCTCGGCCAACTTGGCCATCGCGGCGGCTGCCGGCGCCTGCATTCGGCCAATCGGTGACCACGCGCGCGAAGCCCTGGATGCCGCGATCGAGGAGCGCGCCGCCGACCTGGCCGCGGCCGGCCGCCGGCCGTTCCCGGTGCCGCGCGGGGGGTCAACCCCGCTGGGCACGGTGGGGTTCGCGGTCGCCGCGGACGAGCTGACGGCTCAGCTCGAGCAGTCTGTACTGGCCGGCGGCGCCGAACCTGCGCTGGTGGTGCTGGCCGTCGGCTCCGGAAGCAGCTGCGCCGGGCTGCTGGCCGCCGGGCCGCCGTGGCCGGTGCTGGGAGTATCGGTCAGCCGGCCACTGCAGGAGATCACCAGCAAGGTGCATGCGCTGGCGCAGGCGTGCGCCCGGCTGCTGGGCTATCCGCCACCCCGCCCCAGGCGGCTGGAGATCGTCGACGCCCGTGGGCCCGGCTTCGGCGTCGCGTCGCAGGCCGACCGGGCCGCCGCCCGCCTCGCGCTGCACACCGAGGGCCTACTCCTCGACGACACCTACGGCGCCAAGGCGTTCGCGGTGCTGACCCGGCGTGCCGGCGGCGTGCGGGGACCCGTGGTGTTCTGGCACACCGGCGGTGTGGTGCCGGCCGTGGCGGCGCTGCGCCGCCGGGTATTGGGAGGACGGATGTGACGCCAAGACGCGAAGAGGGTCCTCCGCAGACCGGGGCGGCGCGCGAGCTGGTGGAGTCCGGCTTCACGCTGGAGAACGCGGACGCCTCATTCCTGCACCGCGGCCTGAACCTGGCCGACCTGGCGCACGTACTCGACCTGGCCCGGCGTGGCATTGTGCCGGTGCCTGCCCAGCGCGAGCTGCTGGTGCTGCTGCTCGAGGTGTACGAGGTCCCCGCCGACGAGTTCCCCTACGACCCTTCCTACGGCGAGCCGTACAACTCCCGCGAGCACTACTTCGTTTCCCGGATCGGCGACGTCGCAGGGTGGCTGCATGCCGGGCGGCCGCGGCGGGAGGCGGCTCGGATCGCGCTGCGGCTGCACCTGCGCCGCCAGCTCGTCGAGCTGGTCGCTGAGGCAGCCGCCTTCGCCCGGGTGGCCGTCGACCGGGCTGACGAGCACGTCGAAACCGTGATGCCCGACCAGACTTACCTGCAGCAGGCCCAGCCCTCGACGTTCGGGCACTACCTGCTGTCCTTTGTGTACTCCACGCTGCGGGACGCCCGCCGGCTGCTCGAGGAGCTGGACTGGGTCGATTGCAGCCCGGGCGGCGCTGGCTGTGTCAACGGCACCCGGTTGCTCTCTGACCGCAGCTTCATCGCCGACGCGCTGGGGTTCCGCGGCGTGATCGAGCACACCCGCGACGCGATGTGGCAGATCGATGGACTGATCCACGTACTGGCCACCGCGGCCAGCCTGCTGTCCGGGTTCAGCAAATTGGCTGAGGACCTGGAGATCTGGTCGAGCAGCGAGTTCGACTTCGTCGATCTGGCGGACGCCTACACTCGGGCCAGCGTGCTCATGCCGCAGAAACGTAACCCGTACTCGCTGGCCATCGTCCGGGGTGCCTCCGGGATCGTCATCGGGCGGTTGGCCGGGTTCCTCGCGGTGGCCAAGAGCCCATCCGCCCGCAGCGACAACCTGATTTTCGCCTATGGCGAGGTGCCGCGGGCGCTCGACTTGTGCCTGCGGATCACCCGGCTGATCACCGGGGTGGTGCGCACGATGCGGGTCAACGCCGAGCGGATGGCCGAGCAGCTGCGCACCGGCTACACCCAGTCGACCGACCTCGCCGAGCACCTGGTGCAGGCCTGCGGAGTGGACTACCGCACCGCTTACGTCGTCGTCGGGCGCACTGTGCGGGCGGCCAGTCGAGCCGGCATCCCCGGCATGGAGATCACCGGCGAGATGCTCGACGAGGCTGCCCGCGAGCACACCGGACGATCCTGGGCGCTGTCCGGTATGGACCTGTCCGAGGTGCTCGACCCGTGGCAGATAGTGCTCTCCCGGCATGCCCAGGGCGGTGCCGCGCCGACGGCGGTGCACCGCATGACGGGGAACTTGCGAGCGTCGCTGGATGAACTGGACGCCACTGTGGGCGAGCGGGCCACGGCCCACGACCGCGCCGAGCGTGCGCTGCTGGCGGCGGCCAGGGCAGTGATTGAGGACGCCCAGCAAGAGGGTGCATCGTGAGCGTGTTGCCGGGGCAGGCCAAGGTGGTCAACATCGGTCTACCGATGTTCGCCGACGCCCTACGGGCGCAGGGTGTGGCGGTGGAGCATGTCGACTGGCGGATCCCTGCCGGTGGCGACCTCACCGCGGTGGCCACGCTGAGCCGGCTATACGGGGACCATGGGTCCGCTGTGGACGGAGCTAACGCCGAGGTTCTGCGACGACTGGACTCCGGTGTGCCGCAGCTCGTCGAGGTATCCACGGCGCAGCAGGCCGTGCCCGGAATGGGGGGACGCACCTTGCTGCACTGCGGCCCGGCAATCGACTTCGGGCAGGTGTGCGACCCGCTGCGCCGCTCAATGCGCGCCGCCGTGGTCGCCGAGGGTTGGGCGACCGACGTCGAAGAGGCGCAGCGGTTGCTGGCCGGCGGCGACGTGGCGCTGGAGCCGGCCAACCACCACCAGGCGGTGGTACCGATGGCCAGCGCGATCGGTCCGACGGCGCCAGTCTTTGTGGTGGCCGATCGCGAGGGAGGCACGCGGTCCTACGCGCCGGTCAACCAGGGCCCAGGAGAGGTGGCCTGGTTTGGCCGGGACACCGACGCAGCGGTGGAGCGACTGCGGTTCCTGCGCGATGTCGCCGGGCCGGCGCTGACCCGCGTTCTGAGCTCGGCGGGCCCGCTGGACATCCTCAACCTGGCCGCGCAGGGCGTCTCGATGGGCGACGACCTGCACATGCGCACCCAGGCAGCGACCAACCTGCTCGTCCGCACGTGGCTGCCCCAACTCGCTGAGCTGCCGGACCAGCAGCGCGGCGGGATGGCCCGCTTCCTATCCGGCAATCACCTCTTCTTCCTCACGCTGGCGATGGCCGCGGCCAAGGCGCTCACTCTGTGGGCCGAGCAGGTGAGCGGGTCGAGCATCATCACGACCATGTCCCGCAACGGGACCACGTTCGGGATCAAGCTCGCGGGCTCGCCGGAGTGGCACATCACGGCTGCCCCGCCCATCACTGACGCGTTGTACTACTCCGGCTACGGGCCCGAGGACGCCGCCCCGGACATCGGCGACTCCGCCGTGCTGGAGCTGGTCGGGCTGGGTGGCCCGGCGGCCGCCGGCTCGCCGGCCGTGGCGGCGTTCCTCGGCGGCTCGATGGCCGACGCCAGGCGGGCCACCGAGGCGTTCCGGCAGATATGCGTCGGCACCAGCAGCCGATTCACGTTGCCTCCATTGGACTTCAGCGGCACGCCGGTCGGGGTGGACGTGCGGCGGGTGGTGGAGCTGGGGATCACCCCGCAGATCACCACCGGCATCCTGCATTCCTCCTCGGGCGTCGGACAGATCGGCGCCGGGGTGGCCACCGCGCCGCTGGAGTGTTTCACCGAAGCGCTGGCCGCCCTGGACGCTCGCCTGGTGCGGTGAAGGCGCTCGACGTCGGCCTCGGGGCTCGGAGGGTGCTCGACGATCTCGCCGAGGGCCGGGTGGTCGCGGTCTACTCGCGGGCTGCCTACTTGCGGTTTCCGGCCGGACTGCTCGCGGTGACGTCCGCGTGGGTGCCGCCCGGCCCGCTGAGCCTGCGGTGCCCGGCGCTACCAGCGCTGCGGCCGGGTGCTGCGGTGTGGACGGACGGTTCCCGGCTTTCGGGGCCAGGATGGGCGGTGGCATTAGATGCACCGACCTGGGTGGGCGAGCTGCCCCCGCCCCCGACAGTTGCGCTGCCCTGCGCCGTCGCCGTGCCTGACCTGACTGGGCTGGCCGCGCGTCTGGGCGGGCGGGGGCCAGGGCTTACCCCGGCCGGGGACGACGTGCTAGCCGGCGCGCTGCTTGCGGCACGGGCCCGCTGCGGGCCGGCGGCGGAACCCGAGTTATCCGCGGTGGCTGCCTCCGTACGCACCACCGAACCGGCCCTGGCGTTCCTGGCCTGGGCGGCCCGCGGCCAATGCATCGAACCGGCGCACGCCGTGCTGCTGGCGCTGACCGCCCGCGATGAGGCCCGGGCGCATGCTGCGGCGACCCGGCTCGTCGCGGTCGGGGCCTCATCCGGGGCGGCGCTACTTGCCGGGCTGAGTCTCGGGCTGGGCGATCGGGATCAGCGGCCACGCAGGGAAAACCGGACCACCTGGGTCGGCCGACGCCCCGGGTTGGACCAGCGGTGGCGGTGGTCGGTCGGGTAGTGCAGAGCGTCGCCCCGGTGCAGTGTGTACTGCTCGCCGGCGACCTCAACGGCCAGCGTGCCGTCGAGCACAAGGAGCAGTTCCTCGCCCGGGCGCTGGGTGACCTCAGAGCCGGACTCGGCGCCCGGCGCCAGCGTTGCTACGTCCCCGGCGGCCCGGAAGCGCCCCGGTGGGCCCCCGATGTCGGCCAGCTCCACCCCCGGAGCCGGTGCAGTCAGCGCCGGTCGCCCAGTGGCCAAGGTGTGCGCGGCCACCTGCACGGGACCGGACGCGGCGTCGACGAAGTGCCCGATCGGACGGCCCAATGCGGCAGCCAGCTTCAGCAGCGTGGTGATCGTCGGAACCATGTCGTTGCGCTCGACCTTGTGGATCGCGGCGGCTGACACGTCGGCCCGGCTGGCTAGCTGCTGCAGCGAGAGCCCGAGCTGCTGGCGGAGTTCGTGAACCTTGGCGCCGATGGCGCCGACGATCGGCTCCCATTCCGGCACTGGGCCAACGCCCACTCGGCCGCCGCGGTCACCCGCCTGTCCGTTTCGCTCCGGCCTGGCATCCGCAGAACCCGCGCCACCTGTGGTCGTCGACCTGGCCATGAGTGATCTCCTTGACAGTGACATTGCGTTCAGTATGATAAACGCACATCACTTATGGTGTATACAAAGCTGCGTGGACGAGCCCCATCGTAAACGCCGGAAGAAGGGTTATCCGTGCCACGCAAGACGGTGATCATTGGTGGGGGGGCCGCCGGTCTGGGCGCCGCCGGTGGTGTGAAGGCGGCCGATCCGGGAGCCGACGTCGTCGTCTACACCGAATACGAGGATGTCGCTTACAGCCCCTGCGGCATCCCCTATGTGCACGGCAAGGAGATCCCCGACTTCGAGCGGCTGTTCCTGGCCGGCAAGCAGACCTACATCGACGCCGGCATCGATGTGCACTACTCCACCGCGGTCACCGCGCTGGACACTGCGCACAAGGTGGTCACGGTTGTTGGCGAGGGTCAGGTCTCCTACGACACCCTGGTCGTGGCCACCGGCTTCAACTATGCCGATCCCGGGGTGCCGGGCGGCGACCTCGCGGGCCTGTACTACGTCAAGAATATTCGCCGGGCCATGGAGTGGGACAAGGTTCTCGACTCGGTGAAGAAGGCCGTCGTAGTCGACGCCTCGCCGCTCGGGGTGGAGATGGTCACCGCGCTCGCCCAGCGCGGCATCGAGACTCACCTGGTTGACCCATACCCGTGGCCGCTGGCTGAGATGGTCGACCCGGACATCATGGCGCCGGTCGAGGAGTCGTGGGGCGAGCTAGGCGTCGTCGCGCACTACAACAGCACGTTGGAGGCTTTTCTCGGCGACCACAGCGGCCACGTCCGTGCGGTGCAGACCTCGGAAGGTGAGCTAGAAGCCGAGATCGTCGTGGTGTGCACCCACAAGGAGCCGAACAACACCCTTGCCGCGAAGGCCGGTCTGAAGCTCGGCTCGACCGGCGGCGTGATCGTCGACGCACGGATGTCCACCTCGGCGTCCGACATCTTCGCCGCCGGCGACTGCGTCGAGATTCCGCACGGGCTGACCCGGGTTCCGCTGCAGGGGCTGACCGGCAGCCACGCATACGCTCAGGGCAAGGTCGCTGGCGCCAACGCCGGCGGCGGTAACCGGGCTTACCGCGCGGTGTACGTGCCGTGGGGTACCCCGGCTGGCAAGTGGGTGATCGGGGGTGCTTCCTTCGGCGAGACCACTGCCACCGCATTGGGCATCCCGTACGTAGTGGGGACCGCTCAGGGCATTTCGCGGGCCCGGTACTACCCGGGTGTCAAGCCGGTCAAGGTCAAGCTGCTCGCCGAGCCGGGCAGCCTGCGGCTGATCGGCGCCCAGATGGTCGGCCAAGAGGGGATCAAAGAGCGAGCCGACTTCCTCGCGATGGCGGTCAAGTTCGGCTTCACCCTGGGCGACCTGGCGACGATGGAGAACGTCTACTCGCCCGCGATCGGGGCGCTCAACGAGCCCATCGTCCTGGCCGCACAGAACGCCCTCGACTCACTCAAGAGGCGCTGACATGTCGTTCTTCCAGTGGCTACGCCGCAACTCTGAGCATTACCTGATGATCGCGGCGCACGAGCAAGTGGCGCATCAGTACGCCGCGCGGGCCCCGCGCCCGCCGCGCGGCCTCAAGGAGTTGTTCTGGCTGCGTCTGTTCGTCCCCATTTACCGGGCGCTGCCCTGGCTGGTGCGGCAGCGGATTATGCAGTCCATGCCGGGCAGCCATCGCCAACAATGGGCACCGCCTCCCCGGACGCAGAACCCGGCGGTGTGATCGCGAGATCCGCGCAAGAAAAACAACCTCGATAATGAAAGGAAGTTTCCCGGTGGCACAGATCGTGGGTGAAAGGGTTAGCAAGGGCGACGCGATCGTCGACTACGAGGAAAAAGTATTCGAGGACATTCAGGCCGAGCCGGGCGAGAAGGCGTACATCCTCATGCACACGGTGCCATTCGAGGGCTCGGTGGGTCTGGTCAATATGCTGACGGCGACCCGGATCAACCGCAAGGGGTTCGACACGCATCTGGTGCTTTACGGCCCGGGATCACTGATGGCGGCGGCTACCCGCGGCTATCCGAAGGTCGGCGATGAGCCGTTCCCCGGTGCGCTGAGCTATAACAAGCAGCTGCAGACGTTCATGAACGAGGGCGGGCACGTCTACGCCTGCCGGTTCTCGGCCGCCGCGCTCTACGGCATGCGTGAGATCGACATGATGGAGGGCGTGAAGCCCATCAACCCGCTCGATGTCCTGGACTCAGTGCTGACGGCCCGACGGCAGAATGCGCTGATCATGCAGACCTGGACCGTCTGAACCCTCGTGAGTGCGTAACAGTGTTAGGACACTGTTACGCACACACGAGCACCGGAGGTGCATCATCGTGAACCGGATCGCGGACCTGGGCGGCACCGAAGGCTGGGGCCGGGTTAAGACGCCGACCGCGGACGAACCTGTCTTCGCGCAGGAGTGGGAGAGTCGGGCGTTCGCGTTGGCCTTGCTGTCGATGGGCCGAATCTCCGGGCGCAACCTCGACGCCTTCCGGCACGCGCTGGAGCGGCTGGGCCCCGACGACTACTTCAAGGACGGCTACTACGGGCGTTGGCTCAATGCGGCCGAGCTGATGCTCGTCGAGAGTGCGATCCTGGCTCCTGGCGCGGTCGAGGCCCGCACCCGCCGGCTCCGTGGCGAGGACGTGGCCGAGCCTGCCGCCCCCGAGCCGAACAAGCCCGACTACGCCCCCACCGCTGCCGGCTCGCTGCGCACTGTGGACGAGCCGCCGGCGTTCGCGGTGGGCGAAGTGGTGCGTGCCAGGGATACCCACCCCACCGGTCACACCAAGCTGTCCAGCTACCTGCGCGGTCACCGCGGCGTCATCGAGATGGTCCAGCCGGCCGCGCTCCTACCCGATACCCACGCCCTGTTCCTCGGCGAGAACCCACAGCACGTGTACACCGTGAGCTTCGACTCCCGCGAGCTGTGGGGTGCTGACGCTGAGCCGTTCGAGGTATCTGCCGAACTGTACGAGAGCTACCTGGAGCCCGTGTCATGAGCGAGACGACCCCTGTTGCCCGCTTGCCGATCGAGTTGCGCACCGAGGCGCTGGAGCAGTTGCTCATTGAGCGTGGGCTGGTCGACCCGTCGGTGATGGACAAGTTCATCCAGACCTACGAGACATCGGTCGGACCGATGAACGGCGCCAAAGTGATCGCAAAGGCGTGGACCGACCCGGAGTACCGGGCGCGGCTGCTCGCCGGCGGCACCGCCGCGATCGCCGAGCTCGGCATCAAGGGGCCGCAGGGCGAGCACATCGTGGTCGTCGAAAACACCCCGCAGCGGCACAACGTGATCGTCTGCACGCTGTGCTCGTGCTACCCGTGGCCGGTGCTGGGGCTGCCACCGAGCTGGTACAAGGACCCGGCTTACCGCGCCCGGGTGGTGCGCGCGCCGCGCGCCGTGCTGGCCGAGATGGGTCTCGAACTACCAGCCGAGACTGAGATCGTGGTCCGGGACTCCAGCTCCGAGGTGCGCTGGCTGGTGCTGCCGGAGCGGCCGGCCGGCACCGAGGACATGTCCGAGGATGAACTGGCAGCGCTGGTCACCCGCGACGCCATGGTCGGCGTGGCGAAGGTCAAGACGCCATGACGGCGGCCGCGCCGTTGGAGATTGGCGGGCCCAGCGCACCGCCGCGCAGCAACGGCGAGCTGGTATTCGGGGAGCCGTGGGAAAGCCGGGCGTTCGGCCTGGCCGTCACCCTCTACGACGCCGGCGCGTTTGAATGGGCGCTGTTCCAGGCCGCGCTGGTCGCGCAGATCGCCGCGTGCGAGCGTGAGCACCCGCCGGGCGAGGCCTTCAGCTATTACCGTTGCTGGCTCGGCGCACTGGAGTCGGTGCTAGTGGACACCGGGATGGTCGGCCCGAACGACATCGTCGAGCGCGCCACCGCCCTCGCCGCCCGTCCCCCCGGCCACGACCACGTCCGCTGAAGCAGACGGACCCTTGGGTGCTCTCAGCCTCCCGAACTCAACAGCAGAGCTGTTGTGGCGACAAGATACCTTGCTAGAAGTACCTATTCGTGTAACGGCACAGCAGTTGCGTGGTGTGACGTAGTGCGGCGCTATCGCCTCCATCTGTTCGATCAGCAGCTTGATGGCTCCGGTTGCTTGTCCTGCGGGGCAGTAGTCGAAATCAAGACCAAGCAACAGGCGCGAGCCGCCAGCTTCCATCTCGCCAACCGTACCGCAAATCATCTCCGTAACGAATGTGGAACGCATGCCCGCAGATCGTGGTCCGCAACCGGGTCCTCTGTCCGGCTACGCGCCCGCCTCGAAGTCGAGCAGCAGCTCATCGACGACGCCACGGTCCGGGGATGGCAGCGCGAGATTGAGCGACACGGGACGACTAAGCGGCGTATTGGGCAGCTCTTGCGCGATCTGCTCTAACTCATGCCAGTGGCCGATACGACTCGGCGAGCACCGATACCCTGGGTCGGGTGGGAACCGGCCGACTGCCCGGTGATGCTCGTCGGATCCTGATCTATGGCGTCACCGGTTCGGGAAAGACAACGCTCGCCAAGAGGCTCGCTGTGGCTACAGGGATCGAGTGGCACTCTGTCGACGATCTCACCTGGGAACCCGGATGGGTCGAGGTTCCCGGTGACGAACAGCGTCGCCGCATCCGGCAGATCTGCGAGCAACCCGAGTGGATCCTCGACACGGCCTACGGCAAGTGGCTCGACGTGCCGCTGGAGCGTGCCCAGCTGATTGTCGCGCTGGACTATTCGCGTTGGTTCTCCCTGCAGCGACTACTTCGCAGGACCATCACCCGCTTGTTCGACCGTCGCGAGATCTGCAACGGGAATCGCGAGTCGTTGCGCGGGTTCTTCTCCCGCGACGCGATCATCGTTTGGCACTTCAAGTCGTTCAAACGCAAGCGGCGACGTATCCGTCAATGGCGCGACGATCCAGCCGCGCCACGGGTCATACGGCTCACGTCGTCGCGCCAAGCCGAGAAGTGGCTGAACGCATTACGCGAAGGTGCGCTCGACTACTAGCCGAGGTCCGGCGAAGTCGCTACCGAACGCTTGCGCATCGTGGGTTTTCCACATAATCATCCGAGAGCTCATCGTCGAGGGCGCCAACGAAGGCCTAGCCGCGCGTCCCGCGGGCAACGTCTCGGTCGCCCCCCCGCGGTGGGTCCCGAGCAGGTCCGCTCCGCCCGCGACCTGCTCACCCGGTCCGACAACACCGGCATCGGCCGGATCCGCGTGCGAGTGTTGCTCGTCGGCCGATGTCTGAATTGACTGGGTCGCGATGTTGGGGCGTCGGTCAGTCCAGTTAGTCGCGTAGCGCCTGGGAGCGGGAGGGGCGGCGCAGCTTGGCCATTGTCTTGGTTTCGACTGGGGTGACGGGTAAACGCTGCCTGTCTGGTTAGCGGTTGGTGATGCGACCGTAGGTGCCGCGGTTCCCGCTCTGTTCCGCGCCAGAACCGAAACCAACCCGGGCGAGCCGGATCAGCTGAGCCCCGGCTCAGGGCCGGTCGTTGGCGATCATCTGGTCGAGCGCATCGTCGACGTTCATCCACCGAGTCTCGTTCCCGGGCAGGACGATGTCATAGCTGGCGTCGAGAAACTCGGCGAGCCGCTGGGCGCTGGCCTCGAACATGGCGTGTCCTGAAGGGCAGTTCAGCTCCACCACGACGGTCTCGGGATCACCTGATCTCGGCCGGATACGCACGTCTCCATCTCCCGCGTTGGCGATCAGACCGTCGGCGAGTAAATCACGCGAGAACACCCACTCGACCCAACCATCCCGCCCAGTACGGAAGGCGGCGACAATGGCGTATGGATCACGAGTGTCATAACGGAGAGCCACTTGAACGGGGATAGCGGGAGTGCGTGGCGCCAGAAGATCAAAGACCGCCGATGAACGGAGAGTAACGTGGTCGTTACGCATCGTCGTCACCCCTTTCGATGCCTTCACCCCTCAAACGATTGACCTTGGCCGCTGTAACGCGGGATGGCGAAGCTACGCCCGGATGCCTAAGCCAGTTCGAGGCTCTGCACACTGGCTCCTGACCGAGTCGCAGCATCACCGCAGGTCCGAGGGCAAAGCGTTGCCTACTGTGCGAAAGCTACTGGAACGCCGAATCCGACCGCTCGTCATTTGCTGGCTGCGATGGGCGGCGAACCCGCAGCAACGCCAGCAGAGCCGCTCCTGATGGTCCACCCGCGCTCGCCGATCGAGGCCGTACAGGTCACGCCGGTCGGGGGTTCAGCAATCGGTTGGACTGGTACGACCGAGTATCAACGACGTCGAACGCCGATCGGGTCGTGTGCGCTAAACGGGCGACGCCAGGGGCACGCCCTACCAAAGGAAGTGAGTGAACCATCGCCATCGAGGAGGTGGCAGCTGCGTAGTGAGCCTGAGTCCGGCCGCCGTCGTGAAACGCGCGACCGGACTATCCCCAACAGACAGGTCCAATCCTTGAGGACGACATGCGAACCACCACGAGTATGCCACCAAAACCCGACAAAGTGACCAACCTCTTTGTTGCGACCTTGGGCGGTGCATCGGGGTTGCGGGGCAGGGGTGACCTTGTAACCGAGGGCTTCCACAGCGCTGACTACTGCCCGGTGGGTCTACTACGGGCCGCCAGGCAAACGCGACCGAGCACCTGGGTAGCCGCGCTGCGACTGCGCTGAGCGGAGAGCTCGCGGCGCTGCGAGATGAAAGCCGGGTACTGCCATCTTTGCCACGCGCCACTGTCAGTGACGGACATGTAACGCTTCGCAGTGGCGAGCGATGACAACGATAGGTGCAGGAATCCCGATTCCAGGCAGGTGAAGCCTTGGCCACCCGGACAGCTCCCCAACCCACGGCTAGCGCACCGCTCCCGCTCGCTGCCTTGGCTCCGCCTCCGAAGTTCGGCCGGCGCGCCCAAGACGCCTGCGATCTCCACCCTGATGTGCCCGCAGAACGGCTGTCCGGGCACCCGGCGATGGCCCAGGCCGGCTACCGACCCCGCACCCTGCCTGTTCTGCTCGATGACCCTGCTGCTGCCGCACTATCCCTGCGCACCCATATGGAACCAGCTGACCTGATGGCGTTAGTCCTCATCCTCGCCGAGGCCGCTGCGGATGTATTACGCGAGCGGAAAAAGACGGACTAGCCACTTCACCGCACGAACCGAGACGATCAAAGCCCCGGGCCCCTGACATGGGTAATGCCCTGACCTGCGACAGCAGGGAAATCGACAGTGCTCGGTACCTGCGACCTCTAGGTTATGAGGCGCGTAGACATGCGTCCCACACGTTGTTCCCCACCTATAGGTTTCAGCCCCTGCGATTCGGCAACCCCAACGGGCCCCGCTGCACCGAGCTGGCTTGATCACCCTGCGCGCCTACCTGCTCATCACCGCAACCCTGATCATCATCAAGATCACCCAACTCGCTCTCGGGATCAGCGGCCAAGAAGGCTCAGGATCGGATTCGGGCGCTCTAGCCAGTACGAGCCACCCGGTCACGGTGGCGACGAGCTGGTTGCCCGCCATCGCCAAGCGAGTTGCTGGGGGCGCTGAGGAACATCCGGCTACGCTATCCGCAGCAGCGGCTTGCCCCATTAAGCCCGTTCCCGCCTCAGTTTCGCGTGGACGCCCCCGTTACCGACACCCTGGCTGAGCTTCGGCTACCGGGAGCTGCTGTGGTGTCCTGCCCAAAACATCACCCAGGCCGCACCGGTCGAGGTTGAGAGGTCCTCCGACGTGGGTCAGGCGGGTTCGCGGCCGAGGAGGGCGGCGCGGCGGTAGAACTCCTAGAGGCCGTCGAAGATGGGTCCGGTGTGGGTGAGGGTTTCCTGGTCGTCACACACCATGGACAGCCCCCGCAGGGCGACATCCAGGCCCGGGGCTTCGGGGGCGTCGTAGCGTTCGTCGTCGAGGTCGGCTTCGTGGACGATCTCGGCGAGGTGCCACAGGACCGGGTCGTCGAGCTGATAGCGGCGCAGAATGGTCTCGAAGGTGCAGTCCCCGTCGTGGTGGGACGGCTCGACCCCACGCGCCCGATACCGGCCGGGTGTGCTGGGAGGACACCCCGTTGCCCGAGATGGATGTGCTGGCCCTGCGCCGGCGGGTCAGTCTGGTCGCGCAGCAGCCGACGCTGGACCGATAACCATGCTGAGCTGGGGTGTCATCGCCTGCGGGGCCGCGTTGTCCGCAGTACTCGCCCCCCTGCTCGTCGGGCTCCTCGCCCGAGAGCGCGCACCCGGGGTGCTGCTCACCGTCGCCATCGGAACCTTCGCGGGGCCGGTGGCATGGAACACGATCCTGCGCGCGCCCGCGGCCAACCGGTTTTTCGTCGACGCACCCGCCGAGCATGTCGTCCGGGTATCTATAGGTGGCACTTATCGCGGTCAGACAAGCCCGGTGGACGGCGGCAACCAGATCTGCTTCCACGGCGGCCTCGACCCGGACCGCCGGCTCGCCCGCTTCGCCAACAGCTGGGGCTACTCCCTGGGCATCAAGGGCTGGGCCTGGATCTCCTGGTCGGACCTCGACCGTGTCCTCCACGAGGGTGGGGACGCCACCCCGTTTAGCCTCTGCGGCTGCGCCCTCAGAACGGAATGAACGGCACCACGACGGTCCGCAGGACGATCACCGCCACGAACACTGCGGTGAATGCCAGGTCAATGGAGATGGACCCGAACCGCACGGGCTTCAGCACCCGCCGGACCGGGCCGATCACGGGCTCGGTGATGTCGTGGGTGATCCGGCGTGCCTGGTAGAGGCCGCTGCCGCCCCCCACCGGCGACAGCACGCCGACCCAGTCGACGATCATGCGGGCAATTAGCACGAGTTCGAACAGCAGGAGAACGAATCCAAGCAAGCCTGCGACCACCGCACGCTCCTTCCGACCTCCGCGAGTATCCGCCGCCCAGCTGAGAAGGGGCTGTGCGTTTCCGACCCTCAGGTGGGCGCAGTCACGACGCCCGTGCGTCGGCAACGCCGCAGATCGGAGACGCCCGCAGCGCTACCGCCTGTATGACCCAGCATCGCATCATTGATCCGACCACGCGTCTTCGAAATGCCCGTGGTGGCCCGGGAGAGACGGGGATGCACCCCTGCCCTTGCGGTGCGCGCCCAAAACGCGCTCGGTGGCCACGGCACGCCATTGGACAACCGCCTCGGCGCGGCACGCGCGATCAACATCGCGGCGCGGTTCTCGGGCGGTGAGCCCTCCGATAGCAAACCGACGCAGAGAACCGTCCAGTACCGCTTTCGGTATGGCGTGGTTCGATGACCGTGAGATGGTCAACGAGGACGTTTGCGCTGGTAAAGGGCCTGAACGCGAGTCGGTTCGAACGATCCGATAAGCGGCGTTATGACGTTTTTGCCTTTATCTCCCTTTAATCGCCATCAAGGCCGCTGACCTAGGATGCTTCGGTCCACTCCCCGGCCAGGTCGCGGTAGTGAGGTTGAGCCGGTGTTCGAGGTACTCCAGGAGGAGCCCGGCGAAGGGTTCGGGCACCGGTGTTGGCCGTGAGCGTTGCTTGTGACACAACGCGGGTCGCCTATAACCTCAAATCCCGACATGACGATAAGGGGGACAATGGCGTGGGTAAAGTAACGTGGAAGGCGGAGCCGGATTCGCATGACTACCCGGCCGCCGCTTCCTACCTGTCGTTGATTGCGACCAGCGCCCAGGTCCGCGATCTGATAGAGCAGCTCAAGACGACCCCTGTCGGGCACTACAAGGCCAAGGACATGTTGCGCGCCTCTGGGCTCGCGCTGTTAGCCCCAGACAACCCCCATGTGGCAGCCGACCTGGCCGAGGTGACGAACGCCAAGGCACTGTCCCCGGTCCTGCTGGTCCGTGGCGATTTGACCCGGGGAATTGCCCTGCAGATCGCCGATGGCTACCACCGGGTGTGTGCCAGCTACCACCTCGACGAAAACACCGACATTCCCTGCCGCATTACCGATCACCCTCGCCGCCCTGATTCACCAGGCCAGACCACCGGCTGACCCCGACTGTTTGCACCCGAACCCCCACCAAGTTAAAAGGCCCCCGTGCCCGGCGATTCATCTGGGACGGCCGATGTCCGCGGCAGCCCTGTTCGCGGCAGCCGGGCAACGGTAGGCGTTGCGCCGTTGGAGTATGGGGGTGTGCACCTTGAGGAGATGGGCCTGGCCCTGCGGCTGCTGGTGGCCTTCGGGCTCACCTTCGTGCTCGGGTTCGAACGGCAGCTGCGCGGTTCGCCTGCCGGGGATCGCACGTTCTCCCTGATCGGGGTGGCCACCGCTGTGATCGGGGCGCTGTCAGCCAACAACGCCCCCTACGCCCTGGCCGGGGCAGTGACTGGGATCGGGTTCATCGGCGGCGGGCTGGTGTTTCACCAGGCGATGCGCCACCGCCAGGTGGTACGGGGAGTGACCACCGCTGCGGCGATCTTCGCCGCCGCGGCGATCGGCGCGGCGGCGGGGGAAGGGAACTTCGTGCTGGCCGCGGTGGCCACCGGGCTGGTCCTGATCGCCTTGGAGATCCGGTATTGCCCGGGCTGCGCGTCCTCGACACCCGCCGATGGGCGCCCCGGTTCACCCCCGACGACGTGTACACCCCCCTGCCACACCTCGTTCATAGGTTGAGAAGCCCCCGACCCACGGTGCTACGACCCCAACGCGAGCAGGGGCGCTCCCGCCAGACTGCCCACCAGTACGTCTACGACCGATCGGTGACGGGCGCAGTTCACCGAGGCTTGTCTGGGGCGGGCCGGCATATCGGCGACGGCGGTGAGTTCCGCTGGCGCCGTTGAACCGGTGCAGGCCGGACTTGGGTGAAGACCGTGCCGTTCTTGTCTCATCCGAGGAAAATCACCCGGCGTAGGATCACTAACCGCCTGGGTTCCTCCACGACAGCGTAGGAAATAAACCCCTCGTCGGCGCCGAAGGGGATGATCCACTCATCGAACCGCCGGTAGTATTTGGCGTCGAGATTGCCGGTCGGGTCATCCAGCAACTCCTCGATCCGGCGATCGACTAGTTCCCGCGTGGTCGCAGAGAGGCTGTCGTACTGCTCCTGGGCGATTTCAAGCCAGCTCCGCTCGTAGCGCGGCATCTACAGCCGAACCCAGTTCCCGTTCTCATCCCGGGTGCGGAGTCCAGTGAAGTCGCCGGCCTTCGCGCGCTTGATCTGCTCGCGTTCGTCGTCAGTGGGTGGATTCGCCGCCATCGTGGCCAGCGCATGCCAGTGCCTCAGCACTGCCTGCGGCCCCGAGAGATCGAGGTCCTCTGCAGCCCGTGCCAACGCGGACCGCAGCTCTTCCTCAAACTGCGCGCACTCCTCGGCGGGTGCATCCGCGCACAGCGCCTCCCGAATCGCTGGACCAGAACGCTCAACCACAATCGGCGTATTGCCACCAACCCGGGTAAGCCGGGGACGAAACCGCTCAATGCCGGGTGCACCGGCCGTGACCTGCGTACCCTCATCACCGCTCACAGCCCAGCAACGACGGGTCATGGAGTGCAGGTACGGTCGCCACGCACCCAGCGCAGACCCAGGTGACACGCCCGGGCGACGCAGCCACGGCAGCGACTCACTCGCCACCATCCCGGTCCCGAACTGCCAGCGCAGCCAGCGCGCGGATGGTCTCGCCAACCCCCCGCTCCCGTTCTGGTCTACGTGTACCGGTCGTCCGCCAGCGCGATCATGTTGCGCTCGGTGACCGCCTCGGCCGGCCGGTCCGCCAACCACGCCACCCGACATAGCGCGCTGCGGTGCAGCCTCGGCAGCGACAACCGCTGGTTCACGTCCACCGCAGTTGTGAGGCGCAGGGTCGGTAACCGCCGAGGATCCGACCGCCGATCTGGGCAGCTCCCGTCTCACCGGCACACCGCCGGGCGTTACCCGTCCACGAACGGCTCGGTCGGACGCGGGCTCGATCAGCTTGACCGCCATCGCGGCTGTGGCATTCAGCTCCTCGACGCGGGTCGCCTCCCGACGAGCCGCAGGTCCCGCAGTCTTCATCGGCGATGAACGTCGCCGACAAAGACGACACATCGTCTGAATCGGAAACGCAGCTCGGAGCGGCCTTCGCTCGGCGAAAAGCAGCAACTACGATAAATGAAAGTTTTACTGAGTTAACGCGCTGTTGCCGCGCTGTCGGTCTGGGACCGGAACTTGAGCTTGACCCTCTAGCACGGACACCCAGGGTGTGGGGTCAGTGATCGTCCTGTGTGGACGTCTGGTCGGTGTAGAGGGCTTCGAACTGGACCGGCCGGAGCATTCCCAGGCTGGAATGTCGCCGTTCGGTGTTGTACCAGCATTCTATCCACTCGAAGATGGCGTTGGCAAGTTCGTCGCGGGTTTCCCAGATTCTTGTGTCGAGGACTTCGAGTTGTAGGGTACCCCAGAATGATTCCATCATGGAGTTGTCGTAGCAGTCGCCGATTGTGCCCATCGATGGGAGGAATCCGGCGGCGCGGAGTCGTTGCCCGAACGCCCACGAAGTATATTGAGTTCCGTGGTCGCTGTTAAACAGAATTCGGTTTAACAGCGATTATGCCGAGCCTTGCGTTAAGCCGAGGGATCGTGTCCTGGCCTGCGCTGGCGGGGTTGCCTGACTGATTCCTCGGCTTAACGATCCGGCGGGCTATCGGAGGCTGTAGAGGGC
>JAHEXI010000037.1 GCA_023252195.1 Pseudonocardiales bacterium
GCTACTCGACGGCTGGAGCGTCTTCCAAGTACTCTCCGACGTCTTCGCCTGCCACGCCGCGTTACAACGCCACGACACCACCTTCGAACCACCCCACCGGCGACCCTTCCGAGACTACCTGCAGTGGCTCGGCGGGCAGGATCAGGTCGAGGCGGCCGAATACTGGCGGCGGGTCCTGGCGGGCTTCGAGTGCCGGACTCCGCTGCCCTACGACCGGGTACCAGCCCAGGCGCACACCAGCAGCTCGTCGCAGTCGTTGTCCACTGAGCTGAACGAAGAGGACTCCAGTCGACTGGCCGAGTTCGCCAAACGCCACCATCTCACTCTCAACACCATCATGCAGGGACTGTGGGCTTTGCTGCTGTCGCGCTATAGCAGCGAGCATGACGTGTGTTTCGGAGCAACTGTGTCCGGCCGGCCAGCAGAGCTAGCGGGCGTGGACGACATCACCGGCATCTTCATCAACACCCTGCCGGTACGTGTCTACCTGAGCAGGGAAGCCGGGGCGGTCGAGTGGCTGCAGGAGTTGCAGGCCGCCCAGGCCGAATCCCGGCGGTTCGGGTTCATGTCCTTGGCCCAGGTTCAGACCTCGAGCGACCTGCCTGGCGGGGAGCACTTGTTCGACAGCATCGTGGTGTTCGAGAACTACCCGATCAACGATGAGGCAGCCGCCGCCCACGACCTGCGGGTCCGCGAACTGCAAGCCGTGGAGACCACCAACTACCCGCTTAGCGTCGTGGTGTCCCCGGGTCGGCAACTGTCCGTCGACTTCGGTTACGACCCCAGCGCATTCGATGCCGCGACGATCGAGCGCATGGCCACGCATTTTCTTCGGGTGTTGATGTTGCTGATCGCCGATCCCGCCATTCACTGTGGCGACATCGACATCCTGACCGAGACCGAGCGTGATCGGGTGTTGGTGGAGTGGAACGACACCCATAGAGACGCGCCGGCGGTGGTGCTGCCGGAGCTGGTGCAGGCGGCGGTCGCGCGGACACCGGACGCCCCGGCGGTCATTTTCGAGGGCGGGATGGTCAGCTTCGCGGAGCTGGATACGCGGGCGAACCAGTTAGCCCGGCTGCTGATCGCCCACGGGGCGGGCCCTGAGCGGATCGTGGCCCTGGCGTTGCCCCGCTCGGTGGAGATCGTGGTGGCGCAGCTGGCCGTGACTAAGGCGGGGGCGGCGTTCTTGCCGATCGACCCGGCCTACCCGGCCGAGCGGATCGCGTTCATGCTCGCCGATTCGCGCCCGGTGCTGGTACTGACCCTGGCCGAGGTGGCGGCCGAGCTGCCTGCGGTCGCCGAGGCGACGATGCTGCTGCTCGACGCCCCGGCCACGGTGGCGGCGGCGACGATGGTCGACCGCGCCCTGACCGACGCCGACCGCGCATCGCCACTGTTGGCGGCGCATCCGGCCTATGTCATCTACACCTCCGGCTCCACCGGTCAGCCCAAGGGCGTGGTGGTCTCCCACGCCGGGCTGGCAGGCTTCGCCGCCGCCGAGGCTGAGCATTTCCAGGTCGGCCCGAATGACCGGGTGCTGCAGTTCTCCTCACCCAGTTTCGACGCCTCGGTGCTCGAGCTATGCATGTCGCTTCCCGCCGGGGCAGCGCTGGTGGTGCCACCACCGGGCCCGCTGCTGGGCGAGCAGCTGGCCGAGGTGCTCGGGCGGCACCGCGTGACCCACGCCCTCATCCCGCCCGTTGCGCTAGCCACCGTGCCCGAGGAGATCGCGGCCACCGGGTTGCCGGAGTTCAGCACGGTGATCGTCGGTGGGGACACCTGCGCCGCGGAGCTGGTGACCCGATGGGCACCAAGCCGGCGGATGATCAACGCCTACGGGCCGACCGAGTCCACGGTCGTGGCGACCTGGAGTCAGGCACTAGCCCCGGGAGTCGTCCCGCCGATCGGTCGGCCGATCGCCAATACCTGCACCTACGTGCTCGACGGGGCGCTGCGGCCGGTCCCGGTGGGTGTCGCTGGTGAGCTTCACATCGCCGGTGCCGGGCTGGCGCGGGGATACCTGAACCGACCCGGGCTGACCGCGGAGCGGTTCGTGGCCAACCCCTTTGGGCCCCCCGGCAGCCGGATGTACCGCACCGGAGACCTGGTGCGCTGGACCGCCGGCGGCGAGTTGCAGTTCTCCGGGCGGGTCGACGAGCAGGTGAAGATCCGCGGGTTCCGCGTCGAGCCAGGTGAGATCGAAGCCGCTCTGCGCCGGCACCCGGACGTGGACGAGGCCGTGGTGATCGCGCGAAAGGACAAGTCCGGCTCCACCCGGCTTGTCGGCTACACAGTCTCAGCGGGTGGCCGGGCAGCAGAGCCAGGTGAGCTGTATGAGCTGCTCGCCGACTCGCTGCCCGACTACATGCTGCCCTCGGCGTTGGTCGCGCTGGACGAATGGCCCCTGACTCCCAACGGCAAGCTCGACCGCCGCGCCCTGCCCGCGACTACTGCGGCTGACCCGGCAGGAAGCGATTACATCGCACCTCGCACCGACACCGAACGTGTGCTGGCTCAGACCTGGGCCGAGGTGCTCGGCGTGGACAAGGTCGGCGTCGAGGACAACTTCTTCGAACTCGGCGGCGACTCCGTCCGCAGCCTGCTCATCATCACCCGGATCAAGGCGGCATTCGACATCACCCTGACGCCGCGAGATGTCCTGACCGCTCGCAGCGTCTCGACGCTCGCCGAGATGGTCGAAGACGCAATCCTCAGTGAACTAGAACGGGTTGCCTTCGGTGACGGCAACGACGGAAGGTGAGGAGATCGTCATGCCGTCCACCAGAGACAGTTCTTCATCAAGAAGAGGCCGGATCGCTGCCCTGCCTGCCCATTTGCAGGAGGTGTTGCGCCGTCGACTGGCCGGCCAGTCGACACAGTCCGACCCGATTCCGGTGGCCGACCGGACCGACCCGTTGCCGTTGTCCTTCTCGCAGCAGCGGCTGTGGTTCTTGAACCAGTTCCAGGCGGGGGGCGCCCAGACGGCGGGCGATCAGACAGCGGGATCGGAGTACAACAGCGGGCTCGCGTTGCGCCTGCGGGGCTCGCTGCAGGCGCCGGCGTTAACTGCCGCGTTGCGGGACCTGGTGGCTCGGCACGAGTCGCTGCGGACCACCTTCGACGAGGTGGACGGCAAGGGCATGCAGGTCGTGCACCCCGCGGTCGACCTGGCGGTGCCGGTGGTCGAGCTGGCCGGTGCGACGGGCGAGGAGCTCGACGCCGCGCTCTCTGCGGAATATGGCCACCCCTTCGACCTGCGGACGGGGCCGCTGTTCCGGGCGTTGCTGTTCCGCGTCGCCGACGATGAGCATGTTCTGCTGCTCACCGCACACCACATCGTCACCGATGGCGCCTCGATGGGTGTGCTGGTCGAGGAGTTGGGCGCGCTGTACGCCGCCGCCACGCAGGGGCGGGAGCCGGATCTGCCCACGCTACCGGTGCAGTACGCCGATTTCGCCAGCTGGCAGCGCAACCGGCTGTCCGGGCCGGCGTTGAACGGCGAGCTCGACTACTGGACCCGGCAGTTATCGGGGATATCCCCGCTGGAGTTGCCGACCGATCGGCCGCGGCCGCAGGTGCGCACCTCCGCGGGCGCGGTGCAGGAGTTCGTGGTGTCGGCCGAGGTCGCTGCTCAGCTCGGCGAGCTCGCCCGTGCCCAGGACACGACGCTGTTCACGGTGCTGCTGGCCGCCTGCAAGGCGCTGCTGCACCGCTTGTCCGGTCAGGATGACATTGCCGTCGGTACGGTCGTCTCCGGCCGCAACCGGTCGGAGCTGGAACGGCTGATCGGGTTCTTCGTCAACACCCTGGTACTGCGCACCGCCGTCGACCGGACGCACACCTTCACCGAGTTCCTCGGAGCTGTCCGACAAACCGCGCTGGACGCCTTCGCTCACCAGGAGGTGCCCTTCGAGCGACTGGTCGACGCGGTGCACGCCGAGCGGGACGTCAGTCGCAACCCGCTTTTCGACGTCATGGTGCTGCTGCACGACGCGCAGCGGACCCCGCCTGCGTTCACCGAGCTGTGCGTGGAGACCGTCGACCTGTCCGGCCACACCGCCAACTTCGACATCACGTGCGAGTTCCAGGTCGTGGCCGGCGAGCTGCGTGGGGCGTTGACCTACAACACCGATCTGTTCGATCGCCTGACCGTCGGGCGCATGGTGGACCAGCTGTCCGTGCTGCTCGCCGGGGTGGCGGCCGATCCGAGCCAGCAGGTGGGGAGGTTACCGCTGCTCACGGTGCAAGAGCGGCATCGGGTTCTTGTCGAGTGGAACGACACCGGGCGGGCGGTGCCGCCAGCGACGTTGCCAGAGGTGTTCGCCGCAGCGGTGGTCCGGACTCCGCAGGCACCGGCGGTGATCTTCGAGACTGAGGTACTGGCCGCTGGGGTGCTGAGCTATGGGCAGCTGGCGCAGCGGGTGAATCGCCTCGCGCGGGTGCTGATCGCCCGAGGGGCGCGTCCGGAGCGGATCGTCGCCGTGGTGCTGCCCCGCTCGGTCGACAACGTGGTGGCCCAGTTGGCCGTCGCCACCGCCGGGGCGGCCTTTGTGCCCGTCGATCCGGACCTTCCCGGTGAACGGATCGACTTCATGCTCGCCGACACCGATCCGGTGGTGGTGTTGACTCATGCCGAGTACGTGGGCCGGCTGCGGTGCGACGCCGAGATGGTGGTGCTGGACGACCCGGGCTGGCAGGTGCAACTGACGCCGACTGAGGCAACCCCGGTGGACGACGCCCAACGTGCGGCGCCGTTGCTGCTGTCCCACCCGGCTTACGTGATCTACACCTCGGGCTCGACTGGGCGGCCCAAGGCGGTGGTGGTGACCCACGCCGGGCTGGCCAGTTTCGCCGCAGCCCTGACCGAACATTTCGGGGTGCGGCCGGGGGATCGGGTGTTGCACTTCTCCTCACCGAGCTTCGACGCCTCGGTGTTGGAGTTGTGTCTAGCGCTGCCGGCAGGGGCGGCGTTGGTGGTGCCCCCGCCGGGTCGATTGCTGGCAGAGCAGCTGGCCGACGTCCTCGCGGGTCAGCGCGTCAGCCATGCGCTGATCCCCCCGGCGGCGCTGGGTACCCTGCCACCGTCGGTAGCTGGCGGGTTGCCGGCCTTCCGGTGCCTGATCGTGGGCGGGGAGGCATGCCCCGCCGAATTGGTGGCGCGCTGGGCCCCGGACCGCACGATGATCAACGCCTACGGACCCACCGAGTCCACGGTGGTGGCGGCCTGGAGCCGGCGGTTGACCGCCCGGGAGCCGGTGCCTAGTGCGCCGGTGCCGATCGGGACTCCGATCGCCAACACCCAGGTCTACGTGCTCGACCAGCAGCTACAGCCGGTTCCAGTGGGCGTGGCCGGCGAGCTCTACATCGCCGGCGTCGGGTTGGCCCGCGGTTATCTGGGTCGGCCGGGGCTGACCGCGGCGCGGTTCGTGGCCAATCCCTTCGGCGGGCCGGGCTCGCGGATGTATCGCAGCGGGGACCTGGTGCGCTGGAGCGCAGCCGGGCAGTTGGAGTTCATGGGCCGGGCCGATGAGCAGGTCAAGATCCGTGGATATCGCATCGAACTGGGCGAGGTGGAGTCAGTCCTGCTCACCCACCCGGACGTCGCCCAGGCGGCGGTGACCCTCGCCAGCCACGACGGGCGCCCGTACCTGCTGGCCTACCTGGTTGCGGCCGGCACGGCCGGCGCCCCGACGATTGAGGCGCTGCGGGAGCACGCCGGTCACCTGCTGCCCGACTACATGCTGCCCTCGGCTGTGACGGTCCTGCCCGCGCTGCCCTTGACATCCAGCGGGAAGATCGACCGGCGGGCCCTGCCGACCCCCGACTACCGCCCCGCGCTGACCGCCGGCTACGTCGCCCCGCGCACCTCCACCGAACGCCGGCTCGCCGACATCTGGGCTCAGGTGACGGGGGCGGAGCGGATCGGGCTGCACGACAACTTCTTCGAGCTCGGCGGGGACTCCATCCTGAGCATCCAGGTGGTCTCCCGCGCCCGCCAGGTGGGCCTGCAGCTCAGCTCGAAGGACATCTTCCTGCACCAGACCATTGCTGCCCTGGCCCCGCTGGTCGGTGCCCTGGACGCCCCGGTCGAGCAGCTCCTACCCGTCGGCCCCGCCCCGCTGACCCCCGTCCAACGCTGGTTCTTCAGCACGTACGGAGCACTGCGGCACTTCACCATGTCCATGCTGGTGGAGTTGGCCGAGGAGCTCGACGAGAATGCGCTGCGAACAGCTGTCGAGGCGATCGTGGCCCGCCACGATGCGCTCCGGCTGCGATTCGAGCAGGTAGACGGTCAGTGGTGGCAGCAGGTCGGTCCTGCCGTCCCGAGCGGGATGCTCGTGTGCCACGACCTGTCTGGGCTCGCGGAGCCGCAGCAGCAGGCCGCCATGGTAGCGGCGGCCGCCGCAGCGCGATCCGAACTCGATCTTGGTTCCGATCGGATGATCAGGGCCGTGCTGTTCAAGCACGGTGACGGGCAGCGGGCTCGACTGTTCCTCAGCGCCCATCACCTCGTCGTCGACAGCGTCTCCTGGCGCATCCTGCTCGATGACCTCGACACGGCCTACCGGCAGGCCCTTGCCGGTTCCGAGGTGGCGCTGGAACCACCCGGCACGGCCACTACCACCTGGGCACACCGGCTGACCGAACACGTCCGGTCCGGGGCGCTGGACGGGGCACTGGAGTACTGGACGCAGGTGTCCCGCGAGGCACAAGTGACCCTGCCGGTCGACCGGGCTGGTGTCCACACCGCCGGCTGCACCCGCCAGGTCTGCGCCCGGCTGAGCCGGGCGCAGACCGACGCCCTGCTGCACCAGGTGCCGGGCGTCTACCGGACCCAGATCAATGATGTCCTGCTCAGCGCCCTGGGTCGGGTGCTCTCGAAGTGGACCGGGTGCGAGCGGGTGCTCATCGCACTGGAGGGCCACGGCCGCGAGGAGATCCTCGACGGCGTGGACCTGTCTCGCACCGTGGGTTGGTTCACCACGCAGTTCCCGCTCGCGCTCACCGTGCCCGCGGGCTCGGACTGGCGCGCCGTACTGACATCGGTCAAGGAGCAGCTCCGTGCCGTGCCGCACCGCGGGCTCAGCTACGGAGCGTTGCGTTATCTGAGCCGGGAGGACTCGCCGGCCGCCGCGCTGCACTCCGACCCGCGGCCGCAGGTCTGCTTCAACTACCACGGCCAATGGGTTACTACGCACAGGGACGCGGCCGCTGCTGCGGGCGGGTTGTACCGCGCTCAACGCGACAGCATCGGCGCCGATCTGGCGCCCGACCAGCCGGCACCGCATCTGCTGGACGTCTCGGGCCAGGTGTCGAACGGGGAGCTGGAGCTGACCTGGCTCTACTCCAGGCAGGTACACGACAACGCCACAGTGCGGCAGCTGGCCGAGGATATGATCAAGGCACTCGGTGAGATCGTCGACCACTGCGCGCAGCCCGGAGTCGGCGGTCGCACCCCGTCGGACTTCCCGCTGGCCCGCCTCGAACAGGCCGGGCTGGACCGCCTGGTGGGTGACGGGCGGTCGGTGGAGGACATCTATCCGCTGACTCCGTTGCAAGCCGGCATACTTTTCCACAGCCTGATCGACGCGGGCTCGGCCGTCTACGTGGACCAGGCTCGGCTGCTGCTGGACGGCGTGTCAGACCCGCTCGCGCTGGGCGCAGCCTGGCAACGAGTGGCTGACCGCACGCCGGCGTTGCGCACCGCGGTGGTGTGGGACGGGTTCGACAAGCCGCTACAGGTGGTGCACCGCCACGTCGACGTGCCGACGCGCTACTACGACTGGCGTGATCTGTCCGATGTGGAGCGCGAGCTGGCCCGGGTGCTGTCCGAGGACCGTGCAGCCGGGGTGGACCTGACCTCGCCGCCGCTGCTGCGGCTGTCCATCGCCACTCTGAGCGACGACCAGGTCATGCTGGTCTGGACCGCGCATCACGTCATGCTGGACGGCTGGAGCTTGGCCCAGGTCTTCACCGAGGTCCGCGAGCAATACGCCGCGATCGTGCACGGCAGGACACCCGAACTGGTCATTCGGCGTCCATTCCGGGACTACGTGCAGTGGCTGGGTGAGCAGGACGAGCGGCAGGCCGAGGAGCATTGGCGGCGGGTGCTGTCTGGCTTCGCTGCACCTACCAGCTTGCCCTATGATCGCCAATCCCTCGAAGCGCACAGCGCCGAGTCCGTCGAGACGGTGCGAATTGGGCTCTCGGCCGAAGAGTCACAGCGGCTCCAGTTGGCGGCCAGACGTGGCGGCCTGACGCTGAACACGGTCGTGCAAGGCGCCTGGGCGGTGCTGCTGTCCCGTTACAGCAGAGAGCCCGATGTTCTCTTCGGTACCACGGTGTCCGGGCGGTCAGCCGATCTGCCGGGCGTAGAGTCGATGGTCGGCATGTTGATCAACACGGTGCCGACCCGGGTGCGCATTCCTAGTGGGCCTGTTGAACCTGGGCAGAGTCCGGACACCGGGAACGTGCTGTCGTGGCTGCGCGACCTGCAGGCCGCCGAGATCGAGTCGCGCCGGTTCGACTTCGTCTCGCTGGCGCAGGTGCAGGCATGGAGCGACCTGCCCGCTGGGGTCAATCTGTTCGACAGCATGGTCGTGTTCGAAAACTATCCGTTCGAGGCGCCCCCGGAGGGGGAGCCCGGTCTGCGGATACGCGAAGTCCACGCCCGGGACACCACGAACTTCCCGCTCAGCCTGCGCGCGTATCTGGACGGGCAGCTCGGCTTCCACCTTGGCTACGACCCGCGGTTGTTCGACACGGCCACCGTGACGTCGATGGCGCAGCGGTTGCGGTTGCTGTTGACCGGGATCGCCGACGAGCCGCAGCAGCCGATGTCAGGGCTGCCGTGGATGGCCGTCGAGGAGCGGCATCGGGTGTTGGTGGAGTGGAACGACACCGGCAGTGAGGTGCCCGCGAGCAGCGTGCTGGAGCTGTTCGAGGCGCAGGTGAGTCGTACGCCTGAGGCGACCGCGGTCCGCTGTGGTGGCCAGAGCCTGTCGTATGCGGAGTTGAACCTGCGGGCCAATCGGTTGGCGCGGGTACTGATCGGGCGGGGCGTGGGTGTCGAGCGTTTCGTGGCGTTGATGGTGCCGCGTTCGGTGGACATGGTCGTGGCGTTGTGGGCGGTGTGGAAGACGGGTGCGGCCTATCTGCCGATCGACCCGGATTATCCGGCGGAGCGGATAGCGTTCATGCTCTCCGATACCCGGCCGGTGCTGGTAGTGACCACGTGCGAGGTCGAGAGCCGGTTACCTGATGCGAATGACGCGGTTCCGCGGCTTCGGCTGGATGACACGGAGATCGCCGCGGTGTTGGCCGGCACAGTGCCAATGGGCTCTGGGGACAGCGATCTGACCCACGCTGATCGGGTGCCGCCATTGTCGGGGTCACATGCCGCGTACGTGATTTACACGTCTGGTTCGACGGGGCGGCCCAAGGGAGTGGTGATCCAGCACGCCTCGCTCGTCAACTTCCTCGGCTCGATGGCCGAACTGTTCCACCTGGACGGTACGACCCGGATGCTCGCGGTCACCACCATCGTGTTCGACATCGCGGCGCTGGAGCTGTACCTGCCACTGGTCTGCGGCGCGGCCGTCATTGTTGCAGAGAAGGAGGTCGTGTCCGACCCGGCCGCACTGGTGAGGTTGGTCGCGGACTCCGGCGCCACGATCATGCAGGCGACCCCGTCGTTGTGGCACACGATCGTCTCCGCGCATCCCGAAGGTGTGCGTGGGCTACGCCTGCTGGTGGGCGGCGAGGCACTGCCGCCGGCACTCGCGGCAACGATGCGAGACCTGGCCGTGGACGTCACCAATCTCTACGGGCCGACCGAGACCACGATCTGGTCCACCGCGGCCCGTCTCGACGGCCGGCCCGGCGCACCGACCATCGGCAGACCGATCTGGAACACCCAGGCGTACGTGCTCGATGTCGGGCTGCGCCCAGTGCCGGTCGGTGTGCCGGGCGAGTTGTATCTCGCCGGTCACGGTTGTGCCCGTGGCTATCTCCGCCGGCCGGGATTGACCGCAGAGCGGTTTGTGGCGAACCCGTTCGGGGCGCCGGGTGCGCGGATGTACCGCACCGGGGATGTCGTGCGGTGGAATGCTGGTGGCGAGCTGGAGTACCTGGGCCGGTCGGACCACCAGGTGAAGATCCGGGGATTCCGCATCGAGCTCGGCGAGATCGAGGCCGCCCTGCTGCGGCGTACCGACGTCGGCGAGGCCGTCGTAGTCGCGCAAGAGAGCGAGGGCGGTCATCAGAGGCTGGTCGGCTATCTCGTGCCGGTCGGTCCGACCGCACCCGGTTCGGCGGACCTGCGGTCCTGGCTGAAGCGAAGCGTGCCGGACTACATGGTGCCCTCGGCGTTCGTCGTGCTCGATAAATTGCCGTTGAACTCCAACGGGAAACTGGACCGGCGTGCGCTACCTGCCCCCGATGCCCTACCCGAACTCGAATCCGGGTACCGAGCGCCGAGCACCGCAATCGAGCAAGAACTGGCTCGCGTCTGGGCCGAGGTGCTCAGAGTGGAGCGGGTCGGCGTCGAGGACAACTTCTTCGAGCTCGGCGGGGACTCCATCCTGAGCATCCAGATCGTCTCCCGCGCCCGCCAGGCCGGCGTGGAGATGATGTTCAAGGACGTCTTCCGGCACCAGACGATCGCCGAGCTCGCAGCGGCCGTCCAGCCGGAGCCGGCATCGGAGCTGGCCGAGCCGGACGTGGTAGTTGGCCCGGCACCGCTGACGCCGATCCAGCAATGGTTCTTCACGACCCACGGCCCACTAACCCACTTCAACCAGTCCGTCGTCGTCGAGTTGGCCGAGGACCTCGACGAGGACGCGCTGTCCACGGCAGTGCATGCCCTGATGGCCCACCACCAGGCATTGCGCCTGCGCTTCTGCACCGCGGGTAGCGTTAGCGCAGCGGGCATCGACACTGCCGAGGGGCCGCGGTGTCAGGACGTCGCGCCCACCGAATCGGCCGAGGTATTCGACCGGCGTGATCTATCGGATCTGGACGACGAGGGCCGCCGAGCCGCCATCGCGGAGGCCGCGCGCTCCGCTCAGTCCGGCCTGGATATCGCGAATGGCCCGGTGCTGCGGGTCGTGCTGTTCCATTGCGGACCCGGACACCGGCCGCAGCTGTTCATCGCCGCCCACCAACTCGTCGTCGACGGGGTGTCGTGGCGGATTCTGCTGGCTGATCTGCAGGACGCCTACCAGCAGGCTTGCTCCGCGCCACGGGTAGCGCCAGCTGAGCGCGCATCGGCACCGTTGGTGCAGCTCAGGCCGACCGGCATTCCGTTCACTCAGTGGGCGCACCGGTTGAGTGCACACGTCCAGGCTGGTGGACTCGACGGCGACCTGGCGTACTGGGCCGAGGTTTCTCACGGGGCATCGCCCGACCTGCCGGTTACCCGGGGCGGCGCGAACACGGCCGAGTCCAGCCAGACGGTGTCGGTGCGGTTGAGTCGGGACGACACCGATGCGCTGCTGCACCGGGTGCCGCGGGTGTACTCGACGAACATCAACGATGTGTTGCTGAGCGCGCTGGGCCGGGTGCTGTCGCGGTGGACCGGTCGGGACCAGGTGCTGGTCGCGGTGGCGGGGGATGGCCGCGAGGAGCTTCTCGACGGGGTGGACTTGTCCCGCACAGTCGGGTGCTTCACCTGCCATTTCCCGGTGGCTCTGGCCGTTTCGGCGGCGGGATGGGGCGAGATCCTCAGGTCCGTTAAGGAACAGCTGCGCGCCATACCGCACCAGGGGCTCAGCTTCGGGGCACTGCGCTATCTGAGCCCGGAGAGCTCTGCGGCCCGCGTGCTTCGCGACGGCGCGCAGCCGCAGATCTGTCTGAATTACCACGACCAAGGAGACGCGGCGGGCGCCAGTGGGCTCTACCACCGCTTGCGCGGCAGCCTCGCGCCAGATCATGCGCCTGCCAGCGTCCGTGCGTACCTGCTGGATGTGACCAGCGTGTTCGAGAACGGCGAGTTGGACCTGAACTGGACGTATTCCGTCAACGTGCACGACGAGGCCACCGTCGCGGCGTTGGCCGCGGAGATGGCCCAGGCGCTGCGCGAGATCGTGGCGCACTGCTCCCGGCCGGAGGCCGGTGGTCGCACTCCGTCGGACTACCCGCTGGCACGCCTGAATCAGCAGCAGGTCGATCGTGTCGTCGGCGACGGTCACAACGTGGAGGACCTCTACCCGCTGACGCCGTTGCAGGCCGGGATGGTGTTTCACAGCCTGCTCGACACCGGCTCCCATGCCTACGTCGGCCAGATCCGGCTGCGGTTGTCCGGTGTGTCCGATGCTGCGGCGCTGGGTACCGCGTGGCAGCGAGTTGTCGACCGGACGCCGCTATTACGCAGCTCGGTGATCTGGGAGGGAGTCGACCAACCGCTGCAGGTAGTGCACCGCGAGGTCGAGTTGCCTATCGCGTACCACGACTGGGCTGGTCTGTCGGATGTGGAGCGAAAAGGAGAGCTGGCGGGGGTGGCGGCGCAGGATCGCGCCGCCGGGGCGGATCTGACCGCGCCGTCGTTGCTGCGGTTAGTCATAGCTCGGCTGCCCGATGACGAGGTCTTGCTGGTCTGGACCACGCATCACGTGGTGCTGGACGGCTGGAGCATGGCCGCGGTGTTCGCCGAGGTGTGCGAGCAGTACGCGGCGGTCGTCGACGGTCGGCAACCCGTGCTGGTGGATCGGCGGCCGTTCCGCGACTACCTGCAATGGATGGCGGAGCAGGACGGCGGGCAGGCCGAGGAACACTGGCGGGCGGTGTTGTCCGGGTTCGACTCGCGAACCTCGCTGCCCTACGACCGGCAACCCCATGAAGCACACCGTTCCGCGTCCTCGGATCTGGTGGGTGTCGAGCTCGAGGCCGACGAGTCGGTTCTGTTACACCTGATGGCCAAGCGCAACGGTCTGACGGTGAACACGATCTTGCAAGGCGCCTGGGCTCTGCTGTTGTCCCGCTACAGCCGCGAGCGTGACGTCCTCTTCGGTACCACGGTGTCCGGCCGGCCCGCCGAGCTTGCGGGTGTGGAGTCGATGGTCGGGATGTTCATCAACACCATGCCAACTCGCGTGCTGATCGACGCTGGGCAGGATGTCGTGTCGTGGCTGCGTCAGCTCCAGGCTGGGCAGATTGAGTCGCGGCCGTTCGACTTCGTCTCGCTGGCGCAGCTGCAGGCATGGAGCAACCTGCCCGCTGGGGAGAGCCTGTTCGACAGCATGCTCGTGTTCGAGAACTACCCCTTCGACTCCGCCTCGGTTGCCGAGGCAGGTTTGCAGGTGCGCGAGGTCCAGGCGCTTGACACCACGAACTTCCCGTTGAGCCTGCGGGTCCATCTCGGCGACCGGCTCGGGCTCCACCTCGCTTTCGACCCGCACCTCTTCGACGCGGCCACGGTGACGGCGATGGCGCAGCGGTTGCAGATGCTGCTCGCTGCGATGGCCGCTGATCCCGACCAGCCGTTGTCGGCGTTGCCGTGGATGTCGGCGCACGAGCGCCACCAGGTCCTGGTGGAGTGGAACGGCACCATCGGCGATGAGCCGTCCCTGACGCTGGTCGAGGCGTTCGAGGCGCAGGTGAGACGCACCCCGGGCCTGGTCGCGGTGAGCCACGGCGACGACCATCTGTCGTACGCCGGACTCAACGCCCGCGCCAACCAGCTGGCCCGCCATATCGTTGGGCTCGGTGCAGCACCAGAGCGGTTCGTGGCGTTGGCCCTGCCACGTTCACTCGACATGATCATCGCGATCCTGGCGGTACTCAAGGCCGGGTCGGCGTATTTACCGTTGGACCCAAGTCTCCCGGTCGAACGGATTAGGCATGTGCTCAGCGATGCCGACCCCGTGCTGTTGCTGGCGGCCGGTGAGGTCGTCGCGGGAGCCCCGGGTGTGAACGCCGGGGTGCCGCTGCTGGTGATGGACTCTGTCGCTGAACTGGTGGCGCGCCAGCCCACTGGAGACCTCACCGACGTCGAGCGTCACGGACAGGTGAGCCCCGCCATCGCGGCCTACGCCATCTACACGTCCGGGTCTACAGGCACCCCCAAGGGCGTCGTGGTGACCCACCACAACGTGGTGCGGCTGTTCTCCGCCACCCGGCACTGGTTCGGGTTCAACGAACATGACGTGTGGACGTTGTTCCACTCCTATGCCTTCGACGTCTCGGTGTTCGAGATGTGGGGTGCGTTGCTACACGGCGGACGCTTGGTCGTGGTGCCGTTCGCGGTGTCCCGTTCGCCCGAGGAGTTCCTGCGCCTACTGGCGGCCGAGCAGGTGACCGTGCTCAGCCAGACGCCCTCGGCGTTCTACCCACTGCTGCGCGCCGAGGGCGAGCATCCGCAGCTGGGTGCACGGCTCAACCTCCGCTATGTGATCTTCGCTGGGGAGGCGCTGGATCTGTGGCGGCTGTCGCCGTGGTACGAGCGTCACAGCGACAGCGCTGCGGTGCTGGTGAACATGTACGGCATCACCGAGACGACCGTGCACACGACCTACCTTGCGCTGGACGCGATCACCGTCGGCGAGGCCACGGCCAGCCTGGTCGGGGTCGGAATCCCGGACTTGCGGGTGTACGTGTTGGACGCCGGGCTACGCCCGGTGCCACCCGGGGTGATCGGAGAAATCTACGTCGGCGGTGCCGCGGTGACCCGCGGTTACCTGAACCGGCCCGGTTTGACCGCCGGGCGTTTTCCAGCCGACCCGTTCGGTGCGCCCGGCACGCGCATGTACCGCTCGGGAGACCTGGCTCGGTGGAACACCCGAGGGGGGCTGGAGTTCCTGGGTCGAGCCGACCACCAGGTCAAGATCCGCGGGTTCCGCATCGAGCTCGGAGAGATCGAAGCGGCGCTCGCGGGACATCCCGACGTCGCACAGGCCGCAGTGATCACTCGAGAAGCGACGCGCACTGAGACGGACGGATCGGACCGCCAGCGGCTGGTGGCATACCTGGTAGCGACAGAGTCGATCACTCCTACTACCGCCGAGCTGCGGACGTTCCTGGGCGAGCTGCTGCCGGATTATATGGTGCCTGCGGCCTTCGTCGTGCTCGATGCGCTGCCATTGAATGCCAACGGCAAGCTGGACCGCCGCGCGCTGCCCGCTCCGGAGTGGGGTGGGGACACCGAAGGATATGTTGCACCTCGTACCGAAGTCGAGGCGGTCATGGCCCGAATTTGGGCCGAGGTGTTGGGAGTGGAGCGAGTCGGGGTCGGAGACAATTTCTTCGAGCTCGGTGGGGACTCGATTCTGAGTATTCGGGTCGCGTCGCGGTTGCGGGCGGCCTTCGACGTCGAGATGTCTCCGCGGGCGGTTTTCACCCACTCCACGATTGCGGAGCTGGCTGCGGCGATCCCGGCCGGTTCAGCGGGTGGGGTGCCGGTAATTACTGTTGTTTCGCGGGACGGTGAGCTCGCACTGTCGTTCGCGCAGCAGCGGTTGTGGTTCCTTCACCAGTTTGACCCTCACAGCAGCGAATACCTCACGCGAGTCGGGCTGCGGCTGCGTGGAGAGTTGGACCTCGACGCGTTGGGCGCGGCGTTCACCAGGCTGGTGGCCCGGCACGAGTCGTTGCGCACGACCTTCGGGCAGGTCCAGGGGCGGGGCGTGCAGGTGGTGCACCCGCCATGTGCGGTGCCGGTGCCGGTGATGGACCTCTCGGGTCTCGCGCTGCCCGAGCGCGACGCCGAGTTGGAACAGGTTCTGGCGGCGGAGAGCAGCCGATCGTTCGAGCTGGCCCGCGGACCGTTGATGCGGCTGCGGCTGGTGAGGTTGGAGGCCCAGGAGCACGCGTTGATCGTGGTGTTGCACCACATCATCACCGACGGCTGGTCGATGGGCGTGCTCATCGAGGAGTTGAGCGTGCTTTACCGGGCGGCGGTGTGTCAGGAAGTGGCCGATCTGCCACCACTACCGGTGCAGTACGCGGATTTCGCCGCCTGGCAACGAGCGGCATTGTCCGGCCCCGTCCTCGATGAAGGATTGGCCTACTGGCGTGGTCAACTCGAGGGCGTGGCGCCATTGGAGTTGCCGACGGATCGGCCGCGGCCAGCGGTGCAGACCACGAGTGGTGCCGTGCACGAGTTCGTGGTGCCGGTCGAGGTGACCACGCGACTCAAAGAATTAGGGCAGCAGCGGGACAGCACGTTATTCATAACGTTGGTGGCAGCCTGTCAGCTGCTGTTAAGTCGCTGGTCCGGTCAGGACGACATCGCCGTCGGCACGGTTACTTCGGGTCGTGAGCGGGCCGAGTTGGAAGGGCTGATCGGGTTCTTTGTCAACACGCTGGTGCTGCGTTCCAGGGTGGACAACGCGCGGACCTTCACCCAGTTCCTCGATACGGTGAAAGCCACCGTTCTGGATGCCTTCGGCCATCAGCAGGTGCCATTCGAACGAGTGGTGGACGAACTCGCGCTGGTTCGGGATACCAGCCGTACCCCGTTGTTCCAAGTCATGGTCGTGATGCAGAACGCTGTGAAAGCGAACACGGCGAACGAGGCTCTGGTCCTACCCGGCCTGCAGGTCGACGCGCTCGAAATGCCGGTGGTGAGTACGAGCTTCGATGTTACGGTGGAGTTTCAGGAGTCTGGTGGTGGGTTGTATGGGGCGTTGACTTATAACAGGGATTTGTTTGATCGGGTGACGATTGAGCGGTTGGTTGGTAATTTGTTGGTGTTG
>JAHEXI010000017.1 GCA_023252195.1 Pseudonocardiales bacterium
AGTCAAACTCACAGACCAGCAGAAGCAATCCATACCCATTACACGACACGACTTCCACGGTGACTGGAATTACACCATCCGACGATCAAGTGAATGATTAATTCAATTCCGGCTCCTTACATCGTAGCGATCGCCGGGCATAGATCGTGGCGGTTCGCGGGGCTGTCCCGGCAACCGCTGTCGATGGGATTGCGCATCATCGCGCTCGCGCTTGGCGGAAAATGTATCGGCGCAACCGAGCGAACTGCCGCGGTCTTAGCCTCCTGGACCCATCATCCACTGCCCGAGTACAGCCACGCGAGCGCGGGCCTAGTCCTGTGGGCTTCGCAGGCGGCGTTCCTTCTGGGCGTGGTGTATCCGTCGCTCGCCGGCCGGATACTCGCTGCTCGGCGGTGGTGGGATCATCGGCGTGCCTACCGTCGGCTCGAGGCGCTGTGGTCCGCGTTGCACGAGGTTTATCCGCAGACCATGCTGCACCGGGTACCGCAGAGCAAGATGCGGCACATCTTGGCCTGGCATTCCATACATCGCCGCTACTATCGCCGCGCAATCGAGTGCCGCGACGGCCTGGTCTACATCAGCCCGTACCTACCTCGCCCCTCACAGGGTCAACGCCCTCGCACCGCCGACCAGTGGGCACGTGAACTACGCACCGCCCTGACCGCCTCAGCGAACCACTACCCACCGATGGACGGAGCCATGCTGGTCGCCGAGCCCGCCGGGTCCGATCTCGATTCCGACGTCGCCGAGCTTGTCGTTCTGTCACGGGCATTGGCGAATTTAGACAAGCGTTCGCAGAGTGGGAGCCGCTGACGTGTCGTCGGGAGGATCCGCCCAGTGCCAGACACCGTGGTCACAGAGCAAACCCGGTTGTTCCTCACCCCGGGGGGACCCGTTCAACTCAATCGGCCTCGACTGGCTGCGCACGAAACGAGGGATCAAGTGGCGCAGGTTCGGCCCGGAGGTTATTCCGGCATGGTTGGCCGACATGGATTTTCCGCCGGCCCAACGGGTCACCGAGGCGATACAGGAGCTGCTGGACGGCGCAGACCTGGGATATCCGGGCTGGGTGCATGGCACGCCGCTGCGCGCTGCGTTCGCCGAGCGCATGGCGCAACGCTACGGCTGGGTTCTCGACCCAGTGCAGGTGCGTGAGACCAACGAGGTCGTGCAGGGCACCCTGCTCGCTCTGCTGCACGGAACCAGCGACGGTGATGTTGTCGCCATTCACACGCCCACCTATCCCCCGTTCCTGAAGCACATCCCCACCCTGGGGCGCGCGCTGCTGCCCATCCCGATGAGCGACGAGCGCCACGGTTGGACCGTTGACCTCGCCCGACTGGATCACGACCTCGCCGCCAGCCGATGTCGGGCTCTGGTCCTGGTCAACCCCCACAACCCCACAGGCCGAGTCATGACCGTCGAGGAACTCGACGCGCTCGCACATCTAGCTCGGCGCCACGACCTGTTGGTCATCAGCGATGAGATCCATTCCGATCTGATCTACCCTCCGCATCAGCACATCCCCTTCGCCAGCCTGCCCGGGATGGCCGAGCGCACCGTGACACTGAACTCCGCAAGCAAGGGGTTCAACCTCGCCGGCGTGCGCTGCGCGATCGCCCACGTCGGCCCACCGCGGCTGCGAGAGGTCTGGGACAACGCCCCGCCCACCCTCTACGGCAGCCCCAACATCTTCGGCGTGGCGGCGACCCTCGCCACGTGGCAACACGGCGAGGCCTGGCTGTCCGCGGTTGTGGCCCACCTGGACCGACAACGACACCTCCTCGTCGACTTCCTCACCCGGGACGTGCCCAGCGCCCGCCACCATCTGGTCGAGGCAGGCTACCTCGCCTGGATCGACTTCCGGAGCCTTGAACTCGGCCCTGACCCGGCCGCCACCCTGCTGACCAGCGCCCAGGTGGCCCTGCAGTCCGGAATGGCCTTCGCCCTCGACGGCGGCGGGCAAGGCTACGCGCGGCTGAACTTCGCCACCTCGAAGGACATCCTGTGCGAGATCATCACCAGGATCAGTCATGCCACCGATGAGAACAGGAACCCGCACTGAGATGGCCTACCTCCTGTGCGCCGACCAGGTCCTCACCGGACCCGCAGGACAGCGGATTCATGCCGGAGCCGTGCTCATCGACGGCGACACGATCGTCGCGGCCGGCCCCTGCGACCAGCTCGCCGCGATGCCGGCCGCCCAGAGCGCAATCGAGCTCGCCTTCCCCGGCATGACCATCCTGCCCGGGCTGATCAACGCCCACGTGCACCTAGCGTTCAACGGCCGCGCCGACCGGGTCGACGAGCTAATGAACCAACGCGACGACGCCCGCCTAGTGCTGGCCATGGCCGGTCGCGCCCGCCAGCTTTTGGACAGCGGAGTCACCACCGTGCGCGACCTCGGCGACCGCGGCGCCCTGACCATCCAGCTGCGCGAGGCCATCGCCACCGACGAGATCCCCGGTCCGCGCATCCTCGCCGCGACGGCCCCACTGACCCTGCCCAAGGGACACTGCTGGTTCCTGGGCGGCCAGGTCGACGGCCCCGAAGAAATCCGCGCCCAGATCGAGCGCAACGCCGCCGCCGGCGCCGACCTGATCAAGGTCATGGTGTCCGGGGGGAGCATCACCCCCGGAGGCGCCCACATGTGGGAGTCGCAGTTCGACACCGACGACCTGAAGATCGCCGTGCAGGCGGCGCACCGGCTCGGGCTACCCGTCGCCGCGCACGCCCACGGGCTAGACAGCATCCGCTCCGCGATCGACGCCCGGGTAGACACCATCGAGCACTGCACCTGGCTCGATGGCGGAATGACGCCTGTTCACGACGAACGGACCGTGGCCGACCTGGTCGTCGCCGGCATCGCCGTCTGTACCGCCAACAGCAACAACTGGCGCCTCATGGCCGGCCGCCTCGGCGACCAACGCGCCAAGGACATCATCGGGCGGGTGCGCTGGATGAACGACCGAGGGGTACGCCTGATCATCGGTACCGACGCCGGGCTCAGCCCCTTCACCGACACCACCGCCGCCCTCGAAGGCCTCGCCGACTGGGGATTATCCCCCAGCGAGATCCTCGAAATCGCCACCACAAAGACCGCCGAAGCCATCGGGTTGCCCACCACCGGCCGGATCGCCCCCGGTTACAGCGCCGACATCATCGTCGCCCACGGCGACCCACTCGACGACCTCACCCGCCTGCGAGACGTTCACCTGGTGATAACACGAGGTCGTGCGCACTTTCCGGCAACCCGCGTCGCCCAACGGAAGGACGCCAAAACCTAGTGCCGCTGCCTAGTCACTCCATTTTGGGCGCGGTGACCGGCCCCGTTAGCCTCAGGACTATGAGCGTTGCTGCCCGGCTGCTGTTCGCGTTCGACAACTCCTATGTGCGTGAGCTGGAGGGCCTGTACGAGCCGTGGCAAGCGACACCGGCGTCTGCACCCCGGCTGTTGGCGCTCAACGAGGAGCTGGCCACCGAGCTGGGTGTCGATGCCGATGCGCTGAGAGCACCTGACGGTGTCGCCGTCCTGGTCGGCAACGCCACGCCCGACGGGGCGTCGCCGGTAGCGCAGGCCTACGCCGGTCATCAGTTCGGTGGCTTCGTGCCCAGCCTCGGCGATGGCCGAGCGCTCCTGCTCGGCGAGGTGCTCGACGTGTACGGACGCCGTCGCGACCTGCACCTCAAGGGCTCGGGACGCACGCCGTTCGCACGAGGTGGTGATGGGAAGGCACCCGTCGGCCCGATGCTGCGCGAGTATGCGATCGGCGAGGCGATGCGCGCGCTAGGCATCCCCACTACCCGGGCGCTCGCGGTGGTGGCGACCGGCGATCACGTCGCGCGGGACACGGTGCTGCCCGGCGCGGTGCTCACCCGTGTCGCGGCGAGCCATGTCCGCGTTGGCACGTTCCAGTACGCAGCAGCGCACGATGGGCCGACAATGGTGCGGCGCCTCGCCGATTACGCAATCGCGCGTCACCACCCCCATGCGGTCGAGGCGGAGAACCCGTACCTCGCGTTTTTCGACAGCGTCGTCGACGGCCAGGCATCGCTGGTCGCTCGCTGGATGCTCGTCGGGTTCATCCACGGTGTCATGAATACCGACAACATGACGATCTCCGGCGAGACCATCGACTACGGTCCGTGCGCGTTCATGGATGCCTTCGACCCCGCCACCGTGTTCAGTTCGATTGATCACGGCGGCCGCTATGCATACGGCAACCAGCCGCGTATCGCGCAGTGGAACCTGGCGCGGTTGGCCGAGACATTGCTGCCCCTATTCCACGCCGAGACGGATACGGCCCGTTCGGCAGCCACCGACGTGCTGCAGTCCTTCCCCGACCGCTACGACCAGTACTGGCGCCACGGGATGCGCGCCAAGTTGGGTGTGGCAGCTGCCCAACGATTCGATAGCGCGCTGATCGACGACCTGCTGACGCTGCTGCACGCACAGAGCGTCGACGTCACCTCGTGCTTCCGGGCGCTGTCGTCGGCAGTGCGCGGAGATGCGGCACCTGCGCGATCGCTCTTCGCCGAACCGTCGGCCTTCGACGCGTGGGCGGACCGTTGGCGGGCACAGCTGTCGTCCCAGGCGTCTGACCCACGGGCGATCGCGGAAGCGATGGACACGGTCAACCCTGTCTACATCCCGCGGAATCACCAGCTGGAGGAAGCGCTGGCCGCGGCGGGCGCCGGGGACCTAGGACCGTTTGGACGACTACTCGACGTGCTGGCGCGGCCGTTCGAGCAACGACCCGGTCTGGAGTCATACGCCGCACCGGCCCCGCCAAGCTTCGGCGCGTATCGCACGTTCTGCGGTACGTGACTACGCGCCGGGTCCCACCTGGTCAACTTGAGCCCGGCGTCCTAGGAGATCTTCTCCCACCGTTGCCCGACCCGTGTGCGTTCCTCGACTACCGCGCGCGGTGCATTTCATGCGGAGTCGGAACGCTCGTAGCGTCACCGACATGACCCAACCGCCGTCCACCGAACCAAGCAGCGGATCCACTGAGCCGACGCGGCGTCCGACGCGAGGCGCGGGAAAGGGAGCCGTGGCATTGGTGCTCGGAGCAGCAGTGTCGGTGCAGTTTGGTGCTGCAGTGGCGGCATTGCTGTTCCCGCGAGTCGGGGTGGCCGGCGTCGTGACGTTGTGCCTGGTGATCGCGGCGCCTCTGGGTCTCGCTGCTGCCGGGACGTCGTTGCTCTACCCAGTCACGATTGGCCTCGGCGCGGCGGTGGCAGCGTTGTCGTCGGTCGTGCCCTACACCCTGGAGATCCTCGCGCTGCGTCGAATGCCGACCTCTACCTTCGCGGTCCTGATGAGCCTCGGACCTGCTATCGCTGCGGCGGCCGGCTTTCTGGTCCTCGGCCAGTCGCTCAGCCTCCTGCAGGTCCTAGCCGTCGGTCTCGTGGTCGCCGCCAGTGGAGGCGCGGTGCGGTCACGTATCCCGCCCGACATACACGGGATCGGCTCGACACCGACAGCGCTCGCAACTCCTTGAGTAGCCGGCGGAAGAACTTTCTGGCCGCCGCGGTATTGCGCCAGGAATGGACCAGGATGTCCAACACGACACCGTCCTGGTCAACCCGGCGACGAGGCCAGGTGCACCTCGCAGAAGATCACGACTATTCCGATGCGGATCCGCTTACGGCACGCTATTGATCGTGCTCCCGTTCCTATCGGCAAGGTTGACTTTGCAACCCGGTCGGTCCGCTACGGGATGCGGACACTCCGACACCGAAGACTCCGGACAGTGAGGCCCGATCACCAACGGCAAACGGGTAGCCCAGAGCAGGTGCAGAACCGGTTCCGACGTCACCCGGAAACTGAACCTGCTCGGGCAGTGACAAGGCCGCGGCACTACGTTGCTGCTGAGCCTTCCGTTGTTACCAACACCACACGAATAACAGCGGGCGGCCGACCGGCGGTGCCGACAGCGTGATGGATTCGAGGGCGGGATAACGTTGATATCGACTGGGGAAGCGCGGAAGGTCTCCCGACGCCGGATACTCCGGTGGGCTACTCAGACCGCGGCAGTGGTCGGCGGGTTGACGATTGGCCGACCGGGACACCTCGCCGCGGCAGCCAGCGGTGATCCCGTGGTGGTCCGCACAGCGGTGACGGCGGTCAGGCCAGCCCGCCAGGTCCACGATGTGCTGCTCGCCGCGCCTGCGAACGCTGTCGCGTTGACTGTCGACGATGGACCGGACCCGCTGTGGACGCCGCAGATGCTCGACCTGCTGCACCGCACCGGGGTGCTTGCGACCTTCTCATTGATTGGTGCCCAGGCACATGCCTATCCCGATTTGGTGAAGAGAATCCTCGCCGAGGGCCACGCCGTGACTAACCACAGCATGACCCATCCACAACCGTTCAGCCGCGGTAACTCCGCGACGATCCGCCAGCAGATCACCGACGCACAGTCAGCGATCACCGACGCCGGCGGGGTGGCACCGAAACTGTTCCGGGCACCCGGCGGGGACTGGTCAGCGGCGGTGTTCTCCGCGTTGCAGGACCTGCAGATGGTGCCCCTGGGCTGGGACATCGACCCCCGGGACTGGTCGCGGCCAGGTACCGGGTCGGTCACCACCCGGCTGCTTGCCGCGCGAGCGGGCGACATCTTACTGTGCCATGACGGCGGCGGTAATCGTGCGCAAACCATCGAGTCGTTGCGCACCGTGCTGCCCATACTCAAGGCCCGTGGCCTGCAGTTCGTGACCCTCTAGGTGATGCTTGTCGACACCGCGGTGATCGTTGTGGGGGCTGGGCCGACGGGTTTGATGTTGGCCGGTGAGCTGGCTTTGGGTGGGGTTGCTGTTGAGGTCGTCGAGCGACAGACGGCTCCCAGTGGTCAGTCCCGCGGTGGTGGTGTCAATTCGCGTACCGCCGAGGTCCTCGCGATGCGTGGGTTGATCGATGGGTTAGCCGATCAGGCGATCCCACGGACGAATGTCGGCGGGCACTTCGCCGGGCTGCCCGTTGCGTTGGACAATGGCGTCGCCGTCACCGTCCGGGGCCCGGGCGGGGAGTACCGGATGTGTGGGCGGTATCTGGTTGCCTGTGATGGCGGGCACAGCACCGTCCGCAAGCTCACCGGGGTCGCCTTTCCTGGACGCGCCGGAACGCTCGCCGCGGTCAGCGCCGACGTTGAGCTGACCGCTCTGTCCGCGACCGCGCCCCGTAGGGCCGAGCACATCAGCCGGCTGACGCGCACCGGTGGTGGCTATTGGATGCTGCTGCATCCGCTTGAAGGACCCCGAGGAGAGCACCGGCTTGTACCGGGCCGTGTTCGGCGGGCCGGAGCAGGTCACGCTGCCCCGTGAGGCCGCGGTCACCACTGAGGAGGTGGCCCACGCGTTGGCCGCGGTGCACGGGCCGGAAACCCGGCTGGGTCGGTTGCGTTGGGGCAGCCGGTTCAGCGACGCTAGCCGGCAGGTCAGCGACTATCGCGTCGGCAGGGTGCTCTTCGCTGGCGACGCCGCACACATCCACTCGCCCATCGGCGGGCAGGGCCTCAATTTGGGGGTCCAGGACGCGGCGAACCTGGGCTGGAAGCTCGCCGCCCAGGTACGGGGCGACGCACCCGAGGGGCTGCTGGACAGCCACCACAGCGAGCGACCCAGGAATCGGGACGGACACCGGTGCCGCACCAGGTGTCGACCGGATCCTGATCCGCCCCGACGGTTACGTGCGCTGGGTTGGCGCGGACCCGCAGGCCTCACCTGCGGCAGCGCTTGAGCGCTGGTTCGGCGCCGCCACGGTACCCGCTAGCTGACTAGTTGTCAGCGACCGGCGGATTTTTTGCTCCCGGGACTCTCCGCGTCCCACCTACGGGTTTTCAGGTTATCTTCAGCCACGGCTCTTAACATCTTCGAGGTGGCGATGAGTCCTGGTGCGGTCGCTGGCTCCCGAGCCGAGGAGCTGGCTGATCGCGACGCGGTACGCCGGCTGTTGCAGCGCCTGGGCTTGGGACCGCGTCCGGGTGAGCTGGACCGGGCGGTCGCGGCCGGGTTCGCCGCCACCCTCGAGGGCTTGATCCACCCTCCGGGTGTGGACGCGGGTCTGGTCAGCACACCGGTGCCGGTGTTCGGGCTGGCGCCGAGCGCCCCGGGTGCCAAGCTCGGTAGCCCGCAGCGGCGGGCGGTTAACCAGCAGATCGCGGTACGCGCTACGGAATTGCAGGCCTGGTGGGTGGACCGGATGGCGGCCGTCGATGCGCCGCTACCGGAGCGATTGACCTGGTTGTGGCATGGGCACTTCGCCACCGCGATCGGCAAGGTCCGCAGCGCGCCGATGATGCTGGCCCAGAACGAGACCTTCCGACGGCTCGGTGCGGGTGATTTCCGGGAGCTGGCGCGGGCGTTGATCGTCGACCCGGCGATGCTGGTGTGGCTCGATGGCGCACAGAACCGCAAGGGCCGCCCGAATGAGAACCTGGCCCGCGAGTCCATGGAACTGTTCACCCTGGGCGTGGGCAACTACACCGAGACCGACGTGCGTCAAGCGGCCCGGGCGCTGACCGGCTGGCGGGTGAACCGGGTGACCGGCACCGCGTTGCTGCTGGCGGCTCAGCACGATCCGGGACCTCAGACCATTCTGGGGACCACCGCGTCTCTGGATGCCACCGGATTCGCTGACCTCGTCGTTGCCCGGCCGGAGTCCGCGGAATTCATCGCCACCCGGATGTGGACCCGGTTCGCCTCGACGACCCCGCCGGATCCCGCCACCCTGACGGCACTGACCGCTGCATACGGACCGCAGCGCGACATCACCGCGCTGCTGCGCGCGATCGCCACCAGCCCCGGCTTTCGGGACCCAGCAGCGGTGCTGGTCCGTCAACCCGTGGAATGGGTCGTCGCGACGCTGCGGGCGCTGCGCCTGCGACCCTCGGCACTGCCTGCACCGACGCAGCGGGCCCTGCGCGCTGGGCTGACCCAACTGGGGCAGGTCCCGTTCGACCCACCCAACGTGGGTGGCTGGCCCTCGGGCACCGCCTGGTTGACCACCGCGGCGGCCGCCGCCCGGCTTACCCTCGCTCAAGCGCTGACCCCACACGCCGACCTGTCGACGGTCACCGCGGCACCGCGACCAGCGCGGGTCGACGCCACTGCCGCACTGCTGGGCCTGTCCACGCTGAGCGACCGCACCCGAGCCGCCCTCGACGAGCTGGCCGCTGATCCACCGCAGCTGGTGGCGCTGGCCCTGGCCAGCCCGGAGAACGTGGTCAGCGGATGAACTCGCTGACCCGGCGCCGGTTCCTGGCGGCCTCCGGCGTGACGGCCACCGTCGCCGCGGGGGCGGCGCTGGGCTGGTTCGAGCTGATCGACCGGGCCCGCACCGACCCGCTGCCCACCGACGCCCACGTGCTGGTGCTGCTGACCCTCTATGGCGGCAACGACGGCCTGGGCACCATCATCCCGGCCGCCGACCCCGCCTACCAGCAGGCCCGCCCGGACCTGGCCTACGCCGAACACGAGATACTGCCCCTCGGGGAGGGACTCGGACTCAACCCGGGCATGACCGGCCTGAAGAAGCTGTGGGATGACCGGCACCTGGCGATCGTGCGCGGCGTCAGCTACCCCCAACCCGACCACAGCCACTTCCGGTCCATGGCGATCTGGCAGACCGCCTCACCCACCGACCCGCTACCCACCGGCTGGCTGGGCCGCTGGCTCGACGCCTCCGGCTCCGACCCGCTGCTCGCCGTCTCGATCGGCCCGGTGCTCCCGCCGATGCTGGCCGGCGCGACCACCGCCGGCGCGGCACTCCCGCTGGGCGGGCTCACCCTGCCCCAGGGGGCGCTCGGGCGCGCGTTCACCGCCCTGGGCCAACCCGCACCCGGCGAGCCCGCACCGCAAGCCGCCGCGGCCGCCGCGGTGATCGACCTGCACCGCGCCGTCACTGCGTTCGCCTCGGCGGTGAACACCACCGCGAAAAACACTCTGACCGCACGCGCCACCAACGGAGGCGGTGGGGGTGCGCTCGCCGCGCAACTCGACGTCGTCGCCCGCTGCATCGAGATCGGCGCTCCCAGCCGGGTGTACTGCGTGAGCCTGGGCGGCTTCGACACCCACGCCGACGAGCGCTCCACCCAACAGCGCCTACTCACCCAGGTCGACTCCGCGGTGGCCGCGTTCCTGGACCGGATGGCGACTACCGACCGGGGCCGCAAGGTGGTGCTCGCCGCGTACTCGGAGTTCGGCCGCCGGGTCGCGGCCAACGCCAGCCAGGGCACCGACCACGGCACGTCCGGTCCCGTGCTCATCGCCGGCCAACCCGTCACCGGCGGTTTCTACGGCGACCAACCCAGTCTTACCGACCTCAACGACGGGGACCTGAAAACCACCACCGACTTCCGCGACACCTACGCCGCCCTGCTCGCCAAAGTCCTCGATACCGACCCCGCACGCATCCTCGGACCCGGCCGCACAGTCGCGACCTACCTCTGAACCGCACACCGCCGGTTCACAAAGCGGGCTGGCTACCCCGGCGCAGGCGGGGCCCGAAGACGTCGAGGAACAGCGCCGCGGTGAGCACGGTAGCGAGAGCTACGCAGGAGCCGGCCAGTGTGTCGGTCGCGTAATGAATATGCTCGGCTATCAGACCGACCGCGACGCATGCCGCCACCACGACGGGGACCAGGCCAGCGACGAGACGCAACGTGATGCTGCAGGGCCGCTGCGCTCCGATGAGTAAAATCGCCGTCGCGATCGCCACCGCAGCCACTGCCGTGCTGTGACCGCTAGGGAACGACAGGTGGCCATAGCGCAGCCGCCCGACGAGCGGCTTGAGAATCAACTCGGAGACCGTGACCGCGGCAAGGGTGCCGCCGATGGTGAGGACCACGCCCGACCAGCGCCTGGCAACGGCAGCAGCGCCCGCTACCGCAGCGACGAGGACGGTGGCTGGTAGTGGGTTCCCCAAGCTGACCAAGGCTCGGATGAGGGGCTGATCTCGGCGAATGTGGGTTCTGATAATCGCATCCAGCATCCGATCCAGCGACCCTGCCGCGTCTTGGTTGGCGTATCGCATACCCAACACCGCGACCACGATGATCGCCAGGAAGATGACAACGACCACCGGTCCCCGTATGCGATCAGCCAGTAGGGGTCGGTAAGCATTCGCATCGGTGGCCACGGCTTCCCGGATACCTAATGCGTCGACCATGTCATCCCTTCCCCCGACCGGTTCTAAACTATGCGCATCGCTGCCACTACCCCAACGAGAGCGCCACAGGAACCGGTTGCCGATCAACCACCTAGATCGCTTTCCGTGCCGACCTTGTTACTGCCGTGGGGCCGCCCACCTTGGAACCACTGCCACATCGGCGACAACCGTCGCACCTGACCGCAGCCGCTGCACAACGTGCTGCCTCGCAGTGAAGAGTCATTTACAGCCAGTCACCTAACACGTGTCCGCACGCCGCACCGGTCGTTGAACGATGAGTGAGCAGGAATGACGATTACGGCGCGGGGAACCAGGTGTCTCCCGGTCGTCGTGTCCGTCGTACCCGGGTAGCCGGTTATGCGCTGCGCGGTGTGGTTTCCAGCACGGCGCTGGCCTGCGCTGGGCTGGTCGTAGCGACCCTAGGCACGGTGGCTGCCCCGTTACCCGACCGCGGACTCGGCGCGCCGACACCAATAGCGATGGCCGCGCCGGCCGCGCTCCCTGATGTCCCCGAGCCCGCCGCGACCGAGCCCATCGGTGCGCCCGCTGCCCAGCCTGGCGGCAAGCCGTCGCAGACCGTCACGATCCCGGTGCAGGTTCCGGCGCCCGCTGCTCATCCAGGTGGGCCGCAACTGGCCTTCGCCGCGTGGGCCACCCGAATGTCGCGTCCGACCGGGGTTCCGCAGCGTGCACTGGAGGCCTATGCCAACGCCCACGCCGTGATGGCCGCCACCCATCCCAGCTGCCACATCACCTGGGTGACGCTGGCCGGCATCGCCGAAGTCGAATCCCAACACGGCACCATCGGGGGACGTAGCCTGCTGCCCGACGGCCGCACCTCAGCACCGATCATCGGGCCAGCGCTGGACGGCACGAACGGCAACAAGACTATTGCCGACACCGACGGCGGCCTCCTCGATGGCGACAAAATATGGGACCACGCCGTCGGGCCGTTCCAGTTCATCCCCTCCACGTGGGCGAAGTGGCGGGCCGATGCGCACGGCGACGGAACGACCGACCCCCAGAACATCGACAACGCCGCACTGGCCGCGGCGCAGTACCTCTGTGCGGACAACAGGAACCTGAGTTCCGGTGATGGTTGGCTCCGCGCGATTTTGTCCTACAACAGTTCCCTGAACTACGCACAGCTCGTCTACGGCTTCGCCCAAGGCTATGCCCGCAGTGCCCAGGGCCTTAGCTGATCAGCGGATACGGGATTAGGCGGGAAGCCGGTTGGGACAGAGTCAATCCGGCGCCTACTGTCCGGGTCGGCGGAGCAGCGGGTTCGCGGCGTCACCGGTTGCGGGGGACGGTGGAGTCCAGGGCGTCGTCATCGACGACGGGCGGGTTGTATTCGGTCATCAGCAGCGTGACGTCGACGAGGTCGGGCACTGAACCTGCGCCAGGGGCGAGCCCGGTCCGTGCCTGATCGGCCGCGGATCTACCGAGTGATCGCAAACTCGGAAGAACCATCTCGGGGTAGCACCGTGAGCGTCGCGTTGCCGTGGCCCATCTCGACCAACAGGTCATCATGATCGCCGGCTCGGATGCGGGCTGAGAGCACCGCCGCGCCGGCACCTTGTGCGAGCCCACGCCGACACAAGGGTTCCCCGACGAAATGCACCGCGTGCTCGAGCAGTTCCTGTTGTCCCAGCAGTGTGGCGCTTTCGTCGTCATCGCCGACGAGGTCCCACCGGTGCACCGCGTCCTCGCTGCGCATGTGGGTCAAGAAGCCAGCGAGCCGGACGGGTCGCCCGGACCACATCAGGGTGGAATCGCCGTGTTCGTCGAGCGCTTCGGCTACCGATGCGCGTATCGCCGCTTCCTCGCGCTCCAACCGTGCCAGCAACTCGACATGGTCGAGTTCTCGTAGCGGCGCCTCACGTTCCTCCCAGTCGCGGGTGCGATCGACCGGCCGCCCGGCCGCGAAGCCTTCGACGTGGCGGCGGACCTCTTGATAATTTCCGGTGATGTGCGCGGCCACGTGGTGGGCTGACCAGCCTGGGCATGACGTCATCGGTGTTGGGCCGAGCTGCTCCAGCGCCGTGAGGATCTGTTCTGCTTCTACTGGCCTTCTCGATGACATGGCTGCTCCCTTGTTCGGGTGGTAGCGGCAGGTGGCCAGGCGATGCCGAAGTGGTCGCGCAGGCCGCTGATCCCGCGCTCGCTGACTCGCAATGCACGGTGGGTCGGGGCGGGTGTGACCCAACCCGCGGACTCGAAGCCGGTAAGAACCGCCGTCCCGAGCGGGCCGGCAATGTGGTGGCGCTGCTCGGTCCAGTCGATGCAGCAGCGCACTGCTCCTAGCGCCGGCGGTAGCACCACGCCCATCGCCGAGAGTTCGCGATGTCCCTGTGTGGTGATCGAGTAGTCGGCCTCATCGCTGACCCCGCCGGCTATCCGGTCCCCGCGCACGGCGGCCAGATCCGGTGTGCCGTCCGGTCCTTCGATGAGGCCGCGCTCGCGCAGCGCGTCGGTTAACGCGACTCCCAGCCGCCCGCCGATGTGGTCATAGCAGTGCCTGGCCAGGCGTAGTGCCTGCGCCCGGGTGCCTGCGCGTAGTGAGCGGACCGGCTGGGCCGGGGCGAGCCGTCCGATGACCTCGACCAGCCGCGCCACCTCGGGGCCGCGTAGCCGGTAATAGCGGTACCGGCCGGTCGGGAGCACCTCGATCAAACCGCCTTCAGCAAGTTTGCGCAGGTGCCCGCTCGCCGTCGAGGCCCGCACGCCCGCCTCCGACGCCAGCACGCTGGCCGGTAGCGCCCGCCCGTCAGCCAGCGCCAGCAAGATCCGACACCGCCCCCGGTCGGCGAGCAACTTTCCCACCACGGCCATGTCGACGTCCCCATCGCCTGCCATGACACCGACCCTAGAACGACAACACTTCAGTGCTGACCGAAGTGCTGTTCCAGAGAGCGTTCTGGATGCAGAACGCGGTAAATGAGGGTCCCAGGATGCAGAACGCAGAGTCGAACAGGGTGACGTGCTGGTCATCGACAACGGCGGGCGGTCCGACGAGGCCTGTGTCGGAGACCTGGCGGTGCTGGAGGCCCACGCGGCAGGGTTGGCGGGCCTTGGTGGTGGGGGTTGCACCGCGACACGCCGGAGCTGGCGGAGATCGGCCTTCCGGTGTTCAGCTACGGCAGCCACCCGGCCGGCCCGGTGCGGCTGGACGAGCGGGAGCCTGAGGCGCTGGCCACGGCGCGGTTCGGGCCGCACCCGGTGAGCGCCGACGACGGGCCCTCGGCGACGACGACGGCGTGTTGTTCGTCGCCGCCGGACGTGTCGAAGAGGTGCTGGTGACAGCGCACCAGATCTGGCAGACCGAGCGCGACCAGGCCCGCAGGATCCGCGCAGGTGAGACACTGCGCTGGCAGACGGCCTTCGACGACTACCTGGCGCGGCGCGCCGCCGATCCGTCATACACCTTTCGGCGGCATCTCCGGCGGGCCGGCGGGGCCATCGAGGAATAGCTGAGTTGGCCTCTACAGCGCTGGCGTGATCCGCTACGCGATGCGGTTGGACAGCCTGCCCAAGCCGGTGATCGACACCTCGACGAGGTCCCCGCTGGTCAGGAATCTCGGCGGGTCGAACCCAATCCCAACGCCGGCTGGGGTGCCGGTGGCGAGAAGGTCACCGGGCAGCAGCGTGATGCCTGCCGACAGAGTCGCGATCAGGTGCGGGATGTCGAAGATCAAGTCTTTGACCGGTGCGAACTGGCGGCGTTCGCCGTTGACGAAGGTCTCTATCTCCAGCGCGGTTACATCGGTGATCTCGTCGGCTGTCACCGCATACGGGCCCATCGGGCAATGGGTGTCCAGTGACTTGCCCAGCAACCATTGCTTGTGGTCGCGTTGCACGTCCCGTGCGGTGACATCGTTGACGATCGTGTAACCCCACACGTGGTCGTAAGCCTGCTCACGCGTGACGCCTCGTCCGCCGTGGCCGATGATCACGCAGAGTTCGCCCTCGTAGTCGAGTTCGCTCGTGACGCCGTGGTGCGGGTTGACGGCGGCGGTAGGTCCGGTCACCGAAGTCGTGGCCTTGCTGAACAGGATCGGTTTGGCCGGCAGTGCTACGCGCTCAGCCGAAGTGTCGTAGCCGCTGCGGCCGAATTCCGCGATGTGGTCGCGGTAGTTCTTCCCCACGCAGAAGACGTTGCGCCGCGGCGCGGGGATCGGAGCGAGCAACTCGACGGAGTCCAGCGGCAGCGTGGGCAGTGCGGCGGTGCCTTCGCGCAGCGCGGGCCCGAGTTCGTCCCAGGCCTCGATCACCTCAAGCATCCCGGCGCCGACCGGGAGCAGTTCGCTGACATCTCGGACAACACCGGCGTCGGCGACGCCGACCCGGCTCGTCGTCCCGGTGCGAAAGGTCACGAGCTTCATCGCCGAACCCATCCGAGCAATCGGGACCATGTCAGCTTCGCCGACATTACCGCCGGATGCGCGACGACGGTTGATACAGGTCCGGGCGGTTGCACCGGCCGGGGCGAATGAGCACCCACCTGCTGGCGCCGACTTGTCTTCACACCCACCGACCACTGCCGCGCGTGAACCGGTTGGTTTCAGCGCTCGGACCAGGTATGGCGAGCTGGATCCCAGGCTCCGGCGGGTGGTCATAATCAGAGCTGGTTCAATGAGCGCGGCTGCGGTCCGAAGCGCTTGGGCGACGTCACGGTCGGCGAGGCTGGGGTTGTCTCGGGTTAGCACCCGTTAGGTTGGCGTCAGGTGGTGTCAGAGGTGGCGACGGTTCCTGGAGGGCTTCCGTATGGTGGCGAGGACCAGGCTGAGAATTCGCACCCAAGTGCTGATGATCGGGATCGTGCTGCTGGGACTGGTCTCGACGGTCGGGTGCGGTCCGACCTCCTCGAGTTCGGCGCCCGGGTCCACCTCGACCAGCGCGTCGGCGGCGCCGGCTGCGCCGTGTCAGCAGGTGGGTAGCACGAACTTCGATAAGACGAAGTTCGTGCTGCATGCTGGGCTCGCCTTTGGTGCCTTCCACCACTTCATCTACGCGCCGTATAGGGCGGGTCGCCTGCATGGTGTCGGTGCACTGGCTAAGGCTGGGCTGGCGGGGCTGTTCACCGTGCACGAGTTGAAGCTGGCCAAGGCGGATGCCGAGTCCTCACCGACGCTGTGCCACCTCGCCGCCCCGTTCGACAAGGCCAGCGCGGCGATCAGCAGCTCGAGCAGCCAGATCAAGAGCGGCAAGGCGAGCAGCCAGGACATCGAGGGTCTGAACAACGATGTCAACGCGGTGCAAAGCGGCGCAAAGGCTGACGGGGTGCCCGCACCTGACCAGGTCCCGAGCGACTCGGAGCTTGCCTCCGGTGGGAAATGAACATTGGGGGAGGCTGGTACCCAAGCGTGGGTGTGCCCCGAGGGATTCACCTTTAGATATTGTCTTCTGGGAGGATCCGCTGGCAGCGGGGGTTGGCGCATGCCATGAACACCGAAACCGAGTGATGGCAGTGCGATTTTGCACGGTTACCGCACACTATCGGCGATCTTGAGAGCCGGCGGCAAGGCGGCTGACCCTCACCGGCACCGCCGCGGTTCTGCTGCTCATGGTGGTGACGATGACCAAGTGAGCTGGCGCCTACCGGGCCTGTAACGGGTGGGCTGGGCGGTGGGGTTCGCGTTGCTGATGGCGGTGGTATTGGCACTCAGCTATGGATATCACCTCGGCGCGGCATACATTGACCACGTGGTTGCACGATGAGCCGGCTAGGCGTCAAGTGAGTGAGATCGAGCTCCTGGGTGCAGCCTGATCTCGGGATCAGTGCGATGTAGGTGCGGGACCTCCGGATGTGGCGTCGCGCTAGTGCACATAACGCTGTCAGGCCATCACGAAGGGCATCGGTTGACTCTGCGCGCTGTCGAGGGTGCGTCCGAACGGCGGATGCACCCATTTGAACGTATTAAGTACCATTACTTCCTAACTGAATGTTGATTGCTTGCTCCGAGGCCCCCTGATTTGGTGTCCGCGATCAGTACTTGCCGCCTCGCCGCCACAACTCGCCGGTAGGGGATGTCTGATGACCGTGACCGTCGTCGAGCGTGACGGCTCGCAGGACCACCTTTCCGATGATGCGGTGAACGAGCTGCGGACCAAGCTGAGAGGTCAGCTCGTGGTCTCCGACGGCCCCGAAGCCCGCACCGAGCCGCGGGAGGTTTGGAACGCGATGCACGTCGACCGGCCGGCCATCACGGCCCGCTGCGCTGGAACGGCCGATGTGATCGACGGGGTGAATTTCGCCCGGCGGCTGGCCCGGGTGCAAGGTGGCGCCGGCCGCTGCGCGAACTCGGCACACCGCTATTCGACATGTCTGCGCCGATGCCCTACGCCGTGGTGCAGTCCGCGTTCGACCCGTTCGTCCCCCGGCAGGCCTTGCGCTCTTACTGGAAATCGGCGTACCTCGATGAACTCACCGACGACGCCATCGACGCAATCGCCAGCAAAGCACTCGACCGGCCTGCAACGTGTTGACCGCGGTCAACGCGTTGCACGTCGGTGGCGCGGTGCACGCAGTGGCAGCAGAGGACACCGCCTTCGCCGAGCGGTCGGCGCCCTTCATGGTCACGATCGACACAAATTGGGCTGACCCGGCTCAGGACACCTCGGCGGTCGCCTGGGGCCGGTCTGCCCGGGAGGAGATCACCAAGTACGGCAACGGCAATGTCTTTCTCACTTCACCGGGCTCGCTGACGAGCCGCTTGCAGCGCACCTGCCCAACGCCTTCGGTAACAACCTGGGCCGGCTCGGCCAGATCAAGGCAACCTACGACCCAGACAACGTCTTTCAAATCAACCACAACATCCGTCCCGGATCAGGGCACTGACTGCCACGTCTGGACAACCAGCGGACAACCCGAATTTCCGATTGGAGTACATAATGCACGCAGTATTCGTTGAGGTCGACATCGAAGGCGACGTCTCGGTGGAAGAAGCGCGGAAGCGTTTGCAAGAGGGCGCAGCGCCGATGGTACGGGAGGCCGGTGCCCGCGCCGGATACTGGCTCGCCCCGCAGGGCGGCCGCGGCGTCTCGGTAATCGTCTTCGACTCTCAAGACGAGGCGGAGAAGATGGCCGACCAGATGCACGTGGGGCAAGCCCCGCGCAACGCACCGCCGGGTGTCACCTTCCGCACCGTTGAGGTTCGAGAAGTCCTCGCCAGCCTGTAGCAGGTTCCCTACCCGGCGGTCACCGCCAGGTTAGCCGCGCCCCCGGTCGATCAGCCGGGACAGCACGATGACGCTCTCGGTGTGGTCGACGTTGGGCTCGTCGCGGACCCGCTCCATGGCCTGTTCCAGGTGTCTGATGTCGGCGGCCAGCATGTGCAGCAAGGCGTCGGCCGCGCCCGAGACGGTGCACGCACCGACCACCTCGGGCACCCTCTCCAGGCTGCGCCGCAGGTCCTGCGGGGAGACCGTGCCCTGGCAGTAGACCTCCACGTAGGCCTCGGTGGTCCAGCCCAGCGCCGACGGATCGACCACCACGGTGAAGCCCCGGATCGCGCCGCTGGCCCGCAGCCGGTCGACCCGGCGCTTCGCAGCTGGCGCGGACAGGCCCACCTCAGCGCCGATTTCGGCATAGGTGGCGCGGCCGTCCCGGAGCAGGCGGCCGATCACCTGGTGATCGATGGCATCCACGGGCACTTACTCCTTCGTCACGGCGGGAGATACGCAAGGATCCATCATTAACCTCTAGATTACGCAACGAATATAGCTTCATTCCGCAACATCTGCGTATTGTTTGCGTAACGGGACGCACCTACCGTTTGGGTGTGACCGTCGTGTTGGAGTCCCCGAGACCCCGTGCCGTCTTCGGCCGGGGCGCTCGCCCGCGCCGGTATCTGATGTGTCCGCCCGAGTACTTCACCGTGGCTTACTCGATCAACCCGTGGATGGACATCAGCCGCCCCATCGACACCACGCTGGCCAGGCGGCAGTGGGAGGTGCTGCGCCGGACTTACCTGGACCTGGGGCACACCGTGCAGGTCATCACGCCGGTACCCGCTCTGCCAGACATGGTCTTCGCCGCCAACGGTGGGCTGGTCATCGACGGCACCGCGCTCAGCGCCCGGTTCGCCCACCCCCAGAGGGCCGCCGAAGGCCCGGCCTACCTGGCCTGGCTACGCTGCGCCGGACTGCGCTCGGCGACCGAGGCCGAGCACGTCAACGAGGGCGAGGGCGACTTCCTGGTCGTCGGCGGCTCGGACGGCATCGTGCTGGCCGGCACCGGGTTCCGCACCGCGCCTGCGGCGCACGCCGAGGTCCAGGAACTGTTCGGCCGTCCGGTGGTGTCGCTGCGGCTGGTCGATCCGCGTTTCTATCACCTGGACACCGCGCTCGCGGTGCTCGACGAGCACACCGTGGCCTACTACCCGGAGGCTTTCAGCCCGGGCAGCCGCGAGGTGCTGCGCAGGCTGTTCCCCGAGGCACTGCTGGCCGACGCGCGCGACGCTGCCGTGCTGGGACTCAACGCGGTGTCCGACGGTCGGCATGTGGTGCTCGCCGAGCAGGCCACCAGGCTGGCGGCGCAGCTGCGCGAGCGCGGTTACCAGCCGATCGGTGTCGACCTGTCCGAGCTACTTAAGGCCGGCGGCGGGGCGAAGTGCTGCACCCTGGAGATCCGGGAATGAGCCTGCTCGCCGACGCCAGCTCGCCGGGGGTGGCCGACCACCTCCGGCTGACTGACGCGCACACCGCGCACAACTACGCTCCGCTACCGGTGGTGATCGCCGCCGCCGAGGGTGCCTGGGTCACCGACGTCGCCGGGAACCGCTACCTGGACTGCCTCTCGGCGTACTCGGCGGTGAACTTCGGGCACCGCAACGAGCGGATCCTGGCCGCCGCCCGGGCGCAGCTGGACCGGGTCACGCTGACCAGCCGGGCGTTCGGTCACGACCAGCTCGGCCCGTTCTGCGCCGAGCTCGCCGAGCTGGTCGGCAAGCAGCTGGTGCTGCCGATGAACACCGGCGCGGAGGCGGTGGAAAGCGCCATCAAGGTCGCCCGCAAGTGGGGCTACCAGGTCAAAGGCGTGCCGGACGGCCTGGCCACGATCATCGTCGCCGGTGGGAACTTCCACGGCCGCACCACCACGATCATCAGCTTCTCCGACGACCCGGACGCCCGCGCCGACTTCGGCCCGTACACCCCCGGCTTTCGGACCGTGCCCTACGGCGACGCGGCCGCACTCGCCGACGCGATCGACGAGCACACCGTCGCGGTGCTGCTGGAACCGGTGCAGGGCGAGGCTGGCGTCATCCTGCCGCCGCCCGGCTACCTGGGTCGGGTCCGCGAGCTCTGCACCCGCGGCAACGTGCTGTTCATCGCCGACGAGATCCAGTCCGGGCTGGCCCGCACCGGCCGGACGCTAGCCTGCGAGCACTACGGCGTAGTACCGGACATGTACCTGCTCGGTAAGGCCCTCGGCGGCGGGGTGGTGCCGGTGTCCGCAGTGGTCGCCGACGCGGACGTGCTGGGCGTGCTGCAGCCCGGCCAGCATGGCTCGACATTCGGCGGTAACCCGCTGGCCTGCGCGGTCGGCCGGGCCGTGGTCGCGATGCTGGGCACCGGCGAGTACCAGCACCGGGCTCGCCGGCTCGGCGAGCACCTGCACCGCGGGCTCGACGCACTGGTCGGCCGCGGCGTCACCGCCGTGCGCTGCCTCGGACTGTGGGCCGGGGTGGACATCGACCCGATCCTGGGTACCGGACGCGAGGTATGCGAACGGCTGCTCGAACACGGCGTGCTCGCCAAGGACGCCCACGGCGCCACCATCCGGTTGGCCCCGCCGCTGGTCGTCGAACCCGACGAGCTGCGCTGGGCCGTCGCCACACTACACGCGGCGCTCGCCGAGATGAGCCGTGACTTACCCCAGGGCAAGCCTGCTGCATCACCAGTGCAGGTGCCGAGCCAGCCAGTCTGGCCCGCTGGCTAGCACAGGCCAGTGGTGGGTTGCCCTCACGCGTGTCACGCGAGCGTTCAGGAGGGTTTGGGTGGTTTGCCGCTGATGCGGGTGATGATGTCGTGGGCGATGTCGCGCAGCTTGGTGTTGCGGTGCGAGGACGCGGCGCGCAGGATCTCGAATGCGTCATCGGCGGTGCACCGGTTTTGGCCCATGATGATGCCCAGCGCCTGATCGATGATGGTGCGGGAGGCCAAGGCGGCTTCGAGGTGACCGGTGAGCTCGACTTTATCGGCTAGCCGCCAGGCCAAACGCAGCGCACGAGCCGCCTCACCGGCGAAGCCTTCGGCGCGGTGCACCTGATCAGGGGTGAACACCCAGGGCTGGTGAGAGTAGAGGTTCAGCGCCCCGTTCTCGCCCAGGCTGATCAACAGCGGGACGGACAGGACGGATCCGATCCCGTGGGCGAGGGCATCCAGGCGGTAGTCGCCCCACCGGTATTCGGTGGCGAGGTCGTTGATGGTCACGATCTCGCCGGCGCGCATCGCGGTGAGGCAGGGCCCGTTGTGGTGGCCGTATTGCACCTCATCGAGGTTGGTCGCGGTGTCGTCGCTGCTGGCCACGGTGAAGGGCCGACCGTCGCGGCTCAGGGTGATCCCGCACGACAGCCCGGGCCCTATGGTGTCCGCGGCGTAGTGGGACACATCGGTGAGGAAGTCGGTGAGGCTGTCGGTGTCGAGGAGTAGTTGCTGAAGCTCGGCGGCGGCCGACGGGCCGAGGGCGCCCTGTACCACGAGATTGTCACCAGTCTCGGCGTGAGAGCCGAGTCTCCGATCATCGCAGACGGCGCGCCGTGGGGCCGACGAACTCGGAGTGCCTCCGACACCCCCCGTGGTGGCCGCGGCGTGGTGCCGCTCGGTGGGCACCACCTGGGCCCTGGAGCTGCACGAACTCGACGCTGGCACCGCGCGGGGGACGGTCGTGGCCTGGATCAGCTCCGGAGTACCTGTCACCCAACCAGCGCCGGACGCGCTGGCCCGCGACCTGCTTGCCGCGGGCTGCGGCTGCTCCGCGATCCGTCCGCCGGCCCCGGCACCCGCAGCCGGCGTCGCATTGGCTACGTCTGTGCCCACACCGAGCCGATCACAGGGACCGACCCCGCCACCCGCGCCGCGCTGCTCCTGGCCCTTGCCTGGGGCCCGGCCACCACCGAATCCGACCCATCGACCAACCACACCGCCCGGATCACCGCCGTTGATTCCCGGCGTCCGGCCCCCGATTTCAGGCCCGGCGGCCCAATCCGGGGTAGTCCAGCACCACGCTATCGGCATCCACAGTGAGCTCCGCTTCGAACGAGTCCCCGCTGATGCCGACCACTGCCGGCTCGCCCAGCGACACCGTGCGGTAGCTCTGGGATACCGGGCACACCTCCAGGCTGGGCAAGCCGACGAACACCACCAGCAGATCGTGCCGGGCATCGGCGCGATGCAGTTCCAGCCGGCGCACCGGCGGCGCGGTGAACAGCGGACTGAACGCCAGGCCGCCGCCTTCTGGATAGCGGGGTAGTCATTTGTTGGTGAGCGTGACCCTGAATCGTCGTAGCTATCGGTTGGAACCAATAAGTGGGTCATACGGTCATCACTCTTCGTCGTCTCGCGTTAAAAGCAAAAGGCAAAAGAACGCCCTCCCAGGGTACATCGGGCTGAATTCCGCGCAACGCGCACGCACAGTTCCCATCGGCCAGTACCGGCCGACTTGTGAGATTTCTCGCTGGTTGTTCTACCGGTGGGCCCGGCTGTCGCCGACAGTGGTGGTGATGTCCAGGCATCGTTGCGCGAGGTGACGCTGGGTGGCGACGAGCTCGTCGACGACCTCGCGCTGAGCCGCGAGCACCCTCTCGAACAGGTCATAGGCGCCCGATGGGGGATCATCGCAGTGGCGCACTGTTTGGGTGGATTTTTGCTGGTAGCGTGGGCCGCGGTCCGGCAGCGTGGCCAGCCCACAGAGATTGATGTGCGTGGTGCGAGATGCCCCTGGACTGTTTCCTCACGCGCGGAGGTGCCAGCGTGGTGATGATGCCCGGGTGCGCGTCCGCGGTGCCGGTCGCCGTGGCCACCCGCCGGAACCGCGATGGGTAGCGCCACGGGGAGCCGACACCGCTGTTGGTGCTGGTGCAGGTGGGTCGGGGATCTCTCACCAGCAGGGGCCCTCACAGCGCACGTGAGCCGACGAGACCGCGACGGTCACCGGTGGGAAGTAGGCGGTTGGGCGACCAACCGCAGACAACGCCGCTTGAGCGGCCGAGGACGGATGGACATGACCGAACGGTTCGATGCCCACAACATCTCTATAGACGAGCAGCTGGCCCACGAAGGCGCGTGCGCCCAGATCCATCTGCCTTCCGGCCGGACCTGCGGGCTGCCCCTCCACCACCACGGAAGCTGCCGATTTCTTCACCTCACGGATTCCCCCGCTCCCGCTCGCCGTCGCCACCTGGGCGCAGCCCTGGGAGCTGAGTTCCCACCCGCGGCCGAAGGTCCGATCGCGCCGCAGGCGGCAGGCGGGCAGCATGAGGGCAGAGTCCTCTAGGGGGCACGCGCGTTTCCCGCCGAGCCTGCTGCCGCATTGGTATTACTAGACTTGCTTACCTTTTGTCGGCGTGGATCTCCCGGTGTACCCGGCTGGAAACGATGCGCGACGCGTTGACCCGTCACCAACAATGGTGCGCAGCAGAGGACCTGACCGGGCCCACCTACGAACCGCAACGCGCGCACCTGCAAACTGAGGTCGCCGCCGAACTAGACCGCCTCGACCAAGCCCGCGGCCGGGATGCCAGCGATGCCGCCTAGGCCCCCGCGGTTCGGTGATGTCTGGAGCAATGCTGGCCGTCCCGATCCGGGACACCAGCAGACCCGGATCCCGAATCGTCACCGAGCCGATCCCCGACGTCGGCCAGGCGGTGCTGGATCGGATCACCGCGCTACCCCGAACCTGGCTCACCGGTGACCAGCCGATCGCCAAACTGCACCCCGACCGCCACACCGAGGTCGGTCGACGCATCTGCAACCTGATCGGCCCCTAACCCGTGCCGCGGTCGCCATAGTCACCGGGTCAATGCCATGCGTCACCGCACGTCCGACGATTTCTTGAGTGTTGCGAGGGCCGGTGGCACAGGACGCGCCGACTGGCTACAGGGCTGCGCGCCATCGAGCGCCGATCAATGAGCGCAACTTCGTCTTCCTGCTCCGCTGACAAGCGCTCTAGGCTCGGTGGGTGGGAACGCGGCCACGAGATCCCGCACGGAAAGAGGAGACCGTCATGGCGATCGACCCCAAGACCACCGCCGTTGTGCTGATCGAGTACCAGAACGACTTCACCTCCGAGGGGGGCGTTCTGCACGACGCGGTCCGAGAGGTGATGGACAAGACCGACATGCTGGCCAACACCAAGCGGGTGGTCGAGGCCGCCCGGGCCGCCGGCGTGACGGTCATGCACGCGCCCATCACCTTCTCCAAGGGATACGGTGAGCTCAACGTCCAGCCCTACGGGATCCTCAAGGGCATCGTCGACGGCCAGTGCTTTGTGAAGGACAGCTGGGGCGCCGCCATCATGGACGAGCTGGCGCCACAGGAGGGCGACATCGTGATCGAGGGCAAGCGCGGCCTCGACACCTTCGCCAGCACCAATCTCGATTTCGTCCTCCGCAACAAGGGAATCACGACGATCGTCCTCGGCGGCTTCCTCACCAACTGCTGCGTCGAGTCGACTATGCGAACGGGCTACGAGCGCGGTTACCAGGTGCTGACACTCACCGACTGCACGGCAGCTACCTCACCCGAGCAGTACGACAACGCGCTCGCCTACGACTTCCCGATGTTCTCGCAGCCAACGACGTCGGAGGACTTCATCGGCGAGCTTCCCTGAATCGTTATCGGAGCTTCTCCAGGGTAGTCCGTGCGCCGTGCTCGTGCAGTGACGCCAGCGATGCGCGGTAGTGCGCGGTGAAGCGCTCGTCATCGATCAGGTCGCCGAACAGCTCTCGATCCGCGATGAAGGCGAGCGGATTTTCGCGTTGCCGGCGAGCGTTCGCCATCAGGGTGTCTTTCAACCGGTCGACCACCTCGATCGGCCGGCCCTGCTCATCTATCCCTTCTGCGTAACGTGCCCAACTGGCCACTACCGCGGCCGATCGGGTGATCTCGCCTCCCGTGACCAGGTTGTGCCGGATGACCGGCAGGAGCCATTTCGGGATCCGGTCGGAGCTCTCCGCGCACAGTCGCGCCACGGTGTCCCGCACGTTCGGGTTGGAGAAGCGGGCGATCAGGTTCTGTTTGTAGCCCGCCACGTCGATTCCGGGGAGGGGCTGCAGGGTCGGCGTCGCCTCTTCGTCCATGTACGCGAGCAGGAAATGTTGGAACAGTGCGTCTTGGCACACCTCGTGCACCAGCCGGTAGCCGGTAAGATACCCGAAATAGCACAGTGCCTGGTGGCTGGCGTTGAGCAGCCGCAGTTTCATCAGCTCGTAGGGTTCGACGTCGCTGACGAGTTGCACACCGGCGTCCTCCCAGGGCGGGCGACCGTTACTGAAGTCGTCTTCCAATACCCATTGCGTGAAGGGCTCGCAGACCACCGGCCATTGATCGTCGATCCCGAACCGTCGGCCGATTTCGGCCTTGTCCTCGTCGGTGGTCACCGGCGTGATCCGATCGACCATCGAGTTCGGGAACCGGACCTGCTGCTCTACCCAGGCGCCGAGCTCGGGATCCTGCAGTGTGGCGAAGGCGACGAAGCTCTTTCTCGCGGCGTCGCCGTTGCCCTGGATATTGTCGCAGGACATCACGGTGAACGGCGGCAGATCGCGCGCGCGCCGGCGGACCAGGGCCTCAGTGACCAACCCGAAAACCGTCTTCGGAATGGTTGCCGGCGCGGTGTCGTGCACGACGTCAGGGTTGCGCGCGTCGAACTCCCCGGTGACGGCGTGGAAGTTGTACCCGCCCTCAGTCACCGTCAATGACACGATCCAGGTCTGCTCGTCGGCCAGCTTCTCGATGACCGACTCCGGATCGTCCGGCGCGAACAGGTACTCGACAATCGAGCCGATCACCTGAGGCTCAAGAGACCCGTCTGGATGTTTGACCACCAGGGTGTAGAGGCAATCCTGAGCCGCCATTGCGTCTTTCATCCTGCGATCGGATGGCAGCACGCCGACCCCGCAGATGCCCCAGTCCAGCGCCTTCCCGTCGCGCATCAGACGGTCGAGGTACATGGCTTGATGCGATCGATGAAACCCGCCTACACCGAAATGCACGATGCCCGTCCGCACGGTGTCACGGTGATAGGTCGGAATCGACACTGATGCGGGCAGCGACGACAATGATGTCGCGTTGAGCGGCTGCATGTGCGGTCCTTTCAACTGGGTAGCCGCTGAGCCGTGGTCACCGAGAAGAAATGCCCCTTGCCGGGCTGAATACGCAGGTACACGCGCGAGCCCTTGGCGGGCGTGTGGTTCGGGTCGACCCGGGCGATGATCTGTCCGTTCCCGGTGCCGTCACCGCGGGGCAGATCCGAGTGCCACCCGTGGAGAAACGCGTCCGAGCCGAGTTCTTCGACGACGGCGACGGTGACCGGGAAGGCGTCGGGGTCGTTCTCCGTCACCAGGTCGACGGACTCGGGGCGGAAGCCGACGACAATGCGGTCCGCGCCCTCCTCGGCCAGCGCGGTCAGGGTCGCGCTCGCCAAGTGGACGCGGGCCTGCCCGAGCACCGCGTCTGTTCCGTCGAGCTTGAACTCCGCGATGTTCATCCCGGGAGAACCGATGAAACCGGCGACGAAAACGCTGGCCGGCTGCTGGTAAAGCCGCAGTGGCGTGTCACATTGCGCGAGGATGCCGTCCTTGAGCACCGCGACCCGGTCGCCCATGGTCATGGCCTCGACCTGATCGTGAGTGACGTAGACCGTGGTTGTTCCCAGTCGGCGCTGCAGGGCGGCGATCTGAGTGCGAGTCTGGACCCGGAGCTTGGCGTCGAGGTTGGACAGCGGCTCGTCCATCAGGAACACCTGCGGGGAACGGACGATCGCCCGGCCCATGGCCACCCGCTGGCGCTGACCGCCGGACAGCGCCTTGGGCTTGCGGTCGAGATGGGATTGCAGGTCGAGGATCTTGGCAGCCTCGGCGACCCGGGACGTAATCTCCTCCTTGCTCCTGCCGGCGATCTTCAACGCGAAGCCCATGTTCTGTGCCACCGTCATGTGCGGATACAGCGCGTAACTCTGGAACACCATCGCGATATCGCGGTCCTTGGGCGCTAGGTGCGTGACGTCCCGGTCACCGATGCGGATCTGGCCGTGATTGACCTCTTCGAGACCGGCGAGCATACGCAGGCTCGTCGACTTGCCGCAGCCGGAGGGCCCGACCAGGACCAGGAACTCCCCGTCGGCGATGTCGAGGTCCAGCGCGTCGACCGCGGGCCGCTCGGCACCCGGGTAGATCCGACTTGCCTTGTCGTAGGTGACGGATGCCATCAAGTCTCCTTGAGTCAGCGAGATGGGGCGGGTCAGGTCTGGGGGTGGACCATGACCTTGACCGACTGCTGGTCGCGCCGGCCGGCCGTCAGCGCCTGTTCCGCCTGGTCGAGCCGGTAGGTGCCGGTGACCAGACGATCGAGGTTGATCCGTCCCGACGCGATGAGCGCGATCGCCCTGGGCCAGGTTCCGGCGTAGCGGAACGTGCCGGTGAGCTCGAGCTCTCGCTCCTGGATCACGGCCAGCGGCAGTAGGATCTCGTCGCCACCCATGCCGACGAGCACCGCGCGACCAGCGCGGTCGAGCGCGCGGATCGCCTGGCTGATCGCTGGGGGGTGCCCGGAGCACTCGAGCAGCACCTCGGGTGGCCGGTGCAAATCGGTGACACTCGTCTTCCGCGCGTCGATCACCGTCGTGGCGCCCAGTTCCGTCGCGAGAGCGAGCCGTACCGGGTTGACGTCGGACACCACGACCTCGGTCGCACCGAAGGCGAGCGCCGCCGCAACGCTGACGAGCCCGATCGGTCCCGCGCCGGTGATGAGAACCCGGGAGCCAGCGGTGACCCGGGCTTTCATGCATGCCCAGATGCCGACCGAGAGCGGCTCGAGCAGGGCGGCGGCGTCATCGCCCACGCTGGCGGGCACCGGGTGGGCGAAGGCCTCGTGTACGACGACGTACTCGGCGAACGCGCCGTCAACCGGCGGGGTCCCGAAGAAGCGCATGTTCGGGCAGAGGTTGTACCGCCCGGCCAGACACTGCCCGCAGGTCAGGTCGGGTACCCCCGGCTCGATGGACACGCGTTCGCCGACGGCCAGCCTCGTGACCCCGGGCCCGAGATCCGTCACCTCGCCCGCGGCCTCGTGGCCCAACACGAGCGGGGCCTCGACGACGAAACGCCCGATGCGCCCACGCTCGTAGTAGTGGGTGTCGGACCCGCACACCCCGACGGCGCGGACCCGGACCAGGACCTCTCCCGGACCGGGCCGGGGAATGGGCCGTTCCTCGATGACGAGGTCGCCCGGTGCGCGTAGTACGGCTGCTCTCATTTGACGGCGCCGAGGGAGAGGCCCTGGACGAGTTTGTCCTGGGCCGCGAACCCGGCGATGATCACCGGCAGGGACACCACCAGGGCCGCTGCGCAGACCTTCGCGAGGAACAGACCCTGGCTGGTCACGAAGCCGGTGAGGAACACCGGTGCGGTCTGTGCGACGGTCCCGGTGAGGACCCGGGCGAACAGCAGTTCGTTCCAGGAGAAGATGAAGCAGATCAGGGACGTGGCAGCGATCCCGGGCAGGACGACCGGGGCGACGATCTCGCGCAGGGTCCGGACGAGGCCCGCGCCGTCCATCGCGGCGGCCTCGAGCATCTCGACCGGGACCTCGGCGAGGAACGAGCGCATCATCCAGACTGCGATCGGCAGGTTCATCGAGGTATACAGCACGATGAGCAGCCACACGTTATCCAGCAGCCCGGCTACCTGGGCGAACAGGTAGATGGGCAGCAGACCCGCCACGACCGGCAGCATCTTGGTGGACAGGAAGAAGAACAAGACGTCAGTCCACTTCCGGACGGGTCGGATAGACAGGGCGTAGGCCGCGGGGATGGCGAACAGCAGCACCAGCACCGTGGACAGCACGCTGGCCGTCACCGAGTTGAGCAGCGGAGGCCAGGGGCTGGCGCCGCTGGAGGCACCGAAGAACTCCCGGTAGCCCTGCAAGGTCAGCGGTGCCGCGATCGACGGCGGGTTGGTGGCGGAGGCCGCCTCGGAGTGCAACGACGTCAGCAGCATCCACAACACCGGCAGCACGAACAGGATGCCGATCAGCCAGGCAACCATCCCGAGGATCATCCCGCTCCGCGGTGGCCGGGTCCGCCGCGCAGCGCCCTCGGTGGTGCGGCTCGCGGGCACCGGTGCGGTGTCGGTGATGGAGGTCATCGGGAGGTCTCCTCACGGAACAGCGACGACACGGTCCGCAGCGCGAAGGTGGCGATGATGATGGTGCCGATCACCACGACGACGCCGGCGGCGGAGGCACGGCCGTAGTCGTGGGCCTGGTAGAAGGTCTGGTAGATCGTGTAGGGCAGGTTGGCGGTGCCCAGCCCGCCGGAGGTGATGGTGAAGACCGCGTCGAAGTTCTGCACGATGTAGATCGATCCCAGCAGGGCGCCGAGCTCGAGGTACTGGCGCAGGTGGGGAAAGGTCATGTAGCGGAAGATCTGCCAGCTGCCGGCCCCGTCGATGCGCGCGGCTTCGATGACGTCCAGGGGCCGACCCTGTAGGCCGGCGAGCAGGATGAGCATCATGAACGGGGTCCACTGCCAGATCAGGGCTGTCTCGACGGAGACCAGCGGCATGGTGGAGATCCAGTCCGGCTGCGGTGGGTGGTCGGAGCCGAACAGCCGCCACACCGCGGTGATCATGCCATTGAGCAGGCCGTACTCCGGGTTGAAGAGGGCGTGCTTCCACAACAATGCAGCGGCCACCGGAACGACCAGAAACGGCGTGATCATCATGGTCCGCACGGCGCCGCGCCCGATGAACTTCCGGTCCAGCAGCAGCGCGATCACCAAGCCGAGGAACAGGCTCACGAGCACCACCGTCACGGTGAGCAGCACCGTGGTGAGGATCGCGTCGCGCATGTTGACGTCGGTCAACACCCGTTTGTAGTTGGTGAGACCGGTGAACCCGCGTTCGTCCGGGTAATAGGCGTTCCAGTCCATGAACGAGACAATCAGGGTTACCACGAACGGAAGCTGGGTAACCACGATCGTGAAGATGAGGGCGGGCAGCAGGGGTGCCCTGCGGGCCCAATCCGCCGAGCGCCGCAGCACATCCCCACTTCGCGCCGTTGCCGCCGAGGTGGTCATCGCCCCTCCCGGGAGCGGTAGCGCTCGGCCACGTCGTCGGCGAGTTGCTGCCCGCGGTCCAGCGCCGCGTCAACGGTGGTCTGGCCGGCGATCGCGGAGCTGATTCCCTGGGACACCTGCGTACCGAGGTCAGGAAACTCGGGTATGTCAACGAACTGAATGCCCAGCGCCGGACGCGGCTGGACCCCGGGGTTGCGGGGGTCGGCGCTCTCGATGGCGCTGCGGGTGGGTTCGGCGAACGCCGATGCCTGCTGCAGGTACGCCGCGTTCTGGTAGGTCGAGGCACGCTTGCCTGCCGGCACCCTTGACCAGCCAAGCTCGGACCCCACGAGCTCTTCGTATTTCTTGCTGGAGGCCCACGAGATGAACCTCCAGGCATTGTCCTTTTTTGCACTCGCGTGCTGGATGCTCCACGACCACGCGTAGAGCCAACCCGAGCTGGCGGTCTCGACCACCGGTGCGGGGGCGTACCCGATCTTGCCGTGCACCGGGGAGTTGGCTGCCTCGAGAGATCCCGCGGCGGAGGTGGCGTCGTACCACATGGCGGTATTGCCCTGGATGAGGTCGTTGAGGCATTCGGTGTAGCCGGCTTGCGGCGCTCCGGTCTCGCCGTGACTTCGGACCAGGTCCACGTAGAACTGAGTGGCTTTCTTAAAGGCCGCGCCGTTCACCTGGGGTTGCCAGTCCTTGGTGAACCAGGTCCCGCCAAAGGTATTGACGACGGTGGTCAGTGGGGCGAAGAGCTGACCCCAGCCCGGCTGGCCGCGTAGGCAGATTCCAGCCATCCCCGGCTCGGCGTGGTCGACCTTCGCCGCGATGTCGGCAACTTGGGGCCACGTCGGTTTCGCCGGCATTCCGATGCCCTTTGCCGCCAGCACGTCCTTGCGATACATGAGGAACGAGGACTCGCCGTAGAACGGCTCACCGTAGAGCTTTCCGTCCTGCGCTGTCAGTGACGTCGTCATGGGCCCGAGAATGTCCGCCTGATCGAACATGGGGTCGGCTGCTACGTAGCGGTCCAGTGGGGCGATCCATTTGCTCTTGGCGTAAATCGGTATCTCGAAGTTGCTCAGGGTGGCAACGTCGTACTGCCCGGCCTGGCTGGAGAACTCTTGGCTGATCTTGTCTCGTACGTCGTTCTCCGGCAGGACGGTGAAGTTAACCGTGATGCCGGTGTCCTTGGTGAAGTGCTTCGCGGTGAGCTGTTGAAGGTCGACCATCTGGGGGTTATTGACCATCAGCACGTTGATGCTGTTGGGCCCGCCGCCGCCCGGGCCACCACCCCACCCGGCGCACCCGCTCACGACCAGAGCCAGCGTGGCCGTCACTACGGCCAGGGTCGATCGCACGCGGCTACGCACGGGTCGGTCCTCCACTAGTTGGAAGAGCGATGCAGACCCGGCTGCTCATAGGAGCGTGCCGGATCTCATACGTGATACGAGTCTCATATGCCGCGCAGGCGCCGTCAAGGGCATGTGCAATAGTGGGCAGGTCATCGCTCAAATGAGCAGGAGGTGTGATGGCAGATCAGGTCGGGGGGCCCGCCCAGGTGGTACTCACTGCGTCAGTCGCGCGCCGCTACTACCTCGACGGGCGGTCCAAGGTTGAGATCGCCGAGGAGTTCGGACTGAGCCGCTTCAAGGTCGCACGGCTCATCGACGCGGCCCGGGACAGTGGGCTGGTCCGGATCGAGATCCGCCACCAAGGGGTGATCGACGTGGAACTGTCGGCGCATGTCCAGGATCGGTTCGGGCTGCAACACGCGATCATTGTCGACACGCCGGACGACCACGCGGAGTCGCTGCGTCAGCATCTGGGGCGAGCTGCAGCCGAGTTGCTCAGCGAGGTGATCACCCCTCGAGACGTGCTCGGTCTCGCTTGGGCACGGTCGGTCAGCGCGATGGCCAAGACCTTGCCGCGACTGCCCGGCATACCGGTGATCCAGCTGACCGGAGCCCTTTCGCTACCGAACGACGACGACAGCTCCGTCGACGCCGTGCGGGACGTGGCACGCGCCTCGGGCGGGCGCGCATACCTCTTCTACGCGCCCTTCACCGTTCCCGATGCCACGACCGCCCGCGCTCTGCGCCAACAACCCGAGGTCGCCCGAGCTTTCGACCAGTTAGGCCTTGTTACCAAGGCCGTTGTCGGGGTGGGGCTCTGGGAATGTGGCCAGTCAACGCTGTATGACGCAGCGGAGGAGCGCGACCGCCGAGCGCTGCGTCACCTCGGCGTCTGTGCCGATATCTCCGGTGTCTTTGTCTCAGCCGACGGCGAAACGGTGAAGACTGACCTCGCGGAGCGGATGATCGGCATCACCGCGGAACAGCTGCGAGCGATACCGGAAGTCATTGCCATTCCATACGGCACGGCCAAGGCGCCCGCGGTGAGGGCCGCTCTCCGCAGCGGCCTGGTAAGCGGCCTCGTGACGCACACAGCACTTGCTCACGCCCTGCTCGACAACGGATGAACCAGCCCGAAATCCCGTTACTTGGGGGCACCGCCAACCGGGGACAGGTCGTTCGAGTCGGTAACACGGTACGTCGGCCGCAACGACGAACCAGCCCGGCGATCCACGCCCTGCTGCGCCATCTGACGGATATCGGATTCGACGGCGCCCCGCGCTTCATCGGCATAGATTCGCAGCAGCGAGAAGTGCTTTCATACATCCCGGGAACAGCCGTGACCCCACCGTATCCCGACTGGGCACTCACCGATGAAGCCCTGGTCAGTGTGGCCGAACTGCTGCGCGCGTACCACCAGGCCGTCCGCACCTTCGATCCCACTCCTTACGCATGGCCGTCGTCGCCCCCGGAGTCTTTTACCGGGGAGCTGATCAGCCATAACGACCCCAACTTGGATAACGTCGTGTTCCGCGCCGGTAAAGCCGTGGCGCTCATCGACTTCGACCTCGCGAGCCCAGGTGGCAGATTGTGGGACATCGCATGCACAGCGCGACTGTGGGCGCCGCTACGACCTGACTGTTATATCGACGATGGCCGGCGAGGCCGAGTGCCCGACCGGTTCCGGCTGTTCATAGATAGCTACGGGCTGGTTGACGCCGACCGGTCACGTGTCGTGGACGCCGTTGCACAGAACCACAATTGGTGCTATGACAACGTCCGCAGCAGCGCCGCGCAGGGTCATCTCGCTTTTTCTGAATATTGGACGGCAGCGGCCACGGAGCGAGCTGACCGGATTTGCCAGTGGTACCTCGAAAACGGACAGGCCCTGCGGGCCGCACTGGTCTGATCTAGCAGGGACTGCGGCGAGGATCGGGCGCTAAGCGCCGTCCAGCTCGATCCGTTGACCTTCCGGGGTGATCGTGAACTGCCAGCGGTCGGCGCTGGGTTTGCCGCGCTGCACCCACCAGGCGTGCGCGGCTTCGACCTCATCCCACAGCCGCCGAGGGCCGTACTGGCGTACCGGGACTCGTCGTCGTTGGCGTCTGGGGTGAGGTGGGTCAGCTTGGCCCAGGAGCGGGACTCGGGAGCCAGTAGCCAGACCACCGCTGCCCCGTCCTTCTCGTCGTAGGGCCAGTACCGCCACTGGCATTGCGGCACCCGCTGACCGACCGCGAATTGTGCGCCCCGATCTCCGGTGACCCAATACGGGTGCAGATCGGTGGCGCTGACCTCTGCCCGGTCCTCGTCGGCGCCGACTACAGCGGCCACGGGTCCGCGCCGCTCCCGCAACCACATGAAGCTGCTTTCGGCAACGATGCCGCCGCCTGCGCAACCGTGATCGTCGATGTCACGAGCGCACCGGTATAGCTGTTGGCCCAGGGCAGCAGAACTCTGCCGCCGGGCCGGGTCTGTTCCACCCAGGAATACGGGATTTGGTGTACGGCGGCCGTAGCGATGATCCGGTCATACGGGGCTCCCGCTGGATGCCCGAGAGCCCCGTCGCCAGTGATCACGCTGATCTCGCCATAGCCGGTGTCAGACAGCGCTTTGCGTGCCTGGGCTGCTACTTTCTGGTCGATCTCTAGGCTGGTCACGAGCTGGGCACCGAGCCGGTAGGAGAGCAACGCGGCGTTGTAGCCAGTGCCGGTGCCGATCTCCAGGACCCGATACCCGGGAACGGCGTCGAGAGCGGCCAGCATCACCGCGACCATGATGGAAGACGACGCCGAGCTGGTCGGCATCGTCCCACTCAGACCCGGTCCGATGGGGCGTCCATCGTCGATCTGGGTGATCACCGCATCGTCAGCGTAGGCCAGCTCCAGCCACCGCTGCGGGTCGCCTCACCGACCCGGGAGCTACGGTGGTCGCGCGCCAGCAGCGGGCGGCCGCATTGTCGCTCGGTCAGCCGTGGGCTGCCTACGTCAGAGAACGGCCGGAATTGGCCCAACGGGTGCCCGCCGCGCAGTGGCCGTACTGAACCCGCGGCGGGCGCGCCTCGCAGCAACCCTGAAGCGGCTGCGGCAGGCAGCGATGCCCTCCGGTTCCGAGATGGCCCGCCGGACGGGATGGGTGCAGCCGAAAGTTTCGCGGTTGGAGACCGGGTCGCAACTGCCTACCGAGGACGATCTACGAACCTGGGCTCAGCACACCGGCGCGTCGACTGAGCAGACCGAGGCGCTGCTGGAGATGCTGTACGCCGCAAGTGTGGAGTACACCGATTACACGCACACCGCGGACCTACTCGCCGGGGGTTCACTGGCCCGTCGGCAAGCGCGTATCGAGGCGACCGAGGCCGCTGCTACTCGTATCGGCGAGTATCAGCCAGCGTTCCTCCCGGGCTTGGTGCAAACACCCCGCCTATACCCGGGCGCTGCTTGAGTTGCCTGGTAGTGCCCGGTCTAAGGGCGCATCGGACACCGAGCTGGAGAGGATCGTCGCCGCGCGGGGCAAGCGTCAGGCCCTTCTTTTCGAGCCGGGGCGGCGTTGGCAGTTCGTCATCGGTGAGACCGCGCTGTGGTCCTGCCCTGGCACTACGAGGGTTCAGTTCGAGCAGCTGGACCATCTGGTCACCGTTAGCGAGGTGCCCGGTGTTGAGATTGCGGTGATCCCGCTGCGGGCTCCGATGCCAGTGCTGCCGCTGTCGGGTTTTCGGTTGCTCGACGATGAGTTCGTCTTCGTGGAGTCGTTGGCCGGGGAGCAGCGACTGGATGATCCCGAGGAGATCGCCCCGATCATCCGCGCCTTCGAGGTGCTCCGTGACGCCGGCGTAACCGGGGATCAGGTAGTGGCGCTGATCCAGCGGGTCGCGGCCGAGCTGAGACGGTGAGGCTGCCTGGGATCTTCGGCCAAGGCACCCTCCTGCGCCGCCCCACGCCCCTATCGGTCCGCTCACAGCAGCGGTAGATCACCGGTGATGGCGTCGATCCGGCGGTCTTCCGCCGGGCCGATCGCGGCGCAGGTTAGGGTGCCCGGCGGTAGTTGGGTTCGTCCTGCGTCCTCTACCAGCGAGATCGGAAGCCCCGCCTGTTTCCCGGCTTCGGCCAGCCGGCGAAGCTCGTTTGCGTCGCCGACCTTGAGTACGACTTTGGGTTGTCCCTGTTCAAGCCAGGTCGCGAAGTCTGCTGTGCCGAGTCCGCTTAAGGCGGCGAGGACGGCGGCGTGCGCGACCTGGGCGGCCATCTTGCCGCGGCTCATAGCGAGGTCCGTTCTGGCCAGCATTACCAGTTTCACCAGGTGATCATCCCGCTCGACGCCGCCCCTATACACCCGAGTACAGGGAACTTCGGACCTCAGTGCAGGGAACCTCAAATATATTGGCAGCTCGGGTGGACGAAGGACCCGTCACCGGGGCACGAGTTTGATCGTCGCGGCTCGGGCCTCGGGGCTGGTGATGGCGTCGAGGATGGCGCAGTGGAAAGCCGAGCTGGTCGGTGCGGGACAGCCCCGATCGGTCAGCGGTCGATCATCTGCATCTGTTGTTCGTTGTGGTGGTCGCCTGCGGGCGGGGTGAGGTTGTTGAGCTTGTCGATCTGTTCGTTGGTCAGCTCAACTCGGTCGGCGGCGGTGTTCTCCCCGACGCGGGACACCCGCTTGGTACCGGGAATCGGGGCGATGTCGTCGCCCTGGGCCAGCAGCCAGGCCAGGGCCACCTGCGCCGGCGTGGCGCCGACCTCGGCGGCGATGGCCTCGACCTCGTCGGCGATGCTCAGGTTCCGCTGGAAGTTCTCACCGGTGAATCGCGGGTTGGTCGCGCGGAAATCGGTGGCGTCGAGCTGCTCCGTCGAGCGGATCTTCCCGGTGAGGAAGCCGCGGCCCAGCGGCGAGTAGGCCACGAAGCCGATGCGGAGCTCGCGCAGCAGCGGCAACACCGCCAGTTCGGGATCACGGGTCCACAAGGAGTACTCCGACTGCAGGGCGGTGACCGGGTGCACGGCGTGGGCCCGGCGGATCGTGGCGACGCCGGCCTCGGACAGTCCGATGTGGCGGACCTTGCCCTCGGCCACCAACTCGGCCACCGTGCCGACGGTGTGCTCGATGGGTGTGTGCGGGTCGACCCGGTGCTGGTAGTACAGGTCGATGCGGTCCGTCCCCAGCCGCCGCAGCGAGCCTTCGACCGCGGTGCGGATGTTCGCCGGGCTGCTGTCGAGGGTGCCGGCGCCCCCGCCGGCATGCGAGAACATGCCGAACTTGGTGGCCAGCACCACCTCGTCGCGGCGGCCCTTGATCGCCCGGCCGACGAGTGCCTCATTGGTGAAAGGCCCGTAGATCTCGGCGGTGTCAACGAGGGTGACGCCCAGATCGAGCGCCCGGTGAATGGTGCGAATGGACTCGGCGTCATCCGCGCCCGCTCCGGTATAGGCGAAGGACATGCCCATGGTGCCCAGACCAATGCGGGAGACGTCCAGATCCCTCAGCTTGATGTGCTTCACAGTCGTGCTCCTCTTCTCGAAACGTTCAGGGGCCGATGAGCAACGGCTTCGCCTTGGCCTGCGTCCACGCCCGGTGCGCCCCACTGGCCGCCGTGGCGGCAGGAGGTCTGCAGTCCTTCGGTGCAGAAGTCGCAGATGTTGTCGACCCACACGAATGGCGCGACCACGACGTCGCCGGGCTTCAGCGCGGACACCTCCGAGCCGACGTCCTCCACGACGCCGAGGAACTCGTGGCCCATGCGACTGCCCTCCTGCGAGGCGGGCATGGAGCCATACGGCCACAGATCGCTACCGCAGATACACGACCGCAGCACTCGCACCACGGCATCGGTGGCCTCACGCAGCTTCGGGTCGGGGACATTCTCCACTCGCACATCACCGGCGCCGTACATCACAGTCGCTCGCATGGCTTTCCTTTCAGTCAGGATCGGTCTTGGGCGGGCGCGGCGTGGTACTCCTCGTCGGTGACCAGCTCGCCCCACTCGGTCTCGGCGCCCTGGCCCTCGCGGGGGCCCTCCCACATAGCTAGGTGGGTCATGAAGTGGTCCGGGGCGGCGCCGTGCCAGTGCCACTCGCCCGGAGGCGTGTGGACGGTGTCGCCGGGACGGATCTGGATGACCTCGCCGCCCCGGGACTGGATGAGGCCGACGCCTTCGGTGACGTGCACGGTCTGCCCGTTGACGTGTGCGTGCCAGGCGTTGCGGGCGCCGGGCGCGAAGCGCACCACGTTCACGCGCATCCGTTCGCCCTTGGCGATGACGTCGTACCAGGCGTCCCCGCTGAAGGTCTCGGCCGGCGCCTTAACCGATGGCTGCTTGGGCTGAAGCGATGTGCCTGGCGTCTCGCGTCATGACCCCGTACCCCGTGCACCGCCCAGGTAACCCCTGTCGGCGCTGACGTGGGAGTTCCTGGTGATCCAGGTACTGGCAGAACCCCCACACGGTCCCGGGGCGGACGTAGCGTGGTGGTCGTGGACAACCGGAAGGACACACGCGACTTCCTGGTCTCCAGACGGGCCAGGATCACCCCGGAAAAGGCCAGGCTGCCCGCCTACGGCCGCAACCGACGCGTCCCCGGGCTACGCCGTGAAGAGGTCGCGCTGCCGGCCGGGGTCAGTGTCGACTACTACACCGGCCTGGAACGGGGAAACCTCAACGGGGTCTCCGAGAGCGTGCTGGAAGCCCTCGCCCGTGCGCTGCAGCTCGACGACGCCGAGCGCGCGCACCTGTTCGACCTCGCTCGAGCGGCGAACAGCCGCGATGTCTTGTCGGGTGATCTCGTGGGCGTGGCTCTCCGCGCATAGATCCGGGGAGCTTCGGGATGCTAGCGATAGGCGATGTTCCGTCGACGGAGCACCGGGCTGCGCACCACTCGGTGAGCGGTGCTAAACAGGAGGCTCGGGTTGTTCGGCGAGGTCGTTGTCGGAGCGGACGTCGGGCAGCCGCTGCATCCCGGCTGGTCGCACAGGTTCGCTCGGATGTAGTCCAGATTTTGCCCCGCCCGGCCGGGACAGAAGCGTTGTCCATCCGGACCTGTCCGCCGGTAGGAAGCTGCTAGCGATGGCGTGGTACATCAGCACCATTCCACCGATTTGCCCCAGGTGGTAGCCGGAGTCGGGGTCCAGTCCCGCCAGCGCCGCGGCGCCGGGCACGAGGCGCAGCATTGCGGCTGCGATGCTCACGCCGATGGCAACCAGCATCGGGCGACCCATCGGGTGATGACGCAGCCACGCCCAGATCCACAGCCCGAGAACGCTGGCCATCGTGAGGCTCTCGCACCACATGATCGCCGTTATGCTGGCATGGCCGGTGGCGGCGAGGATCACATACGCCACTAGGCCCACCGAGCGCAGCAGCCAAAACACGCCGGCTCGACGCCGCCCCAGGACCTGCACCACGGACGCCGCCAGCAGGTAGGACACGACGACAACGACCATGATGCTCGTGACCGCCCAGCTCAGGGTGTTCACCCGGGCGATCCCGACGAGGACACCGTGGTAGACGGCTCCTGCAAGTGCAGTCCCCGCCGCCCACGCGAACGCCGTGCGCCAATGTCTCGACACCTCACCGCCGCGCGGCAACCGCCAGACCAGGTAAAGAGTCACCAGCCCCAGCGCGAGGTCGGTGAGCGAAGGCATCGGCTGGACGAGCACGAACCTACGGTAGATCGCGCGGTACCGGATGCGGCAGCCCCGTGGGTCTACTGCTGAAAGCCCTCCCGAGCGACACCCTGGCGCGGAAACGCGACCTGGCCAACCGTCGTCGGACAGCACCTTTGCATAGCGGAGGGTTGAGGGATTTGGTGGCCCACAACTGGCTGACTGGCATATCGCGTCAGGCTGCCGTCCATGAGGGGTCGCGCCCGCTGAGGCCGATGACGCGGTCGAGGAGTGGGGCGTCGGCAGGGACGTCGACGACCGGGCCGAAGAGGCCTTCGCGGCCGCCCCCCTCTGTGGACATCATGGATACAACTCCATGGATGTCTGCAGCGCACGGGGGTCGCACGCGAACGGCTGTTGGCTGGCGCGGGCGACGTCCCAGCCGTGGATAACCAGCTCATTGAGGGCGATCTTGCCTGCTATGGCGGCGGGCAGGTCGATGCCGCCGGCTTGGGTCATCCCCTCCCATGCGTTGGGGTTGCGCCACGCGTCGGCGAGTGCGGCGAGTTGCTTGGGAATGCGGGTGCGCCAATCGTCACCCAGCCGGGAGGCGTCTCCGGAGGGGTCCTGTGACGTTGCCGATCCGACGTCCTTGGTGGCGGCGGCGGTGAAGGCCTGCGACAGCCCGCTGACATGGTCGATGAGATCGCCGAGTGTGTACGCGGGGCACGGCGTAGGTTGTGTGAACTGGTCGGCGGTAAGTCTCTCCAGCAGGCTCGACATCTGAGCAGCCGCCGACGGCGACAACCGCCAATGAGTACGGGCCGGGCCCGCTTCCACGCTCGGAGTCGCGATGTCCGACGGTGACGCGGAGGCAGATAAGCACACCGAGCAGCGGCCCATCTGGGCCACCGAAACCGTCCGGCTCGTCGAGCCGCAACCGGCGTGGGCCAGCCTCGCCGAACACTTCATCGGCGAGATCCAAGACCTGCTCGGCCATGTGTTGAACAGCGAGGTACTCCACATCGGTTCCACCGCGATCCCCGGACTACCAGCCAAGCCGGTGATCGATCTCCAAGCACTCTCCCAAGACCCGGACACCACCATTGCCAACGCCCACGGCGAGCTGACCGCCCGGTCCTGGTTCTTTGTTCCGCGCCGACTCGACCAGCGGCCATGGCGCTGGTTCATCGTCCGCGCCGCCGACACCGACTGGCCCACCTACACCTCATGCAACCCGGCCAACGCCGCTGGCACGAACAGCTCCTATTCCGAGACCGCCTGCGCACCGAGCCTCCCTGACCGACGAATACGCCGCCCTGAAGACCCGAGCCGCCGCTGAGCACCCCGACGACCGCGAGGTCTACACCCAAGCCAAGACGGAATTCATCCGCCGGGTCCTCAGCTGACCGGGTACATCCCCGCTTCCTCGATCGGGGCGTCGCCGCAGGACCGAACGTTCCCAGGCTGGAAATACAGACCACTCGATCAACGAAGCCTGCCAGTACTACACCCCAAAGCGGCGGAGGTGCACGCGCTTGAGGTGCAGGCTGTCGATGAACGCCGCGGTCCGCGCGCTGGGCGATGGATCGCTCAGTCAGTCCGCGCCGTTACGGCAACGGAGACCAAGACTCCGAGGACAAGCGGAAAAACGTGGGGGCAGGCTACGAGCGAGGGCTTCTAGGTCGTGACGGCGTGCGAGCGCAGCTCGGAGCGATGCCCTCCGGTTCCAGCGGCGCGCGGAGGTGCCACTGACAGCAACTTTGCGTAGTTGCCGCAGGTGGCACCCTCTGCGCCGCGTTCGGGGAGACCCTAGAGGGAACGACGTCACCTGTCCGCGAGCTCGATGATCGGGTACTTGGGCTGCCACATGGCCTGGTGCACTTGCCGGACCGGGTCGTCCACGGGCACCTGCGCCAGCCCCTGCTCGACCGCGGCAACCGCGACCGCGACAGCTACGGCGGCGGAGACGGTGCGTAGGTCCTCGATCGGCGGCAGCAGCGGCGCTCCGGGAGCGGTAGCGTCCGACAGTCGGGCAACGGCGTCCGCGGCCGCGGCGATCATTGGTTGGTTGATCCGCCGGGCACGGGCCACCGTGACGCCGAGGCCGAGTCCGGGGAAGACCAGGGCGTTGTTGGCCTGGGCGATGCGATGGGTGATCCCACCGCGGAGGACCGGCGGGAACGGGCTGCCGGTGGCGACCAACGCCCGGCCGCCGGTCCACCGGATCAGATCCTCGGGCAGCGCTTCACATTTCGACGTCGGATTGGACAGCGGCATGATGATCGGCCGCTCGGTGTGCGCGGCCATCTCCCTGATGATGGTTTCGGTGAACACGCCGGCCTGCGCCGAGGTGCCGATGAGCATGGTGGGGCGTGCGGCTGACACGACGTCGGCGAGGGTGACCGTGGTGCCCGTATCGGTGGACCAGCCGGCCACCTCTGCCGCGCTCCGCGCGTAGGGCAGCTGGAAGTCGCGCAGGTTGGGTGTGTCGTCGACCAGCAGGCCCCGGCTGCCCAGGGCGTAGAAGCGCGCGGTGGCCTCGGCGCGGGACAGTCCGTCGCTGATCATGATATCGCGCATCATGTCGGCGATGCCCAGCCCGGCGGTGCCGGCGCCGTGGATGACCACCCGCTGGTCGCGTATCCGGGTCCCCGCCGCCCGGACGGCGGACAACGCCGCGGCCAGCACGACCGCGGCGGTGCCCTGCAGGTCGTCGTTGAAGGTGCACACCTGGTCGAGGTACTTGTTCAGAATGCGTCGCGCGTTGCCAGCGGCGAAGTCCTCCCAGTGCAGCAGCGCGTTCGGGAAGAGCCTGGTGGCGGCGGTGACGTAGGCGTCGACCAGATCGTCGTAGCGCTGGTCGCGGACTCGGGCGTGCCGCGCACCGAGGTAGGTCTCGTCATCGAGAAGCGCCACATTGTCGGTGCCCGTGTCCAGCACCACCGCCAGCACCCGGTGTGGGTGGATGCCTGCCGCGGCCGTGTAGACCGCGAGCTTGCCGATCGCGATCTCGATGCCGCCCACGCCCTGGTCGCCGATGCCCAGGATGCCCTCCGAGTCGGTAGCCACGATCAGGTCGACGTCCTCGGCGTCCATGCCACAGTTGCGCAAGGACGCCTCCACGTCCTCCGGCCGGTCGACGGAAAGGAACACCCCGTGCGGGCGACGGAACTCATAGCTGAACCGCTCGATCGCCAGCCCGACCGTCGGGGTGTAGACCACCGGCAGCATCTCCTCGATGTGCTCGCACAGCAACCGGTAGAACAGCACCTCGTTGCGGTCCCGCAGATTGGCCAGGTACACCCAGCGGCGCAGATCGTCGGCCTGCGCGCGGTACTGGCCGTAGACCCGCCGCACCTGGCCGTCCAACGTGCTCACAGCGGTGGGCAGCAGGCCGGTCAGGGCCAAGGCCTCGCGTTCTTCGAGGGTGAACGCCGTCCCACGGTTGATCGTCGGGCTGGTTAGCACGGCGTGGCCCCTCGCGTGGATGCGCGCTACCACACCGTCAGCGGTTGAAAAGAGCTCGTATCGCGGCTGGTGCATGCACCTCTCCTTGTCGTCCGCAACCAGCGCGAGCCCGCTGGTTCGGACGCCGCCCGTAAGTGTGGCCGACGCCGCGCGGGTCGGCGAGCCTGGCAACCACCGAAGTTGCGCCCTACTCCTTCTAAAACACATCATAGTTGACCAAATAGCCATAGCGTTCTATCGTTAGTGCATCAAGTCATTAGAAGGGCCCCGACGGCCAGGAGGGCAGAGATGGGTCAGCGCACTCACAGAGGCGCCAGTCCAACATCACGAGTCCGCGGACGCGCCGGATCGGTTCAAGGCCCAGGAAAGAAGAGGAGAGAACGATATGAGGATCACGGAAATCTTCGAACTTGGCGGTTTTGGCCGAGGCCATGACCACGGCGACAACTGTGGTGATAGGGGCCACCGGGGTCACGGTGGCCAGCGGGATCACGGGGATCGCGACGATCGTGGCAGTTACCGGGGTGATAGGGGCTACTGGAGCGGCGGCTACAGAGATGGCAGGGATGGGTACTAAGCCCTTGGGCGGCAAGGGATCGATACCAAGGCTTGTGGCTTAGAGTCCGCAGCTGAGGTGATCCCGCAGGACCCCGCGACCGCCACCGCGATCCGGGCGTGCCCGACCGCGATTCTGCTTCTGATCTTGGTCGCCGTGCTCGGACTCGTGGTGGCTGTTGCGGTGCTGCTAGCCGACCGAGTGTGGAGCCAGCAACGATGACCGCCACAGCGCCCACCCCTCGTTCTGGAGCCGAGGCCGATCGACCACGAGACTTGGCCGACCCCGCGTCGTGCAGCGCTCTCGCCGAGCTGATCGTGCTCTACTACCGGCTCGTTCCTGCTGAGGAGCTGAGCACCGCCGAACCCGGAGAACTCGCGGCAGCGGTCCAGTCGCATCTGGCCCTGGCCGCGGACCGGGTGCCCGGTCGGGCGCTGGTTCGCCTGCTCAACCCCACCCGTGCCGAGGACGGCTGGAGCTCCCGCGACATGGTGGTGCAGATCGTCACTGATGACATGCCCTATCTGGTGGACTCGGTGGTCGCCGAGCTAGCCCGGATCAACGTTTCGGTGCGGCGCCTCGTGCATCCGATCGTCGTGGTCCGCCGCGATCTCACCGGAACCCTGCAGGAAGTACTCACCGGCTCTGATCCAGACAAGGCGCCCACAGATGCGCTGGTGGAGTCCTGGATGTATGTCAACGTCGATCGCATCACCGATCCCGACCGGGCCCGGCAGGTGCAGCAGCGGCTGCTGACCGTGCTCACGGATGTGCGTGAGGTTGTCGAGGACACCGAGGCGATGATCGGCGCTGCGTGCGCCCTGGCTGACGCACTGGACGCTGCGCCGCCGCCGCTGCCGGCTCAGGAGGTGGCCGAGGGTACCGCCCTGTTGCGCTGGCTGGCCGACGAACATTTCGTTTTTCTCGGCTACCGGCGCTACGAGCTGCTCTGGAAATCGACCGATGACCCGGCGGACGGCACGGCGCCCGCGCTGCGGGCGGTGCTCGGGTCCGGGCTCGGTGTGCTGCGCAGGGACAGCGTTGCCGCCAAAGGTCTCCGCACCGGACCGGACGTCGACCCGCTGGCCCGGAATCTGCTGGTGCTTACCCAGGCTAGTGCGCCCGCCACCGTCTACCGGCCGGTCTACCCGCACTACATCGGGGTCAAGATCTTCGACGAGCGTGGCGCGGTCACCGGGGAGCATCGCTTTCTGGGGGTGCTGGGCACCACTGCGCTGCATGCGGACGTGCTGGGAATCCCGGTGATCGGCCGCCGGGTCCGCGAGGTGATCCATCGCGCCGGTGTCCCTTTCGATTCCTACTCCGGGCAGCGGATGGTGGAGGTGCTCCAGACCTACCCGCGGACCGAGCTGTTCTCCACTGACATGGACTCGCTGTACCAAACGGTGACCGGGGTGTTGTCCCTGGCGCAGCGGCGCACGGTGCGGTTGTTCTGCCGGCGTGATCCCTACGGCCGGTTTTTCTCCTGCCTGGTCTACCTGCCGCGCGATCGCTATACCACCGCCGCGCGGCTGGCCATGCAGGACGTACTGCTGCGCGATCTGCACGGCACTGAGCTGACCTACAGCGCGCAGATCGGCGAGTCCGTGCACGCACGGGTGCACTTCACCGTGCACACCGACCCGGATGATGGTGGCGTGCCGGCGGCACCCGACGTCGGCGCGATCACCGAACGCCTGGAGCACGCCGTTCTTACCTGGGATGATCGGCTCCTCGACGCTGCCTCGACGAGCGGCGCAGCCACTGCGGAACTTGTGCAGCGTTATTTGACGGCTTTCCCGCAGGCATATAAGGAAAACTTCGACGCTGCCACCGCGCTGGCCGACATCTCGCGGCTGGAGGCGCTGGCCGCACCAGACGGTCTGGACTTGTGCTTTGAGATCCCGGAGGGCGGCGAGCCGGGGGAACGGCGGTTCAAGGTCTACTTGGCGGGGCAGCGGATCACCCTGTCCCAGGTGCTGCCGGTGCTACAGCAGCTGGATGTCGAAATCGTCGACGAGCGGCCCTACCAGGTAATCCGCGGCGACAGGGTGCACTGCTGGATCTACGACTTCGGGCTGCGGTTGGATGCCACGCTGTTGGAACAGCTGGCCGGTCAGGCCGTCGAGGACGTGGAGCGGCGGTTCGGCGAGGCGTTCGTGGCTGGCTGGCGCGGCGCCTGCGAGGTGGACCGCTTCAACGCCCTGGTGTTGCGCGCCGCGCTGGACTGGCGCCAGGTAGCGGTGCTGCGGGGTTACGTCCGCTATCTGCGGCAGGCCCGAAGCCGCTACAGCGAGCGCTATGTCGAGGAAGTGCTGCTCGCGCACAGCGGCATCGCCGCTGCCCTGGTCGGCCTGTTCGAGGCCCATTTCGATCCGGCGCGCGATGGCGCCACCCGAGACATCAGGCACGACGAGCTAGCGGTGCAGATCACCAGGATGATCGACGAGGTGGCCGGGCTGGACGCCGATCGCATCCTGCGCGGCCTGTTCACCCTGGTACGCGCCACGCTGCGGACCAACTACTACATCCGTGACGCCGAGGGTGCCCCTCGGCACTACCTGGCGCTCAAACTCGACCCGGGGACGGTGCCGGAGCTGCCCGAGCCGCGGCCGGCGTTTGAGATCTTCGTCTGCTCCCCCCGGGTGGAGGGTGTGCATGTGCGCTTCGGCCCGATCGCCCGTGGTGGGCTGCGCTGGTCGGATCGCCGGGAGGACTTCCGCACGGAGGTGCTCGCCTTGGCCAAGGCGCAGACGGTGAAGAACGCCGTGATCGTGCCGGCCGGAGCCAAGGGCGCCTTCGTGGTCAAGCGCCCACCGGCGGCTACCGGTGACCCCACGCTGGACCGCGAGGCACTCCAAGCCGAGGGCATCGCCTGCTACCGGATGTTCGTATCAGGATTGCTCGATCTCACCGACAACCTGGTAGCCGGCCGGACTCGGCATCCCGACCAGGTGGTGTGCCACGACGGCGACGACAGCTACCTGGTCGTCGCAGCCGACAAGGGCACCGCGACGTTCTCCGATATCGCCAACGAGGTCGCCGCGTCCTACCAGTTCTGGCTGGGCGACGCGTTCGCCTCCGGCGGCTCGGCAGGCTATGACCACAAGGCCATTGGGATCACCGCCAGGGGTGCCTGGGAAAGCGTCAAGCGGCACTTCCGCGAACTGGGCATCGATCCCCAGACCGAGGATGTCACCGTGGTCGGGATCGGGGACATGTCCGGCGACGTGTTCGGCAACGGGATGCTGTGCTCGCAGCACATCAGGCTGCTCGCGGCGTTCGATCACCGGCATGTCTTCCTCGACCCCGACCCGGACCCGGCCAGCTCCTACACCGAGCGGCGGCGGCTGTTCGAGCTGCCCCGCTCGTCCTGGGACGACTACGACCGTTCGCTGATCAGCACCGGCGGCGGGGTGTGGCACCGCGGCATCAAACGCATTCCACTCAGCGCGCAGCTGCGCCGGGCTTTGGGCATTTCTGGGGGCATCACCGAACTGTCCCCGCCCGAACTCATCCGGGCGATTCTGCTCAGCCCAGCTCAGCTGTTGTTCAACGGCGGGATCGGCACCTATGTCAAGGCCTCCACCGAGACCCACGCCGAGGTCGCCGACAAGACCAACGACGCGCTGCGGGTAGACGGTGGGCAACTGCGGGTGCGGGTGATCGCCGAAGGCGGCAACCTCGGGCTGACCCAGCGCGGCCGGATCGAGTTCGCCCGAGCCGGGGGGAAAATCAACACCGACGCCATCGACAACTCCGCCGGGGTCGACTGCTCCGACCATGAGGTCAACATCAAGATCCTGCTGGATCGGCAGGTCACTGACGGTGTGCTGAACACCGCCCAGCGCCGCGCGCTGCTGTTCGACATGACCGACGCCGTCGCCGCACTGGTGCTCGCCCACAACGCCGACCAGAACACCCAGCTTGGCGTCAGCCGGGCGCACGCCGCGTCGATGATGTCGGTGTACGGCCGGCTGGTGACCTATCTGGAGGAGCACCACGGTTTAGACCGAACGTTGGCGATCCTGCCGACCCAGGCGCAGTGGGAGGTACGGCAGTCCACCGGCGAGGGGCTGACCTCGCCGGAGCTGTCCACCCTGATGGCCCACGTCAAGCTCGCGCTGACCGGCGAGGTGCTGGCCAGTGGCCTACCTGATGCCGAGGTGTTCCGCGAGCGGCTGCCGCAATACTTCCCCGCCCCGCTGCGAGACCGGTTCGCCGGAGCTATCGGCGAACATCCGCTGCGCCGGGAGATCACCACCACGTTGCTGGTCAACGAACTCGTTGACCGAGGTGGGATCACCTACTCCTATCGGTTGGCCGAGGAGCTGTCGGTCTCGGCCCCCGACGCGGTGCGGGCCTACTTCGTGGCGGTCGCGGTCTTCGACCTGCGGGCGACCTGGCAGGCGATCGCCACCATGAGCACCTCAGTGCCGGTCTCGGTCGCCGACGCCATGATGCTGGCGCTGCGCAGGCTGCTGGACCGGGTCAGCCGCTGGCTGCTGCTCAACCGGCCGCAGCCGCTCGCGGTCGGTGCCGAGATCGACCGGTTCCGCCCGATTGTCCGGGCGCTGGTGCCGCGGGTGCCGGACTGGCTGACCGGCCGCGAAGCCGGCGACGTCGCGGCCACCGCCCGCCAGCTCACCGAGCAGGAAGTGCCCGATGAGCTGGCGCGCCGGGCGAGTGCGGGTTTGACCAGCTTCGGGCTGCTCGACGTCATCGAGGTCGCCGAGCTGGCAAAAGCGGATCCCGAGCCGGTCGCTGCGCTGTACTACGCGCTGTCCGCGCACCTGGGCATCGACCGGATGCTGGGCTTGGTCAGTGAACTGGCCCGCGGGGACCGCTGGCACGCGCTCGCTCGCCTGACCCTGCGCGATGACCTCTACGCGTCGTTGCGCAAGATCACCCTGGACGCGCTGCACACCGGTGACGTCGGGGTCGACCCAGCGACGACGATCGCCGCGTGGGAGCGGCGCAACTCCGCTCGGCTGTCCCGGGCCAGGGCAACCCTCAACGAGATCTCCGACGCTGGAAACCTCGACCTGGCGACCCTGTCGGTCGCGGTTCGAGCGTTGGCGCGCTTATAAGACCTAGTGGACATCCTCGAATACGCGAGCAAGTGAGCCAAGTTCGGTATCTCAACTAAATGAGTAAGTTTGCCGTCTGGCCCCAGGTACCCATTGCGCCGGGCTGGACCGCCAATTGGAACCATTTGCAGCTTCCGGTTGAGCTGGTAGCGGTGCGTCAGCGGCCATGGTGTACCTCCGCGTCGGGGAGCTGCCGGGCCGGGGGTTTAGACATCCCAGTCACACACCACGGTGTGCAGCACGTTCAACGCATCTCCGTCGACCTGCTGGCTGACTAGCGGTCTATCTGGGACGATCAAGGAAGACTTGCGGGCCCGTGCAGCGGTGCATCCCTGGCCGAACCCGGCGAGGTAGATGGTGTCGCGCCACTGGAGGGTCTCCCGGACGCCCACTGAAGACGACGAGTGGCTCGCGGACTCGCTCGACAACGTACCTCGACCCGTTGCCGTGGTCGTCGCTGGTGCCGTGGCTCATCGCGCAAGCGCGTCTGACCGGCCAACTCGCGTTCGGGTACCGCGGCGCCACCGGGCAGGGACTCGGCCGGGCCGAGCTGGGATCGCCTCGGCCTGACGGTGATACCCGATGGTCACCACCGCGTCTGGCTTGACGAGCCTGACGGTGACTTTCGGTGGAGCTCGCCGCCGAGGGCCTCGCTTCTTCGCGGTCAGGAAACTCTTCTCAACTCAATGGGTCCAGTTGTGTCGCATCGTTGCTGACGACATGTGGCCAGGTCAGGTGTCAGCTCAAGTCGTCGAATTCGCCGGCTTTGCAACCGTTGATCCAGACGTGTATTTCGGTGAGGATGAAGTATGAGGTCCCTGCCTGGGGGTGGTTGCTGTTGCGTAGGGCGATTGTGCCATCTTCCAGTGGGGCGATCTCGATGCAGTTGCCGCCTCCGGTGCCGCCGCTGCCGGAGTAGCTGCTCTACGCCAGTTGGCGCGGGTCAGGGGGTCTGTGTCGGTCATCTCGCATCCTCCTTCGTATGTCATTCCTAGGTTTTCGTGGCTTTCTTAATCACGTCCACGGAATTAGCCTGGGAAAGGGCGCGCTCGGTGAGGATGCCCAATTTGACGATGCAAGCCCGGACGTCGGAGCGATCTTCGATGTAGACGGCTCCGCCGGGACCTTCGGCGTGGCCGAAGTCGGGGATGGGTTCGGGCAGGGTGAGCACAGAGAAGGGGCCGTCCATGGCGGGACTTGCCCCTGCTGCCTTCGGCAGTACCTGGATGGTGATGTGGTCGGCGGTTGATTCGTCGATCAGGTAGCGGAGTTGGTTGCGCATGATCGCGGGTGTGCCGACTGGGCGTTCGAGGACCGCCTCGTCGAGGATCACGTGAAAGTGAAGTGGGCTGGCCCTGGTCAGGATCTGTTGGCGGGCCAGGCGAGCCATGACGCGCCGTTCCACGACATCGCCGGCCAGGCCGGGATTTGCGCCGTTGATGAGGGCGCGGGTGAAGTCGGCCGTGTGCAGCAGCCCGGGGACGAGCATCGTCTCGAACTGGCGCAGCGCCACGAGGGCGGCCTCAACGCTGAGGAATCCGTGGAAGTCCTCGGGGAGATCCTTGCGGATCGCCAGCCAATATCCCCGTTCCTGCGCCGTTGCCGCGAGGTCGAGCAGCCAGACGCGAAGAGCCGCGTCGGTGACATTGTATAGATCAAGAAGCTGCTCGATCTCACGAATCCGCACGCCCTGCGCGCGCGTTTCGATCCTGCCCAGCTTCGAACGAGACCACGCCCCCGACCCGGTCCGCAACTGTTGCACGGCCTGCTCAATCGTCAGTCCGGCGCGTTCCCGGAGCGGTATCGCGAGTGACGGGGCTGAGCCGCGAGATCGGGGGGTGCGGTTGCTGGCTTACCTGAGTACTCGGGTTTGGGGCCGGGCATCGAGCGTGGGATCCGACATGCGGCGATCGCGGAGAACTTCCCCCGATTGACCCGGGCGGGCGTGCCGGTGGTGCACTACTGGCGGCCGTCGATGCCGTGCGCGGCTACACGCCTGCCCGGTGACCCAGCGCGAGCGGTGCCGGTTGGTCACGGCAGCTGGTGATCGGCCGAGTTCAGTGAGTGTCAGGGAGGCGCTGCGCCGACGTGGGCTTGCCGACGTCGCATTCACCTTGCGCCCGGGTGCTGAAGAACTGGTGCTGCATGCCGGCATACCCACCAACGCGGTCGCCGCGCTGACTCAAGATTTGCGGATTCGGGTGCGGGTGGCGCGCGACGCGGATGACGCCTACTGGAGCAGAGGCACCGCTGGTGCGGTACCCCTGGTCATCGGGTGATGTTCGTGGCGAGGATCGATGACCCAGACGTGTTTGCCCAACTGCTCGCCGAGACACGGCTACTTCGGCGCCGGTTCGCCCATACAGCACCGCGGCCCTGGGACGCAGTGACGGCCAGCGCCGAGCTGTCTGTACACCTCGGGCACCTGGCACGGTGCCTACTGCGATATCACGACTCCCCGACAAACGAGTGGGACGACCCAGCACGACCACTCAGCGACATCGGCGACGAGCTGGCCGACGTGTTGCTCGGAATTCTCGGCATCTCCGCCTTCACCGATGTTGAGCGCGGAGATATTGACAGTGGGTTGGCGGATTTATTGTCAGTGCTCCGGCTGGATATCGGAATGGCTGCGGGATCGAGGTCTGTGTCGCTGTTCGGGTCAAGGGCCTGGGTGACGAGCAGCTCGCCGATCAGTTGGCGGCCGATCGTGGGCCTGGGTCACGTCATCACCTGGGGCGGCTCCGGTTCGGGCCAGTACTGGTGGTTCGAGGAGCTCGATCGACTTGCCCCAGGTCGGTGGCGCTGGCCATGACGGGCTACCCGAACTCGGTTGCCGCACGCCGGCGAGCACCACTCGCGGCGAGGGTGGGTCTTGACGAAGAACAGGATGCAGCCCGCCGCCGGGCACGCGCGAATGCAGATCGGGCCGCCGGGGTCGTAGACCGGAGGCGCGGTGACGATCGTGCCGACAGCGAAGCCGGCGAGTTCGCCTCCGGTTGTCGCTTCCGGATTGATCTGGCGAACCGGGTCGCCGCTGAGCTGGGGCTTGCCACTTGTACCGGCCACGTCCTCGGTCCTCTCCTTCTCAACCAACCTGGCGAATTTCGTGGCGATCGGGGGCACTCGGCCCGGAAGCCGGCGACCTCCAGCGCATTTGCCCTGGTGCTCGCCACATCAGAGCGGAACTCGCCACCCGTACGCCAGGTCGCCCTGGAACTCGCCAGGCCAGCCCGGAACCGACAGTTGTCGGCCGACGGCGTCGGTTGCCGGGCGCCAGAAGACGGGTTGGTACTACGTGTACTGATGTCGCCGCGCGTCCGCGAGTTGTAGCAGCCTGTCGAGGTCGCTGGCTACGGCAGGTCTGATGGTCGCCTGTGCCGCCATTGACTCAGCCTGCTCCGTGCCGTCCCGGCACGGCGAGGCAGTACCCATATGCCGATCGGTCTGTAGGGACGTGAGCCACGAACGTCGCCTTGCTCATCACGCTGTACTGACTACTTGCCGGGTGGTGGCGTTGATGCGGTTCCAGGCATTGACATAGGCGATCGCGAGGATCAAGGCTGCCAGGGTCTGCTCGTCGTAGTGCTTCGCGGCCTCCGCATAGACGTCGTCGGGGACCGGGTCACTGCGGTCGGGCAGCCGGGTGACGGCCTCGGTGAGCGCGAGCGCGGCGCGCTCGGCTTCGGTGAAGTACGGTGTGTCCCGCCATGCCGCCACAGCGGCGATCCGTTCGTCGGACTCGCCTACCTTCTTGGCGTCACGAGCGTGCATGTCGAGGCAGATGCTGCAGCCATTGATCTGGCTGGCCCGAAGGTAGACCAGATCGAGCAGACCGACCGTGACGCCGCCCTGTCCCGCGGTCGTGACCACAGCCTCGCCGAGGGCCTTCAGCGCCCGCCTGGCCTCGGGAACGACGAACACCGGATTCTTCATTCGAGCTTCCATGGCACCGACTCTGTCACCCGACACCGACAGAACGGCGACCTTCCTCGCCGAGCCACGTCATCAGGCGATCGGCGTGTCCAACGCCCCGCTCGGAGGGCAACGTAGAGACGTCATCGACGTACAAGCAGTGGCCCAAGCCAGGGTGATCACCTCGCGGAACCCAGCGACGGCCACGGTTGATTCTCCTGCCCCAGCTGACCGACACCCAGGAACCCGCCCGGATCGGTCGGCTAACACAACAGCAGCTCGCGACGCGCCTCCCGGTGCGCGTTCACCCCGCACGATGAGTTCTGGATCCGGCACTGCGGTGGGCCGGCAACCCTGTACGACGGCGCAACCCTCGCCTACCTCGCCGTGCGCTAACTCAGTGACGACGCGGACGAACTGGGCGTCACCGCTTACGGACCGCAGGGCCACCCAGCACTGTTCAATGAGTCCAGTTGTGTCGCATCGTTGCTTGGGCAGCCGTCAGGGTCATCTGACCGGAGCAGATCGCCTGGTGCAGGTGGTCTTCGAGTTCTTCCTTCTCGGTAGCCTTCGCCGCGGGTTGCGGAAACAAGTTGTGTGGATCGCTGGGCGCGCCGCCGATGGACAGCGGCACCAGGTGATCTTCTTTATAGCTCAGCGGAGAACCCGGCTCGGCGAAGTCACGCATCTGTCGCAGCTTGAGCGCGGCGGTGTAGCTGACGGGTGGCCGCACCGTTTCCGTCCAGCCTGGCGCGCAGATCGTGGTGTGGATGGTGTCTTGAGTGACATTCGGGTTGACGACGCCCGGTGTGCACCGCACATCTGCGCGCGCATCGACCACTCGGCACGGCTCAGCCGCCAACTCACTGGGTACCGCACTGAGCAACTGCGCCGGCGAGGCGCTTGCGGTTACCGGTGAGACATCGGCGGCTGGTGCGGCGCCACAGCCAGCCAGCGCCAGCAGCATCGGCAGGCATAACACCCGTCGGCTCAAGATCGTCTCCTCGTCTGTGCAGCTACAGCTCCGGTTGCACTCGGTTACCCCTTTCTCACCGTCCGTAAACACCGCGTCATCGTGGGTGTTGTGGCGGGCGGATGGGTTGGTCGCTGCGGTGAGGTTGGCCGGTGTGCAGCTGTAGTGCGCTGACGACGAGAGGGAAATGGCTGAATGCTTGCGGGGTGTTGCCGAGCTGTCGTCTTGCGATGGGATCCCATTCCTCGCTGAGCAGTCCGACGTCGTTGCTCAGCGCAAGGAGGCGGTCGAACAGGGCGGTTGCCTGCGCTTGCCGTCCGGCGCCGTGGAGGGCGTCGACCAGCCAGAAGGAGCAGGCGAGGAACACTCCTTCGCCGGCGGGCAGCCCGTCGTCGGAGGACTGCGTGTGATAGCGCAGCACGAAGCCGTCTTGGGTGAGTTCGCGCTGGATGGCGTCGATGGTGCCGATCACCCGGGGATCGTCGGGGGCGAGGAACCCGACGCGAGGGATGAGCAGCAGGCTCGCGTCCAGGGCGGTGCTGCCATAGGACTGCACGAAAGTGCCGAGCTGGTCGTTGTAGCCGTTGACGAGGACCTCGGCGTGAATCGTGTCCCGGAGCTGCTCCCATTGATCGACCGGACCGGGCAGGTGGCGGGTGCGCGCGCCGCGGACCATCCGGTCGGCGGCCACCCATGCCATCACCTTGGAGTGGGTGAAGTGTCGGCGCGCCCCGCGCATCTCCCACAGCCCGTTGTCGGGGTCCTGCCAATGGCCCTGGAGGTAGTCCAACAGCGCCACCTGCAGTTGCCAGGCGCTGTCCTGTGCGCCGATCGAGGCCTGCCGGGCCAAGTGCAGCGCATCGAGGACCTCACCCCAGACGTCGAGCTGTAGTTGGTCCGCGGCGGCGTTGCCGGTGCGCACCGGCAATGATTTCTCATAGCCGCTCAACCAGGGCAGTTCCAGCTCGGGGAGGCGGCGGGTGCCGTCGACCCCATACATGATCTGCAGGGTGGCGGGGTCACCTGCCACTGCGCGCAGCAGCCATTCACGCCAGGCTTTCGCTTCGGCCTCATACCCGGCGGCCAGCAGCGCTTGCAGGGTGTAAGAGGCGTCGCGCAGCCAGCAGTACCGGTAGTCCCAGTTCCGCGGGCCGCCGATCTTCTCGGGCAACGACGTCGTGGGGGCAGCGACGATGCCTCCGGTAGGGGCGTAGGTCAGGGCTTTCAGGGTGATCAGGGAGCGCCGCACCGGTTCGGCGTAGCGGCCGGTGAGCGGTGTGCCGCTGGCGGACCATGACTCCCAGAAACTCACGGTGTCCAGCAGCGCGTTCTCGGCGTCGACTATCGCCGGTGCCGGATGATGGCTCGGCGCCCAGGTCAGCACGAAGGGCACCCGGTCACCGGCGCGAACGGTGAACTCCGACACCGTGGACCATTCCCGTCCTTCGGTGGGCGCGGGGGTGCTCAGCCATACGGCGTCGGGTCCGGCGACCGCCTCGATCCGATGGCCCCGGCGACGCACCCAGGGCATCACCCGTCCATAGTCGAAACGCAGGCGTAGTTCACCGAACATGGGGACCGCCCCGCTGATGCCTTCCACGATTCGGATCAGGTCCGCGGCGTGGCCTCGCGGGGGCATGAAGTCCACCACCCGGACGTGGCCTTCCGGGGTGATCCACTCCGTTTCCAGGACGAGGGTGTCGTCGCGGTAGCGGCGGCTGCTACAGGTACCCCCCGCGGCGGGGGCCAGCAGCCATCGGCCGGCGTCGGGGGTGTCCACCAGGGCAGCGAAGCAGGCCGGGGAGTCGAACCGAGGGAAGCACAGCCAGTCCACCGATCCGGTGTTGCTCACCAGCGCCGCGGTGTGCAGGTCGCCGAGCATCGCGTAGTCCTCGATCCGGGTCATGCCCAGATCGTGGCAGTCGAAGGCAGGATCGCGCCTGCGGCACCCTCTATCAGCCGTCGTGACTCGCGGCTTTAGCGTGACCGGTATGGGACTGTCGCATCCGGCTTATCAGCAGAGTTCCGGCCAGCAAGAGCTGTCGGTCAATCCAGTGTTCACCCGCGAACCGGTGCAGCTTTCGCGCAACGAGTTGCCACCAGCAGAGCTTGATCCCGACACGGCCTACCAAGTGGTCCACGACGAGCTGATGCTCGACGGCAATGCCCGGCTGAACTTAGCCACCTTTGTCACCACCTGGATGGACCCGCAAGCCACCCGGTTGATGACGGAGTGTTTCGACAAGAACATGATCGACAAGGATGAGTACCCGCGGACCGCGGATCTTGAGCTGCGGTGTGTGCGGATGCTCGCGCGGTTGTGGCACGCCCCGCCCGCACCGGATGCCACCGGTTGCTCGACCACCGGCTCCAGCGAGGCTTGCATGCTGGCCGGGCTGGCCCTGAAACGCCGCTGGCAACACGCTCGCCGGGCGGCCGGGAAACCAGTTGACCGGCCGAACATCGTCATGGGCGTCAATGTGCAGATCTGCTGGGACAAGTTCGCCAACTATTGGGACGTCGAGCCCCGGCTGATCCCGATGGACGGCGACCGCTTCCACCTGTCCGCGGCGCAAGCGGTGGCGCACTGCGATGAGAACACCATCGGCGTCGTCGCGGTCCTGGGCTCAACCTTCGATGGCAGCTATGAGCCGGTCGCCGAGATCTGTGCGGCCCTCGACCAGCTGCAGGCAAGCACCGGGTGCGACATCCCGGTGCATGTCGACGGTGCGTCGGGCGCGATGATCGCCCCCTTCTGTGACCCCGCCCTGGTGTGGGACTTCACGCTGCCCCGGGTTGTGTCGATCAACACCTCCGGGCACAAGTACGGGCTGGTTTACCCCGGAGTGGGCTGGGTGCTGTGGCGTGACGCCGCCGCGCTACCCGAGGACCTGGTGTTCCGGGTCAACTACCTGGGCGGCAACATGCCCACCTTCGCGTTGAACTTCTCCCGCCCGGGCGCACAGGTCATCGCGCAGTACTACAACTTTCTCCGGTTAGGTTTCGACGGTTACCGGCGCGTCCAGCAAACCTGCCGGGAAGTGGCCACCGAATTGGCGGGCAAGATCGGCGAGCTGGGGCCGTTCCGGCTACTGACCCGCGGTGATGAACTTCCCGTCTTCGCCTTCACCCTCCACGAACAGGTCAGCGGCTACTCCGTCTTCGACGTCTCCGCCGCGCTGCGCGAACACGGCTGGCTGGTTCCCGCCTACACCTTCCCAGAACACCGCACCGACCTGGCGGTGCTACGTATCGTGGTCCGCAACGGATTCACTCACGACCTCGCCGACCTGCTGCTGGCTGACCTGCGCACGGAACTACCCCGGCTGGGCCGTCAACCCAACCCGCAACGAGGCGCCGAATCCAGCTCCTTCTCCCACGGCGCCAGCCCACCCGCACAACACCGTTTCTCACTCCGTCGAAACCGGCCCTGATAGATCGAACGCGGCGGCCAGAAACGCTACCATCATTGTCGGTGCTTGTTGGGGGCTGTCGTGGGTGAGGAAAACCGGTGCGCTCGCGAGGCGGCCGTTGGAGTTGCGGTACCGGAGACACTGGGCGAAGGGGAGAAGAAATCATGTCCGACGATGCCGGTGGATTACGGCCGCAGAACCCCCAGGACCGGCCGATCGGGCAGTTGGTCAGCGAGGTAACCGAGCAAATCACCCGGCTGGTGCGCGATGAGATGCAGTTGGCCGTCATCGAACTTCAACAGAAGGGCAAGCGTCTCGGCGTCGGCGCTGGGCTGCTCGGTGGCGCTGGTGTGCTGGCCTTCTACGGCGGTGCGGTATTGGTGACCGCCGGGATCGCCGGGTTGGCCACCCAGCTCGCGTTGTGGCTGGCGGCGCTGATCGTCGGGGTGGTCGTGTTGGGCGTGGCGGGTGTGCTCGCCTTCGTCGGCAAGCAGCAGGCCCAGCGCGCCGGGCCGCTGGTGCCCGAGAAGGCGGCGGTCAGCGTCAAAAGCGACATCAAGACCATCAAGGAAGGGATGCGCCGATGACTGCCTCGTCACGAGAGGAAGAAATACGCAAGGACATCGAACGCACCCGCGCGCAACTCGGCAACACCGTGGAAGCACTAGCCCACAAGGTAGACGTGCCCGCCCGGGTCAAGGACAAGATGCAGGACACCAAGGAAACCGTGCAAGTCAAGGCCGAAGTGGTCACGCTGCAAGTACTTGAGCAAACCGCAGTACTCCAAGCCAAGGCAAGCCAGCTGGCGCAGCAAGCCGAGCGCTTTATTTACGAGAAGCTGGAGAAACTGCCACCGCCGGTGGCTGCGCGCATCGAGCCGCTGGTAGTGGCGGCGAGGCAACAGCCGCTGGCCGCTGCGGCGGTCGCGGTGGTGGTGTTGTTTGTACTGCGGCGCCTGCTCCGTAGGAAGAGCTGAGGCCCTTGCGCTCAGCGTCGGGTTGCCCGTGGGACTCAGCCGTAGGACCTGGGAGGATCCGCTAGTAGATCCTGCCGACGGTCCAACGACCTGCCATGATCGTCGAAAATGAGTGACGGCAGTGCGATCCTGCATGGTTGCCGCTCACTATTGACGATCTTGAGAACGCGGGCAAGGCGCGACTAGGCAACAGCATCTGCTGGCCTTGTGGGGCCGCGGGTTCCGCGGTGAAAATGCGCCACACCAGCACCACAAGACCCAGCGGTAACTATTTCGGTCAGTCTCCTGCGCGGTCCGTGATCGTTTCAGGTGCGAATCATGGTCTTGAACTGAACCGAGCGCGCCCCTCATCCGAACGTCAGGTGGGTAAGAGGCGGTTGCGATCACTGCGGTTGCCACTGAATGCCGAATGGACGGAGTACAGAAATGCACCAGTTCCAATGCGGGCACGAGGAGTGCGGAAGCGAGTACACCGCGGCCAACAAGGCCGACCTGATGGCCCAGGTAGCCGAACACCTGAAGGAATCACACAACGTCGACAAGGCGACCCAGACCCTGATGGGGTACCTCGAGTCGACGTGCGTGACGGTTAAGCCGTAAGGCCGCCGCTCACCGCGGTGAGCGGCCGGTGTTGGTCTCGATGGTGCCTCCCGCGCTAGAGGCCCGACGCATGGGTCGCCGACGCGGGTGCGCGCTGGGGATTAACCGCTGATGGCGCGCACCGCGCTGATCACGGCCAGCACGGTCATCACGAGCGCAGCGACGCGGGCGATCCACGCCAACGGGATCCAGCGCAGCAACTGGCGCCCGCCCAGGACCGCTAGGCCCCCGACCGCCCACAAGCCCAGCACCGCACCGACCCCGACGCTGACCGGATCGTGGTACTTGGCGGCCAGGTTGGCGGTGACGATCTGGGTGAGATCGCCGAATTCCGCAACGAACAGCACCCCGAAGCTCGTTGCCGCGGCTTTCCAGAACCCGGACGGTCGGACGACGCGCTGGCTGCGGGCCCGGGTCAGCACGGCCGCGGTATCGGGTGGCCTCCGCTCGGCAGTGTCGGACCCGGAGCCTGGCGCCTGCTCATCCCGTGTCGGCGCACTCCCCGACGTGGGCGGATCCGCATGATTTGCACCGCCGCGACGTAGCATCAGCACGGCCCCGGCCAAGAACAGCACCGCCACGATGGCCTCGACGATCCGGTGTGGCGCCAGGCTCAAGGCGCTGCCTGCGGCCACCGCGATGATCACATGCACGGCGAATGCCGCCGCCACCCCGACGAAGACGAAACCCGGCCGGTACCGGGTGCCCAGCACCAGACTCGCCAGCGCGGTTTTATCGGGCAGTTCGGCCACGAACACGATGCCGAACACCGCGGCCAGCAGGGTCAAACTCACCGTCGCGGTTCCTCTCGTCGTTGCCTGCGCCTGCTCCAGCCATGCGCACACCGCGGTGGTGTGCCCGATTAACCGACAGCCTATTCGTCGACGGGACGGCGTCCCACGATCGTCCGTCCGGCCACGCCAGGCATGGCGGGGAGCGCCAGAACATTCTCAAAGCCCGCGGCCGTCAGTATCGCCGCGGCATGCTCCGGTAACAGGCGCCCGCTGCCGTAGAGAAGGCTCACTAGCCGCAAGACCGCGGGCTGGATCTCCGCCCCCTCGACCGCCAGCGACCCAAGCAGCGCCCAGCCGCCCGGACGCAGGGCGGTACGCACCCGGTGCAGGCCCCGCGCTGCCACGTCGGCGGCCATGAACAAGACCGGAACCCATGCGAGGTCATAGCAGCGCTCGTCGGTTAAGTCCTGCACGCGCTCGGGGCGCAGCTCGATCCGATCCCCAAGCCCGGCCTCGGCTACGTTGCGCCGGGCGAGCGTGAATGGGATCTCAAACGGTTCGATACCGACGACCCGAAGGTTAGGGAAGCGGCGGCATATCTCGATCGAAAGCCGCCCGACGCCTGAGCCGACGTCGAGGAACCTTGCCGTAGGCTCTCTGAGCCGCTCCGGCAAGCCCTCCAGATGGGGAAACAGCAGCTCGACCCAAGGCACAACCATTTGCGCCGAGTGCAGGCCCTGCGCCTCGAGTAGCTTCGGATCCGGGTAGCTCCAGCCGTCCAGTGCGATGGTGCCGTGGGTGGCGCGCTCGACGAGATCCGCGGTCTGCAGACGGGTGGAACGAAGATCTGCGGCGAGCAGCTTCTTCGCCCGGCCACTGGAAATAGTGACAAGGCCAGGCGAAGCGACGAAGCCATGCTCGTCAGCGGTGCCGAATCCGAGTGCGACCAGGACGTCCAAGACGCCGTTGACCAGGTCCTCTGGGATTCCCGTGCGCTGGCTGATCTGCCCCGCTGTACTGGGTTTCGAGGCTTCGTCCAGGACTCCTGCTTCGAGGGCGAAACTCAACGCCGCGAAGGCCCACACGGACGTGTTCAACTCCAGGATGCGTTGCCGGACCTCCTGCGGCCCCGGCGCGCCATCCAAGTTCACCACCCCATATCCGCATCCCCCATCTTCCTACGCGCTCCTATTCCCGAACTCCACAGCAGAGCTCTTCCAGATCAGCGAAACAGCTCTGCTGTGGAGTTCGGGAGGCGCAGAGCGCTCAACTAGGTGACGAGGTGGCGGTTGAAGAAATCGAAGATGCACTTCCAGCCCTCGACGGCGGCTTCGGGTCGGTAGTTCGGCCGGTCCACCGCCATGAACGCGTGTCCGGCGCCGTCATAGGTGTGGAATTCGTGCGGCTTGCCGAGCCGGTGCAGCTCCGCGCTGAGCGCAGCGGACTCCTGCGGTGACGGGTGGGAGTCCTCGGCACCGAAGAGGCCCAGCAGCGGGCAGGACAGCTGCGGTGCCAACCCGATGACGGGCTTCATCGCGCTCGGCATGCCGGGTGGAGGCTCGTTGACGACGAACGCGCCGTAGCAGTCCACGGCGGCGTCGAAGGTCAGGCTGCAGGCCGCCAGGAAGGCTTGCCGTCCACCTGAACAGTGCCCGATCACCCCGATCTTGCCGTTGGACGTCGCCAACGACTTGAGGTGGTTCACCGCCGCCGCGACGTCACCGACCAGCCGTTCGTCCGGCACCCCACCGGCTGCCCGGACGGCTGCGGAGGCGTCGGCGGGGCTCGCGCCGGGGGCTTCGCGGTAGTGCAGGTTCGGGCACAGCGCGGCGTAGCCAGCGGCCGCAAAGGCGCGAACCATTCTCTTGGTCGCGGAGTCGTAGCCGGGCATGTGGTGGATCACCACAATGCCGCCATGCGGCGTGGAGCCCAACGGGTGGCCGAGATAGGCCTCGATTTCGTCGCCACCGTGGCCGGTGATCCGGATCGTCTCGGCGGTCATGGCGTCGGACATAGCGACTTCCCTTCCGTGGACTGGGCGCGCCGCCGGGCTCACAGCCGCTGCGCCAACTGCTCGAGTAGCGGTATCCCGGCGATGTTGCTCGGCCGGGCTGAACCAGCGCACGGGCCATCCGTTGGGTGTTCACGCCCCGGCGATCGCCCAATATCCGCTGGCCGGCCGTGGTCACCGACATCACCACGCAACGGTCGTCGTCAGGATGCGCCCGGCGCTCGACAAGCTGTCGCTGCTCCAGAGCCGCCAGGGTCGCGCCCATCGCCTGCGGACGCACCCGCTCCTCTTCGGCGAGCGCCCCCGGGGTGGTCATATCCAACATAGGCTTATCAACCTGAGTGTACGAGTTGACCTAGATTCGCCGGAGATGACAGCGATGGCTGAGCTTCTCGTGGTCGTGGACATGCAGAACGGGTTCCTCCGGGAGGGCAACCTGGCCAGCGACCGGTGCCTGGCCGTGCTCCCGGCGGTGCGCCGGGAGGTAGACGAGGCGCTAGCCGCGGGCCATCAGGTGCTGTTCACGGCCGATACCCACGAGATCGACGACGCGGAGTTCGCCGTGTTCCCCGAGCACTGCGTCCGTGGTACCCGCGAGGCTGATCTGGTCGACGAGCTGCTCCCGCTGCTGGCCAGAGACGAGGTCCTGTTGTTGCGCAAGCGGCGGTACTCGGCGCTGTTCGAGACCGAGATGGAAGGTCACCTGCACCGCTTCGGTATCGACTCAGTGCGGATCTGTGGGGTATGCACCGACATTTGCGTGCTGCACACCACGGCTGACCTGCGCAACCGGGACTTTCCGGTGACAGTGGCTGTCCAGGCCACCGGTACCTTTGACGGTCCGGGGCACCCGGCGGATGCGGTGCAGGAGTTCGCCGTCAGGCACCTGCGGCGAGTGCTGGGAGCAAGCCTCGATTACGGCTAGGCCACTGCTCGGCTGGCCTTCGTGGGCCCTGGATGTTGCTGCGTTAGGGTGGCAGCCCCAACAGCGATCGGGAGCTCGGAGGGTGCGACGTGGAGGTAGGCCGCCAGCCAGCGGAACTCTCGAAGGAGCAACGCGAGCAGCTTCATCGAGCCCACCAGCACTTGCGCAATACTTCGCACGCGCTGGAAGCGCTAACAGTGGTCGAGCCGGTCCGCGGCCGGTGGGTTGCCGCCCCCGCGCCTGCGGAGGCTCTTGATGCGGCGCAGAATGACCTCCATAACGCCTGCCGGGAGTTCTGGCGCGTTCATCGGGAACTGCTGCGTTGCGATCTCCCCGCCGGCGCTCTCGATGAATAGGAAACCCCTTGTTCATTCGCCGTGCAACCTCTTGTTCACTCCGGCCGGACGATTTTCCTGGCCTGCCGAGATTTTCGTTCTCCAGCAACAATGATGCACGTCAACGTGATATTAATTCATGCATCAAGGCTTGCCTGCGCGGCCCGCATCGACGGGTCGACGAGGAGGAATCATGATCGAACCGGAGCGCATCGCGTCCGATCTACCGGAGCTGGACCGTTCCGATGATCCCAGCGGTGGGGCTGCTGCCTGGGCGCTGCTGGCAGTCAGTGCGACCCTGGTTAGCCTTTCCGCAGTGATCTGGGTGTGGTGATTGAATCGCTTTCTACCAGGGTCCAGCCACCCACTGTACCGTCAGAAGGATGGCGGTAAGCAGAATCGCGCCCACCGCCAGCAGGGCCCAGGCCGCCGAACCACCTCGGGGATGATCCGGGTAGCCCAGCTCTGGCAGGTCGGACCGCAGGGGCTCTCGTTCGATCATTACACCTCCTTGTCGGCTTCTTCAGATGGGCCCGGCGTACCCGCCCGGCCCGCAGACGCTATACCCGCGGCAGCCTCGAGACGACAACCGCTGCGCGGAACACTGAAGTGCGCTGGCCAAGCAGCCGTCTGGGTGAAGGGTGATCGCGCTTTGTGTGCGTTGGGCGACATCCCAGAGGCTGTTCCCTACTCGTCTTGCCACTAGCTAGCTCTCAAGATCGTCGAAAGTGAGCGGTAACCGTGCAAAATCGCACTGCCATCACTCAGTTCCGGCGATCATGGCACGTGCCAACCCTCGCCGCCATCGCGAAGTCGGCGCACGTGGCGCGCACGCAGCGCCGCTGGTGGTTCCCGCCGGGCCGGACGAGTCAGCTACCGAGGGACCTGATCACTTCGCAGGCGGCGCGGCAGGTAGGTCGGAGTTGAAGGTGCTGACCACTGCCTTCCATGACCCATCGGCCTGCTTCTTCCAGACGTCGAAGAACTTTCCCCTGTCGATCGGAGGATTGGCGAACGCGTAGGTTCCTATGGCGTAGGCCAGATCGCCGGAGCGGGACACTTCTACCTTGCTGGTCTCTGCAGAGAAGGTCGCCCCAGCCGGAACAGACGCGAATGCCTGCATCCAGGTCTGCCGAATCTGCTCTTTGGTCTGGGCGATCGGAGCGTTGGGTGCCAGCAGGACCGCTCCGTCGCCGTAGTAGGAAATGGTGGCGTCGATCTGCCGGGCCCCGAGGTCCTTGATCCAGGACGTTTCTTCTTGGCGTATTGCCGCCGCCGCCTCGGCGGTGGATTCAGCCGGAGCGGTGGAACAGGCCAGCACTGACGCGGTCAAGCCGGTACAGCTGCTCACCAATGCGATGAGGCGCCATGCGCGTTGCTTCGCCATTGTCTCGCCTCCATTCCAATCTGAGCCTCGGCGTCGGAGCTGAGGTCGGGCCCTGGCTCCCACGGGTACCGATCACAAAGGTACGAGCGGCGCGGCGCGGCGATGCGAGTAGTCGGCTACTCGAATCAGCTGCGTCGCGTATGATCGCGTGACCGATTAGGCGGAAAGACCGGGGCAAGGCAATCGCGGGTCGGACGGTGTAGCAGTGCTACGCATAGCCCGGGGTTTAGTGGCCGTGGAGCAGGGCGGCGAGCTCAGCGCGGTCGGAGGCACCGAGTTTCGCGCAGGCCCGGTAGAGGTGGCCCTCGACGGTGCGGACCGACACGACGAGCCGGTCGGCAATCTGGCGGTTGGACAGCCCACCGGCGGCCAGGGTGACGGCCTCTCGTTCTCGGCCGGTCAGCGGCAGTGGCGCGGCGAGCGTGGCCAGCGCGGGGGTGCGGGCGCCTTCGCAGGCTTGCGCCAGGCGGTGAGCGCAGGTGGCGGCGGCTTGCGCGGAGCCGCGCCGGTCCTGGCGAGTGTGTGCGGCGGCGGCTTGGGCGGCGGCGCGTGCGGAGGTCGCGTCACCGGCCATCCCGAGAGTGCTGGTGAGGCTCACCAACGCGAGGAACGACACGCCGCCGAAATCTGCGCCATGGATGCCTGCGATGACTTGACGGCACCAGCGTGCCGCGGTCTTGACCTGTCCGTGGGATCTCGCCACCTCCGCACACATGAAGCGGGTCACCACATCCGCGGGTCCGGGGGTGTCCTGGCAACGCTCGCGGTACCGCCGCGCAGTGTCCTCGGCCCTGTCCAGCACGCCAGCCAGGAGAAACCCCCTCAGCCACAACAACACGACGAGAGTCGCTTGATGCCGCCCGGGATCGGCACGGGAGCCGACACGCTGCAAGTATGCGTCCGCCCGGCCACCCGGTCCGCTGCGTGGGCTCGCTCGGCGTCGTTACGGGCAAGGATCCGGCCACGGCGAATTCGGTGTCGGCCTCCGCTCCCCGGCCAGACCAAGCCAACGCATTGCCCAAGATGAGTCGCGGCTCGAACCCGCCGCCAGCGGCCACCGAGGCCCGCGCGAGTCGTTCGGTCAGCGCCAGGTCGCCGAGTTCGGTGGCGCGGCGGGCAGCGTCGGTGAGTAGTACCGGATTCGGCGCGAAGTCGGAGCCGAGTGTCAATACCGCGCGGCGCAGGGTGTCATCGGCTCGTCGCCCTCCGGTGGCGGTCAGGACGCGGGGCGATGCGACCGCGCAGTCGACGAGCGTGCAGCATGCCGATCTGGGCCCGTTGCACCTCGCAACGTCGCAGACAGGTCATCCAGCAGGTGCGCATCGTCCACCCCGACGATCACCCCGGCTTTTTCGGCGCCGGCCAGCAGCGCGTCGCTGGCTTGGCGAACCAACCGTGCCGGATCCGGGCCGACCACTCCCAGCGTCGCCGCGAACGCGCCAGCTGCAGCGCCCGCGCCGAGGCAGTGGCCACCGCCCACCGGGTCAGCGCGCCTCGCCGCTGCGCTGCCGCCAGCGCCTCCCGGGCTAATCGGCTCTTGCCTACCCCAGCGGCCCCGGCCAGCACGATCCCGGCGGGCCCATTCCGGCGACAGATTAGCCCGCTGATCACACTCAGCTCCTCGGCCCGCCCGGTCAGCGGCCACGTCGGGGCCATACCCAGAGGGTAGAGACCACTACCAGCAGCCGGTAGAGCTCATCGTTGGTCAGGCCACTGCTTCGCGGGACGCTGCAGCCCGGTTAACGGTCCGCGCCGTCGTGTCCGGCCTGCCGGAGCGCACGGCGGGCGCGCACAATGGGCAGCGGGTCCAGCGGGTGGCGGGCCAGGTGTCGCACGATGGCCCGTGGCACGGTGCGAGTGAAAAAGACGCCCACGTCAATCGACGCGCGCACCGCGCGCACGTGTTCGCGAGGCATCCGGGAGCGGATGAATCCCTGGCTCAAATCGTTGAGATCCGCCCGCCGGAAAGCCTCGGCGAGCTCCGCATGGCGGCCGCGGTAGGCGGTCAGGTGATGATGCTTCGCGACGATTACCGCAAGCTCGTCAGCCCAGCGGCCGCGTCCGGTGCGCTGCAGCCAGGATTCCATGGTGCGGATGGAAGGTTCCAGATAGTTCCACCCCGGGCGTGGCCACGATGGCCTTCGAGGATCTCCTCGATCAGGGGGTGGGTGTGCAGGAGGTCGAGGTGCCCTCCTGATGTCTGGGGTTCGCTCATGTGAAAGCTCTTTCAACCCATCCGGTCGGCGGCCAGGTGCCGGCCACACTCCCGGGTTAGGGACCATCACCGTCAGCTAATAGACCTCATTCGTCCTGCTCACTGCCTAACATCGTGGCTAGCTTCGCCTCGGCGACATGCAACAGCGGGTCCAGCGCTTGGGGTTGCATGGCCAGGCACTCAGCGATGAGCTCGTCGGTCAGGCCGGCGTCGCGCAGCCGCAAGGCCAATGAGTAAGCCCCTGGCAAGCGTCGGATCGCCTCCGCGCGCCGCCGCTGCCGAGCGCTCGGATCGTCGCCTGGGCAACCGTCGACATCGACCATCGCGACCTCGTCGCTCATCTCCCGGATCCGCCACCCGCACCTGGCATGAGCTGAACCAGATGAACGGCCCGTTCCTGTTCCACCCGATAAACCGGGCTGGTGTGCCGTTTTGCCTGCGCCAGATCCATACCGCGAAACATTCGGGGCTCCAGCGGGCCATCCGGCGTACGTCGGCCACCGCAGTAAAAACCTCCGCGGCGGGCGCCGCCACTACAATGTGCTCTTCCACCGCCGTCGACGTGCCACTAGTCATCGCTATCCTCCTTATTCCGGACCTGGCACCAGGATGCGCTCGCCTGGAGGCGGCCATGCGAGTAGTCGACTACTCACTTCGGGCCGGAGGTCGGGGTTTAGTCGCCGCGGAGCAGGGCAGCGTGTTCGGCGCGGTTGGAGGCGCCGAGTTTGGAACAGGCCCGGTAGAGGTGGCCCTCGACGGTGCGGACTGACAGGGTCAGCCGCTCGGCGATCAGGCGGTTGGACAGTCCCCCGGCGGCCAGGGTAACGATCTCCCGTTCTCGCTGGGTCAGCGGCAGGGGCGCGGCGAGCGCGGCCAGCGCGGGGGTGCGGACGTCCTCGCAGGCCTGCCCCAACCGTCGCGCGCGGGTGGCTGTGGCCTGGGCGGAGCCGCGACGGTCCTGGCGGGTGTGCACGGTGGCGGCTTGGGCGGCGGCGTCGGCGGCTAGCAGCAGCGCGCCCATCTGTTCGAGTCGTACCGAGGCGGCGTGCAGCGCCGCGCCGTCGTCCGTTGCCAGGGCGACAGCGTGCGCGGCCGCAACGGAAGCGCGGGGCCCGTCGACTTGGGTGGCGAGCTCGGCAAGCCGGCCGGCTACGGTGCGGTCACCGAAACAGACCGCGGTGTGCAGAGCCACCACTTCCGTGGCGGGTTGGTGTTGCGACGCGGCCAGCTGCGCCGCTTGCCGGGCCAGCGCAACGGCTTCGCTGACGGTGCCCTCAGCGGCGGCGACCCAACCCCCAGCGAGTAACACCTCTGGATCCAAGACGGCGTGCGCCGGATTCAGCGCGGCCGTCATCTCCTGGAGGGCTTGCCGGGCCGCGCTAGCCTCACCGGTCATCCCAAGCACCCCGGGGAGATCCGTGAGCAGCGAAGGCGTCGACCAGTTGCCATTTGCGCCGAGGACCTGACGGAACCAGCGGGCCGCGGTCTTGACCAGGCCGCGGGACTGGGCCACTGCCCCGCACATGGTGCCGGTGAGCAACTCTCCAACGCCGGGGGTGTCCTGGCAGCGCTCGCGGTACCACTGGGCAGCCTGCTCGGCCTGGTCGATCAGGCCCGCGAGGAGCAGCCCCCGGACCCATGACGCTCCGATCATGGCCGCCTGGAGCAGCCCAGTCTCGAATGCGTCGGCGCGCACATCGACTCGTTGCACTCTTTCGGCAAGCCCGTCGAGGCGGCCCAGCGCCCCGCAGCTCGCGACGAGACCCCAGGTTGCCAGCTCCTCGGCGGCGGGGGAGCATCGTGGATCGGCGAGCACCCCGGCGGCCGCCTCAGCGGCCCGCACCGATCGGCCGAGCGAGGCGTCAACTACTGAGCGCATGCCGGCCAGCTCCAGGACGGCGGCGTCATCGGAGATGGCGTTGCCGGTGGCATCGAGCACGGTCTCGGCTTCCGCGGGACGGGCCAGTCCCCAGGCCAACGCGGCCACCCGGGGAATCGCCGCCTGGACTCGCTCGGCGTCGGTGCTAACCAGGGCATCCAGCTTGGCCAGTTCGGTATCAGCCTCGGCCGGCCCGCCAGACCAGGTCAGTGCATTACCCAGCAGTAGCCGCGGCTCGAAACCGCCGCCGGCGCCCACCGCGGCCCGGGCGATCCGGCCAGCCAGCGCGAGATCTCCCAGCTCGGTACTCCGGCGGGCGGCGGCGGTGAGCAACGCGGGATCCGGTGGCAGGTCGGATTCCAGCGCCAACAACGCCCGGCGCAGGGTGTCACCGGCTCGCCGGGCGCCGGTGGCAGCTAACGCGCCGGCGAGGCGACCGCGCAGCCGCCGAGCGTGCAGCGTCCCGATCCGCGCCCGTTGCACCTCGCCGTAGAGCGGGTGGGCCAGCCTGGTCTCCAGGCGCCGACCATCCGGATATACCTCGATCAGACCGCGGGCCTCGACCTTCTCCACCGCGACCGCGTCGGTCAACCGGCTTAGCAGCGACACCTCCAGCGGTTCAGCGAAGGCCAGCACCTCCAGGACGTCTCGCCGGGCATCAGGTAGTTGACCGATCCTGGCCGACAGCAGCTCCACCAGCCCAGGCGACAGCTCGGGCTTCCCTTTCCACTGCCACACCCCTGCGACCTGACGCAACCGCCTCGATTCCAGCTCACCGTCGACCAGCTGCCGCAGGTACAGCGCATTGCCTCGGGTGATCGACCACAACCGCCGCGCGGCGACGGAGTCCACCGGTCCACCAAGCCTGGTCTCGACCAGGGTGGCGGTCTCGCCGGCGGACAGCGGCTGCAGCTCCAGCCGAGGCAAGTGCCCGTCTTTCCACAACGCCGTCACCGCGTCCGGCGCGGTCTCCCCAGTGCGCAGCGTGAGCACCACACCCGCTGCCCGCCGCAGCACCAGCTGGTGAACCAGAACCGCGGACAGCTCATCAAGCAGGTGTGCATCGTCCACTCCGACGATCACGCCAGCCTTACCGGCACCGGCTAGCAACGCATCGGTGGCCTGACGTACCAGCCGGGCCGGATCCGGGCCCAGAGCCCGCAGCGTCGCCGCGAATGCACCCAGCGGCACGGTCCGCGCCGAAGCCGTTTGCCACCGCCCAGCGGGTTGACGCACCTTGCTGCTCAGCGAGCGCCAAGCCTTCCCGAGCCAGCCGGGTCTTGCCGACTCCAGCCGCGCCGGCCAGCACCACCCCGGCTGGCCCATCCTGACGACGGGTCAGCCGGCTGATCAGACTCAGCTCCTCGGCGCGCCCGGTGAGCGGCCAGGTGACAGCCATAGCCGTTCAGCCGCCGCTGAGCAGGGCAGCGAGTTCGGCGCGGTCGGAGGCGCCGAGTTTGGCGCAGGCCCGGTAGAGGTGGCCTTCGACAGTGCGGACGGAGACGACGAGCCGGTCGGCGATTTGACGGTTGGACAGTCCACCGGCGGCCAGGGTGACGATCTCGCGTTCTCGGCTGGTCAGTGGCAGTGGCAGTGGCAGTGGCGTGGCCAGCGTGGCTAGCGCGGGGGTGCGGGCGCCTTCGCAGGCCTGCCTTAGCCGGTGGGCGCGGGTGGTGGCGGCTTGCGCGGAGCCGCGCCTTTGATGGCGAGTGTGTGCGGTGGCGGCTTGGGCGGCGGCGTCGGCGGCTAGCAGCAGCGCGCCCATTTCTTCGAGTTGGACCGAGGCGGCGTGTAGTGCTGCGCCGTCGTCGGCGGCCAGGGCGGCGGCGTGTGCGGCCGCTGCGGGAGCACGGGGCCCGTCGGCCTGGGTGGCCAGCTCGGCGAGCCGGTCGGCCACCGTGCGGTCACCGAAGCAGACAGCGGCGTGCAGCGCGAACACCTCCACAGCTGGTTGGTTCTGTGCTCTGGCCAGCTCAGCGGCGTGGTGACTGCGCGCCACAGCCTGGCTGGTCAAACCCTCGGCGGCGGCCACCCACGCTTGGGCGAGCAGCATTTCAGGTTCCAGAAATACGAACGACGGGTTCCATGCGGCCGCCATATCCCCGAAGGCCTGGCGTGCTGACGTCGCGTCATCACCCATCCCCAGCGCGCCTGGGAGGTCAAAGAGCAGCGTGAACGCGCTGCCGTGTCCGGCGAGGGACTGACGGAACCACCGTGCCGCAGTTTTGACTTGTCCGCGGGACTGGGCCACCGCCGCGCACATGGCACTGGTGATCATATCGCCGATTCCGGCGGTGTCCTGGCAACGCTCGCGGTAACGCCGCGCGGCGTGCTCCGCCTGGTCCAGCAGACCGGCCAGCAGCAGCCCCCGCACCCACGCGATGACGGCCGCCTGGTGCAGCCCAATCTCGAATGAATCGGCGCGGGCGTCGATCCACTGCACTCGCTCGTCAAGCCCGTCGAGGCGGCCCAGCCCCGCGCAGGCCGCGGCCAGACCCCACGTCGCCAGCTGTGCCGCGGGCGGGGAGCATTGCGACTGAGCGAGTACCGCAGCGGCTGCTTCAGCGGCGTGGACAGTCCGGCCGAGGAAGGCATCGAGCACCGTGCGTATCCCAGCCAGTTCCAGGACGGCGGCATCCTCGGAGACGACGCTGGCGACGGCGTCGAGCAGCCCCTCGGCCTCACCGGGACGCCCGAGAGTGACAAATAGGGCGGCCACTCGGGGAATGGTTGCTTCGGCGCGCTCGGCGTCGGTGCGGGCCAGCTCGGCGAGTGGGGCCAGCTCGGTATCGGCCTCGACCGCCCGACCAGACCAGTGCAGCGCGTTGCCTAGCAGCAGCCGCGGCTCGAACCCGCCGCCAGCCGCCACCGCGGCCCGCGCAATCCGTTCCGCCAGCCCGAGATCACCCAGCTCAGTCGCGCGGCGAGCAGCGTCGGTGAGCAGTACCGGATCAGGCGGCAGATCGGAGTCCAGGGTCAACAGGGCACGCCGCAAGGTGTCACCAGCCCGCCTACCGCCGTAATCGGCCATGGCGCGGGCGATCCGACCACGCAACCGCCGAGCATGCAACATGCCCATCCGGGCCCGGCGAACCTCACCATAAAGGGGGTGAGCCAGCCGGGCTTGCAAGCTTCCAGCTCGCCGTCGACCAGCTGCCGTAGATACAGCGCATTTCCCTGGGTCACCGACCACAGCCGGCGGGCAGCGGCGCTGTCCAGTGGGCCATCCAGCCTGGCCTCTACCAAAGCGGCGGTTTCCTCCTGGGACAGCGGTTGCAGCTCCAGTCGAGTCAGGTGCCCGTCTTTCCACAACGCCGTCACAGCATCCGGTGGCGTCTCTCCGGTTCGCAGCGTCAGGACCACCCTCGCCGCCCGGCGCAGCACCAACTGGTGCACCAGCGTCGCGGACAGTTCGTCCAACAGATGCGCATCGTCGACTCCGACGATCACGCCGGCCCGCCCGGCACCGGCCAGCAACGCGGCGCTGGCCTGGCGCAGCAATCGAGCCGGATCCGGACCGACAACTCCCAGCATGGCGGCGAACGCGCCCAACGGCCATGCTCGCGCCGAGGCCGTCGCCGCCGCCCACCGGGTACGCGCGCCGCATTGCTGAGCCACCGCCAGGGCCTCCCGGGCGAGCCGGGTCTTGCCCACTCCCGCCGCTCCAGCCAAAACCACCCCGAGCGGCCCATTCCGACTATGGAGCAGCTCGCCGATCAGACTCAGCTCCTCGGCCCGTCCGGTCAGCGGCCAGGTAGCGGCCACCTCTCAAGGGTAAGGACGATCACCGTCATCCGGAAGAGCTGCTCAGCCGCGGTGAGTACCGTGGCGTGCCGGAACAGTCCGGAGCCGATACGCCTCCGTTGCCCTATCGCGTTCACTGACAGCGAATTATTCTGCTCAACTTTGACGTCTGGGTGCCGACGTTTGGGCCGGGCTCTGTCGGTGCCTCATTGTAGAATTGGGTCATGTCGGCGGCGGCGGTGTGGCAAGACAGTGATGCCGCGTTGGTCGCCGAGTTGGGTGCGTTG
>JAHEXI010000004.1 GCA_023252195.1 Pseudonocardiales bacterium
TGTCACTTGATCGGTGTGGCCGGTGAATGGCTTGCCTATCGGGGTTCCTTTGGTCAGGTCCCAGACTCGTACTGTGCGGTCGTCGCTGCCGGAGATGACGACCGGGCGGCCTTCCAGTTCACTTACCGCCAGCGCTGTCACTTGATCGGTGTGGCCGGTGAATGGCTTGCCTATCGGGGTTCCTTTGGTCAGGTCCCAGACTCGTACTGTGCGGTCGTCGCTGCCGGAGATGACGACCGGGCGGCCTTCCAGTTCGCCCACCGCCACCGCTGTCACTTGATCGGTGTGGCCGGTGAATGGCTTGCCTATCGGGGTTCCTTTGGCCAGGTCCCAGACTCGTACTGTGCGGTCGTCGCTGCCGGAGATGACGACCGGGCGGCCTTCCAGTTCGCCCACCGCCACCGCTGTCACTGGCCGACCGTGGCCGGTGAATGGGTCACCGATCGGGGTTCCTTTGGCCAGGTCCCAGACTCGTACTGTGCGGTCGTCGCTGCCGGAGATGACGACCGGGCGGCCTTCCAGTTCGCCCACCGCCACCGCTGTCACTGGCCGACCGTGGCCGGTGAATGGGTCACCGATCGGGGTTCCTTTGGCCAGGTCCCACACTCGTACCGTGCGATCCAAGCCGGTGGAGATTACCACTGGACTACCTTTCAGCCTACCGACTGTCACCGCAGTCACTGACCAAGTGTGGCCGGTGAACCGGTCACCGATCGGGGCCCCTGTGGTTAAATCCCACACCCGCACCGTGCCGTCGTCGCCTCCGGAAATCACCACCGGGCGGCCTTTTAGCTCACCCACCGCCACCGTGTTGATTGGCTGCGTGTGGCCCGTGAGGGTTTGGTGCGGTGGTTGATACCGCCAGGATGCCCATCGCGCAGACCAAGTGCTGGGAAGTACATGGGCATCGAGTGCATTAGCCAGATTAGATGCTTGACCATACCGGGCAGCGAGCTGCAGGTAGGAGGGATGTTCCTGGCTGGGCTTGCCGCGTAGGTGGCGTGCGGCCCGACAGTAGGCGTCGGCCACTGCCCGACCAGGCAACGAGTCTACGGTGTCCAGACTGTCGAGCAGTTGCGGGCGCGACGCGGCGAGAAGAAAGCCGGGATCGGTGAGAAGGGTATCGAGGCACCTGGCGCGCGCGGCGTGGGTGGCCAGGTGCGTGCGGGTGTATATGTGGACTGCGGCCCAGTCGGGTTGCCCACCTTCGCGCGTTGGAACTTGCGTGAGCAGCGTCTCGGCGATGGTTTGCTGGTCGGCGGTCTGGTTTCGCCCTTCGAGTAAGTGCTCAACCCGGGCTTGATGGTAGAGCCGATAAACCGACCCGCGGTCGGCAAGGTCTTCGACGACATATGAGCCGGCGGCGGTGCGTAGCCACACCAAATCGTCGCTGCTGTACTGGTGGCCGGGGCTCAAGGCGTTCGCCAGGCGAGGCCAGATATCTTCCCAGGGGAGCCCACTGCCCTGCGCGTAGGCTAGGGGAACCAGCAGGTGCGCCGCCTTTGCTGCCTTTTCACCCAGCCGCACCTGCAGGTCGCGTCGCATCGCTTCCCCAGCTAGGCGTGGAAGGCTAGCCTGCCAGCCTGGGTCAGTAAAATCGGGTAAAGTGACAGCTGTGGCTTCGGTGGTCGCGGTGATCCGGGCAACGAGGTACGAGTTCCCCGCAGCAGCTCCGATCGCTCCGGTTACGCCGTCCACTACAGTCTTCGATGCGGTCTGGTAGATACCCGAGGGCTTGTAGGTGCTATCCAGAGAATCTTTCGATAGCAGAATTTGTTTCGCGTAGGTGCGGATGCTGGCCGGGTCCGCGTAAGTCTCGTTGTCCAGGTCGATCAGCTGGTAGTAGCCGCCATCGGACGTCCCCAGCAGCTTCTTCAGTGAGTGCCGCCGGGTGCCCAGTAGTAGTCGGATGCGACCATGGCAGTGTTGAATCAGAGGGGTGAGCAGGCCGGTGATCAGGTCGGTGGGGTCGGCCCCTTCATCTAGCGCATCAACCAGCACCACGATCGGCGTTCCACCAGCATCCTGGTTGAGTTCATCGATGAGTTCCTGCAAAGACTCACCGCGCAGTCCGGCGCCGCTTGCGATACGGTCACGAACCTGCTTGGTGGTCAGGGTACGCGCGTAGATCGCCTCGGCGACCGCATCCTCTGGGACCTGGAAGCCGGCTGGCAGTCCCCGTCGTGGAACGCTAGGTGCACGATCAGGGTTGGACAACTCCGCGATCAACCCAAGCAGAGCAGTCTTCCCGGAGCCAGGATCCCCAGTCACTACACATGCGCGGTAGTCATTCGTCAAATCAGTTAGCCAGCCACGCAGGTCAGCCAGAGCACGATGCCGCCCGGTGAACCACGGGGTCTCAAAGACTTCTCGAAGATCGTCCTGCTGTGGTTGGTGATGGGCACGTTTCTGTTGTCGTTCGGCGTGGCGGTCCTGCTCCAGCAGGTCTACGCCGCGCAGCTGGGCCCTATGTCGAGGGTTAACCAGAAACGCCGGCTCGCCGTTGCGCAATCCCAGTAGATGGCATACTGCGGACTGCCAACTCGGCTTCTTTTTGTCCTGATTGATTGAGCTGATCAGGGCTCCCACCTGCAGGGTGGGCGGAGCGTAGCCAGCCGCCGCCACGTCCCCGGCCGCGCGTTCCAGGCACTTGCTGAAGGCTCCAGGGGCGGCCTCCTGATACGGGCAGGTAGAAGCCACTACGGCGATCCCGTGGCTGCCCACCTGGCTAGTTTTCTCGTCGAACTCCGGGAGTCGATCGATGTCGCGCAGCGCCCGCGTCCCGAGGCCTTCCGAGCCCCTAGCTGCGTAGCAGGTGTCCAGCATCAGGAGTAGACGTCGCACCTTAGTGCCGGCCAAAGCCTTCTTCGCGATCTCCGATGCGGGAACGGTGCGGTGCTGCAGATCCAACGGTTGAGTGTCGGAGGCCAGCAGGACGTAATCGCCGTCTTCGAGGATTTCCCCGTGCCCTGTCAAGTACACTACCAGGTAGTCATCAGTACGCCGGTTTGAGCTGGTGCAAAAATCACGAAGCCGATCCAGTAACTGAACTGACGTGGGGCTGTTCCCCAGTAAATCAACATGCTCATAGCGTGCTTGAGCCGGCAGGAACTCGCCACACAACAGCCGCTTCACCCGTTCCACGTCTTCGATGAGCTCTTCTCGGTTCCAATCCTCGCAGTGCTTATAGTGCGTCATCGCGCACGTCAGCAAGAAACGGCGCCCCGCGATCACTTCGCTTCCGCCGGCTTCATTCACCGCGTGATCACCCGCTAACCAATCCCGCAAGAACGGCCCGACCCGTCTCGACCGCAGTTAGATAGGGCCTGGCGTCGTGAGCATGGACACCATTGTCAACAATCCAGCTGTCCACATGTGGTCCAAACCATGGGCGTAGATCCTTGACCAAAGCCACCACATCTGCCTTGTCTGCGATGTTGATCCAGATCCGGTCTAGCCCTGGCCAGTGCCCCCGCGGATCCGACCCGGCCTCCTTGGCCGACCGAGGGGTCGGCTCCAGCCGGTCGAAGATCAGATTCGCGATCCCCAGTGGTGACCCGAGCGTAACCAGCACCCGCACCGGCCAGTCCGCGTTGGCGCACAACGCTTCGTAAGCCGCCACCGATCCAAGCGAATGTCCCACCAAGACCCGAGTGTCATCCCCTACAGCCTTCGCCACCCGCCCTCTGACCTCTCGGCGAACCTCAGGGTTGCATAGGTACTCACGGACCTGCCGCACATCACCCAACAACGCCCGCTGGCCGACCGCGGCGAAAAACCGTGACCCACTCAACGCCCGCAATGCGGCCTGTACACTCTGCGGCGCGCGCGCCAAAGTCCGCGCTCCGGGAGCAATAACACCCGGATCGCTGCGAGCCGCCTCGACCCACCACCCTGCAAGCATCTCCCGCTCGAACTCGTCCAAATCCTCCGCACGAACCAGTGCGTCCCCCACTGCTAAAGGACGACCCGGACGGCGGAACAGATCCCCGAAGGCTGCACACCGCATCTCCCGCTCCATCAACTGACCCCCGGCCAGCTGCACTCCGCCACACAACGCCGGCCCCCACAGCGCATGCAAGGTGTCCGCAGTTTCGTGCTGTTGGCCCACCCCATGCACACACACCACCCGCGCCACGCGGGCAGTCTATCGGGGTGTCGTGAGATCCTCCGAGGTGTCCCGAGGATGATCTGCTGGCTGCTGTTGATCAGACCGTACAAGTAAGGGCTTCAGTGACGACGGGATCCCGGGAACGAGCAATTGTCAAGACCTGTGGATCAAGATCTTTTAGGCAGCCGCCTCGGCGGTGGCGTCGAGGGGTTCGGTGTCGGGTCGTTCGACGAGCTTGCCGGCCTCGAACCGAGCCCCGGCCCGGACAAGCGCGACGAGGTGGGGCGCGTTCACAGCGCGCCAGCGGGCCTGCGCGGCCTCGATGAGCTTGAACGCCATCGCGAGCCCGGCGGCTCGTGAACCGGGACCCTTGGTGATCTTGGTCCGGTGCCGGACGGTCGCGAAGGTCGACTCGATCGGGTTTGTCGTGCGCAGGTGAACCCAGTGCTCGACGGGATAGTCGTAACAGGCGAGCAGCTCGTCGAGATCATCGGTGATCTTCGCGGTGGCTTTCGGGAACTTGGCGCCGTAGGCGGCGTCGAAGGCCTTGGCCGCGGCGCGGGCGTGGTCCTTGTCCTCGGCATTCCAGATCTCCGCGAGGGCCTTCTTCGCCCCCGGATGCGCCGACTTCGGCAGCGCGGCGAGCACGTTGGCGATCTTGTGGAACCAGCAACGTTGCTCTCGGGTGGCCGGGAAGACCTCGCGTAGCGCGCCCCAGAACCCCAGTGCGCCATCGCCGATCGCCAGCACCGGGGCGCGCATCCCGCGCCGGGCGCAATCGCGCAGCAAACCGGCCCAAGACTGGAGTGGACCCCCGGTACCCGTCGGCCAGCGCCACGAGCTCCTTGCGCCCATCAGAGCGCACGCCGATCAACACCAGCAGGCACAGCGTGTGCTCCTCCAGGCGGATGTTGACGTGGACCCCATCGGCCCACAGGTACACGTAATCCACGCCGGACAGGTCCCGGGCGGCGAAGGCGTGCTGCTCAGCGCGCCAGGTCTCGGTGAGCTTAGTGATCACCGAGCTGGACAGTCCCGCCGACGAACCAAGGAACTGTCCCAACGCGGGCCCGAAGTCCCCGCTGGACAGCCCGTGCAGGTACAACAGCGGCAACACCTCGTTGATCTTCGGGGTCTTGCGGCACCACGGCGGCAGGATCACCGAGGTGAACCGCGCTCGCTCGCCGGTGTCGGGATCGACTCGGCGGTCGTTGACCCGCGGCGCGTGGACCTGCACCGCGCCGGCGCTGGTCAAGACCTCCCGCGGCTCGTGGTAGCCATTGCGCACCACCAGCCGACGGCCCGCCTCGTCACGCTCGTCGGCGAACCGAGCGATGCGCTCCTCGACCTCAGCCGCCAGCGCTTGGGCCAGCATCCGCTGCGCGCCCTCGCGCACGATCTGATCGATCAACGACGAGGACTCATCCAGCTCGACGCTCCCACTGCGTACGTCCTGTCCTGCGGGCTCGGAACTACGGCGAACATGGGTCCTACCTTCCCGACCGGCGTTGCCACGCCGATCTCGTTTGAGGACCTCAGGATGATCGGGAGGGTACGACCCTCCGTTGATCTTGCTCATCCACAGACATCCGATCTTGCTAACTGTCAAGCAGCGACCGGCTCGAGGCGGTTCTCGGTGCGGGGAAACGCCTTGACTGGGTCGAAGGTCTGCCCGGTTTGCAGGCAGTGGTGCAGGCAACCCAACAGCCTGTTGAACAGGTTGCGCATGGCCGCCGCGTGCCGGTCACCAGCCTCACGACGCCGGTCGTAGAGTTCCTTGATCTCCCGCGACGGCAGTGACCGAAGATCCACACGTAGCCGGCCGCGGCGAGCCGCTGGTTTTTTACCTTGCGGTTGCGCACGACGAGGCTCTTGCCGCTGGCCACGGTGATCGGCGCCGAGCCGGCGTAGGACTTCAACCCGCGCGCGTCGCGGAACCGGGCCCGGTCGTCACCGATCTCACCCAGCACCCGGGCGCCGGTGACCGGCCCGATCCCAGGGAAGCTGGTCAGGATCTCCGCATCCGGATGCTCGGCGAACGCCGCCGCCGCAGCCTCGGCGAGGTCGTCAGCGGCGCGGCACGCGGCGTCGAGCTGCATGACGAGCGCCAGGGTCTGGCGACCCATCGCCTGCTCCACCGCCGGCAGCTGACGCAAGTACTCGCCGGTGAAGATGGCGCGCAGCCGCTGCGCCCACGCATCGATGTTGCGTTGCCGCCCGGCCTTGCGCAGCACCGACCCCAGCCGCGCGACGCTCAGCTTCGCCGCCGCAGCCGGATCGGGCGCCACCGCGAGCACCGCCCGGGCCTCGCGGGAATCCAAGCCGACGCCGCGGATCTGGAACGCGGCCAGCGCGGCCGGGAAGTACTGCTTGAGGTGCGAGCGCAGCTGGTTGGACAGTTGCCCACGGTTCCACACCGCGTCCTGCTGCGCCCGAGCCAGCACCGCAATCGCCTGGACCAGCTCGGAGTCCGCCGGCAACGGCCGGTGCGCGTCGGCGTCGGTACGCAGAATGTTCGCCAACGCCATCGCGTCAACGTGATCGGACTTCGCCCGAGCTACCGCGTGCCGCTCCCGATACCGAGCCACGGCCATCGGGTTGATCGAGTACACCCTCCGGCCCGTCGTGCGCAGACACGCGATCAACAGCCCACGCGCGGTCTCGATCGCGACCGGAATCGGCTCCTCGGCGCTGTCGCCGACCTCGGCGAGCAGCTCCAGCAGCTGCCGGTAGCCGGCCACATCATCGGTGATGCGCCGCTTGGCAACCAACTTCCCCGCCTCGTCCACCAACGCCACATCGTGGTGTTTCTCCGCCCAGTCGATACCACAGGTAACCGTCAAGCATGCCTCCAATGTCGTAATCTTGACCCAGCAGTGAGCCCGTGCAGGGACACGCAGCGCCCTAATAGAAGGGCTCGATGGCCCGACATCCGATGAGCAGTTCGTGGCCCCAGCTCACCGCACGGGTGTCCGTCTCTGGACAGAGCTCGACGGCTCACGTTGCAAGAAGACATCACCGTGCGGACGGCTCGAAACACGATCTTCATCGACATCCCGTCCGACGCAGGGTCGCCGCGCCGGACGAGACGCACGACACCGGAGCCCACCGTCTGTGGATAGGGATCCAGCCCCAGGTTTCAAGAAGGAGTCATCCGGTGCCGTGCAGTGCTATTAGGTTTCAAGCATTGATCCCCGGGAACGCCAAGCGGTTCAAGGTGAAGATCAGTGAGTTTGTGCGCGTGACGCGTTCGCAGGGGGTCGTCGGCTTGGATGGGAAGTCAACTGGCACGAACAGCGGGTCCAGATGCAGTCGGCGTGGCGGTCGTCACGTTCGAGGCCATCGCCCGCAGCGCTGGCATCACTCTGACTCGATGGTAAGGCCGACCTCCCGACCGGGCCGAGATCCGGCATCCGATCTTACCCAAGGACAACCGGACGTCTGCGACGCTCGCTGGGCCGAGCGCTCGGAAACCCGCGGTCCGGGTATTGATTACGTTCAAATGCTGCGGGCTGCGTTGTTGACCTCTCGAAATTAGCTCGGGTTGTTGGTAAGCCGGCTGCGCTTGATGCTGTAAGAGAAGTATACGACCATCCCGATGGCCATCCAAACGATGAACCGGATCCAGGTGGCTACAGGCAGGTTGAGCATCAGGTAGAACGACGCGAGCACCGCGAGGATGGGGACAACTGGGACGCCGGGGCATCGGAACGCCCGGGGCAGGTCCGGACGCGTGTGGCGCAGCACCACGACGCTGAAGGCGACGAGGATAAATGCGAACAGCGTGCCTATATTGACCAGCTCAGTTAGGTCTGTGAACGACACAAACGTCGCAATGATGGCAACAAGGAGACCTACTGCGCGCGATGCTCGGATCGGGGTGCGGAACCGCTCGCTCACAACGGAGAACCGGGGCGGTATCAGCTGGTCTCGGCTCATAGCGAAGAAGAGTCGGCTTTGTCCAAGCAGTAGGATCATTATCACCGTCGTCAGACCCAACAGGGCACCTACCGAGATCACGGTCGCGAACCCTGGATCGCCCACCGAGCGGAACGCCTCAGCTAACGGTGCGGCGACCTTAATTTTGGTGTACTTCACCATCCCGGTGACTACGAGCGACACCGCGACGTAGAGCGTGGTGCAGATAGCAAGCGAAGCGAGGATGCCGATCGGCATGTCCCGCTGCGGTTTTTTCGTCTCCTCCGCGGCGGTCGCGACAATGTCGAAGCCGATGAACGAGAAGAACACCAGTGCGGCCCCGGTGAAAATTCCATTGATGCCAAACGAGCCGTGCGAGAAACCGATATACTGCAGTAGCGACGGCGGGCTCTGTGTACCTCCAGCACCGGGGGAACCGGACGGCGGGACGAACGGTGAATAGTTGCTGGCCCTGATGTAGAACAACCCTGCGATAATGACGAACATCACGATGGCGACCTTGATAGCAACCATCACGATGTTGACCTGCGAGGAGACCTTGATCCCGAGGCATATTACACCGGTGAGTATAAGGACAATCCCGGCGGCAATGATATTGTGTCCACCGCCGTACGCCCAATTCGGGATGGTGACGCCGGCCGATTTCATCACGTCAGCGAAGTAATCCGACCAACCGACCGCCACCGTGCTCGCACCGAGAGCAAGCTCCAGGATGAGGTCCCAGCCAATGATCCACGCCACCAACTCGCCGAGACTGACGTAAGAAAAGGTGTAGGCGGAGCCGGCCACCGGCACGGTGCTCGCGAACTCCGCATAGCACATCGCCGTCAGCGCGCAGGCGATGCCCGCGAACAAGAATGACAATGCAATGGCCGGACCCGCCTGCACTCCCGCACCCCGCCCTGTTTGGACGAAGATGCCGGCCCCGATGATCACGCCAACCCCGAAGATGGTGAGTTCGAGGGCACCGAGCCGCTTCGGGAGCAGGTAGATCGGCTCCTCGGTGTCTTTGATGGCCTGCTTGATCGTCTTCTTGCGCCAGAGGTCCACAACCCATCTCCCCACGATCAAAATTGCACGTCCCTCGGGCCATCCGTGAGCCTAGTATCTCACCGTAACGCTCGATGAAAGAGGACAACTGTTCCGCTGTTGGCCCGTGTGGGCAGCGGTTGCGTGACTACGCTGAACGCCGAGATGTGGCTGTAAGCCGGCCGATGGAGGCTCGACTGGTGGCCCCGCCCTAGACGTGCGGGCCACACTGGGTGCCGCGGTCGCCCGTGATGTGCCGGCCACAGATCTCGCCTTGCTCGGGGGATCTCCAAGGACCAGATCGGCCGCCGAGGCCGGCATCGCCGCCCCGCCGCGACGTTTGCGGTTGATCAACTAGCTCAAGGTTCGCTCGGATGCGGCGAGGTCGGGTGGTCGGTGCCGTGACCGCTGAGGTCTCCTGCCACCGCCGCGCCGGAATCGTGACCATCTCGCTTAGATCATCGAGCTTGTCCCAGATTGAGCGGGCCATTCTGCGCCCGTGGGGTCGCGCGGAGAGCCAGTCCAGCGTTTGCGCTGAGGGCTGCCGCGTCTCGTTCCCCATGGCTTTGCTACGGCCCGGTCAACGCAAACGTTCGTCCGGTTAGCCGGGGAGGAGCCGCACGAACTGGCTCGAACGCTGATCAACTGGCCCTCGCCCTCGAAACGCACATAGAGCACATCGGGGCCCCGGCCGGCGACCTAGCCCCGCCGGTGCAGCCGGGAGGACAGCGCCTGATGTTCGGGGTGCTCGGCGACATCGCATCACTGTCCTGAGCCACTCGGGGTGCGACGGCGGTCATGCTGCACCTTGGTGACCTCGCCGCTTGACCGTAGGTTCCTACTGGACACACTCGCGGCGGCAAAGTCTTCGCAGTCCAAAGACGCTGGTCAGCTCCTGGTGAGCCATACATGTTGGTGAACATGCTGAAAATCTGATGATCCGCGCGGTGCGGAGAGGCGAACCAAGGAGACAGCCAGACCGATAAGGGACCTTCCATTTCCACCGCGTCAAATGGCTAACGGGGTTTCACCCCAGCCCGACGAGCCATGTCCTTCGTCGGCTTCCGGTTTTCGGGCAGGCTCACGCAAGGACCCGCGGTCAGAGTGACCAACCGCCGCCACTCGCTACGCCTAGATGTGTTGACCATGACGAGAAGTGCGTGTGTGCAGGTCAGGTGCGCTGTCGTTGCGCTGTGGTGCGAGCGCCGTCCACGCTACGCCTGTCAGATCTGACCCGCGAGCACCAAACTTGACTCGATCTTACTGACTTTGCCGGACCTAGCCTTCGACTTTGCCGGACCTGGCCTTCTAGCGAATCGTTGGTCGTCGGGGCTGGTTGCTTGATGGCCTCGGTGGCGGGACCGGATACGCGGCAGCCGATCGCCTCGCCCGGTCAGCCATCGGCTGCGGATACCGGCTCATACCCCAGCCACTCCCCAAAAAGGTGGTAGACCTCGGTCGCGGCCTGCTCATCCAGCCGCAGCACGCAACAGTTCCCGACATGCGGGTTCAGCACGATGAACCCGCCCTCTTTGGTTAGTAACAGATTGGTGAAGCCCACCGCGCCGTGCGCCTGGCAGGTCGTCATCACCACCCGACGGTGACTCCTGCGGGTTGGACCGATGACGGGGTCGGTGCTGATTGTCGGTCGGTCAGCAGAAGGATTGCTCACGACCGTACCACCGCAGCGAGGGACCAGCGGATCTGCCCGTACGACCTGTTCACCAGCACGGCTGACATGAACTGATCGAACCGGCCCGGCATGCACACCCGGAAGGTCTGCTAGCTAGTCCGTGGCGACGGCGTCTCGCTAGTCCCCCAGTTGGCCCGGGCGAATGCAGCACACCCAGGGTTTCCGGCGGCCAGGGCCGCTGCCCTGGATCCGGTGGCCGCTTCGGGAGGTAGCACAAGTAGGGGTGGGGATCTTCCTCGCGGCGCTCCCTAGGCTTCGGTACCGTAAGGCCACGCTGCTTGCGCGCCCTTGCCTCACTCGCCGACTAGACGCGGTATCCAAGTACTTCCACCGCAAGCGCAATCTTGCTGACCGTGCGACCCACTTGGCAAGCCGGTTGATCGACACCATGACGAACGTAGACGCAACCGTCCGGTAGACCCAGCACAGCAGAGCCCCACGCGCATGCTCATGAGCAGAGGCGGACCTGGGGCCTGTACGACGGACGTTACCATCCAATATGCCGTCCAGTCACGACCCGCTCGTCGTTGAGTCCTTGATCTCAGGGGGGGCGCTTCAACTCCTACCTGAGCGCCACCGGCGGCAACCGCGAGCAGGCAGTTGCCTTGTATGAGTGGAACGCGGCCCTGGCGGCCGCCTGCTTTGAAGCGTTCCACTACGTCGAGGTCATCGTGCGCAACGCGGTGGACCGCGAGATGCGGACATACTACAGTGAGGCGCAACGCCTCATTCCCTGGTTCTTACTGCCGATAGTCGGCAAACATCAAGCGACTTTCTCGGAGAGCATCGAAAAGGTGCGTCGACGTCTCCGAGATCAGAACCGTGAACGGGAGACCCGAGACCAGATCATCGCTGGCGTTGACTTCGGCTTCTGGACGGCGCTACTGCACAGCGAGAACGAGGAACTGTGGCGCCACGCCCTGTACAAGGCGTTCCCTTATTCGTCAGGCAAGCGGAAAGACGTCGTAGCGGTGTTGGAGGCACTCCGGATTTTCCGCAATAGACTCGCGCACCACGACTCCTTGCTAGGGTAAGATGTATCCTTCCGGCTTGGTCAGATGCGGCAGGTCCTCAGCTGGGTTGACCCGGAAGCCGAGGAATGGCTCGTAGACGTCGAACGGATCTCGACCGTGCAGGTAACGAGGCCACTAACTCCACGTGACACCGTTGTCGTGGCATCGAAAAACGCGTGGCCGCTCTACCAAGTGCTCGGTGCATACGTATGTCAAGCCGGTCGATCGTTCCGACCTATCAAATACATCGCCTTCTATGCGGACCGCGAGATCAAGCCGGAGGTGGCCATGATTCGCCGTCGCCCGGACAACGTCGACTGGACGGATACAGAGGTAAAGCGCTTGCTCTCTTCCAGCGCCGCCGACGACCATCGGTTGGCAGGGATCATCGCCCAGAGCAGGGCATGTGGATGGGCTGAAGGCCGGTACCAGGTGTTCGAGCTGACTAACCCAGGCGAGGCGGGGCACCTAACACTCCCAGGGCCAATACCGCACCTCGCGAGGGGAAAGGGCTCCGCCTTCACGCGGGGACAACGTTACGCACAGCATGAGGTCCTGAAACGTGCGTCCTCGACAGAGGACCTTCAATAGACCAGACCTTGTGCCGGTAAACGAAAACGTACCGACGGCCTCCATCAATTTGGAGCAGACGCCCCCGATCACATGACTGGTTCGCTGTCTGGTTCGCAGTCGGTGAGGACTTTCTCTTCTCTGGTCAAGAGCGGCCTCCGGCCGCCGCCGCTGGTCGCCGGGTCGGTCCGGTCCTCGCTCCGCTGCGGGCGGCCGACCCGACGGCGGCGCACAACAAGACCCGATGACCGAGGACAATGCTCCTCAAGCACCGGGCGTCGTGCACTTCGGTGACGTCCCGCGTCGTGGTGTGGATCACGTTGATCCGTGGCGGTCAGCGTTGGTAGGCAGGGTCGGCTCGGCGTCACCGAGCGCCGCCGCCTCAGCATCCACCGTGCGCGGACAACACCACCCCGATGAGGCTTCGGCATACTGTCCATCATGACGACCAGCTCTCCGTACGAGATGACGCTGAGCCTCAACGTGTTAAACCACCTGGGGATCAACTTGTACAGCAACGTCCCCGCAGTAATCTCAGAGGTGGTCGCCAACGCGTATGACGCCGACGCGGAAACAGTGCGAATCATCGTAGACGATACCGCGAAGTCCATCACCATAATTGATGATGGCTGCGGGATGACGGCCAAAGATGTCAATGATCGATTCCTTCACGTGGGCTATCAGCGGCGGTCCTCGGTGAATGGCGAGGCGATAACCGTCAAGCACAAACGCAAGGTTATGGGTCGCAAGGGGATAGGAAAACTATCGCTCTTCTCAATCGCCAAGGTTGTAGAGGTGTACACGACTAAGGGTGGCGAGAAAAACGCCTTCCGAATGCGCCTCGACGATATTCGACAACAGATCGGAGAAACCACAGGAAGGTACCAACCGGAATCGCTCGTCGACCAGTTTCCTGGCGATTTTACACAGGGCACAAAGATCGTCTTAACCGAACTAAAAAAGGAACTTATAAATGTCGTCTCGGGCCTCCGAAAACGATTGGCACGCCGGTTCTCAATCTTGGGCACCGAGTACTCATTCCGCGTTTTTATCGGTGATCGCGAGGTAACCGTAGAGGATCGCGACTACTTCCACAAGGCGCAGTTTCTATGGCTGTTCGAATCAGCCGAGTCCGCTGCAGCTATCACGACTCGTTGCAGGAATATCGAGAACCAGGAAGTGCAGGATCCAGCACCACTTACAGGGGGACAGGCGCGCGGCTGGCTTGCCACCTCGTTCAGTCCTAAGGATTTGAAGGACTCCGACGATGAGCAGATCAACCGCGTCACACTCATGGTGCGCGGCAAACTCGCTCACGAGAATCTTCTTGAAGAAATCAAGGAATCCAGCATATTCGGATCATACCTCTTCGGCGAAGTGCACGCAGACTTCCTGGATTTGGATGATGCTGAGGACATCGCCACCAGCAGTCGACAGCGAATCATGGAAGACGACCCGCGATATCAAGACCTGATCACTTGGTTTACCGGCCAGGTACGCCGGATCGGAGCGGCCTGGTCCAAGCTACGGAACCAAAAGGGCACGAAGGTTGCCCTTGAAAACCCTCATATCAAAGCATGGTTCGAAACATTAGAGGGCGACACCAGAAAGAAGGCCGAACGCCTCTTTGGAAAGATAAACCAGCTCACTGTTGACGACAGCTACCAAAGGACACAGTTGTTCGCGCACTCCGTCTTAGCGTTCGAGGTACTTCGGCACCGAGACAACCTCGACGCACTTGACGCCATGGATATAGCCGATATCAAGGCCGTCGGCGTGCTGTTCACCAGCATCGAGGACCTTGAAGCGGTCCTTTACCATCGCATTGTTACTCAACGAATTCGTGTTATCGAGAAGCTGCAGGAACACGTCGACGACGATGTACTGGAGAAGGTTCTGCGAGACCACTTGTTTACCAATCTTTGGCTACTCGATCCATCCTGGGAGCGCGCCACGGACCGTTCCATGGAGGAAACCATTGGCAAGCAGTTTCAGTCGATTACAGACAGCTTGGACGAGTCCGAGCGCAGATCGCGTATTGATATCAGATACAAGCGAATCACGGGTGCGCACGTAATCGTCGAACTCAAGCGCCACTCGGTCCACACGAAGACAATTGATCTATATGGGCAAGTGAACAAATATCGAACGGCCCTGCTGACCCATCTGGACAAGATCGGAAAGGGCGACGAGCGGGTTGAATGCGTCTGCGTGCTGGGTAAAGAACCTTCGGACTGGTCAGCTCCGCGTGGCCGCAAGGACTCCGCAGACACCCTGAAGTCTATTGATACTCGGATTGTAAGGTATGAGGAACTCCTCAGGAATGCCCGCGATGGTTACAAGGAGTATCTCGACCAGGAAGAGAAGACCGGTGAGCTACGGAAGATCTTGGACTCGTTGGAGGAAGATGTCGATGAAAACTTGATTTCAAGGGACACAAACTGATGGGCAGGGCTGTCAGCTCCGCTGACTTCGTAGTGAGCAAGGAATGACAACGAGTGCACCAACGAAGTCAGCTGTCTCAGTTCCGGCCTCGATTGTGTTTGATCATAAGGCTTAACGACAACGCTGTCATAATCAGCTCAGCGATCTCTACGTATTTGACTCGCGCCTCTGGTCTCACTGATCCAGCGATACTCCAACCGATAATTAGCACCTCAAGCAGCAGCACAAAAGCACAGACCTGTATGAGCAGTCCGTTCGGTAGAGCGGAGTCCACCGTCACCGACTCGTTGACCGCAGCCGTTATCACAGCCAGCGCGGAGCTCATCGCCTCTCGAAGCTGGTCATTGACCGCAGTCACCGCCAGCGCAGAGGCCACCATCTCTCGAAGCTGCTCGGTGACCGCGATCCCTGCTGCTGCCAACGCGGATGCCACGATCTGCCGTTGCTGTTCCGTCACCGTGATCGCCGCGAGCGCGGAATTCACCGTCTCGCGAAGCTGCTCATCGACCGCGGCGGCCGTCAGCGCGGAGTCCACCATCTGCCGTCGCTGCTCGGCGACCGTAGTCGCTGCTGGCGCCACTGCCGAGGCCGCCATCTGTCGTTGCTGCTTGGCGAGGTGCAATGTCGGAGCCACGATCCGCTTGGGCGATGAGACCATCCGGTAGTGGGTTCTGACTCGGACTCATTTTCGAAGCCGATCAGGTTGACCTTCCGTCACGATCGTCGCCACCAGGACACCACACGGTGCCCCGCCTGCGTCCTACGGCGTGCGTTGGCAGGGTATAGCACCGCCCGCCGCGCGCGCTGGTCTACACCGACTGCCAGCACAAACTGCACGATCCTCACCTCATCGACGAGCCGACCCGGACGCTCCCAACGAGACGCTTTAACACTTGCCGCACAGCCCCCACTCGACGCCGCGGCGGCGTCAGCCGGCAATGTGCGGTGCGTGCCAGCGCCGTTCACCCGTGACCTCTGCGGCTACCGCCGCAACGGGAAGCCCAACACCTCCGACAGCCACGACCCACATTCAGTCACCCTCGGGAGGGAGCTGTTCACGCAGATAGGCGTGTCACCCAGCGCGCCCGAACCCTCCTCCGGATCAGGCGCCGCGCTCGAAGATGCTGTTGTAAGGCATCTCCGGTCTGTACGGCCCGACCTCGTCATCGAGCGTTCTAGATCAGCGAAGGACTTTGCGCAGTATGCGCATCTGGACGTTTTCCCGGCGTTTCGACGATGCCACGGTGGTTCTCAGGCGGCCACCCAAGAGCTCATAGCTGCAGTCAGCGACATGCCCGAAGATTACGATCGCGGTCGGCTCGACTTCCTCCTGTCGAGGCTAACAATGCAGATCGCAACTGAGAGCGAGCTGATCGAGACGCTCAAACGCGAGATGCCGGAGGAGTCTCTCCTCAAGATAGATATCTCCGTCGCACTTCCTCGGCGTGACGGACCCGACGAACTCGTCATTGCGCTCTCGTCGAAGTGGTCGCTGCGTACAGACCGCGCACAGGATTGCGTGTCACAGGGAAGCAAGCTTGTCGCGCTGCGTCGCGGACGAATGCCTCACTTTGGAGTCATTACAATTGAGCCGCGGCCGGCGATGCTGAAAATTCTAGCGGATGGCTCCGGCTCGATCGACTACGTCTACCATCTCGACCTACCGGCGCTCGCGGTGACAATCGAGACAACCGCTCAAAGCGCCCGGCGGCCCGACTCGTGGTCACCACGGCTCACCTTCAACCGCCTCATGGGTCAGCGGAGGATCCGCGACTTCGACGATTTGGTGTGGGAGGTCTCGCGCCTACCCAGAGCCGATGGCGGTGCATCGACCCCAATCTCCGGCACAGCACCTAGCGCTGTAAGCAACCCCTCAGGTGACGAGCAATAGCTGAGGCGAGTCCGACTGGTACAGCGTTTCCGATCTGCTTCGCGATCTCGATCTTAGACCCGCACCAGGCGAAGGACTCGGGGAAGTCCTGCAGCTGCGCCGCTTCGAGATGCGTGATCACACGGTTCACACGCCGGCTCGGGTCGTCGAACTCCCACTGAGGATGAAGATATTGACCCTTCTCCGGTTTGAAGAACTCCGTGCGGATGGTGAGGGAGGGCGCGTCCCAGCGCATACGGCCCATAACGTCCGTTGTGCCGGTGGGTTTGTTACGCCAGCAGTCAGGAAGCAGCTCATCGGGAAGGTCAAAGCGTCCTCCGCCGGGTGGCACGCAGTCGTATCGCATGAGGGAGAGATCACGCGGCCGGCGTCCGAAGTGTAGGTCCAGCCACTTAAACTGGCCCGGTACGGTTTGGTCGAAAAAGGTCGTACGCGCATCGGGAAGCTCGGTCGTTAACGGCCGCTCAGGTAACTTCTCAATTCTGCTTCGCACGGTCTCCCACGGCAACTCGTCCCCGACCGGGACTTTGCCGTGCGTTCGCTTGGGAAGCGGGATAGGTCCAACCCGTGAGCCGATCACGATCGTCCGCTGCCGGCGCTGGGCGACCCCGTAGTCCGCGGCCAAGAGCAGACCGTAGGACAGTTGATAATCCTTGATCATGCCGTGATCGGCCTCATTCAGTAGCATCTGAAATTCGGAGCTGCCCATGAACCGATCGACGTTCTCGATTACGAAAGCCTGCGGGCGGGCGTGCTGTACGACGCGGAGGTACTGCTTCCAGAGTTGGTTACGCGGGTCGTCGACATCCCGACTACCCAAGTTCGAGAAGCCCTGGCACGGTGGTCCGCCAATTACGACGTCGGCCTCCGGAATCGCACTGTCCGCGAGCTGTGTGATGTCGCCCCAGATCATGTGGTCCTCACCGAAGTTCGCCGCGTAGGTCGCTGCGGCGTGCAAGTTCCACTCCACCGCAAGCACCGGCTCGAACCCATGCGGGACGAAGCCTGCGGTCATGCCGCCACACCCTGCGAACAAGTCGATCATGGTCAACGGCTTCGGCACGTCGCTCATCGTAAGCACCTCCACTGACAGTAACGGCGTCACACGCCGTCATAGACTGGACTTGTGGTGAGGGAGTCATGGGCGTCCTCCCCCGGCACGCGGGCGAGCATGCAGGCCAACCGAGGACGCGATACGAAGCCAGAGCTCGCCCTGCGCTCGGCCGCTCATGCGCAGGGTCTGCGCTACCGGGTGTCGGTCCGCCCCCTGCGCGACCTCCGACGTACCGCCGACATGGTGTTCACCTCCGCCCGCGTCGCCGTTTTCGTCGACGGCTGCTTCTGGCACGGCTGTCCCGAGCACCACACCGTCGCAGCCACCAACGCTGCGTTCTGGGCCCGCAAGGTCACCGACAACCGAGCCCGAGACCGCGACACCGATCAGCGCCTCGCCGAAGCCGGTTGGATCAGCATCCGAATCTGGGAGCATGAAGACCCCCACGAAGCCGCAGGTCGAATCCGAGCAATCGTCGACGAACGACGCAAACCATCCACGTTCCGACCAGGAAAGGAACTCCGGTAGGCCTCGACGGGTGCGTCCGCCGCTCACGCCGATGAGCCTCCACGCCGCGGCGCTCGCTGCAGGGGCGCTTACGGCGTCGCGTCCTTTGCGCGGTGTGGTCTGATAGCGGCTGCTCCAGAGGAAGGAGCCTCGCCGTCGTCTGGTTCGTCGAGTGGAGTGATCAGGGCGAGGTAGGCGTGTTCGGTGGTGACCTCCGTCGCGCAGCTCGCCGCAAGCAGTGCGTAGGCAAGTTCCTCGCCGCCGTTGGGTTCCGAGAGCCACCACGCGGCGGCATCGACCAGAGCCAGGCGCTGCACTGCGGACAGGTGCGCCTCGCGCTCGCTTAGGACGGCCACGGCGGCCAAGCGTTGCCGGTTGGGGATGACATGTGCGCCGCGAGGGGACCGCATGATCTGCTCATGGCCGCCACCGAGAACCGAAGCGGCCAACTCCAGCATCCGTGACAGATCCAGCTCATCCAGATGTGGCCGGGTCGACTGGTGGAAGATCCGGGACACCGACGACCACTCTTGCAGTACCCGGGCAACCGACTGAGCACGCCAGGGCGCCAGCCGGAGCACTACGCTCGGAGACTCCTGGCCCTCCAGGACAAGTGTGCCGCCGTCTAGCTCCACTACCTCACCGTGATCGAGCACCACCCGGAGTCGGTCTGGATCGAGGTGCATAGGGTCTGGCATCGGGTCTCCGCCCTCTCTACAGGGTTGGCGATCAAGGCCGGGGGTCGGTGTTCCAGCACCAGCCCTCGGCCGTCTCATCAGAGGGCGGGTGCGCCCCCTGATCTCACCGACTCATCCGGCGTGAAACCAGGTCCCGTGCCTGGTCCGCGCTACCCACGCACTACTAGTCCGGGATGGAGGATGGTCCGCTGCTGTACAGCAGCGAAGTACAGCAACCGCGTCGACCGGCACCGTCTCAATGTGCCCATTAACGGCCAGCGACGTGCGGATACAACCCCCATTGACCGTCGTGCCCGCAGTTCGCATCGAGAAGGTCAGGGGTTCGATTCCCCTCAGCTCCACACCTGCTCAAAGGCCCTATCCGGAGATCTTCGTAAGGGGTACTGGACCCCTGTACCGCAGTAGGTCACTCACTGAGGCTGTCTCCCAACTGCTTCGACGCAGCTCGGGCGGCCGTGGACGACGCTTGGGCGAGGATCTCGATCGAAGAGATGATCTTGCGGATCTCGACGTGATAGTCGAGGAATCCCATAGACTTTCACTGTCCTAATACTCAATGCTGTGTATGGGTGGTAGATCGCTGGCAGGGGGGTTGCTGTGCGGGTCGCAAGGCGAGTTCTGCTGTGTGTTGCGGTGTTGTGCTGGTGTTGGTTTCTCCGGGACTGGATCCTCCTTACAACCCGGCAGTGGCGGCGCAGGATGCACTAGGTACGAGGTGTTTTCAAGCGTTTCTGCGGTGGCCTGATCCGGTGTGTACACCGGATCAGCAGAACCCCGGATGTCACCTACGACACGATCGATCAGACGATCTGTGTGCCGTGGTGGGCTCGGACATCTCGCCTCGTCATGTGTTTAGTCGTCGTTAATGGGTGGTCCTCCTGTCTGTTTTGTCTGCTTCGTGGTGCCCACCTCGATGTTGTTCCGGCTGTTCTGACCCGATTCCGCGAGTAACAGTATGAGATGATCTTCGGTTGTGGTTTGTGATCTTTTGTTGGCTGTTTTCGGGGTGTGGGCAGGATGAGGGCCCGAGTGTCGCCTCGGGTGTGCGGGTTCCGGGGTGTTCGGGGCCGGTTTGGCCTGGTCAGGATGTTGCTGGGAGTGCGCGCAGGCGGGCGAGGACTTTTTCGAGTAGGTGGTGTCCCGGTGGTAGGCGCAGGTCGAGCGCACCGGCGTGACGGATCAGGCGGGCGGGCACGCGGATCAGCTTGTGCCGCAGGGTGGCGATCATGGCTTGGCCGTCGCGGACGCCGTGACCGGTTAACCGCCCGCCGGGTCCGGGGGTGGCGGTGAGCTGGTGCAGCCAGCCGGCGATGCTGACCGCGAGCAGCGCGCCCCACATCCAGGCGGTGTTGACCAGCGGATATCCTGATGGGAGGTGCCGGAGCGCGGCGCCGATCTTGGCGTCGCGGAACACGTTTTCGATCTCGGTGCGGTGCCGGTAGCAGTGCTCGATGGCGGCGGCTTTGCCCGGGGTGGAGACGTCGAGGTTGGTCACGATGAATGAGTAGCCATATACCGCGTCGAGTTCGGCGAGGGGCAGTGCCCGCTGGTCGGGGCGCAGGGTGCGGCGGCGCCGGGCGCGAGGGTCGGGCGAGACCTGCCCGGCGGTGATGTTTAGGCGTACCCGGCGGATCAGCAGCCGGGTCGCCGCCGGCCACCAGTCCGGGCAGTAGGCGCCGACGGCGACCTGCGCGCCGGGCATGTCCAGCGCGTCGGTCCACTCGTTGTCAGCGACGCCGTCGAGGATCCGCCATAGTGGCGCGATGCGTTTGGCCCCGATGGCGAACTCGACATCGGCCACGTGCGCGGCCCGGGCCAACGCCCCGGCGAAGTAGCCGGCGTCGGCGCGCAGCCGGATCCGCCCGCACCGTGCCGCGGCTGGCAGCGCGGCCAGCGCCCGCGTCAGCAGCCCGGGGGCGTGAGACCGGGGGTCCTCGTCGCCGGCCATCAGGTCCGCGGCCAGCACGGTCGCGGTCTGGGCCCAGCTGGCCACGTGCGGACGCCCGCAGCGTTGCCCCTGGTAGTTGAACGCGACCCCCCGTTTCTTGGGTCCGTAGACCTCCACGTCGGTGGTGTCCAGATCGATGGTGACCTCCTCGCACAGCGCCGCTGCCCGCGCCGCGAGCATCCCAGTGTGAATGTCACCGATCCCGGTCTCCACCGCGCGCCACTGCCCGTCGGACAACCTGCGCGCCAGTCCGGCGGCGGTCGTCGAGCTCAACCCGGCCACCGGCGCGAGCACCTGACCGGCCACATCGGCGCGTTGCCGGTCCAGCCCGACCAGAAAGTCCTCCCCGGCCAGCTGCGCACACGCCAACCCGACCAGCAGCTGCCCACCAGACAACCCCCGGTCCCGGGCCTTGATCCGACCGACCGCCGCATCCAACAGCCTGATCATGCACAGCCGGACGACCAGCTCGGTCACCGCCGCCATCCCCGACACCGGAGTCAGCCACGGATCCGGCGCGCCGATGCGCACCCACCGCCGCAACCGACGCATATCCCGTAACGTGTCCACCCGATGGGTGTCCTCTCCCTGAGATGTTTTGTTGTTTCGCAACCGGCATCATCCCAGGTCAGAGCGGCACCCATCGCCAACTCCGGGCCGTGTTGCCCTAATTACTTGCGGATTCGGGTCTGAGCCCGTCCCATCGCCTTCACCCAGCGTCTTCACCCGCTGGGCATTGCGTGCCTGGTTCCGCGCCAGCCGAGTCAGTCAGCCACCATGCCGCCGCGTCCACCAATGCCAAAGGCTGGACCGCCGACAACCCGGCCTCCCAGTCGGCTAGCATCGCCACCGCCGCCAATCGCTGCCGACTGGGCACTGTGTCTTCGCCGCGAGGAAACCGCAGGAGTGGTGGCTCATCGCCGTCACCGAGTACAGACGCCGCGAGCTTCGGGGTGCGAAACAGGTCCCGTTGGGACTTGACCTGCTCACCCGGTGGAAGACACGGGAGGCCGCCGACCACTACTCCACGAAGAAGCGTCGGTGCCAGGATCTGGTGTTCGTCGCCAATCACGGCCTGGTCGTGAGCGAGGCGAATGGCTACGTCCGGGCCGATCACGTACTTGGTCATGGGAGATCAGCTCCTCTCCGTTGCGAGACGCAAGCGCCTGCGACAGGGTACGGATATGTCGAGGCGCTCATCGGCATGGCAGCGCGTTGGTGTGAACGAGCGATCGGCGGCATGTGAATGCGTTCGCGCTACGGTGCGTGGTCGGCCTGTGACGCCTTGACACCACTTGGGAACGCGCTCTAGGGTAGCTCCCGGTCGGGGGGCGGTACTTCTTGCGGGGTGTCCGTACCAATCGGCGCATTGACGAGGCCGCGCGACGCTTTTCCTTCGTTCGGATATCCGTTTCGGCCCGGCTCACTGGGACGCTGTATCAAGCTGGGGAGCCGTGCAATGAACATTCGCTGGCTGCACTCACAGCGGATTTTGGTGGGGTCGCTGATGACCGCTACGCTCGCCGTCGGCGTGCTGACGTTATTGGTGATTCGCCAACAACAAGGTCAGGCGGACGGCCAGATCTACCTTGAAACGGGTGGCACCGTAAGTGCCAAGCCCGTTGTTCCAGTGATTGGCCGACCCACGATGGTGGGGGGCAACGTCGGTAGTGCGGGTGTGCCCATCCAGGCAATGACTGGCACGGAAGACCAGGCGGTCAAGGGCGGTTCCCAGGTGCGATGCGCCTGCGGTACCCCCCCGCCGGCAACCATGATGCCGGTGAAGGTGCAACCAATACATCGGGGCACACCGCAACGCTCTTTCCGGTCACAACGGATCGTCGTCAACCACTGGGATCCACCCGCGCAACCGCATGCGAGTGGCCCGCTGTATCAGCCGAGGTTGCCAGATGCGGGTCCGCCACCAGGCGAGGTGGAGCGGCCGGACAAGGTTGGCCCCTCGGGTGAGGTGGATCGGCCCGACAAGGTTGGCCCCTCGGGTGAGGTGGATCGGCCCGACAAGGTTGGCCCCTCGGGTGAGGTGGATCGGCCTGACAAGGTTGGCCCCTCGGGTGAGGTGGATCGGCCCGACAAGGTTGGCCCCTCGGGTGAGGTGGATCGGCCTGACAAGGTTGGTCCCTCAGAGCCTCCGATCCCACAAAAGGGGTGATGAATCCACTGGGGATCTGTCGGCGGCGCCGAGGCGTGTGTACTGCGGCTTCATCTCGGACTCGATCAGTGAGCACAACGCTGTCACACTGATCGTCGTGATCGCGCAGGAGCAGCCAGTAGCCGAGATGCTCCGTGCGGCGGGTGCCCGGTTTGCGTTCGTCCACGGCAGCCGGGTACGCGGCCGCCCGCGTCCGGACAGCGACCTGGATGTGGGCGCGTGGTGGGGCGCCCGACCGCCGGCATCCTGGGAGGTGGACCTCCCTATTGGCGTGGATCTGGTCGTACTCGATAGCGCACCGCTTTGGCTGGCTGGTCGGATAGCGCAGGAGGGTCGCTTGCTCTTCGATGATGATCCGCGGGCAAGGGTCCGGTGGCAGGCCGATACCCGGCTGCGCTACCTGGATGAGATCCCGGCGATCCGCGAGCACTACCGTCAGCGACGAACCGAGTCGGCCAGCGGAGCGCCGCGTGGTTGATCAGGAACTGCTCGACCGGCTGCTCGACCGAGCCGGGTCGGACCTGAAGGCTTTGGCCGAGTACCGCGCCGAGGGCGATCTACTCGAGGATCCCACCCGGCTTGCGGCGGTGAAGTACCACTTCCTCACGACCATCGAGGGCTGTGTCCGAATTTCGCATCACATCATCGCGTCGGAAGGCTGGCGAATCGCGGAATCCAACGCCGATGCGGTGCGCACGCTCGGTACGCAGCATGTCGTGCTCGCCCCGACGGCCGAGGCAGTGGCCAGGGCGGTCGAGTTCCGCAACGTGTTGATCTACGAGTACGTCGACGTCGACGACGCCCGAGTGCGCGACAACCTAGAACACCTGTCAGATTTCGAAGCGTTCGTTTCACAGGTAGCCGTCTGGTCTGCCGACTGAGCCATCGCGTTCTGGATGCAGACTGCGGTACGGGCGCTGATGAGCGCAGTCTGCATCCAGAACGCATCCTGGTGGGCGGGGTTACGATCGGCACATGGTGCAGGGGACGGCTGGCGTGGTGCTGGCGGGTGGCCGTTCGTCGCGGATGGGCACGCCGAAGGCCGAGTTGGAGTGGCATGGATCCACCCTGCTGCGGCGCACTCTGGGAGTTCTAGCGCGCTCGGTCGACGGGCCGCTGCTGGTAGTTCGTGCCGCAGGCCAGCTATTACCGGAGCCGCTGCCTGCGCAGGTGGAGATCGTCGAGGACCCTGAAGAGGGCTTGGGGCCGCTGCAGGGCATCGCAGCCGGGTTAACAGCGCTGGCTGGTCGGGCGCTGACCGCGTTCGTGTGCTCGACCGACCTGCCATTCCTCCATCCCGCGTTCGTCCGCCGGGTGCTCAGCGCGCTCACCGACGATCTCGACGTGGTGCTCCCGGTCGCCCGCGGCTACCCGCAGCCGCTCGCCGCCGCCTACCGGGTCACCCTCGCCCCACTGGTCACCGACCTGATCGTAGCCGGCGACCGGCGCCCGGCCTTCCTGTTTCGCCACGAGCGTTGCCGCACGCTGCGAATTGACGACGCTGCGCTCCTGAAAGACCCGGCGCTAGCCGCAGCCGACCCGGCGCTGGACTCGGTGGTAAACGTCAACTCCCCGGACGAATACCGCGCCGCGCGGTGCCAACCCGCTCCGCAAGTCACCGTGCAGCGCTACGGTGCGCTGGCTGGCAACGGCCACCGCGGGCCGCGAACCGTGCGCGCCGCCACGCTGTCCGGCGCCGCCGAGGCGGTGGGTCTAACCCTGGACCGCCACGTCATCGCCGCGCTCAACGGCGACCAGATAAGCCGCGACGGCGATGTCCCGCTGGCCAGCGGGGACACCGTCGCCTTCCTGTCCGCAGACGCAGGCGGATGAGCCCGATGACCAGGCCGCCCGGGGGATACGCCGGTAAGGCGCTGATCGTGGATGTCACCGGCCCCGATGCGACGACCCTGCCGCTCGACGAGGTGGTGTTGCGCGCCTACCTGGGTGGGGTGGGGCTCGGCGCCTGGCTGCTGCACCGGCTCGCCCCACCGCGGCTCGACCCGTGCAGCGCGCAGGCGCCGCTGGCGTTCGTGTTCTCCCCGCTGGTCGGCACGCCGCTGACGACCAGTGCCAAGTTCGCAGTTGTCGCCAAGTCACCGTTGACGGGGATGCTCAACGACGCGCTGGCGTCGAGTCAGTTCGCCATCGCGGGCAAGCTCACCGGGCACGACGCGATCGTGCTCACCGGCCGGGCACACACCCCGTCGGTGCTGCTCGTCGACGGTCCCACCCCGCGGCTGGTCGCGGCGGGAGACATCTGGGGCCGGCCAGCGGCCGAGGCTGAGGAGACGTTGAAGCACAGGTTGGGTCGGGGCTGGCGGATCGCCGCGATCGGACCGGCAGGGGAGCGGGGGGTGCGCTACGCGACGATTTCGCATGACGGGCGCCACGCCGGCCGCGGCGGTCTCGGCGCGGTGCTCGGTGCGAAGAACATCAAAGCGGTCGCGGTGCGGGCCGCCACGAAGATCAGCGCGGCGGATCCGGACGGCGTGCTGGCCGCAGCCCGGGACCTACGGGAGCGCTCTTTCGGTCCGGCCACCGCGAAGTACCGCGAACTGGGAACGCTGGCCAACCTGCTGGCCTTCAACGCGATCTCCACGCTGCCCACCCGCAACTTCACCAGTGCCACCTTCGTCGACGCGCCGAAACTGGCAGCCGAGGAGCTGCACGAGCTGAGAAGCGCGACCCGCAGCGGGTGCGCCTCGTGCAGCATCGGCTGCGAGCACATCTACCGTGGCCGCAACGGCCACACCGCGCGGGTCGAATACGAGAACGTCTTCGCGTTGGGACCGATGTGCGGGGTGTCTGACCCAGACGACGTGCTGGCCGCATCGGCGCGCTGCGATGAGCTGGGTCTGGACACCATCTCCGCTGGCGGGACCATCGCGTGGGCGATGGAGTGCGCGGAGCGGGGGTTGCTCGACGCGCCGTGGTTACGCTTTGGAGATGGCGCCGCGTTGCTGCGGGCGTTGGATGAGATCGGCAGCGGCGACGGGCTGGGCGCCCTGCTCGCCGAGGGTTCCCGGCGCGCTGCCGCAGTGATCGGCGGTGGGTCGGAGCAGTTCGCTCCGCACGTCAAGGGCATGGAGCTGCCCGGATATGAGCCCCGCACGTTGCAGGGCATGGCACTGGGTCTGGCGGTCAACGCCCGAGGTGCTGATCACAACCGGTCCGGTGCGTATGAGGCTGACCTGTCCGGTGACTACGACCGCCTGGCCGGCGGAGACGCGCAGGTGGTCGCCGCGGTGGCCACCGAGGACCGGGCCGCCGTGATGGACTCGATGATCCTGTGCAAGTTCCTGCGCGGAGTGTTCGACGACCCCTACCGGGAATGGGCCGAACTGCTGCGGGTTGTCACCGGCTGGGACGTCGACGCCGCCGAGCTGCGCGCCACCGCGCGGCGGATCGTGCTGGCCAAGCGGATGTTCAACCTGCGCGAGGGGTGGGTTCCGGCCGACGACTGGTTGCCGGGAAGGCTGCTGAGCGAGCCGGTCCGGCTGGACTCCGGGCGCGTCGCGAGCCTCACCCCGGCCCGGCTGCGGGAGATGATCGACGGCTACTACGCGATCCGCGGGCTGGATCACGACGGCCGGCCTGACGGGGGTGCGCTCGATGACCTGATGCTGGTGGAAGGAGCGCCACTGTGAGCGTCACCATCAATGTTGACGGCCGGGAGATCACCGTGCCCGAGGGCACCACGATCTACAGTGCTGCTCGGCAGCTCGGCATCGACATCCCGGTACTGTGCCACGACGACCGCTACGACCCGGTCGGAGTGTGCCGGATGTGTGTCGTGGACACCGGGGCGCGGGTTTTCGCCGCCGCCTGCGTGCGGCCCTGCGAGGACGGCATGGCGGTGCAGACAAACACAGCGGAGCTGCAGCGCAGCCGCGCCACCTTGACCGAACTGCTGATCGCCGATCAGCCGCTGCGCGACGCCGACCCCAAACAGACCACCACCGGCGACAACCTGCTGCTCGCGCTGGCCGACCGCTACGGCGTGGCCCGGGAGACCACCGCCCTGCCCTGCGGGTCCGGCCGCGGCATCGACACCTCTAACCCGGTGATCGCCGTCGATCACGACGCCTGCATCCTGTGCGACCGCTGCACCCGGGCCTGCGACGACATCCAGGGCAACGACGTGATCGGCCGATCCGGCAAGGGATACACCACCCGGATCGCCTTCGACCTCAACGACCCGATGGGCGCCTCATCGTGCGTGACCTGCGGCGAATGCGTCGCCGCCTGCCCCACCGGCGCGCTGACCAACAAACCCATCCACACCATCCCGATCCGCCCCCGCTCCGAGCTCGACGCCGTGGACACCGTGTGCCCGTACTGCGGGGTGGGCTGCGCGCTGACCTACCAGGTCGACCGGCAGCGCGGTGCGATCGCCTACGCCGACGGCCGTGAACAGCCCGGATCGCAGGGCCGGTTATGCGTCAAGGGCCGCTACGGCTGGGACTACGCAGCCTCGGCGCAGCGCCTGACCGTCCCGTTGATCCGGCGCGATGATTCCTACCCCAAGGGCGCCCTGTCGTCTGATGTGAAAGGCGAGAAGCGTCGTAGACCGGGCGGGCTGGTCGATTACGACGAGGTGCTGCCGCACTTCCGGGAGGCCAGCTGGGATGAGGCGTTGGACCTGACGGCCCGGCGGCTCACCGAAATCCACGCTGCGGGCGGCCCGGGCGCCATCGCCGGGTTCGGCTCGGCGAAGTGCTCCAACGAGGAGGCCTACCTCTTCCAGAAGCTGATCCGGACCCGTTTCCGCACCAATAATATTGACCACTGCACCCGGCTGTGCCATGCCTCGTCGGTGGCCGCGCTGTTCGAGGGCATCGGTTCCGGCGCGGTGTCCACTACCTACGGCGACGTGGTCAATGCCGACGTCGTGATCATCACCGGCAGCAACGCGACCGCCAACCACCCCGTCGCGAGCTCGTTCTTCAAACAAGCCCACCGGCGCGGCGCGAAGATCATCTACATCGACCCCCGGGCCGATCGGGTCGCCGACCATGCTGATATCTACTGCCAGCTCAAGCCAGGCACCGACGTGGCGTTCTACAACGGCGTGATGCACGAGATCATCCGCCTGGGGCTAATCGACCGTGACTACATCGCCAACCGCACCACCAACTACGACGAACTGGCCCGCACCGTCGCCGACTACCCACCGCAGCGCGCCGCGCAGATCACCGGCATCGACGCCGACATGATCACTGAGGTGGCCCGGGTGTGGGGCAACGCCAGCGCGGGAATCATCTTCTGGGGCATGGGAATCTCCCAGCACACCACCGGCACCGACAACGCTCGCTGCCTCATCGCGATGTGCGCGATCACCGGCAATGTCGGCAAACCCGGTAGCGGCCTGCACCCGCTGCGCGGGCAGAACAACGTGCAGGGCGCGTCCGACGTCGGCCTGATCCCGATGTTCTACCCCGACTACCAGAAAGCTGACTCGGCCGAGGTGCGCGCTCGGTTCGAGCAGGCCTGGGGGGTCAGCGGGCTCGACCCCGACAAGGGCCTGACCGTCACCGAGATCATCGGTTCCGCACTCAAGGGTGGTGTGCGCGGGATGTACATGCTCGGGGAGAATCCGTTCCTGTCCGACCCGAACATCAACAAGGTCCGCAAGGCACTGTCCGCGCTGGATTTCCTGGTGGTGCAGGACATCTTCCTCACCGAGACCGCCGAGTTCGCCGACGTGGTGCTGCCCGCGTCGTCCTACCTGGAGAAAGATGGCACCTTCACCAACACCGACCGGCGGGTGCAGCTCGGCCGCACGGTGCTCGACCCCCCCGGACAGGCCCGGGTGGACTGGGAGATCGTGCAAGATCTCGCCCAGCGACTCGGCCTGGGCTGGCACTACAGCGGCCCGCGCGAGGTGTTCGACGAGCTGGTCAGCCTGATGCCCAACTACGCCAACCTGTCCTATGACAATCTCGGCGACACCGGCAAGCTGTACCCCAACGCCGACCCGGCGCACTCCGACGGCACTGTGGTGCTCTTCGACGAGCGGTTCAACACCGACGACGGGCTGGCGCACCTGGTCCCCGCCCAGTGGCTACCGGCCAAGGAACTACCCAACGCCGAGTACCCGCTGGTGCTCAACACCGGCCGGCTGCTGGAGCACTGGCACACCGGATCGATGACCCGGCGCTCCTACGCCCTGGACACCATCGCGCCGGAAGCGGAGGTGTACGTGCACCCCAAGGACGCCGCGGACCGCGGGCTGGCGCACGGCGAGATGGTGCGGGTGCGCTCCCGGCGCGGCGAGATCGAGCTGCGCCTGAAGGTCTCCCACCGGGAGGCGCTGGGCAACTGCTTCATCCCGTTCCACTTCCGGGAGGCCGCCGCCAACGTGCTCACCATCGATGAGATCGACCCCTACGGCAAGATCCCCGAGTTCAAGTTCTGCGCCGTGCAGATCGAGCCGCTAGGTCCGCCATTCGGAGCCGAATCGCGGTCCGGAGCCGGCCACTGACCGCCATTCGGAGCCGAATAGCGATGCGAATCCGGCCGGGTGGGCTGCGTTAGCCTGGTGACTGTGGTTGATGACAGTAGTAGGAGTCGACCTGCGCGTGCGCCGGGTACGGAGGCCCGGGCGGGCAAGTTTCCCGGGCCGAGTCTGATCCCTGAGCTGAATGCCATCCAGTCCCGGCTGGGCTGGTTGCCGCGAGAGGAACTGGTCGCGCTGGCGCGCCGGATGCGCCGGCCGTTGTATGAGATCGAGGGTCTGGTCTCGTTCTACCCGCACTTCCGCACCGAGGTGCCGCCGAAAGTGGCGCTGCACGCCTGCCGTGACCTGTCCTGCTGGCTCGCCGGCTGCGCGCCGGGTTTAGCCGACCGGTACGGACCGGATGTGGAGTTCCGCGAGGTGTCATGTCTGGGACGCTGCGACATGGCGCCTGCCGTCGCCGTAAACGACCACCCAGCGCGGGCTGCTGACGCCGACGTTGCCGTTGAAGCCGCCCGCGAGGACCGCCCCCCACCCATCCACAAACCCACCTCACCCACCAGCTACCCCAACGACCCCTACATGTATTCAGCGGGGTCTGGCGCGCCGAATAACCCTGCTGAGCCCGCTCAACGCGGCAGGTATGCGGTGTTGAGGGAGTTGGTGGGTGGGGGACTGGGCGTGCCGGAGGTGATCGCCACGCTGACGGAATCCGGGCTGCGGGGGATGGGGGGCGCGGGTTTTCCCACCGGTAAGAAGTGGGAGCTGGTAGCTGCCCAGCCGGGTCCGGTGAAGTACGCGATCTGCAACGCCGACGAGTCGGAGCCCGGCACCTTCAAGGACCGGCAGATCCTCGCTGATCAGCCGCACCTGGTGCTGGAGGGACTCCTGATCGGCATGCTCTGCGTCGGTGCGGAACAGGGCTGGGTGTTCATCCGGCACGAGTACGGCCCCGAAGAACAGGTACTCCGTGCTGAGGTCAATGCGCTGCGCGCCGAGGGCCTGATGGGAACCGACGTGCTGGGCAGCGGGCGCACACTGCAGGTGGATATTTTCACCTCGCCCGGGGGATACATCCTCGGCGAGGAGTCCGCATTGATCGAGTGCATGGAGGGCCATCGCGGTGAGCCGCGCAACAAGCCGCCATTCCCTGGCGTGTACGGACTGCATGGCCGGCCCACGCTGATGAACTCGGTGGAGACCTTCGCCGACGTCCCGGGGATCGTTGCGCGCGGCGCGCAGTGGTGGATCGACGCGGGCCTGGGTGAATCGGTGGGATGGAAGTTCTTCGCCGTCTCCGGGCATATCGCAAACCCAGGGGTGTATTGCGTTCCGATGGGCACCACTGTCCGGGCCCTGCTGGACCAGGCCGGCGGGATGGCCGGTGGGGCGAGGTTGGCCGCGGTGCAGCCCGGCGGCGCGTCGTCGAACTTCCTGACGCCCGACCAGCTGGACGTGCCACTGGACTTCAACACGCTGGCCGCCGCGGGCTCCATGCTGGGCTCCGGCGCTTTGGTCGTCATCGCCGAGGGCACCGACCTGCTTGCGGCAGCAACCAACGTGCTGCGGTTCTTCCGCGACGAGTCGTGCGGCAAGTGCGTGCCGTGCCGGGTTGGGTCGACTAAGGCGCATACCTTGCTGACGGAGGCGCTGACCAGGGGCGGCCTCGACGACGCTGGCGCAGCGCAGCTCGTCGAGCTCGAATACGCGATGCGCAAGACGTCGATCTGTGGGCTGGGTCAGGTCGCGCTGGGCCCGGTCATCAGCGTGCTCGGGCAGCAGGCTCCGTGAGCCGGGAGTTCTTCGCCACCCGCACAGTCACCGAGGCTCTGGCTGGGTTCAATCCCGCCCTGCGCACCCCGACGCAGACCGTGGCGCTGGCTGAGGCACTCGGCCGGGTGCCGGCCTGCGACGTCCTCGCCCCGGGGCCGCTACCCGGGTTTGCCCGATCCACTGTGGACGGTTACGCGGTGCGGGCCGCTGACACCTACGGCGCATCCGAGGGGCTGCCTTCCTACCTGGACGTGGTCGGCGCTGTGCGGATGGGAACCCAGCCGGACGTGACCGTGACAGCCGGCGCCGCGGTGGAGATGCCCACCGGTGGGGTGCTGCCGGCGGGCGCCGATGCGGTGGTGATGGTGGAGTACACCAACGAGACGATGCCCGGCACGGTGGAAGTGCTGCGGCCCATCGCGCCTGGCGGCGGCGTTGTTCAAGCCGACGACGACGTCACCCCGGGAACAGTCCTTGCTCCTGCGGGCCGGCCGCTGCGCGCGGTGGACTTGGGCATGCTCGCCGCAGCGGGAGTGACCAAGCTCCTCATGCACGCCAGGCCACGGGTGGCGATCCTGTCCACGGGTGATGAGGTGGTGCCGCCTGCGACCGCTAGGCTGCGTCCCGGTCAGGTCCGCGACGCCATCGCCCCGGCGCTCGCCGGTCTGGTGGTCGAGGCCGGTGGATGGCCGGTGCCGTGCGGAATCGTGCCCGACGATCCAGCTGCCCTGCGGTGTGCGCTACAGCTGGCGTTGGCGCAGTCGGATCTGGTGGTCGTTTCCGCCGGTTCTTCGGTGGGCACGCGCGACGCTACCGCCGACGCCGTCGCGAGTCTTGGCAAGCCGGGCATCTTCTGTCACGGGCTCGCCATCAAACCCGGCAAACCCACCTTGCTCGCGGAGTGCGATGGGGTGCCGGTGCTCGGTCTGCCGGGAAATCCGCTCTCTGCCCTGGTGGTGTTCCGGCTGGTCGGCGTCCCGTTGGTGTGGCGTCTCGCGGGCTGCGCCACGCCGCCCCCCGAGCCGTCGGTGATCGCTTCGCTGACTCGTGAGGTGCCCTCGGAGGCGGGCCGCCGGGACGTCGTGCAGGTACAGCTCAACTGCGGGCAGGCCGAACCGTTGTTCGGCGCATCGGCGTTGCTGTCCGTGCTCACCCGCGCTGACGGATACCTTGTGGTGGCGGAATCCGCCACCGGTCTCGACGCCGGCGCGGACGTCTCCGTCACGCTTTACCGGTAGCTGGAGCGGCCACGATCACTGCATGTGGCCGCTCGTGTACGGTAAGTTGTTGTTGCAATCAGTACACGCATAGCTTAGTTTTGTAGTTGCGTGACCACGGGGAGTAAGGGGGGCCAGCTCGGATCACCTTGGGTTGCTGCCGAGTGCGGCGGATTAAGCATCTAACACGCCCAGCTACCTTCGGGCCAGGCAGCTTGTCGACCGCGCACTCCACAGGGGGGCCGCACGCAATTCCCAGGCATGTCCGGGTCTTTTTGGCTCGCGTAGCTCCTCCATCGATCGGATTTAAGGAGCGATTATGAGGGTCTCGGACGTCTTCACACCGGGTGCCACCGACGGTCCCAACGGCGGCTACTACTACGACGGGAAGCCCGGCCACAAAAACTACTACGAGGACTACTACGACGGCGGTGGCTACGAGAACAACACCTACAGCGGGTTCGAGCGCGGCCCCACCCGTCCGTCGCTCCTAGGACTCATCGGCTAGCACGTCGATCAGCAGATTGCGCGGCGGTGGCCTCCTTCTCCTACAGTGGGGTGATGGCCACCGCCTAGCCATGTCCGGAGGCAGGCCCAAGCACCAGATCTAGAAGTGGAGTGGTTGTGCGGGAGGTGTTGAGATCGCTGCTGCGCCCGTCGTCGACCACTGGCGGTTTGGTGGAGGCGGCACCGGCAGCGAGCGTCCGGGAGGTTTTCCGGCGGTTCTGGCCCGACGCTCGGCCGTTTTGGCGATGGTTGTGGCTGAGCTTGGTGCTGATCATCGTCACCCCGGTGGTGGACACCGGGGCGATTCTGCTGTTCAAGGTGCTGGTCGACAAAGTGTTGACCCCGCGAGACTTCTCCGCTTTCCCGCCGGTGGCCGCGGCGTTTGTGGGTATCACCCTGCTGGTAGGAATGCTGGGCTTCATCGGCTCGTATCTGGGAGCGTGGATCGGGGAGAACTTCCTGCACCGGATGCGCACCCGGGTGTTCGCGCATCTCCATACCCTGTCGGTGAGTTTCTTTGATCGCCGTCGCCTGGGTGACATCCTGTCGAGGCTCACCGGTGATGTGGCCGCGATCGAGGGTGTGGTGCTCTCCGGGGTCATCGGGCTCATCTCCAACGTGTTGCGGATCGTGGTGTTCGCCGGGGTGCTGTTCTTCCTGGACTGGCGCCTGGCGCTGACTTCGCTGATCGCGGTACCCGTGTTCTGGGCCGCCGCCCGGGTGTTCTCCCGCCGGATCAAGATTGCCTCTCGGGAGGTCCGACGCCGTGCCGGGTCGATCACCGTGGTCGCCGAGGAAAGTCTGGGCAACGCCACCCTGATCCAGGCCTACGGCCGCGAGGGCGCCGAGGTGGAGCGCTTCGCCGAGCAGAGCATGGGCAGCGTGAATGCCGAACTGGCCGCCACCCGCATCGGTGCGCTGTTCTCCCCACTGGTGGACCTGGTGCAGGTGCTCGGTGTGATGACCATCCTCGGGGTCGGAATCTGGGAGCTGACCGCCGGGCACATCACCCTGGGCGGGCTGCTGGCTTTCTTGGTTTTCCTGTCCCAGCTCTACCAGCCCGTGCAGGGCCTGGGTTCACTGTCCACGTCGCTGTTTGCCGCCGCCGCCGCCGCGGAACGGATCATTGAGCTGCTCGACGAGCAACCCACCGTGACCGCCCCCGAACACCCGATCCCACTGGGGCGCCCGCGCGGCCAGCTACGCGTCGAGCAGATCAACTTCGCCTACCCGGACACCGCCACCGACGTCCTGCGGCAAGTCAGCTTCACCACGCTGCCCGGGCAGACCACGGCCATTGTCGGCGCCAGCGGTGCCGGCAAGACCACCCTGATGAAACTGCTCCTGCGGTTCTATGACCCCACCAGCGGGCGGATCATGCTGGACGGGACAGACTTGCGCCACGTCGACCCTGAGGCGCTGCGCGCCAATATCGCCATCGTGCTGCAGGAAACCCTACTGCTCGACGGCACCATTGCCGACAACATCCGCGCCGGGCGGCCCGACGCCACCCAGGACCAGCTCGTCACGGCAGCCAAAGCCGCAGACGCCCACGAGTTCATCAGCGCGCTGCCTGAGGGCTATGACACCCGAGTCGGCCAACGCGGCCGGCTGCTATCCGGCGGGCAACGCCAACGCATCGCGATCGCCCGCGCCATGGTCCGCGACGCCCCTATCCTGCTGCTGGACGAACCCACCACCAGCCTCGACGCCGACGCCACCCAACGCATCCTGACTCCACTACGCCGGCTCATCACCGGCCGCACCACGATCATCATCTCGCACAACCTGCTCACCGTCACCGAGGCCGACCAGATCATCTACATCGAACACGGCCGGGTCACCGAAACCGGCACGCACGATCAGCTCCTCGCCAACAATCACCAGTATGCCCACCTTTACCACCTCCATCATCCGGCCGAGGCGGCGAACGGGTCCGTTCGCAGTGCCCGACTCGCCGGCACCGGAGCAGCATCCTGACGTGCTGAATTCCCGGTAGCGTCCCCGCTGTGCCGCGCAGCCCGTTCATCCGCGACGTTCCGGCGGTCCAGGCGCTGGACGCGTGGCGGGCGGCACGTGCTGCCGCCGGCTGCCCGACCCGGGTGGGCGTTGAGCGGCGGGGACTGGCCGAGGCGATCGGTCGGATCACCGCCGAGCCGGTGTGGGCGCGACGCTCCTCCCCGGCGTTCGACTCCGCTGGGATGGACGGCGTGGCGGTGTGCTCGGTCGATACCGTGGGCGCCAGCCCGTCCACCCCAATCACCCTGACCGACTTCGACGTCATTGACACCGGCGACCCCGTGCCGCAGGGCCGGGATGCGGTGGTGATGCGCGAGCACGTCCACCTCGTCGGCCCGGACCCAGACTCGAGCGTTGGTGCTGAGCTGGTCGCTGCGGCGGTGCCCTACCAGCATGTTCGTTCCATCGGTGAGGACGTCGCGGCTGGCGAGCTGCTGTTGCCCCAAGGGCACCGGTTGCGGGCGGTAGATGTTGCCGCCATCGCCGCGGCGGGTGTCGCTGAGGTGCTGGTGCGCCGCCGACCGGTAGTCGCGGTGCTGCCCACCGGCGATGAGATCCGGCCGTTGGGTTGCGAACCCGGTATCGGCGAGATCGTTGATACCAACTCGCTGATGCTCGCCGGCCAGGCCGCTGAACACGGCTGCGACGTCCTGTCGCTGCCCATCGAGCCGGATGACCCCAAGCGGATCGCTGCTGCCGTGCTCGCCGCGGCGCAGTGCGCTGACCTGGTGGTGATCATCGCCGGATCGAGCGCCGGTCGGGGCGATCACACCGCGTCGGTGGTGGCCCGGGTGGGAACGCTGGTGGTGCACGGTGTCGCGGTGCGGCCGGGGCACCCGGTGGTGCTCGGCGTCGTGGGCACTACTCCAGTACTCGGTGCGCCCGGGTACCCGGTGTCCGCCGCGCTGACCTTCGACATCTTCGCCGCCCCGGTGTTGGCCGCTCTTCAAGGCACCACGACGGTGACCCGTCAGACGGTCGTGGCCCGGCTGGCCCGCAAGCTCGCCTCCCCGCTCGGGATGGACGACTGGGTGCGGGTGCGGCTGGGTCGGGTCGGGGGGCGGGTCGTGGCCACCCCGTTGCCCCGGGGGGCTGGGGTGCTGACCTCGCTGGTGCGGGCCGATGGGCTGCTGGTCGTGCCCGCCGGGCTGGAGGGTCACCACGCCGGAACTGACGTCGACGTGCAACTGCTGCGCGGGATGGCTGACATCGACCGCACGATCGTCGCTATCGGCTCGCACGACCTGGTGCTCGATCTGGCCTCCTCAGCGCTGCGCGGGATCGATCCGGGCGTGACCCTCGCGTCGTCCAACGTCGGCTCCCTGGGCGGGCTGGTGGCACTACGCGACGGGCTGTGCCACGTCGCCGGCTCGCACCTGCTCGATCCGGCGACCGGCGAATACACCGTGCCCTACCTGCCGCGGGTGGTTGGTCGCGCAGATCTCATGGTGATCCGCCTGGTGCACCGCGAGCAGGGACTGATCGTCGCTGCGGGTAACCCACTGGAGATCACCGGCATCGCGGATCTGAGTCGGCCGGAGCTGCGTTATGTCAACCGGCAACGCGGCGCGGGTACCCGGGTGCTGCTCGACCACGAGCTGCGCCGTCACGGTATGGGGCCGGCCGACATCACCGGCTATGAACGCGAGGAGCACACCCATCTCGCCGTCGCCGCGGCGGTAGCTGCCGGGCGAGCCGATGTGGGACTCGGCATCCGCCCAGCCACCCGGCCGTTCGGGCTGGACTTCGTACCCGTCGCGCACGAGCCCTACGACCTGGTGCTCACCCAGCAGACCTACGATTCCCCGCAACTAGCCCCCCTATGGCACCTCCTCACCGACGACGACTTCCGCGCCTCCATCGATGCCCTAGGCGGCTACTCCGCCGCCGAAACCGGCCGCCGCATCCTCTAAACGCCCTCACCCACAGCCATTCGGAACCGTTTAGCGGTCTGCGGTGGGTAGCTGGCCGCCATTCGGAACCGTGTGGCGGTCAGCGGGCACCACACCGGCGTGCGGGATGCGGCAAGTGGGGGGTTGTGCTGGGATTGGGGACATGGGGAACTCGCTGCAGAACGTCAGCTTCGCGTCGAACGGGTCTACCGCGCATGGGTATCTTGTGGTGCCGGAGGGCGGTAGCGGTCCCGGTGTCGTGGTGATCCAGGAGTGGTGGGGGCTGACCAGCCATATCGCCGATGTGGCGAACCGGCTGGCCGCCGAGGGCTTCGTCGCGCTGGCCCCGGACCTGTTCGGCGGCACCACCACCCATGACGGTGACGAAGCGGGCCGGCTCATGCAGGAGCTGCCGGTGGATCAGGCGGCCCGTGACCTGGGCGGCGCGGTGGATTACCTGCTGGCCAGCGACGCGGTCACCAGCTCGACGGTCGGCGTGGTGGGGTTCTGCATGGGCGGCGGCTTTGTGCTCGTGCTCGCCGCGCAGCAGGGCGACAAGATCGGTGCCGCGGTGCCGTTCTACGGCGTCCTCGCCGAGGACTACCCGAGCTTCGAGGGCATGTCCGCGCCCTTGCTGGGCCACTTCGGCGAGCAGGACCAGATGCAGAGCCCCGACCAGGTCCGCCAGCTCGCAGACACCATCGAGAAGCAGAGCGGGCAACGGCCCGACTTCCGCTTCTACCCGGCCGGGCACGCCTTCTTCAGCGACGAGAACCTGCTCGGTACCTACGACCCGGAGCAGGCCGCCAAGGCCTGGGACGCCACCGTGAGCTTCCTTCGCGGGCAGCTAGGCGCACCCCAGTCCGGATAGGGTGCGCCGCAGCGTCAGATGTCGATGCTGAGGTCGGCTCGGATCTTGCGAGCGAGGCTTTCGTCCATCAGCAGCCGAGCGACGAGGGCCCGGATGACGTCCTGGCCGGTGACCCGGGCAGTGCCGATGACGTCGGCGGTCTCGGCGCACCATTGCGTGAGCTTGATGTGATAGGTCGGGGACAGGTCAACACTGCGCCGGACGGGTTTGGTACGCCCGGAATCTGCCCAATGGAGGTGTTTGACAGGTTGAGCTCCGCGGGCCGGGGCGGAGGCGTGGTCGGCACTGTTGATCATATATACCTCCCTATGCCAGACGTTCGTCCGTGAACCTGGAGTGGTTCGGTCCCAACGGGAGGTACTGTGATCGGCTGGTAAGGGACCCGGCTGGCAAGGAGAGAGATGCCCGACGACACTCGATACGGATCCGAGATGGCCCGGCGCGCCGTCATGACTGGTGCCGGGGCCCTCGCTGCATGCGCCGCGCTCGTCGCCTGTGGCAGCTCCGGGAGCCAAAGCGTTGAGGTGCCGTCGGAAGCCCCCCTGACGCCGACAGTTCCGGCTCAGCCGGAGCCTGCCGGCAGTCTGGGTGATCGGCTGGCGAGCACCAGCGACATCCCCGTCGGTGGCGGCACTGTGATCGCCGGCAAGAAGGTGGTGGTGACCCAGCCAGTGTCGGGAACCTTCGCCGCCTTCTCGGCGATCTGCACGCACCGGGGCTGCACAGTGAACAAGGTCGCCAACGGGACGATCGACTGCCCCTGTCACGGGAGCAGGTTCGCCATCGCGGACGGTTCGGTCGTAGAGGGGCCAGCATCACGACCGCTCGCTCGACGTCAGATCACCGTTTCGGGTGACGCCATCGAGCTGGCGTGAACCACCAGCGATGGCTTAGCGCCAGGAGGGCAGCCAGAGTTCGGCATTCCAGTGCTCCGGAGTGATCGAGCCACCGGTGAGGATCGGCCAGAGCCAGATGAAGTTGGCCACCACCAGCCCGACATACAGCGAGACCACCAGTAGCCCCGTGCCGCGCCGCTCGGCGCCGTCCCGAGCTCGGCCGAGGATTTCACCCAGCACCAACGTCACGGTGATGATCAGAAATGGCGCCACCGGCGTCATATAGAAGAAGTACATCTGGCGGTGGATATTGAGAAACCAGGGCAGCCAACCGGCGGCATACCCGGTCAGCGCGGCCGCGTAACGCCAGTCCGGCCCGGTAGCAGCCCGCCACAACGCCCAAGCCAGCACCGGCACAGTGAGCCACCACATCGCCGGGGTGCCGACCAGCATCACGCTTGCGACGCAGTCCTGCCGTCCGCATCCGGGCGCACCAGCACCGGATTCGTAGTAATAGAGCATCGGCCGCAGCCCCATGGGCCAGCTCCACGGTTTGGACTCCCACGGGTGCGGGTGGGCGGGCGTGACCAGGTTCTCGTGGAAGCGCAGCACGGCGGCGCTGTAGTACCACAGCGACCGCAGCGCCGCCGGCACGAACGACAGCGGGCCACCCGCGCCGATCTGGTTGCCTACGGCATGCCGGTCGACGCCTGTCTCGCTGCTGAACCAGGCCCACCAGGTCGCGAGGTAAGCCCCGACCGGAACCACCGCCAGTGCCCACGATGCCGGCGTGAGATCTCGAAGCAGGGTGCCCGCCCAGGGCCGGCGGACACCCGCGATGCGCCGCCCGCAGGCGTCCCAAACCAGGCTCAACCCCGCGAACGCGACGAGGTAATACACCGCAGACCATTTCGTGCCGCAGGCCAGTCCGAGCAGCACCCCGGCCGTGAAGCGCCACCAGCGCACCCCGAGTCGGGGTCCGAAGTCGGTGTCGGCGACCCGACCCTCCCCGACCACCGTGGCCAGCCGCTGGTGCACCTGCTCCCGGTCGATGATCAGGCAGCCGAATGCCGCGAGGATGAACGTCGCGAGGAAGATGTCCAGCATCCCAATGCGCGACTGCACCTCGCTGACGCCATCGGCGATGAGCAGCACCCCGGCGATCCCGCCGAGCAGGGTCGATCTGGTCATCCGACGCACGATCCGCACGATGAGCAGCACGCATACCGTGCCGGCCAGCGCGGCGGACAGTCGCCAGCCCCAGCTGTCATAGCCCATCACCGCCTCGCCCAGCGCCATGAGCTGCTTGCCCAGCGGAGGGTGCACGACCAGCTCGTAGCCCGCGTTGTCCTCCACCCCGCCGGTGCGCAGCATCTGCCAGGCCTGCGGCGCGTAGTGCTTCTCGTCGAACACCGGGGTACCGCGGTCGGTGGGATAGCCCAGATTCCACAGCCGTACCAGGCCGGCGATCAGGGTCAGGCTCAGCGTCACCGCCCAGCTGCGCGCACGGTCGGTGAGCGGTCGTGGCACCAGCCGCTGTAGCGGCTCGGCTGGCTTGGTCGATGCCGGAGGCATCCGTCCAATGCCGACTACCGGGGTGTCGGAGTGCGCCTCCCGGACCGCCATCACGGACCCGATCGTAGGCTCGTCGTCATGCAAGGCACCTCGGGCTCCGTCACCTCAGGTTCTGACGGCCGAGATTCTGGCGCCCGAAGTTCAGCGGAGGCAGGTGCTGGGGCGCTGGTACTGGCGGCCACCCCACTCGGCGACTCGCGGGACGCATCGCCGCGTTTGGTCGAGGCGCTGGGTCGCGCGGACGTGGTTGCCGCCGAGGACACCCGCCGGCTGCGTGCGCTGGCCGCGGCGCTCGGCGTGAGTGTGACCGGCCGGATCGTCTCGCACTACGACGCCGTCGAGGTGGCCCGGCTTCCCACGTTGCTGGCGGCGATCCGCGGCGGCGCGACGGTGCTGCTGGTGACCGACGCCGGGATGCCCGCCGTGTCCGACCCAGGGTTCCGACTGGTGGCGGCCTGCGTGCAGGAGGGGCTGCGGGTGACCTGCCTGCCTGGCCCGTCGGCGGTGACCACCGCGTTGGCTGTGTCCGGGCTGCCCACCGATCGGTTCTGCTTCGAGGGTTTCGCGCCGCGCCGGGGTGGTCCCCGCCGGCGCTGGTTGGCCGGCCTTGCGAGTGAAGCGCGCACCTGTGTGTTCTTCGAGTCACCGCACCGGCTGGCCGCGACGCTGACCGACGCTGCCGATGTGCTCGGCCCGGACCGGGCCGCGGCGGTCTGCCGGGAGCTGACCAAGCCCTACGAAGAGGTTCGCCGGGGGGGGTTGGGCGCGCTCGCCCAGTGGGCCGCTGACGGCGTGCGCGGCGAGGTCACTGTCGTACTGTCCGGTGCGCCTGTCGCCGATCCACCCGAGGTCGCTGACCTCGTTGACGAGGTGACCGAGCGGGTGAGCTCGGGGGAGCGGCTCAAGGAAGCCGTCGCCGCCGTAGCGACCTCCCACGGCGTCGCTAAACGGGACCTCTACCAAGCCGTCGTTGACGGCTCGTGAGTGGCAAACAGTGTTAGGGCACTCTTTCGCACTCACGAGCGAGGACCCGCACCAATGGCTGGAGGATGTGACCGGCGAGCGGGCGCTGTCCTGGGTGCGGGAGCGCAACGCCGAAACCGTCACTGAGCTGACCGGGGGGTCCCGGTTCGAGGCGCTGCGCACCGAGATCCGGGAGGTGCTCGACTCGACGGACCGCATCCCGTACATCACCCGGCGCGGCGAATACCGATACAACTTCTGGCAGGACCGCGACCACCCGCGCGGCCAGTGGCGGCGCACCACGCTGGCTGAGTATCGCGAGGAGCAGCCGGAATGGGAGGTCCTGCTCGACGTCGACGCGCTGGCCCGCGACGAGGAAGAGAACTGGGTCTTCCACGGCGCGCAGTGCCTGCGGCCGGACTACCGATGGGCGCTGGTCTCGCTATCGCGGGGCGGCGCGGATGCGGCGGTGCTGCGGGAGTTCGACATCGAGCGCCGGGAGTTCGTCGCCGACGGCTTCGCGCTGCCCGAGGCGAAGTCCGTGATGGGCTGGATCGACGTCGACCACCTCTATGTCGCCACCGACTTCGGCCCGGGGACGCTCACCACCAGCGGGTACCCGCGCACCGTCCGGCAATGGCGGCGTGGCACACCGCTAGCCGACGCCGAGCTGGTGTACGAAGGCAGACCCGACGATGTCCGGGTGTCCGCCTACCACCACCACACCGTCGGTTTCGAGCGCGACTTCGTCCATCGAGTCGTGGACTTCTACCGCACCGAGCTGTACCTGCGATGCGGCGACCGGCTGCGTCGTGTCGAGGTGCCCGAGGATGCGATCGTCGGCGTCCACCGGCAGTGGTTGCTGATCGAGCTGCGCAGCGACTGGACGGTCGGCCGGACGTACCCGGCGGGTTGCCTGTTGGTGACCGACTTCGACGAGTTCATCGCTCGGGGCCCTGGTGAGCTGCTGGTGTTGTTCGCTCCTGATGAGCGCACGTCGCTGGCTGGTTACAGCTGGACCCGCCACCACCTGATCCTCGACGTGATGCACGACGTGGTCAGCCACCTCTCGGTGCTGACACCGGCCGATGACTGGCGCTCCAGGCCGCTGACCGGCACGCCGCCGCTGTGCAGCGTGAGCGCGCAGGGCACCGACTCACACACCGACGACGAGTACCTGCTCGACGTCGACGGCTTCCTTACTCCGCCCACGCTGGCCATCGGCACCATCGGCACCGGCCCGGTTGAGGTGCTCAAGCGGGAACCGTCCTTTTTTGACGGTGCCGGCCTCGCCGTGCACCAGCACTTCGCGGTCTCCGACGACGGCACCGAGATCCCGTATTTCGTGGTGGCGCCCGACTCGGCTGTGCCGCCCGGCGGCTGGCCCACCCTGTTGTACGGCTACGGCGGCTTTGAGATATCCCTGCAACCCGGCTACCGCGGTGGTCTGGGTCGCGCCTGGCTGGACCGCGGCGGCTGCTACGTCGTCGCCAACATCCGCGGCGGCGGCGAGTACGGCCCGCGCTGGCATTCCGCCGCGCTCAAGGGCGACCGCCACCTGGTGTATGAGGATTTTGCCGCGGTGGCCCGGGATCTGGTCACCCGTGGCCTCACCACGCCGGGGCGCCTCGGCGCCCAGGGCGGAAGCAACGGTGGGCTGCTCATGGGCGTGATGCTCACCCGTTACCCGGAGCTGTTCGGCGCCATCGTCGCCGCGGTCCCACTGCTCGACATGTTGCGCTACCACCTGCTGCCCGCCGGCGCCTCCTGGATGGCCGAGTATGGCGACCCCGACGACCCGGCTGACCGGGAGCATCTGCTGCCCTTCTCCCCTTACCACCAGCTGCGGGCCGATGGCCGCTACCCGCCGATCCTGCTCACCACGTCCACTCGGGACGACCGCGTGCATCCTGGCCATGCCCGCAAACTGGTGGCCCGGATGCGCGAGTACGGCCTGCCGGTCAGCTACTACGAGAACATCGAGGGCGGCCACGGCGGCGCGGCGGACAACGAGCAGGCGGCCTTCATGTCCGCCCTGGCCTACGAGTTCCTTTGGCGCCACCTCTGCGGCTGACGTGAGCCGTAGCGGTGCAGGTCTGCACAGTCACGACTCACCGTCGACGATCTTGGGTACCGGCGGCACCTGTCGGCTGTTGATCAGGGCCGCGAGCCCGTCAAGGACGCGGTGCAATCCGAAGCGGTAGGCGTGGGCAGGGTCGTGGGCGCTGCGGTGCGCGGCACCGGCCGCGGTGCCGACCCGGGTGGCGAGCGGATAGGCCGGCTCGTCTAGCACCCGGGCGAGCAGGGGCGCGTTGGCAGCCCACCACTGCTCGTCGTTCATGGCGCTGCCGGCCTGGGCGGCGCGGGCGTCCGCGACGGCACGGGCGGACGCTTGCACGAAGGTCAGCAGGTGGGTGAGGCAGTCGTCCATCTCGACGTCGTCGAGCTCGAGGCCGTCCAGCGCCGAGAGCTCATGTTCGTACTTTCCGATCAGCCCCGGGCCTAGCGGCGGCCTCAAGGTAGACACGGTCGCAGCCCACGGATGGGCGTCGAACAGGTCTCGGTTCTCCTCCGCGATCGTGATCAGCCGCTGCCGCCAGAGCTGTCCAGTGGTGTTCGCGCGGGACATCCGGGCGTAGGCGGAGTCGAGCATGAGGTCCAGCAGTTCGGCCTTGCTCGGCACGTAGGTGTACAACGTCATCGCGCCGACTCCGAGCGCCGCCGCGACCCGGCGCATGGTCACAGCCTCGAGCCCTTCGCGATCGGCCAGATCCGTCGCCGCAGCCACCACCGCGTCGAGGTCCAATCCCCGCTCCGGCCCGTGGCGCGGCGCCGTTTCCGGGACGCGCCAGAGTAGTTGCAGGGTCCGCGCCGGCTCGCCGGCACTACTGCGCTCAGAGGCCATCGGAACATCCTCTCGCCTGTACTCCGTACAGCGTACGATGAACGAGCCCATCACTACCGAAGGAGCACCCGTGCAGATCACCTCCTCGGCCGTGTCGTTGAACGTCGATGACGTCGCAGCGTCAAGTTCGTTCCTGGTCAAGCACTTCAGCTTTCACGAGGAGATGGCAGCCGACGGATTCGCATCGCTTCGCCGGCCGGACGCGGGGATGAACGTCGTCTTCCTGCGACGTGGCCTGCAAATCTTGCCTGCCGATCAGCGCGACGACCACGCAGGCGGCGTCATCCTCGCCTTCGCCGTCGACGATCTCGAAGGGGAGCTGGCCCGGTTGCAAGGCGAGGGTGTGGCTATCACCATGCCGCTGACCGAAGAGCAGTGGGGCGAGCGCGCCTTCCAAGTCCGCGATCCCAACGGGGTCATCGTCCAGCTCGTCGACTGGAACGCCGCCGTCGATGGCGGCGCAGAGATCTGAGCTCGTCCGCACCGCTCTCATCGTCCCGAACTCCACTGCAGAGTTGATAGCCGGCCATCGGACAGCTCTGCGGTGGAGTTCGGGAACGGGAGAGTTGATTGCCAGGCAGAAGATCTTGCTTAGACCCACTATGGACTGATCGCTGCGGCGATGCGGGGCCGGATGAAGCACAGATGCCCTCGGGAAACCTCATTGCGGCTGCCCCATAGGCTGGCGCCATGAACGCACCTGTGCTCGCCGCGGTGGCCTGGCCCTATGCCAACGGGCCGCGGCACATCGGTCACGTCTCCGGTTTCGGTGTCCCGTCGGACATCTTCGCGCGCTACCAGCGGATGGCTGGCAACCGGGTGCTCATGATTTCGGGAACCGATGAGAACGGCACCCCGATCCAGGTGCAGGCCGACGCCGAGGGAGTCACACCTCGCGAGCTCGCCGACAAGTACAACCGGATGATCGTGGGAGATCTGCAAGGTCTGGGTTTGTCCTACGACCTGTTCACCCGCACCACCACGGCCAATCATCACCGGGTGGTGCAGGAGCTGTTTCTTGCGTTGTACCGCAACGGCTACGTGATCGCGCGTAGCGCGCTCGGCGCGATCAGCCCGTCGACCGGCCGTACCCTTCCCGACCGCTACATCGAGGGCACCTGCCCGATCTGCGGCTACGACAGCGCACGCGGCGACCAGTGCGACAACTGTGGCAATCAGCTCGACCCGGCCGACCTGATCAAGCCACGGTCCCGGATCAATGGCGAGACGCCGAAGTTCGTGCAGACCGAACACCTGTTCCTCGACTTGCCGGCGTTCACCAAGGCGCTCGGGGGGTGGCTGTCCACCCGCACGGAGTGGCGACCCAATGTGCTGAAGTTTTCGCTGAATCTGCTTGACGATCTGCGCCCGCGCCCCATCACCCGCGACCTCGACTGGGGGGTTCGGGTACCGCTGGACGGCTGGCGCGACGCCCCGATGAAGCGGTTCTACGTGTGGTTCGACGCGGTCATCGGATATCTGTCGGCCTCGGTGGAGTGGGCGGTGCGCTCGGGTGACCGGGACGCGTGGCAAGCCTGGTGGTGTGACCCGGACGCCCGCTCGTACTACTTCATGGGCAAAGACAACATCACCTTCCACTCCCAGATCTGGCCCGCCATGCTGCTCGGCCAGAACGGGGCGGGGGACCGTGGTGGCGAGCCGGGGCCGTTCGGCACGCTGAACCTGCCCACCGAGGTGGTCTCCAGCGAGTTCCTCACCATGAGCGGCTCGAAGTTCTCCACCTCGCGCGGCACCGTAATCTACGTCGGGGACTTCCTGCGCGAGTTCGGCGCGGACACGTTGCGCTACTTCATCTCGGTGGCCGGCCCAGAAACCCAGGACACCGACTTCACCTGGGACGAGTTCGTCCGCCGGATCAACTTCGAGCTGGCCAACGAGTGGGGCAACCTGGTCAACCGCTCCATCGCGATGGCACACCGCAACGTTGGCGCCGTGCCGCGCCCCTCGACTCTGCAGGACGCCGATTCCGAGCTGCTGGCCACCTCGCGGGCGGCCTTCGACACCGTCGGGGGGCTGCTGGAACGCAACCGGGTCAAGGCCGCGATTGGCGAGGCGATGCGACTGGTGAGCGCGGCGAACAAGTACCTGTCCGAGCAGGAACCGTGGAAACGCAAGGATGACCCGGAGCGCCGGGACACCATCCTGCACACCGCGCTGCAGGTCGTCTCCGACGCCAACACACTGCTCACCCCGTTTCTGCCGCATGCCGCCCAGCAGGTGCACGACCAGCTCGGCGGCACCGGCGTGTGGTCGGCTCAGCCGCAGATCCGGGACGTCAGCGAAATCGTCGCGGGCTCCGGCCCCGACTACCCGGTGATCACCGGCGACTACGCCGCCGAACAGGCCCGCTGGACCAGCATCCCCATCGAGCCCGGCCGCCCCCTAGCCAAACCCACTCCCCTGTTCACCAAGCTGGACCCCGCCCTAGGCGAAACCGGCCCCACCTGGGCCTCCATCGAATCCTGACCCACCCGCATTCAGCGGGCTCAGCGGGGTAATTCGGCACCCGATAGCCCCGCTGAGCCCGCTGAATGCGGAATCCCATGCGGAGGAGTTGACGTGCGAGAGTTGCCGCCGGCGCCGGCGCGGTTACCGGCGGCGGTTGTCGACGCGCATACGCACTTGGACGCGTCCGGGGCAACCGACGCGGCGGGGGTTCGGGCGGCGCTGGACCGCGCGGGGGCGGTCGGGGTCGCCGCGGTGGTGACGGTGGCCGATGATATGGCCTCGGCGCGCTGGGTGGTGTCGGCGTCGAGCTGGGACGAGCGGGTGTTCGCGGCAGTGGCGCTGCACCCCACCCGCACCGCGGCGATGACCGACGCCGACCGCGCCGAGCTCGATCAGCTGGCGCGGCACCCTCGGGTGGTTGCCGTGGGGGAGACCGGCCTGGACTACTACTGGACGCAGCACGATCCGGACTGCGCGCCACCCGCAGCGCAACGGGAGGCCTACCGCTGGCACATCGACCTCGCCAAGCGGGTCGGCAAACCGCTGATGATTCACGACCGCGACGCTCACGGCGACGTGCTGGCGGTGCTCGAGCAGGAAGGGCCACCACAGACCGTAATCTTCCACTGCTTCTCCGGAGATGCCGCAATGGCGCGGATCTGCGTCGATGCCGGTTATGTGCTGTCTTTCTCCGGCACGGTGACTTTCCGTAACGCTCGCGCGTTACGCGAAGCAGCGGTGCTGGTCCCGGACCGGCAACTGCTGGTGGAGACCGACGCCCCGTTTCTCACCCCGCATCCGCACCGGGGAAAACTCAACGAGCCGGTCAACCTGCCGTACACCGTCCGGGATCTCGCCGCGCTGCGCGGCCAAGACGTGGCCGAGCTGGCGGCGTCTACCTGCGCAAACGCCGCGCGAGTCTTCGGTTTCGGGCACCCAGCTACCAAAAAATCTTTCGGTGCGACCGATACCGCTGGGCGGTTCTAACCGCTCAATCGGCGACACTTCGTAACAGATGATTGCGCACTCGGCTACGAACCGTTACCGTTCCGTCACTGTCAGCCGGGATGGGGTAGTTCCGGCACGGGGATGTGGGTCACTGCCGGCGGCGCTACCGCCGTGCGGGCAGGGACCCGTCGGGATGGGTCTGCCTTCTCTTGTGAGGGTGGGCGTCTGCTCCCGGCTGTTCTCGTGCTTCCCCTGCCCGGAACTGCGACGACTGGACTTTGGTGACCACTCGTACGTTCGTCAGAGGCACGCTGGTAGCTACCATGCTGGCATTGACAACCGGCACGGCCTCGGTTCTCACCATGGACAAGACCATCACCGTCACGGTGGACGGTGAGCAGCGGACCATCCACACATTCGCTTCCTCCGTCGCGGGCGCGCTGGAATCCGCGGGGCTTCGCATCGATGAGCAGGACGCGCTGGCCCCCACTGCGAACAGTGCCGTCGAGGACGGCAGCCGGATCGTGCTCAAGCGCGCCCGACCGCTCGCCCTCACCGTCGACGGGACTCAGCACGAGATCTGGACCACAGCCCTCACCGTCGACACGGCGTTGCAGCAGGTCGGGATGAACGCCCCGGCCATGCAGCTGTCGGCCGATCGGTCCCGGCGCATTCCGCTGGAGGGCATGGCTCTGGTGGTGCAGATCGCGAAGCCGATCACTCTGCTCGATGGGGGCCAGCCGGCGAAGGAGATCCAGGCCACCGCGCTGTCGGTCGGTGATCTGCTTACCCAGCAAGGCGTTCCGTTGCAGGACCGCGACCTGGTCACCCCGGCACGAAACTCGCCGGTGCTGCCTGGGATGACGGTGGAGGTGACCCGCGTGGTCACCGAGGAACGTACTTATAAGCAACTCGTCGCGCCCCCGGTCAAGAAGGTCAGAGATCCCCGGCTGCCGATCGGCAGTGAGGTCGTTGAAGATCCTGGCGCCCCGGGAGAGCAGATCGTCACGTTCCGCGTCACCCTGGCCAATGGTCAAGAAGCCGACCGCAAGCAGCTGGCCGCACAGGAGCTCACTCCGGCGCGGCCGGCTCGGGTCCGGGTGGGTGCGAAGGGGTCCGGGCAGGGGTCCGCGCAGCGGTATACCTCCACTGGGACCACCGTGTGGGATCAACTGGCGCGATGCGAGTCCGGCGGCAACTGGGCCGCCAACTCGGGCAACGGTTACTACGGCGGCCTGCAGTTCGACAAGGCCACCTGGAGCGCCAACGGCGGTAACCAGTATGCGCCCTACCCGTACCAGGCGAGCCGCGAGGAACAGATCGAGATCGCTCAGCGGGTCCGCAACGCCCGCGGCAACTACCACGCCTGGCCAACCTGCTCAGCCGAGGTCGGCCTGGCCTAGTCTCACCCGTCATGGAGACATATCGGGGCTATCAGGCGCCTCGTCACCCCGATAAGTCTCCATGACGGGGTTGCTCGGGCCGGCTGAGTTGCGGACGTTGGCGCAGCGGCTGGGGGTTCGGCCGGCTAAGCGGCTTGGGCAGAACTTCGTGCATGACGCGAACACGGTGCGCCGGATCGTGGCGGCGGCCGACTTGAGCCCCGACGACGTCGTGCTGGAAGTCGGGCCTGGGCTGGGCTCGCTGACCCTGGCGTTGCTCGGCGCAGTGGACCGGGTGCTGGCCGTTGAAGTGGATCCACTGCTGGCCGGCGCGTTGCCCGCCACGGTGGCTGACCGCGCCCCGGACCGCGCTGATGCGCTACGCATTCTGACCGCGGACGCACTTCGCGTGCGGCGGGTGGAGATCGTCGAGGCGGCTGACGGCCTGGAACCCACCGCGCTGGTCGCAAACCTGCCCTACAACGTCGGTGTTCCCGTACTGCTGCATCTGCTCGCCGAGCTGCCGAGCCTGCGCCGCGGGCTGGTGATGGTGCAGGCCGAGGTGGCCGACCGGCTGGCCGCCCCGCCGGGCAGCCGGTGCTACGGCGCGCCCAGCGTCAAGGCGGCCTGGTTCGCCGAGGTACGCCTCGCCGGGCCGGTACCCCGGGCGGTGTTCTGGCCGGTTCCCAACGTGGACTCCGGCTTGGTTGCCCTGACCAGCCGCCCGCCACCCTCGACAGTGCCCAGGCAGGAGGTCTTCGCGCTCGTCGATGCCGCCTTCGCGCAGCGCCGCAAGACGTTGCGGGCCGCCCTGGCCGGCTGGGCCGGTTCCGCAGCCTCCGCCGAGCAGCTGCTCCGGGCGGCCGGAATCGATCCCCGCAGCCGTGGCGAGCAGCTCTCCGTCAGCGAATTTGCGAGAATCGCTCGTGAGTGGCAAACAGTGTTATAGCACTCAATGCCACTCACGAGCACCGTACGCTAGGACGGTGCTGTCCGTGGTGCCGCAACCGGTTACCGTGCGCGTCCCGGCCAAGGTGAACCTGCACCTGGCCGTGGGTGGCCTGCGCGGCGACGGCTACCACGAGTTGACCAGCGTATTTCAGGCGCTGTCGATGCTCGACGAGGTGACCGTCGCGGCCACCGACGAGCCCGGTGTGCAGGTATACGGCGAGGGTGCCGCGACGGTGCCCACCGACGACCGGAACCTGGCGTGGCGCGCGGTCCTGCTGCTCGCCGAGCGCGTCGGACGACGGCCTTTGGTGCGGGTGGTCCTGCGCAAAGCCATCCCGGTGGCCGGCGGCATGGCCGGCGGCAGCGCCGACGCGGCGGGCACGCTGGTCGCCCTGGCCGGGCTGTGGCGCCTGGATATCAGTCGCGAAGAGTTGACCGCACTGGCCGCTGGACTGGGTAGCGATGTGCCGTTCGCGTTATGCGGTGGCACCGCGATGGGCACCGGGCGCGGTGAGTCCTTGGTGCCGGTGCTGGCGCGGCATTCGTTTCATTGGGTGATCGCGCTGGATCACCGCGGCCTGTCCACACCGGAGGTCTACCGGGAGTTGGACCGGCTCCGCCATGGTGCGCCGCAGTCGTTACAGCGGCTCGGCGACGTCGAGCCACTGTTGGAGGCGCTGGCGTCGGGGGACCCTCGGCGGCTCGCATTGCTGCTCGGAAACGATCTGCAGGCCGCGGCGGTCTCGCTGCGCCCCACGCTGCGCCGCACCCTGCGCGCCGGGGTCGACGCCGGGGCACTGGCCGGCATCGTCTCGGGATCGGGGCCGAGCTGTGCGTTCCTGTGCACCGACGGCGACGCCGCGGTCCGGGTTGCCGCCGAGCTGGCCGGAGCCGGCGTGTGCCGCACCGTCCGGGTAGCCACCGGCCCGGTGCCCGGTGCCCGCATTGTGGAGGATTCGCGCCCGATGCCGCCCCACCCTGGGCCGCCTAACGAACCCCTGGCGCACGCCTGATGGCGAACCTGGTCAACCTTGAGGCCGTCTCGAAGTCCTACGGGATCCGCCCGTTGTTATCCGATGTGTCCCTCGGCGTCGATGAGGGCGATCGGATCGGCGTGGTGGGACTCAACGGTGGTGGTAAGACGACGTTGCTGGAGGTGCTTGCGGGGCTCGAGGCGCCGGACACCGGACGGGTCAGCCAGAACAGGGACCTGCGGACCGCGGTGCTCACCCAGCGAATCGAACTGCCCGAACAGGCCACTGTGCGCCACGCGGTGCTGGACCCGCTACGGGTCACCTCTGAATACGAGTGGGCCGCCGATCCGCGGGTGCGCGGCATCCTTGACGGGCTGGGAATCACGGCACTGGGACTGGACCGGCCGGTCGCCGGGCTCTCCGGTGGGGAACGGCGCCGGGTGGCGCTGGCTGCGGCGCTGGTGCCCGAGCGCGACCTGGTGATGCTCGACGAGCCGACCAACCACCTCGACGTCGAGGGGGTGCGCTGGCTCGCCGAGCACCTGGTGGCGCGGCGGTGCGCGGTGGTGGTGGTGACCCACGACCGGTGGTTCCTGGACACCGTGTGCACCCGCACCTGGGAGGTCACTGAGGGCAGGGTGGATGGCTACGACGGCGGCTATGCGGACTGGGTGTACGCCCGGGCCGAGCGACTCAGGCTGGCCGGCGCGGCGGAGGATCGTCGGCGCAACCTGGCCCGCAAGGAGCTCGCGTGGCTGCGCCGCGGGCCGCCGGCGCGCAGCTCCAAACCGCGCTACCGCATTGAGGCGGCCGAGGCGCTGATCGCCGATGTCCCCCCGCCCCGGGATAACGCCGAGTTGCTCGCGTTCGCGAAACGCCGGCTGGGTCGCACTGTGCTGGAGCTCGAGGACGCCACGGTGACGATCGCCGGCCGGCGGCTGCTGGATGGCGAGACGTGGCGGATCGGCCCGGGGGAGCGCATCGGGCTGGTCGGGGTCAACGGATCGGGCAAGACGACGTTGCTGCGGCTGCTCGCGGGGGAGTGGGAGCCGGACGCAGGTCGCCGGGTGCAGGGTCAGACGGTGTTCCTCGCGCACCTACACCAGGAACTGGAGGACCTACCCGAGTCGCTGCGGGTGCTGGAGGCGGTGGAGGAGGTCGCCTCCCGCATCACGTTAGGCCGCCGGGAGTTGTCCGCATCGCAGCTGGCCGAGCGGCTCGGGTTCCCGCCGTCGCAGCAGTGGACGGCGGTGGCGGATCTGTCCGGCGGGGAGCGGCGGCGGCTGCAACTGACCCGACTGTTGATGGCCGAGCCGAACGTGCTGCTGCTCGACGAGCCCACCAACGACCTGGACATCGACACGTTGCAGCAGCTGGAGGATCTGCTCGACGGCTGGCCGGGCTCGTTGGTCGTCGTGTCGCACGACCGCTACTTCGTCGATCGGGTCTGCGACACCGTGGTGGCGTTACTCGGTGATGGCCGGATCACCCACCTCCCCGGCGGCATTGAGGAATACCTGGCCCGGCGCGACAGCGCCCCGACCGTCCGGCCCGGATCCTCCTACGCGGCGGAGCCGCCGAAGGAAGCCGCGCAGCTGCGCACCGCCCGCAAAGAGCTGGCCCGGCTGGAGCGTCAGCTGGAGCGCTTGTCCGGGCGAGAAGCGCAGCTCCAGCAGCAGATCACCCAGCAGGCCGCCGATCCCGTCGCGTTCCGGGAGCTAGACGGTGAACTGCGGGCGGTACTCGCGGCGAAGAACGAGCTGGAGACCCGCTGGCTGGAAGTCGCCGACGCCGCCGGTTGACCGCCATCGGATGCGGGTTTGCCCAGCACAGCCGTAAGGTGGCCGTTTGTGAGCAGGTTCCTCGACACTCTGGTGGCACACTGCGCACCGGATTCACCGACCCGGTCGGACCGCGGCATGACCACCGGTGAGCCCACCCAGCCGCGCCGGGTCACCTGGACGGAAGTCCACCACAAGGCTTTGCACGCCGCCGGATATCTGGTGGGCACGGCCGCGCCCGGTGTACAACACGGTGACGCGGTGGCGGTGTTAGCTGGTGACCCCGCGCAGATCGCGCCTGCGGTGCAGGGCGTCTGGTTGGCCGGTGGCAGCGTGACCATGCTGCACCAACCCACCCACCGGGCCGATCTGGCGAGTTGGGCGGCGGACACCATCCGGGTGCTCAGCATGATGGACGCCAAGCTGGTGTTGCTCGGGGCGCCCTTCGACCAGCTCGCCCCGCTGCTGGATCAGCGCGGGATCAGCTACCTGATGCTCGCCGCCCTCGATGATCCGGCCGTCCAACCAATCAGCGCGCCGGTGCCGGTGGGCGAGGACGACACCGCGCTGCTGCAGCTCACCTCGGGCTCCAGCGCCGAACCCAAAGCCGTCCGGATCACCCACGGCAACCTTTACGCCAACATGACCGCGATGGCGCAAGCGGGGGCGCTCGACCCGGACAACGACGTGATGGTGTCCTGGTTGCCGCTGTTCCACGACATGGGGATGGTCGGGTTGCTCACCGTCCCGATGGCGCTGGGGCTGGAATTGGTGAAGGTGACCCCGACGGACTTCATGTCCCGCCCGCTGCTGTGGGCCGAGCTGATCAGCAAGTACCGCGGCACGATCACCGCGTCGCCGAACTTCGGCTACGCGCTGCTGGCTCGGCGGCTGGCCAACAGCGACGAGCAATTCGACCTGTCCAGCCTGCGCTTCGCCCTCAATGGAGCCGAACCCATCGAACCGGCGGCGGTCCAGGCCTTCACCCGCGCGGGAGCGCGGTTCGGGCTGCCGGAGACCTGCATGGTGTGCGCCTACGGGATGGCCGAGGCCACTCTCGCGGTCTCGTTCGCCCCGCTGGGGATCGGCATGCAGGTGGACACCGTGGATGCCGACGCTCTGGAGACCGGACGGCGCGCCGCCGTCGCCGAGCCATCGGACCGGGACGTCCGGGCCTTCCCGCGGTTAGGACCGCCGTTGCCCGGGATCGAGGTGCAGGTGCTCGCCGACGACGGTCGTCCGCTCGGTGAGCGCGAGGTCGGCCGGCTCCAACTGCGCGGCGAGTCGGTGACCCGCCAGTACCTGACCACTGCCGGACCTCTGCCCACCCAGGATCCCGACGGATGGTTGGACACCGGCGACGAGGGCTACCTCACCGAGGGTGAGGTGGTGGTCTGCGGGCGGCGCAAGGACGTCATCATCATGGGCGGGCGCAACATCTACCCGCTCGACATCGAGCGCGCCGCCGGGCTGGTCCCTGGGGTCCGGCCGGGCAACGTGGCGGCCGTGCGGATGGATGCCGGCGCCCGGCGGGAGTCGTTCGCGGTGGCCGTCGAGTCCAGACAGGCCGGCGACGCCGACGCCGAGCGGATCCTACGCAAGGAGGTCGCCTCCCGGGTGGTCGATGCGATCGGCCTGCGCCCCGCCGCCGTAGTGATCCTCCCACCCGCCGCCCTACCCAAAACCCCCTCAGGCAAGTTGCGCCGCGCCGCCGTCCGCGACCGCATCGCGGACTATCTATCCTGAGCTCAGTGCACCCGGTTCTGGGTGGCGGCGAGGCCTTGGGTGAGTAGCTGCTCGACGGCGTCGGCGCAGCGGTCCACCAGGAAGCCCAGTTCGCGGCGCTGGTCGGCGGAGAAGTCGCGTAGCACGAAGTCAGCCGGGTCCATCCGGCCCGGCGGCCGGCCGATACCGAAACGTACCCGCAGGTAGTCCCGGCTGCCCAGGCATTCCGAAATCGAGCGGAGCCCGTTGTGGCCGCCTTCGCCGCCGCCGCGCTTGAGCTTCAGCACGCCGTAGTCGAGGTCCAAGTCGTCGTGGATGACCACCACATCGGTCGGCGGGATCTTGAAATATCGCGCCGTCGCCGCGACCGGCGGCCCGGAGATATTCATGTAGGAACGCGGGCGGGCCAGCACTACCCGGCCCCCAGCCAGCCGCGTTTCCAGGATGTCAGCCCCGGCCTTGTGCGAGGTGAAACGCCCACCAACCCGACGGACCAGCTCGTCGAGCACCATGAATCCGACGTTGTGCCGGTTGCTGGCGTAGCTGGGGCCAGGGTTGCCCAGACCCACGATCAGCGCGAGATCCCCGGCGACCCGGTCGGTGCTGGCCTCAACGGTCACGGCGTGGTCGAAGGCCCCCGTCAGGCCGGCTCGTCAGCGGCCCCAGGTCCGGTGAGCGCCGGCTCCTCTCCGGTGGCCTCGGCGTCGAGATCCGCGGTGCTCGGTGCCGCGACGATGTTGACCACGAGGTACTCCGGGTCGGTACGCAGCTCCACTCCGGGCGGCAGCGGGACCTCGCTAGCCAGCACTCGGGTACCGATCGCGGCGCCCTCAACGGAGACCTCGATCTCGTCGGGGATCGACATCGCATCCGCCTCGACCTGCAGGCTTACCAGTTCCTGGGTGACCAGCGTGTCCGGAGCGGCGTTGCCGGTGACGACGAGGTAGACGTCCACCACCACCTTCTCGCCGCGCCGGATGATCAGCAGGTCGACGTGTTCGATGTAGCGCCGGAGCGGATGCACGGTGACGGTCTTGGTCAGCGCGAGCTGGGGCCGGCCATCCAGGTCGAGGCTGAGCACGGCGTTGCTGCCCTGCTCGCGCACCACCCTGGCGAACTCCAGCGCGGGCAGCGCCACGTGCTGCGGGTCGCTGCCGTGCCCGTAGAGCACCGCGGGGATCTTGCCGGCACGTCGGGTACGGCGGGCGGCGCCTTTGCCGAACTCGGTGCGCGGCTCGGCGGCCAGACGGACCTCGGACACGGTTGGACTCCTTAGCAGCTTCGAGGCGAGATCGAGGTCGGCGGCGGCCGCCTCATGATCGCTGAGCGGGCGCGCGATGCGACACGCCGCGTCGATCACGAAGAGCGCCAGGCTCTCCCTCGCCGGGGCAACTCGTCGAGTATAGGCGGGACGCGGTCACCGGGTCGGCACCAGGGTGGTCTATCGGCGAGATCACGTCATTCGCTCGGGTCGGCGTTGCCGGCGTTAGGCGATGCCGTCGAACAGGCTGGTCACCGAGCCGTCATCGAAGACTGCGTGGATCGCCTGGGCCAGCAGCGGTGCGATGGACAGCACCGTCATCCCGGGAAAGCGTTTGTGGTCCGGGATGGGCAGGGTGTTGGTGAAGATAACCTCGCGAGCGCCGCAGCTGGACAGCCGCTGGCTAGCGGACTCCGACAGCACCCCGTGGGTGGCGGCGACGACGACGTCGGTCGCACCGCCGTCGAGTAGCGCCCGCACGGCGCCGGCCACCGTTCCACCGGTGTCGATCATGTCATCGATCACCACGCAGAGCCGACCCTCGATGTCGCCGACCACCCGGTTGGCGATCGCCTTGTTGGGCTCGCGGGGGTTACGGGTCTTGTGGATGAACGCCAGCGGGGTGCCGCCGAGAGTCTCGGCCCACCGCTCGGCCAGCCGCACCCGGCCGGAGTCCGGCGACACCACGGCCAGCTCACGCCCGGCGTAGGTGTGCTTGACGTGGTCGGCGAGCACCGGTAAGGCGAACAGATGGTCCACCGGCCCGTCGAAGAAGCCTTGGATCTGCGAGGTGTGCAGGTCCACCGTCATGATCCGGTTCGCGCCGGCGACCTTGAACATGTCCGCAATGAGACGGGCGGAGATGGGCTCGCGCCCGCGGTGTTTCTTGTCCTGACGGCTGTAGCCCCAGAACGGCATCACGACGGTGATCCGCTTCGCCGAGGCGCGCTTGAGCGCGTCCACCATGATCAGCTGCTCCATGATGGAGTCGTTGATCGGAGCGGCGTGCGCCTGCACCACGAAGGCGTCGCAACCGCGGACCGACTCCTCGAACCGGACGAAGATCTCACCGTTGGCGAAAGCGTAGGCGGACTGCGGAGTGACCGCGATATCGAGATACTTGGCCACCTCCTCGGCCAGCTCGGGGTGGTAGCGCCCGGAGAACAGCATCAGGCTCTTCTTCGGGATCGCCGACATCGTGGAAAGGGTCATGCTCACTCCTGCCGCGTCTGGTCACCGTAGGCTCGGTCGGGCGGTGGCGCATGCTGGGCCAGCTTTGCTGCGTCTGCAGCCGGCGTTCCTGGACGCTGTCGACTCACCCAGCCTTCGACGTTGCGCTGACGCCCTCGGGCTACCGCCAGCGCCCCGGGCGGTACGTCCTCGGTGATCACCGAGCCGGCTGCGGTGTAGGCACCGTCGCCGATGGTCACCGGGGCCACGAACATATTGTCGGCCCCGGTCCGCGCATGCGCCCCTACGGTGCTGTGGTGCTTGGCCACCCCGTCGTAGTTGACGAACACGGTGGCCGCGCCGATGTTGCTGCCCTCGCCGATCGTCGCGTCGCCGACGTAGCTCAGATGCGGCACTTTCGCGCCCGCCCCCAGCTCGGCGTTCTTGGTCTCCACGAAGGTGCCGACCTTGGCCCGCTCACCGATCCGGCTGCCCGGCCGCAGATAGGCGAACGGACCGATTTGCGCCCCATCGGCGACCACCGCACCGATGGCATGGGCGCGAACCACGGTGGCGCCCGCGCCGATGGTGCACGCCGACAGGGTCGAGTCCGGTCCGATCGTGGCGCCGGGACCCACCACGGTGCCGGCATGCAACTGCACTCCCGGATGCAGCACGACGTCCGGGGCGAGCGCGATGTCGGCGTCCAGCCACACCGTGGCCGGGTCGACGACGGTGACACCGGCTCGCATCCAGTGCTCCAGAAGCCGTCGGTTGTACTCCGCGCCCAGGGCGGCCAGCTGTACCCGATCATTGACTCCGGTCACTAACCACGGGTCCGCGCACCGGTGCGCACCGACCGCCCTTCCGTGGGCGTGCACCACGCCCAGCACATCAGTGAGGTACAACTCGCCCTGGCTGTTAGCGGGGGCGAGCTGACCCAGCGCATCGTGCAGCACCTCGGCGTCGAAGGCGTACACCCCGGAGTTGATCTCACAGATGGTGCGCTGCGTTGTGGTGGCGTCGGAGTGCTCGACAATGCCGGTGACCGCACCTGAGTCGTCGCGCAGCACCCGGCCGTAGCCGGTCGGGTCTGCCACCTCCGCGGACAGGACGGTCATGGCGTGCCCGGCGCGGTGGTGTTCGGCGATCAGCCCGGCCAGCGTGGCGGTGTCCAGCAACGGCACGTCCCCGTAACTGACCAGCACCGTCCCGGACAGCCCGGCGGGCAGGACGTCCAACGCGGTGCCGACCGCGTGCCCGGTGCCGCGCTGCTCGGCTTGCACGGCGGGGCGCACTTCGCGTCCCAGGGCGGCCGCCACCGCCTGCAGGTGGGCCGCCACCGCGTCTCGACCGTGGCCGATGACCACGACCAGGTGCTCCGGGACCAGCCCAGCAGCGGCTCGTACTGAGTGCTCCAGCAGGGACCGCCCGGCCAGCGGGTGCAGCACCTTGGGAATCGCCGAGCGCATCCGGGTGCCTTCGCCGGCGGCGAGCACTATCGCCGTCGTGAGGCTCCCGTCTGGGAGCATCGCCTGTCCTTCCCGACCTCGGGTGGGCTGTGTGCCTGTGCGGCCCTGACAGGTCGGATCCTACGGGGGCACGAGCCTCGGCGAGCGCTTCGACGTCAATTCGTTGTTCACCCGCTAGTCATCCCAGGTGGGCTTCGCGGAGACCGGGCAGGTCGCTGCCCTCAGGCTCGGGCGAACTCAACAGCAGCGCTATCCAGCGTCGATCAAACAGCTCTGCTGTTGAGTTCGGGAACTGTGGGGGCCGGTGCTGCCCTCACTGACTGGGCACGAGGGTGACGCAGGCGATCGGGGCGCCCGTCGCGCCGGCCTGGCCCGGGGCTGTCGGGGTGGCCGTCGCTTCGTGCAACTCGATCGATCCGGGTCTGCGGTCGGTGAAGCCGAAGGGCACAGTGGTCTGCGAGGTGCCTTGGCCGGCCGCGTCGGTGCGAATGTCTTGCCAGATCTCGTTGCGTGGGTTGGCGTACCGGGGATTGGTCGACGCCGCTTGGGGGCTCGCGGCGGGATCAATGCGATTTTGGTAGTACGGCCCGGCGTCTTGGCCGGTGGTGCCACAGGCATTGGTGTGCGCGGCAGCGGCGTAGCTCCGATTTGGCAGCAGCCCGGCGACCACCAACGTCGCTACGGTGCGGGGGTAGTAGCCCGAGGGGGTGACGCTGGCCAGGACCGCTGCGTCGGGCGGCGCCAGGGATGGGTTGTAGGTGATCGCCTTGGAGGCCGGATCCGGTGGCGTGAAAGTACCGCTGCCGGACAGAGCTGTGGGATCTGGGCGGGCATGGCTTACAGGTGTCTGCGCAGCCGCCTGCGACGACGGCTGGTGACCGCAGGCCATCGGCGTGAAAGCCAGGACGGTCGCAGCGACGGCGAGCGTGAGCCTGCGGCCTCTTTGGCGAACAGTGACCGACTGTTTACCCAGCGCAGCTTTAGTGGCGGGCCTGTGAGGCTTCTCACTCAGTAATGGTGGTTTCATGTATGTATACTCCCGCGCCCGCCGGCACTCCGCGAGACGATCTTCAGTCGTGTGGGTGATCTTCCGCGGATATCAGGGAGAGGTGGTGATCTTGAAGCTATCTCTGACCGGCCGCTCCGCCGCCAGGATTCGAACCTGGACCATCGGAACCAAAATCCGAGGTGCTGCCTTTACACTACGGCGGAAGAGCGGGCCGCAACCCGCTGGCACATGGTGCCACGGCCGCTGCGCTCACCTCAGCGCAACCCTCCCCGGCGTTACTGAGGCGGTATCGCCGGGTCGGCGTCTGGCCACCACCGGCGTCGGACGGATAACCTACGGTTCAGTTACTTATGTCATGCGGGTCACCCGGGGTTTCGCCGCAGGTGCAAGCATGACGGTACTGCGGCGTGGCGGTTATCCGCGCCTGTCGACATGAGGAGCACCGGCCGATGACGTTGACCGCCGACGCCGACCAGCAACGCACCGGGCCCGAGCCGAATCTTTCGGGGCAGCGAACGTGGGGACCGCAGATTTTGGTGTACCTCTTTGTGCTCTCTCCCATGCTGGCTTTGGTGGTCGCGGTGCCGGTCGCCTGGGGGTGGGGGCTGGGCTGGGTGGACGTCGCGATGTTTGTGGGCAGCTACTTCATCAGCCTGCTCGGCGTGACTGTCGGGTACCACCGGTACTTCACCCATGGCGCATTCAAGGCGAAGCGGTGGTTGCGGGTGGGCCTGGCGGTGATGGGTAGTACCGCCATGCAGGGTCCGCTGCTGCATTGGGTCGCCGACCACCGACGCCATCATGCGTACTCCGACAAGGAGGGCGACCCGCATTCGCCGTGGCTGTTCGGTACTTCCCCGATGGCTGTGGCCAAGGGCTTCTGGCATGCCCACATGGGCTGGCTGTTCAACCGCGACCTGTCCAACCCGCGCCGGTTCGTCCCAGACCTGTTGGCCGATCCGACCATGGTCCGGGTGAGCAAGCTGTTCTGGTTGTGGACCGGGATCTGGCTCGTGCTGCCGGGAATCATCGGCGGGTTGGTGACCTGGTCCTGGTGGGCCGTGCTGACCGGGTTGTTCTGGGCTGGGTTGGTGCGCGTGTCGTTCCTGCATCACGTCACCTGGGCGGTGAACTCGGTCTGTCACATGATCGGCAACCGGCCGTTCGACTCCCGGGACAAGGCCGCGAATTTCTGGCCGATGGCGATCCTTTCCGCCGGGGAGTCCTGGCACAACCTGCACCATGCCGATCCGACGTCAGCGCGGCACGGCGTGCTCCGCGGGCAGATCGACATCTCGGCCCGAGTGATCTGGTTGTTCGAGAAGCTCGGTTGGGTCTGGAACGTCCGCTGGCCGACGCCGCAGCGGCTGGCGAAGCTTGCGGCGAGGGCTTAGCCGGCTACCGGAACACCGGTTACTCCGCTGCGTAATTGCATGGTGACTATACGCATACAACACGCTGTGGCACTGATTGCGCCATTCGGGTGAACGTTGCGGGTGTTACAGTAACCGAGTAACGACTGGCAGTGGGCAGTAGATATACGCAGTGTGGGGAGGGGCGAACCCACTGTACGAGAGGGTGAGTACGGCACGCTGGACCCGTTGGGGGCCGTAGGCGTGCTCACTTCCGTGCGAGTTGCAGAACATTCAGTTGTCGGAAGACATCTCGAGTCACGGTAGGGGGCCCGTCTCGATGAAGTTCGTTGCAAGTACCGCCCAACCGGCCGCAAACCTAGCTGGCGGCGAACCGGGAGGTCTCACGACCTTCGGTCCCGATGTTCGCGTGGCTGTGGTGGGCTATGGCTACTGGGGCTCCAAACACATGCGAGTGCTCAGCAGTATGCCGGGTGTGCGAGTGACCATCGTCGACGAGGATCCCGAGCGGATCGCGGAGGCGAGGCGAAACTACCCACAGGCTGAATCAGCACTGCGTCTCGGCGAGGTGTTGGGACGGGTGGACGCGGTGGTCGTCGCGACCCCGCCGGCCGCGCATGCCCAGGTCGCGCTGCAAGCGCTGCGCCAGGGGCGGCACGCTCTGGTGGAGAAACCGCTGGCCACGACCGTCGAGGACGCGCAGGAGATGGTCGACGCCGCGGCGGCCAACGGGGTGCACCTCATGGCGGGGCATACCTTCGAGTACAACGCGGCCGTCTGGAAACTGAAGGAGATCATCGATTCGGGTGAGCTCGGCAGGGTCCTCTACATCGACGCCGCTCGGCTGAGCCTGGGCAAGTACCAGCGTGACTGCAACGTCATCTGGGACCTCGCTCCACACGACATCTCGATCGCGACGTTCCTGCTCGGCGAAGTGCCCCGGTCCACCTGGGTATGGGCTAAACGGCATGTTGGGCACCGTCACGCCGACGTGGCCTACCTGCGACTGGACTTCGAGAAGGCGGCCACCCACGCATTCGTGCACGTCAGCTGGTTGGACCCATGCAAGGAACGGCGGGTCACCATCGTCGGTGAACGCAAGATGGTCGTCTACAACGATATGTCGGACAATGAGCGTATCCGGATATACGACATCGGCGTCGATCCGACCGATCCCGACGACCATGGTGAATCGCACGCGATGCCGGTTTCTTATCGAACCGGCGATATCGTGTCACCATTCATTCAGTTCAATGAGCCGCTGCTGGTCCAGGACAGCCATTTCATCGACTGTATTCGTACCGGCGCTAAGCCGAACACACCCGGCGAGCGCGGGCTGGATATCGTCCGGGTCCTGGCCGCGACCGATGTTGCGGAGGCTACCGGGCGCCCAGCCTTCGTCGCTGGCAGCATCGATCCGGCTGGTACGGAGCGGGTGCGGGAGGTGGCCTCATGACCGTCGCGTCCAATGTTCCCTTTCTTGATCTGCAAGGCGTCAACAACGTGCTGCGCGAGGAGTTCGATCTCGCCTGGAAGACCGTGCTGGACCACGGTCACTTCGTCGGCGGCCCCGAGGTCGAGCGCTTCGAAAACGAATTCGCCACCTACTGCGAGGCGAAGGCCTGCATCGGGGTGGCTAATGGAACCGATGCGCTGGAACTCATCCTGTCCGGGCTGGGAATCGGCCGTGGCGACGAGGTCATCGTCCCGACGAATACCTTCATCGCGACGGCCGAGGCGGTATGCGCGACCGGCGCGCGGCCCCGGTTCCTCGACGTGTGCCCCGACACCCTGCTGATCGACCCAGCCGCCGCACAAGCCGCGATAAACAGCTCGACCGCCGCGATCATCGCCGTGCACCTGTACGGCCAGATGGTGGATCCTGAGCCGATCTCCGCGATCGCCGCCGCACACGGGCTGGCCCTCATCGAGGACGCCGCGCAGGCCCACGGCGCCCGGCACCGGGGGACCAGCGCGGGCAGCGTGGGCATCGCCGCCGGGTTCAGCTTCTACCCCGGTAAGAACCTCGGCGCTTTGGGCGACGGCGGTGCGGTGGTCACCAGCGATCTAGCCCTGGCCGCCCGGATCCGTAGCATGGCCAACCACGGCCGGTCAGTGAGCGATCGCTACCTGCACGACCTGGCCGGGCGAAACAGCCGGCTCGACACGCTGCAGGCGGCGCTGCTGTCCGCGAAACTACCGCGGCTGGCCGCCGGTAATTCCCGGCGCGCGGCGGCGATGGCGGCCTACCGCGAGATGCTGCCGCAGGGCTGCACTCCAGTAACGGTGGCGCCGGGCGCCGCGCCGGTGTACCACTTGGCGGTCGTCCAGGTCGATGACCGCAGCGGAATCGGCGCCAATCTCACCGCGGCTGGTATCGGCTGGGGCGTGCATTATCCGATTCCTTGCCATCAGCAGCCGGCGCTGGCCGGCCGGTATGCGCCGGTGTCCGATGACTTCGCGGTAGCGGAGCGCGCGGCCGGCCGGATCCTATCCCTCCCGATGTCCCCGACGCTGACTGTCGAGCAGGTTGCGCGGGTCTGCGATGTGCTCGGAGGTGCGCTGTGAGCGATGTTTCCCATGTCTTCCAATACGGGGCTAGCGAGTCGAATGGACGTTCGATGGGCTACGAGGAGAAACTGCAGCAGTCCCCGGGGACTGGCCCTCACGAGACCGGCGTGGTGCCACCGCAGCGCTCGGAGAGTCGGTTCGACAGCCTCCCCGAAGACAGCGGCGGTGGCTGGCTGACGACGCGCCTGGTGATACTGACCTTGACGATCATCCTGCTCGGCACTGCTGCCGGGCTGGTCGGCGCGCTGGTATTGCCCAAAACCTACGGTGCTCGCGCGGAGATCCTGTACTCCAACGGGCAAGGCCAGCAGGGTGGCGGCGACCCGCTGAAGCAGGATCGGCAGTTGTCCACCCAGCTGGTGTATCTACAGAGCCGGGCCGTGCTCGGGCCGGTCGCGCAGAAGCAGGGCCGGGACTTCAAGGATCTCACCAAAGATGTCAGCGTGGCGGTCCTGGACAACAGCGACGTCATCCAGGTCGAGGCGCACGGTGCCACCAAGCTGGCTGCGATGCAGACGCTGCAGGCCATCATGGACGGGTACATGACGCTCATCGGTCAGCCCACCGGGGTGTCCCGCAATCTCAGCACCCAGCTGGCGGACGCCCACACGAACACCACCCAGCTCCAGACGCAGGTGCAGCAACTCACCACCGCGGTGACGGCCGGAACCGCCACTCAGGTCTCCCTCAACGATGCCCGGGCCCAGCTGACCGCGTCGCAGGATTTGGAAAAGGCGATCCAGGGTCGGATCGATCAGATCAAACTCACCGGTCAGGACGGGCCAGATGCTCAGCTGCTGACACCGCCGTACTCGATGCCCGACGCCGTGTTCCCGCAGCCGCTGATCGCGGCCGGCACCGGTGCACTGGTCGGACTGATCGTGGCCGGTGGGGTCGTGGCGATGGGTGCCCGGCGCCGGACCAGGCCGTGAGGGTCCGGTTGTGGCCGCCTCAACGGTGACAGCGATCGACGACCCACCTCCCACCACCACAGCCCGGAACTCGGCCACGGTTGCAGGTTGGACGCTGGTCAGCAGGGCCACCGGGCTGCTGCGTGTGGTGGTGATCGGGGCGGTGCTGGGGCCAACCTACTTCGCCAACGCCTTCCAGGCCGGCTACGTAGTCCCGAACCTGGTGTTCACCATGGTCGCCGGCCCAGTGCTGGCGATGGTGCTGGTGCCCAGTGTGGTCCGGGCCATCGGTGCCGGCGGCGTTGCGCGGGGCCGGGAAGTACTTGGTGGGGCGGCCGGGTGGCTGCTCGGCGTTTCCGGCGCCGTGGTTGCGCTGCTGATGATCCTGTCTCCGGCGGTGGCCTGGACGCTGACCTTCGGAATCCCGGATCCCGCTGCGCGGGCGCGGGGTTTGTGGCTCACCACCGTGCTGGTTTTGCTCGTCGCACCTCAAGTTCTGCTTTACATTGTGGCGCACCTAGGCATGGCCGCCCAGCAATCCCGCGGTCGCTTCGCGTTGGCCGCCGGCGCACCCGCCGCGGAGAACGTCATCCTGATCGCGACGGTCGTCTCGGCCGGCTGGTACTACGGAACCGGTCTCGACGTCGAGCACGTGCCGATCGATATGGTGCTTGCGCTCGGCGTGGGCAGCACGGCCGCCGTCACGCTACATATGGCGCTGCAGCTGTTCGGCGCCGCGCGGGTGGGTTTACTGACGTGGCCGTCGATGGGTTGGCGGCACGACTCCGAGGCCCGCGCGGTCAGCCGCCGGCTGGTGCGTTCGGTCGGCGTGGCGGCGTGGCCGGCGGCGGCGATGTACGTGCTGCTTGCCCTGGCCGGCTCGGTGCCCGGTGGCGTGTTCGTCGTGCAGCTTTCCTATTCGGTGTTCTATTCGCTGTCCTACGTCAGTGCCCGTGCCGTTTCCATGGCCGCGCTGCCTGGGCTGGCCCACGCCGCCCATCGGGAGGACGGTGCGACATTCGGTTCGACGTGGCGGCAAGGTCTGTCCTACGCCATCATCGCCAGCCTGCCGCTGCTGGTGCTGCTCGCGATGAACTCCGTACCCACCGCGAACATCCTTGCCAACGGTGAGTTGCGGCACGCCGCGCTGATCGGCCCCCTCGCCACCTGCCTGGGGGTGGTGGCGGTGGCTCAGCTGGTCGGCGGGGTGCACGACATCGGCCGCCAGGCGATGTTCGCCCGGCTGGACGACCGCATTCCGCGCCGGGCGAGCGAAGTCGCGTTCGGCGTGATCCTGGTGGCCGCGGCTGCGTCGCTGCTACTGCCCGCCGACGGATCCCGGCTGATCTGGTTGGTGGCGGCCATCCTGGCCGGCGAACTCGCCGCCGCGGGAACGGTGTTGACCCGACTGCGCCGGTCGATCCAGCCTGAGCGGTTCTTCGAACCCCGAATGTTGGCCGCTGCGCTGGTGGCCACCCTCGCGTTGGCGCCGGTGGCCGCCGCGATGTGGTGGCTGGCGCACATCACTGGTGGCGACCGGCTGGCTGGCGACCAGCTCGCCGACTTCGCACTTCTCGCCCTGGGTGGAGTTGTGGCGCTCGGGATATACGTCCTGGTGCTCCGTGTCGCGGTACGACGGATAGGTGGTGGGTCATGACCCGAACCCTCCCGCCCAGCTCTGGTCGATCTTCCGCCCCCGGTGGGGGGAGTCCATCGTCCGCCGGAGGTGGGTCCAGCCCGGTTCCCACGCGCGGTCAGAGCCCGCCAACGCCTGCGGTCAGCCGCTGGCTGGGGCTGGGGGCCGCCGGCTGCACCGTGGCGGGCGGGATCCTCGCGGTGGCGGTCGGGCCGCTGATCGCACTGGCTGCCATCGGGGTGCTGGTTCTGGTCGGTCTGTTCGCCGCGGCGGTCTACCGACCGGTCTTTGCGACTTACGCCTATCTAGGCACGCTGCCCCTGATCGCCGGCATCGACCGGGGCAACCTGATCCCGTTGATGCGCCCCAACGAGGCGCTGCTGGTCGTGCTGATAGCTGGTGCGCTGGTCGGCGGTTATCTTCGATGGTGCCGGGGCGATCGGGTCTCATTGCAGCTGAACCAACTCGATATCCCGCTCGGTTTTTTCCTGTTGATGTCAACGGCGTGGCCGCTGCTGTCCATGATGCTGCGCGGGCACACCCCGCTGACCTCCGATCTGGCGGCAGTACTGCCGGTCTGCAAACTCGTCGCCATCTACCTGCTGGTTCGGTTCAGTGTCGGTACTGAGGGCCAGCTGGTGCGGTGTTTCCGGCTGATCATCTGGCCGGGAGCAGTGGTCGCGGTGATCGCAATCCTGCAGACCCTGCATTTCGGTCCGGTCGTGTCGATGCTGCAAGCCGTCTGGACGCCCGACAGCAACGCCGCAGCACTCGCCGAGCGGGGCACTACCACCCTCGGCTCGCCACTGGCCACCGGCGACTACCTCGTTATCTGCTTGACCTTGGTGATCTGTTGCGGAATGAAGAGGCTGTTGGACCGCCGGGAGCGGTTGGCGTTAGGGGTGCTGCTCGGTGCGGGTGTCCTAGCCACCGGCCAGTTCTCGACCTGGATCTCCGCAGTGGTGGCGGCCGGGGTAATCCTGTGGCGCTTCAGCGTCGTGCGCCGCAACTCGCTTCGGTTTCTGTGGCTGGTCCCGGTCGCGATGGCGGTCGGCGCGCCGGCGTTGATCGGCCGGTTGCAGGGGTTCGGCGAGTTCGGCGTGCCACGCAGCTGGATCGGTCGCTGGAGCAACCTGTCCACCTTCTACCTACCGCAATTCCACTTCATCAACGTCCTGCTGGGGGTGTCGCCCAACTCGGTGCTGCCGGCGCCGGAGAGGTGGCGCGATGTCATCTACCTGGAGAGCGGTTACCTGGACTTGCTGTGGATCGGCGGGATCCCGCTGCTGCTCGCGTTCGGCTGGCTGTCGGTGGTGGTGCTGCGCAGAACCGGCAAGCTCGTCGCCCAGTCGGACGACCCGTCAGACGGTCAGCCCCGTGCGCTGTCCGCGGCGGCCTCAGCGCTCTGGGTTTCCTGGTGGTTCATGGTCATCCTCACCGTCCTCGATCCGCATCTGACGTTCCGAGGTTCCGGGGACTTGCTGTTCGTGCTGATCGGAATGACCACGGGGAGGCTTAGTGTCCAGCGGCATTGAACAGGCACGTCTGCCCGCCCGATGGGAGCCGGTTGCGCGGCGCGCCGTCGATCTGGTGGTGGTGGTGATTGCGTTAACGGTGCTGGTGATCCCGATGCTGCTCATCGCGCTGATGATCAGGGTCGGGAGCCCGGGGCAAGCTTTTTATCGTCAGCGGCGGATCGGCCGGGGGGGCCGGCCGTTCACGATGTACAAGTTCCGCACCATGCGGGTGGGCTGCTCGGACTCGCAGCACCGCGAGCTCATCGCTCGCGAGCTGCGGGGCGAGGACACCTCGGTCGGCGGTAGTTGGAAGATCGACAGCGATCCGCGGGTGACCCGGGTCGGCTCGATGTTGCGACGTACCAGTCTCGACGAGCTTCCCCAGCTACTGAACGTTCTGCTGGGGCAGATGTCCTTGGTCGGGCCGCGTCCTTGTTTGGACTGGGAAGCGGAGATGTTCCCGGCCAAATTCGCCCAGCGCTTCGACGTCCCACCTGGCCTCACCGGGCTCTGGCAGGTCAGCGGGCGCAGCACCATGGGCACGCTGGAGATGCTTGAACTCGATCTGGCCTATGTGCGTAGTTGGAGTTTCTGGACTGACCTCATGATCTTGATGCGAACCGTTCCGACGCTGTTGCGGGGGCACGGCGCTCGTTAACTAAAGATCGTCTTTTGGCAGCTGGGGGGAGCAGCCGTGACGGCCATAGCAGCGACGATTTTTACGATCCCACGACTATCGCGCAGGGCTCGAGCAGCCGTGCTCACCGTCCATGTCGCGATGTCGGTCGGGTGGCTTGGACTCGATGGCGCATTGGTGGCGCTGGAGGTAGCTGGACTGTCCACCGCTAACGCGGAAATACGGGCTGGGATCGGCGCCGCCATGGCCGTGATCGCGTGCTGGGTGCTGATACCGGTGGTCTTCGCCTCGCTGACCAGTGGGCTGGTGCTGGCGCTGTCCACCCCGTGGGGCCTGGGCCGGTACTGGTGGGTGCTCGCCAAGTGTGGCATCGCCGGCGCGTTGACCGCGGCTGGGTTGACGTTTCTGCTACCGCAGTTGCCTTCACTCGTCGCCGGCGGTGGTGAGCTCGCCGGGATACAGACGCTGATCGCGAGGGCGCTGGCGCTGGTACTGCTGCTCGCGGCGACTGGGCTCTCGGTGGTCAAGCCGTGGGGGAAGACACCCCGTGGCCGGGCGGTGGCGCCAGCCGGTCGGCGGTCAGCGAAGCAGGCCAGCACACACCCCGACCACGCCCACGTGCCCGCACCACGGTACGAACAGCAACACGGTCGAGTGCCCGGGACAAAGCCCAGCGTCCTGGCTCAGCAGAAGTAGCGGTACAGCAGCGCCCCCGCCTGCCTGGTTACCTCATCGGGCACCGAATCGTCGGTGAGTAACCGGGTGAGCTCGCCGAGCATCGCGCCGGCCTGGGCGCTGCTGCGGGCGTGTTCACCGCCGGCGCGCAGGGTGACGATCTGCCGCTGTTCGGTCGCCCACTTGCGTTTGTAGGCGATCAGTCCTGGCTGATCCAGGTCGGACAGGCCCCAGTCGACCAGCCGGGCTCCGTGCTGCACACCCCACCGGATCCCGGCCCAGAAGATCGCATCGTTAGGGCGCAGCGCCAGGTGTTCGTGGCGGGACGCCCCGAACTTGTAGTACAGCGTGTCACTCCAGGCCAGAAAGACCGCGCCGGCGATCAGCTCATCGCCTGCGTGGGCGAGCATCGTGACGATCGCACCGTCGGGGGCGAAGGCCTCCCAGACGTGATCGAACAGCTCGACGGGCTGGGCGAGCAGGTGGTACTTGCGCTTGCGCAGCCTGACGTGCAATCCGTGGAATCGGTGCACGGCGTCCCGGTCGGTGTGCGCCTCGACCCTGACCCCTTCGCGCTCCGAGATCACGATGTTGCGCCGGGCATGCTGGGACAGCCGCCGCCGGATCTCCTCGACGTCGCCGGTCAGCGGCGTACCGTGCCACGCTGCCGCCGCGACCTGCTCGAAGCGGGGGTCGCGGGCGGCTACGGCGGTGTCGAAGCATCGCAGGTTCACCGGGGCAGCGGCGGTGATGATCCCGTCCACGAGCGCTTTCCAGTCGCCCTGGTCATCGGTCAGGGGCTCCGCCCGATCGGAGAACGGCAGGCTGGACAACCGGTCGCCGCGGATGTCGCTGATCGGGACCCAGGCCAATCCCGCGCGCGGTTGCCCGTCCCAGTCGAGCCGGATAGCGCTGGCGGGGGTGAAGCCGTAAGTGGCGCACACCGCGGCGATCCACGGCGGCGACGTGAAAACGCAGCCGTGCGGCCCGAGGGCGAGCTGGCGCCAGCGGGAGTCGCTGCGCGGATCGGTGAGCACGGTCTCCGGCTGAGCTGCGGCCACATTCACGGCCCCGACGCTACCGATCCGAGTGGCGGCTGTCGCCAGCGGAGCGTCCCGACCAACTCTCGCGGCCTCACCGGCCGTACATGCGGGCCCAGTCGACGTGCATGGTCACTTCGGCGGGGTTGCTGTTGACGCTGGGCAGCGGATTTCCCTCGTCGTCCCCGAGCACGTCCTGTTGCAACGCAAGATGCATGGGCGCATGAGGAATCGCCGCCGAGTCGGTCGTATTGTAGACTGGAACGCCGTCTACAAACATGGTCAAGTGGTCAGGTTCCCATTCAACGGCGTAGTCGTGCCATTGAGAGAAGTCACCCATCAGCGTTGCTGAGTCCTGCGAGTTGTCTGTTCCCCAGTGGACCGTGAAATTGTTTCGGTCACGGCTCGCAGCGGTAATTTCGGCGAAGTCGACTTCGCCATCGGCCGGCCACCGGTCCGAGTCCGGCCACAGCAAGCTGACGGCGGAGTAACCAACTCCCGGATCTGCTCTCATCCGAACCTCCCAGCGACCGTAGGTGGTCGCGGGTCCCACCCAGGCCATGCCGCCAGAGACCGCACCTCGCGCCGTGATGCGCAGTTCACCGCCACTGACGCTGATGGCGCTCGGGCGCCGCAGGCCCACGCCACCGCTCCCGGGGCCGTTATAGAGGACCCAGTGCCTCGCGTCTATGCACGTGCCAGCGAACTCGTCGCGATGCGTCAGATGCCAGCTGAACTTCGCCGCTGCGCTGTGTTCGTCAACCCCCGTCGACGCATTCTGGTTCGACGGGGGCAGGCAGGATCCTGAGCCACGCGGCGGGGCGGTAACGCTGTCGTCGGGAGCGCACCCTATGGTCATAACCATCATCATCATCACCACCACCGCCGCGAACCGGATGTTGAAAAGGGTCCGTCGAACGAGCAGAAATGCCAACTGCGTCACCTCCTCGGCGGAGCACGAGCTCGCTTGACCGTCAACACTCCGACACTGGAGGTCGAAAAACTGTGTCGGGGTGGTTTCACGGTACCGGACAGAGTTAGGTGTTGCCGCCTCCAAAGTTACGGCTGATCATCAAAGTGGTATGTCCGGGCAAGTGGAGGCAGCGTGAATGAGCGTCACCAGATGTGTCGCTGTGGCCACGGGCGGCAAGCCCATCAGCACTACAGGAGAGGTACCGACTGCGCATTCTGTGGTCCACAGGACTGTCCTCGGTTCCGATCCTCCTGTCCACTGGACTTCTTGCGCCGGTGGTGTCGGACCCGCGGAAAGAACGGACCGACCTAACCGGTCAGCCGACGGTACCGAGAACGACGCGCAAGATGCCGAGTGTCACCGCTGAGAAGGCAAGCGCAGCGCATGCGATATCGAGGCTGCGGACGAGAGTCGGCCGTTCAAACGCGCGGGCTGGCTCCGAACCGGTGCCGGCAGATTGTTCGGCTAGCACCGTCCGAATCACCAGCGTGACAGCGAGACTCACCAAGAGAACGGCTGAGAGTGACACAAGCAGTTTGTCAGCCATGTGGCGCTCCGAGGGTCTCAGCGAGTACCCGGCCGCCATTCTGGTCGTACACGAGCCGGTATTTGCCTGAAGTGACGAGCTGGTGGATCAGCTGGCTGGTCCACCCGGCGGGAAAGCCATATAAGATTTGTCCGGCATTTTCCTGCGAGGGCGTCACGACGAGGAAATCGCTCGCCTGGGCCACGACGCAGGCGTCTATGGCCGCGAAATCAGGACAGGTGGCTTCGACCGTGAGTGGCCGCACGGCGCCGATCCGTTTGTAGCCCAGAGGTAAGTCAGCTGTCAGCGCGCCAACCGTCTGGCCATCCGCCGCGTGCTGGTAGGCGTAGTCGACGGCGGCAAGGTCAGCCCGGCTGAAGCTTGTGTATGCGTCATTGCCACCTCGGGCGGTGACGGTTGCGAGACCAAGCGCGGTGAGCAGCACCACCGGGACAGCCAGGGCGGTGCGCCTGCTGTCCAGCCAGGTGCTGGTCAGGAGAGCGTCCACCGCCACGCTGGCGAGGATCGCGGCGAAGGGCAGGGCGAACAGGTAGCTGCGGAGGATAACCTCCCCACCGTAGGACTGCAGGATAATGAGTCCAAATGGCGCGATGGCGAGCAGCGCCAGCGTCCATGAGCGGGTCGTGCGCCTGTGCAGTGACCACCATCCAGCGGCCGCGAGGAGGCCGACCGTGCAGGTCAGCGCCACTCGGACGGTCAAGATGACAATCCGCCCACCGTCACCGACGAACCGCTGGCTCAGGCCTTGTTGCACTGAGAAGTTGATCTGTCCGACGTGACCGATCACCAGGTCGAGGTGGTCTTTCCAGAAGTCTTTAGCGCCAAGGCAGAACCACAACAGGCTGAGTATCAGCACAACCCAGGGCAGCCATGCCGGCCACAGCCAGCCAGTCAGGAGCATCACCAGCAGCAGACCGCCGAGCACGAACAGAGTGAGCTGGTGGGAGGGAGCAAGCGCCAGTGCGATCAGGAGAATGGCGGCTTGCGCCAGGAGGCGATCCAGCGGTGAGTCCAACGGCACCAACCGGCCGCGCAAGCCGGCTCGCGGTGACGTAGCGGGCAGCGGTCGCACCAGGTAGCGGGCGGTAAGGGCCAATCCGCCGAGCATGAGCACATAGGTGACGGCCTGTGGCGAGAAGTAGTCCTGTTCGGTCCACTGCGTGAGCAGGAATAGCCAGGTCGCGATCCATGCTCGCCGCTCGGACCCGAGGACCGCAGTGGCGAGCGCACGCATCCCGAGGACGGCGAGCCCGGCGAGCACTGCCGGAGCCCACTGTAACAACGGTGTCATGTCGGTTTGACCGCTGGCCCGTGACACGAAGGCAACCAGTGAGAAGAAGCCTGGCCAGGAGAAACGACCGTCGTAGCCGTTGAGCACTTGCCCATGAGCGGCGATGTATTGGGCAAACCCGACATGCAGCCACGCCACCGACAACCGCGCGGTCTCTTCGCTGGCCGGTTGCAGGCCGTAGACGAGCAGCACACCAGCTGTGGCATAGGCCGTCAGCAGGCGTTCTCGTGGCCGGTCAGCTACCAGCTCGAGTACGACGGCCGCGAGCAGGATCGGGTACGACAGCAGCAGTATCGGCGATAGCTGGTTGATCAATCCCAGGCTGCCCATCTGGCCGGGGGTGACCGGGTGCAGCCCCACCAGCCAGAGAATTACCGACAGGGCTGCGAGCGCTGGCGTGACGGATCGGTTCAGCGCTTTCCACCGGTCAGAGACAGCGGTCGGCGTGGATGGATTGATCGCTTCTGGCACTGCCAGGAATGGAATCGTGGTGGTGGTGTCGGGGGTCATCGCGGCACTAAAGGTGGAGGGGAAGAACTTGGGACAGGACGGCGAACCAGGTGGTTTACCAGTGCCGCGAAGGTCAGCCCTACGAGGACGAGCAGCGCGCCGGTCGGGTACCAGACTCCGACGGAAACCATGGTCTGCGCGACCAGAATGCCTAGGGCGATACTCAGGCTGACCGCAACCGACCACGTAAGCGCTGGCTCGGCGGCCGGAAAGTATGCGGCCAGCGCCCAGCCTGGGGCGAGGACAACGAAGGCCAATGTGATCCACAACCGCAACGGGGTGTGGAAGTCCGCGGCGGTGAGCACTCCGGTGAGCAGGGTGAGCAGGGCTAGGGTGGCGGCAACGACCTGCCGAGTAGTCGGGATACGGGCGCTCATCGAGCACGCACCCATGGGGTAGGCATCACTCGGATCCGTCGGTCGCGGACGGCGCTGCGGATTAACGCGATCGGTCCGTAGGCCAGGCCTCGGAGCTGGTCGAACATGAGGCCCCAACGAAGGTTGTCGCCGACGGCTGCCGCGGCCTGACCGTCGCGGTCCGGGTTGAACAGAACCACCTGGCTGAACCGTCCCGGTAGCGTACGTGCGAGCGGGATGAGGTCGCCGGGCCGGCGTAGTACGTGCAGAACAAGCATGGCTGCCAGGCCGACGCCGTAACCTCGGACTCGGCTGCGCAGATCGGGCCACTCGTCGCCGTGGTCATGCCAAGCAACCGCGTCCGGAGCGTAAATCACGGAGCCACCCTCGCGGACCAGCTGCAGAAACAGATAGAGATCTTCGCCTGCCCGGCTGAAGGTTCCGGGACCGAGCAGCGGGTCGAACCCGCCAAGGCGTTCCAGCGTCGACCGCCGCCACAGCGCGCACCCGCCAGGGCCGAACCTGCCTGGGGTCAGCGCTTGACGGGGTTGCTGCTCCCATAGCCTCGGGCCGAATCGGCGGCGCTGAACGCCTCTACCGAAGCCTTTCATCTCTTCGAAGGCCCGCTGCGCGCTGGTGTCCAGGCGGGCTGGTAGGACCAGGCTCGTCACACAGTCGATCTCATGATCTGCGAGCTCTGCCGTGAGGTTATGTAGCCACCAGGGGTCGACTTCGATGTCGTCGTCGACAAAACCCACGTATTGGCCGCGCGCGGCCGCAAGACCTGTGTTGCGCGCGTTGCTTGCGCCGGTGCGGGGTTCGCTCAGATAGCGGATGCGGGTGTCGGTCGAAACAAGGTCGGGCCACCGGCGGTCTGCCGTGGCGTCCGGGCGGTTGTCCACCACGAGAATTTCGAGAGCTGGATACCCGGTGCTCAGCAACGACTTGACGCATCGGGTGAGGGCTTGGGGACGGTTCACCGTCGGTATCACGATGCTGACTGCCGGAAGATCAACCGCGCGGCGACCGTACTTCTCCGCAAGCCCGGCCCGGGCTGGCCGGGCAAGGCCAGTGACATCCACCACTCCATCGCGGACGGGCAGCCGGACGAGATCGACTGTCCGGCTGCCGTCCCGCAGGAGCACCTGCGCCCACCGGTAGCGACGCCCCGGCAGGTCGGGAACCCGCAACTGGCCGGGCGGGTGCTGGAGATCCAGCTCAGTCACGTAGATCGCCTCGGGGTCCGTGCTGGTGCGGACCGTGGTCGAGGTCCGTGACGACAGGGCGCCAATGATGTAGCCGGATGCCGTCCAGAGCACCGCGACGACGATCGCCAGCGCACCGCTCCACCCACCGCGATGGCCGCTGAGCCCTCGCGCCACCTGGCGTAGCAGGGCCCTGGGCAGCACCTGCGCGACGTACGCGCGTTCGGTGGATAGCGCGATGTCGGGACCGACCAGACGTGCAACCGTCGCCTTCGACAGCCCCTCCGACCAGCAGCGTCGGCGAAGATATAACCAACTCATCCGTGCCGGGTGAACCTGGTGATCGACCGTGGCGTGCGGTTGGAACAGGAGCCGAGCCTGCGGCCGGTGCCGCCGCAGCTGTATACACAGTTCGGTCTCCTCGCAGCCCAGCATGGTCGAGCCGACCCTGCCGATCCCTTCTGCGAAGCCGCCGGTCAGTGTGAGTACCTCACGACGGAAGGACATGTTGCAGCCCATCAAATTGCGGACCGTGGCCAACCGGGTGGGTAGCCCAGAATAGGTACAGCCCACCACCCAGTCCAGCTCGCCGGTGCCGGCGTTGTCGGCGGGAAGGAATGCCGGACGGTCGAATCCGGTCGGCCATACCGGACGGGCTGACCCGCCTACTCCCATGACCGTGGGATCTCGATACATCACTAGCAACCGTTCTAGCCAGTCCGGGCGTGCGGCAGCGTCGTCATCAATGAAGGCGACAACCTCGCCCGTGGCAGCGTGAAATCCGGTGTTGCGCGCCCCCGATAGGCCGGTGCGGTAGGTGTTCTCAACTACGATGACTCCGGTCAACGCGGTGCGGGCTCGTGCCGCCAGGTCCGGGTTGTGATCGACCACCAACAGCACCTCGTGCGCAGGCGCGGTCTGCGCGTGCACCGAGGCGACCGCCCGGACGATGCTGGACCAGCGGTGATCGGTGTAAGCGCACAGCACGACCGATGCGGACAGCATGGGGGTGGTCATCGGGTACCTCCGGCCTCGGGGCCGGTCTCTGGGCCGCACAACGATGCTTCTCCCAGGGTGGCAACTCCGATCAGACCAGACGGCAGGCAGTGTCGACCTTTGCGTACCGCTTTCATTTCGTGCATCGAACGGTGCCACTCGGTGGTGATTGTACGCAGCACCCGTGCCCCATCTGAAAACGTTCTTAGCTGGGTCTCACCGACGATTCTCGAGCGTTCCCTGCTGGGTATTTCGGTGGTCGCCAGTCCGACCGTGACGACCCGGCAGGTGATCAGCGTCTCGATCTCGAATCCATCTCCCCACTGCACGCGGTTCCCAGTGGCCACGTTGTCGATCGGCGGCAGCTGCAGCAATGGGATGATATCCCGCCATAATGCGTTGTAGCCGTAGCACAGATCACTGAAACGCGTCCGGAGTGCGAAGTTGGCGACGCCCCTCAGGCACGCGTTTCCGGCCCTCCGCAGCCTCGTGATGTCAGCACTACCGGCACGCCGGTGAAAGCGGGTTCCCTTCGCGAAGTCAGCGCCCGATACTAATGCTTCAACGAATGCGGGTATTTCGGCTGGGTTTGCCGATCCATCCGCGTCCAATGTGACGATGATGTCACCCTTTGCGGCCGCAAAACCGCAGGCTAGGGCGTTTCCTTTACCGTTTCTAGTCTGCTGGACTAACGTGATGTCTGGCCGGATTCGCTTGGCGACCGCCACAGTGTCGTCCACTGAGTGGCCGTCGACCAGCACGAGTTGGTCGACTTGGGGTAATTCTGGGAGAACGATTTCTAAATTTCTCGCTTCGTTGCGTGCTGGCATCACAATACTGATCGTAGGGTCTGCGCTGCGCCGCACCACGCCGGTGAGCAACGCGCTCGCCGGGCGGTCATACGTTACCTGCTCGGGCAGGTTGGGTACCGGGTGCTGCGGTTCCAATGGACGTAACGGCGATGACCATTGTGCCGGTTCATCGTGCGTGGCATGCATCTGCAGCTCCCTTGGCTTCCCCTACATTGCAGCGTATCGGCAACCGCCATCCTGTTGTTACCACGAAGACATAGTTTATCTGGCGTCATTGTTCCGTTGGTGATTGTTCAATCTTGACCTCGAAAAGATGCATGATACGTAAGCGGCGTGGCTTTCAGCGGAGAAACCACGGAACCAACTGGGGTGTGCCGTGAACAAGTGCCTGAGTGAGGCTGCATCCGGCCAACCCGCGCTCGGCCATGCCGTCCAGGATCCGGCGCAGGAGGTCCGCCCGGTCTATACGCGGCACCGGAGCGTCGTCTGCGCCGTCCTGCTCGAGGGCGAACCCATCGTGGGCCAGCAACACAGCGCCTCGACCGAGGCCCCGGAGCGCCTCAGCGGCGAGTTGAGCTTCGGTCAACGGCAGCCAGTCCCAGGCGCATGGGCCCCACAGCACGGGTTCAAGTCCTTGCCGGCGTACCGATCGCCACACAGACGGCGTCTGTGCGCCGTACGGGGGCCGAAACCAGCGGACGCGCGCTCCGAGCAGATCTTGCAGCTCCGCGTGCCCGTCGGCCAAGCTTCGGCGCACCTCGTCACGGCCCATCCGGCTAAGCCGGCGGTGGTCGATGCCGTGCAGCCCAATCTCGTGCCCGGCTGCCACAATCTCGTCAAGCAGTGCCCGGTGCCGCTGAGCGCGGCGGACCAGGACGAAGAAGGTGGCCGTCGTGCGGCGTTCGGTGAGCACGGCCAGCACCCGGTCGGTCCCACCCGGCTCGGGACCGTCATCGAAGGTGAGCACGGCATGCGGCTGCTCCGTGCGGACGGCGACAAGGGACCCCACCGCAGTGGTGATCGGACCGACCGCGTGGAGGGCAGCTCGGTGAAGCCGGGAGATCCGAGTGTTGGCCGCGGGGATCCCGACCGGGTCGTTCTGGGGCGTATCACCGGCCACGGCGTCACCTCACCCGCGAGCCGAAGGACCGCAACACGGTGTGAACGTTATGCCGCATCCACACGGGGTTGGCGGCGTAGCGCGACGACTTGGCGAGGTTGCCGGACACCATGTGCAGCCATCCGAACAGCACCACTGTATGGGTGTCGAGCTGATCAGCGCCAAGTCCGCGTTGGACGACGGTCAGGGTTGCCGAGGCGACCGGAGACTCCACGCCGAGCCAGCTCCGCACGACCTGACCCAATTCCTGTCTGCTCGCCTCCGCCTCGGTAGCCAGCAGCAGGGTGACCACATCGGTGAGGACCAGCCCCTCGCGCTCCGCCTGTCCCCAGTCGACGACGCCGGTGATTCGCGCTGCTGCGTCCAGCAGGATGTTGTCGGGCGAGTAATCCCCGTGCCGCCAGCCGACAGCCACCCGACGTCCCCGCAACTTTGTGGTCAAGCTTTCGGTGAGAAGCTCGAGGCTGAGCTGATGCCGTGTGGAGATCACGCCTCGAATGCGAGCCACGGGTTGGTGGATCCACCGATCCAAAATGTCCTCGTCTACGAGCATCGAATGCGCGGTCCGCCGGTGCAAGTCCGTGATCGTGGCGACGGCGGCGGCCACGAATCGCTCGCGTTGGATAGCATTGGTGAGGTTTGCTCGTGCGTCGTGCCCGGGCAACCTGCTCTCCACCACGTAGTAGCTGCAGCCACTCTGGCCGGAACTCAGGATGCGGGGCGCCAATTCGCGCCATTCGCCGATGCGGTCGTCGGCATGCACGGCCGCCAAAATCGCGCTTTGGTGCTGCAGTGCGAGCCGACCGCTCGGCGACTCGGCCACTTTCAGCAGCGCCACCTTCTTGCCGTCAGGGCCGACTAGCCCGGTCGCGGTGTCGGAGCGGCCCGGTAGCCGGCCCTGGACTCGCCACTGCCGGCCCGCGTCCTGGGTAAGGGGTGCGAGCGCTATCGGAGCCACGCGAGCGAGCGGCCCGGCGTTCCGAAGCCTGGCGAAGGACCCGATCGGCCGGGGCAACCAGCCAGCCGCCAATATCAGCAGAACGCTACCGACCACTGATTGGGCGACGAGTAATGCCAGGCCCACTCCAGCGATGCCCATGATCGGCATCAGGATGACTGACAGGACGATCACAAGCGTCGACAGGCTGCCCAGCACCGCCACCACTACGCTCATTCGGCGCTGTACCCGGGCCGCACTGACCGCGACCGACGTGATCACGTTGGGCAGCGCGGAGAGCGCGGCCCACCGCAGCGTCCAGCTGCCAGTCTCGGCATAGCCGGGCCCCAGAACTCGCAGGACAACGGGCGCTGCCCCGAAGAGCACCGCCACCACCGGAATGAGCAGCATCAGCGCACGCCGCGTCACCCCTCGGCGGGTGTCCTCGAGGGTCGCGATATCGACGGACGCATAGGCGACCAGGGATTGACCCATCCCGGCCGGCACCAGGTAGAGGGTGTAGGCGATGGTCCAGGCCATTGCGAAGACCGCGGTCCCAGCCGTTCCTACCCCGCCGAGCACCAGGACCGGCAGCAGCTGGGTGCAGGCCAGCCAGCACAGTGTGCCCAGGTAGTCGCCACCGATATACCGGGCGATCCCGCCAAGCGGTATCGGCTTCGTCGCATCGTCTGACGTAGCGGGAGCTTTCAGGACCCGAGTGAACAGATAGGCGTTGGTGAGTACCACCATGACCGTGGCCGCCGCCATCCACGAGATCGCGATGCCGGTCGTCGACACGATCCCGGCGAGGACCACCACCAGGCCGAGTTTGATCATCGAGAAGATCAGATTCTCAACCGGTACCACTCGCGCCCGCCGGACTGCGGTGAGCACTCCATCTTGCATCACGAAGATCGCCCACACGCCGCAGGCGAGGGCGAACGTGACCACTGACCATCTGGTGTTTAGCACCTTCGCGAGGTCTGGCGACCACAGTTGCGTCCCGATGGCGAAACCCAATCCGACCATCGTGGCCAGACTGCCGCCGACGATGTACGAGGTGATCACGAGCCAGCGGCTACGCAATCCGGCCACCGGCACGAACCGCACTAGAACGTTGATCAGATTGAGCTGTGCGACGCCAGCTAGAAACATGATCGCGTATATGAGGGCTGAGTTCGCTCCGACTTCCTCCTGGCTGTATTGGCGGGCCGCAACAATCCAGAACAGAAAGCCGACGCTTGAGGTCAGTCCGGAACTCAAGACCAGCGCATAACCGCTGCTGTAGACCGGTCGACGCCCGGTAGGTTCGGTGGTCGTGGATAGGGCCGCTCGGCCCGCCACCGACGCGCCGGAAGTCATCGGGTCCGCTGCGAACGTTGCAGCAGCCCGCGGATCACCGCGAAAGGCAGGCCATGCGCACCGGCCCGCTGAGCGTCGAGCAGCGTCAGCAGCGCACGACTGCGAGAAGTGGGTTTTGGCGGTCGGCATACCGAACAGGCCCCTGCTCGGTGGCCGAGCAGCCGCTGCACCGCCTGGGCCAAGCCCTCCGCGAATCCTCGCGGCAGCACTGTCACGCCTGCCGCGCGAACCTCGGCGTCCGCGTTGGCCGGTGCGAATGCTCGGTCGGCCATGGCGAGCATGGGCAGGTCCGCAGCGGAATCCCCGATCGCCAAAGCGATGCCCCGCGGATCTGCAGAGCTACCGAGCATGGCGGCCAAGCGGCGCAGCCCGTCGCCCTTGTGCACGCATGCCGCGACCAGATCGGTCTGTCCGTTTCCACGGATTACCCGGACTCGATCGGCAGTCGCGATCTTGTCAAGCACGCTGCGAACCGCTTCTGGTGGCAGTGACCGGCGTTGCCCGTCCGGACCGGTCCGGTACGCCCGCACGATGTTGCGGTAGTCGTCGTCCACGAACAGCCCAGGGGTTGCCCGCACGATTCCCCGCACCTCGGTGAGGACCCGCAGCTCCGCCGCTGGCACCAGGTTGCGGACGCTTCCGGTGCCGTGGTCATAGGCGACTGCGCCGTACTCGGCGACACCGCCGGCGAGACCGTAGCTCTCGCACCGTTCCGCGACCTCGTCCAGGCAACGACCGGTGACCAGGACCGGTCGATGACCATGTGTGATCAGGGACCGTAGGGCCAGCGCCGCCAACGGCGTGATGATCGGGAAACCGAGCGCGTCGGACTCCAGCACGCCGTCCACGTCCACGGCGCACAACGGACCGACCGCAGATCTGACCACCCCGGCGAGGAGCTGGTCGGCGACATAGCGTTGGACCGCCCGAGCGCACGCCCTGTGGGCGTCGAGACCGGCTCGCTGCCGATCCCACAGGTGTACCAATTCGTAGATCAGGAAGCGTTCACCGTCACACGGCATGGCTTGGCGCAGGGCAGCCACGGCCGCGCGGTCGTGGCTGCCGGGATCGATTCCCGCGAGGTCGTAGACCGCGTCATAGCAGGTCAGGTCGGTGTTGGCGAAGGCGCGCAGGTCGGCTTTGACCTTGCGCAGCGCGCCCCGCTCGTGGAACCAGTGACCGAGCTCGGTGGCGCCGTCGATCACCGAAGGGCGCTGCACCGAGCACAGACCGCGCAGCAACGGATCGAGCAGCACCGGGCGTAGCAGCACCCCGAGCCGTCCGTACCCCGGTTGCAGTATCCGACTCGCGGCCTCCCACACCGGCTGGCGACCTACCAGCCCGGCGCTGTGGTCCTTGGCCGCGGGCAGCGCCGTTGCCCTTGCCTGCACATACTCTGCCAGCGGGGGCATCTCGTCCGCGTCCAACGCAGACAGCCGGCGGTCGTCTGGGATCCAGTCACGAAAGACGACACCCTCGACGAAGCCGTAGGTTCTGGGCGCGTACTGAGGTAAGGCCCGGGCCACCGCGAGCGCATATCGGCCGAAATATCCCATCCCCGCGCCGGTCGCGGCAATCGTCCGGTGCTCGCCGTCGGACAACACAACATCGAAAAGCGCGCGGACATGGCCCCTACTGGTCTCGCCGGTGCGGCTGGGCCGTCGGCGCCCGATCCGAATGGGCTGACCCAAAAGGAACGACAACGCCGCCCCTGCCGCAGCGGACTCGAGCCGTTCGTGGATCGACCACTCGGGCGAGCGCAGTGCAATCGAGTCGTAGCTCTGCAGCGACGCAGGCACTTCATCGTCGAATAGGGGCAGCAGCAAAGTGACCGCCTGCTCGGCGGTCCCACTGCGGATCAGCTGCCGGGTGATATCCCGTAGCGCTTTTCCGGTTCTCGGCGGATCATCGACGACCGCGACCCGCCCGCCCCGGCGAGCCACCGCCCGGCTGCTCTTGCGCACCGGTGTCCGCAACCGGTGCTGGGGACGGGCGGTTTCGGTCCGCACGTCGGCGAAGCCCTCGGCGTGCAGCGCGGCAGCGACAAGCGGAGCAAGGTAGCTACCGGAGGTTCGCACTCCCAGCACGAGCACAGCCCGGTCTCGGGCGGGGTACCTGCTGGCGTACCGGTCTGCCAGCACGACCATGTCGTCCGGATGCTGGTCGAAGCTGCGAAAACAGGACGGGATACGAAGCACCGCACCGGCCAGCTGAGAGTCCAGCGCCGCAAGCTGGTCGCCCAGCCGCCGCGCCATATCGAACTCCGCTTCTTCCTGGGAGATCGCTCCGTCGCGAGAAGTGACCAGCCTGCGGGCAAGGGCGTCCCGCAGCCGCGCGGACTCATCTCGCCAGCGCGCGGCCCGCCGTTCGGCCGGTCGCAGACCCCGCAGCAGCTCGCACCCGGTGGAGATAATGGTCAGCGCAACGGAAAGCGGTGAGAGCAGCCCTCGATCGCGCAGGTAACTCGCTGCCCGGCGCAGGGCGAGCGAGTCACGCTGCAGGTGATCCTCGACAATCTGCACCGCGCCTGCCGCGAGCAGATACGCGTCGAGCGCATCACCCGCCGCCAGCCGCTCGGACAGTCGGTGAGTGATCTCAACCAGATCAGCGAGTAGATCGGTGACCACCTCCGCCTCGACGGACGCGTCTGCTGTCGTCGTCGGCGGTCTCATCGTCGCCCTTTTTGTCAGAATCTCTGCCCGCACGTCTGGAACTCGGCCTCCTGCGGTCGTTCGTTACCTGAGTTCCATAACGTCATGAACGCGACACCCCACCGCTACCTATGAGCGCCCTCGGTCATTCATCAGGCGCGTGCGGTGATGGCCGCTGGTGCGTGGTGTCCCCCTCGCCGTCGTCCCCAAGCGCGCGGGCCTGCGGTAGTGTGAATGTGACGCGCTGGATGCGGGTCGTCGCGGTGAGTGCTCACCGCTGTACGCGGCCGATGAGGGGAAAAGGCATGACCACGCTGTTTGTCGCCACGGCAGGAGGGCATCTGACCCAGCTCGACAGCCTCGCGAGCCGGATCCCGCCCAATGGCGACGCGCTGTGGGTCACCCATGCCAATGAGCAGAGCCGGTCGATGCTGGCGGATCGGGACGTGGAGTTCGTGCCCTACGTCGGGGTGCGCAACGTGCCCGATGTCCTTCGCTGCATTCCTTATGCGCGCCGGCTGCTGGAGCACCGCAAAGTGACCAGGGCGGTGTCGACGGGGTCCGGGATCGCACTGGGGTACCTGCCTTATTTGGCCGCCCGCGGTGTGGAATGCCACTACATCGAGAGCGCCACGCGGGTAAGCGGACCGTCGGTCACCGGCCGCGTGCTGCAGTGGGTTCCCGGGGTGCGTACCTACACCCAGTACCAGAGTTGGGCGGACCGGCGCTGGGCTTACGCCGGCAGCGTGTTCGACGGTTATCAGAGCGCCGCAGTGACGCGGGTGCCCCACGCAGTACTGCGCGTGGTGGTCACGGTGGGCGCGGCGACCCAGTACCCGTTCCGCCGGCTGTTCGAGCACCTTGCGCCGTTGCTGGCAGCCGACGGTGCGCTGGCGCAGGCCATTGGGCTGCCGGTGGAGGTGTTGTGGCAGACCGGGGACACCCCGGTGGACGATCTGCCCATCCAGGCCACGCTGGCGTTGCCCGCCGCCGAGCTGGGTGCCGCGCAGGGCAAGGCGGATCTCGTGATCAGCCATGCCGGTACCGGCTCCGCGCTGGCCGCGCTCAACGCCGGGCGCTACCCGATCCTGGCCACCAGGGACAGCGCCCGCGGCGAGCAGGTCGATGACCACCAGCACCAGTTGGCCACCGAACTCGCCCGACGAGGCCTGGCCATGCACCGCGACGCGCAAGCCATCACCATCGACGACATGATCGAGGCCATGGGCACCTCAATCCGACGCACCGCGTCGCCCCCACCATTCCCGCTACGTGCGTAGCGGGGTCGTGAGTGGGAAACAGTGTTATGGCACCTAATGCCACTCACGAGTCAGTCAGCGACGGGCCGTAAGCCGGCGGCGCGGGCGACGCTGACCGCTTCGAGGCGGCTGCGCACGCCGAGCTTGGTCAGGATGCTGCGCACGTGGGTGCGGACGGTGCTGGTGGACACCACTGACTCCAGGGCGATCCGGTGCACCGGCATGCCGTCGACCATGTGTCGCAGTACCTCGCGCTCACGCTGGGACAGCACGTCGAGGCGTGCGCTGCAGTCGCGGGCGCGTCGGACGTCGTCACGCAACTCGCGCAGCACCACGCCGAGTTGGCGGGGTGGGTAGAAGGCATAACCGAGCGGGACCCCCCGCAGGACTTCGAGCAAGTGAGCCAGGGAGCTCTCCTTCGACACCCAGGCGGCGGCACCGGCCCGCGCCGCCGCGACGGCATGGGCGCAGTCGTGGCTGCCGGTGAGGACGACGAGCTGTGCCGGGGGATAGGCGGCGTGTAGTTTCCGGAGCATCCCGCCGGTCGCGACGGTCGCCGAGCCGATCTCGGTCGTCACGACGTCCGGGCGCAGGGTGCGGACCATATCCAGCAGGCGCGGGTCATCCGGTGTGGCGCTACCCACGACCCACAGATCTGTGGTGGTGGACAGCTGGACGGTCAGGGCATCGGTCAGCATCGTGTGACTGTCCACGAGGAGAACCCGCAAGAACGTCACGGGCACAACTGTGCCCGGCAGTGCCTCTGAGCGGCAACTACCGATCTGCGTGACGTTGTCGAATCCGTCCATGTCGGCGAATGCGTCTATTCCGTCGACGATGCTCTCACCGCCGCCGACACGGTCATCTGGTCGCTGAATGTCGGGCGCATCCCCACCGCCCGGCGAGCCGGACTGGTCCAGCGTCCGGTGGAGCTCAACCAGGCCCGCGGGAACGCATACAGCGCGATCGCGGCGTCGAGCACCCGCAGGAGCGGGAAGAAGATCCAGAGCAGCAGGAAACGCAGTCTGCGTTCGATCAACGCGACCACACAGGTCAGCGCCAGGTCGGCACCGGTCACCGCGAGCAGTAGCACTTGCAGGGTCATGTGCGCGGCGACCGCGTCGTGCGCAGTCGCTATCCCGGGCCAAAGCAGGGCGTCCGGGTACACCGCGGGCAGGGCCAGAACAACCACCAGCAACGGCAGCAGCAGGAAGAACATGCTGCTGGTCAGCAGCTCGAGCAGCAATACCGTGAGCATGGCGCTGAACAGGTTGCACCGCGGCGGATGCCGGCGCACCGTCTGCCACAGACCCAGCCCCCAGCGCTTGATCTGGCGGACGTAGTCACGGAGATTGTCGGGATCCTGAGTCACCGCGACCGCTCCGAGGCTGAACGCCACCTTGCCCAGCCGCTTCTGGTAGATCTCGAACGTCATGTTGAAGTCCTCGATCACCAGGCCGGGCGGATTCATCTCGATCTGCGGCAGCACAGCTGTGCGATACATGCTGGCGAAACCGGGCACGATATGGGTGGCGTTGGTGAACCGCCAGGTCTGCCCGAACTTCAGCAGCCGCTGGCTGATCGCGTAAATGCGCTCCCGGTGGCACACCAAGATCTTGCCGACCATCGACAGCGCGCGGCCATGCCAGTGGGTCCGGACCGCGCCGGCGACGGCGACGACCTGGGGGTCGTCGAAATGCGGCAGAGCGGCGTCGAAATATCCCGGCTCGATGGTGGTATCAGCATCCAGCAGCAACACCGCTCGGAAGCGCTGCACCAACCCGAAGCGCTCGATCGCCTCTTCAAGGGCGCCGGCCTTGCCGACGTTGGTGCGCGTTTCGATGACGTTGACACCGGTCTGACGGGCCAGCTCGGCGGTCCGGTCGGTGGAGCCGTCGGAGACCACGTGAACGTTGCCCCGGGGCACCAGCGCGGCAATCGCCGCGATGCTGGCCTCGATCACCAGTTCCTCGTTGTGCGCGGGGATCAGCACCGCCACGTCCTGCACGGTCATCGATGGACCGCGACGAAGCCCAAGCCGTCTCAACCGGCCGCGGAGTGTCTTGGTGGCCCAGGTCTCCTCGAGTAGCCGCGCCAGACCAACGCTCGCCCACAGCACGAAGTTCACGCCGAAGACGATGATTGCCACCGACCACCAGGGCATCAGCGGGACGACCCGTCAGCACCGGGAGCGGCCACGGGCAGGATGTTGTGCAGCGTCGCCCAGGTCCGGTCGTCCTCCGAGCTGATCATCCACAGGTAGACACCGCGGATCCCGGCAGCCTTCGCGGCCTCGAGCTTGGTCGCGGTGCTCTCGGCGTTCTCGAACCAGACCTCGTGCTGGTGGCCTTGGGCGTCGGTGTACTTGAAATATGGTGACTGGCTGAGCCGGTCAAACTGCGAGGTGGCGTGAAACGCCCTGGCGCGTCCGAAACATTGGATCCAGGTGACCACTTCGCCTTGACCGCCGTCCACCCAGTCGTAGCCAGAGACCGGAATTCCGAGCACGATCTTCTCGGCAGGCATCTGAGTCTTGGCGTAGGTCAGCACATCGCGGACCCAGGGCAGCGGCGCGACCGCTCCCGGCGTCGACTCTGACCAGTGGTAGTCGTATGCCATCAGCCGGACCTCGTCGGCCGCCGCACCGATGGCTGCGTAGTCCTGCCCGTAGTTGCGCCCGTCCTCGCCGGCATCGGTGGTCTTGGCGAACACGGCGATCGTGAGGATCTTGTTCTTATCGTGTAACGCGTCGGCCAGGCGGGTCACGAACGTGCTGAACACCTGCCGGTCGGTGGCCGGCAGATCTTCGTAGTCGATGTCTATCCCGTCGTAGCGCTCGCGCTGCACCAGTGCGACGACGTCGTTGATGTGCCGGGTCATCGCGGCGGGATCGTGCAGCATGTTCGCGACCGGTTCGTAGGCCCACCGGCCGTTGGCCCTATTCGCGATCGACGGCACCAGCGGGATTCCCAACTTGCGCAGCTGCGCCATGCCGGCCCCGGTTTGGGCGGCGACCTCGGGCGCCTGCGGAACGATCTGACCGTTGCTGGCGATCTCGTAGATCCACGGGGAGACCTCGTTGAAGGTGCCCCGGTTGGCTGCCAGGACGGTCTGACCGGCGCTGAGGTTCCAGAACGGCAGGGATGCCACCGCGAGGCTGGCTGTTTTTTCGGCGGGGCCGAGCATCCGCGGCACCGTGACCAGCAACGCCACCGCGCCCAGGAACAGCAGAACGAGGAAACTTGACCCGGTCAGCACGCGTCTCCTGGACCGCCGCGGCTTCCCCGTTCGGGGCGGCTGCGGGTGGATGCTGGTATTGATCATCAGCTCACCGCTGCCGGGGTCAGATTCGGCCGGCTCTGCTCGTCGATCACTGAGCGCAGGATGTCGTCCAGCGTCCGGGTCGGCCGGAAATCGATCAGCTTCCGAGCCCTGGTGCAGTCCGGGACGCGTCGCTGGAGGTCCTCATATCCTGGGCCGATGCCCTGCTCGTAGGTCAGGTGCACGATATCGCTGGACGACCCGGTCAACGCCCGTACCCGCAACGCCAGGTCGGCGATGGACACCTGTTCGGTGCTGCCGACGTTGACGGCGGTGCCGTACGCGTCGCGCGCGTCCACCAGCGCCACCAACGCCGGTACTACGTCGTGCACATGGCAGAAGCAGCGGATCTGCGCGCCCGTCCCGAAGACGGTCAGCGGCATCCCGGCCAGGGCTTGGGTGACGAACCGGGGGATGACCATGCCGTAGCGCCCGCTCTGCCGGGGCCCCACCGTGTTGAACAGCCGGACGATCACCGCCTGCATACCGAGCTCAGTGACGTAGGCGTGGGTGAAACTCTCATCCACCGCCTTGGCCTCGGAGTACGACCACCGGTGCAGCAGTGGCGATCCCACTACCCGGTCGTCGTCCTCGGACAGGCCGATCTTGGTGTTCTTGCCGTAGACCTCGCTGCTGGAGGCGATCAGCACCCGGTTGCCGTGCCGGTGCGCGGCGGTGAGGACGTTCTCGGTGCCGTGGATGTTGGTGCGCAGGCTCTGCAAGGTCCGGTCCCGGATGACGAACGATCCGACGGCCGCGGCGAGGTGGAAGATCGTGTCGACTCCGCTGGCGAGCGTGTCGACCAGCGCCTCATCCAGCACCGAGCCCTCGACGTAGCGAAACCGGGGATGGTCGCTGATCGACGACAGGTTGGCGAGTGATCCGGTGGCCAGGTCGTCGAGCACGACGACGTCATGTCCCGCGGCCAGCAGGTGGTCGGCCAGGTGCGAGCCGATGAAGCCCGCTCCACCGGTGATCAGGGTTTTCATCGGTTGTCTCCGATCGGGTCGGGCAGAATGGGGGAGACGCTCGGCCGGCGCCGGGCCATCAGCCGGTCGTAGAGGTCGTCGATCCGGCGGGCCACCGCCTCGATGCCGTAGCGCTCCCGAATGGCGGGCACGCCCTCCCGTGGGCGGCGCCCGATGGCGATCTCGGTGGCGATCTCGCGGCGCATCCCGTCGACCTCTCCGGGTACCTGCCGGGCCCGCGCAGTGTCGATGCCGTCGAGCGCCGGGCAGGTTGTGTAGAGCGCCGGGATGCCGTTGGCCAACGCCTCCAGCACCGACAACCCGAAGGTCTCCTGCTCGGAGGAGGCGATGAAAAGATCCAGGGACGACAGTAGGGCGGCCACGTCGTGGCGTTCACCGGCGAAGGTCACCAGCTCCGAGACACCTTGGCGAGCCGCCTCGGCCTCCAGCTCTGGCCGCATCTGCCCGTCGCCCACGATCAGCAGTCGGTGCTGGTCGTCGAGTAGTGGCGCGGCAGCCTTGATCACCATGTCGAAGCGCTTCATCGGGTCCAGCCGGCCCAGCACGCCGAGGACGTAGGCGTCGCCGGGCAGGGCGAACTCGTCGCGGATCCGGTCTCGGGCGGCGACGTCGTAGGCGACCCGGCCGAAGTCCAGACCATTGGGAATGATCTCGATCTTGCGAGCGGCCACGCCCCACTTCGTCAGCCGGTGCGCCACTGCGTCCGACACCGCGATGGTGGCATCGGAGCACAAGTCGGTGCCCAGATACAGGGCGCGCACCCCGAGGCTCATCCGGCGGCGCTCGAGGTGTGTCTCGCCGATGGAGTGCTCGGTGGTCACCACCACCGGCGTGCCCGCCAGCCTGGCCGCGAGCCGTCCGTAGATGCACGAGCGGTACAGGTGGGCGTGCACCACGTCATAACCGTCGGCGCGGATCAGCCGCGCCAACTTCAACAGTGCGGACAGCTCGGTGTTGCGCGTCATGCCCAGATCGCGCACTCGCACGCCGTCCCCGGAGATCATCCCGGCGACCGGGCCCGGGTTGTAGAGCGTCACCACGTCGGACTGGTGACAGGTGTGTTGGAGCAGCGACCGCAGCTGCAGCTCCGCCCCTCCCACACCCAGCCCGGTGATCACGTGGAGAACTTTCACTTGCTTCCTCCTGAGGACACTGTGCACAGGGTGCGAGCCAAGATCACCAGATCCATCCATGGCGACCAGTACTCGATGTAGAAGTTGTCGAACCGGATCCGTTCGGCGATCGAGGTGTCTCCGTGCAGGCCATTGACCGCGGCCCAGCCGGTCAGCCCGGTGCGCATCCGGTGCCGGTCGCCGTATCGCGGTATCTGCTGCTCGAATTGAGCCGCAAAGTACGGGCGTTCTGGCCGTGGCCCCACCAGCGACATCTGTCCACGCAGCACGTTGACCAGTTGCGGTAGCTCATCGAAATGCGTGCTGCGCAACCATCGACCGAGGCCGCTGGTGTGCTCGGGGAGCACCGCCCAGCGGGTATCTGAGTCTGGGTGGTCGATCATGGAGCGAAGCTTGAGCAGCTCCATCGTCTGACCGGCTCGGGTGACCCGGGTTTGCCGAAACAGCACGGGGCCGCCACCGTCGATCCGGACCGCGGCGGCAAGCGCGAGCAGCACCGGCGTGACCGCGATGAGCAACGCCGTTGCGGCCACGAAGTCGAAGGTGGCTTTCACCCCGGCGCCCAGCCGACCCGCCCCGAGACGGCGCAGCGGGACCAGCGGTATGTCGCCCAGCTCGTCGAGGTAACCGCGGGGCAGCGCGGCGCCGAGCTCGTACATTCGCGGCACGACGCAGACGTCTACCGGCAACGGTCGGCAGGCTCGCAACAGCGGCACCAGGTCGGCATCCCGGGCGGCCGGGAAGCAGACGATGACGCGTTGGATGCGGTACCGCGCGATCACGTCGGCCAGTTCCGACAGCTCACCGAGCAACGGCAGCCCGATCCGGTGCCGTGGTGGCTGGCTGTCGAGGAACCCTTGGGGCGCCAACCCAAGCTCGGGATGGTGGCGCAGCAGTTGCCCGACCCGCATCGCGGTGGCACCGGTGCCGATCACCAGAGTCGGTTCGAGCAGCCGCCCGCGGCGGTGCGCGGCCTTCAGCACCGTGCAGGCCCCGGTGCGCACGGCGACCAACGACGCGGCGGAGAACAGCGCGAGGGACAGCTCGTCGGGTCCGACGCCAGGCCCCACCCATGGCAGCACCGCGAGCAGCGGGATCGCCGCCACCGCCACGGTCCGCGGCAGCTGATCGGACACCCGCCGGCAGATCCGCAGCCGGTGCTGCCCGTCGGCCACCAACAGCATCAGCACCGCGCAGGCATAGGCCGCCGTTGCCCACCCCGACGTCCCGACCAGCAGGCCGGCCGTGGCGAGTCCGGCGATGTCCGCCACGGGCAGAACCATCGGGAGCGCAGCTGCCGGCGCGCCGCGACGCAGCTGTCCCGCTGGCGCCGGGGCGAGTGAGGTGGTCACCGGCGGGTTCCTACGGTGGATCGTGGCCTGGCGATGGCGGTGAGTGCGTGGGTCACCGTGCGGGCCGCATAGTCGGCGCCGTAGACGAAGCGCATGACCGGTCCGAAGGTCGGTGCCACGGCGGGTCCGACGAAGTACAGGTCCGGCGCCGACGACTGGAAATCCGGACCGACATCTGGAGTGCCGGCCAGAGTCCGCACGGCTGACCGCAACTGGGCGTCGAGGAAGGTCAGCCGATCCAGTTGGGGGCGGTAGCCGGTGGCGGCCAGCACGTGTTCGGCCGTGATCTCCGTGGTACTTCCGCCATTCACCGCGCCGTTGACGTGCAGTCCGAGCCGCAGGCCTCCCGGTTCCGGCTCCGCCCACCGCACCGAGTGACCGACCAGCGTGCGGATCTTGCCGTCCACCCGCGGACGCAGCCAGAAGGCGCCGGCCGGTCCCAGCGCGGTCCGCGCCGTCCGGACCCGCCGGGCGGCCGGCAGTCGGCGGTACAGGTCGGGCTGGTTGGAGTAGAACCAGGTGGCCCAGCCCGAACCGAGCCCGGCTTCCGGCTCCCGGAGCCGACGACGGATCGAGCGCTGGGCGGACAGTGGAGCGCCGCTCCACACAAGTTCCGGTGCGCGGGCGACTAAGGTGACCTTCGCTCCGGACTCGTGCAGCAGGGCCGCTGATTCCAGCGCGGACTGGCCGGCGCCGAGCACCGCGACCTCACGGTCGGCGAATACCCCCAGATCGCGATGTGCGCTGGCATGGGTACACATGTCCGCAGGCAGCGTCGCTAGCGAGTCGGGTCGATGAGCGAAGTGCTGAACTCCGGTGGCCACCACGACCCTGCGCGCCACCGCCGTCCCGCCGTCGGACAGAGTCAGCTGGTAGTTCCTGCCGGTCCTGGTCACGTCGGTGACCATCTGCTCTTCCAGGTGCGGGATCTCCGCTCGCTGGAACCAGTCTCCGTAGGCCACGAAGGTCTCCAGCGGCACCGGCAGCCCGTAGTCGGCGTAGTCGCGACCGGTCGACGCGCAGAACGCGCGTAACGTGTGCCGGCCCGCCGGGTCGGACAGGTTGGAGGCGAATCCCTGCGACTTGAGGAACATCCCGGCCGGCATCGCGTCGCGCCACAGCTGCATCGGCAGCCCGAACTGGCGAAACGGCACGCTGGCGGCACGCAGATGCGCACCGATTGACAGGCCGTAGGGACCGGCGCCCACGATGGCAACCTCGACCGGATCGTTCATGTTCGGACCTTCCGTGCGGATAGCTGTGTGGTGGCGGGCCGAGGTGCGCCGCGCAGCGGGCGGGTCAGCGCCCGCCAGCCCATCCACAGGCACATCAGCCCAAACGGTGCGGGATCATCTTTGGCGAACCAGGCGAGCTCGTCGGCCCCGCGAAGCGACGTCACCCAAGACCGGAAATCCAGGCCGCAGCGCCGGTAGGCCAGCGCGGCGAAAGGGTCGTAGTTCTCCACCAGGAAGCGGCGACCGTGCTGAGGCGCACCGGGTGGCACCGGGCGGCCGGTCAGGTCCAGGTGCGCCGCGACCACCACGTCGACGCCCGCGGTGTCGCAGAACAGCCGGAACTGCGCCCCTAGGCGCGGGTTGAAGTCCAGCAGCTTGTACTGGCCATCCCTGGGGTCGAAGCGGTAGTCGAGGTCGACGATGCCCCGGAACCCCAGCCGGGTTAAGAGCTCGGTGGTCTGGTGGTGCAGCTGCGGGTTGTCCACCCAGCGCCCGAGGCTGGTCAGCCCGGCGTGCGCCGGGTAGGACCGTTCCTTGATGCCGACGAAACCGGGCCGGCAGCGCGACTGGGCGTCGCAGTAGCCGTGAAAGAAGTAGTCCTGGCCGCCGACGTACTCCTGGAGCATCAGTTCCTGATCGCCGCAGGCTTGCCAGGTATCGGCGAGTTCCGCACGGCTGTGCACGACCGAGGTGCTGCGCAGCCCCGTTGCGCTGCTGGACCGCCACGGCGTGGCCAGTTTGGCCACCAGCGGGAACCCCACCCGGTCAGCGAAGCCCTGGGCTTCGAGTAAGGATCCGGTCAACGCGGCCGCCGGGCACGGCACACCGAGCTGGCGGCATAGCTGGTACAGCGTGTACTTGCCGGCCAGCTGGCGGGGCAGGTCGCTGGGCGGGTCCGGGAACCGGAACCATTGCCGCAGCTCGGCGCCGTGCTCAGCGAGGAAGATCGCGCCGGCGTCGTCGGTGGGGATCAGGACGGCCGGGCGGCCGATCCGCTGGGCGAGCGTCACCAGCCCGGCGTGCACCCGTTCGGCATCATCGGCCGGTGGCCGCCAGACCCATCGGTCGTGCAGGTAACGGGATCTGGCCGCGGGTGCCCACGCGTCCTCGTGCACGCCGTAGACCGGTACGCCCAAGCGCCCGAGGCTGCGGATCGCGCCCAGCCCGCCGTGGTGCATGACGTTGCAGTCGAGTTTGAGGATGACTGCCGGTGTCGTGGTGTCCAGCTCGGCGTGCGGTGCGTAGGTCACTGACTTTCGGGTCACCGGGCTCACACCACGCTGCGCTGCACTGGGCTGTCCAACAGGCCCTCGAACAGGTACGTGGCGTCGAGCACCCGCGGGCAGTCCCGTACCCAGGTGTAGTCGGCGTCGGGATGCACCACGTGGATGATCGCCAGGTCCCAGTCGGCTCCGGTGGGGGCTGCGACGCTGTGCAGCGAGCCTTCCGGAGTCGCCACGACCGGTACGAGGGAGTCGTGGTAGCCGACGTCGACGCCGCGCCGCGCGAGGCCGTCGATGATCAGCAACGCCGGTGACTCCCGGACATCGCTGACCCCGGCTTTGTAGCTGACGCCGACTACCATCACCTTGGCGCCGCCGAGGGCTCGTCCGTCGGCGGCGAGCACCTCAGCGGCCCGCTCGACGACGCGGGCCGGCCGCGCGTGGATCGACTGCATGGCCTGCTCGATCAGCGGCGTCGGCCGGTTACGCCCGTGCAGCTGCCACAGCAGGTAGTGCGGATCGCACGGGATGCAGTGCCCACCCACCCCGGGTCCGGGAAACGCGGCGAGGAAGCCGTAGGGCTTGGTCGCCGCCGCGAGCGTGACCTCGATGGGATCGAGCCCGAGCGTGCCGCACACGTCGCTGAACTCGTTGGCCAACGCCAGGGTGACCGCGCGGAAGATGTTCTCATACAGCTTGGTCAGCTCGGCGGCTTCCGGGGAGCTCACCAGGTAGACCGAGTCGGTCAACTGCCCGATCACTCGCGCGGCGCGCAGGGCGCACTGCGTGGTGGCGCCGCCCACCACCCGCGGCGTCTCGCGCTGCAGGTGGTCGGCATTGCCGGGGTCGATGCGCTCCGGGCTGAAGGCGACGTAGACGTCCGTGCCGGCGACCAGACCGCGGGTGTGTAGGGGTTCGGCGAGCAGCTGCCGGGTGGTGCCGACGAAGCTCGTCGAGGTCAGGATGACCGTCTGCCCCGGGTGGGCGTGCGCGACGACGGTCTGACAGGCGCTGCGCAGTGCAGACAGGTTCGGAAGGTGGTTTTCGTCCACCGGGGTGGGCACGCAGACGATCACGGCGTCGGCCTCGGCCAGAGCGGCACTGTCGCTGGTGAGCCGGAAGCTGTCGTCGCCGCTGGCTTTTTCCAACCGGGCCACATCGAGATCGCTGAGGTCGACGTCGCCGGTTTCGATAGCCCGCAGCCGATCCTCGCTCACGTCGAAGCCGGTGATCTGCGCTGCGCTGCCCAACAATGCCAACGCCGTCGGCAGCCCGACGTATCCAAGGCCCACAATTGCGACCGACCCCAACCGGGCCTGCCCGTTACCGGCTGCTGGCAGCTCAGCTGGCATGGAGAACGGCACCAGCCGCTTCTCCAGGAGTCGCTCACGCCCGTTGATCGCGAGCGAAAGCCGGTGCTCGGCCACAATTCCCCCCGACTGTGGATATGTGCTGTGCCGACCGTGGCATCACCCAGACGCCCGGTCCTCCCTCATCCGGACTAGCCCGCCTACGCCACCCGCACGACGCTCGCCGCTTGTGCCGCCATTCGGAGCCGAATCGCGGTCTGGCATGGGCTCAGGAGCGCCATTCGGAGCTGAATCGCAGCCTGAACGGGCGACTTGGGTTGTGATGGCGGCTAGGTGGTTGTGGGTTTGGTGGATGTTGTAGGTGTGCGCGGCTAGTGCGGCGGCGTGTCCTTCGGCTTCGCGTAGGTCGGCATCGGTGAGCCGGCGCGTGAGCGCGTGGGCCAGCGCGCGGACGTCGCCGGCTGCCACCCGGGCACCCACTGCCGGGATGACCGCTTCCGCGAGGCCCGGGATGTCGGCAGCTACCACGGAGCAACCGCTGGCCAGCGCCTCGAGCAGGGTCAGCGACAGGCCCTCCCAGCGAGATGGCAGCACCACCACGTCGGCCGCCGCGTACCAAGGTCGGGGATCGGTGACCGATGGCACGTATCGCAGGCCAGGCACGGTGGCGCCACGCAATGTGGGCAGCAGGTCGCCGTCGCCGACGATGCACAGCGTGGCTGTCGGGCAGGACTCGCGCACCTGGGACCACGCCGTGACCAGGATGTCCTGCCCCTTCTGCCGGGTGACCCGACCGAGACAGACCGCCAGCGGCGCATCCCGGTCGATTCCCAGCCGATGCCGGGATGCGACGCGCGTTTGCTCGTCAGCCGGCGCGAAGTATCCGAGGTCGACGCCGTTGCGGACCACGACGTGGCGGCTCTTTATTCGCCGGTGCCGGGCGTGGGCGGCCTCACCCTCGCCGACGCACACGCACACGTCGGTCCAGCGCGCCGCAAGGCGTTCCCACGCCAGCGCCCCCAGTGCGGTCGCGCCCCGAGCTGCCAGCCATGACCAGCCATGCGGTTGGAACAATGTGCAGCGGGTCCCGCGCACCGCGAGCCGCCCGGCCAAACCTGCCTTGGCTGAGTGCAGGTGCACGACGTCGGGGTCGAACTGGCTGATCAGCCGGCCCAACCGCTGCGTCTCGCCGACCGTGTCCACGCTGGGAGAACGGGTCGCGGGCCAGTGCAGCCGCGGCACCCCGGATGCGCTGCACTCGGCGGCGAGCTGACCGCTGGACGGGCACACGACCACCACCCGCCAGCCTCGGGCAAGCTGGTCAAGGGTCGCCGCAGCGACATATCTGGCCACCCCAGCGTCGGTGGGCTGCGCCGCATGCAGCACGGTCAGCGGCCTCACCGGCGCAGGTGGTGCCGGTACCACTTGGCGAGCAGCCGCAGCGATCCATCGCGGTCCCCGACGTAGCTGCGCGCCAGTGCGTGCACACCGGTCAGCGGCGAGCGCCAGATCGCACATCCGTAGTGGTAGCCGGCAGCGCGCACCGCATCCACGGCCGGCGCATCTACGTGTCCATACGGGTAGCAGAACCCGGAGACCTCCTGTCCGGACACTTCTTGCAGGATGGTTCGGCTCCCGGAAACCTCAGCGGTGAGGTTGGCGGTGGTGATCGAGGTCAGCGACACGTGCCGCCGACTGTGCGAACCGATCTCCATGCCGCACGCGGCGATGTGGCGGATCTGCGCGGCCGTCATGAGGGTTTTGCGGGGACCCGGCTGGTCCCAGTAGTTGGTGCCGCCGAGCAGGTCGGCGATGACGAACACGGTGGCGGTGAAGCCGAATCGCGCCAACACCGGCAGCGCATGCTCGCAGAAGTCGGCGTAGCCGTCGTCGAAGGTGAGTCCGACCAGCCCCCGGCCGGTGCCATAACGCCGGGCAGCCAGCAGCTCGCGCATCGAGGTGGCCCGCAGGCCGCGCCGGTACAACCAGCGCAGCTGCTGTTCGAACCGTTGCGGACGCACGGTGACCAGATACGGATCGTGGTCATACGGTGCCACAGAGTGATACATCAAGACTGGGGGCAGCGTGCCATAGTCGCGGGACGGCGACCTGGGCGACCGGCTGGGTCGCGTTGAACGGTTGTCCCAGCCGTCGTTGGGACAGATTTCGTCGATCGCTTCGCTCATGGTGCAACCCGACGCTACGGCCGCACGCTCGCGGCGGGCTCCTGCGCCAAGAGGGCAACAGCTACGTCTGTTGGGGGAGGCTGGCCGCTGCACAGCGCTCCGCGCGCCACCGCAACAGCCTCCAGCCGGCTGTGCACACCCAGCTTTGTGAAGATCTTGTTGGTGTGGGTACGGACGGTGTTCGCCGACATCCCGAGTTCGTCGGCGATCTCTGCCGGGCGGCGGCCTTGCGCCAGGCAGGTCAGGACGGCGTGCTCCCGGGGCGTCAGGACGTCCAGCGGGCCTTCCCGGCGCCGCACCCGGCCGACGTCTGCCCGCAGGTCCCGCAGAACGTGGCCTAGCTGCTCCGGTGGAAAGTAAGAATGCCCCCGGCTCGCGCCGCGCAGGGCGTCGGCGAGGGTGCCGATCGAGGACTCCTTCGATACCCAGCCGTCAGCTCCCGCCCGCGCCGCTTCGACAGCCTGCTGCGGGTCCCGGCTCGCGGTGAGGACCACGACGCGTGCCGGCGGGCACGCCGCGTGAAACGACGCCAGCAGGGTAGCCGCGTCATGCGCCTGCGCGACCTCGATGGTGATCACATCAGGACGCAGCAGGGTGGCGAGCGCATCGGGATGCGGATCCCGCGTCGTGCAGTGCCCGACGACCACGATGTCGGGCGTGCTGGCCAACCTGGCGGCGAGCGCCTCGATCAGCATCTGCTGATCGTCGACGAGCAGCACCCGAACCGGGGTCATCGGTATCGCCCTGCTCATGGCTACCCCGTCTTCGTCTGACCCTCCGGGCCGTGTTGCTCGTGGTCGACGAGGTCATAGCGAACCGCAAAGGTGGCCGCCTCGAGCCGGGAGTGCACTCCGAGCTTGGTCAATAGTGCCTGCACATGACTGCGCACGGTAGTCGTCGACACGCCGAGCCGCAGCGTCATCGCCGGGGTATCGAGCCCCTCGACGAGCAATCCGAGGCATTCCCGCTCGCGAGCGGTCAGATGAGCGGCGAGCCGGCGTGCTTCGGAGACGTCGGAGCGCGCACTGGTAGCAGCCCGGGGTGCGTCCAGCACGACCGCGCCGTCGACCACGCGTTCCAGCGCGTGGACCAACTTGCGGACGCCACATGTCTTGTGAATATATCCGGCCGCCCCGAGCCGGACGGCCCGGCGCATCGCGTCGTTATCGCCGTCTGCTGCCAGAATGAGTACCCGAGTCGCCGGGCTTACCGCGATAACGTGAGCGATTGCACTAATTCCATCGCCATCGGAAAAACGTCGACCCAGTAGGCAGATATCGGGGCGATGACGGCGGACCGCCTCGATTGTACCGGCGAGGCTTCGGGCGACCGCAGGTACGCGGAATCCCTGCCCTACCAGTACTGCGACCAACGATTCTACGAACACCGCGTGGTCGTCGCCCAGTACGATACTAGTCATGGCGGATCATGTCGAACTGACCGAATTGCCGCAGTCAGCCCGCCCCCCGACGGTCGCCAATATCCCCACCCCATCATGAGTATTTCGTCGCGAACAAGTTCCGCTAGATAAGCGATTGAACGCTTTCAGCTTACAACGGCGGACGACCACTGGTTACCGAGATCGCCGATCAGGGCACGTATTATCCCCACCGAGGACTACCAACTGCACTCGCCGCTGCCGCCGACCACTACCAACCCAGCCGATCGCGCAGGAACACGATCGCCTACTGTGGGTACTCGACCCCGTGCGCCGGTCGCGTCCCGGGGAGGGGTCCGTGTCGACGACTCCCGCGCCCGAAAGGTCCCCCACGGTGCCCGTAGCGACCGCGCTACCGACTACATCCGCCGCTCACCTGTCCGGCCTGCTCGAGGCGGTCCTGCCCGAGCCCTCACTGCACGAACTTGTCGGCCGGGCCGGCGTCCCCGAGCTGGAGCTGCACGGCCCGCCGGCGGCCCGCCCGCTGGTCGTCGCCGCGCTGGCCCGCACGGGGCACCCGGTGCTGGCCATCACCGCCACCGACCGGGAGGCCGGTGAGCTGACCGCGGAGCTGGCCGACGTGCTGGGCCCCGGGGTGGTCGCTGAGCTGCCCTCCTGGGAGACGCTGCCGCACGAGCGGCTGTCCCCCCGGGCCGACACCGTGGGCAAGCGGCTGGCGGTGCTGCGCCGGCTGGCCCACCCCGAAGAAGGCGCCGCGTACCCGCTGCAGGTTGTCGTCGCGACCGTGCGATCGCTGATTCAGCCGATGCTCGCCGGCCTGGGCGAGATCTCCCCGGTGCGGCTGCGGGTCGGGCAGCTGCACGGCTTCGACAGCGTGCTCGCCCGGCTGGCCGATCTGGCCTACACCCGGGTCGACATGGTTGATCGTCGCGGCGAGTTCGCCGTGCGTGGCGGGATTGTCGACGTCTTTCCGCCCACCGCTGACCATCCGCTGCGGGTGGAGTTCTGGGGTGATGAGGTTTCGGAGATCCGCTCCTTCGCGGTCGCCGACCAGCGCACCCTGGCGCCCGCCGATGAGATGTACGCACCGCCGTGCCGGGAGCTGCTGCTCACCGAAGGGGTGCGGGCCGCTGCGGCGCAGCTCGTCGCGCAGGCTCCGGTCGGGCCGGTCGCGCAGCTGCTGGAGAAGGTCGCCGCCGGGATCCCGGCCGAGGGCATGGAGTCGCTCATCCCGGTGCTCGCGGGTGATGAGCTGCAACTGCTCACCGACGTGATGCCGGCGGGCACCCACGTGCTGCTGGCCGATCCGGAACGGATCCGGACCCGGGCCGCAGACCTGGTCCGCACCGGGCAGGAGTTTCTGGAGGCGTCCTGGATGGTCGCCGCGGGGGGCGGTGCCGCTCCGGTGGACGTAGCGGCGCTGGATCTGTCGGCGTCGGCCTACCGGGGTCTGGGTGAGGTCGCCGAGCACGCCCGCGGCACGGGGGTGGCGTGGTGGACGCTGAACCCGCTGACCACTGATTCCCACGGCTCGCTGCAACTGCAGATCGTCACCGTGCCGCCCTATCACGGTGACGTCGAGCGCGCCTTTGCCGACCTGCGAGCGCATACCGCCGCCGGCGGCGCCGCAGTGTTGGTGGTGCCTGGCACCGGCACCGCACAACGGGCCTGCGAGCAGTTGCGTGACGCCGAGGTGCCGGCGGTGCACGCTGCCGATGGGCTGCTCCAGCAACCCGCAGCGGCGACCGTCACAGTGGTCCGCGGCACGTTGGAGGACGGTTTCGCGGTCCTCGCACTGGGGCTGGTGGTGCTCACCGAGGCGGACATCACCGGCGCTCGGGGCGGCACCAACAGCCGCGAGATGTCGAAGATGCCGGTTCGCCGGCGCAACGCGGTGGACCCGCTGGCGCTGCACACCGGCGATTACGTGGTGCACGAGCAGCACGGCATCGGGCGGTTCCTGGAGATGGTGCGGCGCACCGTCAAGGGCGCTGCCGAGTCGACCCGGGAGTACCTGCTGGTGGAGTACGCGCCCAGCAAACGGGGCCAACCAGGCGACCGGCTGTACGTCCCCACCGACCAGCTCGACCAGGTCACCCGCTACGTCGGGGGTGAGCTGCCGACGCTGAGCAAGCTGGGCGGCTCGGACTGGGCCAAGACCAAAGGCCGCGCCCGCAAGGCGGTCAAGGAGATCGCTGCTGAGCTGGTGCAGCTGTATGCCGCTCGGCAGTCGTCCCCGGGGCACCCGTTCGGCCCGGACACCCCGTGGCAGGCCGAGCTGGAGGACGCCTTCCCCTACACCGAGACGCCCGACCAGCTCGCCGCGATCAACGAGGTCAAGGCGGACATGCGTCGCGGCGTCCCGATGGACCGGGTGGTCTGCGGCGACGTCGGCTACGGCAAGACCGAGATCGCTGTGCGGGCCGCCTTCAAAGCCGTCCAGGACGGCAAGCAGGTGGCCGTGCTGGTACCCACCACCCTGCTCGCCCAGCAACACCTGCAGACCTTCTCCGACCGGATGCGCCCGTTCCCGGTCACGGTTCGCGGCTTGTCTCGATTCACCCACCCCGGCGACGCGACGGAGGTGCTACGCGGGCTCGCCGAAGGTTCGGTAGACGTCGTGATCGGCACCCACCGGCTGCTGCAGCCGAGCGTGCGCTGGAAGGATCTCGGGTTGGTGGTGGTCGACGAGGAGCAGCGCTTCGGCGTCGAGCACAAGGAGCACATCAAGGCGCTGCGCACAGCCGTCGATGTGCTGACCATGTCGGCCACCCCGATCCCGCGGACCCTGGAGATGAGCCTGGCCGGTATCCGCGAGATGTCGACCATTCTCACCCCACCTGAGGACCGTCACCCGGTGCTGACCTACGTCGGCGCCTACGACGACAAGCAGGTCGGCGCCGCGATCCGCCGCGAGCTGTTGCGCGACGGGCAGGTTTTCTACGTGCACAACCGGGTGTCCTCGATCGAGAAGGCAGCTCGGCGGATCCGCGAGTTGGTGCCCGAGGCGCGGGTGGCGGTGGCGCACGGGCAGATGAACGAGGACCAGCTCGAGCGCACCGTCGCCGGGTTCTGGGACCGTGAGTACGACGTGTTGGTCTGCACCACGATCGTCGAGAACGGGCTGGACATCTCCAATGCCAACACGCTGATCGTCGAGCGTGGTGACCTGCTCGGGCTCGCCCAAGCCCACCAGCTGCGCGGGCGCGTCGGGCGGGGTCGCGAGCGTGGTTACGCCTACTTCCTCTACCCGGCCGAGACCCCGCTGACCGAGCTGGCGCACGACCGGCTGTCCACCATCGCCCAGCACACCGAATTGGGCGCGGGCATGGCCGTCGCGATGAAGGACCTGGAAATCCGCGGCGCGGGCAACATCCTGGGTGGTGAGCAGTCCGGGCACATCGCCGGAGTCGGTTTCGACCTGTACATCAGGTTGGTAGGCGAGGCCGTCGAGGCATTCCGTGGCGCGGCCGGCGTCGGCACGTCCGATGGTGCGCCCGACCCCGCGCCGGTGCGGGTGGAGCTGCCGGTGGACGCGCACCTGCCGCACGACTACATCCCGGGCGAGCGGCTACGGCTGGAGGCCTACCGCAAGATCGCCGAGGCGCTGGACGCCGATGCTCTGAGCGCCATCACCGACGAGTTGCGGGATCGCTACGGCGCCCTGCCGCCTCCCGTGGTGACCCTGCTGGAAGTGGCTCGCTTCCGTCAGGTTTGTCGAGCGCACGGGGTGGCGGAGGTGACGGTGCAAGGCTCCAAGCTGCGGTTCGCTCCGGTGACGCTGCGGGATTCTCAAGGGGTGCGGCTGAACCGGCTCTATCCCCAGGCGGCGTACCGCTCCGCTGGACAGACTTTGACGGTGCCGCGGCCCAGCGAAGGTTCCGGCGGTATCGGCGCTGCGCCGCTACGCGACCGGGAGCTGCTCGACTGGTGCACCAAGTTGGTCACCAGCGTGCTGGCGCCGTGACGCGCTACGGAGCCCGCTGCAGGTACGCATCGACTGCGCGCGCGAAGTCCTCGAGATCGCCGAGCCGGCCCAGGCGCTCTCGCCGTGCGAGCAAATGTCGCGGAGTGCACCCAGCCGGCGGCCGATCTCGCGCAGCCGCCGGTTAACGACCTCAGTGTCGACCAAAACGGGCCTGACGCAGCCGGTTGCGCGTGCCGGCCGCCAGCAATCGCCGGGCCGGAGCCATATCCAGGTAGCGGTCGACAGTCCGGACCCAGTGGTCGACGCGGGCCTTGTCATCGCGGGAGACGAGGACCGTGCCATCGCGGAGCACCCGGTAGGACAGCGCGACTGGTGCGTCGTTGAGGATGACGACGTCCGCACGCATCGGCGCCACCGCGTGTGCGATCCCTGCCGTGAGTTCGAGCCTGCGCTGCTCGTCGTCGCTGTCGAGGAGCAGCGCGGCGTCGACGTCGGACAGCGGCCCGGCCCGACCGCGGGCGTGCGAGCCGTACAGGTAGGCGACGAGCACGCCGGGCGCGCCGATCAGCAGGCGACGGAGTCGCTCGGTGAGATCGTGCGTCGACACCGCCGTGCTTCCGCTGGCCTCGATCACTGGATCGAGGTAGCCGTGCCTTCGTCGCCGACGCTATCCATCCAGTGCACGTGAGATGGCGGATCGGCCGGTGGGTAGGTGAGGGTTACCGCTGGCTTGGGCGGCTATGGCGTCCTTCAGTGCACTGAATACCTCATCGAGGTGGCGCAGCAGCGGCATCAGGTTCTTGATGGTGCGGAGCAGTTTGAGGATCAGTTCAGAGATCTTGGTTGCCCACTCGGCGATCAGGGTCATGGCCTGCTCGGCCACCACTGGAGCCGCGAGCCCGCCGCTGCCGAGCAGCTCAGCGGCATACTCGATCAGATAGCCGACGAGCTCGCTGATCATTTTTCGGATCTCCTCGCGGATCGCGGCGACGATCATTCCGCTCATGGTGACGGCGACGCGGATGCCGTCGGCTGCGATCGCCATCGCTTCGAGCAGGTGGTCGCTGCCCTGGGCGTGGCCCCGGTAGGCTTCGGCGGCCGCGCCCTGCCACGTCGTGAGATCGCCGGCGACGGCGTGCGCGTAGTCCTGCCGCGCCGCGGATACCGCATCGGCGACGTTGCCCCAGGTCTGGGCGTGGGCCGTGATCGCATCGGGGCTGCCGGCCAGCCAGTCCAGCGGCTCGGCGAGGATCTCGACGTGCTCAATCAGCCACCCGACGCCGTAGGAGAGCAACGCGCCGGCCGGATTGGAGACGTAACTGAGAGCGTCCAGGGTCGCCGACGCGGTGTCGATTCCGACCTCAACCCAATCTCCGCTGGAGATGGCATTGACGCACTGGATTGCTGGATCAAGGATGCCTATCCCTGCATAGGCAGTGGGGTGCTCCTCGTCAGCGACCAGAGGGTTCGCCGTCATCTATTCAGATCCCCTCATCTGGTACAAGGCCATCGCGTTGGCGTCATCGATATCTGCATAGTCCACGGCGGTTGCCCTGACGTTGACCGCGGTGCTGCTCAGGCGTTTGGCGCTGCTGTCCAGCACGGTCGCTCCCAAGTGCTGTAGCGGGTTGAGCAACATCGGCAGGCTCTGGCAGTAGGAGCCGTAAGCATCCGTGGGCAGGCTCATCTCCCGTGCTGCGTCCACCGCCGCAGCCAACCTGTCGCTGATCCGGTCGACTTTCTTGGCGTGTTCCCGTAGTGCCTCAGTAAGCACCTCGTACTGGTCGGCCACATCGTGCCCCTTAGCGCAGGTAATCCCGGTCGGCGAAGTACTCCTCATCGTCAGGCGGCGCCGCGCGGGGCTGGCGCCCCGGCGGTGGCGAGTAACGCTGCGGCGCAGTGTCATCTTTGATCGCGCCCAATCCGAGCACCATCGGGTCCGGTGCCGTGCTCAGGTCTTCACCGAAGCGCTCCCGGTAGCCCGACACCACCTTTTCGACAACGGGTTGGTCGCCACCGACGGTGGCCTGCATGGCGTCCTGGACCAGCGGGGCGAGCTGGCGCTGCGCGCGCCGCAAACAGGCCATCACCTGCACGGCGAGTTCCGGGGCCGACATCTCGCGGATCCTGTCGGTGAAGGCCAGTTCGGTCAGCGCCCCGCGTGAGTCGACTGTGACCCGGACCGCGCCGTCCCTGGACGCTTCGGACACCTGAACCTGCTCGACCTGCGAACGCATGGCGTGAAACTGCTCGGCCTTAGCGGCGAACCCCTGCGTCCACTGCGACAGCCGGCGCTGCGCCTCGTCGGGGTCGATGTCGTACATGGGTCTCCTCAGGCTGCGCCCGGTAACCGGTGTGTTGCCCGGGGTCGGACAAGCATCGGACGAGCAGAGTACGCAACGGAGAGCAGCTTCGAGCCTGCCGGTGCTGGTGATGGCTCCATAGGGGCGCTGCTCGACCGGGGCTAGGCATGCGATGAGGCAATTGCCAGCGGCCTCGTATTTTTTGCCGTCCGGGGTCTCTCTTACAGGGTAGTGGCGAGGACGCGGCGGTTCGTGTCGGGAGGCTGGCCGTGAATGTGAGCTGGCCCCTGGTCGGGCGAGTCGATGAGCTGGCAGCATGCCATCGAGTACTGCGTGGGGCGGGTAAAGGCGGGGCGCGTCCGGAAGGTGTGGTGTTGGCAGGGGCACCGGGGGTTGGGAAGACCCGGCTGGCTCGCGAAGCGCTGGCTACCGCCGAAGCCGCGGGATGCGCGCCATGGTGGGTGGTGGCGTCCCGAGCGGCTGCGTCGATCCCATTCGGCGCTGTGGCACATGTCGTCCCACCTGTACTCGACGGCGGCATGGACCGATTTGCGGTGCTGCAACGTGCTGGTGATTGGCTCACTGCATCGGCCTCAGGTCGTCGGCCAGTGCTGGGGATCGATGATGCGCATTGGCTCGATGATGGGTCAGCGGCTCTGATCCATCATCTGACCCTCACAGGCGTGGCATCGGTGGTCGTTACCGTGCGGTTGGGAGAACCGGCCCCTGACCCGGTGACCGCGCTGTGGAAGGAGGGATTGGCCGAACGGATTGACGTTGCGGCGCTCAGCAGAGCCCAGAGCGCCGCGCTGGTAGAGGCAGGCCTGGGCGGGCCGGTGGACGGGCTGACTGTCGAGCGGCTCTGGCAGTTCAGCCAGGGCAATGCGCTGTATCTACGGGAACTGGTCCGAGGATGGGCAGAAAGCGGCGCGCTGGTCTGCACGGACCGGGTCTGGCGCTGGCAGGGGCCGATACTGGCGCCTGCGCGTCTGGTCGAGCTGCTGGAAGCCCGCGTCGGCAAGGAGCCTGTGCCCGTGCGGCAGCTGGCGGAACTGGTGGCCTTCGGTGAACCCCTCGACGTCGAGGCCCTGCAGCAGGTAGGGATAGACCCGACGATTGTGCAGGCCGCTGAGGACGCTGGACTGCTGTGCAGTGAGTCGATTGGCGCCGGGATCCAGGTCCGGCTGGCTCATCCGTTGTACGGGGAGGTGCTGCGAATGCGGACCTCGCCGCTGCGGGCCCGAGCTGTGTACGCGTCGCTGGCCAGGACGCTGACCTCGGTTGGAGCTACCCAGCCCAATGCTGCGCTGCGGCTGGCCGTGTGGCACCTCAACGCCGGGCTCAGGTGTGAGCCGGATGTGCTGGTGGCCGGCTCGAGCGCGGCGCTGGCCGGTTTCGACTACCGGCTCGCCGAGCGGCTGGCGCGATCCGCGATCGTGGCCGGTGGCGGTATGGCCGCCAACCAGGCGTTGGCTGAGACGTTGGTCGCTCAGGGGCAGGCCGAGCAGGCCGAGGCCATCTTTGTCGGCTTGCCCTTGGACGGCGTCACTGACCAGGTGCGTGCAGCGGTGGCTCGCACCAGGGTGTTGAATCTGCACTGGGGTCTGGGCCGACCGGTGGATGCCGAGGCGGTGCTGAGCGAGACAGAGGCGGAGATCGCCGACCCGGCGTGCCGGGATGAGCTTGCGTGTCTACGGGCCAAGTTCCTCCAACACGCCGGACAGTGCGCCGACGCGATCGAACTGGCGAACAAGATCCTGGCGCGTCCGAAGGCGACTGAGGCCGCAGTCTCGACCAGCCTCGCTGTCCGGGCTCAAGCTCTGACCGCCTTGGGACAATATGATCAGTCCGTCGACGCTGCGCAACGGGGTGTTGAGTTCGAACGCAAGCGAAACAACGGATTATGGTCGTTAGCCGAAGACGAAGTGGTCTCGGGTTCGTGCATCGGGTATCTGTGGGCCGGGCAGCTGGCGCCGGCTGAGGCAGTGGCGAGGTCTTGTTACCAGCGGGCGGTCGCGATGAGCTGGCCGATGGGCACCGCAGCGTGGGCCATGTGGCTGGGTGAGATCGAGCGCGCGCGGGGACGCCTTACCGACGCGTTGCGCTGGTTCCGGGAAGCGGCGGCGGTCGCGCGGGGTGACGCTTTCCGCCACCCGTACTGGTCGTTCCTCGACCGTCATGTGCTCGCCGGCCTGGTCCGCGCGGCGGCCCAGGCCGGCGAGTCGGCCAGAGGCCGCCGCCGCGTTGGCTGGTGCTGGCGGGCGCGGCCTGTCATCCCTGGAGTTCCTGGACTCCTTCTTCGGATCGGTCCACGCCTGGGTTGCGGCGGCCAGGGGGGAAATCACGGCCGGGATAGAGCTTGCGCTCAACGCAGCCGAGGTCGCGCGGCACCGCGGCCACGCAGGGTTCGAGATCATCGCGTTGCACGATGTGGTCCGGTTGGGAGCACCGGCCCGAGTCGTGCGGCGCCTGGCGGAGCTGGCCACGGTGGTGGAGGGCCGGTTGGCCCCGCTCTATGCCATCCACGCCGGTGCACTGGCCGCTGGGGATGGTACCCGACTCGACGCGGTCGCCGCGGCGTTCGCTGAGCTGGGCTATCTCCTACTGGCCGCTGAAGCAGCTACCCAGGCTGCCGCGGCACACCGTGGTGCCGGTTACCGGACCCGGGCGGGAGCTTCGCGCTACTCGCGACGCCGCGATGCCGGTCGACATAGCGTCGAGCCATGCACTGCAAGGCTCGACAGAGATGAACAGCTCCCCGGAAGCTCTCCGGGCAGCATTGGATGGGCTGTGGCGCAGCGCCCAGGAGAGCTCCGATGGCATCCTGTCGGGTGCGATCACGGCTGGCCAGCGAGCGCTGGAGGAATGGCAGCAGGCGGTCGCCAGCCTGCGTCACCACGAAGAGGTGCGCAGCCTGGCCGCATCGACCGAGCTGCGGGCCAGGGACCGACTGAACTCGGTGCTGGAGTTGCTCACCAAGCTCTCCGGTCATAGTGAGATGATCGGGCCGTCAGCCGATCGCAGCCAGCGATCCCAGTCGGCCTCGACCAGCCGCCCCTGGCCCGGACTCGCCGTGCGGATGCTGGGCAATTTCGAGCTCGACTTTGACGGGCAGCCGGTGCGGGATTGGCATGGCAAGCGTGCTGTCTCGATCATGCAGTTTCTCTTGTCGAATCGTCGACACGGAGTATGTCGCGAAACGCTGATCGATGCGATCTGGTCGGAAATCCCGGCGGACCGCGGGCGCCGAAGGCTCCACCAGGGCATCTACGACCTTCGCGGCACGTTGCGCGCCGCCGATCCAGGGCGAACTCACATAATCTGTGTCGATGGCTCGTATCGATTGGACCCCACTATTAAGATCTGGGTCGATGTGGAGGAGTTCGATCGGCTCGTGTCCGCGGCCGCGGACAGTCAGGCGAATAACCATCTCGATGAAGCCTTCGAATTTTGCCGGGCGGCCAAGAGGCTCTACCGCGCCGATTTCCTCTCCGATGCCACCGGTCTCGATTGGGCCACGGCCGAACGCCATCGGCTGCGGACCCGCTACATTGTGCTGTGCAATCAGCTCGCCACGCTGCACGCCGCGCGCGGTGAGCCTCGTTGCGCTATCGCGGTTCTTGAGCGCGTCCTCGCCAAGGATCCGTGGAACGAGGATAGCGCAAGAATCATGATGCAATGCTACGTCGAGATGGGCCAGCTATCGTTGGCGCTGCGGGTCTTCAAATCCTGCGAAGGAGCCCTGGAGCGGGAACTGGGCGTTCGGCCTGCCGCCGAGACTCTTAAGCTCTACCGCCGGATCCTCGCCGAGCCGGGCAGCGCCGTCACGTCTGCTGCGCACCGACCACAATCTCGACCACCGCGGGCCGCAGTCCCCGCCGCAGCGGCGCCGGGCCATTGATCAGTGCTGGCGTCACCGCGGGCCCAACGCACCGGCCTCGATAACGGGTCGGCCGGGCGGCGTACCCTCAGGCTGCGTCGCAGGTTCGTCGTGCACCTGTCGACCTCCGTCGCCTCGATGGGTCAGGCCGCTCGGCCGAGCCGGTCCGGCTACCTGACTTGATCAGTTGTCGGGGTGGTCCTTGACTGCTGGCAGCACGGAGATGTGGAAGTCCTTGCAGCTGTCGAAAACGAACCCCGGAATGCCACAGCAGTCCCGAGATCCCAGCGTGATGCAGATGTCGTACTGCTTTCCGCAGGGCCCGGCGATCAATGTGCCGCCGGGCAGGTCGAACTCGAACACGAAGCAGTGGGTGTTGCAGGGATCGTAGTCGCCCTCGAGCGTGATGTTCTGGCAGAACTCGCCCTCCGGGCCGCTGCCGCAGGATTCGAAGGCAAGGCAGACGCACAGCTCAGTGTCACAGAGGTAGTTCACAAGCGTGCCGTTCAGGGTAACGGTGACCTGAACTTTGAGATCCTGGTCTTCGTGGACAAAGCCGACCGGTTCGTCGGGGTCGGTCACGTTGAAGACTTTGGTGGACAGGTCGGCTGTGAGGGTCAAGAAAACCGGCGAAACGTCGATGGTACAAGTGGTGATGTCAGTGCTCGTGGTCATGGCACTTCCCGTTCATTGATTCGCGCTGGGCGCGGCGCCGGCGACTGTCGCCGACAGAACAGGTATCCACCACTGCCCTCACATCGTGTTCTGGTGAACCGCGGACGATCGACCGTGCAGCGCTCGGCGCACTCCTGTTCCGTTCACGGAAATCACTGACAGAGCCAACCGTGAACGGTCTCGCCCCCCGCCGGTCCTGCGGATGCACAACAACACCATCACTGTCCGGCACTCGGCGCAGCGATGACCGACGATGACGGGGTCGTCTGCGTCTCCGCAGAGATCGCCCGGTGCGGCACCGGCCGATGTCGGACTATTACGCTAGACTCGAACGTATGTTCGATACGGAGACTCCGGTGCCGCCTGGCCTGCTGCCTGGCGTGCCGTGGTCGCAGTTCGAACCATCCGGTCTGCTCACCGATCTGTTGTCCAGCCTGGATGTCGACGGGTGCGACGCCGACGACGCGTTGGAGACCGCGGCCGGGTGGGAGCGGCTGATCGCACACGCTGCGGCCCAGCAGCTGCGGGCGCTGGCTCGTTTCGCCGCCCTGCGAGCGGGCACGGAGCTCGACGAATTCGCCACCGCCGAACTCGCCCCGGTGCTTCATCTGTCCCGAGGCGCGGCCGACGCACGGCTGCATCTGGCCACCCGATTGTCGACCCAACTGCCCGACACCCTCGCCGCCCTTCAGTCCGGGGCGATTGACATACCCCGAGCCCGCGCGATCAGTGAGGCCACCGAGGTACTCGACGCACCCACCACCGCAGCAGTACAAGCCCGAGTGCTATCCAGGGCGCCCGGGCAGACCGTCGGGGAACTGCGCACCGCGCTGGCCCGAGCGGTATTGGCCGCCGACCCCGATGCCACCGACCGCCGCCACCGTGCCGCCCGCAACGACCGCCGCATCCAACTGCACCCCCATCCCGACGGGATGGCCGCCCTGTGGGCTTTTCTCCCGGCCGACGACGCCACCGCGGCCTACGCGCGGCTCGACGCTCTGGCCCGCGACCTGCCCGGCGACGACCCGCGCGGGATCGACGCCCGCCGCGCCGACATCCTCACCGACCTGCTACTCGGCCGCGACGTGCCCGGCGCAGCGCAGACCACCGTGGAGCTGCAAGTCAACATCGACGCCGCAACCCTGTCCGGGCTGGCCGATAACCCTGGTGAGCTCGCCGGATTCGGCCCCATCCCCGCCCAGATGGCCCGCGACCTCGCCACCGCCGCCAGCCGCTGGCGCGCCGCTCTGATCGACGAGCACACCGGACAACTCAAAGACCTGTCGGCCGCCTACCGGCCCCGCCGGCTGCTCGACCTGACCATCCGAGCCCGGGACCGAACCTGTTGCTTTCCCGGCTGCCGCCAACCCGCTCACCGCTGCGACCTCGACCACACCATCCCGCACGACCAGGACGGCCCCACCGAGCCAGGCAATCTGGGTCCGCTATGCCGGTATCACCACCGCCTCAAGACCCACACCAGCTGGTCACTGTCTCAACCCGAACCCGGCCTGTTCATCTGGACCAGCCCGACCGGCCGCGTCTACCACTTCCGTGCACCACCGCGCATCGAGTTCTACACAGACATCCGGCCGCACCCCGGACCACCGCCCTTCTGATTCGTCGCCGCGGTGGGCGTCGCGTGGACCATTCGCGAAACCAGGTCGGCACACGCCCTGGTCAACCTTGCGCCCGGCGCCAGAGCCCTAGCCAGCCATCCTCAGCCAGCGCGGTGCCAGGTACGGTGCCCGGGGTCTGACAGAGGAGGGCAGGCGATGGCGGGCAGCGTAGAGCAGGCGGGTGGGCAGCTGGATGGTGTCGCCCAGCAGCAGAACACTCTGGCGGCCGCGGTGGCGGCAGGTGAGCTGTGGCTGGAGTCCGGCGTAGCCGAACGCGCCGCCGCCCGCTGCGAACAGGCCGTGAGGGAGATAGACAAGTTGTGCAGGGACGCGCACCAGCTCACCCGCAAGCGCAAGTTCGGTGACAATGCGGACGGCCACGCGGCCGCTGCGCGGTTCGCCCAGGCCGGCCAAGACTACATCGACACGATGCGAAACGCTCAACAGGTGTTTAAGAATATGGCGGCGACTTACAGAGCGGCCGGGCGCACTGTCACCGAGGCTGATGCGGCGAACGAGCAGATGTTCCGGGGCCAATCCCGGTGAGGCACGCACTGTTGGTCATGCTGGCGCTGCTTGCGGCCGGCTGTAGTTCCCAGATCGCCGGGGCACCTGCGGCACCCGCTGTGGCCGACGCCAGCCAGGTGGACATGTGCACCATCCTGACTGATCCGGAGTTGATGGGGCTCGGTATCGAACTGAAGAGCCGCGAGCCGGTGAACAGGCTCGGCTTGGTAGGCTGTGGGTGGCTGGGTACGCGCTACACGCTGGACCTAGAACGCGATAAGGACACCGTCGCCCAGTACCAAGCCCGCAGGCATGATCCGGCGTTTACCAGCTTCGCCGACAACACGGTAAATGGGCGCACCGGGGCGCGCCTCTCAGTAGACCGGGACCACAGCGACTGCACGCAGTTGATCGACGGTGGGCCGGTGTCGCTGACGGTGAGCGTGTCGCCGGCTGGCCTCTATACCGGTCCGAAGATCGATTCTTGTGCTGAGGCGTTGCGGATCGCGCAGATGATCGAACCGCGACTGCCGAAGGCGGGGAGTTGAGATGGCCGGAGCATGGGATGTGGTGGCCGATGCGCTGGGCTTCGGGCCCAGCGGCAATGATCACGCGTCGAGTAACTGGGCGGCGTGGGGGCATGAGGAGATCTGCTCGATGCTGCAGACCTCAGTCGATCCCGCCGATATCGACGATGCCGCCAGAGCATGGCGCCAGCAGGGCAGCAACACAACCGATGCCATCACCGGGCTCACCCGTGACCTGCAGGCGATCGTGTTCGATGGCTGGCGTGGCGCGTCGGCCGTCGCGGCGCTCACCGCGTTGGGTCCGATCAACCAGTGGTCTGCTGAGCAGGCCGATACCGCGGACCGGACCACCCAGCTGATGGATGACTCGGCATCCTCCACGGCGCAGGCAAAGTCAGCGGTGCCGCCGCCGGTGTCGCATGACTGGGGTGAGTCGTTGCGCAGCTTCAGCATCGCCGGTGGGGTAGGCGTTTTCGTCGACGCGGTCGCGCAGGAGCAGCAGAAAGTCGACGCGCACGCCGAGGCGGTGCGGGTGATGACCACCGTGTACTCCGCGCCGATCAATGATCACCAGGCCGCGGTCCCCACCTATCCGCAGCTGGCCGACCCGACAGTGCAGCCAGCCGAGCAGCCCCCGGACACCGGCCCGGTACCCGGCACCCTCTATTCCGCTCCCGGGGGCGCCGCCACCAGGGCAGCGGCGACAGGGAGAGCGGCCACCGACGCACACATCGCCGGCGAATCGGGCGGCGGCAGCGCGCACGGCAGCGGTCACGTGGCCTACCCACCACCGACCGCCGCCACGTTGCAGGGCGTGGCCGGCGACCCGGCATCGCAGCACGGCGCCCAGGTGGCGCCCGACCAGACCGTCCGCCGATCCCAGAACGTCGGTGGGCAGGTCGCCGCGGCTGCCGCAGCAGCCGGTGTTCCGATCATGGCGCCGATTGCCGAAAGTCGTATCCGGCGCGCTCTGTCACCCGGTGGGGGAGTCCGAGTCGGCGGCCACCCAAGCGGTGCCAGCCACCTGGGCAGCAGCCACCTCAGCGGTGAAAGGCAGCTGAGTGGGCGTGCCAGCACGGGAGACACCACCGAGTTCGGTCCGCGCCCGACGGGCGCAGCCGCTGAAGTCGGTCGCGGTGCCGGCACCCGGGCGGGCGATCTGATGGCGCCGATGGGCGCGGGACGCGGCAAGGAGGGTGAGGACTCCGAGCATCGGCGGCCTTCCTACCTGATCGAGATGGACGACATTTTCACCGACGGTCGCAAAGTCGCCCCGGCGGTGATCGGCGCAGACCCGGCTGAACAGGACGGCTGACCGTGCAACCGCTGGGATGGCGGCTCAGCGCCGCGCAGTGGGCCGTACTCACCGGAGCGCTTGGGCTGGACGGCTACCCAGCGCCTATTCAGGTGCGCCGGTTCGGACGTCCCGACGCCGAGGCGGGTGACGAGCTCAGGTGGCTCGGACTGCTGCAGGCGGGCCGGGTGGACGCCGATTTGGAGGCCGCGCTGCGGCTGCTGAATTGGCCGGCGAGTTGGCTGGACTCGGTGTGGTTCGCCGATGCGGCGGCCGAACAGCCGGTTCGAGTGGTCGCGGCTCGGGGCGGCACGATTGGCGTCTGCGCGCTGCAGCACCCGGATCAACCTGGCGCGACGGTCTTAGACATCATCCCAGCGGCGGGACTGGCCGCGGCGGTGGTGAGCCGGCTCCCGCCGCATCCTCCAGGGCACCTCCCCACGGCGACGATCACGCTGGCAGCGAACCCGGGCCGTACCGCGCAGTCCGCTGGTGCGGTGCTGGTATCAGCGTCCGCCGCGCGGACCGCAGCCGAGCGCGACAACGCCGTCGCGTCCGCGATCCTGGACCAGCCGCACGCGCGTGCCGGGCAGATCGGCGCCAACGTGCGGGTCCCGTCCGGTCAGCTGCACCGCTCGCAGGTGCTGCGCTGGTGTGACAACCCAGACGGGCGTTACCAGATCAGGGTCACACACCGACCCGACGCGTCGAGGTCGCTGACTGTCAGCCCAGGCGACGCACAGCGGCTCGGCGACGCGGTGCAGCGGCTGCTCGACGCGCTGCAACCCAGCTGACCGGCGACTGAACACTGCGTGAGAAGCTTGCGCCTGTGCGAAGCGTCCCGCGAGCCGTCGGCGCCGCCCGTCGTGCCGCCCTCGGAGTCGTCGGGGTCGCTGCCGTGGGGCTGGTGATCGGCGGTTGCGGCCTTGGCCCTAGCCAGCTCAGTGCCGCCGCATTCGTCAACGGCACCGAAATCCCGCTGGGCCAGGTGCACGGCCAGCTGCTGACAGTGCTGGCCAAGGAGGGTCCACAAGCCCGCGCCCAGCTTGAGGCCGGGCACCAGCTCGACGACATCTCGCGCAAGATCCTCACCGTCCGGATCCGGCACCAGCTGCTCGACATCGCCGCTCGGCGGGCCGGCGTCACCGTCGATCAGGCCCAGGTGAACCGGCTGATCAAAGAGGTCGGGGGCGCGCAGGCCGCGTCCAAGGGAACGATCTACGACGCCAACGGCTACCGGCAGCGGGCCAAGGACCAGCTGTTGATGGCCGCGCTGGGCCGGACCGCATTGCACAGCAGTGCGGTCACCGTCGACTACACCACCGCCGACACCCGAACCGCCGCCAAACAGCGGGTGGAGCAGCTTGCCCAGGCTGGGTCCAAGGCAGCCCGGCAGTCGATCGATGCTGACGTTCGTGCCGGCAAGGACGCCGAGCTAGGCAAGCGGATCGTCGCCGCTGACGACCCGGTCTTCGCCACCACCCCGGCGTTCGGCGTCGCCGAGGGCACGGTGGTGGCCTTCCAGCTCGAGGACACCAAACCGTGGGTGATCATGGTGGTCAAAAACCGCGCCATTCGGGGAGTCCAGCCATCTGAGCATGCGCCGCAAATCGACCAGATCGACCCGGCCGTGCTGGAAGCAATCGGTCTGCGTCAGCTGGCCCTGGTGGGCGCAGACGTGGGAGTTCGGCTCAACCCCCGTTACGGCGTGTGGGATCCGGTGAGTCTGCAGGTCGTGTCCGACGAGAACGAGACCGGTGGTTTCGTCGCGCCATTACGCGCCACCGCCCGTACGTGACTCCGAGTGCCCAGCCGGTTGTCGTAGCGCTGTCCCCAAGGCTCCGCGGGGTGCTCCCGGCGGCGGCGGCTCGACTGCTGCGGGACGGGACACCCGTGCACGCCGATATCGACGTGCCGGCCGAGCTGGCCCAGCTGTGCGGGGCCCATCCCGTCGGCGACGCCGTGGCGGGACTGCTGCTGACGCTGGATCCCAGCACCGGTGCGGCGGCCCGCTGGGTAGCGACCGGCGCCACGGTGCTGTCCACCCCTGAGCCCGCCGGGGCGGCGTTGCTGGATGCCGTCGCGGTGATGGACCGGTTGCGGTCGCCGGGTGGCTGCCCGTGGGACGCCGAGCAAACCCACCGCTCGCTGATGCCCTACCTCATCGAGGAGACCTACGAGCTGCACGAAGCCCTGGAGGACAGTGCCGCCACCGGGGACACCACAGCGCTGCGCGAGGAGCTCGGTGATGTGCTGCTCCAGGTGCTATTCCACGCCCGGGTCGCGCAGGAGACACCCGGCGGTTTCGACATCGACGCGGTGGCGACCGGGCTGGTGGCCAAGCTCGTCACCAGGCACCCGCACGTCTTCGCGGGTAGCGAGCAGGTACGCACCGCCAGCGAGCAGGAGATCCGCTGGGACGAACTCAAGCGCACCGAGAAGCGCCGTCAGTCGAGCGTCGACGGGGTCGCCTTGGGCCAACCCGCGGTGGCGCTGGCAGCCAAGCTGGTATCCCGAGCGACGAAGGCGGCGCTGCCGGTAGATCTGCTTCCCGGAGCCGAGCTCACCGGCCCCGACAGTGATACCGGCAGGTCGTTGTTCGCGCGCTCCGCCGCGGCGAAGCTTGCTGGTGAGGACCCTGAGTCCGCACTACGCTGCGTTGCCCGACGCTTCGCCGACGACGTGCGCGCCGCGGAGGTTTCCGCTCGGGCCGCCGGGTTGGATGCCGAGCGGCTCACCGCTCAGCAGTGGCGGGAGCACTGGCCGGGCTAGCGTCGGATATCACTGTCCGCACTAGGCGTATCTCCGCTGTGTGACCGTCGTTGATCTGTCGTATGAGCGGCGACGAGCGTGCCGGCGCGCGAACCGGGCGAATGGGACAATTGAGTTGCAAGCAGCTTCGTCGCGGGCTGCCCCGAGCGTCGCAGTACCTGCTGCGCGGGTTGTTGTCCGGCGGTGCACTGGCCTGTGCTGGCCTGGTGCTCACAGCTCTGGGTTCGGTAGCCGCTCCGCTGCCCGATCGCGGTCTCGCTGTGCCCGCGCCTGCGGCGATGGCCGCGCCCGCGGCATTGCCCGACGTCTCGGAACCCATCGCTGAGCCGGTCACCCAGCCGGTCACCACCCCTCAGCCCGCGGGGCAGTCTGCGCGCCAGACCGTCACCATCCCGATCCAGCTCCCCCCCGCGCCTGACCAGAAGCCGGTCGCCCCGCAGCTGGCGTTCGCTGATTGGGCCACCCGGATGTCCAAGGTCACAAGTATTCCGCAGCGTGCTCTGGAGGCATACGCGAATGCCCATGCCGTGTTGGCTGCTAGCCAACCGAATTGTCACATCACCTGGGTGACTCTGGCTGGCATCGCTGCCGTGGAGTCCAAGCACGGTGGTTTCGAGGGCCGCACTCTGGAACCCGATGGCCGGCCGTCATCGCCGATCATCGGGATACCGCTGAACGGCGCGCCCGGCGTCAAGTCCATCGCGGACACCGACAATGGGATCCTCGACGGTGACAAGATATGGGACCACGCTGTCGGACCCTTCCAGTTCATCCCGTCCACGTGGGCGAAGTGGCGAGCCGACGGGAATCACGACGGGATCACCGATCCGCAAAACATCGATGATGCGTCATTGGCTGCGGCGAACTACCTGTGCGCAGACAACCGGAACATGGGTTCCGGTGACGGCTGGTTGCGGGCAATCCTGTCCTACAACGATTCCCTCGACTACGCTCAAGAGGTTTACGGCTTCGCCCAGACCTACGCCCGCAGCGCTAAGGGCGTTACTTAAGCGTTATCGGCGGCCTATCCGCATCCGCACCTCGTTGAGTGCTTCCTGATATTCCGGCGTGGGATTCATCGCCGCAGCCATTGCGAGCTGTGCGCGGGCCTCGTCCAGGCGGCTTTGCCGCTGCAACGTGCGGCCCAGCGCGAAGCGCGCGTAGTGGTCAGAAGGATTGTGTTCGAGCACACGAAGGAATGCCTGCTCGGCACGGTTGAGCTGAGCGGACTGCAGGTAGGCTCGGCCTGCCAGCAACTGGACGCTCGGCGCGTCGGGCTCAGCATCCAGTACCGGGGCCAACTCTCGAAGGGCTTCCAGCGGGCGCCGTTCGGAGACCAACGCCTCAGCGAGCCGGAACTGCTCGACGACGTCCGGGGGGCGGTCGGCGGCGGTCATGGTCGCTCCAACGGTACGCGGACACGTGCTGTTGCACGAGCCGCCGTTCGATCATCGGGCGCGCGCCTCCGACCGAGTGCGCCCGACCGTGGTTAGGCTGTTGCGTGCCCACCTGACGAGGAGCGAATCTGTGGCCGTCATTGAGGAGGTCGGAGCCCGCGAGATCTTGGATTCACGCGGGAACCCCACTGTCGAGGTCGAGATCGCACTCGATGACGGCACGCTGGCCCATGCCGCGGTGCCCTCCGGGGCGTCCACTGGGCGCCACGAGGCGGTCGAGCTGCGTGACGGTGATCCGCAGCGCTACCTTGGCAAAGGCGTTGAGGGTGCGGTCGCGGCGGTGCTGGATGAGATCGGGCCCGAGCTCGTCGGCGTCGAGGCGATCGAGCAGCGCGTGGTGGATCAGAAGCTGGTGGACCTCGACGGCACACCCGACAAGTCCCGGCTGGGCGTCAACGCGATCCTCGGGGTCTCGCTGGCGGTCGCCAAGGCGGCCGCCGAGTCCAGCGGCCTGGAGCTGTTCCGCTATGTCGGTGGTGTGAACGCGCACGTGCTGCCGGTCCCGATGCTCAACATCCTCAATGGCGGCGCGCATGCCGACACCGGAGTCGACGTCCAGGAGTTCATGATCGCTCCGATCGGTGCGGAGTCGTTCCGCGAGGCGCTGCGCTGGGGTGCCGAGGTCTACCACGCACTGAAGTCGGTGCTCAAGGCCAATGGGTTGTCCACCGGGCTAGGGGATGAGGGCGGTTTCGCACCCGATCTGCCGGCGAACACCGACGCGCTGGACCTGATCGCCAGCGCGGTGGACAAAGCCGGTTATACCCTAGGCCGGGACATCGCGCTCGCGATGGATGTGGCCGCGACCGAGTTCTTCACCGACGGCGTCTACCGCTTCGAGCGCAGCGCCCGCAACGCCGAGCAGATGATCGACTACTACACCGGACTGCTCGACGCTTATCCACTGGTGTCGATCGAAGATCCGTTGGCCGAGGACGACTGGGATGGCTGGGCGCGGCTCACCGCCGAGCTCGGTGATCGGGTGCAGATCGTCGGCGATGACATCTTCGTGACTAACCCGGAGCGCCTGGAGGAGGGGATCGCCCGCCGGGTGGCCAACGCGCTGCTGGTGAAGGTCAACCAGATCGGCACGCTGTCGGAGACGCTGGACGCGGTGGCGCTCGCGCAGTCCCACGGATACCGCTGCATGCTCAGCCACCGTTCTGGCGAGACCGAGGACACCACGATCGCTGACCTCGCGGTGGCGATCGGCTGTGGGCAGATCAAGGCCGGCGCCCCGGCGCGGTCAGAACGGGTGGCGAAGTACAACCAGCTGCTGCGGATCGAGGAGACCCTGGGCGACGCCGCGCGCTACGCCGGGGACCTGGCGTTCGCCCGGAACGCTGCGGAAGGCTAAGCCTGATGGGCGGTGCCAGGCGCAGCGGTATGACCCAAGGCACAGTGCCGCCCGGTCCGTTGGCACGGCGGATCGGATATGCGGTGGGGATCACCACCGGACGCCGTGCGGCACTGCTCGCTGCGTTGGTCTGTGTGCTGATGCTGAGCGTGGCGGTGCCGCTGCGTAACTATGTGGGCCAGCGCGCCGAGTTGGCAGCGGTCTACGAGCAACAACAGATTTTGGCCGACAAGATCGCCGAGCTGGAGCGCCGGCGCGGCCTGCTGGCCGACCCGCAGCACATCGAGACCCAGGCTCGAGAGCGGTTGCGCTACGTGCTGCCTGGGGAAGCGCCGTACCTGGTGCAGCTTCCGCCCGGCCCCATTACTACCAGCAGCACTGGCGCGACCGACAGGGCCGGCGGTATCGGCACTGTCGAGTCGTCCGCACCGCCCTGGTACGGCCGGCTCTGGAAGTCGATCAATAGTGGGTGAGCCGGTGGACCGCGCCGACTGGGAGGCTGTCGCCGCGCAGCTGGGCCGGTCGCCGCGGGCGCTGCGGGCGGTCGCGCATCGCTGTCCCTGCGGGCTGCCCAGCGTGGTGCAGACCCAGCCACGGCTCGATGACGGCACCCCGTTTCCGACCCTCTATTACCTGACCTGCCGCCGCCTCGCCGGCCTGGTGGCGCGGATCGAGGCAGCCGGCGTGATGCAGGAGATGACCGAGCGCCTCGCGACGGATTCGCAGCTCGCTCAGGCCTACCGGATCGCGCACGAGGCCTATCTCGCCGAGCGCGACGCGGTGCAATCGCTGGGCACCCAAGTCAGCGCCGGCGGCATGCCGGACCGGGTGAAATGCCTGCACGTCCACGTCGCGCACGCCCTAGCCCGCGGCCCCGGCGTCAACCCCTTCGGCGACGAAACCCTAGCCGCCATCGGCAACTGGTGGCTACCCACCCCGTGCGTAGGCGGGGAGGAAGGTGGGAATGATGCGGGTTGCGGCGATTGACTGTGGGACGAATTCCATCCGGCTGCTCGTGGCGGATGTTTGCGCTGGCATGGTGAGTGATGTGCATCGGGAGATGCGGATCGTGCGGCTCGGTCAGGACGTCGACGCCACTGGTCGGTTGGCGCCAGATGCCCTGGATCGCACTCGGCTGGCACTGGCTGACTACGCCGCCATCGCGCGGGGCGCCGGGGCGCAGCGGGTCCGGATGGTGGCCACCTCGGCGACCCGCGATGCCGCCAACCGGGAGGAGTTCTTCGCGATGGTCTGCCGAACCCTCGGTACCGACGCTGAGGTGATCACTGGAGATGAGGAGGCGCGGTTGTCTTTCACCGGGGCGGTCGGCGGTCTGGATCCCGCTGACGGTCCGTTCCTGATCGTTGATGTCGGTGGCGGGTCCACCGAGCTGGTACTGGGCCAGTGGGATGGTGTGCGGGCGGATGTGACGGCGGCACGGTCGGTAGACATCGGATGTGTCCGGATCACCGAGCGGCACCTCCGCAGCGACCCCCCGACACCTGCCGAGATCAGTGCCGCTGAGCAGTTCGCGGCGGAAACCCTGCAGCCGGCGTTCGCCGCGGTACCGGTAGCCAAGGCGCGTACCTGGGTCGGCGTGGCGGGCACCGTCACCACGCTGTCCGCTATCGCCCAGCAGCTGCCCGCCTATGATCTCGACAGCACCCACCTGTCCCGGCTGTCGCTGCAGCAGGTGCGAGCCACCGCTGAGCAGCTGCTCGCGTCGACGCACCAGCAGCGGGCAGCCAACCCGGTCATCCACCCCGGCAGGGTGGATGTGATCGCCGGCGGTGCACTCATCGTGCGGGTGCTCGCCGAGGAGTTGCATACCCGGGCCGGCATCAGCGAGCTGGTGGTCAGCGAGCACGACATCCTCGACGGCATCACGCTCGGCCTCGCCTGATGGGCACCGAGCTGGACATGCTGGACGACGAGATAACCCGGTGCCGGGCCTGCCCGCGACTGGTGGCCTGGCGGGAGCAAGTCGCCGCCGACAAGCGCGCCGCCTACCGTGCTGAGACCTACTGGGGACGTCCGGTTCCAGGCTTCGGACCGCCCGACGCCGCGCTGGCCATCGTCGGGCTCGCGCCGGCCGCACACGGCGGCAACCGGACCGGCCGGATCTTCACCGGCGACCGCTCCGGCGATGTGCTCTTCGCCGCGCTGCACGCAGTCGGCCTGGCTAACCAGCCGATGGCCACCCACCGCGGTGACGGACTGACGCTGCACCGCACCAGGATCACCGCCCCGGTACGGTGCGCCCCCCCGGCCAACAAACCCACCCCCACTGAGCGCGACACCTGCCGACCGTGGCTGATCAGAGAGCTGCAGCTGTTGCGTCCGACGCTGCGCGCGGTGGTTGTGCTCGGTGCTTTCGGCTGGCAGGCGCTCTTGCCCGCGCTGAGCGCCGCCGGCTGGCCGCTGCCAACCCCGCGGCCCCGTTTCGGGCACGGCACCGAGGTCGTCCTGGATGGGCTGCACCTACTCGGCAGCTATCACGTCAGCCAGCAGAACACCTTCACCGGTCGGCTCACCCCGGCCATGCTGGTCGACGTGCTGCGCCGGGCGATCGAACTAGCCGGGATCGCAGCTCCTTCTTGATCGCTCGGGTTCTTGATCCGTCCCTGGGTGGCACGGTTACCCTTGGCGAACGCCCCCGTAGCCCAACCGGCAGAGGCAGGTCCCTTAAAAGGGCCGCAGTGTGGGTTCGAATCCCACCGGGGGCACGTACAGCAGTTCGAACAACGGCCGTGGCTTGATCACGTCGACTCGCCGTGACGCGGCCGCGGCGCCGCCCGCATTTCGGCAGTCCAGATGGCAATGACGGCTGCTGCGGTGCTGCGGTGACGAACCGGGAGATCACCATCCCAGAGCAGGGTCCAGAGTCGGTCGATGTAAGGTGGCGCGCCGCTGACGGAATAGCGGGTTGCGTTCTCGGCGGCGGTGTGGCGAGTCTGGGTGACCAGGCCGAGGCCCCGAGCGGAGCAGAAGGTCATCTGGGCGAGATCGACGACCAGGTGGGCCGGATGCTGATCGAGGCTGTGATCCAGCGCGGTCTGCAGAGTGGGCAGCGTGCACAGGTCGACTTCACCAGCAACGCGCAGCACGATGATCTCACCCGCAGTGCAGGGCAATGATTCTGTAGAGCAGGACAACAAACACCGGAGTGCCGGGATCGTTGAGGTTGCCAGGGTCTCACCCTTCAGCAGACGGAATCGAGCGTCGCCGGGGTCTGGGGCTACCTCACCATGCTACAGATCTACCACCCGTATCACACTGCCCGAGTGTTAATGAAAACCAAATTACCGCTAGTCGACCGCGTTGCTGGGTGCTACGCGAGTGGCGAGCACCTCGCTGGCCAGGTCGGTCTCGACGACCTGGCGGGCCACTTCGGATAGCAGTGCATTGCGGTTGCGGGCGTAGCGGCGCAGCCGGTCGAAGGCGGCGTTCATGCTCAGGTTCCCGCGATGGGCGAGCACCCCCTTGGCCTGCTCTATGATCACTCGATTGTTCAGCGCGGTCTGCAACTGCTCGGTGACCACCTCACCGCGGCGAGCGGCGCGTTCGGACAGGATCCCGATCGTCGCGACGTCGGCGAGTGCTTGACCCAGCACCAGATCAGCCTCGGGCAGTGTTCCCGGTTGGCGGTGGAACAGGTTCATCGCGCCGATCGCCTCGCCGCGCAACCGCAGCGGCAGCGCATGCACCGACCGGTAGGCCCCCCGGCTCTCGACGGCGGCCGCGAACACCGGCCACCGCCCGGCCGCGTCGATCAGATCCGGGACGCTCACCGGCGCCTGGGTGCGGAAGCACTCCACGCAGGGGCCCTGGTCGGCTTCGAGCTGCATCAGCTCCATCACATCGGCGTCTTCGTGCGAGGACGCAACCACCTGCAGGGTGCGCTGGGAGTCGACAAGCATGATCCCTGCCGCGTCGGCGGCCAGTAGCTCGACGCTGTAGCCCACCAACCGGTCCAGCAGATCGATGATGTCGTAGTCGTCGACCAGGGTGTCCGCGAGCCCGACAAATGCCCTACTCAGCAACTGTTCACGACTGCGTACCACCTGACTCATCAGATCCTCTTTCGCCACGCACTCGCCCTGGGTTCCTCCAGGAGCCGCTGTGTCATCTTTCGGGTCACGCCATGTCCTGGGTGAAGCACAATCGCCGGGACACCACATCGTGGGCTACGTCGCTGAGCAACCGCTGTTCGACGAAAGCATAGGCCCGCATCCGGGCCAGGGCGTCGGTCGCGCTGACGCCAAGCTGCACCAATATCATGCCGGTGGCCTGGTGGACCTCCGCGCGGCCGTGCAACGAATGGTCAAGCCACCGTCCATTACCGGGATCGCTTCGCACCCCGAGGAACATCAACGCGGCCATGTTCGCGGCGCTGATCGCCTCCCGTAGCTGCGCGCCGTTCAGCGAACCCGGAGCCGTGCGATACATGTCGAGCACCCCGAGGTTGATAGCCCCCCACTGCAGTGGCAACGCGAACAGCGCTCCCACATCGGACTGCTCCATCACCGCGGCGGCGAAGATCGGCCAACGGATCGTCTGGGTGCTGTGGTGCAAGTCAGGTACCAGCACCGGCCGCCCGGTCAGCGCTGCCTCGATGCACGCGCCCTCGCCCAAGCTGAACTGCAGATCTTCCAGCAGCTCCGCCGTCGCATCAGAAGCGCACAACGTTTCGCGTGAGGCGCTCGCGGTCAGCAGCGAGATCGCCGCACCGTCGACGTCCACACCCAGCACACACGCTTGGCAGATCTGCTCGGCCAGCTCGTGATCTCCCCCGACTTCCCGAGCAATCGCCAGCATCGCCTGCGCCACCGAGCCCGGCTCAGCCACTCCGACCGACCGCACCACGCGGGCCCTCACCGAGCACTCTCATCGCAGCCAGCCCCCGTCAGTCCAGATCAGATCACAAAGCGGAGCACGACGGGGACTAGATCGGCGCCGACGGACTCCTTCCACGCTACACCGCCGGGACCCGGTCCGAGTGGCCTCCCGTCTGGGGTACGGATAGTCCCAGGTCGGCCGCGAGCCCGACGACGGCCTGGTCGATCCGGTGCAGGTGGCGCAACGCCGCGAGCACCTGCTCCCGCTCAGCGGGCGGGCAGTCGGTCACCGCGTCCTCCGCGCGATCGAGTAGCCGTTGCGCGGAGCTCACCTCGCCGCTGCGGTCACCCTCGCTCACAGCAGCGGCCAGTGCGTCGACGTTGTGCCGCACCCGGAGCGCAGCTCCGGACAGTCCGGGGCGCAGCGTCGCCGGGTCGGCTACCGGGACGGTGCACAGCTGGGCAAGTCCCCGCGCGTAGTGGTCGCAGGCCTGCAGCACTCGCAGACCGTGGCGCACCCCGGAGCGCCCCGCGATCCCGGCCAGCCCGTCGGTGAGGGGCTTCGCGCTGGTCCGCAGCGTGCGCATGTTCTCACCCAGTTTGCGCGCCTCGCTGACCAGGCTGGTGCCATCAGCGTCGCCAAGCAGGCTGTCCACCGCATGGCACAGCAGCTCACCGACCCCATCCAGGACAGTGTGGGCGTTGCCGCCGATGGTGTTGCGGGTGCTCGTCGGCAGCACGACATAGGCCACCACGATGCCGATGGCCGCGCCCGCGGCGGTCTCCTCCAGGCGCACGAGCAGCAGCCCGACGCTGAACTGGCCGAGCAACCCGTACAGCAGCGCCAGCATCAGAGTGATCCAGAAGATCATCAGTGCCGGCGAGACCTGCACCAGGTAGAAGGCGAAGAAGATGCAGACACCGATGAGTACCAGCGAGATCGTGCCGTTGCCGCCGACCAGCACCGCGACGAGCACCCCGGCCACCACGCCGCCGACCGTGCCCAGCACGCGCTGCCAGCCCTTGCTCAGAGTCTCACCGCTGGACACCGTGCCGGCGTAGATGACGAACGCGGTGATCGCTGCCCAGTACCAGCGGGTGGGCGAGATCAGCTCGCCCACCACGATGGCCAGCGTGCCGGCCACCCCGACCTGGACCGACTGCCGCGTCGTGACTCGCTGCCAGCCCGTGAGCTCACGATCCCCGGCTGGGCCGTCCTGATCACCGGAGTCGTCAGAATCGTTACCGGGCTGCTCGTTCGCGGCGGCCGGCGCCGCCTCCGTCAGCGGGATGGCCAACGCCGCGCGAACTACCGCCACCACGGCGATTCGCAGCCGGTTGACGATCGCGTCGTCAACCGGCTCGGTGGCTGCGAGCTGGTCGGCTACGCCATTCACCCGGTCGATGAGCCCGGCGGGTCGCTCGGTGCGCAATGCGGCGCGCAGCTGCCCGAGCAAGTCGGCCAGCCGATGGAGATCTGCCCTATGGCGGTCTGGGCCGGGTGCGACGGGATCGCGGTCCAGGACCCGTACGGTCAGCCCCACTAGCCGCTCGGTAGCCAGCTCAGCATCGAACACGCGTAGTGCCGGCTCGCTGCCTACCGCGTCGTCGATGCGGTTCTCCACCATCAGCGCAGCATCATTGAGCCTGATCAGCAGGTGTTGCAGCCGCCCGCGAGAGCGTGGCGTCAGCGATCCGTCGACGAGCCCGTCGGCCGCCGCGCCGATAACCGCACCGAGCCGGGCGCGGAAGGCCCGCAGCAGCCGAGCCAGCTCCCGCTCCGGGCGATCTCGCACCACGACGTTGCGCATCAGCAGGCTGCATGCCACCCCGATGACCACTGCGACCGCCAGCGCGGGCAGCTGTGCGAGGGTGGCGTGCAGGAAAAGTGCGAAGAAGTACGTGATGAACGCGACCATGCCCAGCGCCATCCCGCGAGGGCCGAACCGGCGCATGTACACCGTCGCCATCATGATCACCACAAATACCGCATCGCTGCTGAACAAGTGCGGCGCCAGCAACGCCCCGAGCGTCACCGCCGCGACCGCTGGCAGCGGTAACAACGCCGTAGTGAGTACCCGCTGCCGCGGCTCCTGGTCGTTGACGGCCACCGAGGAAATCATCGCGACCACCACGCCGAGCAGCGCGACGGTGATCGGCTGACCGGTCAGGCCGGCCAGCTTGGCGAGTACCGCGAGAGCCAGCGCCACAGTGGCCACCGTGGTCGCGGCCATCCGCAGCCGCAACGACCCGGGATCGGCCGCGACCAGCCAGTCCCGGGCCCGGATAACCACGTCGATCTGCACGCTTCGATCGTCGCACGCTGCGGTGCCGCGCCCGGCGTTATCGGGCCGAGGATGGTTAGCCGGCGGGCTCGGCGGGTACGTCTGGCGTCATGACCAACACCAAGCCACTGGCGGTGGTGACCGGCGCCTCCAGCGGCATCGGTTTTGAACTCGCCAAGGTGTTCGCCGACAACGGCTACGACCTGCTGGTCAACGCCGAGGACAACGGCTTGGAAGCGGCCGCTGAGCAGTTACGAGCCGCCGGCGCACACGTCCAGACAATCCAGACCGACCTCAGCACCTACGACGGCGTCGAGCAGCTCTACGCCGCGATAGTGTCGACCGGGCGACCGGTGAGCGCTGCGGCGCTCAACGCGGGCGTCGGCCAGGGCGGCGCGTTCATCGACACCGATCTCGCCGATGAGATCAGGATCATCGACCTCAACGTCACGTCAACCGTGCACCTGGCTAAGCGGCTGCTCAAGGACATGGTCACCCGTGACGCCGGTCGGGTGCTGGTCACCTCGTCCATTGCGTCGACCATGCCGGGTTCCTTTCAGGCGGTCTACAACGCCTCCAAGTCTTTCCTGCAGTCGTTCGCCCAAGCGTTGGGCAACGAGCTCAAAGACACTGGCGTCACTATCACCGCGCTGATGCCCGGCCCCACTGACACCGACTTCTTCCACCGCGCCGACATGGAGGATACGAAGATCGGTCAAGCAACGAAGGACGATCCGGCCCTGGTCGCCAAACAGGGCTTCGAGGCTCTGATGGGCGGCAAGAACAAGATTATTGCGGGCTCGGCGACGACGAAAGCGCAGGGTGTCGCCGGCAAGCTGCTCCCCGACAAGCTCAAGGCTGCCGCGCATCGGCAGATGGCGCAACCAGAGTCGGGGGAGTAGGAAGAAGATCACGAGTTATGAGAAAGGAGTGGGCAGTGGAAGAGCGCGATGAGGACACGCCACAGGAGAAGATCGAAGAAGCGAGGGCTGGGTCGTTCCCAGCGGGTGTGCCGGAGGACGCGGAGGTAGGGACCGGACGTACAAAAGGGACTGGTCTGCCGCCCGGATCTGTCGGCAAGGGACACGACACACCGCAGACTCCGGCGACCTGAGTCGTCCGGCCGCTATGGCGGCTGCCCACCATCGGCTGAGTTAGCGTTGTACGTCGCCGATGGTGGGCGGAGTTGGCAAAATCTCGAATAGCTGGTTCAGGCCGGTTAATTCCAGTGGAACGGATATTGCACGTGCGCTGGTGCCGCTGAGCTGCAGCGTTGTCCCCATTGCGATGGCATTCTGCCGGGTACAGATCAGCACGGATAGACCTGTTGAGCCCATGAACGAGACTTGGCTGAGATCAATGATAAGACGATCAGGTCGGGTGGCGAGCAGTTCGCCGAGGTGGTCTTGAAGAGGTGGTCCGGTAAGCATGTCCAGCTCCCCAGCGACGTAGACCACCAAGACCGCGTGCTCGAGCTGGCGCACGTCTGCGGAAAGCAGGCCGTTTAGGTAGCTGAGAGGTTCGGTGCTGGGTCTCGGGCGGATCGGGAGGTCAGGGGCTCCCTCAGCGACCACAGAAGCCTCTTTCCCGCGCGTTTGCGAGCGCGAACCAACACCGGCGCAAGGCCAGCCCAGCCTGCCGCAGCGGGCGGTCAACGGCAATCGGAAGTACCCAAATGGGCTTGGTCGTCATGCTCCTCACTCAGCTCCGGGCTTGCTCCATCTGCGTGGTAGCACTCCAGCCGGCTCACGTTACCGGCACTGAATCGGCGCTGCGCGTCTCGGTCCGAGATTACCGCCGGACAATGATCCCGCGACCACGGCCGATAGACATCGACGCGCGTTCCGCGGCCGGAGCCTGCAAGACAAACCGGATCAGCTGCAACTCGACGCACCGGAATAGCAGTCACCCGTATCGAATCCGCTTGTGCGGCAGCCGCTGTGCTGCGATGCTTACTTAGCCCAAACGGGCGACGATGGGCGGGCGGCCGCGTGGGGGGTGGGCGGCCGCCCGCGCACCGTTGTGGCCCTAGGCGCAGACGCCCTAATCCGAGACAACGACTGCGTAACCGCCTAGACCGATCATCCGCTGCCCGGCGAGTGTTTCGGTCTTGGTGATCAGCGTGGTGACCGCACCGGTCTCTGGATCGAAGTCCACGTCAGTGATCGAGCCGAGCTCCATACCTCGTTCGGTGAGCACTCGCTTGCCCAAAATTTCCAGGTCGTTGTCCTCGGCCCGTTGTTCCAAGCCGTCGCGGGGCGGTCGGATCACCGCATCGGTGGCGACTGTCACCGCGTCGGGCCCGAAGCCGCGGACGTCTTCCCAGGCGAGCAGGGTGCCGGCGCCGCTGACCTTGCCCAAGCGCAACAGCGCCACCCTGGCCGGTCCGGGCAGCACGACGAAGCCGTCGACCCTGGCCACCCGGGTCGCGGTCGCGGTATTCACCACATCGCGCTTACGCGCCTGGCTGAACAGCATCAGCTGGCTCCCTCTCGTAACCGGGCCCGGAAGGCGCCGACGGCCGCGCCGAATCCGGCCAGATCCTCAGAGACGAACTCGGTCGCCGCAGCGGGCACGATCAGGTTCTCGCCGGAGACGGCCACCGTGTCAGGCAGCGGGATGAACACATGGCGGCCCGCCGTGCCGAGTGCCTCGCTCGCCTCGATCTCGTAGCCCACCACGTCCAGGCTCGTCCCGCTGTGCAGCACGACGTCCACCACCCGCCCGAGATCGCGCCCGTTGTCGGTGAGCACCCGATCCTGCAGCACGTCCGCGTCCCGGCTCTGCTTGCGAGGGGCAAGCTCGTTCGCTGCAATCAACACCGTCTCGTCGGCCACCATCACGGCATCCCGACCGATCCCGTGCACCCCGACCCAAGGCAGCGAATCCTTGCGAGACCGGCTGAACAGTCCTGGATTGCGCAGGGTGAAACCGGCGATACGGCCGCCGGAACGTTCGAAGACGACGTCCTTGATCTCGGCCACCAGCTCGCCGCTGAGGGTGACCACCGGACGGCCGGTCACCTCACTGGCCCGTAACAGCAACATCGGAGTCGGAGTGGTCACCGAGAGTCACCCCGACGGGGTTCGTTGAGTCCGATCACGCCGCCGCGCCGCCGCCTGCGTTGGACCACGACCGCGAGCACAACCAGTACCGCGATAATCACCAGCGCCAGGATCACCCAGCCCCACCAGTCCATCCCCACCTCCATGCCGTTTCAGGCTTAGGCGCCAGCCTGCGCGCACAGTAACGCGAAGGACCCGTGCTCGCCTGCTGGGGCGTCACCACAGCGGCGGTTAAATCTGCGTTCATCGGGCGGGAACCTGACTTGACGCGGGCGCGTTGAACCCGGGTGACGGCCTGCAACGTCGACCTGGAGGAACACGGTGCGCACCACCAGCAATCCCGCATTCCGCAGTCTTCCCGTTGGGGGCGGCGGATATGCGGGTTTCAACTCGGCCCCCACAAGGTTCCCGGGCGCTGACCCACGCTATGGCGGTGCCCTGCCGACCACGAGCCGACCGATGACCGTCGATGATGTGGTCACCAAGACGGGCATCACTCTGGCGGTGCTGGTGGCCACCGGGGTGGTCACCTATCTGAGCGGCCTGTGGGGCCTGGCTCTTCCGGCCGCGCTGATCGGCTTCGTGCTCGCGATGGTGGTCATCTTCAAGAAGCTGGTCAGCCCGCCGCTGATCCTGGCTTACGCCGCTGTCGAGGGTGTCTTCCTCGGTGGCATCAGCGGCGTCATCGGCCAGTACGTGCAACGCGTGACGGGTAGCAACTCCATTGTGCTCGAGGCGATCACCGGCACAGTGTTGGTGTTCGTCGGGATGCTGGTGGTCTACAAAACCGGTGCGGTACGGGTCACCCCACGGTTCACCAAATGGATGACCGGTGCCCTGATCGGCGTCGTCGGCCTGATGATCGTGAACCTCATCGCGAACTTCTTCATCCCCGGTGGCCTGCACCTGCGTGACGGTGGACCACTGGCGATCCTGTTCAGTCTCGTCGTCATCGGTATTGCGGCATTCAGTCTGCTGCTCGATTTCGACGCCGCCGACCAGGCGATCCGGGCCGGCGCGCCGGAGAAGACCGCGTGGTACATCGCCTTCGGACTCACGGTGACCCTGGTCTGGTTGTACCTGGAGATCCTGCGGCTGCTGTCCTACTTCCAAAGCGACTAGCAGCCTGGTCGTCAACGTCCCCATCGCCCATCGCCGAGCACAGCGTGGGCAGCAACATCGAGCAGGCGGTTTCGTAGCCGGCGGTCGAGGGATGGAAGTGGTCCCGGCCGAACAGGATATCGGGCTGGCTGCGGAAGTCCCGCGCGAGCAGTTGGGCCAGCGAGACCGGTAGGCCGCCGGCCGCACATATCGCGTCGTGCTGCACGCGGGCCAGCGCCCAACTGGACGTGTGGGCAATGGCCCGCAACGGCTGCGGAATCTGCCGGATGGTACCGAGATCCGGGCACGTCCCGACGATCACCGTGGTACCAACGGCTCGCAATCTCGATACCGCCTCGCCGAGCAGCCGGGCCGATTCCCATGGCGGAATCCGCCGGGTCACGTCGTTGGCGCCGATCATGACCAGGGCTGCGTGCGGCGGGTCGATCAGGGCGGCGTCGACCTGCCCGGCGAGCCGACGGCTGGTGCAGCCGCAGATCGCCAGGGTGTCCAGCTGGACCGGTCGACCAGAGTCGTCGGCTAGCCCACGGGCCAGCACTACGCCGGGAAGCTGCTCGGCCTGATCTACGCCGAGGCCGGCCGCCAACGAGTCACCCAGCATCGCCAATCGCAGCACTGGAGAGTGTCCTTCCGCCGAGGCGAGCATGGCGATATCAGGATTCGACGGGGCATGCGGACCGGTCCCGTCCGGCAGGTACACCCCGTCTGCCCGGAAGGGCAACCAGCCCGGGATCACGATGTGGCGGCGGGCCCGCCGGCCCTGTCGGCTGAGCATTCCGTAGGCCGCACCGAGCGTGGCGCCAGTGGCGCCTGCCACGACGGCCATCGTCCGAAGCAGATGTTGCATCGCTGAAGACCTCCCTCGACGCCGCGCTGCGCAGAGTGACCCCCATACTCTTGATATACGCCTCGAAGCTCGGGAGCGCGCGTGCATGACCGATATCCGCCTACCCCCGCCAGGAGAACCCGGTGCAGTACGCCGAGCACATCATCGATCTGGTCGGCAATACCCCGCTGGTCCGGCTGAACGCGGTGACCCGGGAGGTCGCACCGCTGGTCTTGGCGAAGGTCGAGTACTTCAATCCCGGCGGCAGCGTGAAGGATCGGATCGCGCTGCGGATGGTGGAAGCGGCGGAACGATCAGGTGCGCTGCGATCGGGGGGCACGATCGTGGAGCCCACCTCCGGCAACACCGGTGTCGGGCTCGCGCTGGTTGCCCAACGCAAGGGATACCGCTGCCTGTTCGTCTGTCCCGACAAGGTCGGTCAGGACAAGCTCGACGTGCTCAAGGCCTTCGGTGCTGAGGTGGTGGTGTGCCCCACCGCCGTCCTTGCCTCCCATCCCGACTCCTACTACTCGGTGTCGGACCGGTTGGCCGAGGAGATCGACGGCGCCTGGAAGCCCGACCAGTACTCCAACCCGGAGAACCCAGCCAGCCATTACCACGGCACCGGTCCGGAACTCTGGGCGCAAACCGAGGGGCGGATCACCCATTTCGTGACTGGTATCGGTACCGGTGGGACGATCTCCGGAACCGGGCGCTACCTCAAAGAGGTCAGCGATGGGCAGGTGCGGGTGGTCGGTGTCGATCCGGAGGGCTCGGTGTACTCGGGCGGCAGCGGTCGGCCCTATCTCGTGGAAGGGGTCGGGGAGGACTTCTGGCCCCGCTGTTATGACCGCGACATCTGCGATGAGGTCATCCCGGTCTCCGACGCCGACTCCTTCACCATGACCCGGCGGCTGGCCCGCGAGGAAGGGTTGCTGCTTGGCGGATCCTGCGGGATGGCCGTGGTGGGCGCGCTGCGGGTGGCGGCTCGGGCCGATCCCGAGTCAGTGGTGGTGGTGTTGCTGCCCGATGGCGGGCGCGGTTATCTGGGCAAGGTCTTCAATGACGCCTGGATGGCCACCTACGGTTTCCTGCCCCCGGACTCCTCCGGCGCGACGGTCGCCGATGTGCTGGTCGGCAAGGACGGTGCCTTGCCCAAGCTGGTGCATACGCATCCGAACGAAACGGTCGCCGAGGCGGTGATGATCCTGCGCGAGTTCGGCGTCTCTCAGCTGCCCGTGGTGGCTGCCGAGCCGCCGGTGATGGCGGCCGAGGTGATCGGCGCGGTCAGCGAGCGCACCCTGCTGCAGGCGCTGTTCGCCGGTGATGCGCAACTCGCCGACCGGATCGAGGCGCACATGGCAGCACCACTTCCGACGATCGGGGCCGGAGAGTCGATCGGGTCTTTGATGCGGGCATTGGCCACCGCCGACGGTGCCATGGTTTTGATCGACGGCAAACCGGCCGGCGTGGTGACTCGTCAAGATGTACTGGGTTTTCTGGCTGGGCGGTGAGGGGCACCGGAGCGGATCCGCTAACGTGACCGCGCGCGCGTGCGCCAGGCTGTCTTAATGAGGGGGTTGAAGCCGCAGTGACAAGCGCCCAGCCGACTTCTCAGCAGATTCAGTCGACTTCCCGGTCCGCGCTGTCGGCCGACGGCCAGCCCGCATCGATGGCGCTGCTGGCACCTCCGTCGCTACCGGCGATATGGCCGCCGTTACATGGGCAGGCGCCGCAGCCACCAGCGCCGCCACAATTCGGACGACTCGTGCAATCAGTACCGCCCCCACAGTTCGGGCGATTGCCGCATTCTATTCAATTGAGAGAACCGGTGCGATTGCCAGAACCGGCGGCGCTGACCGAGGTACGCCAGACCAATACCGACGGGCAGGTCGGCGGTGCGTTGCCGGCCGTTGGCACGGCGGAACCGCTGGCGGGTTTCGGCGCCAGGGTGATCAGTTGTTTGATCGACTACGTGGCTCCAGTGATCGTGCTGAACCTTTTGATCTCCCTCGGTGTAGCGCTCGGCAGCCCGACGTGGCCCCTGGTACTCGGCGCGGTCGGTTACCTGGGGTTGCTGGGTTTCGGGATCTGGAACTCGGGCTATCTGCAGGGCACCACGGGGCAAAGCCTCGGCCGTCGGGTGGCGCGCACGAAGCTGGTCGCGGTCGAGACCGGTCAGCCGGTCGGGTTCGGCAGCGCCATGGCGCGCCAGATCTGCCACGGTGTGGAGTTCGGTATCGGATACCTGTGGCCGCTGTGGGACGGCAAGCGCCAGACCTTCGCGGACAAGATCTCCAACACAGTGGTGATCCGGGTTGATTCGCCGACCGTGCCAGACGCGACAACCGAAGATCGCACCGGCAGCACAACACCGTAGGCTGGCGAGGTGACAGGCTTCGCCACCCGTGCGATCCATGCTGGTCAAGACCCGGACCCGCATACCGGATCAGTGATCGTGCCGATTCACAGCAGCTCCACCTTCGTCCAGGACGGCGTCGGTGGACTACGCGAGGGGTACGAGTACGCCCGCACCGCCAACCCCACCCGCACCGCATTGGAAATCTGCTTGGCGGCGTTGGAGGTAGGCCTGCACGGGCGTGCTTTCGCTTCCGGCATGGCAGCCAGTGACGTGCTGCTGCGAGCGACCTGCCGCCCGGGTGACCACATCGTCATCCCCGACGACGCTTACGGCGGCACGTTTCGCCTGATCGACAAGGTGTTCCGGCACTGGGGGATCGAGCACACCGCCGTCGGGCAGTCCGATCTCGACGCCGTGCGGTCCGCGATGCGCCCGAACACCCGGTTGGTGTGGTGCGAGACTCCGACCAATCCGCTGCTCAACGTCGCTGACATCGCGGCGCTGGCCGCCGTCGCGCACAACGCAAATGCCCGGCTGGTTGTGGACAACACGTTCGCCACGCCTTACCTGCAGACGCCACTGGCGCTCGGCGCGGATGTGGTGCTGCACTCGACCACCAAGTACCTCGGCGGACATTCCGACGTCATCGGCGGCGCCCTGATCACCGATGACGCCGAGTTGGACGAGCAGGTGGCTTTCCTGCAAAACGGTGCCGGTGCGGTGCCTGGTCCGTTCGATGCCTGGCTGACCCTGCGGGGAATCAAGACCCTGGCGGTGCGGATGGAGCGACACTGCGACAACGCCGAGCGCGTCGTCGCGGCGCTGCAGGCGCACCCGGCCGTCACCGGTGTGCGCTATCCCGGTTTGGCCACCCACCGTGGCCACGAGATCGCCGCCAAGCAGATGCGCCGGTTCGGCGGGATCGTCTCGTTCGCCGTCGACGGTGGTGTTTCGGCGGCGTTGGCTGTCTGCGCCCGCACCCGGGTGTTCACCCTGGCCGAGTCGCTAGGCGGGGTGGAGTCGCTCATCGAGCACCCCGGCCGTATGACGCACGCTTCCACCACCGGAACCCAGCTCGAAGTACCCGCCAACCTGATCCGCCTGTCAGTAGGCATCGAAGACGCCGAAGACCTAGTCGACGACATCCTCACCGCACTCGGGTAGCCCTGTGCCGTGAACTCGACAGCGCGGACATTTTCGGCGAACTTGGACGTCGGTGGCGTCGAGTTCACGGCTTCGAGCGACAGAGCGCTCTACTCGCCTTGGAGGCTTTTCGGCGGGGTTTGCTTCAGCGGTGGGGGGGCTACTGGTAGGTCTGCGCTGTTGAGGCATCCGCCGATGAGCTGTACGCCACCGGGTACCGGCACGTAACTGCCCGGCTCGGCGCAACCTGCCCGCTCGGCAGTGAAGACCGCGGCGCCAGCGAGCAGTACGGCGACCCCAACCGTAGCCACGACCGGCATCCAGCGGCGGGCCATCCCACCTCCCAAGATTTGCTCTCGACCTTACCCCGGCGTTGCGCCGCCTGCGCAGCTGTTACGCCGTTGCCGATCCGACCCTCCCCGGCTGGCAGGATCTTCAACTATGGAATTGGTCGGCCTCGAGAAGATCAGAGTCGCGCGAGAGACCCTGCACGGTGTCGTCCGGCGCACGCCGGTGCAGCACTGTGCGGTGCTCGAGCAGCGCTGCGCGGTACCGGTCCATTTCAAATGCGAGAACCTGCAGCGCACCGGATCGTTTAAGATCCGGGGCGCCTATGTCCGGATTCACGCGCTGTCCGCCGCCGAGCGGGCCCGGGGCGTGGTCGCCGCCAGTGCGGGCAACCACGGGCAGGGTGTGGCGTTGGCAGCAGCGATGCTGGGCGCCACCGCCACGGTCTACATGCCGGTGACCGCGGCGCTGCCCAAGGTCGCCGCGACCCGCGGATACGGTGCGCAGGTGCACCTCGTCGGCGACGTCGTCGAAGAATCGCTGGCGGCCGCGCGCGCCTTCGCACGAGACACCGGTGCGGTGTTCATCCACCCGTTCGACCACCCCGACGTGATCGCCGGCCAAGGCACGGTCGGCCTGGAACTTCTTGAGCAGCTGCCCGACGTGGCAACCGTATTGGTGCCCACTGGCGGAGGTGGGCTGGTCGGGGGGATCGCCGCCGCGGTCAAGGGCGTCAAACCGGACGTCAGAGTGATCGGTGTGCAAGCCGAGGGAGCCGCTGTCTGGCCCTCCTCGCTGGCCGCTGGCGCGCCGGTGCGGCTGCGACGCCAGCACACGATGGCCGACGGCATCGCGGTCTCCGAAGTGGGTCCGGTGAGCTTCGCCCAGGTGTCAGCCCTGGTCGACGAGGTGCTGACGGTGGGCGAGGAGGCGCTATCCCAGGCGGTCCTGTTGTGCCTGGAGCGGACCAAAATGCTCGTTGAGCCGGCCGGTGCCGCCGCCGTCGCAGCACTGCTGCAACCGTCCGTCCGCTTCCCCGGACCAGTCTGCGCCGTGCTGTCCGGGGGCAACGTCGACCCGCTGCTGCTGATGCACCTCATCCGGCACGGCCTCAGCGCCGGCGGGCGGTTCCTCGCCCTGCGGGTGACGGTGCCCGACCGACCCGGCGAGCTCGCCAGATTGTTGGCCCGGATCGGTGACTCCGGCGCCAACGTCGTCGACGTCGCACATTCCCGCATCGCCGGCAGCCTCGCGGTCGGCGATGCGGTAGTCGCGCTGAGCCTGGAGACCCGGGGCGCACAGCACTGCGCGGAGCTGGTCGCCGATCTGGACGCCGCCTGCTACCACGTGACGCGCTGAGCTCGGTTTGGGGTGCTCAGCGCCGGAAGGGTTCGGCCTTGACGACAGCGACAGTCATCAAACCGCCATTGGGCAGCTCGTAGTGCCGGTCCTCGCCCTCGTGGGCGCCGATGATCGCCTTGCCCAGCGGGGAGTTGGGTGAGTAGACCTCCAGGTCCCCGGCTGCGACTTCCTCCAGTGAGCCGAGCAGGAAGGTCTCGATCTCGTCGTCGCCTTGATAGCGAACCGTGACGACCATTCCGGGCGCAGCGATCCCAGACTCGGCCGGGGCCTCGCCGACTTTGGCCACCCGAAGCAGTTCCTGCAGCTGACGGATCCGCGCCTCGAGCTGGGCCTGTTCTTCCCTGGCGGCGTGGTAACCGCCGTTCTCCTTGAGATCGCCTTCCTCGCGAGCGTCGTTGATCTTCGCGGCAATGACTGGGCGGTTCGCAACCAACTCGTCGAGTTCACGCTTGAGCCGGTCATAGGCTTCCTGGGTCAGCCAGGCTACCTGGGTATCGCTCACAGTCATCACTACTCCTCCTGATCCGACGTCCGCTACCGCGGGGCGGACCGAACCGAACCGCTGGCATGGCAGCCAGCGGCCGGAACGGAAAAACACGGCCCTGCCCCGGGGCCGTGCGCACCTTCCACGGTAACACGACGTGTCCGGTTTGGCCTCAGCCTTATGGGTGACGGGATATGAATCGTGCCTGCTCAGCGGGTGCTTAAGTCAGTACTTCAGAGCTGGATTGAGGTAAGCGGGCACCTGGAACGAGCACCCGTAGACCTCTGCGGTGACCGGTGGCCGCGAGGTATGCACCACGGTGGTCAGCGCGATCGGACCGGCGGCGGGCGGCACGTAGAGCTCCTTGCGACCAGTCTCCTCGCCGTCTCGCGAACGGGCTCGGACGATGCACACCGCAGGTCGGGAGGGATCGTCGCGGATCACGGTCAGCCGGAGTTGCACGGCATTGCCGGTCAGCAGGGTGAAGCCCAGCGTCTCGGTCCGGATCGGCGTGGTGCCGAGGTTGCGATAGCCGATCACCGCGATTGCCAGGCCGGCCAGCACCGCGAGTAGCAGTCCGACCGGCACCGCCCAACGGCGGCGGCTACCGACCCGCGGTCCGTAGCGGCCCTCGGGAAGCTGGCCAGCGGTCACGGTGTTGTACCTCCCGATGGGTACCACGCGGTACCTACTCCGACGGCCCACCGGATAGCTCTGCGGGTCCGGCAGGAACAATGGTTCGAATAGTCCCACCGCTTGGGCAGCCCGCCCAACCGGCGGTGGAGGAGGGATGAGCAGGCGCCCATGGCTGAGCAGCTGCGAATGGTGGCGGTGCATGCGCATCCCGATGACGAGTCGAGCAAGGGCGCTGCAACGATGGCCCGATACGTCGCCGAGGGTCACGATGTGATGGTGGTCAGCTGTACCGGCGGAGAGCGCGGCAGCATCCTCAACCCGTCGTTCGAGCCAGCCGATCTGGCAGCGCATCCGGCGCAGATGAGCGTGGTCCGCCGCCAGGAGATGGCTCGGGCAGCGCAGATTCTGGGAGTGCGGCATCGTTGGCTGGGTTATGTCGACTCCGGGCTGCCCGAGGGCGATCCGAAGCCGCCGCTGCCGGACGGATGCTTCGCGACGGTGCCGCTGGAGGCTCCGACCGGGGATCTGGTCCGGTTGTTTCGCGAGTTCCAGCCGCACGTCGTGGTGACCTACGACGAGAAGGGTGGCTATCCGCACCCCGACCATATCCGTTGCCACGAGATATCAGTTGCTGCGTTCGACGCCGCAGGCGATCCGGAGCGGTTCCCCGACGCCGGGGCGCCGTGGCAGCCGTTGAAGCTTTACTACACCCACGGCTTCTCCCGCAAACGGATGCAGTTGATGCATGACGCGCTGCTCGCGGCCGGCTCGGAATCGCCCTACGGCGACTGGCTGGCGAAGTGGGACCCATCGATTCCCGACATTATGGAGCGGGTCACCACCCAGGTGCAGTGCGCCGAATACTTCCCGGTGCGCGACGACGCGCTCCGCGCGCACGCGACCCAGATCGACCCGGCGAGCCGGTGGTTCGCTCTGTCGCATGCGGTGCTGGCTGAGCTGTGGCCGACCGAAGAGTACGAGCTGGCCCGTAGTTTGGTCGACACCACGCTGCCTGAGGACGACCTGTTCTCCGGGGTTCGAGAGCGGGTGCACATATGACGCAATTGCTGTTGCCGCCAGCCTTCTCGGTCGTAACCGGAATCGGGGTGCTCGCGCCACCACCTAAGCCGGGCCCTGACCCAGGGGGGCAGGGCGAGGATTTCGGCAAGGCCGCGCCACTAGGGCTGGTGGTGCTGCTGCTATTCTTCCTGGCCGTGGCGCTGCTGGTGCGTTCGATGAACAAGCACCTGCGCCGGGTCCCGAAGTCTTTCGACAACGATCCCGGTACTCCACCTCGTAAGGAGTAACGGTTCCGCGCTGCTGGCGGGCCAGGGAGGATACCCACATGGCGAACCGGCTCGCGAGCTCCACCAGCCCGTATTTACTGCAACATGCCACCAACCCGGTTGACTGGTGGCCGTGGTGCGAGGAGGCGTTCGCGGAGGCGGCCCGGCGTCGGGTCCCGGTACTGCTGTCCATCGGCTACGCCGCCTGCCACTGGTGCCACGTGATGGCGCATGAGTCCTTCGAGAACGCGGACATCGCAGCGGTAATGAACGCCAACTTCGTCAACATCAAGGTGGACCGGGAAGAACGCCCCGACGTCGACGCTGTCTACATGGAGGCGACCCAGGCCATCACCGGCCACGGTGGCTGGCCGATGACCTGCTTCCTCACCCCCACCGGGGAACCGTTCCACTGTGGCACCTACTTCCCGCCGTCTCCTCGACACGGCTTGCCCGGCTTCCCCGAGCTGCTCATCGCCGTGCGCGAGGCCTGGGCCAACCGAGGTGACGCGGTCCGGGATGCGGCCAAGCGCATCGCCAAGCAGCTCGCCGAACGGGCCACGCCGTTGACCGAGTCCGCAGTCGACGATGAGGTGCTGGCCACCGCGGTCGAAAAGCTGGCTGCAGAGTTCGACTACCAGCACGGCGGGTTCGGTGGTGCGCCTAAGTTCCCGCCGTCGATGCTGATGGAGTTCTTGCTCCGGCACCACGAGCGGACCGGCTCCAAGCGTGCCCTGTCGATGGCCGAGCGCAGCTGTGGGGCGATGGCCCGCGGCGGGATGTATGACCAGCTCGCCGGTGGGTTCGCGCGCTACTGCGTCGACGCCGCGTGGGTGGTGCCGCATTTCGAGAAGATGCTCTACGACAACGCCCTGCTGCTGCGTGCCTACACCCATTTGGCCCGGCTGACCGGATCGGCGAGTGCCCGACGGGTGGCCGAGCAGACAGCGACCTTCCTGCTCGACGGGTTGGGCACCGCGCAGGGTGGTTTCGCGGCATCGCTGGACGCCGATACCGCAGGTGTGGAGGGCGCCACCTACGTGTGGACGCCGGAGCAGCTGATCGAGGTACTCGGGTCAGCTGACGGCCAGTGGGCGGCGGAGCTGCTGGTGGTGACTCAGGCCGGCACTTTCGAGCATGGCGCGTCGGTGTTGCAGTTGCCCGCCGAGCCCGAGGACGCCGAGCGCTGGGAGCGGGTACGCACCGCGCTGCTCGCTGCCCGGGCCGGGCGCCCGCAGCCCGGCCGGGACGACAAGGTGGTCACCGAGTGGAACGGGATGGCGATCACCACCCTGGCTGAGGCCGGCGGCGTGTTGGATCGTCCGGAGTGGATTTCGGCGGCGGCAGCAGCGGCGGAGCTCATGCTGGGCACGCATATGGTCAATGGTCGACTGCGGCGCAGTTCCCGAGACGGCGCGGTGGGTCAGGCCGCCGGGGTGCTTGCCGACCACGCCTGGCTGATCGAGGGTCTGCTCGCACTGCACCAGGTCACTGGCGAGGACCGCTGGTTGCAGGCGGCGCTACCGATTCTGGAGCTGACCCAGAAGCACTTCGGCGACCCGGATCATCCCGGCGCCTGGTTCGATACCGCCGGCGATGCGGAAGCGCTTTTCCGCCGCCCCACCAACCCGACCGACAATGCCACCCCAGCGGGTGCCTCCGCGTTGGCGGCCGCGCTGGTCACTGCCTCGGCGCTGACCGGCGCGGAGCCCTACCGCGCGGCGGCCGAGGCTGCGGTGGCGCGGGCCGGAGCGGTACTGGCGAAGGCACCGCAGGCGACCGGGCACTGGCTGACCACGGCTGAGGCGCTGGCGCACGGACCGGTGCAGATTGCGGTGATCGGTGCCGCCGGGGATGTGGCCCGCGCGGCGCTGGAGGTGGCGGCCCGGGCGGCCGCGCCTGGCGGCGCGGTCGTACTGGCCGGAGAACCGGGCGCGGATGCTCCGATGCTCGCTGGGCGGGACCTGGTCGGAGGTGCCCCGGCGGCATATGTCTGCCACGGGTTCGTCTGTGATCGGCCAGTGACCACCGTCGAGGACCTGCAGGCTCAGCTCCGAAGCAGCTAGCCACACACAACGCGGCGTCGCGCTGACCGCCTGCACGCAGCAGACTTCGACCGCATGCCTGATTGATCTCCTCGTGTGTCGGCGCGTACAAGGACGCACCCGACGCGGCGAAGCACCACCACCTAGCGAAGATCATGGCACCTTGCCCAGCGGGCGAGCGTATGCGCGGGGCTTTGCGGCCCAGTCCCAGCGGACTGCGGCGCAGGCGATAAACCCTTTTGCGGTAGGCGTCCCAACCCACTGTCCTTGCAGCAGGTGTAATGTTGTAATCAAGCGAGTGAAAGGACGAAGTCATGGTGGGACGAGGACGGCCGCATGGGGTGCGCCCAGATGGTCGGGGACACGGTCGCGGTGGCTGGCAGCAGGCTGACCTGCCACCAGCAGACGACGCCAAAGCGTGGTTCGTGGGACGGTTGCCGGATGGCTGGTTCACCGGTGACGTCGAGGTCAGCGCGGACCGCGAGGAGATCATCGTGGTGGGTGAGCTGCCCACGCTGGGCGACGAGTTCACCGATGATGTTGAGCGCGCGGCCGCAGAGGCCGGCCGGATCAGCCGATTCCGGGAGGATTCCCGCGATGAGCGGATCGAGATCGCTCGGCAGGCCGAGCACCGTTACCGCCGCAAGGTGGCCTGGGGTGCCCGGTTGGGAGGCACCGCGGAGATGTTCACGACGCTGTCGGTGCCGGTGATGACCCGGTTACGGCAACCCGAGCGCCTGGTGCTCGACACCCTGGTCGACGCGGGGGTGGCGCGGTCCCGGTCGGAGGCGCTGGCCTGGGCGGTGCGGCTGGTCGGCGAGCACGCTGCGCAGTGGCTCGGTGAGCTCAAGCAGGCGATGGCCACTGTGGACGACCTGCGTGCCCGCGGACCCGAGCTCTAGGCGGGATGGGGCAGCATAGTCGGTGGGCGGCATGGTCAGCAGGTAGCCAGACGGCAGTGAGGACGCGATGAGCCAGCAGCAGTGGACGGCGGTCGACGACTACATCACCAGCGCGCTGCTTGAACCCGACGAGGCGTTGGACGCCGCGCTCGCGGCTAGTGCGGCGGCGGGATTGCCGGCCATCGCCGTCTCACCCGCGCAGGGCAAGCTGCTCAACCTGCTCGCCAGGATGATGAACGCGCGCCGGATCCTCGAGTTCGGCACGCTCGGCGGGTACAGCACGATCTGGCTAGCCAGGGCGCTGCCGCCGGACGGCCGCCTGATCACCTTGGAGTCCGTGCGAAAGCACGCCGAGGTGGCGCGCGCCAACATCGCCAGGGCTGGCCTCGCCGACCGGGTGGACGTGCGGGTCGGCGCGGCGCTGGACACGGTGCCGCGGCTGGCCGAGGCGGGAGAGCCGTTCGATCTAGTGTTCATCGACGCGGACAAGCCGCACAACGCCGACTACTTCACCTGGTCGGTCCGGCTGACCCGACCAGGCGGCGTGATCATCGTGGACAATGTGGTGCGGGGTGGCAATGTGCTCGACGAGAACACCGCAGACCCCGATGCGCAGGGCGTGCGACGGCTCAACGAGGTGATGGCCGCGGACCCCTCGGTGAGTGCGACGACCATCCAGACGGTAGGCGCCAAGGGTTACGACGGGTTCTCTATCGCGGTCGTCGGGCCGTCGGCGGGGTCGCGGACCGGCGGACCCGGCCCAGACACCACCTGATTGGCTAGGCTGGGCTCGACGGGTTGGCGAGGAGGTGCGTGCGGATGTTCAACATCGGCTGGGGCGAATTCCTGATCCTCATCGTCGCCGGGTTGTTGATCCTGGGACCGGAACGTCTGCCGTCGGCGGCGGCCTGGCTGGGCCGCACTGTGCGCCAGGTCCGGGAGTACGCTAACGGTGCCCGCGAGCAGCTGCGTTCCGAGCTGGGGCCGGAATTCGACGAACTCCGGGCTCCGCTGGAAGACCTGCGCGGACTGCGTGGCTTCAACCCGCGTAGCGCGATCACCCGCCACCTATTCGACGACCTCGGCGACGATCCGTTCGGCGGTGTGATCAAATCTGACGGGATCAAAGCGAACGGTTTCGCTGCACCCACGGGTAAGGGCACGCCGGTTCCCCGGCCACTACAGCCAGGCGAGCGCGCACCCTTCGACCCCGACGCAACCTGACTGTCTACTACCGAGAGCTGGGGCTCACCGAGAGCAGCCGTCCGGCCAGTCCGCGCGAGCGCGTCGCGAGCCGATCGGCTACCCCGCGTAGCACCACCGCGGCGGGCGAGGTGGGATCGGCCAGTACCAGCGGAGTGCCGGCGTCGCCGGTCTCGCGCAGCCGTGGGTCCAGCGGAACCTGGCCTAGCAGCGGAACCTCACTGCCCAGCGAGCGGGTCAGGGCGTCGGCGACCACCTGGCCCCCGCCGGAACCGAACAGGTAGCTGCGCGAGCCGTCCGGCATCTCCAGCCAGGACATGTTCTCCACCACTCCGATCAGTCGCTGGTGGGTCTGCAAGGCGATTGACCCGGCCCGCTGCGCGACCTCCGCGGCGGCCCGCTGTGGAGTGGTGACCACGAGGATCTCCGCGTTGGGTATCAACTGCGCTACTGAGATGGCGATGTCGCCAGTGCCCGGCGGAAGGTCGAGCAGCAGCACATCGAGGTCGCCCCAGAACACGTCGGCGAGGAACTGTTGTAGCGCGCGGTGCAGCATCGGTCCTCGCCACACCACCGGAGTGTTGTCCTTGGTGAACATGCCGATCGAGATGACCTTGACGCCGTGGGCCGCCGGCGGCATGATCATCTTTTCTACCTGGGTGGGGCGGGCGGTGGTGCCGAGCATGCCCGGCACCGAGTGGCCGTAGATGTCGGCGTCGACCACCCCGACCGACAGACCGCGATCGGCCATCGCGACCGCCAGATTCACCGTCACCGACGACTTGCCCACCCCGCCCTTACCGGAGGCGATGCAGTACACCCGGGTCAGCGATCCCGGCTCGGCGAACGGGATCCGGGGCTCCTCGGCGGTGCCGCGCAGCTGCTGGCGCAACGCCGTGCGCTGGGCGTCGCTCATCACGTCGAGCTCTACCCGGACGTCCCGGATGCCCGGCACGGCGGACACCGCTGTGGTGACCCTGGAGGTGATGGTGTCGCGCATGGGACAGCCGGCGACGGTGAGCCACACCGCTACCTTCGCCGTTCCGTCGGCGGCCACGGTGACGTCCTTGACCATACCTAGCTCGGTGATCGGCCGGTTGATCTCCGGGTCGTGCACCCCGTCCAGCGCGGCTTTGACCGCGCCGACCGACGGGACGCTCTGAATGGGGGCCACGGATGGCACCGACCTTCCGGTTGGGTGTGGGACTGCCTCCCATGCTAGGCGTTCTCGCACTGGGCGCTCACCGGTCCGCTCGCCTACCGCGCCGATACGCACCGGGCCGTTCCGGCCCGGCCCGATCCGTGGCTGCTGAATCCGGCGGCCCAGGTTCTCTGAGCTCGATGAGCCGACCGAGCTCAGATCGGAGGAAATCTCGGGTGACCATTTCGCCGACCGCGATGCGCAGCGCCGCGATCTCTCGGGCCAGGTACTCGGTGTCGGCCTTGGTGCGCTCGGCGCGGGCCCGATCCTCATCGAGCGACACCCGATCGCGGTCGTCTTGCCGGTTCTGCGCCAGCAGGATCAGTGGCGCGGCGTAGGCTGCCTGGGTGGAGAACGCGAGGTTGAGCAGGATGAACGGGTAAGGATCCCAGCGCAGCGACACGGCCGCCAAGTTGAGCGCGATCCACACCAGCACGATTACCGTCTGGGCGGCGAGAAATCGGCCGGTGCCCAGAAAGCGCGCGATCCGCTCGGAGAAGCGGGCGAAGGCGTCCGGGTCCATCCGGGGACCGATTCGTCGCGGTCCGCGCGGTAGATCCAGCCGACTTGCCGAATAGTGCCAACGTGAGTCAGCCACGGCTCACCTCGCCGGGCCAGTCGGAAGTGAGCCAGGCCTCCTGTTGGCGCCAGTCGTCGGGCAGTGCCGCATCCAGCAGATCATCGACGCTCACCGCTCCGAGCAGGTGGTCCTCGGGGTCCACCACCGGTGCGCAGACCAGGTCATAGGCAGCGAAATAGCGAGTGACCTCAGCCAGCGTCGCCTCAGGCCCAAGCCGAGCGAGCTCCGCATCTAGAACGCCGGCCACCAGATTCGACGGGGGTTCGCGCAGCAGCCGCTGCAGGTGGGCACAGCCCAAATAGCGGCCGGTCGGGGTGGCCGTGGGGGGGCGGCAGACGAACACCATGCTGGCCAGTGCGGGGGTCAGCTCGGGGTTACGGGCCCGGGCGAGCGCTTCGGCGACGGTGGCATCCGGGGTGAGCACCACCGGCTCCGGAGTCATCAGGCCACCGGCGGTGTCCGAGGAGTAGCTCAGCAGCCGGCGCACAGGTGCAGACTCCTCAGGCGCCATCAGCCGCAGCAACCGCTCCCGATCGGTCTGCGGGAGCTCGCCGAGCAGGTCTGCGGCGTCGTCGGGGTTCATCGCCTCCAGTACGTCGGCGCCGCGCTCGTCGCCCAGCCGGGAGAGCACCTGGGCCTGCTCGTCCTCGGACAGCTCTTGAAGCACGTCCGCGAGCCGCTCGTCGTCCAGCGCGTCGACCACCTCATAGCGGCGCTTGGCGGGAAGCTCACGCAGCGTGTTGGCGACCTCCACCGCGCGCATCCCCTCAAACAGGGACAGCAGTTGCTCGGCGCCTTGCCCGCGGGAGGACACCTCGGCCAGCGTCAATCCCTCGATCTCGTCCCAGCCGAATACCTCAACCGGACCGCGCCGGCTGAGTCGGCCGGTGCGTTCCCGCACCGCCAGCTTGGTGATCACCCAGTCTCGGGTACGGGCCTGCTCGATCCCGGCGTCGACCACCACCGCGACCGCTCCGGTGGCGGCCACGTGCACCCGGGTGTCCAGAATCTCCCCGATCACCAGCGTCTCGTTGGGGCGCAGGGTGAACTTGCGCAGACTGACCGTGCCAGTGGCAAGTACCACCGCGCCGGGTTCGATGGAGGTGACCCGCAGCATCGGTACGAAGATCCGTTGCCGGATCGCGAGCTCGATGACCAACCCGAGCACCCGCGGCGGCCGCGGCCCGATGCGCAACGCGGTAACCAGGTCGCGGACCTTGCCGATCTGCTCGCCGTCGGGCCCGAACACCGGCAGCCCAGCAACCCGCGCTGCATAAACCCGGGTCGCAGTAGCCACCACAAGAGGCTAACGTTCGCGCGTTTCTCGTGACCCGGCGCCATTCGCCAGGCGAATCGCGGTCCGGAGTCGTCACGGGAGCGCCATTCGCCAACCGAATGGCGCTCCAGCCCGATTTAGCGGTAGCAGTAGGAGTCTGAGGAGGCGTCGCCGCCTTGGAGGCGGACTTGGTGTACTCGCAGGCCCCGGAAGTCCTCGCCGTGTAGGAAGAAGCCCTCATCGACGGTGAGCCCACCACCGGCGGGTGCGTCGATCTTGGCCAGCCACGCGCCGACGCCGTCGGGGTAGAACTGGTCGTCCCAGGCGCCGTAAAGCGAGTTGGTGAGATACACCCGCCCGCCGTCGCGGCTGACCTCGACCATCTGCGGGCCGCCGGCCAGTGGCAGCTCGGGTGCGGCCGGGTGGGCCGCCCGGCCGACGATGCCGCCCAACCGCACCGAGCCGGTCTCGCGTGGGTTCGCCGGGTCGGACACGTCGTACTGTTTGAGCTCACCGGTGCCGAAGCACGAGACGTACAGCTGCTGGTCGTCCACCGACAGGTTGATATCGGTGACCAGCGGCGGGACCGCACCGAAGGGTTTCAGGGCCGGCGGCAACAAATCAGGGTCGGCGGGTTCGGCGGCAATGGTGATCACCTTGTTGGCGGCCCAAGTCTCCCCATCACGGTGCCAGCGCCACACCGAGGCGGACAGGTCCTGGGTGGACACGACGACACCGACGAATCCCCAGCTGGCCTCGGGATCGTGCGCCGGGCGCAGCTCGAGCACCATCTGGTGGTGCGCGCCCAGGTCGACCCGCTGGAGGTGCTTGCCGGCCGCCAGGTCCCAGAAGTGCAGGGCGTGGCCGTATTTGTTGCCCAGTAGCAGCTCCGGGTTGACCCCGTCCTCGATCATCGACGGGGTGCCCCACTCACTGGTGACCAGCGTGTTCTGCTTCAGGTGCCACCAGGCGTCATACGCCAGGTGCTGTGGGCCCCGGTCGCTCTCCCAGGGGCCCACCACGTCGAAAGTGGCGTGGTCGAGCAGGGCGATCCCACCCGGTCCGTCGGCACCGTCGGCCCCACCGAGACAGGACAGGAAGATCCCCTCGGGCCCGCAGTGCAACGTATGTGGCCGAGAGTAGCCGGCTTTGTCAGCCAGTTCTTTGGCGTCGATCGTCTTGACCAAGGTGGGATTGGTGGGGTCGGGCTGGGTGTCATAGACGTGCACGTTCGAGCTGCGCAGTCCGGGTAGCAGCAGGTAACGGCGCTGCAGACCGATCATGTCGTGGCCCTCGTGGGCCAGCGCACTGCTGCAGGCATTCCAGCCGAAGTGATGCAACTCATCGCCCAGAGTAGGCAGGTCCGCCCAGCCCACCACCTGCCCGTATCGGGGTGAGCTGGGATCGACGCCGATCACGGTCAGTGCGTCGGGCCGCTGGGCCGTGCGGTCGAACGCGACGACGTAGGCAAGCGTCTCAGCCGGTGCGGCGCCGGCCTCGGCGGGGCTGCGGTAGAAGGTCGGGTCTGACGATGTGTGCGCTGGTGCGCCCATGGAAGTTCTCCTTGAATCAGGTCAGATGGCCGTACGAGGGGGTGTGTCGAGACGGCGATAGCTCATCGACCGCGACATAAGGCGCTGGCTAGCCGGAGGAGATCGACGTGCCGGCGCACGGTCAGCCAGGCGGTGCGAAACACCGGACCGTCGAGCCGACGGCGGTAGGCAGCGGATCGGCCGGGCGTGATGGTGGTCATCATGGCAGGGCTCCCTACGAAGTCACCACAGACATTACTGTTTTCACCAGACCTCCGCGACGCCTACGAGGCTTCACTGCGAGGCCACCGGCGCGCGACGAAAGGAGCCTCATGGCACGGCTCGCGCAGACCGCCGACCTCACCGAGATCCAGCGGGAGATCCTGGCCACGGTCAAGACCTTCGTGGACAAGGAGATCATCCCGGTCGCCCAGGAGTTGGAGCACACCGACACCTACCCGCAGGAAATCGTCGACGGGATGAAGGAGATGGGTTTGTTCGGGCTCACCATCCCCGAGGAGTACGGCGGCCTGGGGGAGTCGCTGTTGACCTACGCGCTGGTCGTGGAGCAGATCGCCCGCGGTTGGATGAGTGTCTCTGGTGTGATCAATACCCACTTCATTGTGGCCCACCTGATCAGCCACCACGGCACCGCCGAGCAGAAGCAGCATTACCTACCGGCAATGGCCGATGGTCGCATCCGCGGTGCCTTCTCCATGTCGGAGCCGGAGCTCGGTTCCGACGTCGCGGCGATCAAGACAAGAGCCCGACGTGATGGTGAGCACTACGTCGTCGACGGCGCGAAGATGTGGCTGACCAATGGTGCCACCTCCACCCTGGTGGCGACGTTGGTCAAGACCGACGAGGGTGCGGCGAAGGCGCACCACAACCTCACCACGCTGTTGGTGGACAAGCCCACTGGGTACGGTGAGGTCGCTCCCGGGCTCAGTGTGCCCGGCAAGATCGACAAGATGGGCTACAAGGGAGTCGAGACCACCGAGCTGGTCTTCGACGGCTACCGCATCGGAGCCGACAAGGTGCTGGGTGCCGCCCCCGGCAAGGGTTTCGCACAGATGATGGATGGCGTCGAGGTGGGTCGGGTCAACGTTGCCGCCCGGGCCTGCGGCATTGCCATCCGAGCCTTCGAGCTCGCCGTCGACTACGCCCAGCAGCGCAAGACCTTCGGCAAGCCGATCGCACAGCACCAGGCGATCGCGTTCAAGCTGGCTGAGATGGCCACCAAGATCGAAGCCGCGCACCTGATGATGGTCAACGCCGCCCGGCTGAAGGACTCCGGCGAGCGCAACGACGTCCAGACCGGGATGGCGAAGCTACTGGCCAGCGAATACTGCAAGGAGGTCACCGAAGACGCTTTCCGCATCCACGGTGGATACGGCTACTCAAAGGAGTACGAGGTGGAGCGGCTGATGCGCGAAGCGCCCTTCCTGCTCATCGGCGAGGGCACCAGCGAGATCCAGAAGACGATCATCAGTAAAGGGTTGCTGCGGGAGTACCCTGCCCGAGGTTGAAGCAGACACAGTGTTAGTTAGCACACCGTTGAGTGAAATCCGGGCGTTGCACACCACGATCGGGTACTCATAGGGGAGGTGATGCGTGATGACCAGTCCGTTCAGCGGCCACGGCCAAATGCCTGGCCTGCCCACCCCTCCGACCGGCTGGCCGATCGGCTCCTATGCTACTTACGCCGAGGCGCAGCGTGCCGTGGACCATCTCGCCGATAACCAGTTTCCGGTCGCCGAGGTCACTATCGTCGGAGTGGACCTGATGCTGGTGGAGCGGGTACTGCGACGGTTGACCTGGGGCCGGGTGATCGGGCAGGGGGCGGCGTCGGGTGCCTGGTTCGGCCTGTTCGTGGGGGTGTTACTGAGTCTGTTCGCGACTCAGGCCGGGACCGGGGTGATTCCGATCTTAGTAGGAGTGGCCACCGGCGCGGTGTTCGGAACGGTGTTCGCCGCCGCCGGGTATGCGGCGACCCGCGGCCGCAGGGACTTCGCGTCGGCGAGCCAATTGGTAGCCGGACGTTACGACGTGCTGTGCCAACCGCGACATGCTGAACAGGCTCGTGACATGTTGGCGAAACTGGCCATGGGGCCAGGCGCGGCGGCTGGCTGACCGCTCTCAGCGGGGAAGGCAGTGCCAGCCGGCGAGGGCCTCGATGAGGCCGGTGACGACGGGCAGAGTCGCCAGGGTCTCCGCGTCGCACCAGCGGACTCCATCAGCGTCGTCGCCGGCGGATAGGGCACCTCCGGTCACCCGGCAGCGGTAATCGTGGATGTCGAACACTGCCCCATCCGGTCCGTCGCGTTGCACATCTCCCAGCCAACGCGTGACCTCAACGGCCAGCCCGGTCTCCTCGGCCACCTCGCGGATCACCGCGTGCTGGTCGGTCTCGCCGCCCTCAACCCGGCCCCCGGGCACCGACCAGCGGCCACGTCCCGGCTCGTGGGCCCTTCGGATCAGCAGCAGTCTGCCGGCGTCGTCGAGCAGCACCGCCCCGACGCACCTGACGCGCTGTGCTGCCGAGCCTGTCATCCGCAGGGATGGTAGTACCCTTCGGGAGTGTCGGGACGCACGGTCGACTCCGCTGCGGTACAACACTCACAGATCGTGGACGGAACAGCCCGGCTACGACCGCGTTGCGCTGCCTGCAGCGGCGAGACAAGGTGGGTCAGGGTGAACGCGAGAACGTTCTGGCGGCGCTGAGATGTTCGGTCGACATTCCCACGTGCTGCTCGATCCTACGATCGAGCGGCGAGTGATCCGAGTGCGACGGCACTGGGCAGTGCTGCTCAAAGACCTGCTGATCACCTTCGGAATAGTGTTGGGGGCGTACATACTGTCCCGCCTGGTCAGCGGCGTCGCGGGCGGCCTGTGGCTGGTGCAGTCGTTGCTCTGGTACGTGGCGGTCGGGGCATTGCTGCGCTTCGCCTGGCTGGTGCTCGAGTGGTGGGTTGAGGTCATCATTGTCACCGACAAACGATTCATGGTCACCAGCGGCATTATCGAGACGAAGAACTCCATGATGCCGATCACCAAGGTGACCGACATGAGCTTCATGAGGCCCTTTTTCGGGCAGATACTCGGTTACGGCACGCTCCGGATAGAGTCGGCCGGGCAGAAGCAGGACCTGGAGTGGATTTATTTTTTGCCCAGGCCTGAGGAGGTCTTTCAGGCGATCTCCGGGTTGATCTTCGGCGAGAAGAAGCAGCCTCAATCACACATGCTGCAGCCACCGCGCGGCTCTCGTCGCAGGCGTTGGCCGCGCCCGGGATGGCCAGGCTCCGAAGGCCGGTAGCGACAGCCGGTGAAGACTGCGGTCATGCGTATTGACCTGCACGCCCACTCCACCGCGTCTGATGGAACGGACACCCCCGCGGAGCTCGTCGTGGCCGCTGCGGCGGCTGGTGTTGACGTGCTAGCCCTGACCGACCACGACACCACCGCGGGATGGGACGACGCTGTCGATGCGCTGCCGGTCGGTCTTCGGCTGATCCGGGGCGCGGAGTTCTCCTGCATCGCGCCCGACGGTAGGGGCGGTCACGTCTCGGTGCACTTGCTCGGTTACCTATTCGATCCCACCTCGACTGCGATCATCGCCGAGCAGGCGCGGCTGCGCGACGAGCGACGCGTGCGGTTGTGCGTCATGGCACGGCAGATGGCCGCCGACGGGTTCCCGGTGGATCCTGACCAGTTTCTCGCCAGCCTGCCGCCGGAAGCTCCGGTCGGGCGGCCGCACCTCGCCCGGGCACTGGTGTCGGCGGGCGTCGTGGGCAGCGTCGACGAGGCCTTCCGTCGATTTCTCAATACCGGCGGCCCGTACTACACCGGTCGGGTCGATACTGACGTTCACGACGCGATCCGGATGGTTCGCACCGCAGGCGGAGTTGCGGTTCTGGCGCACGCCGCAGCTCGCAGTCGGGGACCGGTCATCGACCTCTCAGTGATCGCTGAACTTTCCGCTGAGGGGCTCGCCGGGGTGGAAGTAGACCATCCCGACCATGCCGACGGCGATCGCGCGGCGCTGCGCGATCTCGCGGCCGAGCTGGGCCTGCTGGTGACCGGCAGCAGCGACTACCACGGTAGGAACAAAACGGTGTCGCTAGGTCAAGAGACGACTGACCCGGAGGCACTGGAGCGAATCGAGGAGCTGGCAGCGAGCAGCCGCGTCGCCGCGGTGACCGGCTGATCGGCCTGACGAGTACGGTAGGCGCGATGGCACCGCGAGCGCAGGGCGAGCTGCAACTCGGCGGTCTGCCCCGCCCGCTGGTGCGGCTGACTCCCGCCAAGCTCAGCACCTGGACCGGCTGTCGCCGGCGTTACCGGATGGCGTACCTGGATCACCCCGCGCCCGCGCGCGGCGGGGCTTGGGCACACAACACGCTGGGCGCGGTGGTGCACACCGCGCTGCGGGCGTTGTTCGATCTGGCGCCCGACCGGCGGCAGCCGCACGCCGCGGCGGCCCTGGTCGCGACGCATTGGTCCGGCGAGGGCTTCGCGGACAACGCGCAGGCCGCCGACTATCGAAGCCGCGCCCAGGACTGGGTGGCCCGATACGTCGACGAGCTGGATCCCGACCTCGAACCGGTGGGGGTGGAGCGTTGGGTGTCCGCGCCGACCCAACGGATCGTTGCCGAGGGACGTGTGGATCGCATCGACGAGCGCAACGGCGAACTGGTCGTAGTGGACTACAAGACCGGTCGCCACGAGCTCACCGTCGATGACGCTCGCGGTTCGCAGGCGTTGGCGCTCTACGCCTTCGCGGCGCGCCGCACGCTACGTCGGGAGTGCCGCCGGGTGGAGCTGCACCACCTGCCCACCGGCACCGTTGCCGGCTGGGAGCACACCGAGCAGTCGTTGAGCAGGCACCTACGGCGTGCCGAGGAGGCGGCTGACGAGATCGCGCTGGCCGCCGACACTCTGACGACCGGAGGCGACCCGGAAATCCTGTTCCCGCCCACTCCCGGCCGGGCTTGCTCATGGTGCGACTTCCGGCGGCACTGCCCCGAGGGCAGGGCCAGTGCACCAGAGCTCCGGCCGTGGGCTCTGCTTGCGCCGTGACCGCGTCGCACCTTGGTGAGCGCCTCTCGCGCGGGCTGTCCGGTGTGCTGGCCGGGGGTCTGGTGGTGCTTGCGATCGCGCTCTGCGTGGCGCAGTGGCTGGCCGGTACAGCAGGCCGGCCTGGCCCAGGCCTGGCGACGGTTGCCGGACACGGGATCGCGGCCGCGACCGCGGTTGCGTTGCAGCTGGTCGCCGACCGCTGTCGAGGTCGCACCGCAGCCCTGGCCTCCTACGCGGTCGTGCTGCTCACGGCCTGCGTCCTCTGGTTCGGATGGTGGGCCTGAGCCAGGTGACTAGGCCTTACGCAGGCGAGCGGCGCAGACACCATGATCTCCCTTGTGTGCCGGACACGACATGTCGTCTGAGTCACGCAAACAGCGATCATCGCGATCAGCCGATTAAGGTCGGAACTTAGCAGCGAGCCAGGCCTTCCAGGTCGGCAGCAGCACGTCGAGCAGGGCCGGTGGATTCTCGATGGCCGGTGAGTGGGCGGCATCGTGGATCATCGCGACCTCGGCGCCCAGCCGGGCCGCCATATCGCGCTGCACCAGCACCGGCCACGCGTCATCGGATTCGCCGAAGGCGACCAAACAGGGGATCGCGCGGGTGCGCAGGGCGGTGGCCAGCTCAGTGACCCGGTCGGGTTCGGTGCGCAGGCCGGTCGCCATTCCGAGCAGGCCGACGCTGGACGAGCCGAGGAAGCGGGCTCGCAGCAGCGCGGCCAGTTCGGGCGGTTCGACGATTCCGTTGCGAGCTTCGAGCAGCCTCAGGACGGTCTCGCTGCCTTGGGAACGCATCACCGGCTCGGTGGCGTCGAGCAACTCCCGGCGCTGTCCTGGCGGCAACCCGCCTGGACCCGAGTCGAGCAAGACCAGCCCGGTCACCGGGGCGCCGGCGAGCACCGCCGCTCGAGCCACCAACCCGCCGTAGGAGTGCCCTAGCAGCAGCACTTCGCCGGCGGCGGCCAGCTCAGCCACCAGCGCCGCGATGGTCCGACCCAACGGGTCGGGGTAATAGTCCTGCTCGCAGGGCGGCCCAGGGGACTCGTACTGCCCGGGAAGGTCCAGCGCCAGCACGGACAGACCTGCCCGGCACAGGGGATCCAGCAGGGCCGCAAAGTCCTCTTTGGATCCGGTGTATCCCGGCACCAGCACGGCCACGGCACCGACGGGCTCAGCGGGTCGGGCGCGCAGAGCCGCAAGTTCGGCTCCGGGCACCGTTACCTGTACGCGACTGGCGCCGTGCGGAGTGATCTGTGATGCCGTCACCGGGTCGAGCTTACGAGATTACGAATCGCAAGCTCAGCGCAGCGCGACCAGTGTGTCGCCGCGTTGCTCCAGCACTACACCCCCGGAACTGGCGGTACCCACTGGGCCGCGGTAGCCGCCGCGGTCCACCGGCAGCGCGCCGAGCTGCGCTCCGGTGGTGGTGTCCAGCACGGCTAGCGCACCCGGAACAGGCAGCAGCAGCCGCCCGGCGACCTCCGACCCGGTGCCCAGCGATCCCGCTCGGGTCCACCGTGGCCGCAGGTCAGCGATGTCCAATGCGACAGTGGCCGAGCCGGTGAACCAGTAGATCTCAGTGGGTGTCTCGGTGACATCGGCCAGCCCGCCGGGCGGACTGCCGCGCAGGTCGGTGTCCGGGACCGTCAGCGGGTACTCGGCTACCTCCTTGCCCTGGCCGTCGAGCACGGCCAACCGGGCCGGGTCGGGTAGCGCCACGGCCACCCGCTCCCCGCTCATCGCGATGGCCTGGGCCTGCTGACCCGGAAGCAGGGTGCTGAAAGTCACCTCGGGGTGGTCGGGTTCCTTGGGATCGGACCGTTGCACGGTGAGCCGCACCCGCTCCCCGGGACACTGCTCCACCACCGCCAGCTTGCCACCGCCCAGTTTGGGATTACTGAGGGCCATTGAGTCGTGCATGCAGTCTGGTCGGGGTTGGGTCGCAGGCTGCACGGGGGTCGGCAGTCGCCCATAGGCCAGTGTTCGCACCAGGTCGGAGCGCCATACCTCCAGGTAGCGACGGCCAGTGGCGGCCACCTGGTTACCGGCGGCGACCAGCCGGGTCGGCGCCTCCACCGGACCGGTGCGTTGTGGTCCACGCCGACCGTCGACCCAGCCCAGGGCGGTCACCTCGCTGCACGTCTCGCTGCGCTGGTAAACCGCCACCACGTGCTGAAATGCGGCTGCCACGGTACACAGCGGTCGGTCGCGCCGGTAACTCCAGCGCACCGCGCCGGTGTGCAGGTCGCGTCCCGCTACCACGCCAGCGGCACCGGTGACCGCCCTGCCGTCCGCCGCTAGCGGGACCGGGGTCGCTGGACTTGGCGCCCGCCACGCCTCCGCCAATGCCGTTGGCAATGACCCGGACCCGGCGGCTGAAGTCGCATTAGGACCGACGGCGGTGGTCAGCGTGGTGCGGCGCGCGTCACTGGTCCACCACAGTGCTGCGGCCACGGTGAGCACAGCCACCGCCACCAGCGCGGCAACGGTGAAGTCCCACCGGGTGCGGCGTTCGGGCGCGAGCATCCGACCGCTGGTTTAGCCTGCGGCGCGGGGCTGGCTGCCGTGCTCCCCGGTGCCGGCGCTGCGGCCCCGGCTGCGCCGACGTCGGCGGCGCGGCCCGGCGTCACCATGGTCGCATGGGTGCTCCGCGGGCGGCGCGGTCTCGGCGCTGATGGCGGCGCTCTCTCCGTTACGGGTGCGCCGCCGCAGGCGGCGGACCGGCGGAAGCACACTGTCGGCGGGCGCACTGCGCACGCCACGCGCGATGCCAGTGGTACGCCGGGGGCGGCCGGCTTCGTCGCTGGGCTCGGCTCCCAGCCCGGCCCGGGTGCGCCGGGCCAGCGGCAGCCGCCCGGTGGAGTCGGTGGGGATGTCGAGGTCGCTGAACAGGTGCTCCGAGGTGGAGTAGGTCTCCGCGGGCTCCGGCATGCCGAGATCCAGCGCGTCACTGATCGACTTCCAGCGGGTTTCCTCGTCCCAGTCGACGAGAGTGATCGCGACGCCGGCCCGCCCGGCCCGCCCGGTGCGCCCGATCCGGTGCACGTAGGGCTTCTCGTCTTCGGGACACTGGTAGTTGATGACGTGGGTGACCTCCGGGACGTCGATGCCGCGGGCCGCGACGTCGGTGGCGACCAGCACGTCAACCTTCTCCGAACGGAAGGCGCGAAGCGCCTGCTCGCGGGCTCCCTGGCCGAGGTCACCGTGCACTGCTGCGGCCGCGAAACCGCGTTCGGTGAGCTCGTCGGCCACCTTCTGCGCGGTGCGCTTGGTCCTGGTGAAGATCATCGTCAGGCCTCGATCGCGGGCCTGCAGCATCCGGGACAGCAGTTCGACCTTGTCCATCGCGTGCGCCCGGTAGACGAACTGCCTAGTCAGCTCGTGGATGGCGGTTGCGTCGGGTTCCTCAGCGCGGATATGCGTTGGTTGGGTCAGGAAGGTCCGGGCCAGCGTGATGATCGGGCCCGGCATGGTGGCCGAGAACAGCATGGTCTGGCGCTGCTCCGGCACCATCCGCAGGATTCGCTCGATGTCGGGCAGGAAGCCCAGGTCGAGCATCTCATCGGCCTCGTCGAGGACCAGCACGCGTACCTTGCCCAGCACCAGATGGCGCTGTTCGGCAAGGTCCAGTAGCCGGCCCGGAGTACCGACCACCAAGTCCACACCTCTGGTCAGGGCCTTGATCTGTGGTTCGTAAGGTCGGCCGCCGTAGATCGAAAGGACCCGGACGCCGAGATCCCGGCCCGCGGCGGTGAGATCGGCGCTGACCTGCAAGCAGAGCTCTCTGGTCGGAACGACGACCAGGGCGCGCGGGGTGCCGTCAAGAACGACGTCTCCGGAGGTGATCCGCTGAATCAGCGGCACACCGAAGCCGAGCGTCTTGCCAGTGCCGGTGCGGGCCTGACCGATGAGGTCGTCGCCGGCCAGCGCCAGCGGCAAGGTGAGTTCCTGAATAGCAAAGGTGCGCTCGATGCCTACTGCTCGCAGAGTCCGGACGATCTCGTCGCGGACACCGAGTTGGGCGAAGGTGGGAGAGTCATCGCGTACCGGTGCGCCAGCCTGCAGCGGCGCGGGCGTCGCGGTTTCGTCGATATCACTCTCGGTACTGGCTTGGGCGTCGGGGTCGGGAAGCTCCAGGGGATGGATCTCGGGCAATGTGGTCTGGCTGACGGTCAGTGTGCTCGCCTCTCTCGTACTGGCGCGTCCACCGCCGTCTCGCTCGACCAGCTCCGCGCCGCCGGACGGCGCAGCAGAACCGGGAACGAATACATCAGGTCCGCACTCAATTTCATGCGCTCGGCGGCGTGTACCGCCGAGCGGGACGCGTGGCCACGGGATTTTATCACCGGGTCAGGTCACGCCCTGTGCACACATCATACCCCTCAACCACGTCAACTGTGCGCGTGACACCGCACACTCCGACAATGCGGCACTACGCTCGCGCCGTGGATGTGGCACGTGCGGGCATCGTCGACCTGTTGGGGGTCCTCGCCTACGGAGAGATGTCAGCTTTCGATCGGCTCGCGCAGGACGCCCGCCATGCCCCCACGCTGAGCGGCAGGGTGGCGATGGCCAGCATGGCGGCTGCTGAGATCGGGCACTTCCGGCAGCTCGAGAGCCATCTACGCGGTTTGCGTGTCTCGGTGGACGACGCGATGCGCCCGTTCGTGGCGCGCATCGACGCGTTCCATGCCGCAACGGCACCCCGGTCCTGGCTGGAGTCGCTGGTGAAGGTCTACGTCGGGGACGGGTTGGCGGCGGATTTCTACGGTGAGATGGGTGGCTGGCTAGACGACGCCACCGCTGCGCTGGTCAAAGAGGTCCTGGCCGACACCGGCCACTCGGCGTTCGCCGAGCGCGAGGTGCGCAACGCCTGCGAGCAGAGCCGTACCACGCGCGACCGGTTGGCGCTGTGGGGTCGCCGGCTGCTCGGCGAGGCGGTGACCAATGCCCAGCACGTCGTGGCAGAACGTCACGCGCTGGCTGATCTCATCGTCTGCGGCTCCGGAGACCCGGCTGGCCTGGCCACACTGGTCCGCCGGGTGGAGATTCTGCACGGCCGTCGGATGGCTGCCCTCGGGCTGGGGTGAGTGCTTGCGGACGGCTCCACTAGCCTGGTGCGTCACAGCTCGATCACACCGTGGAGGTTCTGGCGTGGAGGTCAAGATTGGCGTCGCGGACAGTCCTCGCGAGCTGACGGTGTCTACCGCGGACTCGCCTGATGAGGTGGAGGCGCTGATCGTCGAGGCGATGCGGAACACTCAGGGAATGCTGACCATGATCGACGACAAGGGTCGCCGGTACATGGTGCCGACCGCGAGAATCGCCTACATCGAGATCGGACCAGGGGACAGCCGCCGAGTCGGCTTCTCCGTCGGCTCGTGAGTGGCAAACAGTGTTATAGCACTCAACGCCACTCACGAGCTGTTCAGGATGGCATCCAGTGCGCCCCAGGCCATCGTCAGCAGGTAGTCCCGCAGTTGTTCCCGGGACAACGTGCGGTCCTGTAGCCACCAGTCACCGGCTGCTTGCACCATTCCCACGCCGGCGTGGGCCCAGGTCTGGGCACCTCCTGGGTCCAGGCCCAGGCTGCGTAGTTGGTCGGCGAAGATCGTGGCCAGCGCCCCGGCGATGAGCGCGGCATTGGTCGTGACCGGGTCCCGCGGCAATGGCCGGTCGGTGAACGAGCGGCGCACCACAAAGCGGTAGAGCTCCGGTTCCCGCTCGATGAACGTCAAGTAGGCCTCGATCACCAGCCGGAGCAGCGTCCGTGGATCAACCTCGGAGCTCAGGCCGGACAGCAGGACAGCCCGCAACTGCTCGGTGGCAGTCTCGCTGACCGCCATGTAAAGATCGCCCTTGTCGAGAAAATGCCGGTAGAGGATCGGTTTGCTCACGCCGGCCTCGGCGGCGATGTCGTCCATCGCTACATCGGGGCCGTGCTGGCGGATTGCCCGCATCGCGGCCTCCACCAGCACCGCGCGGCGCTGCTCCCGATGGCCCGAGCGGCTAGTCGGTGACCGGCGCACAGGCTTGACAGCAGCGGGGTCACCCTTCATGTTACTTATGGTAACTGTTACTGTCGGTAACATCTTGAGCGGGAGCAGGCGATGACCACGACGGACGAGCGGTCCTTCACTACCCCGGACGGCACAAGATTGGCTTTGTACTGGCAGGGCGAGCGCGACGCACCAGTGACGATCGTGCTCGTGCACGGCTGGGTTCTGGACTCCCGGACCTGGAACCCGGTCGCGGACGCGCTGTCGAGCGGCCCGCGCGCCCGGCCGGTGTTGCGCTACGACCTGCGCGGTCACGGGCAGTCCGACCCAGCTCAGCCGGCTACCCGAGCTGGTGGCACAGCGGGTTGGCGGAGTGGCGTTCATCGCGACGTCGTGCGGCGACATGGTGCCGCACAGCCTGGGCCTGCGACCCGGGTTGGCCCGAATGGTGGCCCGAGGGGAAACCGCGCTGAGGCGTTGGGCCTTGGCGTCCCAGTGGTGGCTGCGTCGCGAGCCGGTCATCAGATGGACCGGGTTGATCCGGCCTGGGGTGCGCTGGCTGCTGTTCGGTGCACATCCGCGGCCAGCCGATGTCACGCTCTGCGCGACGTGCTTGGCGCAGGGTCGGCAGCAAACCTGGTGACCTTCCGGTCCACCCTTGACGAGCACGACCAAGTCGCCGCCCTCGCCGCCTTCCGGCAGATACCGGTGTTGGTGCTGGGCGCCATGAGCGACCGGCTAACTCGCATACCGGCAAGATCGCCGCCGAGCTGCCGCAGGCGACGCTGGTCCGCTACGCCGGCGCGGGACACCTGGTGACGCTGGAGCGCGCCGAGCAGGTGGCCGACCGGATCGAGGAATTGGTCTGCTCGGTGGAGCCGGCCAGCGCTTGCCTGCGGAGTGAGCCATTAGGCTCGTGCGATGTCTCGGCTGCTGGTAGTAGAGGACGACGAGACCATCGGCAGTGTCCTTGAGTCCAGCCTGCGCGCTCACGGGCACCAGGTCGGTTGGCAACGCACCGGTCGGGACGCGCTGCGTGCGGCCGCCGGGACGGACTTCGACCTGGTGCTGCTGGACCTCGGGCTGCCCGACCTGGACGGCGTCGAGGTGTGCCGGCAGTTACGGGCCAGCAATCCCACCGCGGTGCTGGTGATTCTCACCGCCCGAACCGATGAGATGGATGTCGTGGTCGGTCTCGAGGCCGGCGCGGACGACTACCTGACCAAACCGGTGCGGCTGGCCGAGCTGCTGGCCCGGGTCCGAGCCCATCTACGACGGGTGGCGCCCGCGACATCGGAAGCCCAGTCGATGCTCGTGGTGGGAGACCTGCTGGTGGACACGGGCAGCCGGCGGGCGAGCGTCGCGGGAACGGAGATGCCGCTGCGGGCCAAGGAGTTCGACCTGCTCGCCCGCCTCGCCGCAGCGCCGGAAGTGGCGATCAGTCGGGAGACGCTGATGGCGCAGGTGTGGGACGAGAACTGGTTCGGTCCGACCAAGACCCTCGACGTGCATGTGGCCGCACTGCGCCGCAAGCTGGCGGGGATGGCCCAACTGGGCTCGATGCCCCGGATCACCACCCTGAGAGGACACGGCTACCGGCTGGAGGCCCCGAAAGGGTCGTGAGTGGCAAACAGTGTTCTGGCACCGAATCACACTCACGAGCTATAGCATTGTCACGACCTTGCCTCGGTGGGTAGAGGGGACTCGTGCGTACCCGGATCGTCGGCCTCGCCGTGCTCGCCGCCGTACTGGCCATCGCCCTGTTCGGGGTGCCCTTGGCCGGTGGGGTGTTGAAGTATGCGAAGTCCAACGAACGAACAAAGCTGCTGCTCGGAGCTGATGCGGCCGCAGCGGCCGTGTCAGCAGACGTGCTCCGCGGCAAGATGCCGACTGATCTTCGCGACCCGAACGACGGGACGCACCTCGCGGTCTATGTGGACCGCGGCCTGCGCATCCTCGGTACCGGACCGGAGGGCGGCGATCCAGCGGTGTACGCCGCTCTGCACGGTGAGATCAGCAACAAGGACCTCAACGGCGAGCTCGTCGTGGCCGTGCCGGTGACCCATGACACCGATGTGATCGGCGCGGTGCGCGCCGCCAGCCCAGTGATGGACGTCTACCGGTGGGTCGCGCTGGTCTGGCTGGCCATGCTCGGCTTGGGCGGCTTGGCCATCGGCATGGTCTGGCTGGTCGCCCGGCGCCAGGCCCGGCGGTTAGCCAGCCCGCTCGAAGAGCTCTCCGAAGCGGCGCGCCGACTCGGTCAAGGTGACTTCAGTGTCCGGACCACACCAGCGGCCATTCCTGAGATCGACTCGGTCGGCTCGGCGTTGAACAGCACCGCCGGGCGCCTGGACGAAATGCTCGCCCGCGAACGCTCGTTCTCAGCTGATGCGTCACACCAGCTCCGCACTCCGCTGACCGGGTTGCGACTGCGGCTCGAGGCGGCGCTGGAGCATCCAGGTCAGGACCTTCGGCACGCCATCACCGACGGGATCGCTGCTGCGGACCGGCTGGAGCAGACCATCGAGGAGCTGCTTGCGTTGGCGCGGGACACCCGCAGCTCCAACGCCACGCCGCTGGATCTACCGGTGCTGCTTGACGAGATTGAAGCCGGCTGGCATGACCGGCTGGCCGCCCAGGACCGTGCGCTGCACGTGGCGGTGGATCCGCTGGCCCCGGTGTCACTCGCCTCGACCGCGGCCGTGCGGCAGGTGCTCACGGTGCTGTTGGACAACGCTGCCACCCATGGCTCAGGCACCGTGTCGGTGGCGGTGCGCAATGCCGCTGACGCGCTGGCCATCGACGTGTCCGACGAGGGCACCGGCATCACGGCTCCCGAACCGGAACTGTTCACCCGCCGATCGCGGTTGGCCGACGGGCACGGCATCGGCCTCGCACTGGCCCGCAGCCTGGCCGAAGCCGAAGGCGGCAGGCTCCGGCTGACCCGGCCCGCTCCGCCCACCTTCACCCTGCTGGTGCCCGCCCAGGCGTAGCGGCCAGGATTGTTCATGGACGGTTGGAGGAGGCTGCGATGATCGCGGTTCGTCGGCTCAACCACGCAGTGCTGTTCGTCAGCGACTTGGATCGAGCAGTGCAGTTCTACTGCACAGTGCTGGGGATGAAGGTGATCGCCCGGGAGCCTCGCGCCAACGCTGCGTTCTTGCGCGCCAGCGGTTCGGACAATCATCACGACCTGGGATTGTTCGGGCTCGGTTTGGAGGCATCCCGTCCGCCGCGCGGGCATATCGGGCTCTACCACCTGGCCTGGCAGGTCGACACTATCGACGAGTTGGCCGCGGCCCGCGAGGTGCTCCTCGGTGCAGGCGCGTTTGGCGGCGAATCCAGCCACGGGGCCACCAAGAGTCTTTACGGTGCCGATCCCGACGGCAACGAGTTCGAGATCATGTGGTTGCTGCCACGCGAGGATTGGGGAGATTACGAGTCGGCCGCTCCCGTCGACCGGCTGGATCTACCGGCCGAGCTGTCCCGATGGAGCGGGGTGAGCACGGCATGACCGGGCTTGACGATCTAGTGGCCATCCGGTGGGGTTCGCATGACCCGGCTGCCCCGCTGATCGTCTTACTCCAGGGCCCCGGGGACGCGACCGAGAAGAACCTGGCGGCGTTCGCGCCACTGCTACCCGTCGGAGCTGGCTACGCCTCGGTTCGGGTCCCGCTGCCGCCGTCGGAGCACAGCTTCGCCTCCTTTCGAGGCTGGCTCGGCGAGCAGGCCGCGCCGCAGGTGCCGGTCGTACTCGTCGGTTTCGGCAGCGGCGCGACATTCGCCGGCGGGCTGCTGCTGGCCGATCCGACACGCTTTGCTGCGGCCGCGTTGTTGTACGGCACGCTGCCGTTCGACGCGGGCCTGCCGGTGACGCGCGGCAGGCTGGTCGGAGTACCGGTCTTTGTGACCCACGGTGTGCATGACACCGTGCTCCCGGCCGAGCTGCAGCGCCGGACGTGGGACTACCTGGTGCGCGAAAGCGGGTCGCCGCTGTGGGCACAGCGGGCGCCGACCGGGCATAAGCTCACCGCGAAGACGGTGTCAGAACTGGCGGAATGGATCGAAGCGCGACTGGGTTACCTGCAACGACATGCCGCGACGGCGGGCAGTCCGGTCGCCGAGCAGCCGTGCTGGCCGACGTTTCCGGATGGCCGGCTGCCGATGCGGTCCGGCGACTCACCTGAGGTCAGCGTCACCACGCCGCAGCAGCAGGAGTCGCAGAACGCCCCGATCGAGTTGCAGGAGGCGCTGTTCGGGCGGATTACCGAGCTGGATGGTGTCGTGACGGCGCCCAGCGCAGTTTCGGTCCCGGGCGCGAGGGCCTTTCTGCTGCCTCCCTGCGGACTGTCACCTGACGGTGCCCGCGGGCCGGATGAGGCGTTCATCGTTGCCGATGTTGGGGAGTTCGCCCACCTGCACCCCAGTCGCGACGGCAGCCTTCACCTCGTGCTGCCGATCCCGCTGGCCCACGAAGCCTTGACCAAGGGCTGGGGGGCAGCCCACCCGCTGGCCGGTATCCGGCTGGCTGCCGGCATGGTCATGATCTTCGGCCCCCGTGACACCACGGAACTGGACACCGTCACCGGAATCGTTCGCGCCAGCCATACCTACGCAGCAGGCCACCTGCCGCGGTCAACGTCGTGAACTCGACGGTACCGACATTTCCGGCGGACGAAACGTGCGCGCTGTCGAGTTCACGACCAGGGCTCGACCCGCTCAGCCGGAGGCGCCTGGAGGGGGAAGCCGGCGAGGCCTTTCCAGGCTAGGGAGGCGGTGAGGGCGACAGCTTCTGCCTTGGGCACCTCGTGTTGGCGAGTGAGCCAGTAGCGGGCGCTGTGCTCGCTGATCCCAACGACGCCGACCGCCACCAGCCAGGCGCGATCGGCGTCCAGTCCAGCATCGGCTGCCACGGCCTGCGCGATGGTCCGCACGCAGGCGGTGTACGTACGTTCCACGACCGCCTGCACAGGCGGCTGGTTTCGCAGATCGGACTCGAAGACTAGCCGGAACGCCTGATCGTCACCGTCGACGAAGTCGAAGTAGGCCTCGACAGCGTTGCGGACTCGCTGCCTGTTGTCGGGGGTCTCCTCGATGGCGCCCTGGACCCGGCGCACGAGTTCGTCGGTGTGGCGCTCTAACAGCGCCAGGTACAGCTCAAGTTTTCCCGGGAAGTGCTGGTAGAGCACGGGCTTGCTGACGCCGGCGCGCTCGGCGATGTCGTCCATGACGGTGGCGTGATAGCCGTTAGTGACAAAGACGTCCGTTGCTGCCGCGAGCAGTTGCGCGCGTCGCTCGTCCCGGGACATCCGCACGCCTCGGGGCGTTGCATCCGCCCGGCTCGATGCCGTCTCGGTCATCGGCCTCCGTCACCTCCCGGCTGGTCTGGTAAACCCTACTCGCCGGTATGTCATCGCCAGGGCAGGAGCGGGTAATTGGCTCGTCAATCCCATGTTGAGACCATGCTCACCCGAATCCCGTTGTACACCGGGCCGCTGCCGCAGCCGCATTCCGCCTACCCACCCTGGCCGGGCGAAACCCACCGCAGCGGCGGCGTGACGCTCCATGTTCGCCACACACCCGGTCCGGAGCGAGCTGAGCTCGCCGTCTACCTGCATGGGCTGGGCGGTTCTTCCACTAACTTCACCGATCTCGCGGGCCTGGTCGGCATCCGGTTCCCGGGAATGGCCATTGACCTACCCGGCTTCGGTCGCAGTGCGCCACCGGGTGGGTTCGACTACGCCCCGGACTCGCACGCCGAGGTGATCGCCACCTTCCTCGCTGGACTGGGTCACGGCTCGGTGCACTTGGTCGGCAACTCCCTTGGCGGGGTAGTGGCCTTGCTCATCGCTGCTCGACGTCCGCACTTGGTGCGCACCCTCACCTTGCTCGCGCCCGCCATGCCTGATCTGCGGATGGATCCGCGCCGGCTGTCGGACCCGCGGGTGGCGCTGACCATGCTGCCGGTCGTCGGCGACTGGATCCGCCGGATATTGATCGACGTGTCGCCCGCGGAGCAGGTCGAGCAGATGCTGCGGCTGTGCTTCGTCGATCCGTCGGTGGTCGCGTCGGCGCGGCGGGCCGAGGCTGTCGCAGAGTGCGTTGAACGAGTTGCGCTGACCTGGGCGGTGGCGGCACTGCGCCAATCCACCCAGCAGCTCGCGCGGTCCTGGCTGATGCCCCGGTCCAGGTCGCTGTGGTTGGTCGCAGCCGAGGTGCATGCGCCCGCGCTGGTGGTATGGGGCGCTGCGGACAAGTTGGTGACCGTGCGAAAGGCCCCGCGCACCGCGGCGGCGCTGCCGCGGGGGCGGCTGCTCGTGTTGCCGCGCACCGGGCACTTACCGCAGATGGAGAAGCCCAGCGCGGTCGCTCGGGCGATGCTCGGCATGATCGATGCGGTGGATCGGGCGGTGTGGTGATGTGCGCAGTACTGCGCGTGGCTGTGCGATCCTTGCGCGGTGATCCGCCCGCCGCCTGTCGAGCCTGAGTGGGTCTCAGCTCGACGCCCCGAGCGGTATGTGGACTTGCGCATTGCTGATGAAGAGCCGCTGGCCGCGTCGTGGGATCCAGAACCTCAGCTGGTGTCGCGGCACGGTAGTGCCAGCTCCCGGGGTTCGAGGCGCATGGCCCGGGCGGTCGCCACCTACGGCTGGCGGGTCTATGCGCTGCCGATCCTGGTGGTGCTCACCGTGTTAGCGGTGCTCGACGCGGCCAGATCGCCACTGCTGTCGCCGTCGGACCACGCCGGTACGGCCGGCTCGGCGGGTGATCCGCTGATCTCCAACCCGGTGTTCAGCCCCGGTTTCGCGGCGGTCAAGGCCTCCGCCGAGCTGCCGGGTGGCGGCCCGTTCGCGGTGCAGGGTGCCGGCACGTGGCGGGTGATTCCCGGCGCCGGCGCGCCCTTCGGGGCGGGCCGGTTATTCACTTACACCGTCGAGATCGAGGATGGGGTCGATCTCGAGGGCGGTCCGGCGGGCTTCGCTGCCACCGTGGACAGCACGCTGCAGAACCCCAAGAGCTGGATCGGCAGCGGGCGCTACCGCTTCCAGCGCATCGATGACAGCCGGGCGGCGACCCTGCGGATCAGCCTCACCTCGCAACAGACCACCCGGCGGCTCTGCGGCTTCCAGATTCCCTTCGACGCGTCCTGCTGGCGTCCAGCAGATCACCGGGTAGTGATCAACACCGGCCGCTGGGCGCGGGGAGCGGTGGCTTTCCAAGGCAACGTGGTGCAGTACCAGCAGTATGCGGTCAACCACGAGGTCGGGCACGGGTTGGGTTTCGCGCATGTCGCGTGTGAGACGAACGGGCGGCTGGCACCGGTGATGATGCAGCAGACCTGGGGGGTCGCCGACGACTACCTCGCAGCGCTAGGCACCGACCACGTAACCCCAGACGGCCTGACCTGCCAACCCAACGCCTGGCCCTTCCCAACCGTCAACTGACCCCCATTCCCGCGTTCTGGATGCAGACTGCGGTAATCGGGCCCGAAATTAGTGCAGTCTGCATCCAGAACGCGAGAATGCAGGGGCGGGAAGAGTGGGGGGAGCGGGGACGTTCACCCCTGATAGACAGCACGACACTGTGAGGAGTGCGCTGATGAGCCTGCCACCGTTGGTGGAGCCCGCCGCGGAGCTGACCAAGGAAGAGGTGGTCCGCTACAGCCGCCATTTGATCATTCCGGAAGTCGGCATGGTCGGTCAGAAGCGGCTGAAGAACGCGAAGGTGCTGGTGATCGGCGCCGGCGGGCTGGGCAGCCCAGCCCTGCTGTATCTGGCCGCTGCCGGTGTGGGCACGCTGGGCATCGTCGAGTTCGACGAGGTCGATGAGTCCAACCTGCAACGTCAGGTGATCCACGGCCAGTCCGACATCGGCCGGCCCAAGGGCGAGTCCGCCCGGGATTCCATCCGCGAGATCAACCCGCTCGTCGAAGTCAAGCTGTACCAGCTGCGGTTGGACTCGTCCAACGCGTTGGATATCTTCCGCGACTACGACCTCATCCTCGACGGCACCGACAACTTCGCGACCCGCTACCTGGTCAACGACGCGGCGGTGTTACTCGGCAAGCCCTACGTATGGGGCTCGATTTTCCGCTTCGAGGGTCAGGCGTCGGTGTTCTGGGCGGACGCCCCCGGAGGGCAAGGGTTGCAGTATCGGGACCTGTACCCGGAACCACCGCCTCCCGGAATGGTGCCGTCCTGCGCCGAAGGCGGCGTGCTGGGCGTGCTCTGCGCGTCGATCGGTTCGATCATGGTGACCGAAGCGATCAAGTTGATCACTGGGATCGGCGAGCCACTGCTCGGTCGGTTGGTGGTGTACGACGCGCTGGAGATGAGCTACCGCACCATCAAGATCCGTAGGGATCCGACCGGCGACCCGATCACTGAGCTGATCGACTACGCGGAGTTCTGCGGCGCGGTCAGCGACGACGCCGCCACCGCGGCGGCCGACTCCACGATAACCGCCCGGGAACTCAAGGAGATGATCGACTCAGGCAAGGACTTCGCCCTGATCGACGTCCGGGAGCCCAACGAGTACGAGATCGTCCGGATCCCGGGTTCCATCCTGATACCCAAGGACCGGATCCTGTCCGGTGAGGCGTTATCGGAGTTGCCGCAGGACAAGCCGCTGGTGTTGCACTGCAAGTCCGGGCAGCGCTCCGCTGAGGCGCTGGCCGCGCTGCACAAGGCGGGGTTCCGGGACGCCGTGCACGTCGGTGGAGGCGTGTTGGCCTGGGCCAAGCAGGTGGATCCTTCGCTGCCCGTCTACTAGAGCGTGATGAGTCCTAGGCGTGGGTTCACGGCGGCGAGATCGTTTGGGTCGCTAGTGAGCACGATGTGTCCTCGCTCGGCAGCGCACAGCGCCACGGAGACGTCGACGACATCATGGTGACCGCTGCGGGCGGCGAGCGCGCCCACCGCGCGCGCCGTGGGATCGTCCAGCGCCACGACTTGAACGTCAGGATCGGCTAGTAGCCGGGCAATCCGCGCCTGCCGGGGGCCACCGCGCCATGCCTGTGCGACGACCCCGGCCGGCACCGCAACGGGGATATGCTTCGCTACGGTGCGCTGCAGCAGGCTGCGGACCCGCTCGTCACCTCTCTCGAGCCCGATCAGCGCGCCGGTGTCCAGGGTCAAGCCACCGCGTGGTCGGGTCACGTGAGGAGGCCGGTGCGGCGAAGTTCCCGATCCGCCCATGCCTGAGCCTCAGCGCTGGGCTCGCCCAGTTCGCGGTCCAGCTCAGCCAGCAACTCGGCCAGCGAATCCTCCCGCTCGGCACGGGTGAGGGCGGCAGCCACGTAAGCGGACACGCTGTGTGCACGACCAGTCGCCACAGCGCGCCGAGCGGCAGCAACCAGCTCGTCGGGGAGAGACACCGCAATTTTCATACCGAGAGCATACCATCGTGCATACTCACGACATACCGATCGCCTAACCTGCTAGCTGCTTCAGCCGCTGCGGCGGCGCGTGGAGTACTGGCGGGACGGCACTGCGGGGCCTGACCGGGGCGCCACACCGGACTTCCCACCCTTGGTCGCCGCAGCCCCGGACTTACCGCCGCGGCGCTCGCGGCGGTTGGGCACCGGCGAAGCAGCATCCTCGGCTTGTTCTTCGGGTTCGAGCTGTTCTGCCATCAGGTCTCCTTTGTTCCACGTGTGTGAGGGGGTCGCGCCGCCGCTGGTCAGGCGGCCGGTGAAGGCGCTGCGCGCTCGGGCGGCGGCGCCCCGGGAGTACCTCAGCAGATCATGCGACCACGCTAGCGCGGACGTGCCCGCAGTGCATCCACGTTTCACGGCGGGTCGCCGGGCACCTATTGCACCGGGGCCTCACGGGACGTCTGCGTCGCTATGTGAACGGGAGTTCTCCGCGCTGCAACAAGCAGCAACATCGTGAACACAACCGGAACCTAGCGTCACTCATCGTACCCACCAGCCCAGGAGGCGCGATGAGCACGACCGAGATGACGGCACCGGCTATGCCGGCTCGTCGGAGGAGATGGATCGACCACTGGGAGCCGGAAGATCCGAAATTCTGGGAGAGCACGGGTAAGCGGGTCGCGAACCGGAACCTGTGGTTCTCGATCTTCTCCGAGCACATCGGGTTCTCATTGTGGACGGTCTGGTCGGTCATGGTGCTCTTCATGGGACCTGCCTATGGCATAGACCCGGCAGGCAAGTTCTTACTGGTATCCCTGCCTTCGCTGATCGGCGCGCTGATCCGGATTCCCTACACCATGGCGCCGGCCCGCTTCGGTGGCCGCAACTGGACCATCGTCAGTGCATTGTTACTGCTGGTTCCGACTGCCCTGGCGATCACCGTCATGCATCCGGGCACGTCCTTCACGACGTTCATGATCGTCGCAGCCCTCGGTGGCCTCGGCGGTGGCAACTTCGCCTCGTCCATGACCAACATCAACGCCTTCTTCCCCGAGGGCCGCAAGGGCTGGGCGCTCGGGCTCAACGCCGGTGGCGGGAATATTGGAGTGGCCGCAGTGCAGCTGCTCGGCCTGGCGGTGATCGCGACAGCCGGTACCGCCTACCCCCGTCTCGTGCTCGCCATCTACGTCCCGCTGATCCTGCTCGCTGCGCTGTGTGCGGCCCGGTATATGAACAACATCTCCTCGGTACGCAACGACACCGGGGCGCTGCGTGAGGCAGTCCGCGACGCCCAGACCTGGGTGATGTCGTTTCTCTACATCGGCACGTTCGGCTCGTTCATCGGCTACAGCTTCGCCTTCGGCCTGGTGTTGCAGACCCAGTTCCACCGCACCCCGCTGCAGGCGGCCTCGGTCGTGTTCATCGGTCCGTTGATCGGTTCGCTGATCCGTCCCGTCGGTGGTTCGATGGCCGATCGGTTCGGCGGCGCCAAGGTCAGTGTCTGGAACTTCATCGGGATGGCCCTGGCTACCGGCGTGGTGATCATGGCCTCCAACGAGAAGTCGCTGGCACTGTTCATGGCCGGCTTCATCGCCTTGTTCGTACTCTCCGGTATCGGCAACGGCTCCACCTACAAGATGATCCCGTCGATCTTCGCGGTGCAGGCCCGGCTGGCGATCGCCGCTGGCGAGCCCGAACAGTCCGCGCTGATGAGAGCACGCCGGCTGTCCGGCGCGGTGATCGGCATCGCCGGCTCGATCGGCGCGATGGGTGGGGTGCTGATCAACCTTGCCTTCCGGCAGTCCTTCCTCGTCACGAAATCCGGGGTGCCCGCGTTCTGGTCATTCCTGATTTTCTACGGAGCCTGCGTCATGGTCACCTATGTGGTTTACCTGCGCCGGGCGCCTGCGGTCGTGGCGTCCGGGAATCCGCAGCTCGCCTACGCCCAGGTGTGAAACGAAACAGGTGACCGAAACAGGTGACCGAAACAGGTGTGACGAAACAGCACCGAAACACCGCGTTCACGTAACGCGCTCAAGATGTGGGGACCGGTCGTGCTCGCTGGGCAGGAGGAAGCAGCATGATGCGCACAGTCGTCGTTGCAGGTCATGGCATGGTCGGACACCGGCTGGTGGAGGCTCTGATTGGCCGCGACCTGCATCGGCAATGGCGGATCGTGGTGCTCGCCGAGGAGACCAGACCGGCCTACGACCGGGTCGCACTGTCCTCGTATGTGGACTCGTGGGACGCCGAGACGCTGACCCTGCCCGCGGTCCTCGACGACCGGGTGGAGCTGCGCCTGGGCGACCCGTGCGTGCGGATCGACCGGCGCAAGCGCACCGTGCGCACCGCGTCCGGGCGCCGGGTTCATTACGACGCGTTGGTGCTGGCCACCGGATCCGCGCCGTTCGTGCCCCCGGTGCCTGGTTACGATCTGCCCGGTTGCTACGTCTACCGGACGCCGGAGGATCTCGACGCGATCCGGGTGGCCGCGCAGCGCGCGATGCGGACCACGGTCGCGGGTCGGCGCTCCGGGGTGGTCGTCGGCGGCGGGCTTCTCGGCTTGGAGGCCGCACACGCGTTGCGTCAACTCGGACTGTCCCCGCACGTGGTCGAGATCGCACCGCGGCTGATGCCGATGCAGGTCGACGAGGGTGGCGGGGCGCTGCTGCGCCGGTTCATCGAGGGCCTCGGAGTGCGGGTGTACTGCGGCCGCGCCACCGCGGCCATCGAACCGGACCGGGGCCGGATGCTGGTCCGGCTGTCCGACGGCACCGAGCTCGACACCGACGTCGTGGTGTTCTCCGCTGGCGTGCGCCCCCGCGACCAGCTGGCCCGCGACGCTGGACTGCCGGTCGGTGAACGAGGCGGCGTGCTGGTCGACTCCAGCTGCCACACCTCCGACGCGGACATCTGGGCGATCGGGGAGTGCGCCGCGGTCGAGGGCCGCTGCTACGGACTGGTCGCACCTGGCTACGCGATGGCCGAGGTGGTGGCCGATCGACTGCTCGGGGGCCACGCCACTTTCCCGGGCGCTGACACCGCCACCAAGCTTAAGCTGCTCGGGGTCGACGTGGCCAGCTTCGGCGACGCCCACGCGACTGCTGAGGGTGCGCTGGAGGTCATCCACAACGACCCCGTCGCGGGCCGTTACGCCAAGCTCGTCGTCTCCGACGACGCGCGGATCCTGCTCGGCGGGGTGCTGGTGGGTGACGCCGAGTCCTACGGCACATTGCGCGCAATGGTCGGCGCGGTGCTGCCGGCCGACCCCGGCGCGCTGATCTCGCCGTCCGGCGGCGAGCTCGACGCTGGTGCATTGCCGGCTACCGCCCAGGTGTGCTCGTGTCACGCGGTCACCGTCGAGGCGATCGGTGCGGCGGTGCGCGACGGGGCGACCACCGTGCCCGGCCTCAAGGCGTGCACGAAGGCGGGTACCGGGTGTGGCTCGTGCGTGCCGATGCTGAAGAAACTGCTCGCCGCCCAAGGCGTCGAGCAGTCCAAGGCACTGTGTGAGCACTTCACGCACAGCCGGGCGGAGCTGTTCGAGATCGTCGCCGCCACCCGGATCCGGACCTTCTCCGAGCTGGTCACCAAGCACGGCACGGGCCGCGGTTGTGACATCTGCAAGCCCGCGGTGGCCTCGATCCTGGCCTCGCTGAGCGGAGTGCTCAACCCCGGCGGCCACATCCTCGACGGCGAGCAGGCGACCCTGCAGGACACCAACGACCACTTCCTGGCCAACCTGCAGCGCAACGGCACCTACTCGGTGGTGCCCAGAGTCCCCGGCGGCGAGATCACGCCGGAGAAGCTCATCGTGCTCGGTGAGGTGGCTCGCGACTTCGGGCTCTACACCAAGATCACTGGCGGGCAGCGGATCGACCTGTTCGGGGCCCGGGTGGAGCAGCTGCCGGCGATCTGGCGCCGGCTGGTCGACGCCGGCTTCGAGTCCGGGCACGCCTACGGCAAGGCGCTGCGGACCGTGAAATCCTGCGTCGGTACCGACTGGTGCCGCTACGGGGTGCAGGACTCGGTGGGTCTGGCCATCGCGTTGGAGCTGCGCTACCGAGGTCTGCGCGCTCCGCACAAGCTCAAGTCCGGAGTCTCGGGCTGCGCGCGGGAGTGCGCCGAGGCTCGGAGCAAGGACTTCGGGGTGATCGCTACCGAAACGGGCTGGAACCTCTACGTCTGCGGCAACGGTGGTTTCCGGCCCCGGCACGCCGACCTGCTGGTCTCCGACCTCGACACTCAGACGCTGGTGCGGACCATCGACCGGTTCCTGATGTTCTACGTCCGCACCGCTGACCGGCTGCAGCGCACCGCGCCGTGGCTGGAGGAGCTGGAGGGCGGTCTGGACCACCTGCGCGACGTCATCGTGAACGACTCACTCGGGATCTGCGCCGACCTCGACGCCGCGATCGCGGCGCACGTGGTCGGTTATTCGGACGAGTGGCGCGGCGTGCTGGAAGACCCCGCGAAGCTGGCCCGGTTCACCTCCTTCGTCAACGCGCCGGGCGTGCCCGATCCGACCGTCGAGTTCGTCGAAGAGCGTGGCCAGCCCACCCCAGCCCATCGCAGACCTGGCCAACCGGTTCTGATCGCGGGCCCGACGCTGACAGTGGTCCGATGACCGCGCAACTGCAGCGGCATTGGACGGCGGTCTGCCGCTACGACGACCTGGTGCCGGAACGCGGGGTAGCGGCGCTGATCGACGGCGTTGCGGTCGCGGTATTCCGCACCCATGATGGTGTCCTGCATGCACTGTCCAATATGGATCCCTTCAGCGGGGTCTCGGTACTGTCTCGGGGGATCGTCGGGGACCGCGAGGGCCGTCCGACGGTGGCCTCGCCGATCTACAAGCAGGTCTTCGAATTGGCGACCGGGGCATGTCTGGACGACCCCAGCATCTCGGTGCGGACCTTTCCAGCGCGGGTACTCAACGGGGTCGTGGAAGTCTGCTCGGTATGACTGCGATGTCGCTGCACGCGAGACCCGAACCGCTACCGCTCGCGGGATTCACCGTCGGTGTCACCGCCGCACGCCGGGCTGCAGAGTTGGGCTCGTTGTTGGAGCGTCGGGGTGCTGAGGTGCTGCCCGCCGCGGCGATCCAGATCGTGGCCGTGGCCGATGACACCGAACTGCACGCCGCCACCGAGCAACTGATCAACCACCCGCCGGACATCGTGGTGATCACCACCGGGATCGGGTTCCGTGGCTGGGTGGAAGCCGCGGACGGGTGGGGCTTGGGGGAGGCGCTGATCGGTGCACTGCGCCGCGCCACCTTGCTGTCCAGGGGCCCCAAATCGCGCGGCGCGGTCCGGGCCGCCGGCCTGACCGATGCCTGGTCACCACCATCGGAGTCCTCCGCTGAGGTGCTGGAGCACCTGCTAGCCAGTGATCTCGACGGAGTACGGGTCGCCGTGCAGTTGCACGGCGAGCCACTGCCGGACTTCGTCGATGCGTTGTGCTGCGCCGGAGCGCAGGTAATACAGGTGCCCGTCTACCGGTGGGTACTGCCCGAGGATCTCGCACCGCTGGACCGGCTGATCACCGCGGCGCTGGATGGTGGCCTCGACGCGGTCAGTTTCACCAGCGCACCCGCGGCGGCCAGCGTGCTGCGCCGAGCCGACGAGCTCGGGGTGCTGGGGCCACTGCTGCAACGCCTTCGTCGGGATGTGCTCGTCGCCTGTGTGGGGCCGGTCACCGCGGGACCGCTGGTGGCCCGAGATGTGCCCACCGTGCAGCCGGAACGCTCCCGGATCGGCGCGCTGGTGCGCACCCTGTGCGAGGCACTGCCAGCCCGAGCGCCGCGCTGGCCGGTCGCGGGTCAGGTACTGGAGCTGCGTGGACACGCCGCGGTCGTCGACGGGGTACTGCGGGCCGTGCCACCAACGCCGATGGCCCTGTTGCGGCTGCTGGTGGCTCGTCCGGGCCGGGTGGTGCCGCGCGCTGAGCTGCTGTCCGTGATGCCCGCGGCCGGTGACGACGAGCACGCGGTGGAGACCGCGGTGGCCCGGTTGCGCGCCGCCCTGGGCGCTCCACGATTGGTCCAGACCGTGGTCAAGCGCGGCTACCGGCTGGCCCTGGAGCCCGGAGACTGCCAGTGACACCCGCTGTCGTCGTGGCTGCCCATGGCACTCGGTACCCGGCTGGCGTCGCGGTGGCGGGTCAGCTGACCGATGCGCTACGTTCCCGGGTGCCCGGCAGCTCCGTGCGGCTCGCCTTCGTCGACGTGCTCGGGCCGGCGGTGCGCGACGTGATCGCCGGCGCGCATGGCCCGGTCACCGTTGTGCCGGCCTTTTTGACTCGCGGTTATCACGTGCGAACCGACGTACCGCGAGAAGTGGCCGCCACTGGCCGCAGGGACGTCACTGTCACCGCTGCCCTCGGACCGCACCCGCTGCTGGTGGGCGCCATGGCTGATCGGTTGCGTGCTGCCGGCTGGCGCCCAGGCGATGCAGTGGTGTTGGCTTCGGCGGGCTCATCGGACGAGCGGGCGGTAGCTGATGTGCGGGCCGCGGCAGCGCAGCTGTCCGGTGAGCTCGACTGCCGGGTTCGGGTCGGGTTCGTCGCCACCGGAACCCCTTCGGTGACGGCTCTAGTGCGGGGACTGCGGGCGGGCGGCGCACCCAGGGTCGCGGTCGCCTCATGGCTGCTGGCGCCGGGTCTTTTCCACCACAGGCTCGCCCGCACTGGCGCTGATGTCGTCGCGGCACCATTGGGTACGCATCCAGGAGTGATCGACCGGCTGGCCAGTCTCGCCGCTGCCTCAGCGGTGCTGCGCAGCGCCTGATCGGAGTGCGGTCCAACCGCCACTGAGAAGGAAGCACCACTGACGGTAAACCAGTGGTGCTTCCTTCTCAGTGGCGGCGAAGATGATCAAGGTGGACGAGTTGACACACGCCCGGTTGGCCGAGTTGGCTGCCGAGCACGGCGCCACTATCGGCGGATACGTCGGCGAGCTTGCGAGCGCACAGCGCACAGCGCACAGCGCACCCAAGCGGAGTGGAAAGCCGTCGCCCAGCAGACCCGAGCCTACCTGGGGGAGCACTTCGGCTTTGACCCGACATCGCAGGTCCGGGCTGAGCTGGAGGCCGAGCACGACGCGATCATGTCCGACCTTGCCGTCCAATTCGCCGCTCGGCGCGGTACGCGTCGTGCCAGCGCGTGACCGAGACTGAGGCTCGCGGCTACCTGCTGGACACGACGGCGTTGACGGCGCTCGGCTCCAGCCAGCGGGTTTCCATGCTCATCGCGACCGCACCTCATTCCCACTTGCCGCTGTACGCGCCTGTCAGCTGCGTGGACGCGGCAGACCGCATCCGGCCCGGCATCGCCAGGCACGTCGGGCGGATTTCCGCAGTGGAACCCATCGACCTGACGTACTCCGCCGTGCTCGACTTGCGCGCGCGCACCCGGAGATCATGCGCCGGGTCGAGGCCGGGGAGAGGTTCACGGTTACCCGCAACGGCAGGCCCGTCGCTGACCTGATCCCGCACCAGGGGGATCGCGCGGTGCGGCGGCGGACGGTGGGCGAGCTGCAAGCGGAATTCCGCCAGATGATTCCCGTCGACAGCGCACGGTGGCACCGGGAACGCGCGGCATCCGACGGAGTATTCGGGCCGGATGACCCGCTAGAGGATCCCTGGCCGCGCGGGCACCCTGATCCGGCCCGGCGATGAGCCGCTCGTGCGCATCCTGCTGGATACCTCAGTGATCATCGATCTGGCTGACGTGGAGTTGGGTGTCCATGAATCCGCGGAACCGGCGGTGAGCGCGGTCAGCGTTGCGGAGCTGGCTTTCGGGCTGGACATCGACGATCCGATCGAACGTCGGGCGCGCGCCGAGCGGTACCGCGCTGTGCGCGAGCAGTTCGCCGTGCTGACCTTCGACGTCCACGCCGCCGAGATCTACGGCACCATGGCCGCGGTGATCCGCAGGGCTGGCCGCAACCCCCGCCCCCGGCAAATGGATCTCCAGATCGCCGCCACGGCAGCGGCCCACTCGATACCCCTCGTCACCCGGGATGTCAATTGTTTCGTTGGCCTGGAACGGCTACTCGACGTCGTCGTGGTATGACATTGCTCTTGAGACTGCTCTCCGCCTGAAACAGCGGTCCGGCGATGTTCAGATTGTCAGCAATCGTTGGATGTCCTCGGCTATGCCGGGCAGCGGTGCAGCACGGCCGAGGGCGGAGAACCAGTTCCAGAGCTCGAGCGCGTGGTAGAGCTGATAGAGGGATACGCGGTTGGACCAGTCGCGGGGCAGTGGGCCGTAGCCTTGGATCAGCCCGGACAGCTTCGCTTTGTCGCCATTCACCGAGTAGTAGTCGGTCTTAGCGAGATCGAGCAGTGGATCGGCGGCGATCGCGTTCTCCACGTCGATGATGCCGGTAACGGCCCAGCCATTGGGGCCTTCAGCGACCAGGACATTGCCTTCGTGGAAGTCGTTGTGGCACAGCACCGGGGCCGGGCAGTGGCCGAACAGCACGTGCCGTTGGGTGATGTGGGCCTGCATAGCGCGGTGCAGCGCAGGATCGCCGCCGTGCCCGGCGAATTCACGGAGTTTTTTAGCGAACTGGCGGGTCATATACGCCGAGTTGGTGGATTGTGGGTCCAGGATGCGGGTAGTCAGGTAGCCGTAGGAGTCCTGGCCGATCCGGTGCACGGTGGACAGGATCATGCCCAGTTGCCGGTAGATCCCGTGGATTGCGCCGCCATCGAGCTGGGTGCTGATCGCGGACAGCGGCTCGCCGGGTAGCAGCGTCATGACGGTGAAAGCGTGCTCTCCGGTCGATTCGGCGAGCAGGATCGTCGGGCACGGTCCGGCGTCGTGGCGTGCCAGCAGTCGGTAGATATGGACTTCCTTGGCCAGCTTCCAGCGCCACTTGTCGGCATACACTTTCAGAATCAATGTTTCGTCGGGTTCAGCGCAACGCGCCTCGTAGACCGTACTGAGCTGCCCGCCGGTTCGAACCACTACGTCGGTGACAGTGGCGGTAGGTACGACGCGGCGCACGATCGCCTCGGCGGCCGATCGGCTAAGGCCGTCAAGCGGACGGTCAGACACGTGGCGACCGTAGACCGTGCTGCGGCGGAGATCGACCTATTTCCGGCCGCTGGCAAAGTCGCCGAACCCTTGCGGCTGACCGCGACGACGGTGACTTCTCGCCGGCCGAGCAGGCGATTTTGCCGGCGATCAGCGCTCAACAGCTGAGCTGACCCGCTGAACGGTGCACTGAAACGGCGTAGGGGTCTGAGTCAGTGGATGGCTGTCGATCCCAGGTGGCGTACCGGGCTTCGAGGGCAAGACCGGCGCTTTCGCACCACCTGTCGTAGTCCGCCACAGTCGGCCAGCCGGGCTGCAGCTGAAAGCCGGCGATGAGCCGACCGCCTGGCATCAGGTGGCGCGCACATGCGACGACCGCTGCTCGGCGCCGGTCGTGTGTTATGTACGGAATGACATTGCCAGCGAGCACGATGGCGTCGAACCGGGTGGTCAGATCGAGCTCGCTGAGGTCTGTGTGCACCCAGGTCAAGGCGGGTGCCTTCGCGCGGGCCAAACCGATCATGTCCGGATCGAGATCGGTACCGACGATCTCAAGCCCGCGGCGAGCCAGCTCGATGGCCACCCGGCCGGTGCCACACCCTGCGTCCAGCACGGTGTGGGGGCCGTAGGAAAACACCAGATCGGCTTCGCCGTGGGCGTTCGCGCCGGTGGCCGCGATCCGCCGCCAGCGCTCGTCGTAGTCCGCGGGATCGAGCTGCTGACGCCAGTGGCCCCAATCATCGGGCGGCGGCCCAGTCACTGGTGTGTCCCTCCGTCGAGTTTCGCTCCAGCACGGCACCCACGAGCGTCTGCCTTGAGTTTAGGGCGCGGTAGATCGCTACAGCGCCACCTCACGGCTGGCTGGAGCGCAGCGGTCGAGTCGTGGCGATCGTTGACGCGTCTGTGATGCAGAACGCGGTAAATGCGACCTCTATAGGCGCGTTCTGCATCCAGACTGCGCTTTCGGCTACCGGCGTGGGGGAGCGGTTTCCCAGGCTCGGGCGTAGCGGCGGGAGCCTGGGTGCGCGACGTCGCGGGTGCGGTAGACGACGTAGGGGCGGACCAGGTAACCCACGGGTGCGCTGAACACGTGGACCAGGCGGGTGTAGGGCCACCCGGCCAGCAGGACCAGCACGACCAGGGCGTGGATCTGGAAACTGAGCGGGATTCCGACCATCAGCTCTGGCTGCGGCGACAGGGTGAAAAGGCTGCGGAACCACGGCGACACCGTCGCCCGGTAGTCATAGCCGCCGCCGATCAGGTTGCTGCCGAGGGTGTTCAGCATCCCGGTCAGGATCGCGGTGCTCAGCAACAGGTACATGATCTTGTCGGTGGTGGTGGTGGCCTTGCGTACCGCCGTCACGGTGAACCGCCGGTACAGCAGGATCGCTAGTCCGGCGACCGTGGCCAGGCCGGACAGCGTGCCGAAGGACACCGACATCAGGTGGTAGGCCTCACCGGATACGCCTACGGCCGCGGTCCAGCTCGCGGGAACACCGATGCCCAGCACGTGGCCGCCGAGTACCGCCAGCAGCCCGAAGTGGAACAACGGGCTGCCCAACCGAAGCAGGCGGCCTTCGTGGGACTGGGAGGATCGGGTGGTCCAGCCGAACTGGTCGTGCCGGTAGCGCCAGATGTGGCCGACCACGAACGAGGTGAACGCCACATACGGCAAAGTCAGCCACAACAAGGTGGTCACCGGCGTCCTCCCAGCTGATCTTGCAGCGCCGGATCCATGGCGAAGGGCTCCAGGCCCACTTCTTCCTCCGGCGGCCCTTGCGCGGCCAGCTCGGCGACCCTGCGCCGGTCGGCGACGTTGAGCTCCGGCAGGGTGGCGCACACCGCGTCGAGCACGGTCCGGTAGGGCGATTCACTGTCCTGCAGGGACAGCCGCAAAAGCTCCACCACCGGCCGGTACTCCATCAGCAGCCGCCGACCGCCGATCGGGTCCACGGTCGCGGCGAACTCCAGCACCACCGTCAGATGATCTGGCAATTCGTGCTCTCCCAGTTCGACCCCCGCCGTGCGGTAGGCGTGCTTGAACCGCAGCAGCGCCATGCCTCGTTTGCGGGTGTCACCGAAGGCGTAGTAGCTCAGGTGCAGGCAGTTGCGCCGGCGCAGGTCGAAGGTCTCCACGTAGTACGCGGCCAGCTCGATCGGCGGTGTCCGGCGGGCATGGTCCACGAACGACACCAGGGCTGGGCCGGCGGGCGCCGGCAGCGATCCGGCGGCCGCGTGCAACTCGTCGAGCATGTCCACGGTCTGCTGCGTCGGGTAGTCCAGCAACAAAGCGGCGATCCGCCACGCCAGGCGGTGATGCATCTCGTCATCGGGGACATGACACGTCTCGGCTTTCCGGCGGCCCAGCCAGACCGGGCTCATCGGATCGGCTCCGCCGCAGACTCTGGTTCCGTCGCTGCCTCATTCGCTGCACCATTGCCGGCACCGTTGGTGTGCGGCCGATGAGCTGGCGTAGCGGCGAACAGACCGTTGGTGCTCTTTCCATCCCAGTTGAGCAAATTGATCCGGCGCTCCTTGTCCGCCGGCGCCGCTACACCATTGCCGTCGGCCGGCTGCTGGGTCAGGTGGAACTTGTCATCCATGACGTCGAAGGCGGTCATGCCTGGGCCGCCGTCGGAGTCCAGGCTGCATCCGGTGGCCAGGGCGTCCAGCCGGTGCGCATCGGAGCCGGCCGCGCTGGGGATGACGTAGCGGTGCTCGTACTTGGCGATGGCGAGCAGCCGGTACATCGCCTCGATCTCGTCGGTGGTCAGGCGCACCGACTCGGCGATTTCCGGGTCGACTGGCTCCCCGAGGTTGACCTGGCGCATGTGCGCGCGCATCGCGGCCAGCCGCTGCAACGAGGCGCGCACCGGCCCGACGTCGCCCGCGGTGAACAGCTCAGCCAGGTACTCCACCGGGATGCGCAGCGCGTCGATCGCGCCGAACAGGTTGCCGGGGTCCTCGCCGTCATGCCCGGTACTGGACAGCGCGTCCACCATCGGGGACAGCGGCGGGATGTACCAGACCATCGGCATGGTCCGGTATTCCGGGTGCAACGGCAGCGCCACCTGGTAGTCCACGATCAGCTTGTAGATCGGGGACGCCTGCGCGGCGTCGATCCATTCCTGGGAGATCCCGGCCCGCTCGGCCTCGGCCACCACCCGCGGGTCATGCGGATTGAGGAACACTCCCAGTTGCGACGGGTAGAGATCCTTATCGTCGCGCACCGATGCCGCGGCCAGCACCGCGTCGGCGTCATAGAACACCACTCCGATGTAGCGCAGCCGCCCGACGCAGGTCTCTGCGCAGACCGTGGGAATGCCCACCTCCACCCGCGGATAGCAGAACGTGCACTTCTCGGCTTTGCCGGTCTTGTGGTTGAAGTAGATCTTCTTGTACGGGCACCCGGTGACGCATTGCCGCCAGCCACGACACTTGTCCTGGTCGACCAGGACGATGCCGTCCTCGCTGCGCTTGTAGATCGCGCCGGACGGGCAGGACGCCGCACACGACGGGTTGAGGCAGTGCTCGCAGATCCGCGGCAGGTAGAACATGAACGTCTGCTGGAACTCCAGCTTCACCTTGTCGGACACCTTGGCCAGTACCGGGTCCCGGCCGATCTGCTCGGGGCCGCCGCCCAGGTCGTCGTCCCAGTTGGCGCCCCAGGTGATTTTCGTGTCCTCACCGGTGATCAGCGAGATGGGTCGGGCCACCGGGGTGGTGTCCATCTGCGGGGCGGACAGCAGGTTGTCGTAGTCGTAGGTCCACGGCTCGTAGTAGTCGGCCACTTCCGGTAGGTCGGGATTGGCGAAGATGTTCAGCAGTCGCTTGAACCGCGAGCCCGAACGCAACGTCAGCCGGCCGCGTTTGGTCAGCGTCCAGCCGCCCTTCCACCGCTGCTGATCCTGGTATTGCCGCGGATATCCCTGTCCGGGTCTGGTCTCCACGTTGTTGAACCAGGCGTATTCGACGCCACTGCGATTGGTCCACGCCTGCTTGCAGGTGACGCTGCAGGTGTGGCAGCCGATGCATTTGTCCAGGTTCATCACCATGGCCAGCTGTGCCATGAGCTTCACTAGTAGATCACCTCCTGGCTGCGCCGGCGGATGGTGGTGACCTCGTCACGCTGATTGCCGGTGGGGCCGTGGTAGTTCATAGCGAACGACTGTTGGGCGTAGCCACCGATCAGATGTGTCGGCTTGATCATCAGCCGGGTCAGCGCGTTGTGGATGCCGCCGCGTTTGCCGGTCTTCTCGGTGCGGGGCACTCCCACGGTGCGCTCTTGGGCGTGATACATGAACACGGTGCCCTCGGGTATCCGATGGCTGACGATCGCCCGGGCGACCACCACGCCGTTGCGGTTGATCGCCTCGATCCACTCGTTGTCCTTGACGCCGATCTTGGCGGCGTCCACATCGGACATCCAGATGGCCTGCCCGCCGCGGGACAGCGTGAGCATGTGCAGGTTGTCCTGGTAAGTGGAGTGGATCGACCACTTCGAGTGCGGAGTCAGATACCGCACGGTGATCGACCGATGCCCATCGAGGCCGTCGACCGCACCGACATTGGGCTCGCCGAACAATGCAGTCATGTCCAACGGCGGCCGGAATATCGGAAGCTGCTCGCCGAGCTCGGACATCCAGTCGTGGTCGAGATAGAAATGCTGCCGGCCGGTCAGGGTGTGCCACGGCTTGAGCCGCTCGGTGTTGATGGTGAACGGGGAATAGCGCCGGCCGCCGGTCTCGCTGCCGGACCACTCCGGCGACGTGATCACCGATACCGGCCGGGCCTGGGTGTCGGCGAAGGTGATCCGCTTTCCCTCGTTCTCCGCGGCGAGGTCGGCGAGCTTGGTGCCTGTGCGCCGCTCGAGGGCGCGGAAGCCCTCAGTGGCCAGCCGTCCGTTGGTGGTGCCCGACAGCGCCAGGACGGCCTCGCAGGCGTGGGTGTCCTTGGCCAGCGACGGCCGCCCGGCGGCGCGCCCGGCGACGATCGCGCCGTTGACCGCCCTGAGGTAGTCGACCTCGGCGTCCGGGTGGGTGGTGACGCCCTTGGTGGTCAGGCCGACCCGTTCGACCATCGGACCGAGCGCGGCCATCTTCTCGCCGATCGCCGGGTAGTCACGTTCCACCACGACGATCCGCGGCATGGTCTTGCCGGGTATCGGCTCGCACTCGCCGGCTTTCCAGTCCAGCACCCGGCCACCGGGTTGGGCGGTGGCGTCGGCGGTGTCGTGCTGCAGGGGCACTGCCACGATGTCGCGGCGCACGCCGAGGTGCTTCTCGGCCATCCAGGAGAAGCCCCGGGCGAGCCGGTGAAACGCCTCGAAGTCGGTTTTGGTCTCCCACTGCGGGGAGATCGCCGGGGAGAAGGCGTGCACGTAGGGGTGCATGTCCGTGCTGGACAGGTCGTGCTTCTCATACCACGTGGCGGCGGGCAGCACGATGTCCGAGAACAGCGTGGTGCTGGTCATCCGGAAGTCCAGCGACATCAGCAGGTCGAGCTTGCCGACCGGGGCCTCGTCGCGCCAGGTGACCTCGACCGGGCGCACCCCATCGCGGTCGGAGGCGCGCAGAGTGGAGTCGGTACCCAGCAAATGGCGCAGGAAGTACTCGTTGCCCTTGGCGGAGGAACCGAGCAGGTTGGCCCGCCACACTGTTAGGCACCGCGGGAAGTTCTCTGGCGCGTCCGGGTCTTCGCAGGCGAACCGCAGGTGGCCGGTGGTCAGCCCGTCGACTACGTGTTCGGCGGCGTCCTTGCCCAGGCGTTGTGCCTCGTCGGCCAGATCGAGCGGGTTGCGGTTGAATGTCGGGTAACTGGGCATCCAACCCAACCGGGTGGCCAGCGCGATGTTGTCCGCCGCGGTGCGCCCCGCGAAGCGGCCTTTGGCCAATGGTGAGGCCATCACGTCGGCGGTGAACGGGTCGTAACGCCACTGGTCGGTGGCTAGGTACCAGTAGATGGTGCCCTGCATCTGCCGCGGTGGGCGCTGCCAGTCCAGGCCGAAGGCCAGCGTCGACCAGCCGGTGATCGGCCGGCACTTCTCTTGGCCGACGTAGTGCGCCCAGCCACCGCCGTTGACGCCCTGGCAGCCGGTGAGCATCGTCAGCGCCAGGAACGACCGGTAGGTCTGGTCGGAGTGAAACCAGTGGTTGGTGCCCGCGCCCATCAGGATCATCGACCGGCCGCCGGAGCGCTCGGCGTTATCGGCGAACTCCCGGCCGATGCGCTCCGCCGCCGCCGCGGGCACGCCGGTGATCGCCTCCTGCCAAGCCGGGGTGTACGGCTGCGCGGTGTCGTCGTAGCCGGTGGGCCAGCTGCCTGGCAGGCCCGGTCGGTGCACCCCGTACTGGGCCAGCAGCAGATCGAACACCGTGGTGACCAGTTTGCCGGCGACGATTCGGGTCGGCACCCCGCGGCGCAGCACCCCGGGTTCCGCGGTGTCGAATCGGGGGAAATCAATCTCAGCGGTGAGATCGCTGTCGAGGACCGTCAGCAGCGGATCCACGCTGTGCAGGTCGAGGTTCCACCGCCCTTCCCCGGAGCGGGTGAACCGGTGACCCAGCGAACCGTTCGGGACTACCGGTTCCCCGGTGGTTCCGTCGAGTAACACGGTCTTGGATTCGGCACCTTCGCTGGTATCGCCCAGATCGGTTGCAGTGAGGAACTTGCCGGGAACGTACGCGTCGCCTCGCTTGTCGAGACTGACCAGAAATGGTAAGTCGGTGAAGCGTTTGACGTAGTCGGTGAAGCGGGGCGTCTGGCGATCGACGAAGAATTCTTTCAGGATCACATGACCCATTGACATCGCCAGCGCGGCGTCGGTGCCTGGCCGCGCCGGCAACCACTCGTCGGCGAACTTCGTGTGGTCGCCGTAGTCCGGCGACACGACAACCACCTTCTGGCCACGGTAGCGGGCCTCGGTCATATAATGCGCGTCCGGGGTGCGGGTGACTGGGACGTTGGAACCCCACATGATCAGGTAGCCGGCGTCGAACCAGTCGGCCGATTCGGGTACGTCGGTCTGGTCGCCGAATACCTGCGGTGAGGCCACCGGAAGATCGGCGTACCAGTCGTAGAACGACAGCATCGCCCCGCCGATCAGCGAGATAAACCGGGCCCCGGCCGCATGACTGACCATCGACATCGCCGGGATCGGTGAGAATCCGGCGACCCGGTCGGGACCATAGCGCGTGATCGTGTGCACATGCGCAGCCGCGGCGATCTCGGTGGCTTCCCACCACTCGGCGCGGACGAAGCCGCCCATGCCGCGGGACGCCTTGTACCGGCGGGACTTCTCCGGGTCGTCGACCACATCGGCCCAGGCCAGCACCGGGTCCTTGAGTCGCTGCTTCGCCTCCCGGTACAGCTCCAGCAGCGTGCCGCGCACATACGGGTAACGCACCCGGGCGGGTGAGTAGGTGTACCACGAAAACGACGCACCGCGCGGGCATCCGCGGGGCTCATACTCGGGTTTGTCCGGCCCGATCGACGGGTAGTCGGTCTGCTGGGCTTCCCAGGTGATGATCCCGTCCTTGACGTAGATCTTCCACGAGCATGAACCGGTACAATTCACTCCGTGGGTCGAGCGAACGACTTTATCGTAGGCCCAGCGGTCCCGGTAGAAAACGTCAGCCGACCGGCCACCGATCTGATGTAACGTGCGTAGATCCTCCGAAGCTTCCCCGCGCTGGAAATGTCTGCCGATGCGCAGCAGTGAATCGGCGAAGTCAGTGTCCATTCCAACGCTCGAACCTTCGTCGCCGGTATCGACCACGGACGCCACCTCTTCTGAGGGTAATCATTCAGGGGGCTAGCTCACTTACCCTAGACGGTGGTTTCTTGGCCTTCAAGATGGGCAGCTGCTGCTCACATCGTTGCTGCGACGACGGTGCGGCCAACGTAACACGCCGTTCACAGTTGGACTCAGTCGAGCATCGTCCAGAAACCGCTGCTACCTGGGACGATGTGGCCAACACTGTGGGGATTCACGCTCGGTCGACGACACTGAGACAGGCGTGGGTAGCAATCTGTATCCCAGAGTTTCCGGATGATTTACATATCGTAACATGTCAGTTGGGCGCTGCCGAGATCGATACTTCCCATAAACGAAAACCCTTTAGCGCTGCGAGAATCCGATGGCGGGTGTGCGGGCACAGCGCTAGCGATACCGTCGTGCTCGCGAAATGACTCCGGGCCGGCGGCGGCAATGATGCGATCAGTCGAGTCAACCGCCTGATATGGAGGCCGGTTTGTCAAGTCGGCAGGGTGAAGCGGTGTCCACGACCGTCGCCGTGGACACCGCTTCGTTGACCGGATGAGCGTGGTGGTGACGAGCGTGTCGGTGTCGACGCGTCGTCAGTCTGAATATGCGCGGGTTGGTTACCGCAGGATGGACTGTTCGGCTTTCGAGCGGTTCCGCTGTCTAACATCGAGCGTGCCGCCCCGCTGCTCCCCAGCGACGGGTGGCGGGAGTTTGGTGCTCATAGGCGGTTCGCGGGTCGCTCGCAGGCGCTGCCGTCACCGCCTGTGCTCATCCGGGCGCTGTTGTCCCCCTTCCTCCGTCCTGGCGATTACTTCTCGCCGCGGGGGAGGTGTCAACATGCAGCGCCCGTAGCGCAGCGAGGACGAACGATGTTGACACCGACCCGGTGTTGGCCACGCCCGCTTGCGGCGGGCGTCGAAGCTGGCCCACCGGGCGTGGAGGCGTTGGTTGGCACGTTGCCCGCGGTCGCGCGCGGCGGCGGTGGCGCGGTCCTGGCGGCGGCGCAGGTTGGCCTCGGGCGGTAGGGTTTGCGGTGATGCCACGCTGCTTCGACCAACAACCGCCGGGCGTGGGCGTTGCCGGTCTTGGTGATCGACCTCTGCGACCGGGAGCCGCCCGAGGAGGACTCGGTGGGTACCAGCCCGAGATACGCCCCGATGGTGCGCCCGGTCAACCGGTGCCAGTCCCCGATCTCGACCGCGAGCCCGAACGCGGTCAGCGTCGACACCCCGCGTAGGCACCCCAGTCGGGTCACCACCGGGGTGAACATGCTGCCGCCGGCCATCACGGTGATCGCGGTGTCGAGCCGGTCGCGACGGGCGACGGCGGCGAGCATGGTGTCGTAGGCGATGTCGAACGCCAGCTGCAGCCCGGGCAGGGTGAAGTGCTGGGCGCGTAGCCAGCGGTCGTGCACCCCGGTCCATGCCTTGCCCTGGTAGTAGACGAACCCCTGGCGCAGCAACAACTTCGAGAGCCGATGCCGCGCGGACATCAGGTCCCCGCGGACATCCTCTCGGGCCCGCACCAGATCCCGCGCCGCTTCCTGTTCCACGCCCGAGACGGTGACCGCGACGATCTCCCCGAGATGCAGCGACCGGGCCAGGTGCCGGGCATCGCGCACGTCAGTCTTGACCCGATCCCAGGACGGGCGCTGCAACCTCGACGGCGCCGCGACCATGCACTCGATGCCCTCGCTGATCAAGTGCCGGGCCAGTCCGAACCCGGTCGGTCCGGCCTCCTAGGTCACCGCGACCGGGCCCGGCAGCGACCTGATCCACGACACGATGTCGCCGTGATCAGGGGTCAACCGCGCTCGAACAGCTGTCCGGTCCGCCCATCCAACCCGCACACGACGACCGAGCGTGCGTGCACATCCAGACCGACACTCGGCAACCCACGATCACATGTGGCGAGGCCCCAGCCCGGACCTCCATACCGTCTAACCAGCGTGGGGTTGGGCGTGGGATTGAGTGGACGATCGGTCTCGGTGCAAGCGATGACTTTCACCAGGCCGCAGGGTCCAACCCCTGACACGCAGAGAGAGGATCTTCCATGCGCACCTTGATCGTTACTGAGTTCGTCACCCTCGACGGCGTCGTCGAGGCACCTGGTGGCGAGCCGACGCACCCGCACTCGGGCTGGACCATTCCTTACGGGGTCCCTGAGCTATATGCCTACAAACTCCAGGAGACCCTCGAAGCGGAGTCGCTACTGCTCGGACGGATCACCTACCAGGGCTTTTCGGCGGCATGGCCGCAACGAAAGGGTGAGTTCGCCGACAAGATGAACGCCATGCCCAAGCACGTCGTCACGACTACGCTTGGTGACCTCAGATGGAACGCCACAGCGGTCACCGGTGACATCCCCGCCGCTGTGGCCGGTTTGAAGAAGGGCGACGGCGGACCAATCCTCGTCGCGGGCAGCGCCACGCTCGTGGGCACGCTATTGGCTTGCGGCCTGGTCGACGAGTTGAGGCTGATGGTTTTTCCGGTCATGATCGGTGGCGGTCTGACGATCTTCCCCGACCAGCGGGACAAGATCGCGCTTGAGCTCAGCGATCTCGTGCGCTACGCCAGCGGCGTGTTGCTGCAGGTCTACCGGCCGGCGTCCTGACGACTGCGGCGCATCGAGACACACCCTCCTTCGACCGGCACCCCCTCGTCGCGCAGCCGGGCCAGTTGCTCGACGGCGAGATGTGGTGCGGGGGTTCCGTCGGCGCGAAGTACTCGGTGCCAGGGCAGGTCGTGGCCATCCTCGGCGAGGATCCGGCCCACCAGCCGGGCCCGGCCTGGGAGACCGGCGCGGGTGGCGACCTGTCCGTACGCGAGCACCGAGCCCGCTGGGATGGCTGCTACCACGCCGCGTACCCGCTCCACATCGTCGACGTTCATCGCCAGCATCATCCCGCACCGCGGACTGTCGGAGGAGCGTGGTTGCATGCGCTCCGTGCCCGTCTTGGTTCGTTCCGTCACCGCCGCGGCCCAGGCGGCCGTCTGGGGCCCAGACGGCCGCGGCGTGTTGGAACACGCTGGCGGTCCGTTGCGGGTGCTGGGCGGCCCGGGCACCGGCAAGACCACCCTGGTGGCGCACACCGTGGCGGATCGGGTGCTTCGCGGGGTGGACCCCGAGCGGGTGCTGGTACTGACCTCCAGCCGGCGGGCGGCCGGCGACTTACGGGATCGCATCGTCGAGCGTCTCGTGGCGCACGGGGTGACGCCGACTGTGCGGGAACTGCTGGTGCGCACCGTGCACTCCTACGCCTTCGCCGTGCTGCGCACGCAGGCGCAGCTGCAGGATCTGCCGCCGCCCCGGTTGCTGTCCGGCCCCGATCAGGACGTGGTGATCCGGGAGTTGCTGGCGGGTCAGCGTGCGATTGGCGGCCGAGGCTGGCCGGCGCGGCTGCGACCGGCGTTGGGTCTGCCGGCCTTCGCGACTGAGCTGCGGGATCTGCTGATGCGCGCCGCGGAGCGCGGGTTCGCGCCGGAGGACCTCATCGCGCTGGGCCGCACCAGGGGGCGCGACGAGTGGGTGGCCGCCGGGCGCTTTTTCCGCACCTACGAGCAGGTGATGCTGTTACGCGGGTCGGTGGGTACCGCCGCCCCGCAAGCGACCGCGCCCGCCTTGGACGCCGCTGAGCTGGTATCCGCGGCGTTGCTGGTGCTCGACACCGATGCTGAGGTGATGCGCAGGGAAGCCGACCGGGTGCGTCACCTGATCGTCGACGATGCCCAACACCTCGATCCGTTGCAGGCCGCGTTGGTGAATCGCCTTGGCGCGGGCGCCCACGAGCTGCTGCTGTTCGGCGATCCTGACCAGACGATCTTCTCCTTCCGCGGCGCGGACCCCGGCTTGCTCACCACCGGCGATCGCCCAGCCATCCGGCTGTCCATCGATCACCGGATGGCCCCGGCGGTGCGGACCGCCGTCTCCCGGCTCGCCAGCCGGTTGCCGGGCCCACGTGGCGCCCTGCTCGGTCCGATGGGGCAGCAGGCCGGCGGGGAGGTCGCCGTTCGGGTCTTCGGGTCCGCCGCGACCGAGGCGTCCTGGGTGGCCAATCAACTCCGCCGCGCCCATCTGCTCGACGGCGTGCCCTGGTCGGACATCGCGGTACTGGTGCGCTCGACCGCGCGGGCGCTGCCGGTGCTGCGCCGGGCGTTGCTCGCGGCGGGCGTGCCAGTAGCGGCGCCGCGCGAGGAGCTGCCGGTGGCCCGTCAAGGCGCGGTGCTACCGATGCTGGCGGTGTTGCGCTGCGCGGTACGACCAGGCGCCCTTGACGAGGAAACCGCGGCTGCGCTGCTGACCTCCCCGCTGGGCGGAGCCGACCCGCTGGCATTGCGCCGGCTGCGCCGGGAGCTGCGCCGCCGCGAGCTCGTCGCCGGGGATGTTCGGACTAGCGGCGCACTGCTGGTCGACCTGCTGCGCACGGACCGCGAGCCAGGCATCCACGGGCTGGACGGGCTCGACGAGCACAGCGCGGCGCCGGCGGCGAGGCTCGCAAGCCTGCTCACCGCCACGGCTGTGGCGGCCCGGCGAGGGGACAGCGCTGAGGAAGTGCTGTGGCAGCTGTGGCAGGCCGGCGGACTCGCGCAGCGTTGGGCAGCCATCGCGGCGCGCGGCGGCACGGCTGGTGCGCAGGCCGATCGGGACCTTGACGCGGTGGTCGCGCTGTTCGACGCCGCCGCCCGGTATGCCGATCGGCTACCCGGCGCCGACGGGGGTCCGGCCGGCCTGCTCGGCTTCTGCGACTACCTCACTAACCAGCAGATACCCGGCGACTCGCTGGCCGCGCGGTCGCCACAGGGCGAGTCAGTCACCGTGGCGACCGTGCATGCCGCAGCCGGCCGGGAGTGGTCACTCGTCGCGGTTCCCGGGGTGCAGGAGGGCAGTTGGCCAGACCTGCGGCTACGCGGATCCCTGCTCGGCGTGGAACATCTGGTCGACATCACCGCGGGCGTCGACTCCACCACGGTCTCGCGCACCGCGCCGCTGCTGGCTGAGGAACGGCGGCTGCTGCTGGTGGCCGCCAGTCGAGCGCGGCACAGGTTGCTGGTCAGCGCGGTGCGCGGACAGGACGAACAGCCGTCTCGGTTTCTCGACGAGCTCGAGGGCACCGACGCATCGACGCACGAGCGACCGGTCCAACCTCGGGAACGCGGACTGATCCTCCCCGAGCTCGTCGCGGAGCTGCGCCGAGTGTGCTGTGATCCCGCCGAGGACACCGTGCGGCGGGGCAGCGCCGCGGCCGGTTTGGCGCAGCTCGCGCATGCCGGGGTACTCGGCGCGCACCCCGATGTCTGGTACGGGTTAGGACCGTTGTCAACTGACGCCCCGCTGCGGATGCCGGGTGAGCCGGCCCGGGTGTCACCGTCGCTGGTGGAGCTGGTGTCGAGCTGCCCTTTGCGCTGGTTACTCACCCGGCACGGTGGCGAGGACGTCCGGGCGCTGCCCGCGGTTACCGGGTCGCTGGTGCACAGCCTGGTCCACGCGGTGGCAGCCGGTGCCAGCGACGAACAGTTGCAACTAGCGCTGGATCAGGCCTGGACCACCGTCGATGCGGGTGCTCCGTGGTATTCCCGGGCAGAGCAGCAGCGGGTTCTCCAGATGGTCGCATCATTTCGCAGCTGGTGGACAGCCAGCCGTGCTGAGCTCACCGAAGTAGGTTGCGAGCTGGCGTTCGAGGTACAGCTGCTCCCTGCTCAAGGCGCTCCCGACGACACCGCGGTACAGCTTCAGGGAAGGGTGGACCGGTTGGAGCGCGACCGCCACGGCCGTCCCGTGATCGTCGACGTGAAGACCAGCAAGGTCCCGGTCAGCAAAGAAGCCGCGCAGGGCCACCCGCAGCTGGCCATTTACCAGCTAGCCGCGGCTTATGGTGCCTTCGCCGAACACGGTCTGCCGACCGAACCTGGTGGGGCCTGCATCGTTTCGGTCTCCGCGCGAAACGCCGCGCCTGTGCAGCGCGATCAACGGCCGTTGGACCCGGCAGCGTTGACGAGCTGGCAGGAGGTCGTGCGCGAGGCGGCTCGGCGCACCGTGGGGCCGGAGTTCGTCGCCATCGACAGCGGCGACTGCGCGCGGTGCCCCTCGAAGATCGCCTGCCCGCTGCAGGATGCCGGTCGGCAGGTCACGCAATGACGACGGTGCACGCGAGTTGCATCGAGCCCGCTGAGCTTGCCGCGGAACTCGGTATCGCGCCCCCCACGGCGGAGCAGGCCACCGTCATCGCCGCCGACCCCGGAGGCCCCACGCTCGTGGTCGCTGGCGCGGGGTCGGGCAAGACCGAGACGATGGCCGCCCGAGTGGTGTGGCTGGTCGCGAACGGCTACGTGACTCCCGACGGTGTGCTCGGCCTGACTTTCACCCGGAAAGCGGCTCAGCAGCTTGCCGAGCGGGTCCGGGTCCGGTTGCGCCGGCTCGCCGGTTCCGCAGTGCTGGATCGACTCGACCCGACCGGCCAGCGCAGGGCTGCGGTGCTGTCCGGTGAGGCCACCGTGCTGACCTACCACGCTTACGCTGGCCGGCTGGTTGCTGAGCACGCCCTGCGACTCCCTACCGACCCGGGGACTCGGCTGCTCACTGAGACCGGCGCGTGGCAGCTCGCGCATCGGGTCACCGCTGGCTGGGAACCGGACCTTGACCTGGACGGAAAGGTGCCGCACACGGTCACCGGTTGGGTGCTTGGGCTGGCGGGACAGCTCGCCGAGCACTTGTGCGAGCCGGAGCAGCTGCGGGAGTCCACCGAGGCAATGATCACGGCGCTGGTCACGGCTTCGCCGACCGCACGCCAGAAGGGCCCGGTGCACGGCGATCTCAAGCCGGTGGTGCGCGGTCAGCGGTCCCGGCTGGCGATACTGCCGCTGGTGGAGCACTACACCGAGCTCAAGCGCCGCGAGGCTGTACTCGACTTCGGTGATCAGATGGGCATCGCAGCCGAGCTGGCGCGCGACCATCCGGAGGTCGGCGAGGCCGAGCGGGGCCGCTTCGGCGCAGTGCTGCTCGACGAATATCAGGACACCGGGCATGCCCAACGGGTGCTGCTGCGGTCATTGTTCGGCACCGTGGCAACGCCTGGGCGCGCGATCCCCGTCACTGCGGTCGGTGACCCTTGCCAGTCGATCTACGGCTGGCGCGGCGCCTCAGCGGCCAACCTGCCGCGGTTCACCACCGATTTCCCCCGCGACGACGGGACCCCCGCCCTCACTCGAGGACTGCTCACCAGCTTCCGCAACCCGCCCGAGGTGCTCGCGGTGGCTAACGCAGTCTCTGGCGAGCTTCGCAGCGGGCAGGTTCGCGTCGGCGAGTTGCGCTGCCGCGATGGTGCCCAACCGGGCGAGGTCCGCTGCGCGCTGCTGCCTGACGTCCGTGCCGAGGTGAACTGGGTCGCTGACGCCATCGCCGGCCGCTGGCACTCGGCGGTGGTGGACCAGGGCACCCCCCTGACCGCCGCGGTGTTGGTGCGCCGCCGCGCTGACATGGCGGTGCTGGCCGCGGCGTTGCGTACTCGCGATATCCCTGTCGAGGTGGTAGGCCTCGGCGGGTTGCTGGCTACGCCGGAGGTTTGCGACCTGGTGAGTGTGCTGCGGTTGCTCGTCGATCCGCTGGCGGGCACAGCTGCGGCGCGGCTGCTGACCGGTGCGCGGTGGCGGCTCGGCGCGGCGGATCTGGTCGCGCTGTGGTGTCGTGCGCGGGAGTTGGCGACGGATCACCGGACCCCATCGGGGCACGGCGCTGAAGGTCCGGGCAGCGCGGAGGAAGTGTTGGCTGCCTTACCGGAGGGCCTACCTGGGGAGCTCGTCGACCAGGCGGGACTGGTCGACGCGCTGGATTCGCCCGGCGATCCGGCCCGGTACTCCGAGCTGGGCTACCAGCGGCTGCGCACCCTGGCTGGCGAGCTGCGGGCACTGCGACACCGCGTTACCCAACCGTTGACCGATCTGGTCGCCGACGCCGAACGGACCCTGCTTCTTGATATCGAGTCGCTGGCCAGGCCTGGCCTCGCCGGCCGGGTCCACCTGGACACCTTTGCCGGCGTGGTAGCGGACTTCTCCGCGGCCAGCCCGATGGCCGGCTTGCCCGCGCTGCTGGACTACCTGGCCACCGCCGAGGACGCCGAAGATGGTCTCGAGTTGGGCGAGGTCGAGGTCGCCGATGACCGCGTGCAGATCCTCACCGTGCACGCGGCCAAAGGCCTGGAATGGCAGCTGGTAGCCGTCCCGCACCTGGTGGAGGGGGTGTTCCCGGCAGCCAAGAAGAGTTCGTCGTGGCTACGGACGGTCACCGAGCTGCCCATAACGCTGCGAGGCGACCGGGCCGATCTGCCCGACCTGGCACTGCCCGCTGGTGCTGATCAGAAGGAGCTCGCCGTAGCTGTCGCGGACCACGAGGCGGCCTTCGACACCCGCAGGCTCATAGAGGAGCGCAGGCTGATGTATGTAGCGCTTACTCGCGCAGAGCAGACACTGCTGGTCAGTGGCCACCATTGGGGCGAGGCCGGCAATGCACCCCGGTCGCCCTCGCAGTTCCTGTTGGAGATTCGCGACGTCGAACACTGTGTGATCGATCAGTGGGCCGCAGCCCCCGCCGACGGCGAGCCAAACCCACTGGACTCCGAACCGCGCTGCGAGCCGACGCCGGCCGACCCGCTGGGCTCGCGGCGCGATGCTGTCGCTGAGGGCGCCCAACTGGTGCACGACGCGCTGGCGGTCGCGAACTCCGATCAGCACTCACCAGTGCGCAGCGCCGCGGGTTGGCAGCGCGAGATCGACGTGTTGCTCGCTGAGCGGGCGTCGCATCGCGCTGCGCAACGCGTCGTACTGCCCGCACACCTGTCGGTGAGCCAGCTGGTGGAGCTCGCCGAGGACCCGTTGGCGCTGGCCGCCCGACTGCGCAGGCCCCTGCCGTTCGCACCGAACCCGATGGCTCGCCGCGGTACCGCCTTTCACGCATGGCTGGAACGCCGGTTCGGCTGCACTCGGCTGATCGATCACGACGAGTTGCCCGGCGCTGCTGATGAGGGCGCCGCTCCGAACGCCGAACTCGGGTTGCTCCAGGCCGCCTTCCTAGCCAGCGAATGGGCGCCACGTGGCCCGCACGACGTCGAGGTGCCTTTCGAGACCGTGTTGGACGGGGTGGGCGTGCGTGGTCGGATGGATGCGGTGTTCGCCGACGCCGATGGCGGCTGGACAGTGGTCGACTGGAAGACCGGGATGGTGCCCGATGAGGCGACGCTGCGTGCGGTGAGCGTGCAGCTCGCTGCCTACCGGCTGGCCTGGTCGGCGCTGTCCGGGGCACCGCTGGAGCGGGTACGCGCGGCATTTCACTACGTCCGCGCCAACCGAACGTTGCGACCCGCGGACCTGCTCGATGCCGACGGATTGCGCGATCTGCTGCGCACGATCCCGATCGGCTGACCGAGAGCGGCCAGGGGTCGTGGTGTGGCGATGCGTCGTTGGTAACCGATGACAGCAATCTCGGTAAATGGTTGACACTGACTACGTATTCGACAAAGGACTCCGCCGCTAGGTAGTCAACCTAAGGATTTACGTGCGACTACCGATTGCCGCACGACGTTACTTCTCGGCAGGGTATGTGGTACTGAATCGGTAATTGTCGCCGATGAGGTGGTTTCCTGTGCCCGGGCCACCGGGACTTACCTTTTCTAGGAGGACTTGATGTCTGATGCATTGAGCTTTGCGGAGATCGAGGGGCAGCACGTGGAGCTGCTGCCGGCCCGCACCGTCCTGTCAATGTTCAGCACCGGCAACGGTTCCCGCGGCGGCGACGCCGGCAACGGCGGCGCGGGCGGCACCAGTGGCACCGGCGGCGCGGGCAGCGGCAAGGCGGCACTGTTTGACAACTACTTCTACACCGAGGGCGACGTGATCAACACCGTCACCGGCGGCGAAGGCGGCGTCAGCGGCGCTGCTGACGGTGGTGCCGCTACCGGTGGTGCTGGCGAGTCCGGGCACTGAGCTGACAACTGTGCTCCAACAGCTCAGGGTCATCGCTCGGCGTGGGAGTTCCGGGTGGGGCGGCCACCTGGCCGCCCCACCCGGTCTGCTGTGTCGGCAGTACGTACAGGCGCTGGGGAAATGTACGGCGCAAAACGTTGCTGCCTACGTATTCGAAAAGCGAATTGCACTGCCTGGGTCCGTTGCATAAGTAGTGCACTGGGGCGAGTTACGTGTTACTACTGATTGCCCTGCGACTCTACTGCAGGCAAAGTATGTGTTGCCGAATCGGTAATGCCGCCGATGAGGCGATTATCGTCCCGGATCACTGGGACCACCTTTCCTAGGAGGATTTGATGTCTGATGCATTGAGCTTTGCGGAGATCGACGGGCAGCGCGTGGAGCTGCTGCCGGCCCGCACCGTGATGTCGATGTTCAGTGCTGGTGGCGCCGGCCGGGGTGGCAACGGCGGGACCGGCGGCACTGGCGGCGTCGGCCGGGGCGGACTCGGTATCAACCTCTTGAACCTCAACCTCTTCGGTGACCAGACCAACAGCGCTGGTGACGGGGTCGGTGGCGCGGGAGGTTCGGCCGAGGGCGGCAAGGGTGGAAGCATCAGCGGGTGACTTGAGCCGGTGCCACTAGCGATCAGCTGATCGCACGGTGCGCGTTCATGGGGAGGGGTGGCCAGATTACGGCCACCCCTCTCTACTGGCGGGACGCCAAGATCAGCGACGACATAGCCCATCATCGGCATCCAGCAGGGTAGGTCGCCGTGAATCGCCAATACTGCCGACGAGCTCGGCTTGTTCCGTGCGCCAGGGAGCGCTTCATATTGCCGCGCCGGCCCCGGGTGTGAAGGTGGTGAGTGGCAAAGCCCTCGGTGGCCGGCCAATAGCGCAGGTGACTGTTTCGCCGGACGCGAGCTGCAGAGCCGACGGCGTACTGAGCGCCCACCATAGCTGAGCCGATTTGGTTACCATCTGGTCATCTGATCTGCGAGATAGGTGGTGGCGTAGGGGCGGCCGCCCGTTCATGTAGGTACTCCCAGTTGTCGATGTTCCGTAGTCTGTGCGGTCGACTACGTATTAGCGACGTTTGCCAGTCCTACGTAGCGACCTAAATTGAGTTACGTGTGACTACTGATTGCCACGAAGGTTACTGCGCGGCAGGGTATGAGTTACCAAATCGGTACTGCCACCGACCAGGTACTTATACCCGGCTCGCCGGGATCACCTTTCCTAGGAGGATTTAGATGTCTGACGCATTGAGCTTTGCTGAGGTCGACGGTCAGCACGTGGAGCTGCTGCCCGCCCGTACCGTGATGTCGATGTTCACCGCTGGCCATGACGGCGGCGGCCGTGGGGGCAACGGCGGCGAGGGTGGCACCGGCGGCGTCGGCCGCGGCGGCCTCGGTCTCAACCTCCTCAACATCAACTTGTTCGGCGACCAGACGAACGACGCCGGCGGCGGCTTCGGCGGCGCTGGCGGCAGCGGCAACGGCGGTACTGGTGGAGCCGTAAGCGGCTGAGTCGAGCCGGCGCTGCTAGCTGGTCACCTATTCGTGGCGGCGCCGCAGCCTGGGAGGGGTGGTCAATCGCTCCCACCCCTCCCAGCTAGTCATAGAGCAACTACCTGCGGAAACGGTGCTTGTGAGGTCTGCGTCGTAAGTATTCGGATCTACACCTTCCGTAGAGCCTCGCAGGGACTAGGTATGATTATAGCTCGAATAGCCTAAGTACTACACTCGTAAGAGTTAAGTACTGCTACTGATTGCCACATCGATCTTACCGTGGGCAAGGTATGTAGCGCCGGATCGGCACTGCCACCCGATGCGGTGTTCGTAGTCCTGAGGCCGTCTGCAGGTCACGGGACCCACCTTTCCTAGGAGGATCTATGTCTGATGCACTGAGCTCGGCCGAACTTGACGCGCAGCGCGTGGAGCTGCTGCCGTCCCGCACCGTATTGTCGCTGTTCAGCGCCGCTGGACGCGGTGGCAATGGTGGCCTGGGTGCTCCCGGTGGGGTAGGCAGGGGCGGCCTCGGCGCCAACCTCATCAACGCCAACATCCTTGGCGACCAGACCAACCTCGCCGGTAGCGGTGTCGGCGGCGAGGGTGGCGGCGCAGCCGGCGGTACCGGCGGAGCTGTTTACCACTGATTTCGCCTGGTGCGATCGGTAATCGCCGATGTTGCATGCGGGGGCGTGGGGGGTGGCCAGCCTACGGCCGCCCCTCCCGCACACCCGGTGAGCACGTTATTTTGCAGTGGCGCCGGCGAAACTAGGTAGTGACGAGCCGTGCCTGCGGGGTTAAGTGTCGGTAGGCTGGGTGGGCATTAAGTAAATGCTACTCATGGCGTGTTTCGGGGCGGTGGTCTGTGACTCGAGCAGTTTTCGATTCGACGAAGTTTCGATTCGACGAAGTTTCGATTCGGCGGAGTGGGACTTTGAGTCGGGGAGGGCGTCATCGATACTGAGCGTGTGGAGGTTGACTTTGGGTCGGCTGTGGGCACTGTGCCGCGCTTAGCTGACGGGGTCGAGCTGATCGGGGAGTATCAGGGATCGGGGTTTCAAGAGCCTCGCTACATCGTGCGTCGGTCCGATGGGCAGGTCATCCAGCTGCCCCGGTTGCTGTATCTGCTTGCGGCCAGCATGGATGGCCAACGCAACCAGGCACAGGTTGCTGGTGTGCTCAGCGCCGAGTTCGGCAAGGTGGTCCAGGCCGAGCAGGTGGCGTTTTTGGTGGACAACCGGTTGCGCCCGGCGGGGATCGTGGCGGCTGATCCGGGGGCTGGTGACCCACAGACCGGACCGGATGGTGCGGCACCGAAGATGGCGGTGAAGTCGGATCCGTTGTTGGCCTTGAAGTTCCGGGTCGGGGTCGTCCCGGAGCGGACGGTGTGGCGCATCGCTGGGATGTTCGGCCCGATGTTTTGGCCGCCGGTGATCCTCGCCACGTTGGCCAGCTTCGTCGGCTTGGACGTGCTGATCATCGCCCAGGGGGGTCTGGGGCGGATCGTGCCCAGCGCGATCGCGTTGATCTACCAGCCGGCGTTGACCCTGCTGGTGCTGGGTTTGATCTTGGCGTCAGCGGCGTTTCACGAGTGCGGTCATGTCACCGCCTGCCGCTATGGCGGCGCCAAACCAGGGGTGATGGGTTTCGGTCTTTATCTGGTGTGGCCGGCGCTGTACAGCACGGTCACCGACTCCTACCGGCTGGGACGGGTCGGTCGATTACGCACCGACCTGGGTGGCGTGTACTTCAACGCGGTGTTCATCGCCGGGATGAGTGTCGCCTACCTGTATACCGGGGCACCGTGGCTACTGGTGGCCATCGTGGCGTTACATGTCGAGACCGCGACGCAGTTCCTGCCGATGATCCGACTGGATGGCTACTACATCCTTAGTGACCTGATCGGGGTTCCCGATCTGTTCAGCCGGATGGGACCCGTGTTGGCGAGCATCATTCCCGGGCGGGCGAAGCATCCTCGGGTACAGGAACTCAAGCCGTGGGTCCGTCGAATGATCACCCTGTGGGTGCTCATCGTGGTGCCCTACCTAGGGTACTGGTTGATCGGTTTCCTGATCGTGATTCCTCGGGTGCTGCCAGTGGTGTGGCACCGGCTTGTCTTTTTGATCCACGCCGTGGGGCAAGCAGCATCGGCCAGCCACGGAGCCGAGGCTGCGTTGGGTGTAGTGCAGATCGTTTTGCTATTGCTACCGTGGGTGGGCTCTTCGCTGATGTTGGGAATGATGGCTCGGCGGCCGGTTCGGTGGCTACGACGGCGGCTGGCGCCAGCGGCGGTCAGCGCAGGGAGGATCTAAGTGTTGGTGTCCCCGAACGGTGGCACGCAACGTGGCGCACTTCGTGGCACGGGGCGGTGGACCGGACGGTTTGGTAGCGCGGTGGCGGTCCTCGCCGCGGTGGGCTCGCTGGCCGGCTGCCTCGGCACGTCGGCCGGCGGAACTCCCGGCATGGCGGGCACCGGCAGTCCCGGTACCAGTAGTAGCGGCGGAAATGGCTACGGTGGAAATGGCGGTGACGCTAATGGCGGCGGTACCGGGGGCAACGGCGGCAATGGCTATGGCGGTTGGGGCGGCAATGGTTACGGCGGCAACGGCGGCAACGGTGCTGATGGCCGTGATGGTGTAGATGGTACTGGGGGAGGTAGTTTCTCCGATCCCGGTGCGGTGGCTGGTTCTGGTCGGCTGACCACCCGGACGGTAGATCTGTCCGGGGTCACCTCGGTGGTGGCGGAGGCCAATTTCGTGGTGCACCTCAGGACGGCCCGCTCTGCACAGGCCGTGGTCACGATGGATGACAACCTGACTGATCGCGTCGCGGCCACCGTCACCGGCGGCCAGCTACGTCTGGGGATCAAGCCGGGTATGAGTGTCCGAAATGCGACGTTGTCCGCTGATGTCACGGTGGGCCAGCTCGATCGACTGGCCACCGCGGGGGCCAGTCGGGTAATTCTGGACCCAACGCTGACTAGCCCCGCGCTGCACCTGAACATCGCTGGGACCAGCGCAATCACCGGCCCTGTCATGGTCGGTCGGGTGCAGGCGACGGTCTCCGGCGCCGGTACCCTGGCGCTGTCCGGGAATGTTGCGCAGCTGAGTTTCAGTGCGGCGGGAGCCAGCCAGCTGCCGCTAGCAGATCTCACCGTCCGCTATCTTGACGCGACGCTGTCCGGGGCCAGCCATGCCACCGTGACGGTGACCGACACGCTAGCGGTACAGGCCGCAGGTGCCTCGGTGCTTCGCTATCGGGGCAACCCGAGCGTCACCCGCTCCCAGACGTCGGGGATGTCGTCGATAGTGCCGGATTCACCGTAAGTAATTGACGGTCATTGTTAAGTGATCGAATGCACCTGAACGCACTGTCACCGAATGAGCACACACGGTTACCGAGCACGGATCTCGCGATCCATACTCGCGCTAATATCCACATTACTTGACGTGTCGCCCATGGCGATTTCGTCACCGTTAGCATATGCTGACCCAAGGGGTAGTTGGTCAGCTATTGGCGCGACGCGGGGGGGCGTAGCCAATGTATCAGAGGGGCTGGGGGCGGTCGGAAGTTCGCACCATGCCATCCACTGTGCCTCCGACCAGCGCGAGGTACCGAGCGCGTTGGTCGGGGCAGCTATGAGGACGGATCCGTGGACGCTCACGGGACGTGACCTAGAGTTGCAGTTTATCGCTGAGCGTTTAACTAGTGGGGAATCACGCAGTGTGGTCATCGCCGGCCCGGCCGGGGTGGGCAAGACCAGACTCGCGCGGGAAGCGCTGGCGGTCGCCAAACGCGGTGGTCGGGTGACGCAGTGGGCGGCGGGGACCAGTGCGGCGGCCGCGATACCGCTGGGCGCGGTGGCGCACCTGCTCCCTTCAGTGGGGACGGTGTCTGATCCGCTGACCTTGCTGCAGCGCGCCGGCGCCGCAATCGCCGAGCAGGGCAATGGCCACCGGCTGGTCATCGGGATCGACGATGCGCATCTGCTGGATGAGCTGTCGGTGACGTTGCTCCATCAGCTGACCTTGACCCGCACCGCGAGTGTGGTGTTGACCGTTCGGACCGGAGAGCCTGCTCCCGATCCAGTGGTGACGCTGTGGAAGAACGGGTTAGCCGACCGGTTGGAGCTGGCGCAGCTGCCGCGCGCGGAGCTGGAGCGGCTGGTGACCGGCGTGCTCGGCGGGGTGGTGGACAGCCGCACGATCGAGCGGTTGTGGCGCGCCACTCGCGGCAACGTCCTTTTCCTGCGGGAGCTCGTGGAGGGCGGGTGCGAGACCGGTGCTCTGCGGATGCGCGGGGACGTCTGGCGCTGGGAGGGCCGGATGGAGCCCACTCCCCGGCTACGCGAGATCGTCCGGGCCCAGCTGGGTGGACTGGGCGCTGATGAGCGGACCGCGCTGGAGTTACTGGCCACCGACGAGCCGCTGGGTCTTGGGCGGGTAGCGAGCCTGATCAACCCGGAGGTGGTCGCGGTGCTGGAGCGTCGCGGCTTGGTGACCGTGGTCAACAGTGGCTGGCGGGCCGAAGTGTGGCTGGCCCACCCGATCTACGCCACGGTGGTTCGCGACCAGCTGCCGGAGGCCAATGCCTGCCGGCTGCGCCGCCGGCTGGCCAACACCCATTTGCCCTGGAAACGCCAGGACGATCTGCTGCGTGCCGGCCTGCTGCTGCTGGACAGCGACCAACCCGGTGCACACGCCAGCCTGTTGGCGGATGCCGCGGTGCACGCCAACGCACTACTGGATCATGAAAATGCCGCTCGGATGGCACAGGCGGCGATTGACGGCAGCGACGGCCGGGACGGTATGCGGGCGCATCTGGCGTTGCTCGAGGCGGTGCGCTGGCAGGGCCAGCCCGATCGTGCCGAGCAGGTGGCTGCGACGGCAGCGCCATTCGCCACCTCGGCGGAGGACCGATCGCATCTGGCTGTGGTGCGGGCCCTGAATCTGTTCTTTGGCCTTGGCCAGGTGGCGAAGGCCGAAGCCATCCTGCACAAGGCAGCTGCCGACTCGGCTGACAACCAGACGTGCCGCCACACCAGCGCCGTCCATGGTGTGCTGGCGTTTTTCGCGGGACGTCCCCAGCAGGCTGCGGAGTCCGGTGCGGAGATTCTGGCATCAGAAGGGGTCAGCGCGGAGGCGACGATGTGGGCGTCGAGCGCGACCGCGGCGGGGTTGGCCGCCCGCGGTCGCATCACCGAGGCGCTCTCGGCGGTGGAGGGTGGCTGGGCGGCGCTTTCGCGGTGCACGATCGAGCCGGAGATGGCGTTATGCCGGCAACTGCTGGCTCATGGTGAGCTGTCGGCATTGTTGCTCGCTGGCCGCGTGCATGACGCCGTGGCTCGGGCAACCAAGTTGCACGAATGGTGTATGACTCAGCCGCAGTGGGCCGGGGATGCATTGGCGGCTGCCCATGTCGGGTGGTCAGCGCTGGCCGCTGGACGTCCGCGCACCGCCGTCCGGTGGTTGTCTGAAGCAGTGGCCGGCCTGAGCCAGATTGATCCGGGCGGTTTTGGACAACTGTGTATTGCGCTGCTTGCGCAGACCCACGCTCAGCTCGGCGACGCCGCGGCCGCGCGGCGGCTGTTGGATAGCGGCGGAGTTGGCCACCACTGCGCGGTGTTCGAGCCGGAGTGGTTGTTGGCGGAGGCTTGGCAAGCGGCTGCTGAGGACCGGATCTGCCAGGCGACGGATCGGGCGTTGCGCGCAGCGTCGGTGGCGGCCGGCATGGGAGAGCGTGCCGTTGAGGCCCAAGCCCTGCACACCGTGGTTCGGCTGGGCCGGGCCAGCCAGGTGGTGGGACGGTTGCGGCAGTTGGCCGGCCAGGTCGAAGGTCCGCTGGTAGCCGCCTACAGCGCGCACGCGCAGGCGGCGGCGGCCAACGCCGGTGGACCGCTGGATGAGGTGGCGGCGGAGTTCGAAGTGATGGGAGCCCGGCTGCTGGCTACCGACGCGGCTGCGCACGCTGCGGCGGCGCACCTGCGCGCCGGTGACCGGCGTCGAGCGGCCGCATCCACAGCTCGAGCTGCCAGCCTGGCCCGAGCCTGCGAAGAGATCCGCACTCCTGCCCTGGAGCAGCTCGCACCGCGACCGCTGACCAGCCGGGAGGGCGAGGTCGCCAGTCTGGTGGTGCAGGGCATGAAGAATCAGGCCATCGCGGAGCGACTGGTGCTCTCAGTGCGGACAGTGGAGGCGCACCTGGCCAACGCTTACGCCAAACTGGGGATCAGCAGCCGCGCCGAACTGGCCCGAGCGTTGCGGGCGGACTGAGGCCACAAAAGGGGTGGCTTGTGGTCGTGTTGTTCGGCGCGACTGGGTACACCGGTCGTCGGACCGCCGAGGCGATGGTGCGGCGGGGTCTGCGGCCGGTGCTGGCCGGACGCAGCCCGGGCCGGCTCACGTCGCTCGCGCAGCGGCTCGAGAAGCTGGGGTTCGGCAAGCTGGACGTGGTGACTGCTGACATCGGCGATGCCGCGTCGGTGCGGGCGCTGATCGGCCGGGGTGACGTGCTGGTCAGCACCGTCGGCCCGTTCATCCGGCTCGGCGGTCCAGCGCTGAGCGCGTCGGTCGACGTGGGGGCGATCTACCTCGACTCGACTGGCGAGCCCCCGTTCATCCGTCGGGTGTTCGAGGAGTTCGGCCCCCGGGCTCAGCAGACCGGGGCTAGCTTGATCACCGCCTTCGGTCACGACTACGTGCCCGGCAACCTCGCCGGCGCCCTCGCGCTGGGAAGCTCGGGTGGCCGGGTGCACCGGGTCGAGGTCGGTTATCTGATTGGTGGAACTGGCCGGTCTCCGGTCATCAGTCGCGGCACGTTCGCCTCGATTGTGGGGCTGGTCACCGAGCAGAGCTTCACCTGGCGAGCCGGGATCAAGCCAGAACCCACCGGGTCGCGGATGCGGACCTTTTCGGTGGGCGGCCGGGACTGCCCGGCGCTGACCATCGGTTCCACGGAGCACTACTCACTTCCCCGGCTCGCTGGTCGGGTAGGGCTTCCCGAGGTCGACGTCTACCTCGGCTTCTTCGGACCTGCGGCGCGCGCGCTGCAGCTGTCCTCCCGAGTTATCCCGGCACTGCTGGCGTTGCCCGGGGCGCGCTCGGCGGTCCGCAGAATCGGGCAGTTCGCGGCGCATTGGATCGCCGAAGAGCCTGATCCATCGGCCCTGGCGCAGGTTACTTCGCACGTCGTGGGCACCGCCTACGACGCCGCCGGCACCGCCTTGGCGCAGGTCCGCCTGGAATCTGGCGATCCTTACCAGCTCACAGCGAACCTGCTTGCCTGGGGCGCGCAGCGGGCCGCCGAGCACGGCGTGTCCGGACCGGGAGCCCTAGGCCCAGTCGAAGCCTTCGGCCTACCAGCGCTGGAAGCCGGAGCCCTCCAAGCCGGCCTACGTCGCGTCTGACCCCCGGATGCGGCGTCATTCGGAGCCGAATGACGCTCTGTGGTCCGGCGTGACAGCGATTCGGCTCCGAATGGCGCGGTCTAGGATGCGCCGGGTGAGCGGCAGGGATACGGCGGGTGCGGGTGTTGTGGTTCTGGTTCTAGTGCTGGGACTGGGGTCGATGGGTATGGGGTGGCTGATGTGGCCATCCGCCGCCGGTGTTGTCCGTGCTGGTCAGGGCACCGTGGTGGAGTCGGTGCTCTGCGGTCCTTCCGACGCGCAGGACCTGGTGCGCGTCGAGTTGCTCGACGGTCGCGAGGTAACGGGTCGGCTGGATGGCTGCGGTCATCGGCTGGGTGAGGTGCTGGCCGTCGAAGTGCCCGACCCGCTGCCCGCGGGTGAGCTGGTAGCCCGTCTCGCTGGGACCGGGGTGCCAACCACTTCGTCGAACGGGCAGCGGCTGGGTGCTGGCGGTGTCGCGGTCGCCGGGATTGCCGGTGCGCTGCTGGCGTGGCGGCTGCGCAGAGAGTTCAGCGCCGACCGCCGTAGGGTGGTCTCATGACCCGCATTCCGTCACCCACGGTGGAGCTGCACCGCGAGACCTTGTCCAACGGGCTGCGGGTGGTGCTGAGCCCGGACCAATCCGCTCCGGTGGTGGCCGTCGGCCTGCATTATGACGTCGGCTTCCGCTCCGAGCCGGAGGGTCGCACTGGCTTCGCGCACCTCTTCGAACACCTGATGTTCCAGGGTAGCGAGAGTCTGGAGAAGCTCGCGCATTTCCGCCACGTGCAGTCCTCGGGTGGGTCCTTCAACGGATCCACGCACCCCGACTACACCAACTACTTCGAAGTACTGCCCTCGGCAGCGCTGGAGCGTGCGCTGTTCATGGAGGCGGACCGGATGCGGGCCCCGCGGATCACCACGGAAAACCTGCGCAACCAGGTCGACGTGGTCAAAGAGGAGATTCGGCTCAACGTACTGAACCGGCCCTATGGCGGATTCCCGTGGATCACGCTGCCGCCGGTGCTCTATGACACCTTTCCCAACGCGCACAATGGATACGGTGACTTTTCCGAGCTGGAAGCGGCCACCGTCGACGACTGCGCGGCATTTTTCGATGAATACTATGCGCCGGGCAATGCAGTAATCACGATATGCGGGGACTTCCAGGTCGATGCCGCTGTCGAGCTGGTGCACCGACATTTCGACGACGTTCCCAGCCGGCCGGTTCCGGTGCGACCGTCGTTCGCCGAGCCGCCACCGGACCGAGAGCGGCGCCACGACCATCCGGATCCGCTCGCCCCGCTACCCGCGTTGGCCATCGGCTACCGGCTGCCCGATCCCACCGCCGGTTTCGACGGCTACCTCGCCTACGAGGTGCTCGCCGCGGTGCTGTCCGACGGAGATTCCTCCCGGTTAGAGCAACGCCTCGTGCACACCGACGCGTTAGCAACCGACATCGGTGCCCGCTGCGGTCTGTTCGGTGCGCCCTTGGACGCGCGCGATCCGGACACCTTCACCATCACCGCCGTCCATCCAGCCACGGTCGACGTCAACCGGGTGATCGAAGCAGCCGACGAGGAGATCGCCCGGCTCGCCGCGGACGGACCGGACGCAGACGAGTTGGCTCGGATCACCGCCCGGTGGGCCGCGACAGTGTTCCGGGAACACGACCGGCTGGTGTCGCGGACGATGGCCATCGGTGCCTTCGAGCTGCTACATGGGCGTGCCGAGCTGATCGCGGAGCTGCCCGTCATGGTGGCGACCATGGGCGCTGAGCAGATCGCGAGCGCCGCTGCGGCGCTACGACCGGACTCCCGCGCGGTGTTGATCGTCCAGCCCGCCTCTTCAGCAGCAGGACAGGAGGCGTGATGCGGCACCGCAGCGCCGAGCAGATCGGCAGGACCGAGCTGGGGCCCCGCCCGCTACCGTCGCTGGGTCCGCCGCGCACGCCAATCGCCCCGTTTGCCGTGGACACCGTGCTCGACAGCGGGCTGCGGGTAATCGCGGTGCGACGGCCGGCGGTGCCGATGGTGGAGCTGCACCTGGAGATCCCGTTCGGCGGCACGCAGCGCACCCATCCGGCCCGCGCCGAAGTGCTGGCGATGACGCTGCTTCGTGGTACGCCGCGGCGGGATCGGTTCGACATCGACAAGATGCTGGGCGCCGTCGGCGGTGACCTGTCCGCCGGGGTGGATCCAGAGCACCTGTCGGTGTCAGGATCAGCGCTGGCCAGCGGGCTCGACGTGGTGCTCGACGTGCTCGGCGACGCGCTCACCTCGGCCTCGTACGCCACCGCCGAAGTGGCCCGGGAGCGGGACCGCCTGGTGGAGCGGCTCACGATGAACCGTTCGCAGCCGCAAGTGATCGCACGCGAGGCGTTGCAGCGCCGCCGCTACGGCAACCACCCGTTCGCCCGGGAATGGCCGGAGGTCGCTGACGTTGCCGGCGTGACGCAGGCCGCAGTGCGCGCCCTGCACCGTCGCTCGGTGGCGCCCGGCGGTGCCGTCCTGGTGCTGGTCGGCGACATCGTCCCCGACCGTGCAGTCGAAGCGGTGGAGACGGCCCTGGCGGGCTGGCGCTCCGATCACCCTGCAGTCGAGTTGGCGGTGTTGCCCGAGCTGACAGGTGGTGACCTGCAACTGGTCCATCGCGAGGGCGCAGTGCAGTCCCAGCTGCGCATGTCCGCACAGGCAGTATCACGCAATCACGAACGCTATCCGGCGCTGCAGGTGGCGAATCTGGTATTCGGCGGGTATTTCTCCTCGCGCTGGGTGGAGAACGTCCGGGAAGCCAAGGGCTACACCTACGCCGCGCACTGTGGCTTTGAGTTCACCCGGCATGGGGCCACACTGGTCGCCGAGGCGGACACCGCCAGCGAGGTCACCGCCGCCGCGTTGCTGGAGACCCGCTACGAATTGGGGCGGCTGGTCGTCGTTCCCCCCGACGATTCCGAGGTGGACAGCGCTCGACAGTACGCGATCGGGTCGATGACCATCGCCACCTCGTCGCAACGGGGGTTGGCCGGCCACCTGGCCACGTTGGCGACCCTCGGCCTGGACCTCGACTGGTTACTCAGCCATACCGGCCGATTGCAGACCGTCACGACCGGGCAGGTTGCTGAGGCCGCCGCTGAGTTCTTCGCGCCGACCCGGTTCACCGGTGTGGTGGTGGGCGATGGCAAACGACTGGCCGACCCGCTCGCTGCCCTTGGCGGCGTGGAACTTCCCTGATGGCGGCATTTATCGAGGACGTCTGACGGTCAGAAGACGTACAGGCCGATCGCCCATCCTACGCTAGTGATGATCATCACCAGGATCGTCCAGAGATAGGCTTTGCGCGCGGTGACCCAGATCCCGGGCTCGGGTGGCGCCTGCGGTGGTTTGCGTAGGTCGGCGGCGTGACGGCGCATGTGGTCATTGAGCTCCCGCTCCCACTGCTTCCGGTCGTGGATCTTCACTGGCCCACCATCCTCGCGCGAACCGTCTGCAGACCGAGCACGTCACGCATCATAACGCTTCGTGGCGGTTGCTGGGAGGTGTCGGAGCGCTCTGCAAGGATGCCGACCGTGAGCACCGGCCAAACTGATCGGGATCCCCTGGACGAGCTCGACGATGAGCAATGCACCGCGGTGTGCGCGCCACGCGGACCGGTCTGTGTGCTCGCGGGTGCGGGCACCGGAAAGACACGCGCCATCACCCGGCGGATCGCCCAGCTGATCCGCACCGGCCATGTCGCCCCCGGGCAGGTCCTTGCGGTGACGTTCACCGCTCGCGCTGCGGGGGAGATGCGCACTCGATTGCGTGATCTGGGGATAGCCGGCGTACAAGCTCGAACGTTTCATGCCGCGGCGCTGCGCCAGCTGCGTTACTTCTGGCCCCAGGTCGTGGGTGACCAGCCGTGGCCGCTGCTGGAGCACAAGCTGCGGCTGGTCGGCCAGGCCGCGCAGCGGGCCGGCGCCGGCGCCGGCGCTGACGAGCTGCGTGACTTCGCCGGTGAGATCGAGTGGGCCAAAGCCAGCCTGGTCACGGCTGCGGACTATCCCGCCGCGGTGGCTGCGGCCCGTCGGGCCACCCCGGTGCCGGCCGCACAGGTCGCGGGTGTCTACGCCGCATACGAGGAGCTCAAGAACCGCAACCGGATGCTCGACTTCGACGATCTGCTGCTACACACCGTCGCCGCGCTGGAGGAGCATTCAGCGGTGGCGCAGGAGTTCCGGGACCGCTACCGCTGCTTCGTCGTCGATGAGTACCAGGACGTCACGCCACTGCAGCAGCGGATGCTCGACGCCTGGTTGGGCGCCCGTGACGACCTCACCGTCGTCGGTGACGCGAACCAGACCATCTACTCCTTCGCCGGCGCGACCCCGCGCTTCCTGCTGGAGTTCACCAGGCGATTCCCGGATGCCGTGACGGTGCGGCTGCACCGCGACTATCGCTCCACACCGCAGGTCGTATCACTGGCGAACCGGATGATCTCGGCTGCGGCCGGCCGGCCGGCGGGAGCCCGGCTGGAGCTGACAGGCCAGCAGCCGCCCGGTCCGCGGCCGTCGTTCGCTGAGCATGATGACGAGCCCGCCGAGGCTAACGCTGTGGCCGAGGCCATCACGGAGCTGCTGCGACACGGCACCCCGGCTGCCGAGATCGCCGTTCTGTACCGGGTCAACGCCCAGTCCGAGGCGTACGAACGGGCATTGGATGCCCAGGAGATTCCGTTCCAGGTCCGCGGGGGCGAGCGGTTCTTTCACCGCCCGGAGGTCCGGGCGGCGATCCGCGGACTGCGCGCGGCTGCTACCGGATATTCGCCCCGCCCGCACACCGGGGGTTCGGCGACCGCTCTGAGCGGCACCGTTCGCGCGGTTCTGGCCCGGCAGGGGCTTACCACGCAGCCGCCGGCTGGCAGTGCCGCGCGATCCAGATGGGAATCGCTGCGCGCGCTGGCCGAGCTGGCTGACGACCTGGCCGACAGCACCCCGGACGCCGACCTTCGCCGGCTCGTCGCTGAACTTGACGCCCGCGCCGACGCGGCGCATCCACCCGCTGTGCAGGGAGTGACGTTGGCCTCCCTGCACTCGGCGAAAGGGCTGGAATGGGACGCGGTTTTCCTGGTCGGGCTCGTCGACGGGACGCTGCCCATCCAGTACGCCGAGGGTGACCAGGCTGCGCTGGAAGAGGAGCGCCGGCTGCTGTACGTCGGTATCACCCGGGCCCGCCGCCGGCTTGCGCTGTCCTGGGCCCTGTCGCGCAGTGAGAGGGGGCGTCCGCGGCGTCGCAGCCGTTTTCTCCACGGCCTGGTGCCCCAGGACGACCCGCCGGCGCGGTTGCGCTGAAGGCGAGCGCCGGGATGGGTACGAAAAGCAAGAAAATCGGGTTGCCGGTGTATCACCAGGGCTCTAACCTTGCTCTTACTCCTGGAGGCGGTCGTTGCATGCGACTGACCAGGGCGGATCATCCAGCCACTGAGCGTGGCCCGAGTGGGAGGGAGGTGCTGGCAATGGAGACGTCTATGACCACCGGCGCCCGCGACCTCCGCCAGTTCGGGGCCCTCAGTGTACCTGGGGGGACCTGGTCCAAGCGTCTGCGGACCGTGCCGGCTGGCGCGCTTCGGTTGCGCGCTGGAAGTCCCTTCCAGGCCCGCTACCGGGTTCTGGTCCACCCGATTGGCATTGATCAGCCCGTTACCGATCGCATGCGTATGTCCGCATCGGAGCCTTGATTCGCGAGCCAGCAGCAACCGGCTCATAAAGGCCGCGGACCCCGCAGCGGGATCCGCGGCCTTTATGTGTTGCTAGGTCCTCATCCCGCGGCGGGCACGGTATCGGCGAGTTCCACCGGCACCACGACCGAGGAGGAGAGACAAGTGCTGACCGCGACCGTCCCGCTGGATGGGGGGGCGCTGCCCGACCTGCTGAGTGCGGCGGAGCTGGCCCACCTGCTCGATACCGGGCATTCTGGCTCAGTCGCTCTGCCCTGCCGCGCACACGATCCGGATCTCTGGTTCGCCGAGTCGCCAGCCGACCTGGAGCAGGCTAAGCGGCTTTGCGCAGGTTGCCCGATCAAGGCCGGCTGTCTGGACAGCGCACTGTCCAGGCAGGAGCCCTGGGGCGTCTGGGGTGGCGAGATCTTCGAGCACGGTGCGGTCGTCCCTCGCAAGCGCCCGCGGGGCCGGCCCAGCAAGGCCGCCCTGGAACAGGACCGCGCCAACCGCGAGCGCGCCGAACGGGAAACCGCCGCCTAACCCGTTGGGGGCTCTTCACGAGCCCCCAACCCGGGTCTGCGTGCCCACCACGACGTCCAACCCTGCGCTGTCGCAGCGACCGCGCTGCCATCGATCATTGACCTGGCTGGAGCACACCGACATGTTGCTGCACGAAATACTCGCCCGGGACCGAATGCGTGATGACCAACTCCGGGCCCGCCGCGAGCGGTTAGCCCGGCGGCTGGCCACCGCTCGCCGGTGGCAACGGCTGGCCCGCTACGCCGATCGGCGGGCCGGCCGCGCCGCGGAACGCCTTTAGTCAACTGGCACGCACGCTGCCGCTCTACTGGTATCTGAGGGCTTCGATGGGCAGTAGCCGGGCGGCGCGGTAGGCTGGGTAGCCCCCGGCGACGAGCCCGATTGCGAGGCTGATCGCGAATGACACGACCACGGGAAAGATCGACAAGACGGGGGTGAACCCGGCCAGGGCGCCGGAGGCTGGGTCGAAGGCCGGTGCGATGCGGCCGATAAGCAAGGACAGCCCGATCCCGAGGCCGACGCCGATGAGGCCACCGAGGCCGGCCAGGACGACGGACTCGATGAGGAACTGTTCGAGGATGGCGCGGCTGGTGGCGCCGACCGCTTTGCGAATCCCGATCTCGCGGGTCCGTTCGGTAACCGAGACCAGCATGATGTTCAGGACTCCGATACCGCCGACCACCAGCGAGAGCGCCGCGACGGCCGGGGTGAACAAGACGAGGATGCGCACGATCTGGTTGAAGGTGTCCAGCCGGCGCCCCAACGATTGCACTTGGAAATCCTGCCGGCGGGGGTCTGTGATGTGGTGGCGGGTGTCGAGAATGCTGGTTATCTGCGCGATGGCGGCGGGCACGTCGGCTTGTCCAGGGGCTTGCACGGTGATCTGGTTCACAGTGTTGCCAACCCCGATACCGGGACCGAAGATGTAGCGCCGGCCGGTAGTCAGGGGCATGACCGCAGTCTTGTCAAGCTGCTGGCCGTAGGACTGCATGACACCGATGACCCGGAAAGGCACATGATTGATCTGCACTGTCCGCTCCAGCGCCGCTGCGGGCCCACCGAACAGGGTGGTCGCGACGGTAGGACCCAGGACCACCACCCTGGCGCTGGAGTGGTACTGGGCGGCGTCGAAAAACGACCCAGCCCGAAAGTCTCGATTGTTCGTCTGGGCCCAGATATCGGTGGTGCCGATCGTGGTCGCCGACAGGAGCGTGACGCTGTTGCTCACGATCGGGGCTGTGCCGGTGGAGGCTGGGGTGACAGTGGCGACCGCAGGTGCGTTCGCCAGCGCGTCGGCGTCGGCGTCGGTCAGGTTCTGCGCGGGCGGCCCATCAGGCAGGTTGGCGGCCTGCGGCACGATGGTGATGTTGTTGGCGATCGGTTCGATGCGCGCGTCGACCGAGTTCTGCACCCCTTGACCGCAGGCGACCAGCAAGACCACCGCTGAGACTCCGATGATGAGGCCAAGCATGGTCAGCGCGGAGCGCAGCCGGTGAGCACGTAACCCGCGCAGCGCAATGAGTAACGCCTCTCGCAGGCTCATCTGCTGACCTTCATCCGATTCCGCGACACCCCGCTGCCCGTCCAGGACACTCCTCAGGCATAACCGGTCAGCGGCGCCGCAGGCAAGGAGTCAAGCGAATTCCCAGCGAATTCTCGACTTTCATCACCATGTGTGAGTCGTCGCTGCCGCACTGTGTGCGCAGTGCAGTCGATAGCGTGTCCAGGCTCACACCTCTCGCTCGAGTTAACGCGCGCTTGAGGTCTCTACCGCAGAATTGGGCCTGGGCCTCGTTGACACATCGGTCCTGCGCAGGCGGTGAAAAAATCCAGTGAAGGAGCGGAATGATCCAGCTTGAGGACATCACCAAGGCGTACCAGATGGGTAAAGTCGAGGTGCCGGTACTCCACGGTCTGGACCTGTTCATAAACGACGGTGAAATGGTCGCCATCATGGGCCCGTCCGGATCGGGCAAGAGTACGCTCATGAACATCCTGGGCTGTCTGGATGTCCCCACCAGCGGACGTTACCTGCTTGACGGCACCGACGTCAGCCGGCTATCCAACAACCAGCTGGCCAAGGTGCGCAGTCGCAAGATCGGGTTCGTATTCCAGTCATTCAATCTGATTCCGCGCACGACCGCAGCGCGAAACGTCGAACTACCGTTGATCTACGCTGGCATTCGGGATCGGCGCAGGTCGGCCCGGCTGGCGTTAGAACAGGTCGGGCTGGGTGAACGCCAGAAGCACCTGCCCAATGAGTTATCCGGCGGCCAACAGCAACGGGTGGCGATCGCCCGAGCGCTGATAAATGACCCCGCAATCCTGCTCGCCGATGAGCCCACGGGCAACCTCGACACCACTTCCAGCCGCGAGATAATGAAATTGCTCGGTGAACTGAACGATGCAGGCTGCACGGTTGTGATTATTACCCACGAAGAGGAGGTCGCCGGCTTCGCCAACCGGGTCGTGCGGCTGCGCGATGGGCGCATCGTCGATGACGAGGTGCAGCGGGAACAGACGCAAGCAAGCGGGTAGTCAGCGTGGCATGCTCAGCCGGCGAAACCTGGTTGCCAGCGCTGAGCGATCCCGCGCAGCGGCACCGTGGCGTCGAGCTGGCACAGCACGCCGAATGTCCCGGTGCTCACCCGATGGATCAGCAGGTAGCTGGGCGGCAGGTTCAGCGCTCGCCCGGTCCGGAAATCCGGGCCCGAGAAGTCGCCTACGCGCTCGGCTTGGGCCTGCATCCAGGCCCGGGTGAAGTGGAAGGTGCCGGTGCGTACCGGATCGGCGAAGGGGCTGAGGTAAGCCAGCACATCCCCGGCACGTAGCTGCATGCCCGGCCGGATGAACCCCTCCGAGCGCAGTAACTCGAGCAGCTCCGCCGACCGCTCCTCGACAGCCAGCCGGGTCGCGACCCCCAAGGTGCGCGGGGGCCCGCCGGGCAGCTTCGCCGCGGCGCCGAAGTCGAGTACCCCGAGCCGGCCGTCGTCGCACCGCAGAAAGTTACCCGGGTGGGGGTCCGCGTGCAGCAACCCGGTGATGGTGGGGGCCGAGGAGTGGAACAGTGACAGCTTGGTACCGATGTCGTCTCGCTCGGCCCGCGAGCCACCGCGGATGATCTCTGCCAACGGGGTTCCGGTGACCCACTGCGACACCATCACCTTCGGCGAGCTGGCGACGATGGAGGGCACGGCGATCTCGGGATGGCCACGGAACGCGGCGGCGAATATTCGCTGGTTATCGGCCTCGTCACGGTAGTCGAGCTCCTCGACCATCCGGTCGCGCAACTCGGTGAGCAGCGGTTTGACCTCCATGCCGGGAACGATCGCCTGGAACAGCCGGCTGAACCTCTGCAGCTGCCGCAGGTCCGAGCGCAGCGCCTCGCCGGCGCCCGGGTACTGCACTTTGACCGCGACGTCACGGCCGTCATGCCACACCGCCCGGTGTACCTGCCCGATGCTGGCGGCCGCCGTAGGTTCGTCGGAGAACTCGGCGAAGCGGCGACGCCACCCCGAGCCGAGTTGCTCGTCGAGTACCCGCTGCACGGACTGTGGCGACATCGGCGGCGCGGCGGACTGCAGTTTCGTCAGGGCTTCCCGGTACGGCGCCGCCAACTGTTCGGGGATCGCCGCCTCGAACACGCTCAGCGCCTGACCGAACTTCATCGCGCCGCCCTTGAGCTCACCAAGCACCGCAAAGAGTTGCTCGGCGGTGCGCGCGCTGAGCTCGGCGTTGACGACCTGCGCATCGTGCCCGGCCAGCCGCCGGCCCCAACCCGCGGCGACGCGCCCAGCCACCCCGAGCGGAAGGCTCGCGAGCCGAGCGGTTCGCTGCGTGGCGCTGCGCGGGATGTCGGTCACGGGGTGATTGTCTCCCGGCAGCGCTGCGCGCAGTAGTGGCAGCGAGGCGTCATCTGGCGCCGCAGCCGCAGCGTGGATGGGTTGGTCGCGGATGGCGACGCAAGATGCCGCGAACGGGATCCACTTCCAACGCGGCACCCCACGTCGGTGGGACGGGCATACCGGCAGTTGGCCCGGCAAGCGCAGCTAGCACCTGCTCGACGGTGAACGCGGCAGCCAGCTGGGTGCAGGCCAACCCGGCAGTCGCTACCAGCCCGACGAGCTGAGCCGCCAGTTTCGGCCAGGCTAGGTCCACCTCCGCCCGGTGCAACTCAGCGCAACGCAGGCAGCTACTGCGCCCCGGCCACACCAGCGGACCCACCATCGCCGTCCCTTCGTGCGCGTAGCCGATCAGGTGCGGAACCCGCGTCTCAAGGAGTTCGGCGACCATCGCTGGCTCGGGGACAACCACGTCGCACAGCACGACCAGGTCTGGCTGGCGGCGAGCGGCGACGCTCACATCCGGCGCAGCTCGGCGAACGGCATCCGCCGACGCCGCTGCGCGTGTCTTGCCGAGATCGCCCGGAAGGTAGCCGGTGCCCAGGTCAGCAGCGGTGACCGCGCCGGAGGTATGCAACCCCAGGTGACCGACCCCGGCCGCGGCCAGCGCGGTGGCCACGGCCACCGCCACCCGCCCGGATCCGATCACCCGAACAGTAGCTTGCTGACGCGCGCACAGCACGTGTCGTGTCGCGCAGGTCGCGTGTATCGACCAGCTGGCCGCCTCGGTGTCCAGCGCGACGCGGTGCCAGCCTGGGGGGCCATTGTCGGCGGCCGAGGCCTCCTGCACCAGGCCGCAACGGTGCAGGTCAGCAAGCATCATCAGGGCGTCGCGGCGGGAGCATCCGGCTGCCTGAGCCTCCGTGACCAGCTCGGCGGTGCTGCGGATGCCGTCCATTCGCTTGAGTAAGGTGGCCAGTGGCGCCGGCACATCGTCTAGGACCATCGCGCGCTGCTGATCCAGCCCGAGCTGTAGGCAACTGGGAGAACGCCAGAGGGCGACCCGGCCCGGCGCGAGTCTGAGCCGGTCCGGAACGTCACACGGACGAGCGTCCTCCAGGATCGAGGTGGACGTGGTGGCGGGTGAGCGCGGCGAACTCATGTCGCAATCCTGGATGGTGCCACTGGATGGATCAAACGACTGTCCACAGGTTATCCACAGCTGTGGACAGTCTGTGCATAGCTCGGGTACTTGTCGACGTCACTCCGTGGGGCGCGTGGGTGGATCGTCGCTGGAGTCCTCGGGGTCGGGTGGGAGCTGCTCGCGGGGCGCCTGCCCCGCGGTGCGCTCCAGCGCCGCGATCGGATCGTCCAGGTCAGTGGCATTTCTGGCCGCCCGGTCGACGAACGCAGCGGAATCATCGAGGTCCGCGGTTGTGGGCAGCAGATCCGGATGGTTCCACAGCGCGTCACGGCCCTCGATGCCCTGCTGCTCGGTGAGCTGTCGCCACAGCTGCGCAGCGACCCGTAGCTTGCGGGGTCGCAGCTCCAAGCCGACCAGCGTGGCGAAGGTGTGCTCGGCCGGCCCTCCGGAGGCGCGCCGCCGGCGAAGCGTCTCCCGCAGCGCATCCGAACCTGGGAGTCGCTCGCCCAATGCGTCTGCGACGACGACGTCGACCCAACCTTCCACCAGCGCAAGCAGTGTTTCCAACCGGTTCAGGGCGGCCTTTTGCTCGGGACTGTGTTGCTGGTCAAGCACGCCAGAAGAGACCAGTTGGTCCATACTCTGCGGATCGGTCGGATCGATGTGGCGGGCGAGCTCCTGCAGTGCGTCAGGGTCCACCCGGATGCCGCGGGCGAACTCCTCGACGGTGCCCAGCAGCCGCTGGCGCAACCACGGCACGTGCCCGAACAGGCGGTGGTGCGCGGCCTCGCGGGCGGCGAGGAAAACGGTCACCTCGGAGCCCTTGCGGCCCAACCCGGCGGCGAACTGCTCGACGGCCGCCGGCAGCAACGCCGCCACGCCCAGCGGACCCAGCGGCAGCCCGATCTCGGTGGAGGTGAGCACCTCGCCACCGAGCTGGGCCAGCGCCGAGCCCAGCTGCGAGCCGAACGCCATCCCGCCCATCTGCTCGACCATCGCCACCAGGGGACCGGCGGTCTGGCGAACCTCGTCGGGTAGCGCTTCGATCCACGAGCCGGCCATCCGGCGGGCCACTGGGTCGCACAACCGCTGCCAGGTGGGCAGGGTTTTCTCTACCCAGTCCCGCGGCGCCCAGGCGGCACTGCTGTGGGTCCCGGCGGGCAGTGTCGTCACGGGGTCCAACCAGACCTCGGCCAGCCGCACCGCGTCGGTGATCGCGGTGGCCTGCTGGGCCGAGGGCAGCCCGGTCGTGGACAGCTTCTGCACCGCCATCTGCTTAGCCAGGTCGTAGTTAACCGGGCCACCGCCACCAGCGGCGCCTTGGCTGAGCATCTGGCCTAGCTGGGTGAACATCTGGCCCAGCGCGCCGACGTCGAAGCCACCGGCGCCGAAGGCCGCGAACGGGTTGGCCGGATCGGCGCCGGAGCCGCCGCCGTCTTCGGGATTGTTCCTCCGGTCGGGGTCCCGAGGGTCCTGGGAGCCGAAGCCGAAGGGCATGTCGCTCATGTCTCCACGGTACGCGGAACCTCGGCACGTACGCTGTTCGGCCGTGACCCGGCGAACCTGGACCCTGATGGTCAGCCTCGGACTCGCCATGGCGCTGGGGTTACTGGGTGCGTTTGCGACGGTGCCCTACGTCGCTCTTCGCCCCGGACCCACGTTCAACACCCTGGGTGTCGTGGCAGGCAAGACAGTGGTGGACATCAAAGGAACTCAGACCTACCCCACCAGCGGTCACCTCAACATGACGACAGTGTCGGTGGTCGACAACGTGACTCTTTACGGGGCGCTCGCGCTGTGGATATCGGCGAGCAGCGAGCTGCTTCCCCGCGATGAGATCTTCCCGCCGACACTGTCCGAGCAGCAGGTGCAGATGCAGAACAAGGAGATGTTCCAAGGCTCGGAGGCCAATGCGAAAACGGCTGCACTGCGCTATCTGGGTTATCCGACCAAGGTCGTGGTCGGTCAGGTGGTTCCCAACGGCGCAGTGAAGGGCAAGCTCGCCGCCGGCGACCGGTTGCTGGCCGTCGACGGACACCTGCTGCGCAGCGCGCAACAGGTGGTCGACCTGCTCGCCGGTAGCCACCCCGGCCAGCTCGTAGAGGTCCGCTTCCAACGCGGCGACAGCCCGCCGCAGGAGGTCGCGATCGCCCTCGGCGCGGGTACCCAACCAGGCCGCGGCTACCTGGGCATCGGGGTGACCGAAGCTCCCGACGTGAATTTCGCCATCGACATCACCCTGGCCGACGTGGGCGGTCCCTCAGCAGGCTTGATGTTCGCGCTGGCGATTGTGGACAAATTGACACCGGGTGCGCTGACGAATAACACCTTCGTGGCGGGCACCGGCGAGATTGCACCGGCAGGTCAAGTAGGTCCGATCGGTGGCATCCCACTGAAGATGATTCGCGCTCGGGAAGCTGGCGCGTCGGTGTTCCTGGTGCCCGCCGAGAACTGCACCGAGGCCATCCAACGGGCACCCGCGGGGCTGAGATTGGTGCGGGTGGGCACCCTGGCGGACGCGGTGCACGCGCTGGACGCGATTCGAGCGGGCCAACAGCCAGCTGGCTGTTAACCCAAGGTTGCCAGCAGTGCATGGAGCAGATTCGGGGCTAGCTGGGGATCTTCCACGACCTCGTCCCGGCTGAGATCGTCTTTCGGATCGGCACGTAGCCGCAACACACAGGCTCCGACTCCGTCCCGCAGCACCGCAGCGACCAGCCTGCCTTCCCGCCGCTGCGGATGCGCGGCAGCGGCGTGACGGGCCTGCTCTGGGTCATCGGGCAGCTCGCCGAGAGCAGCCTGCGCCTTCGGTGGCAGTACCACGATTTCTTGCGCTAACGCGCAGCCGGCGACCGAGTCAGGCCATTCGATGCCGGCCAGCGCAACATCGAGCTCACCCTCGGGCAGGGTGTCCTGAGCTACTGGCGTGAGCGGGGCCTGCGCGTCCAGCTGCTCGGCGAGTTCTGGTTGGTTGGCCAGCAGAGTCACCGTCGTCACCAAGGCGAACAGTTGCGGCGGTTGATCCCACCCGGCGGCTGCCACGAACTCCTCGACCTCGCGCGCCGTGGCAGGCAAGGCATGAGACAGCGTGGATGGGTACGGCGGTGGCTCGCTCACTGCACCATCGTCGCATCGGTGCTGGGAACCGTCGGTAGCGGTGCGGGCACCAGGATCGGAACCCTGAGGGCCTCCGTAGAGTTGGACAGACAGGACTGACCCGACGTGGCACCGGCTACGCCAACGGGTCCGGTCCGCACTGCACCACTGTCGTCGCCAGGAGAGTGTTCTGTGGCCAACCGGCAATCTGTCGGAGTTCCCGCGCTTTCTCGGCGCGCTCGGATTCTGATCACCGTTGGTACAGCTGCGCTGGCCACGCTCATCATCGGATCGCGGCTGATCGACACCTACGTGGACTGGTTGTGGTTCGGTGAGGTGGGTTACCGGTCGGTGTTCTCCACCGTCCTGGTCACCAGTCTCGTTCAGTTCCTCATTGTGGGACTGGTTGTCGGCGGGCTGCTGGCGCTGAACATCGTTGTCGCTTACCGCACCCGGCCGGTGTTCGTGCCGGTGGCGGGGCCGGAAGATCCGGTGGCGCGGTATCGCACAGCCATCGTCGGTCGCCTGCGCCTGGTGGGCATCGGCGTGCCCGTACTGGTTGGCCTGATCGCCGGGCTGTCCGCGCTGGGTGACTGGCAGACCGTGCAGATGTTCATACATGGCACGAGTTTCGGCGTGTCCGATCCGCAGTTCCACAAGGATGTCGGCTTCTATGCCTTCGAGCTGCCGTTCTATCGGAAGCTGCTGGGCTGGGCCTTTCTCGCCGTGGTGATCTCCTTCCTCGGTGCGCTGCTCACCCACTACCTGTTCGGTGGTCTGCGGCTGGCCGGCCGAGGCGGGCAACTCTCCGGCCCGGCCCGGGTCCAGCTCGGGATACTGGCGGGCACGTTCGTGCTGTTCAAAGCTCTGGGTTATTTTCTGGATCGCTACGAGCTGCTGTTCTCCCGACGTAACCCGCTGTTCACCGGGGCCAGTTACACCGACCTCAACGCGGTACTTCCCGCCAAGATCATCCTGATGTGCATCGCGGTGATCTGCGCGATCGCCTTCTTCGTTGGCGCGGTGCTGCGCAACCTTCAACTGCCGGCCATCGCTATCGCACTGCTGTTGCTGTCCAGCATCCTGGTGGGCGCGGCGTGGCCAGCGGTCCTGGAGCAGTTCGTGGTCCGGCCCAACGCCAACGTCCGCGAGGCGCCGTCGATCCAGCGCAACATCGCCGCCACTCGGGCGGCCTACGGCATCACCGACCGGCAGGTCGTGTATTCCCAATACTCCGGGCGTAGCGACGCGTCGCCGGCTGACGTGCAGGCCGACACCGCTACGATCGGCAACGTGCGGCTGCTGGATCCCAGCGTGCTGTCTCCTACCTTCACGCAGCTGCAGCAAAGGGAGAACTTCTACGGTTTCCCGGACAAACTCGACGTCGACCGCTACACAGTCAACGGTAAGACGCAGGATTACATTGTTGCGGTCCGTGAGCTGGAGTCGAAGTCGTTGGCCGAGAATCAGAAAACCTGGATCAACCAGCACCTCACCTTCACCCACGGCAACGGCTTCGTTGCCGCCCCGGCCAACACCGTGAACTCCGCGCTGAAAGACGCCGGCTCCGGGGAGGGCGGCTACCCGGTGTTCACCGTGTCGGACACCTCGCGGCAAGGCGATATCCCTGTCCAACAGCCGCGGATCTACTTCGGCGAGTTGATCGACGACTACGCGATCGTTGGGGGGGACCCTGGGGCCGCTGCTCGGGAGTTCGACGGCCGCCCCGAGAACTACACCTATCAAGGCAAGGGTGGGGTTCCGCTCGGGAGCTGGGCGAGTCGACTGATGTTCGCCGCGTACTACGGCGAGCGCAACATCCTTTTCAATCAGGCGATCGGGCCCGATTCAAAGATCATTTACAATCAGCATCCGAGGGATCGGGTGGAGAAGGTCGCGCCCTGGCTCACCGTCGACGGCGACCCTTATCCAGCGGTGATCAACGGCCGTATCGAGTGGATTCTCGACGGCTACACGACGCTGGACAGCTACCCCTACGCGCAGCGGACCGTGTTGGGTCAGGCGACCACCGACTCGCTGACCGGGGTGGTCCGTCTGCCGGATGATGAGATCAGCTATATCCGGAACTCGGTGAAGGCTACGGTCGACGCCTATGACGGCACCGTAACGCTGTACGCGATGGATGAAAGCGATCCGGTACTGCGGACGTGGATGAATGTCTTCCCCGGCACCGTGCAGCCGGCTAGTGCGATCAGCCCCGAGCTGCGGGCGCACTTCCGCTATCCGGAAGACTTGTTCAAGGTGCAGCGGGAGATGCTCGCGCGTTATCATGTGAACAATCCGTCGGTGTTTTTTACCAACGACGACTTCTGGAATGTTCCCACCGATCCGACGCAGAATCAGCAGGGAGTGGACCAGCCGCCGTATTACGTGCTGGCCGGTCCGCCGATCGGGCGGGGGCCAGCTGAGTTCCAGCTGACCAGCGCGCTGGTCAGCCTCCGCCGACCGTTCCTTGCGGCCTACATCTCAGCAGGGTCCGACCCGCAAGATTACGGGAAGATCCGGGTGCTCGAGCTGCCCGGTGACTCTCAGACGCTGGGTCCAGAGCAAGTCCAAAACAGATTCGTGTCCTCTGCGCAAGTGAGCGCGGAGCTGAACTTGCTGCGGCAGTCTGAGACCGATGTGCGTTATGGGAACTTGCTTACACTCCCAGTGGGCGGCGGGCTGTTGTACGTGGAACCGGTCTATATCGAGCGAGCGAACCAGCAAGCGGCGTTCCCGCAACTGAATCGGGTACTGGTGGCCTACGGCGACCGGATCGGTTACGCCCCGACCCTGCGTGAGGCGCTCAACCAGGTCTTCGGTGCCGGCGCCGGGGATGCCACCACTTCGCCGGACCAGATGGGCCCAGCGCCGAATCAGAGCGCGGCACAACTTCCCGCGTCGGCCGGCGCTGGAGTGGCCAGTCAGAGCATGCGTCAAGCCGTTGCTGACATAGCCGATGCGATCAAGCGCCTGCGGGCAGCGCAGGCTGCGGGCGACTTCAACTCTCAGGGCAAGGCGCTGGCCGACCTCGACGCGGCTACCAAGCGGTTTGACACAGCCGCCGCGGCAGCCGGGGGTGGGGCTACTCCCGCACCAGCCGGCGGCGGTGGCTGACCGGTGACCCGGTCCGCTGGCCGAGGTTGGGTTCGAGTCGGCGCACTCACTGGAGTGGTTCGCTAAGGTATCTGGCGCGGGTCAGGGCTGGCAAACATGGAGGCACAAACAATGACTCAAGCACAAGAAACAGACTTCGCATCGTACGCTCAGCTGTCGGAGCCTGAGCTGGAAGTGCTCGATCGAGCACTCGCGTCAATTCCCGAAGATATTCTATCCACGGGCGATCGCCCATCGATAGAGTCCCGCATCCGGCGGCGCTTGCAGGAGGAGGGCTTTCTAAAAATGGGGGCGGCGGGCGGACCATTAGGTGTTGCCGAAATCCCCGCGATAGCCTTCGTCGGTCGAGCAGTCGGCTGCCTCGCGTCGAACTACGTGTACTTGCGCGGAATCAGTCAGAATAAGCCTCCCGACGAGGTGGCCGAGTCGATCGCACGAGCAGTTGTGGAGTGTGTCCCGAGTGATATCAATGCAATCAAATCTGATATTCTAAAATACCGGAGCCAGGTTGCGCGCGCTTTCAAGGCGCTCGGCCTGCCCGCGCTCGGCGACGCACTCTGCGCGGCCGACTCCGGTGGACTGTATGAGATGGGCTATCGGGATATGTGAGTGTGTCCTCCAGCTTTTCTGCGGGTGAAGCGCGGGTGAGGCCGACCGACGGCTGTTCGCATCGACGGGTGTCTCGCGTCTCGAAACCACGCAGGTCGATGGACCGTACGCGCGTTGCCGGACCTGGCGGCGCAGCTCGACGTAATGGAGTCACGATGATGATCAGGCCTATACACGTCCTCGCTGGACGTCACGACACGAGGCTGCGCAGCTGCCGCGTCGCGATGGTCCCCGCCAAACGCCGCCTTGCCGCTGGTCTACTTCGGCGTTCGCGGGCCTTGGTCGGGCGGGGGACCCCCGATTTGCTCCCCCGGTGACTGCCCGCGTATGGTGACGCTTACCAACGCGGGGTGGAGCAGCTCGGTAGCTCGCTGGGCTCATAACCCAGAGGTCGTAGGTTCGAATCCTACCCCCGCTACCAGTGGAAACGGCCCCCAGAGACTTCATTCTGGGGGCCGTTTCCATGCCCTCGTAGTAAGAACGGTAGTAAAAAAATCCGGTCAACATGCCTCGGGGGCGGTGCCCTCCGAACCGCTGACGGCCTCCTCGATCAAGCGGCCGATGATTTCCGCCGCAGTGCGGTCCCGCCCGGTCGAGCGATGGGCGTAGATCTGGAACGTGACGGTCGGGTTGGAGTGGCCGACCCGATCACTAAGGATCTTGGGTTCGATGCCGGAGTCGAGCGAAAGCGTCGAGTACGTATGCCTCACATCGTGAAGCCCGATCCGCCGGGAGTCGGCTGCGTCGACGAGGCGGTTGAACATGCCCGTCACGGTGTCGGGGTGCGGCCGCTGCCCGTTCTCCCAGACGAACAGCCAGCCGCCCGCCGCGTAGGCGGGACCGAAGGCTTGCCGCTCGACGTCGAGCATGGCCAGATGCCGCCGGAGGGCCGCGATAGTGAAGGCATCCAGGGACACGGTCCGCACTCCCGCTTCTGTCTTACCATCGGACTCCTCGGCACGGCCAGCCACCGAGATGAGGGTCTCGTCGATCGTGAGTGTTCCGGCGCCGAGGTCCAGCGAGTCACGGCGAACTCCGAGCAGCTCTGAGCGTCGCATGCCGGTTGTGGCAGCCAGGACCCACATACCCGCGAACCGGTCCTCCTGGGCGCGCCGTAGCCACTGTGCGAGTTCTTCGACCGACCAGGGTTGAGGAATGCTCCGGCCACGGCGACGCTCCCGGGGCAGGCTCGCGTGTTCGGCCGGATTGAAGACCAGGTAGTCCCATGCAACGGCGTCGCTGAGCGCTCGATGCAACAGCCGGTGGACATTGCGCACCGACTTCGGCGACAGGCCAGTGAGATACTCCGCGGGTACCCGGCCTCTCCGGTAGCGACAGACGGCCTCCTTTGCCGCCTGATACGAGGTGCCGCATGCTTTGCTGAGTTCGGTTGGGGTTGGGCCAAGGCCGTTGCGGAGCGTGCGATGGTCGCGCCAGTACTCGTACATCCTGCCGTTGCCGTCGGTCTTGACCCGGCCGGCTTCGAGCAAATGAACGTAGAACGCGTTCAGGACCGGTACCGAGATGTCTTGCAGCTTGCGGTGGCCGATCTTCGGAATGATGTAAGCCGCCACATTCGTCGAGTAATTCTCATATGCGGACGGCTTGAGCGAGTGCTTGACGCTGCCGAGCCACTCTGTGAGGAACTGCTCGACAGTGCGTGTGGATGGCTTGACTTTTCGGCCGCGATCTATCTCCGCGTGCTTCCTCAAAGCGGACGCCCACGCGCTATCTTCGGAGTCGAACCCGCCAGCATTGATCCGATCCCGCTTCCCGGTGAGAATATCGGGCTCACCATAGATTGTGTAAGACCACTTCTTCCCGCGTCGGTAAACGGTGACTCCCGGGACGCGCCGACGGTTGCTGTTGGCCATCAGGCCGCCTCACTTCCATTATCTGCGTTCGAGATGAGGTCATAGAGCAGAGATGTCACGATGTAGACCCGGCCGCCGAGATGCCTAGTGGGCAGGTCGCCCATCGCCGCGTATCGGTACGCGGCCGACCTGCTGATGCCGAGCAGCTTGGCGGCTGTGGGAATGGCGATCAACGGTGGAAGTGACTTGAGCGCCGCGATTGCATCCATATCATGTCCCTCGTCGACCCCACACGGATTTGTGGTCAGTTGATGGGTACTCACGTGGGCGCCCCCAACGGCGCGGAGCGGCGGGGTATCCGTGTCAGCCTTACCAGGCTCGTTTCTGCTGATCAGAGCGGTATGGACTGGTTGTCCGTTGCAGCACATCGCCGTCTCCTCTCAGGCGGCCTGATCGTGACTTGCCGAACCGTTGTCGGGTGGTGGGCCGCTTGTGGCGAGTTGTGCTGCGGTGTATTCGGCTTTCCATCGCTGTCGTTCGGCGACGGCCTGGAGGAGTAGAAGGGCCCGGGGTGGGATGTCGGGGTCGGTAGGTGCGGGGCGTTCCCATTGGTAGGGGCCGTCGTGGGGGCCGTGGGCAGGTTGAATACCGGCGGTGTGGAGGAGTTGCCGAACAAACGCGCCGCGCTCAGCGCGGTGGTCGTCCAGCGTCTTGTTGGACCATTTGCGGGAGACCAGGACCCGGCGCCCGGCGATCCCCAGGTGTTCGGGCTGGTGGGCCTTGCCCTTGCACCGCCCCGGGGTCATCGAGTGCCGGGCGCCTTTGGGTGGACGCCGTAGAGCAGCCACACGGGACACCGCGGCGAGCACGGAGTGACCCGGAGTTCGGCGTGCAGCCGTCGGGCGTGGTCGCGTTGGGCGTCGGTGGCGTGGTCACCGAGGCCGGCGGCCTGTCCGACGCTCTTGGCTAGGTATTTCGTGAGGTAGCCGACGTGGCGACCGGCTTCCTCGGTGCCGCCCAGGATGCCCTTGACGTGTATTTGGGTCCCGAATCGGACGACGTGGGCGGGTTCGGTCAGGTCCTCACACGCTTGGTCCCAGGTGGGCAGCGGTGTCCCGGTGTCGGGGTCGGTGAAGGCTTTGGCGCGGGTGTCCCACACCGGCAGTCGCTGTCCGCTGTAGAGGAGCTGGTCGTGGGCTGGCCACCACACTTGGTGGTAGGTCGCGGTGGTGATGGCCCGTAGCTCGGTGCGGGGGATGGCTCCTCGGATGGCGGCGTGGAAGTGCGGAGCACCGCGTTTTTGGGGTTCGACGGTGCCGAAGTACTGCACCTCCCAGCCGACGCAGCGGCGGGTGTTTTGCCAGAACCGATCCACCAGCGCCGGGAAATGAATCGCATCGCGCGCGGCTCGCCGGTAGTCATACCGGTCGGGATCGACCGCCGCTCCCTCGGCATCGACCCGGCCGTAGGAATCGAGGGTCAGGGTCAGGAAGGTCGAGGGCCGGTAGCGCCCGGCGAACACCCGCCCTACTGTCCGTTTCTCGACCGGTCGGCGGGGCAGATCTGGGGCGTCTTGGCGGCGTCGGGTGGACCGTTTGACCGGTTTGGGTGGTGGGTCGAGGGGGGTGAGTCGGCCGCGTACCCCGGCCGCGCGGAGTTCGGTGTCGAGTTCGGTGACTGACTCGGCGATCTGTTCACAGGTGTTCTCGTCGCCGATGGTTTTGCATTCGGTGTAGACGGCGCAGAGGTCGGCCCGGGTGGCCATCAGCGCCTTGTGGTCGTCACTGGGTGTGGCCCGCTGGGTGACCGGTTCGGTGTCGAGGTGCCAGCCCTGGCGGCACTGGACCATCCGTAGCCGGCGGGCTTTGGGTGGACCCGCAGGGGACGGGGACGATGTCGATGCGGCCGGTGGTGGTGTTGATGCGGCGCATGGCCAGTGGCCGGATGCAGACACCGTGCTGTTCGGCCAGGGCCTGGGCCACGTCAGCGCTGAGTGGAAGGGCGGCCCGCTGCGCCCGGGTCATTCGCCCGAGCAGGTCGATGGGGGTTGTCATGCTGCGCCTCCGCAGGTGGAGCCGTTGGGGTCGGTGGGTTTGGTGGGGAAGGGCAGCACCGCCGTGTCGTGAGTAATGGGGTGGGTGACGAATGTTTCGAGTTGTTTGATCGTGGCGTCGGGGACCCACCCGGCGCGGACTCGTAGGGGTTCGCGGAGGCCTTCGCCGAAGACGTAGCCGACGCCGGCTTCGGCTTCAGTGATCCGATTGGCCCACGCGCCTCGCTCGTAAGCTTGATCTCCGAGAACCATGGCCACGTGGGATTTGGCCGAGACGCGTAGGCAGATCCGGCGGGGGAACAGTTCCCGGACCGGGACGGTGTCTTTGGTGGGTTCTTGGACGTAGCCGCGGACGGTGAATCCCAAGGCGCGGCCCTGGGTGGTTAGCAAGGCCACTCGTTCGGTGATCGCCTTGCGGTCGATGTATTTGGTCAGGGCTCCAATCTCGTCGAAATCCAGCAGCTCCAGCGGGTGTTCGGGGCTGATCGGCACCGAGCGCACTTGGCCGGCGAATTCGGCTTTGCGGGCGTGCATGGCTTCTATGAGGTCGTCGAGCACGGCCAGGGCGTCGGTGCCGGTGACGGCATAGCGGTGAAAGATCCGTCGCCCGTAGGCCAGCTCCATCCCCTTTGGGTCGATCCCCGACACCCGGACCAGGCCGTCGCGGATCGCGGGAGCGATGGACACCAGCGGGCACCACATCGCCGAGTTCTTGCCCGCCCCAGTCGACCCGGCCACCAGGGTGTGACCCCCGGCCAACGGAACGTGCCAGTCCTGGCCGTATTCGGTGCGCCCGGAAAACACCCGCCGCACATCCACCGCGTCGCCCGCGACATCGGCGAGGGTGGCGAGGTCGCGGCAGGCTACCGGGACGGCGAGCAAGTTGCGGCGTTGGAAGTCGATCGAGACCACGTTGGGGGACAGTTCGCGGACCTGGCAGCGAGTCACTCCCCGTGCCGAGGCTAACGCCCGGGCGGCCTCGTCGAAATCCTCGGGTTTCTGGCCAGGCACCAGCCGCACTCGCAGTTCGTCCCACGACGCGCCCGCGCGCACCCGGAGCACCTGGGGTAGCCGCGCCTGCGTCTGGCGCTGGCCGCGACGGATGTTGCGCCCGAGGGGATTGACCGTCACTACCATGGGTATGGCGTCGGGTTTGACGCTCAGGCCGCAGGCGTGCAGCCACTGGGGCAGCTTGGTGGAGTAGACCGTCCAGCGCAGCCACCACGAGCGCAGGTGCCGACCCGCCCACGCATCAAAGGATGCGAGGTAGACCAGCCGCCACCCGGTGATTACCCCGGCGACCACACCCGTGGTCAGGGCCCGCGACGCCCATCCCCACCACTGCCACCACGCCAGCGCGGCGACGAAGGCCAGGCTGGTCCGCCAGTGGTGGAACACCTGGCGCAGTGCCCACACCACGGCCTTGATCACCAGCCATACGGTGAAGATCACTACCGCCGCTGCGGCCAGTGCTTCAGCGATCTTGATCAGCGCCTTGCCGAGTTTGGCCAGCATCCACACCACGACACCCAGTGCGGCGCCACCGGCCATCACCAGGGCGATCAGGTACTCGTCCATCACCGATCACCTCCGACCTTCACCGAGGGGATCGCGGTGTGCGTTCCTTCGCTGTTGTTTTCATTCGGACCGGGGAGGGGGCTTGCGCCGCGCCCAGTCGTTGTGCGTATCCTCACTACTGTTCACTCCTGACTCGGGTGGACAGCGCAGAAGCGGATCAGGTTGGTAGCCAGAGATTCCGCTTCTGCGCGTACGTCGGTCTTGTGATTGATGGGGGCGTGCGGTATTACCGCACCACCCCCGGCGCGTTAAATTTCCTTTCGTATTTCCTCGTGGGTGTTTATTGCAGGCTGCGGCAGCCACTGCACAGCCGATCACCACCGATCCGCAGATACGACCTACTCCGGCACCGTCGGCAGATCTGCCACGTCGAGCGACCTGGCTGCACGCGGCTGCCTCGTCGCAAGCCTGGCCATAGCCGCTGTGCTCGCGCGACTAGCGCACGCCAACGCCCACCTTCCTGCCTGACCATCCACCTCCCTTCCTCTTCCGTGGCCGGATCGTTGTTACTCGCTTGGCGCCGGTGCCCTGATCCGCGCCGCGATGTTGCCTGCGCGGGTTCTTTCTCGCTGCGCCCAATACCGGGCTTCACCCTCGTGACCCGGATCGATCTTGACGATCTGCTCGTACAGCGCCACTGACCGTTGGTAATACGCCAGCCACGCCCCTGATGACGCGTCTAGGCCTGGTCGACTACGCACCAACTCTGCGTGAGCCTGCATCAACGTCGTCGGCGGTCCTGCTGCAATGACTTTCTCCACGGCTCTCATTTCCCGCGCTCACCACCGCTCACTACTTGCCTCTCTCGCATCATCATGTACCTCGTTGCTCCTCAGATGTGGCGATTTGAGCCTGGATCTCTTTCAGGCGTTCACGTTGCTGGTCTGCCCAATAGAGGCTTTCGTGATGGCGTCCCCGGTCGATCTCGGCGATTTCGGCATACAAGGCCGCGGATCGCTGGTAATAGGCAAGCCACGCCGCAAGCGGCGCTAGCCGACCCGGCCGAACACCCGCCAGCACCTCGTGGGCCTCCACTAACGTCCGTGGCATCACCGGCTCGATGGGCTTGTCCATGGTCATGACCCCTCGCTGGTGTCTCCCGTCTCGTAATCGCGGGCTTGGGACTCGAAGGCGCCCGCGGCAGACTCCATCGCGGCCAAGACGCACCAGGGCAACGTGGTGGCAGCGGCGATCTGCCGCCACGCCGCCGCCACCGCCCAGGACGACGCAGCCATCTCCCGCGCCGCCACCGGATCGTCCTTGCCGGACCGAGCGGTTGTTTCCCGGGCGCGGCCGTACTGCCGGTAGGCCGCCTCCCACACACGGGTGGATTTCGCTGACGCCATCACGTCACCCGCACAGCCCGACCCGAGATCCGCATCATGGTGTGGTGGACCGGAGACTGGCCGGGTGGCCCGAAGACCCTCCCGCCTACCTCGGCCCCGCGCGACCTCGCTGCGACCCATCGCGGCACTCACGCGGCCTTGCCGGGCTGCTCACCGCTGCTAGCGGCGCTGCTCGGCTTGATCGACTGCGACGGCCGAGTTCCGGCAGCACTGGCCGTCGCGGTGAAACCCGTTGCCCGGTAGACATAGGACTGATACTTAAACTCGCCGTTGCCGGCGACTCGGGGTTCGGCGCTGAGCCCATCAAGCTGAATAGGCCGCATCCCCGGCAGGACTTCCGTGGTCGTGGGAACCGGTTGCACGTCAGCGATCAACGTGATTTCAAACGAGGCCCGCTTGGCTGCGGGCTCGCCCGGGTCGGTGACCGTGGCCTTCCACTGCCGCTGACCCGTCACCTCATCGATTTTCTGCCGCACCGGTCGGCCGGAGGCTTTGTCCTCGCGCGTCTGGTATTCGTTGTCTGGCGCGACGTCGCCAATCAAAACCAAGCCCTGCGGAAACGCGTTATCGAACGCGATACTGAATCGGTATCCCCTGGGGATCGCCATGAACAGTTGCCCTTCTGACTCGACTGTCGGTGTGGTTGCCGCCGCGGTCTGCGGGCGACACCACAAGTTTCGGCCAGGTCAGGTCCGTTCTGGCCCTCGTGATCGTCTCCTCTGCACCTTCTGTACCTCCTCTGGTCTCGCGCAGTCTCGCCAATGTGATAGTCTCGTCTCGCCCAACGCCGAAGGAGGATCACCACCGTTGGACGCCAAGCCCCTCGTGCTCAAGGTGCTACTCCAGCACCGCCACCTGCAAACACACCGCGCCTTTTGCCGCGAGTACGACAGAGTCGCCGCGAAAGCTGACCCGACTCTGCGGGGAGGTTGGCCGAGCAAGGCACAGTTCTACCGCTGGCTTTCCGGTGAACTGGTCGGACTACCCTACCCCGACCACTGCCGAATCCTGGAGACCATGTTCCCCGACTGGAAAGTCGACCAACTATTCCAGATCCACGATGGTGGAATTGACTTCATACCCGAACCGGCTAAGCCGGGGGCAGCAACGACACCTACGCGACCGATCGCGTCAACCGAGCTGGCCGATCAGCACAAAGAAGCCGAAATCTCTAATCTGTGGCCCCGCACCAATGAAGCTGTCCTCAACGATTTAGTGGAACGCGTCGACAACGCCCGTGAAGAGATTACAGTCTTCGGACTAACACGCAACTTCTACGCCAAAGATGATATGCTCCCATTATTCGAAGCGAAAGCACGGGAGATTCCGGTAACGTTCTACGTCATGGATCCGTACTGCGATTCCCGGAAAGATAGGTACCGTATCGAGCCCGTCGAAGCCGCAATGGAAGATCCCGTACGTTATACCCGAGAAATTCTTCGCCCGCTCTTTGATGCTTCGCAAAGAATAGTTCCCGCAACTCCATCGGCCGGGATGCGCATCTTTACATTCAACTTCCCCTGCTCGTTTGCAATGGAGAAGATTGATCGAAGCTGCCGCGTGATGCTTTACGGTCATGGCAAGCGAGGCACTGAGGGACCGATCCTCGTCTTTAATGAGGGTACACCATATTGGACGTATTTTATAGACCAAATTAAATGGCTTGAGAGACTCGCCACGAACCCGCGGGAGCCTTGGGTGAGCAAGGGGCTAGTCGTCCGCGCATTGGACGAGACTGACCTTCTCTGTAATAGAGAGAGTCAGTGATCGACGATCCTGATCGACGACACCTACTAGCCATCGCACAGCAGGCAACGGCCCAGGCCAGCGAACTGGTACGTTCCAAGTCGCCGCACGTGCTGACATCAAAAGGGGACCGGGATCTTACTTCGGATGTTGATATTGCCGTGGAACAATTCGTTCGCAACTTTCTCCACCGACACACACCAGGGGTCGGATTTCTCGGCGAAGAGAGCGGTGGTACCGATCGAACTGAGGGTTTGCGCTGGGTACTCGACCCAGTCGATGGCACAATAAATTTAATCCATGGATTACCTCTCTGTGCCGTCTCGCTAAGCCTACTGAAGGATGACTCAGCTATTGTTGGCGTCATTGATATGCCATTCCTTGGAACTCAGTACCATGCGTTAATTAACCACGGCTCATACGTCAAAAACCAACGACTCCACGTGAGTACCACTCATGCACTCAATACCGCGCTAGTCTCCATAGACCAATACACCTTCAGCACCGGTTCAGAATACAAAAATGTGATACGCCGACGACTCGTAGAACACCTAGCGTCTCACGTTCAACGCGTCCGCATGCTCGGCGCTTCCTCTATCGATCTTGCGTGGACTGCTCACGGTCGGCTAGATGCATGCATCATGCTCGGAAACAAACCCTGGGACACTAGCGCCGGTGTTCTCATTGCTCGGGAGGCCGGTGCCCGAGTCCTCGACCTTCACGGCGCGAACCACACTATGGACTCTTCTTCAACCATAGCAGTGACTCCCACTCTCGAACACGAACTTATGGCCGCAGTTGGCGGCGCTATCGCGGACAGCGCAATAACCGAATGACTCGGACACCGCAGTAACCGAATGACGTCAAGTCACCTGCCCTCTCCCTCGATTCACAACGACCGCTGTCGACTACATCGAGGCGTACAGCGCCTGCTCAAAATCTACGTACATGCCCAGCGCTTCCAGTGATGCAAACGGTAGGAATTGGGAGTAGATGGAGCCGGTGATGCCGGTGGTGCGGTCCACCCAGAAGTACGTGTTGCACAGCCCCGCCCAGGCACCCGACCAAGCCCTGCGCATACCGGGGACATCCTGGGTGTTGAGCAGCAGCCCGTAACCCCACTTGTAACCGGGACCGAGATTGACGGCATGCGACGCGGCGGGGTCGGCAGTGGGAATCTCCGCCGGGAAATCCAGATCCCCGATCTGGTTGGTGAACGCGGCGTCCACCGTGTCCGACTCCAGAATCTTGGTGCCCTCCAGCGCGCCGTTGCCGAGGAGCATGCGCTGGAACCTGACGTAGTCGCGGGGGGTGGAGTACAAGCCGTGCCCGCCGGCCCACCAGTCCGGCTGCTGGTTAAGGATTTCCCCGATGACGGCCCACTGCCCGTCGTCACCGGGCACGTGCACCGGTACCGAGTTGGCCTTCTGCTCGTCGTTCATCAAAAACGCGGTCTCGTTCATGCCGAGCGGACCGGTGATGTTGTCCTTAACGCAGACATCCAGCGACAGCCCGCTGACCGCCTCGACGACCTTGCCCAGCCAGTCGGTGTTGATGCCGTAGTTAAACCTTGTGCCGGGATCGGCCAGCAAGGGAGCCTTGAAGGCCTCCGCCGAGCCTGAGAGGACGTGAGGCGTGCCGGTGACCGCCTCCCAACGCACCAGTTCCTCGTTCCAGAAAAAGTAGCCCAACCCGGCGGTGTGCGTGACCAGTTGCTTGACGGTGGCGCGGCTGCCGGCTGGCCGCGTCTTCGGGGTGTCGCCGTCGAAGCCCTCAAGCACCGGCAAGTCGGCGAACTCCGGGCAGTAAGTGTCGACGGGCGCCGCCAGCTCAAGGTTGCCGCGTTCCACCTGCTGCAACGCGGCCACCGTGCACACCATCTTGGTCATCGACATGATCCGGAAACACGAGTCCAGGGTGATCGGGTCCTCGCCGCCAACGGCCAGGGGGCCAGCGGCACCCTCATAGATCACGCCGTTCCGGTCAGCCGCGACGGCGACCGCGTTGGGCACGTGACCGGCGGCCACCGCGTCCTGCAATACCTTGTCGATTTGTGAGCTCATGAATGGCCCCCTAATCCGGTCCCTGCGGAGTGGTCCACGTCACACCGTTCCCCACCGGAGGACACAGGGTCAACGCTTGACGTCGGTGATCGTCCGACGGGCGGACCGTGTCGGACCGTGTCGTGTGTTGCCGAACAAGCCTCTATGGGATCAAGAGCGCCGCCTGCGGCGGCGCGCGATGTGGTCCGGTCGGGTAGCTCTCACCTGCCGCCGGCCGGATCACGACACTGCGCGCGGCCCTTCGGGCCGTGCTCGGTCGCGCCCGGCCGGCGGCGGCTGTAGCCCGCCAACGGGCAGGCGTGCCGGGCGGCTGACATCGTCGAGGATAAGGAGCGCCATGCCCAGCATGCGTGACGTGGCCGTGTCAGTGGCCTGCCGGGGTATCGGTCCCTTCGTCGCCATCAGTTGTGAGTACTTCACCACGGCTGTGGGACGTGTTGACCGCCGACGGGGCGGGTATGACGGTGATATGTGGGTTAAGAGGGCCACAGTTTAGGGCTCGTGGTGAGGCCGCTGAGCTGCTGAGGCGTGCACTGCTTTGAGCGCTTGGTCCAGGTCGTCGTGGACGGATAGGGTCGTATCGAGCCCGGTCACTTGCAGCGGTCGTCGTACGACTCGCGTTGCGGCAACCACGGCGAATGCCCGGCCTTCGGCGCTGGCCCGTTCGTGGACATCAAATAAGACGGCGATCGCGTTTGATCCAAGGAACTCGAGCTGCGATAGATCGACAATGATCGGCGTTCGGTCTGCGCCGAAGTGCTCATCGAGACGTTGGCGCAGCACCGGTGCGGTGAGCATGTCCGCTTCGCCCGCCACGCTGAGTATCGTGGCGCCGGTACCCGTGTCGGTGGTAGCCACCACCGACAGCAGCTCGTCACCAGCGACGTTGTGCTCTTCGGCGGGATCCCAAGTCTGTGGCACAACCGCTCCCCTTCGTGAGGCATTGCTCGATACCCATTTCGCATACCGGTTGAGGGCCCGGGGTCTGGAGCTGACCCGCCACCCTACGGGCTCTGGTCGCTGCCACACCAACAGCACAGACCGTGGACTAGGTCGATCAGGGCCGGGTACCCCCCAGAATGGCCCGCACAGACACCACCCAGAACGGCCACCGTTCCCATCGGCCAGACCACTGGAGCGCTCTACCGTGGCGTCCGTACGCCAGCCGCGCGCCCCTTGACACCACCACTGATGCATCGGTATTTCATGCCAGCATGCTGCGCCGCGAACTGCGGCGTTGGCTCGACGCCGACGTGACCGAACACGTGGCCGGGGACATCATCCTCACCGCCTACGAGGCGATCGCCGAGATCGTCGCCTTAGCTGACCCCCTCGACATCGGCCTCATACGCATGCAAGCCCACCTCGACGACGACCGGGTGCGCGTCGTGATCTCCTATACCGGCAGCTGGGAGCTTTCCCCCGACCCCGACCAGTCTCAGCGTCGTCTTACCCTTATCCGCGCGCTGACTGACCACGCCAACTTTCACCGCGACGAACACACCATCACCATGCACCTCACCACCTACCGATAACCACCACCCCAAAGCGATGCGTACCGTCGCGATAGACCATCGCGGTGAGCCGTCAGCAGGGGCTGACGCGACGCAGCAGCCCCGAGCCCACCGGCTGGCGTCGGTGCGCCGGGTTGCCTGGCGCACTAACCGCAGGATGCTGTCGGGGGCGTCGGACTGGGGTGCGTGACCCGCCCCGAACAGGGGACGGAAGGTTGCACTAGCAGCAACGGTTCGCCGGATCCAACGCAGTTCCAGGACAGTCGAGGAGTCACCTCTCATTGTTTACTCGCTCGCGGGTCGAGGAACGCGGCGATTCTCGACACAAAGTGTCTACCGTCACGCCAAAGCGGACAGCCACGGTAGACCGCTCGTCGAGGGACTAACCCGGACCGGCGGAAGATCTCCCGCGCGCAGGCCGGACGATGTCTGGCACCGGAGACAAGCTGACAAAGAGATCACGTCAGCCCGACGATTCCGTGTAAACCGGGCGCAGGCGCGTCACCCCACTCCACCCCACACCACCTGGCATCGGCTGACGTCACCCAACGTTCCCCAGACATCAGCCGTCCCGACCGCTAGGGCTCCGACCGGCTACTCCCAGCCGCGTTACATCAGCAAGTGCAGAGCACGACCAGCGCAAGCAAATATGCCCTCGCCGGGCGGGCAGATCTCCGGGATGCCAGCTACGAGAATTGCTGCGGTTTGGTCGGATGGGGCGACGTGTGGCATCCCATCGACCTCCCTTGAGGGCTACCACCTGCCAGCCCGGGGGCAGAGCCGGATCACGCATGTGCCGGTTTCGTCGAGGGCTGCCCCCGGGCTGCCAGGTGGTCGGGCTGTGCCAGATCGACGGGATACCACACAAGCCTCAGCGTGCAAGATCATCGGTGATCCCGCCGTCGCGGTAAGGAGCCTGTGAGGTAACCGACTCCTGGCGCGTCAGGCCCAGTGACCAGGCCGGAGGTTCAGACGATCATGGCCAGGTGTCGCCAGGCGGCAGCTGCCGCCGCCAACAGCGATCGGCTAATCCACCGCTACATCAACGGCCACGGACGGCCGGACGCTTCCTCGGTCCCGGACCGGAGGATCAGACCAGATCCTGTTGTCGCAGCTTATCGCTCTCCGGGGCCGAACGGGCGACCCCGGAGAGCGACTTGCTGGCAGCCCCCGACAATCACGAACGCCAGTCAGACGACGAGCAGTGTGAGGCTAGGACTGATGATCTGGCCCCGACCTTGCTCAGTCCGATCCTCCGACGCCGGCTTCGGCTTCGGTGTCGGGTGCCCCTTCCTCGTCCCGCTTTTTGTCTCCTGCCTCGAGGTCGGCTGGGGGGTCTCAGCCGTGGCCGGATCCGGCTCTTGGTTACCCGCGCCTGAATCCGTTCCTTGCTAGATGACGGGAGCCAAAGATGTCCGAATCCCCGGTTGGACAACGAAACATCTGTGCACTACCGTGACGACGTTGACCATAGCCGGGCGGCCCCGTACCGGGCCAGTGTTCGCAGGTTCCCAAGCTTTCACGATGAATCACAGCCCTGCTGTAGTCACAGATCGATCTCGCGCGAAGGCGCACACTTAAGCCCCCCATTCCGTGCCGCATTGATCATCGGCCCTCGCGGCGCCGGAGCCCGGGTTCTCCACGTGGACCTCGGACGGCGTCTCTTTGCTAGTCGAGATAGTCGCGGAGCGCCTGGGAGCGGGAGGGGTGGCGCAGCTTGGCCATCGTCTTGGTTTCGATCTGCCGGATGCGCTCTCGGGTGACCCCGTGGAGTTGGCCGATCTCATCGAGCGTGCGTGGTGGGCCGTCGGTAAGTCCGAATCGCAGCTGGACAATGCTGGCCTCCCGCTCGGATAGGGTGGCCAGCACGGACCGTAGGTGGTCTTGTAACAGCGTGAATGTGACCGCGTCCACGGCGACCACGGCCTGGGTGTCTTCGATGAAGTCACCCAGCTGGGAGTCGCCCTCGTCGCCGATGGTCTGGTCCAGCGAGATGGGTTCTCGGGCGTAGTGCTGGATCTCCAGCACCTTCTCCGGGGTGATATCCATTTCCTTGGCGAGCTCCTCGGGGGTGGCCTCGCGGCCTAGGCCCAAGATTAGTTTGCGCTGGATACCGCCGAGTGTGTTGATCACCTCCATCATGTGCACCGGGATCCGGATGGTACGGGCCTGATCAGCCATCGCGCGGGTGATGGCTTGCCGGATCCACCAGGTGGCGTAGGTGGAAAACTTAAATCCCTTGGTGTAGTCGAACTTCTCCACCGCGCGGATCAAACCCAGGTTGCCCTCCTGGATCAGGTCCAGGAATGGCATACCGCGGCCGGTGTAGCGCTTGGCCAGCGAGACAACCAATCGCAGGTTGGCCTCCAGCAGGTGCTTCTTGGCTCGCTCGCCGTCGCGGACGATCCACCGCAGATCCCGACGCAGCTGCGGGGAGAGCTTGTCGGTCGCCTCCTCGGCTCGATGCACCCGCTCGGCGGCGTAGAGCCCAGCTTCGATGCGCTTGGCGAGGTCCACCTCTTGCTCGGCGTTGAGCAGAGCCACCTTGCCGATCTGCTTGAGATACGCCCGCACCGAGTCGACGGAGAGTGCGAGTTCGGCGTCCTTACGGGCTTGACGCAACGCCCCAGACTCCTCCTCATCCCACACGAAATCCCCGGACTGCTCAACTACGTGCAACGGCTCCGCAAGATCCTCGGCGCCCTCGCCGGCTAACGAGATGTCGTCATTTGTCAGGTCGAGGGACGCTGGACTATGAGCGCTGCGCTCAAGCCCCACATCCTTGGCCAGCGCCTGCTGCCTCTTTCTGGATGCCGTGCTCACTCAGTGGTCTTCGCGGATGCGGCGACGACGCTCACCCTTTTCCCCTCAACCCGGTTCCCGACGATACGAGCAACCTCAAGCAAGCCCGCGAAAAAATTAAAGACACCCTCCAAATAGTCATCCACGACACCGGCAACTGCCGGCCGGTGTGGGTTTTCTGGGTGGGCGAGGGGCACGGAGTGATCGTGCCGCAGTCGAAGCCAGCTGGACACTACACTCCCACCGCTGCTGCTCAGCAAGCACCCGACCGCCCGGTCACCCCAACTTCGACCACGCGACCCACATCGCGCGGAGCGTCAGTAATAGTGCCGCCGGCCACCAATGGCATGCCCGGCAGTACCGAGCAGCACCAGGATCACGCCGACTACCACAAGAATGATCCCGAGAGTCCACAGAATGGGGATCGCGAGCAAGTACCCAACCACCAGCAGGATAATCCCAAGAATGATCACGCTGCCTCCCGCGAGCTCTGCCTGGGCGCCTTCCCTCATCATACGGGACACCCGCCCGGTTCGCCCCCGCTCGTGTGGACTGTCCCGAAATTCTCCAGCCCTGGTGCATTCCTCACGGCTTGGCCCCGGATGTGGCGTCGGTACGCCGCCTCCCCCGCTCCGTGGCGACCCTCGACGGGCCCAGCAGGCCGACATCCGGCGTGCTGGAGTGGACCGGAGGGGACCCCCGACGGAAAGACCAAGATCAGGCCGTGTGCAGGCCGTCAGACGTCAAGTCGCATCAGGACTTAACAGGACAAGACGAGAACAAACCAACAGGTCAAGGCTGGTCCGCCGCACGATCACCGCAGGCCCGCTTGCCAGGTCACGATAAGTCCGGCATCTCACGACCTCGTCCGCGGCGATCATCTCCACACTGCGAACTTCAGGGTGTGGCCACCTACAACGCCAGTTGGTCTGGATTCAGCAGATAGGAAGGTGAGCGCTGCTGTCCGCGACGATCCTCCGCAGGCGTAGTAGAAACGGTAGTAAGGACGCTGTGGGCAGGAGTGGGGCAGGCTGGACGAGGCGGGACGCCATGGACGGTCGATCCTGGCCAGCCGGGACGCGGCAGCACCCGATAGAAGGCGTGGGACGGGTGCCATTCGCCTCATAACCCAGAGGTCGTAGGTTCGAATCCTACCCCCGCTACCAGTGGAAATAGGCCCGGTTTCTATGGAGATCGGGCCTGTTTCATGCCCAGAGGTAACGGATTTGGTAACGAACCCTCCGTGCTCACCCCTGCTCACCAGCACCGACGCCGGGTAGACCGGCGAGGATGACCGACGCGAGGGCGAGAGCGACTTCACGGTCGGCTTCCAGGTCGCCGTGCATGTAGGTCTCCATCGTGAAGCCCACCGAGGAGTGCCCGACCCGCTGACTCAGTGTCGACCCGCGCGAGCCGACCGGCGGTCGCGTAGCTGTGGCGAACGTCGTGCAGCCGGATACGGGGCAGGCCGGCGGCGTCAGCTAGCCGGTTGAAGCGGACGGTGATGGTGTCCGGGTGCGGCGGCCGGCCGTCCTCCCAGCAGAACAGCAGCCCGTGGTCCTGGTAGTGCTCACCGGCGAGCGCACGCTCGGCGTCGAGCATGCTCACGTGGGAGCGCAGCACGCCGAGCGTGTAGGGGTCCAGCGCGATGGTGCGCCGACTGTTATCGGATTTGCCGTCCTCTTCGATCACCGTGCCGTCGATGACGACGCGGGTTGAGCTGATGGTCAGGGTGCCGGCGTCGAAGTCGAGCCCGTCGCGGTGCACCCCGGCCAGCTCGCTGCGGCGCATCCCGGTCGTCGCTTCCAGGACCCACAGCGCAAAGAACCGATCGCCGCGAGCCTCCAGCAGGAACGTCGTGAGCTGGGCAACCGTCCAGGTTCGGCGGGTCTTGCGGGGCACCCGGGGTGGGCTGGCGTCGGCGACGACGTTGCGCTTGACGTAACCCCACCGGGTGGCGTCTTCCCAGACGCGGTGCAGCATGCGATGAACGTTGACCACGGTCTTGGGCGCCAATCCACGCTCCGGCTCAGGCGCGACTGGCCGTGGTTTCGGCGCGGGTCCGTGGCGTCGCTTTCCCGCTGCCCGTTCTGCGATCGCCTGCTCCCGAGCCGCCGTGCGTGCTTCCCGCTGGCGGTGGTGCTCAGCGTTGGCCTTGACCCGGCCCGAGGCGAGCAACTGGGCGTACAGCGCGTCGAACACGGCCGAGTCGAGGTCTTGAGCGCGGCGGTGCCCGATGTAGGGGTAGACGTAGTAGCGGAAGTAGTTCTGGTAGTTCGCGTGCATGCTTCGCTTCACCGAGTGCTGGCGGCGGGACAGCCACTCCTCGACGAGCTGCTCGACCGTTCGCCGGGTTTGGCGCACGAGCCGGCCTTGGTCTTGGTCGGCCATCGCCTCCCGGCACGCTGCCCACGCCTCCCGTTCGGTGGTGAAGCCGCCCTTGGTGACCTGCCGACGCTTGTCGGTCAGCGGGTCGGGGTCACCGTCGAAGAAGTAGCGCCAGGTCTTGCCCCGCCGCTGAACGTGGCCTTTCACGCCGCCTCCAGAAGGTCACGGAGCCGGTCGCGGACGACGAAGATGCGGCCACCGAGCCGCTTGACGGGCAGCTCGCCGGCTTCGGCGTACCGATAGGCCGCGGCCCGGCTAATGCCCAGCAGCTCCGCGGCTCCGGGTACGGCAATAAGCACAGGTAATCCGTCGAAATCAGTCATGCCGCTCTTTCCTGCCTGCGGATCAGGGCGCGATAGGCCCTCGTCGGGTGGCGATAACGGGGTCACGTTGTCCATGGCGTTGCTCCTGTCCCCGCTCACGCGGCTTGATCGCTGATTGTTGAACGGTTGCCGGGTGGGGGCGTTCCCACCAGTACGGCCCGTCAGCCACACCGTGCGCGGGTTGGATGCCGGCCTGTTCGAGGAGTTGCCGAACAAATTCGCCGCGTTCGGCGCGGTGATCATCCAGCGTCTTGTTGGACCATTTGCGCGACACGAGGACGCGCCGTCCGGCGATGCCCAGGTGTTCGGCCTGGTGGGCCTTGCCCTTGCACCGCCCGGGGGTCATGGAGTGCCGGGCACCTTTGGGTTGGACGCCATAGAGCAGCCACACCGGACACCGCGGCGAGCAGGGCGTGACTTGCAGTTCGGCGTGCAGTCGTCGGGCGTGGTCGCGTTGGGCGTCGGTGGCGTGCTCACCGAGACCGGCGGCCTGCCCGACGCTCTTGGCCAAATAAACCATCAATCTCTTAATGATGCTTGTATATGTGCTTTGAGCTGGCTAGATTGGCAGCTCACTCGTCAGTAGTGGTGCCAGCTTCCTGTCGAACGTCGGGAACCACTCCATCTGAGAGGGTGGTCCGCTCCGCTGATCAGGCACAGGTGGTCCCGCGAGGCCGTCCCCACGTGTCCCGCCGGACCTTGTGCAGGACAGGCGCGCTGGGACAGCTTCCGCACGGCTGCTGACCTGCCGAATAGCTCTCGGAACGAGGATGGGACGGGGTGCCGCGGGGTGTCCCAGCTGTCTCAAACCCCCAGGCGCAAGCCACGCCAACGACACCTGACGCCGGGACGGGACACCGACACTCGCCGTACCAGCGGTCGGGGTGGCGGGATTTGAACCCACGGCCTCTTCGTCCCGAACTGCGGGCAGAGCGGTCGATAGGGGTTATTTCCGCACGTCGTGGGCCGTTGGTGGGCACATTGAGACGGTGCCGATCGACGCGGTTGCTGTACTTCGCTGCTGTACAGCGGACGTCGTGCGCTGGTCCAAACTAGCTAGCTCGACGTCAGGCGCCGAGTGGCAGTGCTTCGTCCAGTTTTGGCCGCCATGGGGCGTTGGGAGAGTGCCGAAGGCGTTCCCGAAGGTCCAGCCGGTCATTGACCTCGGCGAGGAAGTCCGGTGACAGCCTCGGCCCGGGTACGGGCACGGCTTCAGGGTCGTAGCGCTGAAACCATGCTTCGACCTCAGCCCAACTCCAGAGTGGGTTCGATGAACGCTGCCGGGCGACGGGGGCTGGGAAGTCCCCGGGACCACGCTCGCCACGTGCCAGCAGAGCGATGCTCTGACGACTGCGGCCGACTCGCGCTGCGATCTCGCTGGCAGTCAGCCAGTCGTCATCGGCCTGGACCCGGAGCACCCGAGCGCCGATGCCAGCCTGCTCGACGTCGACGATGGCGGAGATCACGGCATCTTGCTCTGTTGGTGCTTCACGGTCGAAGAAGGCCACGACCGTGCCGTCTGGTTCCACGGAGAAGGAGCCGTCGTCGCAGCCGGCCTCATAGAGAGTGTCGAGCTGTTCGTCGGTCAGCTCGATGCCTCGGAGGGTCAGTCGAAATGTCCACTCAGTCATTACCCCTCCTCAGTGTCACCATGGTTGTGCTGGTCAACCCATCTACGGATCCGCCGGCCATGGTTGAACGGGCTCCTTGGTGTCGACCAGACCGAGAACATGGCTCTGCATGTGCATGTGATCCGACCCCACTTGTGACCGGCTGCTGTTTGTTCGACCACAAAGCCGAGTCGGGCTGCGTAGTCAAGAGCGTCGTTGATTTCCTTCTTCGGGTGTTTGGGGTGCACACAACTCCCACGTTAGGTAGGGAGTGTTACAGTTGTCAACACTTGGGTTGGAGAACGCTAGCACGGAGTTTTGGCGCGACAGGCACCCGGTGCGTGTTCGATGGAGTTGTGGGCCATGTGGTGGCGTTCCGGATGCGACTAGATCGACTTCAGGACGTTCGACGCTGCTCTACTTCGCAGCCGTACGGGCCGACCCGGGCGCAGAACCGATCACGAAGCCATCGGCGCAAGCCGCTGACCTGGCATTTCAAGCTGTCGGGGTGGCGGGATTCGAACCCACGGCCTCTTCGTCCCGAACGCGCGTAGACCGTGACGACCAGTATCAACGGGTGCCGTCACGTGCTCGTGGGTCGCCGCGTCGTGTGCTCTGGTGGCATCGCATGTCAGTGGGTTGCTGACTTTTTGCTGACTCCGTTCGGCTTGGCACCTGGCCGAGCCGACTAACGGGAATTGCTGTGTCCTGCTCGAAGGCAGTACCGAGACTAGCCGTGGAGGGGCAGTGCGGACCAGGCGGGGGACCTGGTCTTGTGATGGATGAGCAAGTGAGATAGGGGGCGCACCCGCCCCCTGATCAGGCGGCCGAGGGCTGGTGCTGCAACACCGACCCCCGGCCTTGATCGCCAACCCTGTCGAGAGGGCGGAGACCCAATGCCAGACCCTAGGCAACTCGATCCCGACCGGATCCGGGTGGTGCTCGATCACGGCGAGGTGGTGGAGCTAGACGGCGGCACGCTTATTCTGGACGGCGAGGAGTCGCCGAGCGTGGTGCTGCGGCTAGCACCCTGGCGTGCCCGATCGGTCGCCCGGGTGCTGCAGGAGTGGACGTCGGTATCACGCATCTTCCACCACCCGACCCGGCCGCCTCTCGACGAGCTAGACTTGTCACGGACACTGGAGTTGGCCGCTGCGGTCGTCGGTGACGACGATCCGCCGATCGTGCGATCCCCTCGCGGATCCCGCGTCATCCCCAATCGGCGGCGCCTGGCTGCCGTGGCAACCCTGGGGGAGCGTGAGGCGCACCTCTCCGCGGTGCAGCGCCTTGCCCTGATCGATGCCACCGCGTGGTGGCTCTCGGAACCTAACGGCGGTGAGGAATTTGCCTACGCCCTGCTTGCTGCAAGCTGTGCGACGGAGATCACCACGGAACACGTGTACCTCACCCTGATCACCCCATCCGACGAACTAAATGATGATGACGGTGAGGCTCCTTCCCCGTAGCAGCCGATCCGCATGTCCAGGGTGTACGTGGCCCGGGGCCGGAGCCGAACTGTCGACCTTCCGTTTTTCAGTTCAAAGTCCCCATGATACTGTAGGAGGAGCACTACCAGGCATTTCGCTTGCCGTGGTTGCGTCATCGAGCTCCAAATGCGCCTAGAGGACTGGAGTTATTTGACAGTTCGTTGGACAGCCGTGTCCGCGAGCAGTTCCAAGGACGTCTCGATGGACGCAAATCTTCAGCGGCGAGCAGCACAACGTATCCACGGCCGTTACCGGTGATGTCGAGCGCTTGCGCGTGCGTTCCACCTCGTCGGCGATTTCGGAGGCTCGCCTCGCATCCGACAACGGGATCGTGCTCATAGACAAAGATTCATAGTCCGCTCTGTCCACGAGCGTAATGAAGCTCGGTCAAAGGCGCTGAACCAACGCCAACACGGGTAGCGGCCCACTTCATCCCCCCGAACATCAGCGCCGCGGCGGGTACCTGGCACACCGAGACCGTCTACACGGTCACCAACCTCGGTTTCGGCGACGTCTGCGCCGACCATCTGGTCGAGATCATCCGCGAGCATTGGTCGATCGAGAACAAGCTGCACTGGATCTCGCCGACAGGTTGCGCCCATACGGCTCACCACGCCGAGCAGATCGATGTCGGCGTGCCCGATCTCGGCGCTCAGGTGGCGCTGGTGGCGGCGGGCTAGGCGGCGCGACGTCACCTTCAATGCCTGCTCCGGATCCGACGGACCGTTGTTCCACAGCCGTGCACACGTCGCGAGCAAGAACGGCCTCTTGAAGCCCTGCACCCGTTCGCGCGCTTGTGCCGGCGCGCTGACCAGCAGCGACTCGAATAAAGGAGGTTAGCTCTCTTTACGGGCCAGCACACGATAGACGTTGCCACTATAGGTGCGGCGCACGACCCGGTAAAGCAGCGTATCGAGGAAGTACGCGCAAACCAGCAATGGCATGCCACCGGCCCACGTTGTGGTGTGGCGAAACCGCCGCCAGCGGGTCGGTACAGCGTCCAGCCACGGCTGCCTGGTCATAGGCGCGCAGACGTTTAACAACAATGCCAAGCTCGCGGATAGGTCACCGCCCTTATGGTGTGCTGCGCCACGTTCAACGGCCACCAGCGAAAGTCCGCGATCCGTGAGTGCTCGCACTACGTTTTCCAGCGGAAACATGTGCTGGTGTTGCGGCTGATTCCAATGAATCCACATGCGACCGAGTGCACGGCTGAACTGGTAGTCAGGGTCGGGAACCTCGATGAGCAAATAGCCCCGCGGCATGAGAACCTTAGCGGCGGTATCCAACTCGTCGAACGGTTCGCGGGTGTGTTCCAGATAGTGGTGCATGCTGACAACGTCGTACTGGCCAACCAGCGCGTCGCTCAGCGCAACGAACTTTCCCCGATAGCCGTGATCGATCCAGCCGCGGCGCTGCGCCTCCTCGACGCTAACGCTTTGGTCCAGCCCATCGAAGACGGTATCCGGCCAAATTTTCCGCGCGATCTGACAGAAGTGGCCGTACCCAGTACCAACGTCCAGCCACGCCTTGGGCATGGTAAACGGCCTGAGCATCTCGGCCCGACCGCGGTAAGTCGGCTCCTGCCCCGCAAAGAACCACTCCCACAGTTGTTGACCTAGACCGTCGTAGAAGTCTCGGTAATAGAAGTCCAGCCCGGCTGGGCTGAGACGAGGGTTCTGGAAAATGTGCCGGCAAGCACCGCACCGCTCCAGAGTGAAGCGCCCCGGTTTTCTCTGGTAAAGATCGGTTGTATGCAGTCGTACCGATAGATTGGTGGACCCACACCACGGACAGCTGGTGCGGCGTGACTCGAAGAAGCGCTCGACACCGGCGGCCAGCTCCGTCTGGTAATAATGCCGGGAAACCTCATACAAATCGGTCATGTCATTCCCTCAGGTCGTCGATCGCGGCGGTGGCAAAGAGGTCTATACGCGCCGAACAGGTTGGCACCCTGCGGCGAGTAGACCAGGTAACAGGGCGAGTTTTAGTAGAGTCCGAAAGGAGATGGCGTGGTCGTCGCCCCAGGTGACCAGGCGTGGTGGCCGCAGTGGGGGCTCCCGCACTTAATCGGCTTGCTTGAGCGACTGATCGACTACGGTGGCGTGTTAGCGCTCCGGATTTGCGCATGCAGTTCCGATTCATGACGGGTGGCCTTCACCCAGCCGATATACCAACGCCGGTAGGCCATAATGGGCGCATCGCTCTTTACCAGAACCCCATCGTAGGAACTGCCCAGCGTCCGCCACACCCCGAGATCCTGTAATAAAAACCATCGATTCGTGATCGTCAGTATAAGATGACTGATTAGATCACGCATCCATCCACGATATCTCGGCGTGATACTGATCCCGTATAGTGTGCCGGATCTCTGACTACTGCCGTAGGGACTCTCGGCATAGACAAGCGTGTGGCGATGCCGGCCGTCGGAGTGCGTACGGATGATAGAACCACTTGGCCACTTATCAATGATCACTCGGGTCGCTCCTAGCGGCACTCCCAGAATGTTAGCGATCCGGGGCACGCCATGCTGTTGCTGTAGCTCAAACTCAAGAATGTTCCCGAACCAGGCGCCAACATCCGCGTAAGCCGGCCGGCGCGGATCGCCGACATCCCAGCACGGCCGCTCCAGAACGGTGCAGTTCACGGCTTCCAGCGACACATGGTGTAGCTCGGACACGTGCACGGTGTCCACTGCATTCTCGTGCATCCTGCTGAAGGGTGCGCTGCCGATGTCGTGATGATACTGGTGTACGTAGTAGTGACTGGCCGCATTTGTAGGAGTGCCGTCCAGCTCAGGAATGGTGGGCATCGGAAACAGTGGCGAGCCGGTTCCAGACCAGATCCACACCAAACCGTACCGTTCCTCGATGTGCCGGAGCCGCCGATGCGCCGAGCTGGGGATCTTCATTTCCCCCGGTATCGCGACGCACGCACCTGATTCGTCGAAACGCCATCCATGAAACCTGCATCGTAATTCACCGTCCTGGATGCAACCCAGCGCTAGATCAGCACCATGATGCGGGCAGTATCGCTGCATCGCAATGGCACGACCACTGCGCCCGCGCCAAACAACCAAATTTTCACCCCGGCCGGACAATCCAATCGGCTGCCGCCCCAGATCTTTAGAGCGCAGCAATACGTACCAGCTCGGGGCGGCACTGGAAGCGAGCCGCCGTGCATCAAGATCCTGGTCCCTGTGGTCGCAACCATTGCCATAACATTGGCGCCGACCGTTGCCGGCAAATTCGAAAATCTTTGCGATCCTCATCTTGTTCATACCCACCTTTCTAGGATTGTCCTCGAATAGCTCTATGAGAGGTCGGTAGTGACGTCAGTATCTGTGGATGTGGACGGTGACGTTCATGCCGGGGACCAGGTCGACGGTCGAGGGTGCGTCTAGGCCGATCTTGACAGGGATGACTTGCGTCACTTTTTGGAAGTTGCCGCCGGTGTTGCTCTGTGGGAACAGGGAGAACACCGCGGCCGTGCCGCCTCGGATCTCCCGGACCCGCCCGGTGATGTGGGCATTGGGGTAGGCGTCGACATCGACGTCGACCACCTGGCCGGGGCGCACCGCTTTGACGTCGGTTTCGTCGACGCGGGCGGTGACGAAGATCTTGTCAAGGTTGTAGGCGACGGCGAGCTGGGTGCCGGTGGTGACGTAGGTACCGACCACGCCGTTGTCCACGGCTACCGTGCCGTCGCCGGGTGCCTTGATCGTCATTTGGGGTTTGGAGAACCCGTTCTGGATCTCGATGCGACCGATCACCTGGTCTTTGTGCACGTCAACGCCCTGGGCGGCGCTCCAGTCGAGCAGGGTGCCGGTGGCGGGCGCGTTGATAGCGATCTTGTCGCCGTCGATCTGGGCGTTGTCGGTGGTGACGTAGTTGCGGGCGTTGAGGAAGTAACTGACGCCGAAGGCGGCTCCGGCCGCCAGCGCCAGGAGCAGGATCACGATCAGGGCGATGCGGGTGGACCGCCTGAGCTTGCGCCGTTGCGGCGTAGCTGCCACTCTGCCGTCGGGGGGCGACTGATCGGCTAGCGTGGGCACTGCCGGTGCAGGGGCCTTCATATTTAGACTCTCGGGTCGTTCTCGGCTGTGATGATGTGAGCCGACGAGGGCACGGGGTGGCGCTCGTCAGCAACGTCGCCATCGGCGGATATTGTGGGTGTCGCTGCCTGCGCGGACGGCCCAAAGCCGGCCGGAGTGGTAGGGGCTCCGGACAGCAGCAGCAGTGCCGCCAGCGCGCCAAGAGCGCTAATGCCGGCGACAATCAGAAACAGGTCGTCCATCGTCCCGACGAATACCTGCAGCTCGGTTAGCCGGTAAGCGGCATACATCCCCGCCCAGTCCGGGACGCCCGGACCGCCGAGATCCGGGGTGGCAGTGGTGTTGGTGGGCAGCAGTGCGGCCCGCCCGGCCATTTGCTGGGCCTGCTGGGAAACCAGGATTGTGGTGAGCATGGCTAACCCGAGCGCACCTGAGACTCGCTGCACCACATTGTTGAACGCGCTACCAGCGTTGATGTGCCGCACCGGCAGGACGGCCAGACCCGAGGTATAAATTGGCATCATGGCTATTCCCAGCCCGACGCCGTGCAGCACCAGCAACCACATGACGTGCTCGCGGGAAACATCCAAGGTGATCATGTGCAGTAGATACTGCGCAAACGCCACGACCGCCATCCCGATGGCCGCTGGCCATCGCGGCCCGATGCGGTCATAAACCAACCCAGAAATGGGCATAAACAGCCCCATCACTAGCGCTTCGGGCAGCATGGTAAGCCCGGCATCAAGCGCCCCCCATCCCTGGACTTGCTGTAGAAACAGCGGCACATAAAACACCACAGTGAACAGCGCGACCGAGGACACTGAAATCAGCAACAGCGAATGGGTGAAGGTCCAGTACCGAAATGTTCGGATATCCAGCAACGGGTCAGTGACCTCAAGCTCAATCACCACGAACAACGCCAGGCTCAGGGCGCTGAAAGTGATCAGGCCCAGGATCCGGTAGGAATACCACCCCCAGGATTGGCCCTCCGATAGGGCCAGCAGCAGCGCAAACAAGCCGGCCGCCACGGTCAGGAAGCCCAGCACGTCGAACCGGCGCCCGACCAACCTGGGGAATCGTGGCAACACCAACGCGGTGGCCAGCGTCCCCAGCACACCGATCGGCACGTTGATAAAGAAGATCAACCGCCAGTTCACATACTCGACCAGATACCCACCCAACGTCGGTCCCACCGCCGGCGCGACTACGACACCTAAGCCATACAGACCCATCGCGGCACCTAGTCGCTCTCGCGGCACGATCCGGTACAGGATCGACAGGGTAATGACGGGCAGAATGCCGCCCGGGATGGCCTGGATGATTCGGAAAATGATCAAGCTATCCAAATTAAACGCTACACCGCACAGCGCCGACCCTGCGGCGAAGCCCAGCAGCGACAGGCTATACACCCGGCTTAACCCGAAGCGGTCACCCAACAATGCGGTGGTGGGTACCACCACTCCCAGCGCCAATGTGTAAGCAGTAACCACCCACTGCACCTCGTCGGTGGTCACACCGAAGTCGTTCTGAATGGCGGGTATGGCAACGTTAACAATGCTGATATCTAGGATGGACAGAAACATCCCAACGATTACTACCGTCAGCGGCAGCCCCCAAGCTCTTTTGGAGTGCTCCTTCCACGCCTTCGTGGAACCGAGGTCACCACCCGACATCTGGACGCCATTAACCGGTGCGTTGGTCGGTGATACAGCTACTCGGGACGGCTCGGGATTCCGGCCAAGCTGATCAGACATGCTTACGGCCACAGCCCACTGGATGGTGTACCGGCCAAGGACTGACCCTTCATGGCTAGACGGCCGCTCGCGCTTGCGCAGAGCGTTCCGGTCGAAAGTAGTGAGGAGCACCCAGCGGGTGAAGAATTCATGCTACATAGGCTGCATAGCATCATTGGCCCTCAAAACAGTTGGTCTGTGGTTTTAATTCGTTGCGTCGCGGGTGGCGGAGACATGACCCTTGCAGCCCTTGTTTCAGGAGGGCGGTGCAGTGCGAGCAAAGAATCCGCCGGTTTCCATGCTCGTTGCCGCCCAACCGACACCAGGAACTGGCAACGGTGTAGAGAAGTCGTCGTTTCGAACCGTCGAGGCCATTAGGCATCGAAAATGAGCGAATCCTCCATACAGTGCGCCAGGGCATCGGAATTCCATTCAACGCTTCCGGGTTTGGATACCATGAGGGTCATGCAAAACTCCCTGATGTGATCTTGGTCCAGTCCGCTGAGCTGCTGACCCCAAGATCGTTGATCTTGTACGTGGAGGGTTTTGGCATAAGCCTCCATAGCGGTCGTCTACAAGTATTGCCGGACCCGCGAGTAAGCATTCCTTTAGATAGGCGCACTGAAACTCCACAACCCAATCAAACGCCCAATAGGGTGGCACTGTTCGCCTGATAGCGTGATCACCCGCCACTCATCCGGGTTGTTTTTAACTTACCGTGATTCCCGAAACCTTCTTTTTAAGGTTTACGTTCCCTACGTGAGGACCGCCTACATTGTACGATTGTCCAGTCGTTTGGCACTGTTGCGTCGTCGGATCACTGGGGCGGGCAGGCTGGGCTGCTGCGTCGTCGTGCTTGCCGAGTGCCCGCGTCGAGATCCGGCTTTGCCGGCTTCCGTGCCCTCCGGACGTGATCACGATTGCGGTGCGCTGGTACCTCCGTTACGGATTGTCCTACCGAGACGTGGAAGAACTGCTGGCGGAACGGAACAAGCGCGGTTCATATCCGACCGAGGTCAACACGGACCGGGCGCCGGCCTACGTCCGCGTCCTTGACGAGGTGCTGCCGGGCGCGTGCCACATCGTGGAGCAGTAGGCCAATAACCCCGTCGAGTCCGATCATGGACGGCTCAAGGCTCGATTGCGGGCAAATGCGTGGCCTCAAACGGCTCCGCTCGGCACGGGTGATCAGTACCGGACACGCGTTTGTGCAGAACCTACGCCGCGGTCATCACGAACTCGGCATGGATCTTGACCCCCGGCATCCCGGCATCGACTCCCGACGGTCTTCACGGAACTCGCATCTCCATCTGATCACAGCATCATCGAGGCTGAACCTGCACGCAAACACTCGACGCAACACTGCCATCAGAACCGCTTGGTTGCCGTGTCGATGCTTGGCGAACGCAAGGCGCAGCTGTCCGCGGTGCAGCGCCTTGCCCTAATTGATGCCGCTGCGTGGTGGCTTTCGGCAACGACAATACCGTGTTCGGTGCGGCATTCAACGTCGGCGCCCTTCGTTTTGATAGGGGATCGAATCGTGAACCCTTGAGGGTTATTCAGCGGGTCGTGTAAAAATGGAGGCCGACTACCGCTGAAATGGTTGACGCGAACGTTGCAAGGGGTCGACGATAGTCCGTGTGCAGTGTGTCCTGGCAAGCTGCGATGGACTTGCCGGTGAGAGTCCGGCCGGGGTAGCGGCCAAGCGGCCCCGTAGCTGATGCCCGGCGGAAGGAGAGATCCGACTGTCGAAGCGCCATGACAAAGTCGCCATGGGCGGCGAGCAAGTGATCGGTCCGTACGCAAGGAATCCTGTATCCGCGTCGTTAGACGGCACTGTTGCGTTGGTGGATGACCGGTTGGGGGGCAGGCTGTGCTGATGTGTCGTCGCTACCGTCGAGTACCTCCGCCGGAGTCGGGTTTCGCTGGGTTCCGCTTCCCCCGTGAGGTCATCGTGCTGGCGGTGCGCTGGTACCTGCGCTACGGGCTGTCCTACCGAGACGTGGAAGAACTGCTCGCCGAGCGCGGCATCACCGTCGACCACGTCAGCATCTTTCGCTGGGTGCAACGCTTCACGCCGCTGCTCGCCGAGGCGGCACGCCTGTGCCGGCACCGGGTCGGGGACCGCTGGTGGGTGGACGAGACTTACGTCAAAGTGGCCGGTCGGTGGCACTACGTCTACCGGGCGATCGACTAGTTCGGGCAGGTCATCGACGTGTATGTGTCCCCGCAGCGAGATGGTATCGCGGCTCGGTGTTTCTTCACCCGGGCACTGGCCACCACGAAAGTCACCCCGGTGGAGGTCACCACCGACAAGGCAGCGGTCTACCCGCCTGTGCTCGACGAGCTAGCCCCCGGCACCTGGCACTGTACGCAGGCCTACGCCAACAACCGGATGGAAGCCGACCATGGCCAGTTGAAGCGTCGCCTACGACCGATGCGCGGCCTGAAAACGAATCAGTCAGCCAGAATCATCATCGCCGGGCACGCCTTCATCCAGAACATCCGCCGCGGCCACTACGAACTCGGCGTCGACGAACCGATGACCTTGCGGGTGATGGCCGCCATCGACGAGCTGGCCCTGGCGATCTAACCAACCCCGGATCAACCGACCTCGCCTGCCTCGGCTTCGCCAAATGCAACAACGCCCCCCGGTGACCACACCGGCGGTGAGGCCCAGCGAAGCCCACCCCCACCACTGCCACCACGCCAGCATGGCGAGCACCGCGTAGCGGGACGGTCGTGCTCGACCTGGCCGATGTCGTGTAACGACCCTCGGCCGAGGAGAACAGCGTCGTCGTTTCCCACCATCTCAGCTACGAAGTCAGGAGCATCTTCCGTGATCCTTCACCGTAGGCTCCGATCATCTGTCTTGTCGACTCCGCGATCATCCGCTCATGATGCGTGGCGCATTACCATTCCGCCCAGCGAGATCAAGTACTCCTTCGCCTGGTCGTCGTAACGGACGTTGTATGTTGTCGGGAAGTAGCCGTTGCGCTGGTAGGCCTGGGGCTGCTTGACATTCTCATGAACAGTCTGCTTCGTCAGCATCCAGGCCTGCGTCATCATCGGTTCGATAAACGTGTACATGCCGTCCCACGACCCGTTGATCACGGTCTGCTTGAAATCGTACTTGCCCGGTACGAACCCGTCCGTCCGGTCAAGCCAGTGCAACCCCATGGCGGGCACCGTATTCTCGGCGGGTGAACCGGGAGGTGTGACGTAATCCACCGGAATGTACTTCGGGGCAGGCAGATTCGCGGCCTGTGTGCTGAAGTCCGGGCTGCTCGGATTGATTTTCTCCACCGCAGCCGGGCTGATCATATAGAAGTGCATGTCGAAGTGCGGCTTGCCGAATAGCACCGCCGGCTCATGTCCGTGACTGTTCCAATTGAGCATAACATGATCGAAAGCCGTCGCAGAAGCCTGCGCCGGCAAGGCGAGTATTAACATCCGGGGAGGAACGGCGTCCTCCGCCGGGAGTCCGTTCAGCGATGCCGTCGACATCCGAATGCCGACCTCGCTCGGGTTACCGGCATTGTCAACCGTTACGTAGGTTTTGGCCGTACCGTCGCCGATGCTCTGGGGCGGGCCGAAAAATGTGCCGCTCTTGTTTGTTTGGCCATTACTGCAACCGGCGAGAAGCGTGAGTGTCACACAGGCTGCTAGGATCGGCCCCACATAGCGACGCATATAGCGGGAATGCATAACGCAGCTCCTTCGAAAAGTTTTATGAAGCGCGGAGTACTGGCCTGATCGCCAAGAGTCACCCCAGTTCATCGAAATCCCCATTACGGTCTGACGTATTATGGGCTTTGTGGCTAGCGTTGGCAACGCACATCTGACTCCAGCGACAGAGCCGAACCGCGGGATCAGAGCTGGCCGGGAGCCCCGATCAGCGCTCTAGAGTGCAGTGCGCAACGTGGTCTGCCCTGTATCCCATCGGCTCAGGAGCAGGTCGGAGAACCGGTCGGCCAGCAGGGTGCTGGCTTGGATGCCGAACACTATGTCGCCGGCCAGTTCAGGTTCGGCCGCAAGCAGTGGAGCGATCACGCCGCGCCTGACGAGTTGCTCGTGCACTGCATCGGCCTCGATGTGCTCGGCGTAGAAGCGAATTGATGCGGAGCTGCAATCCAACCGGTGCATGGCTTGGACCAGCCGGTCCGAGCCGGGCGACGACGTTAACTCCACGGTGGCGAACTGGCCCACGAGCGCCCCACGCAGTTGGCGGTGCAGCCCGCACAGCGACATGAAGTTGACCTCGGCCAACGTGGCGGCCGGCGCGGCGTCCAGGTACGCGCCGTACCGGGATGAGAGTCCCAGCTCGGTCATCATGTCGGCGAACAGGTGGGCGTGCATGCGTTGCGGGTCGCCGGCGCCGTACTCGTCGTGCTCGACGGTCACCAGTGCCGCCTTGGCCGGCCCACTCAGCCGGGGGATGACCCATGCCTGCGGATCAGCCTCTTTGAGGTGGTAGATCGAGCGGTGGGCGATGTACTCGCGTAGCTCCCAGAGCTGCCCAACGCGGCGCAGGTAATGTGACACGCCGCTGGCGTCCCCTACTTCCGCCAGCAGAGTGTTGATCTCGGTGGTGACGTCGGTTCCGCCCGGGACGTCGGACCGTAGCGCGGCAAGGAAGACCTGTTCCATCCGCTGGCGCAGTCCCAGCAGTCCCGCGTTCCACTCCAGATCATCAGCGACTGGATCATCGAGGGCCCCGGCGAAACCGCGGTAGTGCAATTCATAGCAGCAGTGCAGCGCCAACTGCAGGTCGTCGCCGTACGGGTCGGCGTGCTCGATGTCGACTGCGCCGATCTCGGTGGTGCCTGGCGCCGCAGTGTCGCCACGCAGGGTGGCGACCACGGCGGTGGACAGCGGTCCGCGTGCCTGCGGAAGGACGGCCTTCGTCACCGGCTGCGGCCTGCTGGTACTCAGCATCCCATCGGTCTGAATCACCGGTACCGGGCTCCGTGCGGGGGGTTGGTTGGCTAACCGTCGCCGGTGACTGGTATCGCAGAACGGATAGCGGCGACTGAGGCGGCAGGTGCACAGCGCGGTGACCGCCCGGTCGGAGGTCACCCGTCGGCCGTCGTCGAAGGTGACCTCGATAGGTCCGTGCACCAGCACGGGTCCTTCTTCGGTGACGGTAACCTGACGCCGGACCGGTTCAGCTGGCACGCCGGGCTCCGATTACCACCAGTTCCTCGTCACGTTGCCCCGGCTGCACAAGTCCGCGGGCTTCGAGCATGGCCGCGCGTAGCCGCATTACGGGGCCGAAAGGCACCGTGGCGCGGGCGAGGACCTCGGCGGGCAAACCGGCTTCTACGAGGCGGCGCAAGGTGACGTCGGCATCGCAGACGGCGGAGTGGACCAGCAGCATCACACCGCCGGGCGCGAGTAGGGCTGGGCCGCCCGTGCAAATTCGATCCAACACGACGCGTCCGTCGAGACCGCCATCCCAGCAGCGGGTGATCCGGTGCCGCGGCAGCAGGTTCGTGGCCGCGGGAACGTAAGGCGGATTGGCCAGGATGAGATCGAAGCACCTGCCGGCCACGGGTTCGAAAAGATCGCCGTGGTGCACAGCGCACCGCACCCGGTGCAAGCGCGTGTTGATCCAGGCCGTAGCCACTGAGCGGAGGGACAAGTCCACCGCGGTGACCGAAGCGGCGCCCGCTCGAGCTGCCGCCAGCGCCAATGCACCAGTTCCGGTTCCAATGTCCAGGACGCGCCGACCGCTCGCGTAACCCCCCTCGCGGAGAACCTGGATTAATAACGAGGTATCGCTATCGGCTCGGTACACCCCAGGGGGCCGCAATAGCAGCACGATCTTGAAATACCCGCCGCAGGCCCGAGCCAAACGTGGATTTCACGCCCTGGGCTGCGGTCGCTCCGAGCGGACGAACAGGAAGATGCCGTACTGCCACACTGCGTCGATCCACTGCGCGCCGAGATCGAAGCCTCGCGCGGCGACGTCGGCCACGAACTCGGGGCGGTGGAACTTATAGGACAAGCCGACATTCAGTGAGTCACCACGTCGGAGCACCAGTTCAAGGTCCAGCTCGCGCAGCGCGACAGTCTGGTCCTCGGTCGCGTAGAGGTGGCCTTGGACCGCGGTGCTGGCGGCGTCGTAATGCGCCCGCGGGTAGAAGTATTCCAAGGCGAAGTCGGCATCGTAGCGTCGGTTGAGGTGCGAGAGGTGGTTGAGCCGGAACCGCGCGAAGGCTGACCGGTCGAGTGGATCGTTATAACAGGCTTCCAACACCTCGGCCGGCTTCTGCAGGTCCGCTGACACCAGGAAACGGTCGCCGGGCTGCAGGGTGGCAGCGATCTCGGCGAGGAGCGCAGCTCGCTCCTCGGGCGTGGTGTTGCCCAGGTTGCTTCCGAGCAGCGCCACCGTCACCGGCTCTGGCACGCCGTCCCGCAGCCAGCCCAGCCCCGCCTCGTACCGACCCCACAATCCCTGCACCCGCAATCCGGGCAGTTCGGTGGTCAGCTCGCGCGCGCTGGCCACCAGTATCTCGCGGCTGACGTCGATTGGTAGATAGCAGGTTGGACGGAGTTGCACACAGGCCGCCAACAGCAGCCGGGTCTTCTTCGCGCTACCGCTGCCCAACTCGGCGATTCGCTCGCACCCGATCAGGTCGGCGATCTGCTCGGCATGGCGTTGCAGCAACCCGCGCTCAACCCGGGTGGGGTAGTAGCACGGGAGCTCGGTGATCGCTTCGAACAGTTCTGACCCGAGCGCGTCGTACCCAAGGTAGGCGGGCACCCGCGGCGGGGTCTCGCGCAGACAGGTCAGCAGGCCATGCCGGTCGTCCCAGAAGCCGCCCGCACCGTCCACGGGTACGATTTCGATTTCCGGCGGCTCCACTATGCACATTGTATTGTGTCGGCCGGCCTTTGCGCTGCCGCCAAACCGCCGCGCTGACCGCCTCCGCGGCCTCGCTGACCGCCTCGTGCCCTCGGTGGAGGCAGCCCAATGATCCAAAAAGCTCACGCGCGTGTGCGTTGCTACTTTCCGTGACGTGCATGACGGGGTAACGTCTGAGTTGGACCGCGTACGGTGGGTGACGTCCCCTCCCGCCCCGAGGTCCGGCCGAGTAGTGCGCTACAGGGGTGGGTGCGCTGCTCGCCTGCCGGTCGCCGGGGCCCGAGCGCGATCAATATCTAGACGGGGGGAGTAGACATGATCCAGCTTGAGGACGTTAGCAAAGTCTACCGGATGGGCAAGGTCGAGGTGCCGGCGCTCTCCGGCGTCGACCTGACTATCGACGACGGCGAACTGGTCGCCATCATGGGCCCATCCGGATCGGGCAAGACCACGCTCATGAACATCTTGGGCTGTCTCGATGTCCCGACCAGCGGGCGCTACCTGCTCGACGGCACCGACGCCGGCCGGCTGTCCGACAACCGGCTGGCCAAGATCCGCAGCCGCAAGATCGGATTCGTCTTTCAGTCGTTCAATCTGGTCGCTCGTACCAGTGCGGTCCGCAACGTGGAGCTCCCCTTGGTTTATGCGGGGGTACACGCTCGCCGTAATCCAGCCCGGCACGCCTTGGCGCAGGTCGGCTTAGGCGACCGCGAGAAGTTCATGCCCAATGAGCTATCCGGTGGTCAGCAGCAGCGGGTGGCGATCGCCCGGGCGCTGATCAACGATCCCACCCTGCTGCTTGCCGACGAGCCCACAGGGAACCTCGACACCGCATCCAGCGCCGAGATCCTGAAGTTACTCGGCGCGCTGAACGATGCCGGCCGCACCGTTGTGATCATCACACACGAAGAAGAGGTCGCCGGGTTCGCCAAGCGGGTCGTGCGGATGCGCGACGGGCGCATCGAGAGTGACCGGGTGCAGCGCAGCCGGACGGAGGTCACCGCATGAACCTCCGGGAGGCGGTACGCATTGCGCTGCGCGGCTTGCGCGCCAACCGGCTGCGCTCCGTGTTGACCATGCTCGGCATCATCATCGGTGTCGCAGCGGTGATCCTGCTCGTCGCCATCGGTAACGGCGTGCAGTCCTCGGTCAATGAGAAGATCCAACCACTGGCCAACTTGATCACCATCGTGCCGTCGGTCGGCAACGTGCCAGGCGGCTCCCCCCCGAAGGATTTGATCGACGCTGATGTCACGGCGCTGCAGGACCCGACGATGTCCCACGACATCGCCGCAGTCATCCCCGCCACCTCCGGCAAGGCGCTGGCCGAGACCGACTCCTACCGGTTCCGGACGACCGTCGTCGGCTCGACCGATCGCTGGCTCGACCTGAACAACGGGGATATGGCGGCGGGATCGTTCTTCGACGACGCCCAGGTCCGCTCCACGGCCAGAGTGGTAGTGCTTGGTCCCAGTGTGGCGAGCTATCTCTTCGGCAATGATCCCGCGGCCGCGCTGAGCCATACAGTCCGGATCAACCGCCAGACCTTCCATGTCATCGGCGTGATGCAGTCCGTCGGCGAGCCGGGAGACAGTGCCACGATCATGCCGCTGAACACGGCGCGCCGGTACATCTTCGGTGGCGGCGACAAGGTCAACCAGATCATCGTGCAAGCCGCCCAAGCATCGGTTGTGCCCGCCGCTGAGAACGACGTGATTCGCGTTCTCAGCGAGCGGCACCGGATCAAGGATACGGCGAACCGAGATTTCGAGGTGCAATCTCTACGCAGCCGGCTTGACACCTTCAACCAGATCCTCCGAGTCCTCACCCTGTTCACGGCCGCCGTCGCGGCGATCTCGCTCTTCGTCGGTGCGATCGGAGTCCTGAACATCATGCTGGTCTCGGTGACCGAGAGAACCCGTGAGATCGGCATCCGAAAAGCGATCGGTGCCACGAGACGGGCGATCCTCGAGCAGTTCCTCATCGAGTCGCTCGTGCTGGCCGGCCTCGGCGGTGTCATCGGTATCGGAGTCGGGGTCGGGCTGTCGGTGCTCGGCTCGGTTCTCGCTCCCGCGCTCGGCCCCACCTTCGCCACGTTCGCTCCGGCAGTGACCATCCCGTCGGTGGTGCTGTCGTTCGCGATCAGCCTGGTGATCGGGCTCGTCGCCGGTGGCTACCCGGCCAACCGGGCCGCGCGGCTGCGGCCCATCGAAGCCCTCAGGTACCAGTGACTTCGACACTCCCTTTACCGACGCGGAAGACCCCGTAACCCCCTGCCTACTGAGGCGTTGCACAGCGTGAAGCCCGAAAACACAGGGGGACATCGTTGTGACAATGACGCAGACCAGCTCATCGATGCTGTCTTCAGCCCGGCGTTCAGGTGCCCGGGTGCTGGTGGCGCTAGGGCTGGTCGCCACGCTCGGGGTGGCGGCTGGATGTGGCGGCGAGCCGCCACCGCCACCGACTGGGCGGGTGGAGCGCGGCGCGGTGGTGACGAAGGTGTCAGCCTCCGGTTCCTTGTCAGCCATCAGGGAACAGAACTTGGGCTTCCCCAAGGGTGCACAGCTCAAGCAGCTGGTGGTCAAAGTTGGGGATCGGGTGACCGCGGGCCAGATAGTGGCGCAGGAGGACGACTTCGCGTTTCGCCAGACCCTCGCCCAGCTGCAGGGCCAGCTGAACTCCCAGCGGGCGTTGTTCGGCAAGTTCGTGGCCGACCCAACGGTGCAGGGCGCACAGGCCACCCTGGACCAGGCGCACGAGATCTTGGAGGCGACGCAGAAGTCGATCGACGCGGAGCTGGCAGCGGACCAGTCGGCGACTGACCAAGCGCACAAGCAATTGGACTTCGACAGCTATCTCCAGGACAAGGCGCAGGAAACGCTGCGTGCCGATCAGGTCTCCTGCTCTGCTACCGGAGGAATTCCGTTCACTCCGCCCGCACCAGCCAACGGTGTCGGCGGTACAGGTGGTCCTAACTCCTCGGTCGGGGTAGGGCCGGCTCAGGCGGGTGTAGACGACCCCGCCCGGGTAGGACCCGTCTTTGCGGGCAGCACCGGGTCAGGTGGATCAGGTACGGCAGGTTCGGGTGGCAGCGGCAACCCGGCGTGTAACCGGATTCCCACGGATCAGCAAGCGGTCCTCAACGCCCGCCGCACGGTAATGACGGACAAAACCACCTTGCAAGCCGATCAGCAGAAGGAAAACGTCGACCGGGCGCAAGGGCTGGTTTCGATCGAGAACGCTCGCCAGAGCGTGGTCACCGCCCAGAACACGGTTGACTCCGCAGCCGCCGATCGTCCGTTCAATATCGATCAGCAGGTCGCGTTGGTGGCCAGCATTGCGGCTCAGGTCGAAGCGGCCCAGAGAGACGTCGACAACACCGTATTGCGCGCGCCGGTCACGGGCACTGTCTCGGCGATCAACGGCTTGGTGGGTGAGTTCCTCCAACCCAGCACGGGAGTCAGCGCATTGGCGCCGGGTTCCACCGCTCCCATCCCCGGGCTCAGTGGCACCTCGTCCAACAGCAGCTTGTCCTTGGGTAACCCGGCTACTGGTGCTCAGCGCCCGGGCGGCACGCAGTTCATGGTTCTCGATAACGTCAATACCTTCCAGGTAGTGGTCCCGTTCGAGGAGTCCGATGCCGCGAAGGTGGCTCCGAATCAAAAGGTCGATGTCACCTTTGACGCCGTCCCCGATCTCACTCGGTCCGGTACTGTCGTCTCCGTTTCTCCCACCGGAAGCAACATCTCCAGCGTTATCAACTACTATGCCACCGTCGTGCTCAACGAGACCGACCCGCGACTCAAAGATGGTCTGACCGCGCAAGCGCGAGTAATCACCAACCAGGTCCAAGACGTCCTCACCGTTCCCAACTCGGCGGTTCGTAAGAGCGGCGATCAAAGCACCGTCACCATCATCGACGCGAACGGTACGCAGCAGCAAGCGAGGTTCCAGGCCGGTCTCGTCGGAGACGATCGTACCCAGGTTATTTCAGGCCTCAGAGAAGGCCAGGAAGTCGTCCTTCGCCAAGGTGTCTAGACTTCTTCATTAACGAACGTGTCCCCTGTGTCGCTCGCGACACAGGGGACACGTTCGTTTGCTCAGCTGGTCGTGTCATCGTCCCAATTCGTTGACGCCGGGTACGGGCCCGATCGCAAGCCACTCCTCGATGAGAGTAAGGACAGATTCTGCCCGGTGTCGGACTCTTGCCATGGAGTCCAGAGCCCGGCTCAGCGCCTGTAAGACTTCAGAAGCTGCGTGCTCGTTTAGCGCTGGCGAATGACTCGTGTGCCATCAGGCAGGACTGTTGTCGCTCTGACGGAAGCCTGGTCGCGACGCGCCATCCACATCGACGATAGGTCCGTTGCCTGCCGAGGTGTTACCGACGACGGTGCAGCTAGTAGACCCATCAATGATCAATATCGCGCGCTGCAGATTGGGCCCGGAAAACTTGTTCTGGCGTATCTCCACGTTGGGCCACCGGCGTAGGTTGATCGCCTGAGCACCGTTGGGTGCGCAGGTGTTGTCGACGAAGGTGATCGACGGGGCTTTGCTAGGGGCGCCATTATCGCCGGGCTGGTCGTCAGTGGCGATCAGACACTGCGCGTCGACGTTCTCGCAGGTGTTGCCCGAGATGACGACGTCGTAGGTAGCCGGGTTGTGGTCGTAGGTTTGGAAGCAGTCCGGGTGTGGGGGAGCCCGATAGCCCCGTTCGGAGATGTCTCGAATAGTGTTACCGGTGATCCGGTGGCCGGTGCCGAAAAAACGCATGCCATCGGCATCGCCATCATCGCGCGCCACTGTATCGCTCACCGTGTTGCCGGTCACCGTGATGCGTTGCCCGGTGATGTAGATACCGGCTGTGGAGACATGTTGGACGGTGTTGGTCGCGATGGTCGAGTCAGTGCACGGCATGCAGGCGATCCCGTCGCGCTGCGTATCATGAATCGTGTTGTGCTGCGCAGTGATCCTGGATCCTTCAAGCAGAATTCCATCGCCGCCGGTGACGGTGAAGCCCTCAATCACGATGTGGTCGGCGCTGACGTGTACGTTCTCGACGGTGGCGCCGTTGGCGATAAGTCTGATCGGCGAGTCGGCCGTTCCCGATCGGGTCATCGTCAGGTCAGCGTCGGCGAGATTATCCCCGCTGAAGCACAAAGTATTGCCAGGCGAAGCGCTCTCCAGAGCGGGGCGAACGTCGTCGGATTGGGTGATCGTGCGTGTGCAGTCGGCCGGGAGACCCAGCGGCTTCTGCTGGGCTCGATCTGGTGAGGCGGTGCAGCCGGCGGTGAGCGCTAGACCCAACGCCATGGACCAGACCGGCAGTGTGCGGATACCCCCTTGGACTGTCACCGCGCCAGGATAGATCCCCGTCGCACCACTGTGGGGGCGTAACGTTACAATCTGCTACGTTCGGGTGACGCTTAGCTGATACAGACGGGGGAGGCCCAGCCGCTATACGAGTGGTTCGCCCACCCAGCGGTGAGGCTCACCGTGTGGCGAAAGTTGCTCCAGCTCAGGGCGGGCAGTCGCCACGGGGCTGGGCGTCCACGGATCAGCAACTCGTAGCCCGATAGCCAGGTGTAGGGCACATTCTTGCCGTCCATCGCACGGATCCATCGCGGAAAATGTGCGGCGGCGGCGAGAACTTCGGCGTGCGCCGAGTCGAGGCTGCGCAGCGCGCTCGGTCGAACGTAGCGGCCTGGCTCGAAGTGAGCCGCGAGGTCGACGGTTACCCGGCGGACGCCGGGCCGGTGAGCAAGGCCGGCGATCAATCGCACCGGCTTGGGGCGCTGTTCCCACCGGTCACTGTACCAATCCCAGGACCAGCTGTGCGGCTGCTGCGCGGCGGCCACAGTCCACAGCTCATGACAGGTGCGTTGGACGTCGTCCATTTCCGCGCTATCGCGCAGATAGACCGCGATGAGATCAACGACGAGACGATCGTTGCCAGCTCTCGGCGTGAGGTCGACCGAGTGGAGATCACTGGCGGTCAAGCCCCACTGTCGCTCTTCGTTCCAGCGACGGATATTGGCGAGCTGCTCAGGCAGAGGTATGAACATCATCTCTGGCGGGCGGGCCGCGATCCGTGCTTCGCGCGCCGCCACCTTCCCGTTACTCACAGTGGCCATCTATTCGCTCGCCTCCCACCTCGACGCAACGTGCTGATCGCGAGCGTACGGTTCCGCAGGCCGGATCGCAGCGAGCTCGTCAACCGCGCAGGATCGCCAGTGCTGCCACGGTCCACGAACCGGGGCGGGACTGTTCCCAGCTCAGCGGTGTGGTGGTGACGGCGATGGCGGACGTCTTGAGCACCTCGTCCACCCCGGTCAACAGGGTCAGGAAGTCCTCCAGCCCAGGATTGTGGCCCACCAACACTGCCGTCGATGCACCGCGCGGTAGTTCCTGGGTAACCGTCAGAAGCTCGTGAGCCGACGCACCGTAAAGCCGTTCGTCGTGGCTGACTCGGGGCATCGCAGCCAATTGGACGGCCGCAAGGTCCCAGGTTTGCGCGGCCCGGACCGCGGGCGAGCACAGCACACAATCGATCTTTGGGACCTGCGCACGCAGCCAGCGACCGACGGCTGGGGCGTCGCGGAGTCCGCGGGCGGCCAGTGGTCGGGCAGCGTCGGGAGTGTCCGCCGGCCAGGCCGACTTCGCGTGCCGGAGCAGAATGAGGGTGCATGTCATGGTCAGTCCAGGGCGAGGGTGCGCAGCACCAGCCGCGCGGCGTCACCACCGGACTCCTCGCCGATAGCGAGCGCGGCGGGGACGTCGAGGTCGTCCACCAGGGCAGCAGTGACGGCGGCCGCTGCGGTTTGCGAGCTGTGTGCCGTGCCGGCCGCTGAGTACAGCCGATCAAGCTGGTTCGTCTGGGCAGCAATGTCACTGGGACGGAAGTCCCAGGTCTGCTGCCATGGCCGGTTGAGCAGCAGCAGCCGCACCGACGCAGCGGGATGGTGGACGAGCAGATCTGAGACCAGCACCAGGTTGCCCGTCGACTTGGCCATCTTCGCCCCGTTGATGGTGACGGTGCCGACCGGAAACTCGCCTCGCGCGAAGGGCCCGACGCCGGTGGCTGCCTCGACCATGGCGGCCTGATAGGCGTGGTGCGGGAAGCTCAGGTCGGCACCGCCGGCCAGGATGTCCACCGCCGGGCCGAGCGTGCCCAGCGCGATGGCGGCACACTCCGCGTGCCAGCCGGGCCGGCCGCGACCCCACGGGCTGGGCCAGCCAGGCTGGTCGTCGGCTGACGGCCGCCATACCGGGACGTCGAAGGGGTCGTCCCGGCTCAGATCTCCGAGCCGATCACCGAACTCGGTCGCGAGCTCGGTGGCGCGCTCCAGCGTCAGTCCGGTCTTGGTCGGGACGTCGGCGCCCCGGAAGTACACCGCACCGTCGCGCTGGTAAGCGTGACCAGTGGCGAGCAGCGCCGAGGCCAGCTGCACGACACGCCCGACGTGGTGGCGCGCGCGCGGTTCGTGTTCCGGCCGGCGCACCCGCAAGGCGCCCATATCCCTGCCGAACAAGTACTCCTGCTCCAGCGCGAACTCGTCGTAGTGCCGACCGCGCTGCACGGCGGCACGGGTCAGGACATCATCGACGTCGGTGACATTGCGGCACGTTACGGTCTCCGCGCCGGCCAGGCGGAGGACGGCAGCGGCCACATCAGCCCAGACGAACGTGCTGGCGTGCCCGAGATGGGTCACGTCGTAAGGAGTGATCCCGCAGACGTAGAGCCGGGCCGGGCTGATGACGGGCAGCGCGGCGCCGCCCAGCCGGATCTGGTCGGTGTATTCGCGGCGGCCGTGGTGGTCCATGTACCCATCCTGCCTGCCTCGGGTGCGGTTCCCCGAGGCGCCATCAGGAACCGAATAGCGGATTCGCCCCGCCCGCAGCGCTATTCACCAACCGTACGGCGGTGTCAGCCTGCCAGTATGCAGGGATGGACAGCCGAGATCGGGATTCTAGCGGGCGGGCCCGCAACACCCGTCCCCGAGACGGCCTTGGCCGGCCGCTGCCGCACGGTGCGCGAGGGGTTGAGCGGGTTCCTGAGGATGTCGTGCTCAGCCCGGACGACGCGGTCGGGCAAGCCCAGCGGCTGATCGACGATGGCTACCCCTTCCACGCGCACGAGGTATTCGAGGCAGTATGGAAGGCGACTTCGGGGGAGCATCGCGAGCTGTGGCAGGGACTGGCCCAGCTCGCGGTCGGCCTGACCCACGTGCAGCGGGGCAACCCGAAGGGCGCGGTGGCGTTGTTGCGCCGCGGCGCAGACCGGATAGATCCCTACGCTGGCGAGTCGCCGCACGGATTGGACGTCGCCGGCCTCGCCGGCCACGCCCGTTCCCTCGCCGCCCGGATCGAGCGTGAGGGCGCAGCCGCAGCCGACAGCCTGCGGCTGCGGCTGCGCTCGTGAGTGGCAAACAATGTTATAACATTGTTTGCCACTCACGAGCGCGTCAGCGCACCTCGCCTGGTCCGCCGTCGGACGACTCCAGCGGCAGCTCGGCGTCCCGCCAACCGCGCATCCCGCTGGCCAGGTCCCGCGCTGGCAATCCCGCCGAACGCAACGCCACGGCCGCTCGCGCTCCCCGACCGCCTGAACGGCAGGTGGTAAGGATCTGCACATCGGTTGGCAACGCGGCGGCGTCGAGTTCGCCGATCGGCATGTGCACGGCTTCCGGGGCGTGGCCAGCGTCCCATTCGTGCTGCTCGCGGACGTCCACCAGAACGGCGGCGCCCGACGCGATCAGCTTGCGCGCCTCGTCGAGGGTGATGGGCTCGGTGGTGATCTGGTCGGAAGAGCTCACGGTGAAATTCCTCCTCGGCACCGTCTCCAGCGGTACGCCGACGTTACCCGCACTTGGAAGGCTGCTTATGGTTGAGCGAGGAGGAGCACGGTGCGCATCGGGACGGTTCTGAGCTATAGCGGTGGCTTCGCCGAAACCATTGCGGAGCTGGCCGACTACGAGAAGGCCGGGCTCGACATTGTGTTCGTACCGGAGGCCTACAGCTTCGACGCGGTCAGCCAGCTGGGATTCATCGCCGCACGCACCGAGCGGCTGCAGATCGCGTCGGGGATCTTGCAGATCTACACCCGCACTCCGGCGCTGACGGCGATGACCGCGGCGGGGCTTGACTACGTCTCTGGCGGTCGGTTCAGTCTGGGTATCGGCGCTTCGGGTCCCCAGGTGATCGAGGGCTTCCACGGGGTGCCCTACACCGCACCGCTGGGCCGCACCCGAGAGCTGGTGGAGATCTGCCGCCAGGTGTGGCGTCGCGAGCGGCTGGACCATCAGGGCAGGCACTACCAGATCCCGCTTCCCGCGGATCGTGGCACCGGGCTGGGCAAGCCGCTGAAGCTGATCAACCGCCCGGTGCGGGAGCGGATCCCGATCATCATCGCCGCGATCGGGCCGAAGAACGTGGCGATGGCCGCGGAGATCGCCGAGGGCTGGCAGCCGATCTTCTACCTGCCCGAGCGAGCCGTCGAAGTATGGGGCGATTCGCTGGCGGTGGGGCGGGCCAAGCGAGACCCGTCGCTAGGCGATCTTGATGTCGTGGTGACCACCCCGCTGGCCATCACCGACGACGCGGACACCGCTACCGGGGTGCTCGACGCCATCCGGCCGATACTGGCGCTCTACATCGGCGGCATGGGTGCGAAGGGCCGCAATTTCTACCATGACCTGGCCTGCCGCTATGGGTTCGAGGCGCAAGCTCAGGCGATTCAGGATTCCTATCTGGCGGGCCGGAAAGACGACGCGGCTGCTGCGGTGCCTGATGAGCTGGTTCGCCGCAGTTCGCTGATCGGTTCCGCGGGCTACGTCCGTGAGCGGCTGGAGGTGCTTCGCGCCTCAGGAGTCACGACGCTGAACGTGACCCCAATCGCCGGCTCTGCCGCCGACCGGGTCCGGCTCATCGAGCGGATCCGGGACTTCGCCGGCGACGGCGTGTCCGAGATAGCCGGCGTAGGCGAGCGTCGCCCGCGAGTCGGCGACCGCTGGCGTGAGGCCGGTGTCGCGGAGCAACCGTGACACGTAGCCGATCCGACGCGTGGTCGTGCGTTCGAGCGCAGCGGCCACGTCCGGCTGTCCCGCGCAGCCGAGCAGTAGCAGTTGTCCGGGGTGCTGCTCGCTGCTGGCACCGGTGCGCTTGCTACACGATGCGGTGACACGCTCGATGATGACCGCCGCCGGCCGCCGGATCGAGGAAGTCAGCGGTTAGGTGCGGTAACCGGACAGCGGATCGACCCGAGAGTCGGGAGGCTCGTGATCACTGTCTGAGCTGAAGGGCATCGGGGGCCTCCCGCAGCCGGATCGTCCCGAGCGACCGTCGACCCTTGCGGGTCGCTCAACCACGGGCTGGGCCATCCTGGTGAATGCCACAGTGGACAGTCGTTGACGACCACTGTGGACAAGTTCCGGGCAGGCGTGGCACCGTGGGTGGATGCGCGACCTGAACGCCACGTCGGCCGCCCTGCTCGGACTGCTGCACACGGGCCCGCTGACCGGTGGCCAACTCGTCGCCGCCGCTGATGAGCGATTCGGGTCGTTCTTCGGGGTTACCCGTAGCCAGGTCTACCGCGAACTGCCGGTGCTCACCGAGGCCGGCCTGCTGCGGCTCGGCAAGAGGGGAGCGCGGTCCAGTCAGCAGTACGTCCTCACCGCCGCCGGCAAGCGCGCGTTCAAGTCGTGGCTGAACTCCACCTCGGGATCGGAGAATTTGCGCAGTCCGCTGATTTTGCGCCTGGTGCACGCCGGGCAGCTCACCGCCAAGCAGCGCGTCAGCCTGATCAGCAGCGCCCGGACCGTCTACGTCGGTTATCTTGACGAAGCCAGGGCTGACGCGAGAGCTGCCACCAGCCCGTACGCCAAGGCCGTCGCGGACTTCACGGTGGCGCACCGGCGCGCAGTGCTCAAGTTGCTCGACGCCATCCCCACGGACTGAGCAACGGGGCGACTACGCTGGCTCGACGTGAACGCCGACGTAGCCGCCGACCTCAAAGAGCTAGCCGCCACCCTCGCCGGGATCGAGGCTGTGCTGGACATCGACCGGTTGCGGGCCCAGGTCGCCGAGCTGCAAGAGCAGGCCGGTCGCCCCGACCTATGGGATGACGTTGACCATGCCCAACAGGTCAACAGCAAGCTAGCCCACCTGCAGGGCGACCTGCGGCGGGTGCTCGGGCTGCGGCAGCGGCTGGATGACGTTGAGGTGCTCTATGAGTTGGCCGAGGAAGGCGCTGATGAGGGCGCTCGCCGCGAGGCTGAGACCGAGCACCACAGACTGCGCAAGGAGATCGCCTCGCTGGAGATCCGGACTCTGCTGGCCGGCGAGTATGACGGGCGCGACGCTCTGATAACGATCCGCTCGGAGGCCGGCGGGGTGGACGCGGCCGACTGGGCCGAGATGCTGATGCGGATGTACCTGCGGTGGGCCGAACGACACGGTTACCCCACCGAGGTCTACGACATCTCGCCGGCGGAGGAAGCGGGCATCAAGTCGGCGACGTTCGTGGTCAAGGCGCCCTTCGCCTACGGCACGCTGTCGGTCGAGCAGGGCACCCACCGGCTGGTCCGGATCTCACCTTTTGACAACCAGGGTCGCCGGCAAACATCCTTCGCCGGCGTCGAGGTGCTTCCGGTGACCGAAACCACCGACCACGTCGATATCCCGGAGAATGAGATTCGTATCGACGTTTTTCGATCTTCCGGACCCGGTGGCCAGAGTGTCAACACTACCGATTCGGCGGTGCGTATCACCCATCTGCCGACTGGAATCGTGGTGTCCTGCCAGAACGAGAAATCGCAGATCCAGAACAGGGCTGCGGCGATGCGGGTACTGCAGTCCCGGTTGCTGGAGCGCAAGCGTCAAGAGCAGCAGGCAGAGATGGACGCGCTCAAGGGCGAGGGCAGCTCGTGGGGCAACCAGATGCGGTCCTACGTGCTACATCCCTACCAGATGGTCAAAGATCTACGGACCGAGTACGAGGTGGGCAACCCTACCGCGGTACTTGACGGGGACATCGACGCCTTCCTCGAATCCGGTATCCGGTGGCGTCGGCAGCAGGAGGCCCGGGTCGCTGGCTGAAACCCGGTTGAAATCCGCAGGCGCGCCTTCGCCGTGGCGCCGGGCAAGTACCCGGCCTGGATGAGTAGACTCGCCGCTCGTGATCCGACTCGAGCACGTCAGCAAGTCCTACCGGACTTCTACCCGACCCGCTCTCGATGACGTCACAGTCGCGGTGGGAAAGGGCGAGTTCGCGTTTCTCATCGGACCGTCCGGATCGGGCAAGTCCACTTTGTTGCGGCTGTTGCTGCGCGAGGAGGTGGCCAGCACAGGCGACGTCTACGTGGCGGACCTCAACGTCGGTAGGCTCTCCCAACGTCGCATCCCGCAGCTGCGGCAGCGGGTGGGCTGCGTGTTCCAGGACTTCCGGCTACTGGCCAACAAGACGGTCTCCGAGAACGTCGCCTTCGCCCTGGAGGTGATCGGCAAGCCCCGGCACACCATTCGTAAGGTGGTGCCGGAGGTACTGGAGCTGGTCGGTTTGGAGGGCAAGGCGGACCGGATGCCGCATGAGCTCTCCGGCGGTGAGCAGCAGCGGGTGGCGATCGCGCGTGCCTTCGTCAACCGCCCGCTGGTGCTGCTGGCCGACGAGCCCACCGGGAACCTGGACCGCGACATCAGCCACGAGATCATGCTGCTACTGGAAAGGATCAATCGAACCGGCACCACGGTACTGATGGCCACCCACGACCACACGATCGTGGACTCCATGCGTCGCCGCGTCGTCGAGCTCCATCTCGGACAAGTGGTCCGGGACGAAAGCCGCGGTGTCTACGGAGTCAGCCGCTGAGACCTAATCTGAGCCCACCGTCCCCGACCCGAGGAATGTCCACTTCCCATGCGCGCCAGCTTCGTGTTCAGCGAGGTCGTCACCGGCCTGCGCCGCAACGTCACGATGACCGTGGCGATGATCCTGACCACGGCGATCTCACTCGGCCTGCTCGGTGGGGGTCTGCTCGTGGTCCGCACCATCGACCGGATGCAGCAGGACTACTACCAGCGCGTCGAGACCGTGGTGTATCTCAGCGCCGACATCAGCGCGAACGACCCCGGTTGCACCTCGAGCACCTGCTCTGCCCTGCGCGGGCAGTTGGAGTCCGCTCCCGGCGTGCAGACCGTGATCTTCGAAAGCAGGCAGGCCGCCTTCGCGCGGTTCCAGCGGATCTTCCAGGGTCAGCCGGAGCTCCTGCAGCTGGCCAGGCCCGAGGCGTTGCCGGCGTCGCTGCGGGTCCAACTGTCCGATCCGGCGCGGTTTCCCTCCATCGCCAAGGCGTTCACCGGCCGCCCCGGCGTGGACCGGGTCACCGACCAGGGTGAGTACCTCCGGCAGCTGTTCCGGGCCCTGGACGGGTTGCGCAACGCAACCTTCGTAATCGCGCTGATCCAGGCGCTCGCGGCGCTACTGCTGATCTCCAACACGATCCAGATCTCGGCGTTCACCCGGCGCGCCGAGGTTGGCGTCATGCGCCTGACCGGCGCCTCCCGCTGGTACACCCAGCTGCCGTTCCTCCTTGAGGCGGTGGTCGCCGGCGTGGTCGGTGGTGTGCTGGCGATCGTGGGCCTGATAATCGGCAAGGTCGCCTTCATCGACCGGGTGTTGGCCGGCGTGTTCGAGGCGGCGATCGTGCCGCGGATCGGCTACGCGGACATCTTCTCGGTCGCGCCAATCCTGCTACTCGTGGGTTCTGTGGTCGCCGCACTGACCGGTTACCTGACGCTGCGGCTCTACGTGCGGACGTGATGCGGGCGCCATGAAGGAGCACGGCCGCAAGGTGATCGCCTCGAACCGGCGGGCCCGGCACGACTACGAGATCATGGATACCTACGAGGCGGGCATCGTGCTCACCGGCACGGAAGTGAAGTCGCTGCGCGCTGGCCGGGCCTCGCTGACCGACGCCTTCGCCAGCGTGGACGACGGTGAGGTGTGGCTACGTAACCTGCACATCCCCGAATACACCCAAGGTAGCTGGACCAACCACGAGCCCCGACGGACCCGCAAGTTACTGCTGCACCGCAAGGAGATCGAGCGCCTGATCGGTAAGACCAGGGAGAGCGGGCTGTCGCTGGTGCCGCTGTCGATGTACTTCTCCGACGGCAAGGTGAAGGTGGAGATCGCGCTGGGCCGCGGCAAGCGGTCCTACGACAAACGCGCTGACCTGGCCAAGCGCGACGCGAACCGCGAGGTGGCGCGAGCTTTGGGGCGGCGCGTCAAGGGCATGGGGTAAGTGAGCCGCGACCCGGTGACCGCGCCGCCCGTCGACGACGCCGATGTCGCGGCGTGGACAGCGGCGCTGGGCCTGGACGGGCTGACCGACCTGCACGTGCATTTCCTGCCAGATCAGGTGATGGCCAAAGTGTGGGCCTTCTTCGACCAGGCCGCAGAGCACTACGGCACCCCATGGCCGGTGCACTACCGGCTGCCCCAGGACGATCGCCTCGCGGTGCTGCGCGCGATGGACGTACGAACCTTCGCGCCGCTGGTCTACCCGCATAAACCCGGCATGGCGGACTGGCTCAACAGCTGGGTCGCCGAATTCGCCGCCGCCGTGCCAGAGGCCGTGCTCACGGCAACGCTCTATCCCGAACCCGGTGTTGTCGAATACCTGCAACGAGCGCTCGCAGCTGGCGCTCGTTGCGTCAAGGTGCACGTGCAGGTAGGTGGTTTCGACCCACGGGACTCAGTGCTCCACGGGGCGTGGGGGCTGCTGGCGGAAGCGGGCGTCCCGGTTGTCGTGCATTGCGGGCACGGGCCGGGCGCCGCCGGGCCCTACACCGGTCTGGACGTATTCGGTGAGGTACTCGCTGCTCATCCCCGACTCGTCGCGGTGCTTGCGCATGCCGGGCTGCCTGACTACGGCGATGCGCTGAACCTGGTGCTGCGTTATCCCAAGGTGCATCTAGATACGACCATGGTCGGGGTGCCCTTCGCCGAGGCTATCGCCCCTTTGCCGCCGGACTGGCCTGCACAATTGGTCGACGTGTCCGGCCGGATCGCGCTCGGTACCGACTTCCCGAACATCCCCTACGACTACGCCACCCAGCTGCGGGCCGTGGCGGGCTGGGCAGCCGCCGACGACCGGCTGGGCGTCGCTTTCCTGCGCGCGGTGGTGCACGACACGCCCGCCCGGTTACTGCAGCTCGACGCTGCTGGGCATCAGGGATGAAAAATCGGACGTCCAGGCGTTACTCTAGGGTGGTTAAGCCGCACGACAAGGGGGTGAACGGTTTCGACTCTGGACGTTGAGTCAGTGGGAAGCGTGCCGGTGCAGGCGAGAGACCACCGTAAGCGTCATCGCAACCAATAAGTGCCGACTCTAGTCAGCACCAGTTCGCCCTCGCCGCCTGAGCGAGTAGCGACTGTGTCGGACCGGGGGCCGTCCCCGCCCCGGACCCCGGCATCAGTGAGGGGACTTACCACCAGGCCCGGTCGCGGGGCCTGGATGGGACACCTACAGCGACTGGGATCGTCACACCGGCTTGTCCGCATGACCGGTGGGTCCGAGTAGAGGCGTAGCGGACTGCGCACGGAGAAGCCCTGACGAGGCGACGGAGGACCCGGGTTCGATTCCCGGCACCTCCACCATGGGAGTCTTATTAGAACCCTGAACCCAGAGGGTTAGGGTCGGTGAGACCACATGGTGTCCAGTAGCGCCGTACCTGGCTCCGGGTGCGGCGCTACTGCGTTGTGCGGGTAAGTGGCGGTGTGTGGAGGGTAGAGCGTGGCCCTGTGGCCCGACTGGGGCGCTTGCTGGGGGCGGTGTCGGTTTGGTGGGGGTAGCCCTGCCACACGCTGTATGCCTCGGCGAGGACGTTGAACGGTTCACTACGCGCCGTCTCAGGCTGTTGGGCCTCTTTCGCCCGCAGGCTCCCTGCCGCGTTGACTAGCTCAGACACGAGGTCCAAGCGTTTCGAATAAGCTATAAGAAGGTCCACGGTGAACGCCCAGGCCGCTGGCCTGGGCGTTTGGTGTCAATCCGAGTGCGAGTAGCTGCCCAGGTATTCACGGCTCAGCCAAACTGTCCGTGGTCAGTAGTGATATCGAGCTTGCACGATGACCAGTTCCTCGTCGCGGAGTTGGTAGACGAGGCGGTGCTCGTCGGTGATACGCCGAGACCAGTAACCGGACAGGTTGTGGGAGAGGCGCTCGGGCTTGCCGATGCCAGTCCCTGGATCTCGCGCCGCTTCGTCGATCATGCGGTTGATCCGCTTGACGACCGAGCGTTCGCCGGCCCAGGAAACGTAGTCCTCCCATCCGTCGCGGGTGAAGCTGATCTTCATGCGACGTGATGTTGTGGATCGATCAACTCCTGGACGCTGGTGTGGCCAGCATCGGCATCGGCGATGCTGCGCAGTAGTCGCTCCGCGTTGGCGGGGGACCGGAGCAGGTAGGCAGTCTCCATGAGCGAGCGCCACTGGTCAGCGGAGACCAGGAACGCGCTACCTGCCTTGGAGACGATCTCGACCGGTTCCTGGTCGTCGTTGACCTGCTCGATCAGTGGGAAGAGTCGCTTGCGCGCTTCGCTGGCGGACATAGCCATCGTTAATCGCCTCCTCCGCTCGTACAGTCTGATGGTACCACTGCTGGCGGCCGGGTAAGCCGCGGGCAGCACGCGGCTGGAATGCAGCCGTGAGCGCTGGCGCGTGCCGACTCTCGTCCGGGAAACCAGTCCACGCAGGTCAGGAGTTGGTGCCGACCAACCGTCGGCGCACGGATCAACGACTCACGCTGTCACCGGCCACCGTGAGCTGAGCCACCGCAGCCGCTCTAAATCACGTGCCATAACCCTACTGGCTCTTCGTCCGGCGGGCAGACGGCAGACTAGTTCGTGCGAGCGATCCGTCGAGGACAATCCTCCCGTAGAGCCGGGCCTGCTGGTACGACGACGTGGGCACGGTGCTCGAGGTCATCGATGAGGCAGCCGAGTGGCTGACGGGCCGCGGCATCAGCAGGTGACGCCGGTTGAGCGTACGACGGATGGCTGGTTCGTGCACTTTCCGGACGTGCGCCTACCCTTGACTCTTGCGGTGTGATCGGCTGCCGGCATGTTACTCAGCCGGTACGGGCAGGACCACTGTTTGCTGGGCAGGCCCGTTCCGGGAGACGAATTGTGATCGATCCCCGTTGTGAGGCCGTTCTGATCGCTGATCGGAACACGGGGCAGTTCGCTGATCAGACACACGATGTCGTTCGCTACGAAACCCAGCCCAGAGGAAAGATCGACATCGTTTACCGCAGTGGTCGGGTGTACCGGTACGGGCCGGAGCGCGTGCGGATCCTGCGTAACCCCGCACGAGTCCCGCTCCCCCCAGGAGCCAAGGTCGAGGTGCGCGGCGCCATCTGGGAGTACGCCACCGAAGTCTGGGCCTTCACCGGCCCGGTCGGCGCCTGGTGGCGGATCTTCTCCCGCAGATAAGAACGGGAGGAGGTGTACCGCACTCATCCTGCGTCGCAGGTTCGCCTCGTCATGAGCGCCGCGCAGGCTCCGGCTGCGGCCGAGGTGCTGCGTTACTGGCGGGACATCGTGTCGCGTCTTCCCGACGACGATCCGCTGCAGCGTCCGTACGGAGGGCTGAACTTCGTCCACCCCGAGAGCGTGCTGGGTTGCTACCTGGCCGGTGCACCGATCGCGTCCCGGGAACCGGCCACTACTCCGATCTTTCCGTTCCGCTGCAACATCAGCCAGCGCAAAGCGGTCGACCTCAGCCTCACCCGCTCCGTCTCGGTCATCGAGGGCCCCCCGGGCACCGGTAAGACGGAGACCATCCTGAACCTGATCGCCAACATCATCACCGCTCAGATCGGCACTGTCGGCGTGGTCTCGTTCACCAACGACGCAGTCAAAAACGTCCGCGAGAAGCTTGACGAGCTCGGATTCGGGCACGTGATCGCGAGCCTTGGACGAAAGGAGAAGCGAGAAGAGTTCTTCGCGGGACAGGCAACCCGGAACGCGCGGGTCACGCACTTCGCAGACAGCGCTCCGCCCGCGCCACCGATGCCCGAGCGGATGGATGAGCTGGACCGTCGCCTCCGGCGGTTGCAGGAGGCCGAACGCACTCGCGCCGACTTGCGGCGACTGGTCGATGCCTACCGGCTGGAGCTGCAGCACTTCGAGCGGCACCTCCAGCGGCATGAGGCACCCGACCTGGAGGGTCTTCCGTTGCTGCGCCGCTCGTCCGACCGCATCCTCGACTACCTGGCCGAAAGCGAGGTGGAGCACGACAGCGCCCGCCCTGGGGTTCTCCGGCGGATCCGGAAGTACTTCAAGTACGGATCCCTGCGCGGGCTCGACCCCGATGACACCAACGTCGTGCTCCGCCTGCAACAGGCGTACTACGACAAGCGGATCGCCGAGCTGAACGGGCAGCTTGGGCAGGTCGAGGATGAGTTGCTGCGAGCAGACTTCGACCGGTTGGTGGTGGAACACCAGGAGCTGTCGACCCGGGCTCTCCGCGCTGCCCTCGGTGCTCGATACAAGACCCTGTCTCGGACGACGTACTCGGCACAGACCTACCAGCGGACGTTCGAGGACTTCACCCGGGACTACCCGGTGTTGCTGAGCACCTGCCACTCGTTGCGGGCCAGCATCGCGAATGGGTATCTCCTCGACTATCTCATCATCGACGAGGCGTCTCAGGTCGACCTGCTGGCGGCCGGGCTGGTGCTTTCTTGCTGCCGCAACGTCGTCGTGGTGGGTGATCTGCGACAGCTGCCACCCATCGCGAACGGTGCGGCGGATGGGCTTGTCTCACCGAAGACCGCCTACGACTATCGCGAGCACAGCATCCTCTCGTCGCTGACCGAGCTGTACCGCGACGATCTGCCGCGCACACTGCTGCGTGAGCACTATCGGTGCGACCCGGCCATCATCGGGTTCTGCAACAAGGCGTTCTACGACGGCGAGCTCATACCCTTCACTACCAGTGGCGCCAAGCGGTCGATGATCGCGGTGCGCACGGTCGAGGGCAACCATATGCGCCAGCACCGAGGAGGAGGTCGCTCGAACCAGCGCGAGGTGGACGTCATCGTCAACGAGGTCATCCCGGCGCACTGCGCGGACGTCCTCAGCACCGACATCGGCATCACCACGCCCTACCGACGCCAGGTCGACAAGGTGACGGACGCACTGATCGACCAGATCCAGGCCGACACCGTCCACAAGTTCCAGGGTCGCCAGAAGCAGGTGATCATCCTGACGACGGTCTTGGACGAGGGCTGGCGCGGGCGGACCGGAATGACGTTCGTCGACGACCCGCACCTGATCAACGTGGCCGTGTCGCGAGCGGTTAAACAGTTCATCGTCGTGACGAACCACGACATGTTGCCCACGAGCCGCTACATCCACGACCTCATCGGCTACATCCGCTACCACAATCCCGACGAGGAGGTTGTCGACAGCGCCGTGGTGTCGATGTTCGACCTGCTCTACCGCGACTACAACCACCGGCTGCGACCGCTGGCCGCGCGGCTGAAGAACGAGATGACCTACAAGTCCGAGGACATCATCTGGACCGCGCTCCACGACATCCTCGTCGAGGACCAGTATGCGCACCTGACCGTGGGCCACCAGGTCTTGGTGCGCAACCTGCTCGTCGACCTCAGCAGGCTGACGCCACGCCAGGAGGCTTTCGTGCAGCGTCGGGCATCGGTTGACTTCGTCGTTTACAACCGGGTGACCAACCATCCGGTGCTGGCCATCGAGGTGGACGGCTTTGCCTTCCACGAGAACAATCCGGCCCAGCTGGAGCGGGACACGCTGAAGAATGAGATCCTTCAGATCCACCAGATGCCGCTGCTGCGACTGCCGACGACGGGCAGCGGCGAGGACCAACGAATCCGGCAGGCGTTGGACGACTCCGAAGCACACTGGGCCCGATGTCGAGTCGGTGACGGCGCCACGACACCCACCGGGTGAGCCTTGCGTGGCATTCGGTGCGTGGATCGTTGTCGACTAGGATGAGTCGATCAGTTGGATCGCGACCCGCGCGCCGTGAGCAGGATGGCGTTTCCCCAGTTTAGGGGCACGATCGACACCCTGCACCGGTGCCTATAACGAGCCGCGCAGAACCAGCCTGGCCGTCGTGAGTTGCACGCATAACAGGTCGGGTTTCGGGGTAGCCGTACCCCGATGGCTTCCTGTCCCGAGTCCGTGGTGAAGGTGCTGCTCGACCGCTTCGGCGAAACGTCGGCGGAGCAGGCCAGCATCCAGCTCGACGATAAACCAGCGCCGCTGTACGAATTGCTGGTGCTTGCCACCCTGCTAAGCGCCCGGATCTCCGGCGACGTCGCGATCGCGGCCGCGAAAGAACTGTTCGACGCCGGATACCGGACACCGCAGCGGATGCGGCAGGCGAGCTGGCAGGATCGCGTGGACGCGCTCGGCCGGGGAGGTTACCGCCGGTACGACGAGCGGACATCGACCATGCTGGATGAAGCCGCCGCGCTGCTGCTGGACCGATGGCACGGTGACTTGCGCCAGCTGCGCGATGACGCCGGCGGGGACCCGAAACGAATCCGTGAGCTGCTGACCGAGTTCAAGGGCATCGGGCCGGTGGGTGCGGACATCTTCCTGCGTGAGGTGCAGGCGGTGTGGCCCGACGTCGCTCCGTGCGTGGATGGACGCGTCACGCAAGAAGCAAAGAAGCTCGGGTTGCCGACGACTGCTCGCGGTCTGTTTGAGCTCGTCGACTCGCCCCGCGATCTGGCGCGGCTATCGTCCGCGCTGGTGAACGTCTCCCGAAGTTCCCGCGCCGCGGATGAGGTCAAGCAGGCCAGCAGTTCTGCGTGAGGGCTTCCCGCCGCGTGATTCGGGTATGCGGTATACATGGTGAGCGTTGGGTATGCCCTGTCCTGTGAGGAGTTCGGGCCGCATGAGCTGGTGCGGCTAGCGCGGCTGGCCGAGCAGGCCGGCTTCGAGCGGCTGTGGATCTCCGACCACTACCATCCCTGGCTGCGCGAGCAGGGCCAGAGCCCGTTCGTCTGGTCAGTGATCGGTGCGCTGTCCCAGGTGACCTCGTTACCGATCAGCACCGCGGTCACCTGCCCGATGATCCGGATGCATCCGGCGATCGTCGCACAGGCGGCCGCGACTGCCTCGGTGCAGTGCGAGGGCCGCTTCGTGCTCGGAGTCGGCACCGGAGAGGCTCTCAACGAGCACATCCTCGGTGACCGGTGGCCGCCGTCGGGGGTACGCCGCGGGATGCTGCGGGAGGCAGTTCAGCTGATCCGTGCCTTGCACGCCGGGGGAGAGGTGACTCATCACGGGCAGCACTACACTGTCGAGAACGCAGAGATCTTCACCCGGCCGAAGCAGCCTCCGCCGATCTACGTCTCTGGACTCGGACCGGCCGCCGCACGCCTCGCCGGAGAGATCGGTGACGGTTTCTGCTGCGCGACGCCCAGCGGTGAGCTGGTGCAGGCCTTCCGCGAGGCCGGTGGCGGAGACAAGCCGGCTCAGGTCGGCATGAAGGTGTGCTGGGCCGCCACCGAGGAGAAGGGTGTCGCCACCGCGCACCGGCTGTGGTGCAACATCGGGGTTCCTGGCGTCGCACAAACCCTGCCTGCGCCCCGGGACTTCGAGGCGGTCGGTGAGATGGTCACCGAAGGGATGGTGGCGGACACCGTCACCTGCGGCGCTGATCCGCACCGCCATCTGGACATGGTGGCCAAGCACATAGACGCGGGTTTCGACGAGATCTACGTGCAGCAGATCGGGCCGGACCAGGAGGCGTTCTTCGACGGCTGGGCGAACAAAGTACTTCCGCAGCTCCGCGACTCAGATTCGGCTTAGTTCTTCGCGAAGTAGCTCAGTAAGCTCAGCACCTTCTACCACGCCGGTCTCCAACAATCGGGCTGCCACGAGTTCAAGTCTAAGTCGGTTGTCTCGAAGATATGCTTCGACTTGGTCCCTGATCCCGACGGTATCGTTGATCCCTATCTGCCGACACAGGCGGTGTGCCAACAACAGCTCGTCATGTTCAGGCGGTATGGTCGTTGCTGCCCATTTCTTGAAGGCCAGTTTCTCCGCGAACGGGCCGCCATACAGAACCCATATCCGATCGAGTTCCGATGGCAGTTCCCCGAGTCGCATCCCGCCCGCGCCATCGTTTCCATGCAGTTCGATGACGGCGACGGCTAGGCCCCGGGCGGCGGCAACGAGGGCATGCCCTGCTTCATGCACGGCCGCCCTGTTCCGTTCCGTATCCGCAATGCCCATGCCGAGAGCGTAGATCACCACCGTAAGCGGATATCGTTGACCCCGCGTGGGCGCCCTCGAACTCGATGCGTTACGCGCGGCGTGGCATGTTCGAGCACACTAGACGCTAAGTAGAGTTGCCGCCATCTGCGACCCGGGACAATCTCTCGAGCAGGTGCTCGACGGCTGCTGGCACGATGAAGCCGCAATCCGGTACTTGAGGCGGCAGTAGGGCGAGGCGAAATCCGGGAACGGGAACTGCGACGGGCGTGCTCGCTGACCCTCGCCGCGGCGTCCGCTGCCCCCGGTTGATTCGATCATGCGTGTCGTGGATCGAGGCATCCTTTACTTGATCAGGCATTCTCGGGTACTCCCGTATCTGGCGAAAACCGTCGGCATGGTCCCTGAAGTCCGTGCTGTGGCGGAATATCACCCAAGCGCTATGGTAGCAACGATAGATACAATCTAGGTTACGGGGAGGCGAAGGAGGTTTACTCCCCTGTTAAAGCTGACCGTTGGTTGCAGTTGGTCGCAGACCGTCTCTGTGACTCGATACACAGTCCTTTTGCGACCGGGTTCACATGAGTGATTGTAGTCAATTTTGGTGATCGCTTGACGACGGCCATCTGGCGCAGGGCCGTCGCCTGTGCTGAGGCGACTGCTACGCCACCGCCTAAGACTTAGAACTCGAGGTGTCGGGACGAGCCAAGCGGGCGTTGGCTAGTCGGCGAGGCGTCCGAGCAGAGCACCGTGCCCGGACTGGAGGATGTGCGCGGCCTCCAACGGGATCCCAGAACCACTCGAAGAGCGTGGGCGGGGATTCCCTGCCGTGATTTTCCTGGCTGGTCCAGCGTTCCGGGGTTGCCACGGCGACCGCTCAACCGACTGGTCCACCCAGCCGTCAGGCACCTCGCTTGCTGACATAGAGCAGGTAATCGGCCCGACCGTGCCTCGGTTGCTCGCAGCTAGCCTCGGGTGCTCATCCACATCGTCCATATTCGCCAGACAGCGTCGGCGTTACCGCAGAAGAGCCGCCGTACACTATAAGCCATGTCGGTCCAGCACTTCTCCGTTGTGATCGAGTGGGACAGCGACGACAACGTATGGGTGACCCACGTGCCGGCCCTCGACGGTCTGTCATCCTATGGCGACACCCGCGAGGCCGCGCTCGAGTCCACCCGAGAGGCCATCGCCGGCTACCTGGAGGCTGCAGGTAAGGCCGGTATCCCGCTGCCCCGCAGCGGACCCGAGCCGAGCATCGTCGAAGTCGAGGTGTCGCTGCCCTGACTCGCCTTCCTAGCTCCGGCCGTGGCGGGTCGGTCACCAGCATCGGTGGTGGCTCGATCGGTCCCAGTACCGCCCGGCCGCCGAGCTTCATGCCGAGCCGAAGGATCCTGGGTATCAGATCCAAGCGCATCTGGTCGAAGTCCGGGCTGCGCAGTACGGCCCAGACTTCGTGATGCGCGGACATCAGGGCGAGCCCGCTCGTGACGACGGTCGATCATCAGCCGCGACCCGAGGTCACCGGCGCGCATGATGCAGCAGAGGTGTCAAGTGGAACCGTTTGGCGGTCTGAGCGCCTCGAAGATCGCCAAACGGTTCCACTTGGCGCGGGTGACCCAGGGGCAGCTCGTACCATTCTGGGTGTGATGGGGGTGAGCATGTCGTCGTGGTGTCGACTACGGGGAGCGAGGAAGCGGCTCGCGCTCTTGCTACTGGGGCGATAGCGGCCAGGCTCGGCGCGTGCGCCCAGATCGTCGGGCCGATCACGAATGTGTACCGGTGGAACGGCGAGGTGCAGACCGAGCAGGAATCGCGGCTGGAGATCAAGACCACCGTCGACCGGGTCACCGCTCTGACGGCGCACATTAAGGACAACCACAGCTACGATCTCCCCGAGATCATCGCGATCCCGATCGCCGGCGGCAGCGCCGAGTACCTGTCCTGGCTTATTGCGGAGACGTGCGACTGAGCCGGTGACGGCTACGCAGCGTAGCTGCATGACGCAAGCTTTCCGTGCCTAAGCACTCAAGATTCCACCATCTAGGTGGTTGTGCAGGCTAACCTTCCCTTCGTCGGGCGACTTCTGGCAGATTTTTGTGAGGAATACCTGGCCTAACTCACTCGATGGGCTGACCGAACTTTTGGCATTCGGAGGGCCGATGTTGACCAGCAGGTGGCGAACCGCAAGTCTGGCACTGGTGGCTATCAGCGTTGTTGGACTTGCGGCCTGCTCAAGCGGTGGCGCCACGTCGGCGGGAGACACGTCGGCTACCTCGGCTGCCGCAGCGCCGGAACGGCCGGCAACGGCGAATGACGTCGCGACGGGTCTGCGCAAGATCGAACAGATCGCCAAGCAGATCGCCGAAACGGCGGGGACCGATAAGGGCAGAGCGGTCAGCCTAGACGGCCAGCTTGAGCCGATCTGGAAGCAGATCGAGGACACCGTCAAGCACAACGACCAGGACACCTACCTCGCGATGGAGGACAGCTTCGCGGTGCTGGAGAAGGCGGCGGACGAAGGCAATGCCACGGAGGCGGCCAAGGGTTCCGCCGGGGTCACGTCGGCGGTGCAGCCCTACTTGGCGAAGTACTCGGGATGATCAGACGCCGACTGCTCGGGTTGCTGCTGGCGCTCGCCGTTCTAGTGCCGGTCGTGACATTGTTCAGCGCCGCACCCGCCAGCGCTGCCCCGCAGGCCGCTGCCCAGCAGCAGGCGATCACCCGCGAAGACGCGATCCGCCAGCTGGCCATGGTGCGTGGGTCGATCGATCAGACCCTGGAGCTGGTCAAGCAGGGAGATATCGAGCAGGCCTATGCGCAGGCCAGGACCGGGTACTTGGACCACTTCGAGTACGTCGAGGTGCCGCTGCGGGTGGTCGCTCCAGACCTCACCGCCGACGCCGAGACGAAGTTCGCCGAGATTCGCGGCCTGATCAAGTCCGGCGCGCCGGTTGACGCCGTGCGAACCAATATCGTCGAGTTGCGACGGTTGATCGATGACACCGAACGGCGGCTGACCGACACCGGTTTCGATGCGGTCGCGGTGGTGGCCGGACAGTCGTTTTTGATCATCTTCCGGGAGGGACTGGAGGCAGTGTTGCTACTGACTGCCTTGCTGGGCTATCTGGAGGCCACGAAGGCAACTCGGTACCGCAAGCCCATCGCGTGGGGAGTGATCGTCGGGCTCGCGGCTACGGCGGTGACATACCTGATCCTGCGGTTCGTTCTCGCGGTGCTACCGGTCGGACGGGAGGTGCTGGAGGCGGTCGTCGCCACCGCCGCTGTCGCGGTGCTGCTGTACATCTCGTTCTGGCTGATCACGCGGCTGGAGCACCGTCGCTGGATGGAGTTCCTGCGCAGCCGACTGTTCAACGCGGTGTCGGTCGGCTCGACCACGGCGCTGGTGTTGGTGGGATTCACCGCGATGTACCGGGAGGGCTTGGAGACCGCGCTGCTCTACCAGGCGCTGGTTGAGTTCGGCCAAGGGTTGGGTTGGTGGATCGTAGTCGGATTGGCCGCCGGTTTGATCGCCTTGGCTGTGGTGTCTTATTTGATCTTCAAGCTGGGTCGGCGGCTGCCGGTGAAGACATTCCTGGTCGGTGCGGTGGTGCTGTTGATGGCGACCTCGGTGGCCTTCCTCGGTAACGCCGTGCGAAGCCTGCAGACCGCCGACCTGATCGGCCTCACCCCGCTGCCCGGAGTGCCGCGAGCGCCGATCTTCCTGTCCCAGGCATTGGGTTACTGGCCCAGCTTGCAAACGCTAGCCAGCCAGGCGGTGTTGGTTGCCGTCTATGCGCTGGGGGCCGTGTGGTTGTTGATGGTGCGGCCCCGCCGGGCGCGGGAGGCGCGATGGGTGTCCGGGTAGGCGCCGACGTTGGTGGCACCTTCACCAAGGCGGTCGCGATCGATTCGGTCACCGGTGAGCTCGCGGGCCGTGCGGTGGTCCCCACCACCCACGACCACCGCGACGGAGTTTCCGCGGGCGTGGTCGACGTGGTCGCGAAGCTGGTCGCCGAAGTGGGTGCAGAGGCCATCGAACTGGTTACCCACTCCACCACGCAGGCGGTGAACGCGCTGCTGGAGGGCGATACCGTGCCGGTCGGTGTGCTCGGTATGGCCCGGCCCCCCTACCTTCGCAAGGCTCGCAACCGGACCACGATCAGCCGGGCTATCGCACACGAGTTCCTCGATCTGTCCGGCGGCTTCGATGCTGGCGTGGCCCGGCGGGCACTGGCCCGGCTGGCCAGCGCCGGCGCCCAAGCGGTGTGCGTGGCCGAGGCCTTCGCGCCCGACGACTCGGCATGCGAAGACGCGGTCGCGGTACTGGCGGCGGAGCTGGGACTGCCGGTGACGACCTCGTCGGGGCTGACCGGCCTGTACGGCCTCGAACTGCGCACGGTCACCGCCGCGCTCAACGCCTCGATCCTGCCGATCGCGCTGCGCACCGCGGAGGTGGTGGAGGCCGGGGTGGCGGCCGCGGGGCTGACCTGCCCCGTGATGGTGATGCGTGGTGACGGTGGTGCCACCGATCTGGCCGGGTTCCGCGCCGCACCGGCTCGCACGCTGTACTCGGGGCCAGCGGCCTCGGTGGCCGGTGCGCTGCGCACGCTGCGGATCGGCGACGGGGTGATCGTCGAGGTCGGTGGCACGTCCACCAACGTCGCGGCGATCACCGCCGGTCGTCCCGCGCTGTCCTACGTGCGGGTGGCCGGCCAGGCCACCGCGGTTCGGGCATTGGACGTGCAGGTGGCCGGGGTCGCCGGTGGATCGATGCTCCGGGTGCGACGGCGCCGAATTTACGGTGTCGGGCCGCGCAGCGCGCACATCGCGGGGCTCACTTACTCGTGCTTCCTGGCACCGGAGCGGTTGGCCGGGGCCCGCCCGGAGACCCTCGCGCCGCGGCCCGGCGATCCGGCCGACTACCTGGCGTTGCGGTTGACCGACGGCTCGATGGTGGCGCTGACCAACACCTGCGCCGCCAACGCGCTCGGCCTGGTTCCCGACGGCGACTACGCCGCCGGTCATCGGCGCTCCGCGACGGTGGCGCTGGACATCGCAGGGGCGGCGGTGCGCCTTTCCGGCAGTGAACTCGCCCGCCGGATGATGCAGGCCTCCACCGAGGCGCTGGCCGACCTCGTCACCGCGGTCGCCGCGCAGCACCGCCTGACCCAGCCCACCGTGATCGCCGTCGGTGGCGGCGCCAGCGTGCTGGGTCGGCCGCTGGCCGGCACGCTCGGGCTGGACTGTCAGATACCCCCGGGCGCCGAGGTGATCTCCTCAATGGGAGACGCACTGTCATTGGTGCGTGCCGAGCGGGAACGCACCGTGTCCCGGCCCACGCCGGCCGACGTCGACGCCCTGATCGCCGAGGTCGAAGCCGAAGCGCTCGCTGCGGGTGCGTCGCCGACCTCGCTGCAGGTCCAAGTCAGCCAGATCGGGGATCGTGGTGCGATCCGCGCGGTGGCGGTGGGCGCACTCGTGCTCGGCTCCGGCGTGGTGCCTGGCCGACCACCGCTGAGCCGTGAGGCGATCATCGACGTGGCCCGTGCTGCGGGCGGTTCGGAACAGGTCGATCCGGTCGGGCGGTTCTGGCTGAGCTCACACGATGGCCGAGTGCTGCTCTTCGACCGATTCGGCGACCCCACTCTGGACGTGCGCGGTGAAGCGATCCTGCTTAACGGCTCGCCGGATGAGCCGCTGGAAGTGACCATCGGATCGGTGGTCTCCCGACACGTCCGGAATGTGGGGCCGATCACTGTGCAACCCACCACCTGGGTGGTCCAAGACGGTCGGATCCGGGAGCTGGCCGACCCGGATGCAATCGCGGAGACTGTCGGCGGCAGCGCCGCCGCCGCGGTGATCGTCGGGCGCGCCTGACCATGGCCCTTTACACACCTCAAGCCCAGCGGCGCCGCCAGCTGGTGATCCTCGCGCTCGCGGCGTTCGTCCTCGGCGGTGTGCTGGGCGGCTTTGTGGGGCGCTTCAGCGCACCGACGCCAGCAGATCGGGTAGTGGCGGTGCGCGAGCAGGCTCGGCAGACGTCCTCGCAGCTTCGGGTGCTGTCGTTGCACGTCGAGGCCGGGGCGGCGTCGATGGGAACGGGCGGCGACGCGGGCGCCGGTCTTGCCCTGCAGCGCGCCGACGCCGATCTCACAAGCACGTTGGAGCGCGCACCGTGGATCACCGCGCAACGCCGCACCGCGCTCACGACGCACTTACGCGATCTGGAACGCACGGCGAGTTCCGGAGCGGCGACGAAGCCGTTCGCCGCCGATGTCGACAGCCTCGCCACCGAGGTCGACACCACGTTCGGCCTCAGCCCCGCTTCCTGAATCCGCTGTCGGGAACCTTTACCCAGCGGAGCGCATCGACTGCCGACTGTTGTGATTCACGCTAAAAGTCGCACGAGGATTTGAGCTACGTCATTTGACGAGCAGAAAAATCACCGACTGACGCTAGATGGAACGCTTCTTAACGGCTCCAAAGATAGTACACCGCACACCGGTAAAAGGCGACCGTTCGGCGCTGAAAAAGACCACGTACTTCCGTTTCAGTGCCCGTGATGAGGGAATTATTAGGTAACTTTCCCTCACCATTCGGGCACCTTTTAGGTGACCGGGAAATCGAGTTCCCATGTCTCGAGGTAAGCACCGAGCACCCACCCGACGCCGCCTACCCGGGTTTGTCGTCGCAGCCTGTATACCGGTCGTCGCCGGTGGTCTACTTGGGGGTACGGCAGCCGCAGCGTCGGGCGTGAACTGGGATGCGGTTGCGCAGTGCGAGTCCGGCGGAAACTGGGCTATCAACACGGGCAACGGTTTCTTCGGCGGACTACAGTTCACACTTTCGACGTGGCGCGCTAACGGCGGCGTGGGTAATCCCGCAAAGGCCTCCCGGGCGCAGCAGATCACCGTCGCCGAGCGGGTCCTGACGTCGCAGGGCATCGGTGCGTGGCCTGTGTGCGGGAAGCGTGCCGGATATATCACACCCACCGTCGCGACGCCTTCGCCCAGCCGTCCACCGACCTCGACGGGTCCTACCTCGAACTACACCGTGGCGTCGGGGGACACCCTCTGGTCGATCGCCGCCAGCCACCACGTGCCCGGCGGCTGGTCGCAGATCTACGCAGCTAACCGGGGCGTCGTCACCGATCCGAATCTGGTCCTGATAGGGCAATCCCTGCGAATCCCGGTTTAGCGCCGCTGTACGGCGGCAGCGGGAATGCACCGCCCTGCTCCACTTGTTGGGCACAGTGCTGCTATTAGTGTGGCTAACAAGATCTGGACAAGGATGGTGTGGTGGAACTGACGTCCACGAGCGCTGCTTCGCGGCTGCCTCGCGAGGTGTGGGTCTTGGTCACAGTCAGCTTTGTGATCGCTCTCGGCTTCGGAATCGTCGCACCAGCGTTACCGTCCTTCGCTCGCAGCTTCGATGTCAGCGTCACCGCGGCCTCGATCGTGATCAGTGCTTTCGCGTTCATGCGGCTGGCGTTCGCGCCGATCAGTGGCAAGCTGGTGTCGGCACTCGGAGAACGGCCGGTTTACATCTGGGGCATCATCGTAGTCGGTTTGTCGACCGGCGCATGCGCGTTCGCTGCGAATTACTGGCAGCTGCTGATATTGCGGTCGCTGGGCGGTGTCGGGTCGACCATGTTCACCGTCTCGGCGGTCGCGCTGTTGATCCGACTCACCCCGCCTGCACTGCGCGGTCGGTCCACCAGCTTGTGGTCGAGCAGTTTCCTGCTCGGCGGCGTCACCGGCCCGTTGGTCGGCGGTGGGCTGATCGGCATCTCGCTGCGCACGCCCTTCGTGGTCTATGCGGTGGCGCTGTTCGTCGCCGCTGCCGTGGCTTGGCTGTTCTTGCGGCGCTCGCCGGTGGTCGGCGTGGTATCGGCCGCGGACATCTCGGTGCTGACGGTACGGGCGGCATTCGGCCACCCGGCGTACCGCGCCGCGCTGGCCTCGAACTTCGCCAATGGCTGGGCGGTCACCGGCGTGCGGGTCTCGCTGGTGCCGCTGTTCGTCGTCGAGGTGCTCCATCGCGCGGAGTCGCTGGCTGGGGTCGCGCTCTCGGTGTTCGCCGCGGGCACTGTGGCCGTATTGATGTTTTCCGGCAGGCTCGCGGATTCCCTCGGGCGCCGGCCACCCATGCTGATCGGGCTGGTCGTCACCGGTGGCGCGACGATCTGGCTAGGTTTCACCACCGGGGTGCCGCAGTTCCTGGCCGCCGCGCTGATCGCCGGGGCCGGCACCGGGCTGGTCACCCCCGCGCTGGGGGCCACGGTGGCCGACGTGATCGGCTCGCATGCTAAGGGCGGCCCGGCGCTGGCCGTTGCCCAGATGACCTCCGATATCGGCGCGATCCTCGGCCCGATCGCGACCGGACTACTCGCTGACAAGCTGTCTTACCCCGCGGCCTTCGTCCTCACCGGCAGCGTCTCGCTGCTTGCTGCGGTGGTCTGGCTGCGCTCGCCTGAGCCGCGTACCGCGATGGACTCAGCGCGCGCCGACCCCGATCAAGGCTCCGACCAGGTAGGTGGCGACCGCGGCGATCGCTCCGAAACCCACCTGGCGCAGCCCGCCCAGCCACCACGGGCGGGTGGTGAACCGGGATGAGAGACCCCCAGCCACGAAAAGCCCACCCGCGCCGGCGGCGAGACCCATGAGCAGCGAGGCGAAGCCGAGCAGGTAGGGGATCAGCGGGACCAGCGCGCCGATCGCGAAGCAGAGGAACGACGAGCCGGCGGCCACCCACGGGGACGGCTGATCGTCGGGGTTGACGCCGAGCTCGTGATTGATGTGCACCCGGACCGCCAGCGACGGGTTGGCGTGCACCTCGGCTGCCACCCGCTTCGCGGTCTCGCGAGTCAGTCCCATCTGGACGTAGGAGCTGACCAGCTCGGCCTGCTCCGCGGCCGGATGCCGGCGCAGCTCGTCGCGTTCCACCTTGACCTCGGCGCGCACCTGGTCGTTTTGGGTCTCGACCGACGCATATTCGCCGAGTGCCATCGAGAACGCGCCCGCCACCAGGCCGGCCATCCCGGTCAACACGATCAGATGAGCGCCCGCACCGCTGGCGCCCACACCTGCGATCAACGCGATGTTGGTCACCAGACCGTCCATCGCGCCGAATACGGCCGGTCGAAGCCAGCCTCCGGATACGTCCTGGTGGACGTGCCCGATCTCATCACCCGGCTGGACAGTCATCATTGATCACCGCACCTCAGCGACGCCCTCCCCGCTACGGTACGGAGTGCACCGGGGCACGGCGGTAGCCAGGTTCGCCTCGCGATGGGCAGCCTCGCCTTGCCTACGCGCGAGTGGCTAGTCTGATCGGGTGGCTCGCCCATCCCGCTCCGCCGTCGATGGCCTGGGTACCGTGGTGCGACTTGGACTTGCCGCGGTGTTTCTGGTCTCCGGTGCGCTCAAGGTCGTAGACCCGGCTCAGACCCGGATCGCGGTGCGCGCCTACGAACTGTTGCCACCGGACCTGGTCGGGCCGGTCGCCACCGCGTTGCCTTTGCTGGAGCTGGTACTGGGAACCCTGCTATTGGTAGGTGCATTCACCCGGTGGGTAGCCTTCGCCGCGGCGGTACTGTTGGTAATACTGATGAGTGCGGTGGCACAGGCCTGGGCTCGCGGATTGTCCATTGACTGCGGATGCTTCGGTGGTGGGGGAGCGGTGGCCAAGGGGGACACGCGCTACCCGCAGGAGCTGGCGCGCGACGTCGGCACGTGGCTGCTGGCGTTGTGGCTGGTGGTGCGGCCCCGGACAGCGCTGAGCGTTGACGGGTGGCTGCGAGCGGACCCAGGCGCACAGTGGCGCGCCGCCGGGAATCCAGTCAACTGAGCAAGAAGGGACGTGTCGTGGGCGGCGGCGAGAAGGCCGAGGACAAGCGCAAGCGGCAGGCTGCGCAGGCGGTGACGGCGGCCAGGGGGGGCGGTGGAGGCAACCGCGGGATGATCGCGGGGATCGCCATCGTGGTGGTGCTAGCCGTTGTCGTCGGGGTCGGGCTATGGCTGCAGAACCGTAACAAGCCGGGTGCCTTACCGGTGGCGATTCCGGTCGCCGCTGCCGGCGTGCAGTATCCGGTTTCCGTGCAAGGCGACGCCATCGTGACCGGCAGCCCACCGGCGCCGACGACCATCGATGTCTACGAGGACTTCATGTGTCCGATCTGTGGGCAGTTCGAGAAGCTCTACCATCAGCGGCTCGCGCAAGCCGTTGCCGACGGCAAAGCCAAGGTCGTCTACCACCCGGTGGCCATCCTCGATGAGCTGTCGGTTCCGCCTGGGTACTCCACGCTCGCCGCCGGTGCGACCTACTGCGCCACCGACGCCAATATCTTCCCTCGCTTCCACGACAGCCTGTTCGCCGCGCAGCCCCCGGAGGGCGGTCACGGGTGGACCACCGCGCAACTCGAGCAGCTCGGCCGCTCCCTGGGAGCCGGCGACGCCTTCGCGGCTTGTGTGCAGGCCGGTGCGAAGCAGCGGATCGCCACCGCAACCGCGAACGCCAGTCACTACATCAGCGGGCTGCGACCCGACCACCGATTTGGCACTCCGAGCGTCGTCGTCAACGGTGCGATCATCGACATCAGTGATGAAGGATGGTTGGACCAGGCGCTGAGCGCCAACCGACGCTGACTCAGGGTCCCGTTCGGGGATCATCGCCGGCCTCGTGTACCGTGACCAACGCGCCGCGGTGGGGCCGTGGTGATCGCTTCGGGGCTGTAGCGCAGCTGGTAGCGCACCGCACTGGCAGTGCGGGGGTCACGGGTTCGAGTCCCGTCAGCTCCACCAGAGCGGTTCTACGGTACCCGGTCGCCGTCAGTGCCTGTCGGGTCTGCTAGGCGACCCCGGCGTCGTACTCGATGCTGGTGACGTGCTGGTCGCCGAGCCAGCGGCTGTCATCGCTATCGAGCTGGGTGACCAGCACACTGTTGGCGTAGATGAGGTCGACCAGTCCGGGTGTTGTTGGTCGAGCCTCCCGCAGTGAATGCGGTGTCGAGCCGCTTGGCTGTCCCTGGCAGGTGTCGTTTAGGCGGCCGATCGAACGGCTGCGGCGGGTGCGGTAGCGTCCAGAGTAGGGCCTGCAAGCCGCTGACCTGCGCCGTCGTGTTGTAATAGCGTCCCTGGCTTCTCCACCACTGGCGAAGATGGGCTTGGATGAGCGCCACGGGGACGGGTTTGGCCAGCCGGGCGTGGTTGTTGGGCTCGGCCGTAGTCGTCTTGGTCGCTTACGGCGTGGTCGGCTACCTTTTGTTCGGCTTCAATCTGGTCGATGCGATCTACCTCACCGTCTCGACGCTGACCACCGAGGGATTCGCCACGCCCGTGCCGCTATCCGACGGCGCGAAGATCTTCACAGTGAGCTTGTCGTTGTTCGGGGTGTCGGTGTTCGTGGCCGCTCTTGGCGTGCTGGCCACCGCGCTGGTCGACGGGCAGCTCGCCCAGAGGTCGAGGAGGCGCTCGATGCAGCGACGGATCACCGACCTGCGCGATCACCACATCATCTGCGCCTACGGGCGGGTGGGCCGGGCAGCGGCTCGTGAGTTCGAAGCCGATGGCGTGCCATTCGTCGTGATTGAGGTGCGGCCCGAACTGGAGGAGGATCTGCGCCGCGACGGCGTGCTCTATTTGATCGGCAGCTCTTCTTCGGAGGCCCTGCTGCGCGCTGCCGGCATCCACCGCGCGCGCGGGCTGGTGTGCGCGGTCGACTCCGATGCGGAGAATGTCTACATCACGTTGGTGGCCCGGTCGCTCAATCCCGACATCAGCATCGTGGCCAGGGCCTCGGAGGACGCTGCGGCGGACCGGCTCTACCGGGCGGGTGCGGATCGGGTGGTCTCGCCGTATGCCACCAGCGGTCGACGGATGGCGCTGATCGCCTTGCGGCCCGAGGTGGTCGACTTCTTGGATCTCGCGCGGCGCGGCACCGCAGCGCTGCGCATTGAGGAGTTGCTCATCACCGATGAATCGCAGCTGGTCGGCCACACCCTGGACCAAGTCTGCGGCTCGGCGACCGCGCTGCTGATCCGCCGCGCCGGCGGCGAGCTGTTGCCGAACCCGAGCCGGGACACGGTCGTCCAGCCGGGCGACGTGGTGGTGATGTTCGGCGAGCCGGGCACTCTGAAACCTGTCGAGTAGTCCAGCTACCGGCGTGCACCGATTACTGATCGACCGACTCTGACTGGCGAGATTTCGACCTCTCGCCACACGTCACCGGTAACGTAGGGCTCGACGGCGAGCCATGCATCCAACTCGACGCGAGACGGAAAGTCGAGAACCAGCATCGATCCGATCATCGTTGCGTTGGCGTCAAGGATCGCTGCGGCGAAGAGCAGTGTGCCGTCGGCGGCGAGCCGATCTCCCACGGCGAGGTGTTGTTCGCGAACGGCGAGGCGGCGAGCGAGGGCGTCGTCGTCTTTGCCGTCGTAGCCGAGCACCATGAACTGCATTGCTTCCCCCAGCGGTATGGATCAGCCCCGGTGATACGGATCAGCGAACGACCTGGACCACATCTCCGACGTGCAGAGTGTTGTAGAAGGTCTGTGCGGCACCCTGAGACAGGTGTACACAGCCGTTGGAGGGGACCGTCACGTTGTCCTCGTGGAAGGCGTCCCCGCCGTTGAAGAACACTGAGTACGGCATCGGAGCATTGTGGAACAGACTGCTGCGGTGGTGCAGATCCTTCCAGAACACATGGAAGGTGCCGGGGTCGGTCGGCGCACTGGGCTTGCCGGTCGCAACCGGCACCGGCCCGTAACTGACACCGCCGTTACGCATCAGCCATGCCTGTTGGGTCGACAGATCCACGCAGGCCCGAGCTGAGGCCGAACACGGCGCACCGCTCGTCGCGGCCGCGGCTCCCGTCGTCGTCGCGAACACCATGGCCGCGGCGCCCAGCAGCCCCACGGCGACGGTCCGGAGCGGGTGACTGATCGATGTAATGAATGGACCCACCATAGTGTAGTCAGTACCCACTCTGCGTGATCGCAAACCCCGACTGCGTTCCGGCCGGACCGGCTGTTCTGTGCCGTGAGGAGGCAGTAACAGCGTCGTCCGCCGCGGCCGGTAACATCACGCGTGGACCACGGTGACTACTGTCGCCTGGGTCGGTACCGTGCACGGGGAGTCGTGGACAACCGGGAGGGAACCTGTGACGGCCGTAGCACCCCAGCCGATCGTTACTCGTCCGCGTCCAGTGCGCCACACGGTCAAGGGCTCGGCACTGCTCAATCTGCTGCAGACCACCGATCACAAGGTGATCGGCATGCTGTACCTGGTCACCTCGATGGCCTTCTTCTTCGTCGGCGGCAGCATGGCGATGCTGATGCGCGCTGAGCTGGCCCGACCGGGCATGCAGTTCCTGTCCAACGAGCAGTACAACCAGCTGTTCACCATGCACGGCACGATCATGTTGCTGCTGTATGCCACGCCGATCCTGTTCGCGTTCGCCAATTTGATAATGCCGCTGCAGATCGGCGCTCCGGACGTGGCTTTTCCCCGACTCAACGCCTTCTCCTTCTGGGCGTTCGCGTTCGGCGGCATCATCGTGCTGTCCGGATTCCTGACGCCCGGTGGTGCGGCAGACTTCGGTTGGTTCGCCTACACGCCGTTGTCCGACGCCATCCATTCACCCGGCGCGGGTGGGGACTTGTGGATCATGGGCTTGGTGCTCGCTGGACTGGGCACCATTCTGGGTGCGGTCAACATGATCACCACAGTGGTCTGTTTGCGGGCACCTGGGATGACGATGTTCCGGATGCCGATCTTCACCTGGAACATTTTCGTCACGTCGCTGCTCGTCTTGCTGGCGTTCCCGATCCTGACTGCGGCCCTGCTGGGCTTAGAGGCTGACCGCCGGCTCGGGGCGCACGTCTTCGATCCGGCCAATGGCGGGACCATCCTGTGGGAGCACCTTTTCTGGTTCTTCGGCCATCCCGAGGTCTACATCGTCGCGCTGCCTTTCTTCGGCATCGTGTCGGAGATCTTCCCGGTGTTCAGCCGAAAGCCGCTGTTCGGGTACAAGGGCCTGATCTTCGCCACACTGTCGATCGGCGCGTTGTCGGTGGTGGTGTGGGCGCACCACATGTACGCCACCGGCGCCGTGCTACTGCCTTTCTTCGCGTTCACCACCTTCCTCATCGCGGTGCCGACCGGAGTGAAGTTCTTCAACTGGATCGGCACGATGTGGCGAGGGCAGATAACATTCGAGACTCCGATGATGTTCTCGATCGGTTTCTTGGTGACGTTCCTGCTCGGCGGATTGACCGGCGTGCTGCTGGCCGCGCCCGCAATCGACTTCCATGTCAGCGACACCTACTTCGTGGTGGCGCACTTCCACTACGTGCTCTACGGCACGATCGTGTTCGCCACCTTCGCTGGGATCTATTTCTGGTTCCCGAAGATCACCGGCCGGATGCTCGACGAGCCACTGGGTAAGTTCCACTTCTGGGCCACATTCATCGGCTTCCACCTGACGTTCCTGGTGCAGCACTGGGTCGGCGCTGAGGGGATGCCGCGCCGCTACGCCGACTACCTCCCTAGCGACGGTTTCACCACCCTGAACATGGTGTCCTCGATCGGCGCCTTCGTGCTCGGCGCTTCTACGCTGCCGTTCCTGTGGAATGTGTTCCGCAGCTACCGTTACGGCGAGGTCGTCACCGTTGACGATCCATGGGGTTATGGCAACTCGCTGGAGTGGGCGACTTCGTGCCCACCGCCGCGGCACAACTTCACCGAGCTGCCCCGGATTCGTTCCGAGCGACCGGCCTTCGAGCTGCATTACCCGCACATGATGGAGCGGATACGGGATGAAGGGCATACCGGTGGCCGCGGCCACCCGGTAGCGGCGAGCGAGAGGGCAGCGCAGGCCGTGCTGCAAGACGAGATTGACGACCCAGGGACAAGTGATCGCTAACCCACGGACAACCCTGCTGGTAACGGTCACCGGACGGGACAAGCCGGGAGTCGTGTCGGTGATCTTCTCGGCGCTTACCCAGCACGGGGTGGAGATCCTCGACGTTGAGCAGGTGGTGATCCGGGGCCGGATCATTCTCGGCGTGCTGGTCGCCACCACTGCTGATCCGGAAGATCTCCAAGAGGCCGCCGAGCAGGCCATGGCCAGCATCGGGATGCAGCTGGAGGTCGAGGTCGGCGCTGGCGCGGTGGGAGCTAACGCCCGCGGTTCCACGCATGTCATCCTGGTACTGGGTCGACCGGTCACCGCACACGCCTTTACTGAAACGACGCGCGCGCTGGCCGCATTGAACATCAACATCGACGCGATCCGACGGATTGCGGACTACCCGGTCACCGGTCTCGAGCTGCTCGTGTCGGTGCTCGCCGGCGACGATCCCCAGACCGCCGACACCGCACTGCGCGCCACGCTGGTCAGACTCGCCGCTCACGGTGAGGTCGACCTCGCCGTCGAACGGGTCGGTATCGCCCGCCGGGCCAAGCGTCTGGTGGTCTTCGACGTCGACTCGACCCTGGTGCAGGGCGAAGTGATCGAGTTACTAGCCGAACACGCTGGCTGCGGCGCCGAGGTGCGAGCGGTCACCGAGGCTGCGATGGGCGGGCAGCTGGACTTCACGCAGTCGCTGCGGCGCCGGGTGGCCCTGCTGGCGGGCCTTCCAGTCGGTGTGCTCACCGAGGTGACCAACGCCTTGGAGCTCACCGCCGGGGCGCGCACGACGATACGGACCCTCAAGCGGTTGGGATTTTACTGTGGAGCCGTCTCGGGGGGTTTCACCCAGATCGTGGAACCGGTCGCCGAAGATCTGGGGCTGGACTTCTGCACCGCCAACGAGCTGGAGATCCACGATGGCAAGCTCACCGGGCACGTGATTGGTCCAGTGGTCGACCGGTCAGGGAAGGCCGACGCGCTGCGCCAGGCGGCGGAGCACTTCGGGGTCCCGCTGGCCCAGTGTGTGGCGGTAGGGGATGGCGCGAACGACATCGACATGCTGAGCACCGCTGGTCTCGGTGTCGCCTTCAACGCCAAGCCCGCGCTGCGCGAGGTTGCGGACACCGCGATCACTCAGCCGTTCCTGGATATCGTGCTATTCGTACTGGGTGTGACCCGCGACGAGGTGGAGGCCGCCGACGCTGCCGACGGGATGCTGCGCAGAGTGCCCTTGTGAGCGGGGATACGAGCTACTGTGTGTTACCGCTATCGCGGCCCGCTAGGCGGGACGACCTCGGTGGAGTAGCGGGCCATGATCTCGGCGACCGCCTTGGGGTCGAGTCCGTTGGGTCCCTTGGGGAGCCGGTCGAGTTCGTAGAAGTAGTCGATGTACAGGTCCGGCGTGATCGTGCAGTACATCATGGCCTTCTCGTCGCCGGGGTTCGCGAAGGTGTGCGGCGTGCCGGCGCCGGCGGTGATCAACTCGCCGATGCCGGCCGTGAACTGGTCGCTCCCGCTGGTGAAACTCGGCCGGCCGGAGACCACGTAGAACGTCTCGTCGTGCTCGCGATGGATGTGTTGGGGTGGGCCAGGCGTGTGTGGCGGAAGCGTGACCTCGACGATGCCGAGCCGATGCCCGGTCCGTTCGCCCGTCTCAAGGATGCGCACCCCGATGGGGCCGGCAGACAGCACGTCGCCTCCGCCGGGACGAACGACCGCGATGCTCATGAGTGTGCTCCGTCGGACAGCGTGACGTTGTGGCCGGGAATCATACGGCGAGCGCCATCGGCTCCGAATGGCGCTCCCAGCGCCGGGTATTACGTGCTGACGAGACGGGTGAGGGCGGCTCGGGCTACGGCGGGGTCGGTGGTTGGCCAGAACGGAGGGAGGGAGGCGCGCAGGAATGCGGCGTAGCGGGCGGTTGCCAGTCTGGGATCCAGGATGGCCACCACGCCACGGTCCTCGGTGGAGCGCAACAGCCGGCCGGTACCTTGGGCGAGCAGTAGCGCGGCGTGCGTCGCCGCCACCGTCAGGAAGCCGTTGCCACCGCGGGCGGCCACCGCGCGTTGTCGGGCTGAGCTCAACGGGTCGTCCGGGCGGGGAAACGGGATGCGGTCGACCACCACCAGAGACAGCGACCGGCCGGGCACATCGACGCCCTGCCACAGCGACAGGGTGCCGAACAGGCAGGTCGGTTCATCTCGCGCGAACTGCTGCACCAGTAAGCCGGTCGCGTCGTCGCCCTGGCACAGAATGGGTAGGTCCAGTTGGACTCGCAGTGCCTCGGCGGCCTGCTTGGCGGCCCGCATCGAGGAGAACAGGCCCAGCGTGCGGCCGCCCGCCGCGGTGACCAGGCTTGCGAGCTCGTCGAGGTAGGCAGGCGTTAGCCCGTCGCGGCCGGGTGGGGGCAAGTGCGCGGCGGTGTAGAGGATCCCGGCGCGGCGGTGCTCGAACGGCGAGCCCGCATCGAACCCGGTCCAGGCTGGGCTGGTGTCATCGGCTGGCGGCGGTCGCTCGGTGGCTGTTCCAGCAGCGGGTGCAGCAGACGGCCGCTGCCGGGGCAGGCCCCACTGCGAAGCGAGCGCGTCGAACGTCCCGCCCAGCGTGAGGGTTGCCGAAGTGAGCACCACGGTTCGCTTCGCGAACAGCCGTTGCTGCAGCAAGCCGGCGACGCCCAGCGGCGCAACCCTCAGTACCCGCCCGCGCACGGTCTCCTGCGCCAACCAGACCACATCTCGCCGGTCGGTCTCGCTGTCGGGGAAGGCGACCAGTACCCGAGCGGCGGCCGAGTGCACCTGCTCCAGCGCGGTCAGCGCGAGCCGGCGACGTGCCGCGGCATCGGGATCCTCCCGCCGCTCGCTGCCTAGCGCTGTGGTGCAGTGGTGTGCCGCGTCGCGGACAGCGGTGAGGCCGCCGGCCACACCGGCGTCGAGATCGTCCCAACGCTGCACACCGGCGTCGCCGAGGAGCAGCGCCAGCCCGTCACCCGCAGCGGCCAGCTCGTCGGCGACCTGCTGGTCTATCAGCCGGCCACACCGGCGGGCCGCGGTCTCGACCATCGACGCGGTGAGCTCCTCGGTGGCCGCGTTGGTGACCCGATCGACCAGATCATGCGCCTCGTCGATGACCACCACGTCATGGTCGGGCAGTACCTGGTGATCACCCATCGCGTCGATCGCCAGCAACGCATGGTTGGTGATCACCACCTCGGCACGTCCGGCCCGGGCACGGGCTTGCTCGGCGAAACAGTCCATTCCGACGGGACAGCGGGACAGCCCCAGACACTCCCGGGCGCTGACCGACACCTGCCGCCAGGCCTGGTCAGTCACGCCGGGCACCAGCTCGTCGCGGTCTCCGGTCTTCGTGGCTGTGGACCATTCGTGCAGCCGGACGATCTGGCGGCCCAGCATCGACGTCGGAGAGGCCGCCGCCGCTGCGTCGAACAGGTCCTCGCCTTCGTCGGACGGCCCGGCATTCAGCCGGTGCAGGCACAGGTAGTTTCGCCGCCCCTTGAGGATCGCGAAGCTCGGCGCGCTGCCCAGCAGCGGTTCCAGTGCACCCGCCAGCCGAGGCAGGTCGCGGTCTACGAGCTGGCGCTGCAGCGCGATGGTCGCGGTGGAGACCACCACGGTGGTGCCCGCCGCGACGGCGTGCCGGATCGCCGGAACCAGGTAGGCCAGCGACTTACCGGTACCGGTGCCGGCCTGTACCGCGAGGTGCTCGCCGGTGCGGATCGCCCGGTCCACCGCCTCGGCCATCAGGGCCTGACCCGGGCGGTCGGTTCCACCGACCGCGTGCACCGCCGCGCTGAGCAACGCCCCGACCTCAGGCACTGTGGTGGCGGGGGCGGGCACAGCAGCAGACGCTACCGGTCAGCGTGACCCTGCCAGGGGCAGGCACGGTCGTCGTCGAGCTTTCGCCCGAGACGCCGGTCTAGGGGGCCGGGGTGCGGTGCCGCTGGTAGTGGCGCGCAGCCCGGACCCGGTTGCCGCAGCCGGCCGAGCACCAGTGCCTTCGGGGGTGGTCCTTGACGAAGAACAACACGCAGCCGGGCGCCTGGCAGGCCCGGATCTGGATGCGCAACGGCCCGCCGAGAATCGCGATCGCGTCGCGGGCAATCGCCGCGAGAGCGGCGTCGGTGCCGTTGCCCTGGGTGTGCTCCGACACCGTGTAGGCCCCACCAGCGCAGTGCAGCTGGGGCCACCGCGGGGCCGACGCGGCGGCGGCGTTGAGCACCTCGACGTCCTTGTCGTCGCCCGGGCGGGCGTCCACGCAGGCTTGGCACAGACCGCGGATGGCCACCCGCAACGCCCGGAATGTCTCCACCTCGGCCGCATCGACAGGCCGGTCGGGTCCGGGTATCGCGGCGTTGTCGCGCAACCAGGCCGCGAGGTGAGCGGGTGTGCCGATGCCCTCGCGAAACCGGCCGCGCACCGCGTAGTGGGTGTTGGCGAACTCGATCGCCAGCGGCTCACCTAGTAGCGGCGAGCCACCCCCCGACTGTCCGCCGGTCTGGTCAGCACTCACCATCTTATGGTAGATCATAGTTGCAACCATAAGACAGGCATGGCATGATCTAACTACAGGAAGACGTGTGAAGCGTTAGATCCCACCACGGCACCCGGGAGAGGGCAGCGATGCGGGTCACCGAACTGTGGCGCTACCCCGTCAAGTCGATGCGCGGCGAGCAGCTCGACGATGCCGTGCTCACCGATGACGATGTCACTGGCGACCGCCTCGCTCATGTCTACGGACCCCGTGGCGTGCTCACCGCCCGTACCCGGCCCCGCCTGCTCGGGCTGGCTGGCACGCTGGGTCCCGACGGTGAGCCGCTGGTCAACGGTCGCCCCTGGGACGACCCGGCGACCGCGGCGGCCGTCCGGGAAGCGGCGGGGGTGGGGGCCCGGATGGCCCGCTACGACGGACCCGAGCGCTTCGACGTGCTCCCGTTGCTGGTCGCCACCGACGGTGCCATCAAGGCGCTCGGCGTGGACGGTCGACGGCTACGGCCCAACATCGTCCTGGGCGGGGTGCCCGGCTTGGCCGAACGCTCCTGGCCCGGCAAGGTGCTGCGGATCGGCGAGACGCTGATCGGCGTGCAGTCGATCCGCGGTCGCTGCATCATCACCACGATCGACCCCGACACCGGCGAGCAGGACCTGGACGTCCTGCGCAGAATCCACCGCCAGTTCGACGGAACGATGGCCCTCAATTGCTGGGTCGTCCGCGGCGGCCGGATCCGGGTCGGGCAGCGAGCCGAAGTCGTCGATCTCGATGCCGACCCCCCTCCGGGCGGAGGATGGATCACCGGGAAGCCCTATCGGGTGACGGCGGTCGAGTGAGAGTTCCTCACAAGGTCTCAGAGGAAGACGGTCGGTAGGGCCGGCTCGCCGGCGGACAGGCGCAGGCCGTCCCAGGGCAGACTGGTCAAGGCCGCGGTGACGCGTTCGCGGCCATCCTGGACGGTGGGCGGCGAGCCCACCGGCTGCCCTTCGCGCAGCAACGGCACCGGCAGCACCCGGTCGTGTGCTTCCAGCTCTGGTTGCTTTCCCTGCCGGAACACCACCTCCTCGACCGCGGTACCGCTGGGCTTGTACCGGCGCAGCGCGCTCTTGGCTCCGCCTCGGGAGACTTTGGCTGTGCTGCGCTTGGCCACCGGCTGCCCGTCCACCTCGACCAGCTTGTAGACCATCCCCGCGGTTGGCAGACCCGAACCGGTCACGACTGACGTGCCCACCCCGTAGCAGTCCACCGGTTCGGCGCGCAACGCCGCGATCGAGTACTCGTCCAGATCGCCGGAGACGACGATCTGCACATTCGGCGCACCCAGCCGGTCGAGTTGCTCGCGAGCCTGCCGGGCCAGCTCCCCGAGATCCCCGGAATCGATCCGGATCGCTTGTAGCCCCGGACCGGCGACGTCGATCGCGGTAGCGATGCCATCGGTGATGTCGTAGGTGTCGACCAGCAAGGTGGTGTCCGTGCCCAGCGCCCCCACCTGCGCGGTGAACGCGTCCGCTTCGCTGTCATGCAGCATGCTGAAGGCGTGCGCCGCGGTGCCGGTGGTTGGTATGCCGTAGCGCTGCCCAGCGGCGAGGTTGGACGTCGCGCTGAAACCGCCCAGGTAGGCCGCACGGGCGGCGGCCACGGCGGCCTCCTCGTGGGTGCGCCGGCCCCCCATCTCCACCAACGGGCGCTGCCCGGCGGCGCTGGCCATCCTGGCCGCCGCGGAGGCCACCGCGCTGTCGTGATTGAGCACCGAGAGCACCAGCGTCTCCAGCATCACCGCCTCGGCGAAGCTGCCGGTCACCGTCAGCACCGGGGAGCCGGGGAAATACAGCTCGCCTTCGGGGTAGCCGTCGATGTCGCCGCGGAACCGGTAGCTGGCCAGCCAGTCCAGGGTGCGGGCGTCAAGCATCCGGTGCAGGAACGCCAGTTGGTCGTCGCCGAACTGGAACCGAGCCACCGCATCGAGCAGCCGGGGGATACCGGCGACGATTCCGTATCGGCGGCCCCGCAGACCCCGCGTGAAGACCTCGAACGTGCAGCGCCGCGAAGCTGATCCGTCCGCCAGCGCACTGGCGAGCATCGTCAACTCGTACTGGTCGGTGAGCAGTGCGGTGCTGTTCGGCGTATACCGGGGCATCTGATGAGCTTATGACCAGCGTTGGTGGGACATTGGTGCTATGACACCCGTCGAACTGGAACAGACCCAGGTCGACCCAGCGGTGAACGAGGTCGAGTCGCAGGACCGGCCTTGGCTGTCGATCGTCTGGAACGACCCAGTGAACTTGATGTCCTACGTCACCTACGTGTTCCAGAAACTCTTCGGATACAGCCGCGACGAAGCCACCAAGTTGATGCTCGACGTCCACCACAAGGGCCGAGCGGTGGTGACCCAGGGCTCTCGGGACAAAGTGGAGGTCGATGTCGCGAAGCTGCACGGCGCCGGGCTCTGGGCGACCATGCAGCGGGACGTATGAACGGCTGGCGGCGTCGCGGCGGGCTGCTGGTGGCGCACCTGACCGAGCGGGAGGCCGGGCTCCTACGGGGAATGGTCGGTCAGGTCCGCGACATGCTCGAGGCGCGGGTCGCGGCGCTCCCGCGCGACGAGCTCGCCGAACTCACCGGCATCACCGCCGGCCCGACCACGCCGCCCGAGGACCGGGTGCTGGCCCGGCTGCTTCCCGATTTCCACCGCGAGGACGCCACCCTGTCCGGCGGCCTGCGCGCCCTGCACGAACCCGAGCTGCTGGCCGTTAAGGACGGCGTGGCCGGTGTCGTACTGGACACCTGCCCCGCGCGCGGTGGCCGCCTTCGCTTGACCGACGAACAGGCGCAAGCGTGGCTGGCGGCCCTCAACGACGTCCGGTTGGCCCTGGGCACTGTGCTCGAGGTGACCGAGGACATGCCCGACGAGCTTCCCGCCGACGACCCGCGCGCGCCGCACCTGGTGGTGTACCACTGGCTGACCTGGGTGCAGGAATCCCTCATCCAAGCGCTGGCTGGCACGTAGGATGGCAGCGTGCTGATGATCCGGCGCGACCTCGTCGACGCGATGGTCGGACACGCTCGGCGGGACCACCCGGACGAGGCGTGTGGTGTGGTGGCCGGACCGGTGGGTTCGGATCGTCCGGAACGGCTCATCGAGATGGCCAACGCCGAGCGCTCGCCGACCTTCTACCGATTCGACGCGACCGAACAGCTGCGGGTGTGGCGCGCGATGGATGCCGCCGACGAGGAACCAGCGGTGATCTACCATTCGCATACCGCCACCGAGGCCTATCCCTCGCGTACCGACATCTCCTACGCCTCGCAGCCCGATGCGCACTACGTGCTGGTCTCCACCCGCGATCCCGACAGCCACGAGCTGCGGTCCTACCGCATCATCGACGGCGAGGTCACCGAGGAGCCGGTTGAGGTTGTCGAGTCGTACATGTTCTCCCATAACGGTGCCGACGACGTCCCCGACGCGCCCTGATCGGCACGACCTCCTGGAATGCCCGAGGTTGGTTGTGCGTACTGGTACTGGTGAGCAAGACCGCACCCAGAGGAGAATCCGACCATGGCCGTCACCGTGTCCGTTCCGACCATCTTGCGCACTCACACCGGGGGGGAGAAGTCAGTCGACGCGTCCGGCTCCACGGTTGCTGAAGTGATCGAGGACCTGGATACCCGGCACTCCGGGATCAAAGGCCGGCTGGTGAAAGACGGATCCCTGCACCGCTTCATCAACGTCTACGTCAATGACGAGGACGTCCGGTTCGCCGGGGGTCTGGAAGCCGCGGTGCACGATGGTGACAACGTGACGATCCTGCCGGCGGTGGCCGGCGGCTGCGCGCCGGCTCGTGAGTGGGAAACAGTGTTATAGCACTCCTTGCCACGCACGAGCGCGACCGGAGGGAGCGCCATGGCCCGATATAACTCGCTACTTGACGCGGTGGGTGACACACCGCTCGTAGGGCTACCCAACCTCTCACCCTCATCCGACGTGCGACTGTGGGCCAAGCTCGAGGACCGCAACCCCACCGGCTCGGTGAAGGACCGCCCGGCGTTGGCGATGGTCCAGGACGCTGAGCGCTCCGGCCGGCTCACCAAGGGCTGCACCATCCTCGAGCCGACCTCGGGCAATACCGGTATCTCGCTCGCGATGGCGGCGAAGCTCAAGGGCTACCGGCTGGTGTGCGTGATGCCGGAGAACACCTCGATCGAGCGGCGGCAGCTCCTCGAGGCCTACGGCGCCGAGATCATCTTCTCACCGGCGGCGGGCGGCTCCAACCAGGCGGTGGCGCGGGCTAAAGAGGTGGCCGCAGCCCACCCTGACTGGGTGATGCTCTACCAGTACGGCAATCCGGCGAACCCTGCGTCGCATTACCGCACCACCGGCCCGGAGATCCTGCGCGACCTGCCCACGGTGACTCATTTCGTCGCGGGGCTCGGCACCACTGGCACGCTGGTCGGGGTCGGCCGCTACCTGCGGGAGCACAAACCCGACGTGCAGATCATCGCCGCGGAACCCCGTTACGGGGAGCTCGTCTACGGGCTGCGCAACCTCGACGAGGGGTTCGTCCCGGAGCTCTACGACCCGGAGGTGCTCACCGGCCGGTTCTCCGTCGGCTCGCTCGACGCCTTGCGCCGCACCCGTGAGCTGCTGGAATTCGAGGGCATCTTCGCGGGTATCTCCACCGGCGGCATCCTGCACGCCGCGCTCGCCGTCGCGGAGAAGGCTGCCGGCACCGGTGAACCGGCCGACATCGTCCTGGTGGTCTGCGACGCCGGATGGAAGTACCTCTCCACCGGCGCCTACTCCGGCGACCTGGAGGAAGCCGCCGCCCGCCTAGACGGCCAACTCTGGGCGTAGCGCCCCGACCCGGGGGACCGCCTCGGGTAAGGTCGGTGCGCGTGACCGGTGTGGATGGCCCTATCGGCGTGTTCGACTCCGGCGTGGGGGGGCTGACGGTTGCGCGCGCCATCGCCGATCAGCTACCGCACGAGCGGATGCACTACGTCGGCGATACCGCGCACGGTCCCTACGGTCCGCTGCCCATCGCGCAGATCCGCTCGCACGCCCTGGCGGTGGCCGACGATCTGGTGGGCAGTGGGGTGAAGCTGCTGGTCATCGCCTGTAATACGGCGTCGGCGGCGTGCTTGGCCGATGCGCGGGAGCGCTACAGGATCCCGGTGGTGGAGGTGGTACGCCCGGCGGTGCGGCGAGCCGTCGCCGCCACCCGCTCCGGTCGGGTGGGGGTGATCGGGACGCAGGCCACGATCCGGTCTCGGGCATACGACGACGCCTTCGCCGCGGCTCCGCACGTGGAGGTCACCGGGGTGGCCTGCCCGCGGTTCGTGGACTTCGTCGAGCGCGGGATGACCTCGGGACGCCAGATGCTCGGGTTGGCGCAGTCGTATCTCGAGCCACTGCAGCGGGCCGATGTGGATACCCTCGTGCTGGCCTGCACGCATTACCCCCTGCTCACCGGCGTCTTGCAGATAGTCATGGGCGACGGGGTGACCTTGGTGTCCAGCGCGGAGGAGACCGCCAAAGATGTGCTGCGGGTGCTCAGCGAGGCCGACCTGCTGCGCGCCGAGATGCAGGAGCCTGAGCACGTGTTCACCGCGACCGGGGATCCGGTGTCCTTCGCCCGGCTGGCCCGCCGCTTCCTGGGTCCGACGGTGACGGCGACAGCTCCCGTCGCGGGTTGATGAGGGCTGAGATGCTAGGGGGATGTTGCTGACTGTACTGGGCTGCTCCGGCAGCGTGCCCGGTCCGGAATCGCCCGCATCCGGGTATCTGCTTCGAGCCGGGGATACCAGCGTGTTGCTCGACCTGGGCAACGGAACGTTCGGCGCGCTGCAGCGCTATCTCGACCCGTTCACCCTCGACGGGCTCATCCTGTCCCACCTGCACCCGGATCACTGCGCGGACATCTCGGCACTGACCGTGTACCGCCGCTACCATCCGCACCCACCGCCGGGTGAGGTGCTGCCGGTGTACGGGCCGCCGGATGCGGCCGAGCGCCTGATCGCTGCCTATGCACCCAACGCCGTCGAACGCATCCGGACTGACTTGTCCGACCTTTACGCCTTCCGGTCCTACGGCGGCGCGACGGCCAGGATCGGTCCGCTCGGCGTACTGGCAGCACGCGTCGAACATCCCTGTGACGCCTACGCCGTGCGGATCAGCCACGCGGGGCGCGCGCTGGTCTACTCCGGAGACACCGGCCCGTGCCCGCAGCTCGTAGAGCTGGCCACCGGCGCGGACGTCCTGCTCGCCGAGGCGTCCTGGCCGGACCGGCCGGACAACCCTGCCGGGATACACCTGTCCGGCAAGGATGCCGGGGAAGCCGCCGCGGCGGCGGGAGTCGGCCGGCTGCTGATCACCCACGTGCCACCATGGACTGATGCTGAACAGGTTCTCACCGAAGCCAAGGCCGCCTTCGGCGGGCCGACCGAGTTGGCCCGTGCCGGCACGCACTACGACATTTGACGGCTCAGCCGTCGACATTTGACGGTTCAGCCGTCGCCAAATCTGACGGTGCGACGGCGTGGGTAGGCTGGCCCGGTGACCCGAGCGGACGGTAGAACCGACGAGGCGCTGCGGGAGGTTCGCATCACCCGTGGCTACCAACAGTGGCCCGCGGGGTCGGTGCTGATCGAGTGCGGAGCCACCCGAGTGCTCTGCGCGGCCAGCGTGGTCGAGGGCGTACCGCGCTGGCGCAAGGGCTCCGGGCAGGGCTGGCTCACCGCGGAGTACGCGATGCTGCCGTCCTCAACCCACACCCGCAGCGACCGGGAGTCGGTCAAGGGCCGTCTCGGGGGCCGGACGCATGAGATCAGCCGGATGATCGGCCGCGCCTTGCGCGCCTGCATCGACCTTTCGGCACTCGGGGAGAACACCATCTCGCTGGATTGCGACGTCATCCAGGCCGACGGCGGTACCCGCACCGCGGCGATCACCGGTAGCTACGTGGCGCTGGCCGATGCGGTGACCTGGTTGCGGGTAGCCGGCCGGCTGCGCCGCCCGCAACCGCTGACCTGCTCGATCGCCGCGGTGAGCGTCGGAGTCGTCGATGGCGGGGTCCGGTTGGACCTGCCCTATGAGGAGGATTGCCGCGCCGAGGTCGACATGAACGTCGTTGCCACCGATACCAGCACGCTGGTGGAGTTGCAGGGCACCGGGGAGAGCGCCACCTTCGCGCGGTCCACCCTGGACCAGATGTTGGATGTGGCGCTCAAGGGTTGCCAAGAGCTGACCGCGCTCCAAGCGACCGCGCTGGCCAAGCCCTACCCAGGTGAGTTGCCCCGGTCGTGAGCCCGGTTCGGGTTCTGCTGGCGACGCGCAACGCGCAGAAGTTGGTCGAGCTGCGGCGGATTTTGGCCTCCTCGGATATCAGCGGCGTGCAGGTGTTGGGACTCGACGACGTGCCGCTGTTCCCGGAGATCCCGGAGACCGCTGACACCTTCGAAGGCAACGCGCTGGCCAAGGCCCGCGATGCGGCGGCAGCCACAGGGTTGGCCACTGTCGCCGATGACTCGGGCCTGGTCGTCGACGCGCTCAATGGAATGCCCGGGGTGCTGTCGGCCAGGTGGGCCGGCCACCACGGCGACGACGCCGCAAACCTGCAACTGGTGCTCGATCAGCTGGCGGACGTGCCAGAAGATCGTCGTGGTGCAGCGTTTATCTGCGCATCGGCGCTGGTCGTACCTCCCAGCGCCGATGCGTCAGGGATCGAGACCGTAGTCCGCGAACACTGGCGCGGCACCCTGACCCGGGCAGCTCGTGGCCGCAACGGCTTCGGCTACGACCCGATCTTCGTGCCGGATGGTGATCGGCGTACCTCCGCCGAGCTGGAACCGGCCGAGAAGGATGCCTTATCGCACCGTGGCCGGGCGCTCCGTGCCCTGCTGCCCGCGCTGCGGGACCTGCTTACGTCGGCCTCCCCGCGGTCGTGACCTCAGCTTACGACCTGCACGACCTGGCCAACCGACAGCTTGTTGAAGAATGTGGTCGCAGCGGTGTGGCTGAGATGAATGCACCCGGCTGATGCCTTGCTGAGGCTGCCCTCATGAAAAGCGATACCGGTGTTGGTGAAGAACACCGAGTAGGGCATAGGAGCATTGTGAAATTCCGAACTACGGTGATTCTTGTCTTTCCACAACACGTGGAACACGCCGGGAGGGGTTCGCTGACCCGGCTTGCCGGAGGTGATCGCGGTGGGTCCGTAGGTGACCTGACCACCGCTCATAAGCCAAGCCTGGTGACTGCTGAGACTGATACAGGCCGATGCGGACGCTCCGCACGGCGCGGCAGCCGACTGGGCGGCGGCCGCTATCGCGGGAGTGAACACCGCGCATCCGGCGGCCATGCTGAGCGATATCACGGCGTGGCGAAAGAAACGCATCACAGAGACCCCCTCGGTAACCGAGGATAAGCCTACCGCTGCGACACAGTCCGTACGTAGTGTGTTATTCACTAGTTACGCGTGACCCGGCCGGCCCCGGTCGGGGGGAGGGTGTCCGGTTCCCGCCGGGTCCGACGCGCCCGCCCGTCAGCTTCGGCGGCGGGCGGTGCCTCCCGGATGAATCACCCGAAAGAATACCGATAAGGACGCAGTTGCGGCCGATCGGTTGCCTAGCGCAGAGGGCCGATTCGTGATCGGATTCAGTGGTGAACAGCGATGTGTCCGACACCAGCCCAGACGCCGACGCGGGCCACGGTGCCACCGCCCGCACCCAGCCCTGGTTTGATGATCTGCCGATCAGTATGGATGCCGTCACACTGGAGCAGGACATCGAGTTACACCCGCAATGCCGGCCGCTCGCGCCACTGCTGGGGGTCTGGCGCGGCGAGGGTCTGGCGCAGTACCCGTCGCTGCTCGGCGAGTTCCGCTACGGCCAGCAGATCACCTTCGCCCATGATGGCAGGCCGTTTCTGGTCTACGAGGCGCGAGCCTGGCTGCTGGACTCATCCGGTGCGGTGTTGCGCCCGGCGGCCCGTGAAGTCGGGTGGTGGCGGGTGGACGAGGAGGAGACCATCGAGGTGGTGCTCGCGCATATGTTCGGCATCTGCGAGATCTACTACGGTGGTCGAACCGGCGAGACGGCGTGGGAGCTCGAATCCGACGCCATCACCCGGACAGACACCGCCCGCGAGACGACCGCGGCGGCACGGCTGTACGGCATCCTGGAAAATGGTGACCTCGTCTACGCCGAAGAACGCGCCCTGCGTGGCCTACCCCTACAGCCCCACCTCTCAGCTCAACTGGCACGCATCGCCGGTTGAACCCGGGGTCCGGGATCGCGATTCGGGTCCGAATGGCGATCGGCGCCCTGGCTGCAACCGCGATTCGGCTCCGAATGGCGGTCCGGCTGGTGTATGGAGCCTGCGCCCCGCTGAACGCGGTGGAGTGGCGAAATGGCCCGCGCCAGTGCGACCTATCCTGTGGGGGTCCCGCGATCGCAGGGAGGATCGGTGAGCGAAGTCTGGTTGGGTGATATCCGCCTGCGCAACCGGCTGGTCACCTCGTCGAGCCTGCTCGGTTATGGCGCCCCCGACCCGGGTCTGGTGCCGTACGGGATGAGCCCGATCTCCCGGTTCGTGCCGCTGCAGCGGTTCGGCGCGGTCACCACCAGGACCCTGACGGTGCAGCCCCGCGACGGGCACTTCACCAACCGCACCGATTGGCCGCTGCACGCGCTGCCCGGCCTGCTGCGCCGTTACGCCACGGTGCTGCGGGGCGTCGACGGCGGCTGGATCAACGCCTTCGGTTGGTGCAACGTCGGGATCGAGGCTTACCTGCGCGACTACTACCCGCGCACCCGCGACCAGAACACCATCATCTCAGTGGGCGGGTTCGCCGCCGAGGAGTTCGTCGCACTGGTCGACGCGGTGAACGCGGCGGTGCCCACCGGCGCGATCGCGGCCGTGGAGTTCAACGTGTCCTGCCCGAACGTCGATCACGATTTCGAACCGATCCTGGACGGGGTACTCGCCGACGCGGTGCCCGCCAGTAGACACCCGGTGATCCTCAAGCTGTCGCCGGACCGGGATTACGTCGGGCACGCCCGCCGTGCCGCCGCCGCCGGAGTCTCGGCGCTCACCGCGATCAATACCGTGCGCGCGCTGCGGCTGAACCCGCGGACTGGCCAACCGTTGTTGGCCAACCGCTACGGCGGTCTGTCCGGCCGGGCGGTGAAGCCGATCGGGTTGCGGGTGGTGGCCGAGCTGCGCGACGCGGGGATCACGTTGCCGGTGATCGCGACCGGGGGAATCAGGACCCTCGACGACTGCCGGGAGTATTTCTGGGCCGGTGCGGACGCAGTGAGCCTGGGCAGTGCCAGCTGGCTGGCGTCCTATCCCGGCTACGTGCTGGCGCCGCTGTGGGGCTGGCGGATTCGCTCGATCCTCAGAAGGATCGAGCTCGTGAGTGGCAAACAGTGTTATGACACTGTTTGCCACTCACGAGGCGGCCATGGCTGATCCCGCCAGGTATCGTCCGGCGCCGGGGACGATCCCCGACGGGCCGGGGGTGTACCGGTTCCGCGACGAGCACCGCCGGGTGATCTACGTTGGCAAGGCGAAGAGCCTGCGCAGCCGGCTGAACTCCTACTTCGCCGACCTGTCCGGTCTGCACCCACGCACCCGGCAGATGGTCACCACGGCGGCGTCGGTGGAGTGGACGATGGTCAGCACCGAGGTCGAGGCGCTGCAGCTGGAATATAACTGGATCAAGGAGTTCGATCCCCGATTCAACGTCCGGTATCGCGACGACAAGTCCTATCCGGTGCTGGCGGTAACGCTCAACGAAGAGTATCCCCGCCTGCAGGTTTACCGCGGGCCCCGAAAGCGCGGCGTCCGGTACTTCGGGCCATACGCGCACGCCTGGGCGATCCGGGAGACGCTCGACCTGCTCACCAGGGTGTTTCCGGCCCGGGTGTGCTCGGCGGGGGTATTCAAGCGGCACGGTCAGATCGGTCGACCATGCTTGCTGGGCTATATCGATAAATGCTCAGCGCCGTGCGTAGGTAATGTCACCGCCGAGCAACATCGCGCCATCGTCGATGATTTCTGCGATTTCCTGTCCGGCCGGACCGACAAGATGATCCGCCGGTTGGAGCGGGAGATGGAGATGGCCGCCGCCGAGCTGGAGTTCGAGCGCGCCGCTAGGTTGCGTGACCATCTGGGAGCGTTGTGCCGGGCGATGGAGAAGCAGGCGGTGGTGCTCGGTGACGGCACCGACGCGGACGTGATCGCCTTCGCCTGTGATGAGCTCGAGGCTGCGGTGCAGGTGTTCCACGTTCGGGGCGGACGGGTCCGTGGCCAGCGGGGCTGGGTGATCGAGCGGGTCGAGCAGGTGGACCTGGTCAGCCAGTTCCTGACCCAGTTCTATGGGGAGCAGGCCGCGTTGGCCGAGGCTGCGGATGACGCTATGCAGCCGGTGCCGCGTGAGGTGCTGGTGCCCGAACTACCCGAGGACGCCGACATCCTGACCGAATGGCTTTCCGGGCTGCGTGGCGCCCGGGTGGCACTGCGGGTACCGCAGCGGGGGGACAAGCGTTCGCTGGCCGACACCGTGGCGCGCAACGCCGCGGAGGCCTTCGCGCAGCACAAGCTTCGCCGAGCCGGTGACTTGACCGCCCGCGCCGCGGCACTGCGTGAGATCCAGGAGCAGCTCGGCCTGGACACCGCCCCGCTGCGCATCGAATGCATCGACGTCAGCCACGTGCAGGGCAACGATGTGGTGGCTTCGCTGGTGGTCTTCGAAGACGGGCTGGCGCGCAAGTCCGACTACCGGCGCTTCGCGATCCGGGACGCGGCCGGTGACGGACACTCTGACGATGTGGCGAGCATCGCGGAGGTGGTCCGCCGGCGCTTCGCCCGCTATCTGCGGGACAACGAGCACGAGCAGCCGGGCTTGGACCCCGACACCGGACGTCCCCGCAAGTTCGCCTACCCGCCGAACCTGCTGGTTGTCGACGGCGGCCCGGCGCAGGTGGCCGCGGCGGCGCAGGCACTGTTCGAGCTCGGCGTGACCGATGTCGCGATCGCCGGGCTGGCCAAGCGGCTGGAGGAGGTCTGGTTGCCCGGCGAGGCCGATCCGGTGATCCTGCCGCGCACCAGCGAGGGTCTCTACCTGCTGCAGCGAGTGCGCGACGAGGCACACCGGTTCGCGATCAGATACCACCGGCAGAAGCGCTCAGTGCGGATGACGGCATCTGCGTTGGACGATGTGGCCGGGCTCGGGCAGACTCGGCGCACCGCGCTGCTCAAGCACTTCGGCTCGGTGCGCCGTATCCGGCAGGCCAGCGTGTCCGAGCTCACCGAGGTATCCGGGATCGGTCCGAGCACTGCGCGGGCGGTGCTCGCCGCCCTGGCCATCGCAGAGAACGATCTGGCGCTCGCGACGGAGCCGCCCGTCGGCGCCGAAAAAACCAATGGAGTAGCGCGGTGACCGAGATCCAGCGCAGTAGCGAAACGCAGGGTGGTATCGAGGTCGCCGTCGTCTCCGGCCTGTCTGGCGCGGGTCGCAGCACGGCCGCGAAGGTGCTGGAGGACCTGGGTTGGTTCGTCGTCGACAACCTGCCGCCCGAACTGATCGCCACCATGGTCGAGCTCGGCGCCCGATCGCAAGGCGCGATAACCCGGGTCGCGGTGGTCATGGACGTGCGCAGTCGGGCATTCACTGACGACCTCGCCGCGGTGATCAAGGATCTGGACGCCCGCGGTTACCGGCCCAAAGTGCTCTACCTGGAAGCCACCGACGCGGTGCTGATCCGTCGCTTCGAGCAGGTCCGGCGCAGCCACCCGCTGCAGAGCGATGGCCGGCTGGCTGACGGGATCGCCGCCGAGCGGGCATTGCTCGCCCCACTGCGCGACGAGGCTGACCTGGTGCTGGACACCACCGGGCTGTCCATACACCAGCTGCGGGCCAAGATCGAGCACGCGTTCGGTGGTGAATCCAGCACCCGGACCCGGATCACGGTGGTGTCCTTCGGTTACAAATACGGGCTGCCGATGGATTCCGACCTCGTGATCGACGTGCGATTTCTGCCCAACCCATTCTGGATCCCGGAACTTCGCGAGTTCACCGGTCTGGACGCCGATGTCCGCAACTATGTGCTGTCCCAGGAAGGCGCCGAGGAATTCCTGAACCGCTACCTCGAACTTCTGCGACTGATCAGCGGTGGCTACCGGCGGGAGGGCAAGCGGTACCTCACCCTCGCGGTGGGGTGCACCGGTGGTAAACACCGCAGTGTGGTCGTTTCCGAGGCGTTGGCCAGCCGGCTCAACCGCAACAGCGGAATCGACAAGATTACTGTCAAGGTCGTGCACCGAGACGTGGGACGCGAGTGACCCGCTCGGTCAAGGCCGTCGCGCTGGGCGGCGGCCACGGACTGTTCGCCACGCTGCTGGCGTTGCGAGCCATCACCGAGGACGTCACCGCGGTGGTCACGGTAGCCGATGACGGCGGCTCATCCGGGCGGCTGCGCCGGGAGCTGGGGATGCTGGCGCCCGGCGATCTGCGAATGGCGCTGGCCGCGCTCGCGGCCGACGACGGTGCGGCCGGCCGCTGGCGAGAAGTGTTCCAGCACCGCTTCGGCGGCACCGGCGCGTTGGCCGGACACGCCGTAGGTAACCTGGTGATGGCCGGGCTGCTGGAGGTACTCGGCGATCCGGTGGCGATGTTGGACGAGGTGTGTGCGCTGCTCCGAGTGACCGGCCGGGTACTGCCGATGACTGTCGAACCGCTCGATATCGAGGCCGATGTGGCTGGTCTCGACGGTGATGCTGATCACCCAGACCGGCTCAGCCGGATCCGGGGCCAGGTAGCGGTGGCCACTACGCCGGGTCGGGTGCACCGGGTGCGGCTTCGGCCCGAGCGGCCGCAGGCCTGCGCTGAGGCGGTCCGCGCGGTCGGTGCGGCTGATCTCGTGGTTCTCGGGCCCGGTTCATGGTTCACCAGCGTGCTACCGCATCTGCTCGTTCCCGGCTTGGCCAGCGCGCTGGTGAGCACCCAGGCGTGCCGGGTGCTGATCCTCAACCTCGTCCCGCAACCGGGGGAAACCGCGGGATTCTCCCCGGAGCAGTACTTGACTGTCTTGTGCGATCACGCGCCGCCCGGATTCACCGTGCACGCTGTGCTCGCCGATGTCGACGCTGTCGCGGCGCCCGCTCGGTTGCACCGGTGCGCAGCGGCGCTCGGTGGGCACGCGTACCTTGACCGGGTCGCCGACGACGGATCCACCGATCGCCACGATCCGGTAGCGCTGGCCGCAGCGCTGCGCCGGATACTGGTAGACGTGCAACGGGAGGAGAAGCGCCAGTGGCCATGACCTCCGCCGTCAAGGACGAGCTGAGCCGGCTGCGGGTAACCAAGACGTGCTGCCGGCGAGCCGAGGTTTCCTCGTTGCTGCGCTTCGCCGGGGGGTTGCACATCATCGCCGGCCGCGTGGTGGTGGAGGCCGAGCTAGACACCGGCTCAGCCGCCCGCCGGCTACGCCGGGAAGTGCACGAGCTGTACGGGCACAACTCCGATGTGCACCTGATCACGGCTGGTGGCCTGCGCAAAGGAACCTGTTACGTGGTGCGGGTGGTCCGCGACGGGGAAGGGTTGGCTCGGCAGACCGGGTTGCTGGACGTTCGCGGCCGCCCAGTGCGTGGGTTGCCCCCGCAGGTGGTCTCCGGCGGTCTGTGCGATGCCGAGGCGTCCTGGCGCGGCGCGTTTCTCGCGCACGGGTCGCTCACCGAGCCCGGCCGTTCGGCCGCGCTGGAGGTGACCTGTCCCGGGCCGGAGGCGGCACTGGCCCTGGTCGGCGCGGCTCGCCGGCTCGGCATCGCGGCCAAGGCACGCGAGGTTCGGGGTGCTGACAGAGTGGTCATCCGCGACGGCGATGCCATCGGGGCGCTGCTCACCCGGCTGGGCGCGCATGACTCGGTGCTGGCTTGGGAAGAACGCCGGGTGCGTCGTGAGGTCCGCGCCACCGCCAATCGGCTGGCCAACTTCGACGACGCCAACCTGCGCCGATCCGCGCGCGCCGCGGTGGCCTCGGCGGCGCGGGTCGCTCGGGCCCTGGAGTTGCTCGGCGGGGACATCCCGGGGCATCTGACGACGGCGGGCCGGCTGCGGCTGGAACACCGGCAGGCCTCGCTGGAGGAGCTGGGGCAGCTCGCCGACCCGCCGCTGACCAAGGACGCGGTGGCGGGTCGGATCCGCCGGCTGCTCGCGATGGCCGACCGCAAGGCCGAGGAGCTCGGGGTGCCGGACACCGAATCCGCGGTAACACCGGACATGCTGGACGCCTGACCGCGCAAACACCCCTGCGGCTCCCCCTACCGGGGGGACTGCGGGCGGCGCGTCGGCCGATAGGGTGGCATCGAGTCGTGCCGGCGTGGCGCTGGTCTGTGTGCAAGAGGAAGGCAATTGACGTGACGGTTCGGGTAGGAATCAACGGATTCGGCCGCATCGGGCGGAACTTCTGGCGCGCGGTGCAGTCGGGTGGCCACGACATCGAGGTAGTGGCGTTCAACGACCTCGGCGATGTCGCGACGATGGCGCACCTTTTGAAGTACGACAGTGTGCTTGGCCGGCTGAAAGAGGACGTGCACGTCACCGACGACGGCATCGCGGTGGGCGGCAAGACCATCAAGGCGCTCGCCGAGCGCGACCCGGGCGCGCTTCCCTGGGGAGCGCTGGGCGTCGATGTGGTGCTCGAGTCGACCGGCTTTTTCACCAAGGCGGCCGACGCCCGCAAGCATGTCGACGAGGGCGGCGCGAAAAAGGTGATCATCTCCGCTCCGGCCAAGGGCGAGGACCTCACCGTGGTGCTCGGGGTCAATGACTCCAGGCTGGACGGCTCTCAGACGGTGATCTCCTGCGCCTCATGCACCACCAACTGCCTGGGCCCGATGGCCAAGGTGCTCAACGATGCGCTGGGCATCGAGCAGGGATTGATGACCACCATCCACGCCTACACTCAGGACCAGAACCTGCAGGACGCCCCGCACAAGGACCTGCGCCGGGCCCGGGCAGCCGCGATCAACGTCGTACCGACCTCCACCGGGGCCGCCATAGCCATCGGGCTGGTGCTGCCGGCGCTCAACGGAAAGCTCGACGGCTACGCGCTGCGGGTGCCGATCCCCACTGGATCAATCACCGACTTGACCGCGTCGGTCTCCCGGGACACCAGCGTCGAGGAGGTCAACGAGGCTTTCCGAGCCTCCGCCGACGGCCCACTCAAGGGCATCCTGCGCTATAGCGACGCCCCAATCGTGTCCTCGGACATCATCACCGACCCCGCCTCGTGCGTCTTCGACTCGCCGCTGACCAAGGTGATCGGCAGCCAGGTCAAGATCGTCGGTTGGTACGACAACGAATGGGGCTATTCCAACCGGCTGGCTGACCTGACTGTCCTGGTGGGCTCCCGACTGTGAGGACGCAGCTGTGAGGACCCGACTGTGAGAACACTGGACGACCTGCTCGCCAGTGGTGTAGCGGGCCGGACCGTGCTGGTTCGAACCGACCTCAACGTGCCGCTGGACGGTGCGCGGATCACTGACGACGGGCGGATCCGCGCCTCCCTGCCCACTCTGCGGGCGCTGACCGGGGCCGGTGCGCGGGTAGTGGTGACCGCCCACCTGGGGCGTCCCAAAGGAGCTCCAGATCCGGAGTACTCGCTGGCGCCGGTCGCGGCCCGGCTCGGTGAGCTGCTGGGTACCCAGGTGGCGGCGGCGACCGACATCGTCGGTGACTCGGCTCGCGCCGCAGTGGCAGGTCTGTCCGACGGAGCGGTCGCGTTGCTGGAGAACGTCCGCTTCGACCCGCGAGAGACATCCAAGGACGCCACCGAGCGCGGCGCGCTGGCCGACGAGCTCGCCGCCCTGGTGGGAGCTGGCGGCGCGTTCGTCTCCGACGGTTTCGGCGTCGTGCATCGGGTGCAGGCTTCGGTCGTCGACATCGCCGAGCGGCTGCCCGGCTATGCGGGCACCCTGGTGCTCACCGAGCTGAGCACCCTGCGCCGTCTGTCCGAGACGCCGGACCGTCCCTACGCCGTGGTGCTGGGCGGGTCGAAAGTGTCCGACAAGCTCGCCGTGATCGACGCGCTGCTGCCGAAGGTGGACACCCTGCTCGTTGGCGGCGGCATGTGCTTCACCTTCCTGGCAGCCCTCGGTCACCCGGTCGGTTCCTCGCTGTTGGAGCCCGACATGGTCGACGTGTGCGCCCGGCTGCTCAAAGCCGCCGGCGATACCATCGGGCTGCCGCGCGACGTGGTCATCGCCGACAAGTTCGCGGCGGACGCGAACACCCGCACGGTTGCCGCCGAAGACATCTCGGATGGGTGGATGGGCCTGGACATCGGGCCGCAGACGGTGCGTGACTTCGCCGGGGCGTTGGCCGGTTCCGCCACCGTGTTCTGGAACGGTCCGATGGGCGTGTTCGAACTGGCGCCGTTCGCGGCGGGCACTCGCGGCGTCGCGGAGACCATCGCCGGGTCGGACGCGTTCAGCGTGGTCGGCGGCGGTGACTCGGCGGCCGCCGTGCGGTTGCTGGGTCTGCCCGAGGACGGGTTCTCGCATATCTCCACCGGTGGCGGCGCATCCCTGGAGTTTCTGGAGGGCAAGTCGCTGCCCGGCATCGCAGTGCTGGAGACTTAGGGCGTGGCCCGCCAACCGTTGATTGCCGGCAACTGGAAGATGAACCTCCATCACCTGGAGGCCATCGCTCTGGTACAGAAGCTTGCCTTCGCGCTGCCGGAGAAGTACTTCGCCAAGGTCGAGGTGGCGGTGCTGGTGCCGTTCACCGCGTTGCGCAGCGTGCAGGCCCTCATCGAGGGTGACAAGCTGCTGATCCGGTACGGCGCGCAGGATCTCTCGCCGAAGGACTCCGGGCCGTATACCGGCGATGTGTCCGGGCCGATGCTGGCCAAGCTGGATTGCAGCTACGTGATTGCCGGCCACTCGGAGCGCCGGGAACACCACGGCGAGGACGACGCCACCGTGGGTGCCAAGGTGCGGGCCGCACTGCGCAACGGGCTGGTGCCGATCCTGTGCGTGGGGGAGGGTCTGGAGGTTCGTGAGGCCGGCGACCACCTGGCGCACAGCACTGCACAACTGCGTGCCGCGCTCAAGGGCCTGTCCGCCGAGCAGGTCCGCCCCATCGTGGTGGCCTACGAGCCGATCTGGGCGATAGGTACCGGCCGGGTCGCTACCCCGGCCGACGCGCAGGAGGTCTGCGGCGCGCTGCGAGGAGCACTGGATGACAAGTACGGTGCGGCGGTTGCCGACGAGGTCCGGGTGCTCTACGGCGGATCGGTCAAATCGAGCAATGTCGGCGAACTGGTTGCCGAGTCCGATATCGACGGCGCGCTGGTCGGTGGTGCGAGCCTGGACGCAGACGACTTCGCGAAGCTCTGCGCCCTGGCCGCCGGCGGACCATTACCGTGAGGGGGACGCCGTGACCCCGAGGCCGGCCCGCGTTCGGCGGCGCGACGGGGTAGCCTTGCAAATCAGTCGTCGTCCGACGAGGGTGTGATGAAGCTCTTCCTGCAGATCCTGCTCCTGGTCACCAGCATCGCGCTGATCCTGCTGATCTTGTTGCATCGAAGCCGCGGTGGAGGGCTATCCAGTTTGTTCGGCGGTGGCGTGCAATCGAGTTTGTCCGGGTCCAGTGTTGTGGAGAAGAACTTAGACCGGCTGACGCTGTTCGTCAGCTCGGTATGGGTGATCTGCATTGTGGGGATCGGGCTTCTGATCAAGATCGGCTGAGCCGCTCCGGGCGGTTCCGCGACGTGAGGGCGATCAATGGCAAGTGGCAACGCGATCCGCGGTACGCGGGTCGGCGCAGGTCCGATGGGCGAGTCCGAGCGAGGCGAGACTGCTCCCCGCAACCGGGTCTCCTACTGGTGCGCCAATGGGCACGAGTCTCGGGTTTCATTCGCGGCCGAGGCTGAGGAACCGGACGTGTGGGACTGCCCACGGTGCGGTTTTCCAGCCGGACGCAACGAGCAGCGGCCGCCCAATGCGCCGCGAAATGAGCCGTACAAGACGCACCTTGCCTACGTGAAGGAGCGCCGCTCCGATGCCGACGGCGAGGCCATCCTCGCGGAGGCGCTAGCCAGGCTCAAGGAATCGCGCGAACCCTGACGTGGCAGTGCTCACTGCGCCGCGGCAGCGCAGTGAGCACGGTATGTTAGGTGGCCGCCGAAACCACGCCAACTAAGCTAACAGCCTGCGATGACTACTCGCCAGGACGAGGGGTTCTCTCACGCAGTTACTGGTGTTTCCCTCGAAGAGCAGGCTGTATGCGCACCTGAGAGCTTGACGCGTTCCATTCCACCTGATCAACCCTATCGCGGAGCGGATGCTTAAACGGTGCCGCGCATTACTAATGCTCTGTGGGTCGCCGGTGCTCATGGTGGGATCGTCTCGGATGGGCTCATCTCGGGTGGGGGGTTCGTCCACGGTTAACGTCGTCGGGGCGATGGTGAGCAGCTGCCTGACCTGGGCAAGAGCTGCGGGAGCGCTAGAAAGCATGAGTCCGACGGCGAGCGCGGACGCGGCGATGATGCGAAGGCCTGCGGGGTCTGTGCAGGCATCCCGACACTGACTGTACAGCTGGGTTAATCGGGAGGTATTATCCGAATAGGCAGGGGTAGCGGGTTCGTCGACAATCTCAATGGGCGTGATTTCGTCGCTCACGCCGCCACTGGTTAGTCTGTGCCTGCCTGGCCGGGTAGTCGGGGTATCGACTGAGCTGCTCATGTCATCACCCTTCGTAGTCACGCGCGTCGCTGGCGCGTACGCACGCTCATTTACTTCCCAGACTTACCTTTCCGGGCAGCTCACGTCTTCATGCATTGTGAGGATTTGCGTTACGTCTGATGGCCCACCCGGCGTGGTGCGCGACCGTGTAAGGTCCGCCGAAACTTTCATGTCTCGTCGCCTTGAGTGGCACCCGTTTGGGGGCCCTTGGCCGAGCCGGCACGTCGACCGTTGCGACCGTCTACTTCGGCCAGCGCCTGCAACGCGGCCTGGTAGATCTCGTCAGGATCCAGTCTGCGCAGCTCTTCGGCGAGACAGTCGCGCACCGGACGTCGTCTCAACGGGACCCGGCGCTCCGGCTGGCCCGGCTGGCGCAAGGTGCCCACCTTCCCGTCCGGCCGGACCAATTCCACCTTGCCGGACCGACGCTCCAAGACAGCTGCACTGATGCCGCCGCCGGGCGGACTGGTCCGGCGCCGTACCGGGACGTGCAGCCGGGATCGCAGCCAGCCGGCGAGCAGATCAGCTGACGGGTTATCAGCCGCACCGGTGACGGTGACCGCTTCGACATCCTCATACGGCGGCAGCTCCAAGGCCGCGGCGAGCAGCGCTCGCCACGGCGTGATTCGGGTCCACGCCAGGTCGGTGTCCCCTTCGGCGTAGGAGGTGCGGCGGCTCTCCAGTGCCTTGATCGGCTGGGAAGCCGCGGCGGTGTCGGTGATCCGGCGCTGCGCCAGCCTCCCGATGGGGTCCTCCGTGGGGATGGCAGGAGCCGCTCCTGGCCACCACGCGACGACCGGGCAGTCCGGTAGCAGCAGCGGTACCAGCACGCTGTCGCCGTGGTCTGCCAGCGGACCGTACAGGCGTAGAACGAGCACTTCGGATGCGCCGGCGTCACCACCGACCCGGATCTGCGCGTCCAGTCGAGTCCCAGCCCGCTTGAGGCCCCGGGCCACCACGAGCACTCGGCAGGGGTGCTCCTTGCTGGCCTCATTGGCGGCGTCGATCGACTGTTCCACCTGCGCGGAGTCATCGGTGACGATCACTAAGGTGAGCACTCGGCCCAGCGCTACCGCGCCGCCACGCTCCCGGATATCGATCAGCGCGTGGTTCACCGCTGACGTGGTGGTGGAAGGCAGGTCGACGATCATTGCTTGCCTCCGGTTTTGTCCCGGGCGGTGCGGAAATGATCCGCGCCATCGCGAAGATCGATGATGGGGTCCGGATAGTCGAGCTTGGCTCGCCGGGACGGGTCTATCTTCCAGGGTTGATGTACCGCCGGGCCGCGGACATCCTGGAGCTCGGGCAGGTAGCGGCGGACGTAGTCACCGCTGGGGTCGTAACGTTGCGCCTGCCGCAGTGGGTTGAGGATCCGATTGGGTCGGGTGTCGGTGCCGGTGCCGGCGACCCACTGCCAGTTGAGCTGGTTGTTGGCGACGTCTGCATCGACGAGCAGTTCGAAGAAATGCCGGGCACCGCAGCGCCAGTCCAGGTACAGGGTTTTGGTGAGAAAGCTGGCGGTGATCAGACGGGCGCGATTGTGCATCCAACCCTCTTGTTGGAGCTGTCGCATGCCCGCGTCGATGATCGGGTAGCCGGTGCGGCCATCCCGCCACGCTTGGGCGGCCGCGTCGTCCCGGCGCCATCGGTCATGGTGGGTACGGTAGTCGGCGGTCGCGGTGTCGGGGCGTGCGGCGAGGACCTGGTGATGGAAGTCGCGCCAGGCCAGTTGTCGGATGAAGGCTTCGCCGCCTGGCGTCGAGCGATCGGTGGCACGCACCGCCTCGGTCGGTGACACACAGCCGAAATGAAGGTAGGGCGATAGCCGGGATGTGCCATCGGCGGCAAGGTCGTTGTGGGCCTGCTCGTAACGATGGATCGGCTCCGCGAGCCAGTCATGCAGGATGCGCCGTCCTGCGGTTTCACCACCCCGAGGCAGGTGCGGCGAACGCTGGCCTGAGCAGATTTCGTCGGGTTCAGGCAGGGGCTGGGCGGCGATGGACGGCACGGTGATCCGGTCTGGCGCCGCAAGCAGAGGGCGGCTGTGCACCGTGACCCAACGCCGGTAGTAGGGGGTGAAGACCGCGAAATGAGTGCCACCGCCCGACGGGGTGATCGCCGCCGGTTCCACCACGGTGATCGTGTTGGTCTGGACGTGCACCTTGCAGCCGTGGCCGGCGAGACGATCTCGCAAGGCTTGTTCGCGGCGTTGGCTGTAGCCGCTGACGTCGGCGGCGAGATGAACCTCGCCGACACCCAGGTCCGCGACGATGCGCTCGACTGCGTTGACGACCGAGCCGGAGCGCAGCACGAGGCACCCATTGCGGTCGCGCAGTTGGGAATCCACATCGGCCAGCGCGTCAGCGAGAAAAGCCGCCCGATTCGCCGACATCGAGCTGCCGGTGACGATCGCCTTGTCGAGCACGAACAGCGGTACTACCTCGCGTGCGGCATGGCAGGCGGCGTGTAGCACGGGATTGTCGTGCACCCGCAGATCACGGGTGAACAACGCGATCGCCACGCTCATCTCGCTGCCCCACTGATCGTTGTCACTCAGCCGTCTCCCACCGCATGTCAGGAGGCCGGTGCGACGTTGGGTGACCGGCTGGTGGGTGCTACCCAAGCGGCGATCATGGCCGTCGCCACGTCCGTCCGGCCGTAGCGATCATCCGATCCGCCGACGGCGGCCCCCAGGTGCCTGCGGCGTAGGGCTCGGGCCCGTCGTGCTTCGCCCAGTGTTCGAGCACCGGGTCGAGGATCGCCCAGGACAGCTCGACCTCGGCGTTGACCGGGAACAACGATGGCTCCCCGAGCAGGACGTCCAGCAGCAGGCGCTCGTAAGCCTCCGGTGAGGACTCGGTGAACGCCGTGCCATAACGGAAATCCATCGTGACGTCCCGGACTTCCATCGCGGTGCCCGGCACCTTGGAACCGAACCGGATGGTGACGCCCTCGTCCGGCTGAATCCGGATCACCAGGGCGTTTTGTCCCAGCTCTTCGGTCATGGTCGTCTCGAAGGGCAGGTGCGGAGCCCGCTTGAAGATCACCGCGACCTCGGTGACCCGCCGTCCGAGCCGCTTGCCGGTGCGCAGGAAGAATGGCACGCCAGCCCACCGCCGGGTGTCTACGTGCAGCGTGATCGCGGCGAACGTCTCGGTGGTGGAGCCCTGGTGAAAACCTTTTTCTTCGAGCACCCCGACGACTTTCGTGCCGCCCTGCCAGCCGGCGGTGTACTGGCCGCGTGCGGTGGTCTCGTCCAGCGGCTCCGCGAGCTTGACAGCGGACAGCACCTTGATCTTCTCGCCGCGCAGCGATCCCGGCGAGAAGGACAGCGGTTCCTCCATCGCAGTGAGCGCGAGCAACTGGAGCAGGTGGTTCTGGATCACGTCCCGCGCCGCCCCGATGCCGTCGTAGTAGCCGGCGCGACCGGCCAATCCGATGTCCTCGGCCATGGTGATCTGCACGTGGTCGACGTAGTTGCTGTTCCAGATCGGCTCGTAAAGCTGGTTGGCGAAGCGCAGCGCGAGAATGTTCTGGACGGTCTCCTTTCCGAGGTAGTGATCGATGCGGAACACCGACTCCTCGGGGAAGACGTCGTTGACGATCTCGTTGAGTTCACAGGCGCTGTTCAGGTCATGTCCGAACGGTTTCTCGATGACCACCCGGCGCCATTGATCGCCGTTGCGCTCCGCCAAGCCGGTGCGGGCCAGCTGCTTGAGCACCACCGGGAACGTCGCGGGCGGGATAGCCAGGTAGAAGGCGTGGTTGCCGCCGGTACCCCGTTGCTGATCGAGGTCTGCGACCACCGACGCGAGGTCGTCGAAGGAGGCGTCGTCGTCGAAGCTGCCAGGCACGAACCGGATGCCCTCGGACAGCCGGGCCCAGACCTCCTCCCGGAACGGGGTGCGGGCGTGTTCCCGGACCGCGTCGTGGACCAGCTCAGCGAAGTTCTCATCGGCCCAATCCCGGCGCGCGAACCCGACCAACGCGAAACCGGGCGGCAGCAACCCTCGATTGGCCAGGTCATAAATCGCTGGCATCAATTTCTTGCGGGACAGGTCCCCGGTCACGCCGAAGATGACGACACCGCACGGGCCGGCGATCCTGGGTAGTCGCTTGTCTCTGCTGTCCAGCAGCGGATTCACCCAGCCGGCCGGGGTCTTGCTGCTTGCTGCGGTCACAGCTCTCCCAGCGCGTGCGCCAGCGCGACCAGTCCGGCCGCTCGGTCGAGTAGATGAACCCGCAGCACCGGCCGGCCGTGCGCAGCGAGCACGTCAGCGTCGCCCAAGGCCTGGGCCTGCTGCAGATCGCCAAGGGTGAAGTCGGTGCCCGGCACTGGAATATCCGTGCCGACCGCACCGGTCACCTGCAGGAACGACCCGTTTTGGTGGCCGCCCTTGTGGTACTGGCCGGTCGAGTGCAAGAACCGGGGACCCCACCCGAAGGTGGTCTGCAGCTTGCTGCGGCGGGCCAGTTCGGTACGAAGCACCGCGGCCGACGCGTCGGCGATGCGATCCAGATATGCCTGCACCGCGAGATAGCCCCGTGCGGGGGTAGCGGTGATCAGCGCCTGCAGCGCGTCGCTGAGGGTGGCGACGCCGGCTGGCAACCAGTCCCCGACGGGGTATACCGCGACGTCACCTTCGACGAACGCAGGCGCCGGTCTGGCGGCGGACTTGTGCGCGGCGTCGAGCTGCGCCCGGGCTGCGACCTTGGCGGCTTCCACGTCGGGCTGGTCGAACGGGTTGATCCCCAGCAGCCGGCCGACCACCGCGATGGCGTACTCCCAGAGCAGCAACTGCCCACCCAGGGTGCCGCTGACAGTCACCGCTGCCGCCGCACTGCTCTCCTCGGGACCGATCGCGACGAGCGTGGCATCCGGTCCGGCGTCGGCGAAGCCCGGCGCCGCGGGGTTGCGCACCACCACCGGCAGCAGGCCGGTGCCGTCCTTGCCGGTGGACTCGGCGATGAGCTGCTCGGCCCAGTCGGCGAAACCGACGATCCCCGAGCCAGTGTCGGCGAGCACCACCTTCTCGGCACCGGCGGCATGCCCGACCGCCAGGGCGGCGGCCAGCCGCAGCGCTGGGTTCGCCGGGTCGTCGGCGGCCAGCCACGGCGCCTGCAGCTCCGCATCATCGAGCAGGTTCGCGATGTCGGCTCTGGCGAGGCCGGCAGGGACCAGGCCGAAGGCGGTCAGCGCGGAGTAGCGGCCGCCCACGTTCGGCTCAGCGGTGATCACAGCCCGATAGCCTTGCTCCTCCGCGATCCGCTGCAGGGGCGACCCCGGGTCGGTCACCACGACCAGGTGCGCCGCTGGGTCCAGCCCGGCCTCGGCGAACGCGGCGGCGAATATCCGCCGATGGCTGTCGGTCTCCACCGTGGACCCCGACTTCGACGACACCACGAGCACGGTGCGTGCCAGGTCACCGACCAACGCATCGGCCACCTCACCTGGGTCGGTGGTATCCAGCACGGTCAGCGGCACACCGGAAGTGGCACAGATCACCTCGGGGGCCAGCGACGAGCCGCCCATCCCGGCCAGCACAACGCGGTCGATCCCGTCGGAATGGAGGTCAGACCACAGCGCATCGACGGTGGCGAGCAGTGGTCGGCTGCTGAGGGGAAGGGCCACCCAGGCGAGCCGCCGGGCGGCCTCCTGCTGCGCCCGCGGACCCCACAAGGTGGGATCCTGGTTGGCTAGCGAGGAGGCCACCCGCTCCTCGACGAGCCTGTCGACGAGGGAGTCCGTCGCCGCGCTGGGCGAGCTGGTCTCGACGGTGAGCCGCGGGATCGAGGGAAGCGCAGACATCCGCGGTCAGTTCCCTGAGCTCGGTGCGACTTTGGCCAGCTGGCCGGCCACCGTCTCGCCGAGCTCGGCCCAGGATGTGTCGAACTTCTCCACGCCCTCGCGCTCGAGTACGACGAACACGTCGTCGAGATCGATCCCCACCTCGGCCAACTCATCGAAGCTGCGCTGGGCTGCCGCGGCGGTGCCCGACACCTGGTCGCCGGGAACCTTGCCGTGGTCGGCCAGCGCGAGCAGGGTGTTTTCCGGCATCGTGTTGACGACTCCGGGAGCGATCAGTTCGGTGACGTACTTGGTGTCCGGGTAGGCCGGGTTCTTCACCCCGGTGGACGCCCAGAGCGGCCGCTGCGGCCGTGCCCCGGCCCGCTCCAGCGCAGCCCACCGTTGCGTGCCGAATTCCTGCTGGTATGCCGCGTACGCCAGCCGGGCGTTGGCGACCGCGGCCTGCCCGCGCAGCGCAAGAGCCTCGTCGGTGCCGATCGCCTCCAGCCGCTTGTCCACCTCGGTGTCGACCCGGGAGACGAAGAACGACGCGACCGACGCGATCCTGGCCAGGTCGTACCCGTTCGCGCTGGCCCGCTCCAGGCCGGTGAAAAACGCCGCCATCACCTCGCGGTGGCGCTCTACGGAGAAAACCAACGTGACGTTGACGCTGATCCCGTCGGCTAGCGCACCGGTGATGGCCGGTAGGCCCTCCACCGTCGCCGGTATCTTGATCATCACATTGGGTCGATCGACCAGCTTCCACAACTCGCCGGCCTGGGCGATGGTGGCATCGGTGTCGTGCGCCAGCTGCGGGCTGACCTCCAACGACACCCGGCCGTCCACCCCGCCGCTGGTTTCCCAGGTGCCGCTGAACACGTCGCAGGCCTGCTGCACGTCGGCGATGGTGATCTCACGCACGGCCTCGTCGACCGAGGCGCCGCGGGCGGCCAGCTGCTTGACCTGTTCCGCGTAATCCTCAGCGTGGACCACCGCATGGGCGAAGATCGTCGGGTTGCTGGTCACCCCCACTACGTGCTGCTCCGTGATCAGCTTGGCCAAATTGCCCGAGTTGATCCGCTGCCGGGACAGGTCGTCCAGCCAGATGGAGACGCCCGCCTCGGATAGGGCCTTTAACGTATCGGTGCTGCTCACGAGGGGTCCTCCGCCCGTAGAGGTCAGTGCTTGATCCGCTTGGCGTGGTCCAGACTGCGCCGGGCCGCGTTGGCTACTGCCTCGCCGGTGAAACCGAACTCCCGGTAGAGGGTCTGCCAGTCGGCGGAAGCACCGAAATGCTCCAGCGAGACCACCTCGCCGTTATCGCCCACAAAACGCTGCCACGGCATGGCGATGCCGGCCTCGACGGCCACCCGAGCCTTCACCGCCGGAGGAAGTATCTGGTCGCAGTAGGCCTGGCCCTGCTCGTCGAACCACTCCACGCACGGCATCGACACCACCCGCGCGCTGATCCCCTCGGCGGCCAGCGTCTGCTGGGCGGCGACGGCGTACTGGACTTCCGACCCGGTGGCGATCAGCAGCACGTCGGGCAGGCCGCCGCCGAGTTCGGTCGCGGTGTCGGCGAGCACGTAACCACCACGCGCGACGCCCGCACCGTCGGTGCCCTCCAGGACCGGCACGTTCTGCCGGGTCAGGCACAGGCCGGTGGGCCTTGTGCCCTTTTCCAGCAGTGCCTTCCAGGCCGCCGCGGTCTCGTTTGCATCGGCGGGCCGGACCACGTCTAGGCCCGGGATGGCCCGTAGCGAGGCCAGCTGCTCTACCGGCTGATGGGTAGGGCCGTCCTCGCCGAGGCCGATCGAGTCGTGGGTCCAGACGTAGATGGTCGGCGCCGCCATCAGCGCGGCCAGCCGCACCGCCGGGCGCATGTAGTCGCTGAAGATCAGGAATGTGCCGCCGTAGGGTCGGGTGGGCCCGTGTAGCACGATTCCGTTGAGGATCGCGCCCATGGCATGCTCGCGCACCCCGAAGTGCAGGGTGCGGCCGTAGGGCTGCGCGTGCCACATCTTCGTGGAGATCTTCTCCGGCCCGAACGAGTCGGCGCCCTTGATCGTGGTGAGGTTGCTTTCACCGAGGTCCGCGGAGCCACCCCACAACTCCGGCAGTACCTCGCCGATCGCGCCGAGCACTTCGCCGGAGGCCTTGCGGGTCGCCACGCCCTTCTTGTCGGGCTGCCAGGTGGGTAGCTTCTCTGCCCAACCCGCCGGTAGCTGCCGGGTGATGAGGCGATCGAACAGCGCGGCCCCGGATGCGTTCGCTTTCCGCCATTTGTTGAAGGAGCTGTGCCACTGCGCGTGCGCGGACTGGCCGCGGGCCACTACCTGACGGGCGTGTTGGAGCACCTCCGGTTCCACCACGAAGGAGCTCTGCGGGTCGAAGCCCAGTGCTTCCTTCACCGCGGCCACCTCGTCGGCGCCCAGCGCGGAGCCGTGCGCGGCCCCGGTGTTCATCTTGTTCGGCGCGGGATAGCCGATCACGGTGCGCAGCACGATCAGCGACGGCCGGCCGGTCTCGGCCTTGGCCGCCTCGATCGCGTCGAGGATGCCGACGACGTCTTCACCGCCGTTGACTGTCTGCACGTGCCAGCCATAAGCCTCGTAACGGGCGGCGGTGTTCTCCGACAGTGCGATCTTGGTGTCGTCTTCGATGGAAATCTCGTTATCGTCGTAGAACACCACGAGATTTCCGAGTTCCTGGGTGCCGGCCAGCGACGAGGCTTCGGAGGTGACGCCCTCCTCGATGTCGCCGTCGGAGGCGATGACATAAATGTAATGGTCGAACGTGCTCTCACCCGTCGCCGCGTCGGGATCGAAGAGGCCGCGTTCCCGGCGAGCCGCCATGGCCATCCCGACCGCGGCGGCCAGCCCCTGGCCCAGTGGCCCGGTGGTGATCTCCACGCCGACCGTGTGCCCATACTCCGGGTGGCCCGGAGTCTTGGAGCCCCAGGTCCGCAGATGCTCGATGTCTTCTAGTTCCAGCCCGTAGCCGGACAAGAACAGCTGCAGGTACAAGGTCAGGCTGGAGTGGCCACAGGACAGCACGAACCGGTCCCGCCCGGTCCAGGCTGGATCAGTGGGGTCGTGGCGGAGCACCCGCTGGAACAGGGTGTAGGCCAGCGGGGCGAGGCTCATCGCAGTGCCCGGGTGACCGTTGCCGACCCGCTGGACAGCGTCAGCGGCGAGAACCCGGATGGTGTTCACCGCGCGGGTGTCTAGATCGGTCCAGTCGTCGGGCACCTGGGGGGTGGTGAGCTGGGTCAGATCGTCGGTGACGGACACGCTCGTGCTCCTGACTGTGCTCGGTCCGGCGGCCCGGGGCGCGGATAGCCGGCCGGGCCGATCGCTGCGATCCAGCCTAGCCAGGTGGCGACCAGAGTGGACGCATCGACCGGGTGCCCCGACCGGGCGTGACGCACGCCACCTGACTACCATTTCTGAGTAAAGCATTTACCCGTCCGGACCGCTGCTCAGTCCTGCCGCTGTCCGAGACATGTCATCAGGAGGGGCGACGGTGAGTCGAGCACCTCGGCCCTGTCGATTACTGCTTGCGGGAGCGCGGTGAGCAGCAGCGTCCAGGCTCGGGTAACACCGCGAACGTGGCAAGTTGGCGGCGTGCTACGCGGCTACCTGGCGTTGACCAAGCCGCGAGTGATCGAACTACTGTTAGTCACCACCATACCGGCGATGTTGCTAGCCGCCCGTGGAGTGCCGTCGTTGTGGCTGGTCCTAGCCACTCTGGTGGGCGGCAGTATGGCTGCAGGCAGCGCGAACGCGCTGAACTGCGTCGCCGATGCTGATATCGACGCTGAAATGCACCGCACCCGAGCCCGGCCACTCGTCACCCACCAGATCCCCGTGCGCCATGCGCTGATTTTTGGGGTCGTTTTGGGGTTAGCCGCTTTCGGCTGGCTGTGGGCGACCACCAACCTCCTTTCCGCGACGTTGGCGGTAGCGACGATTCTGTTCTACGTCTTCGTCTACACGTTGCTGCTCAAGCGGCGCACCGCACAGAACATCATTTGGGGAGGCGCCGCCGGGTGCATGCCAGTAGTGATCGGCTGGTCGGCAGTCACCGGCACTGTGGCGTGGCCGGCGTGGGTGATGTTCGGAGTGATCTTTTTCTGGACTCCGCCGCACACCTGGGCGCTGGCGATGAGATTTCGCGAGGACTACCAGCGGGTCGGGGTGCCGATGCTGCCCGCGGTCGCTTCTCCGGTGTATGTGACGCGCCAGATCGTGCTGTTCAGCTGGCTGATGGTGGCGTGGAGCCTGCTGCTGGTCGGCGCCACGAGTTGGGTCTATGCCACCGTGGCGGTGCTCGCCGGGGGTTGGTTCGTGGCCATGGCGCACCACCTACACGCCGCGGTGCGGCGCGGTGTGGCGGTCAAACCCATGCGGCTTTTCCACCTCTCCAACACTTACCTGATGCTGCTGTTCGTGGCCATCGCCGTCGACTCGGTATTGGGCTGGACCCCGCTAGCCGTGACGTACGGATGGCCGTTGTAGAGCTGGTGCTTCACCTCACGAACTGATCCGTTCCGGTCCGGCCGAACATGTGGCGTTTCAGCCCCAGAATGCGCCACCGTGACGTGCCTACCGCGCTCAATCATCAAACCCCGCCGGTGAAGGCAGCGTTGAACGGGACCGCAGGCTGTCGGTGAGGGGTGGTATCCCAGTGTCCTGACGAGAGGGGTGGGCTATGAAGGTGCTGGTGGCGACCGCCCGGACGCAGGGTGTCCGGGTCAACGACTACAACTGGTGCATCGAGGGGGAGTTGGTGCGCATCGGGGAGGTATGCGCACGGGACCGGGCGGAGCCGGATGGAGGTTGCGGTTGCGGTCGCGGGTTCGGCGGCCTGAACTCACACCGCGCGACGACCACCGCGATGGTGGCCGACACGCCGCTGGCCCGCGAGGAGTACGTCGAGGCCATCCGGTCCAGTCTGCAGCAGCAGGGATGGGACCCGTGCGCCTGCTGCTCAGCGGACGAGGCAGATGCTCTCGCTGCGCTGGTCGGTGACTGGCCGGTGGGCACAGTTGTCGAACGCCGGCGCGACGAGCTGGTGGTGCGGGATATGCCGGCTCTCGAGTGACGCGGGAGAGGGGCAGTTAAGGTCTGCGCGCGTGGAAGACGTGACGTCAGGTGCCGAAATCGTTCGACTCACAGAACAGGAGTCGCAAGCCAACGCGCATGCGGTCCTGCAGTTGTGCGCCTGGCCGCTGCTGATCCACGCAGGCGGTTTGGCTGAGCAAACCGGGAACCGGCTGCAACTGACTGCCCGCGGTCGCGCGGCGCTGTCCACGCCTGCCGCTGAGACCGTCCGGCAGCTATGGCGGCGCTGGGTGAGCCACGGGTTGATCGACGAGATGAGCCGGATCGATGCGATCAAGGGTCAACGCTGCGCGAACGTCCTCACCGCGCCCAAGCCCCGGCGCCAGACCGTCGCCACTGCCCGGCCGGTGAGTGGATCACCATCGACGAGCTGTTCGCCGTGATGAGGAGCGAGAACCTGTCGCCCACCATCGCTCGCAGCGAGCGCGGCCTCTGGAAGCTGTACCTCGTCGATCCCGAGTACGGCAGTCTCGGCTACGCGGGCTACGCGGGCTACTCGGACTGGCCCATCCTGGAAGGCCGCTACACGCTGTGCGTGCTGTTCGAGTATGCCGCGACGCTCGGCCTCGTCGACATCTCCTACACCGATCCGGCGGGCGCCCGCGACGACTTCAGCGGGAACTGGGGGGCCGAGTGTCTCGACAGCCTGAGCCGCATGACGGGCTGCAGTCCGTCCGGATCAACGCCCTGGGCGCATATGTACTTGGCCTCGCCGATACCTATCGGGCCACCGATGGGGCAGAGCGGACGCTCAAGGTGTTGCGCAATCTCGACGTCGTGTCGCTCGGTGAGATCCCCGTCGCTGACCGGCTCGTGCTGGACGCCTACGCCGAGCGCACCTCCGACCGGGTCTGGTCATTGACCGCGCCGGCGTTGCTCGCTGCTCTGGACACCGGTCGATCGCTGGAAGCGTCCAGCCGCTTCCTAGGCAGCCGCGCCCACACAGATCTGCCCTCGACCGTCACCGCCTTGATCGACGACGTTGCCCGCCGGACGAGTCAGCTGCAGGATCTTGGCATGACCCAACTGGTGGAATGCGCAGACGCCGCATTGGCCACCCTCATCGCGAACGATCGCAGGCTTCGGGCGCTGTGCCGTCCGGTCGGCGACCGGCATCTTGCCGTCCCACCCGAGCACGGCACCGCCTTTCGCAAAGGATTGCGAACACTCGGCTACGCCCTACCCTGATTTTTCGCATCAACCGGCGCACGACACGCGGAGGGCGCGACCGGTGGTCGTACCACTGAAATCTTCTTACCGGCAGCATGGGATGGCCCCGGAATCGTCGAAGTGGAGGCGATGATAGTGACGTGATACAGATGCGGCTGGAACCGATGCAGGCGACGAGCACCTGTATCGAGCAGTGGCGTCACTCCATCATCGAATGCGACCGCAGGTGGTCAGCCCGCTGTGACGGCGAAGCGAGGGGTGACGCCGAGCAGTCGATCAGGCAGCGGTAGTTGCCGTTGCATGGCCCATTCGATGTCGGTCAGCCGCTCGATTCTGGACGCGGGCCAGCCGGCCTGGCCGACCAGGTCGATGAGCCGTTCGGGAGTCGTGCCCTGGCCGAGGGGCAGCGCGGATCGGATCGCGTCGTCGTAGGGTGCGTGGTGGTCGTGCGCAATGCCGCGCAACCGCCGGAGCCAGTCGCGGGCCTGCGACCGGCCGCGTTCGATCGGGTCCGCGACGGCACCCCACAGGCTTTCCAGAAGGAGCAGCCGACCCTCGGGTGACGCAGTGCGCCAGCATCGCAACGCCGCGAGCGGATCGGGCAGCGTCCACAGCAGATGTCGGGATATCACCGCTTCCCAGGCTCCTGCGGGTAGCTCATCGGCGCGGGCGACGACGGCGGTGATAAGGAGGCCGGCGGCGGTGGCCTTACTGGTTAAGCGCTGCAACATGGCCGGGGAGAGATCGACCGCGGTGACGGTGTAGCCCAGTTGCGCGGCGGCGAGACTGAGGAATCCGGTGCCGGCTCCCACGTCGAGTATCCGTGCCGGTGGCGGCAGGAGTAGCCGGATCAGCGCGGCACGCCAGGCCGCCCATTCGATCGCGGTTTGCGGGTGATGGCCGGTGGCCTGGTCGTAGGTCGCTGCGTCGGCGTCCCAGAAGGCACCGATACGCGCCAGTGCATCTGTTATCAGAGTCGACTCCACTTCTGTCGCGGCGCGGGCTAGCGGGTGTCATGTTCGCTTCGGGTACCGGTTTGGCAGGTGAGTTCCGTCCACGTCAACTTCCGTCGGACGCGCCCAGCACTCTGTCCGGATCGATCAGCGCATAAGGAATGAACCAACCGCACTGAGCGCGATACCGCAAGCTGGAACTCAACGCCTGCTTCGTGACGAGGGAATGATCACTGCGAGGTTGAGGTGGTCGTGGAGCAGATGTTTAAGTTCGGGTCCTTCGATGAGCCGGACGCGGTTGTCAGCGGCGAAGCGGCGGCCGGCGTCGCTAAACCAGGACGGCGTGACGAAGACGGCGTGGTTGGCGCGTTTGTCGTGCAGGACCCCAGCGAGCGCACGGACGTCGTTGGCTGGGACTACCTTCCGGTACCGCTTGGCCTGGACGATGTACTCGCCGCCCAGGACGGCATTGCAGTCGAAAAGGACTCCGTCGATGCCTTCGTCGCGGGAGCGGCGCGTCACTCGGGCGTGCACACATTCGATCAACAACTCCGACAGTTCCCGGCTCCGAGAGTCGAGACGCTCGCCACCGCACCTGCTGCGCCGGCTCCCCGACGCGCCTAACGAACGCTGATACCTCCACCACTGGCCACCCTGGGCTCTCTCTCGCGGCCTGGCGGCTTACGTGCGGTCTGCTGCGTATCGGGGGGCTATCGACTCCATCTGCTCCAGTACGAGCTTGATCGCGGCGGGTTGCTTGTCTGGGGGATAGCCGTGGCTGACGAGCAGCCGTTTGATCGACGAGCGCAGCTTGGCTCGGACGTCGTCGCGCACCGTCCAGTCGGTGCGCACGTCGCGGCGCATGACCGTGACCAGGTCGCGAGCGATTTTCGCCAGGACGTCTTCGCCCTGTTCGGCAACGGCCGACTCGTTCTGGGCGACGGCGTCGTAGAAGGCGAGTTCGTCGGATTTCAGCGGTGGGGAGAAGCGCGCGCCACGGCTTGCCTCGGCAGCCACCTCCTTGGCGAGTTCGATGAGCTCGGCGACGACTTCCGCTGAGGTTAACTGCTGATTGGTGTACTTGTTCATCAGCTCGGTGAGACGTTCAGAAAAGGCGCGCTGGGCGCACCACGTTGTTGCGGGTGGCTTTCGTTGACTCCTCGTTGAGCAGTTTGCGTAGCGCCTCGATCGCCAGGGTGGCCTGCTGGGTCTTGGCGACGAAGTCGGGGGTGAGATCGCTCAGCGTCGGTTTGGGCATCCCGGCCGCGTCGTAGATGTCGAGGACTTCCCCGGAGACGGTCGATTCCGCGATGAGCTGTCCCAGCAGGCGTTGGATCTCCTCGGGGATCGGCTCGCCGCGGGACTGGCGATTGTCCGCGTCGAACTTCGCCATCCAGACCCGGACCTCTTCGTAGAACCGCACCTCCGAGTGCAGGTGGGCCAAGGTTTCGCTGCCTCCGCAGATCGCCCACGCGCGGGCCAGCTGGCTGGACAGCTTGCGGTAGCGGACGGCAAGGTCTCCTCCCCATCCGGCATCTGGTTGCCCGCGGTGTTGGGGGCACGCAGATAGTTGACCGTCGAATGCGCAGCGTGCATGAATCGGCGAGTGCCTGCGCCATCGCGGGCTGCTTCCCACCGGCCGAGGAGCAGCCCCGGATGGTCGCCACCAGGCTCTCGGTGAGCGCGGCTGCTTCGTCGATGTTGCGCCCGAGAGGCTTATGATTCTGGTCGTTTGCGTGTACTCAGAGAGGGCTTTCTGCAGGTTGTCGGCCAACGGTGCATAGGCGACGAGGAGTCCGTCTTCCTTGCCGCGGTAGGTGCGGTTGACCCGGGCCAGCGTCTGCATGAGCAAGGCACCCTTGAGCGGTCGGTCGAGATACAAGGTGTGCAGCGGCGGCGAGTCGTATCCGGTGGGCATCATGTCCTTGACGATCACGATCTCGGGCTCGTCGTCTTCGTTCCCGAGCCGTTCCTTGATCGCTGCATTCTGGGAGGCCCGCCGCACGTGGTTCACCACCGGAGGCTCATCTGCGGGTGTACCGGAGTAAATGACCTTGATGCGACCCTTGGCGAGGTCGGCGGAATGCCAGTCGGGCCGCGCACGTTGGGTCGACGTAGACCGCTGGCTCCAGCGCCGCGTCGACCGTCAGTGCGTCCGTCAGGGATGCAACCAGGTCGTGCACGCACTCCCGCACCGCAACCCGCGGCCGAAGAGTTGCTCGAACGCCTCGGTGCAGTTGTAGCAGGCGTCGGCCGGGGTGTCGGCATAACAGCGGAGCGGTCGCAGTCGCGGGCCGAGCGCGCTGATCTCGCTCATCAGGAACTCGTCATCGGGATCGGCCTCATCGGCGAGGTCGAGCAGGTCGTCATCGTCAAGCTCGCGAGGCGCGCACCAGAGATCTCCTTAAGACACAGCAGCGCGGCCAGACCGTCGAAAACGATCTCGTCGTCCTGGGTCGACATGCCCTTCGGCGATGCGAATGCCGCGCAGTCCGCGCGCACGTCAGGGTTGTTGCCCCGGCCCGTCAGCTCCAGCCACTCCAGTACCGCGTCAGCGTCGAAGCGCTCCTCACCGGACACCGTGGCGAACGGCTCCGGGAAGGGCGCCGTTGATGCAGCGCTGCGCCTGCGCCAAACCGACACCACGGGCCGCTGCACCTTCGCGAGGCGGGCGACGTCGACGAGGGCCATCTGCATGGGCAGACTGCTCGCTACTTCGGCCACCGACCCACCTCTCCTCAACGCAGGGTCGTCACTCTAATCGCGTTGATCAATTGATTTGCAACATCGCATTGATAACCCCTCTTATCGATCATCAGGCATGTCCCTGATCAGGCAGGGTCGAGCGACAGTCCGACAACTTGCGGACGGCCCCGACCCGCAGTTGCGCGCCGACCGCAACGAGATCGAACGGAGTTCCGCCACGACCCGTATGACATATTGCTGTCATAGCAGTATGCTTGACGCATGCGGACCACACTGCGGGTCGATGACGAGCTGCTGCGCCAGGCGAAAAGCCATGCTGCCCGCCAGGGGCGAAGCCTGACCTCGGTGTTCGAGGAGGCGCTTCGCCGGCTGCTGGCCGAATCCGCTCAACACGAGCAGCGCACGCGCTTCGAGCTCCCGGTGTCTGCCGCAAGCGGAGGCGTGCTGCCCGGCGTGGATCTCGATGACAGCGCGGCACTGCTGGACGTCATGGAGCGCCGTGCTTCTTCCTGACGTCAACGTGCTCGTGTACGCGTTCCGACAAGATGCTGCCGACCACCAGTATTACCGGGCCTGGCTGGACAGCACCGTCAACGGTGACTCCAGCTTCGCCTGCTCCGACCTGGTACTCAGCGGCTTCGTGCGGATCGTCACCCATCCACGGATCTTCCGGGAACCCAGCCAGTTGACGGAGGCGTTGAGCTTCGCCTGCGCGCTGCGAGAACAGCCGATCTGCCGGCCGGTGTTCCCCGGTGCGCAGCACTGGTCGATCTTCACCCGGCTGTGTCGGCAAGCCGACGCGAAGGGCAACCGGGTGCCGGATGCCTTCTTCGCGGCCCTGGCGATCGAGTCGGGGTGCGAATGGGTGACCGCCGACCGGGGCTTCGCCCGGTTTCCCGGGCTCCGCTGGCGGCATCCACTCAGCAACTGATCAGATGTCCGCGCTCGGCCTGAATCCTGCCGGTCACCTGCCTAACCACAACGCTCACGTTTTTGGCGCCCAGAGCGCCGCGATGGGGACGCATCTCCACCTCTCGGTCCGAGTCGGCATCAACCATTTGTTGATCACGACTTCGCAACCGTGCGTCGATAATTCCCCTTATCAGCGCCGTACTTGGCGCTCGGCAAGTTCGTCGCGAGCCTGAAGCGACTCGACGACCCAGCCATCCGGCCCGGGGCGCGACCTACAGCTTCGGAGGACCATCGCCATGAAGCAGCAGACCGACCCCGGGGGCGTACTACGACTCGGACACGCCCGCGGTCGTCATCCGAACCCGCGCTGGCGGAGCGGGAGCCTGACTGGGCGCAGGCGCGCGCGGTGCTGGACGAGATGATCGAGGAAGCCGGTGGAATACCGGAGGAGGACCGGCGCTGGGCACGCTCGGTGCTCGGTCTCGGCAAGGGTGACCCCGCCGTCGCGCAGAAAGCAACTCAGGCCTGGCCCTTCGATGGGCTGCTCGCTCTCGGTTGTACTCGATCGGCGCGACGGACTCGTCCAGCGTGACGCGGAAGTCGTAGTTGAAGTCGCTTCCGTAGGAGGAGTAGCAGGGGAACGTCCAGCCCTTGCGCGCCTTGTACGCTTCGATCTTGGCCAGCGGCGCGCGGGAGACGTAGACCAGCGTGGTATCCCGGGTGTGCAGGTGGCGAGGAGTCCATCGGAGCTCTCGTCCGCCCCAGCCGAGCAGCTCGAGCAGCCCTCGTCCCAGTCGGGAGAGAACATGAAGTGGCTGACGATGAGCTGACGGCCGCCGTCGAACAGATCGAGCAGGCTGGCCTTGCCATCTGGGCCCTCGAACAGGTAGTCCTGGTATGGCTCTCGCTGAGTACGATCGCGCGGCGACACAGAACTCATCGGTGCAGCCGATAAGTTCTGCGGCCCGCCGTCGTCAAAGAGGTGTGCGGCGAGCAGACTCCGGCGCGCTGGTGGTGCTCGTCTGCGGTGATGTCGAGGTGGCGAGCTGGCCACTGGCCGGGTTGGACCGTCCTGACCTTGCCGTGGTGAACGCGCTGGCGCGGTTACAACTCGCAGCCCGGCGCCTGGGTTGCGAGATCCGGCTGCGTGCTGCCTGCACGGAGCTGTGTGAGCTGCTCGACCTGGTCGGCCTGGGTGAGCTCGGGCCCGATGCCGGGCTAGGCCGGCAGTCGAGCGGGGAGGCCGAAGGCGGCGAACAGATCGGTGTCGAGGAAGTTGTGATGCCCGACGATCCGGTCGCCTGAAATCTCGATGACCTGGAGGGCGAACGGCTGGAAGCCGCCGTGGCCGTCCGGGCGGTACGAGCCGAACGCGGGACTGCCGCTGGCCGCAGTCGGCACCAGGCGCGAGCCACGGCACCCGCAGCCCTGGCCGAGGAACCACCGGCCCATCTCGACCGGTCCACGCAGCCAGAAGTCATAGGGTGGCATCGACATGACGGCGTCGTCGTGCAGCAGCGATACCAGCGCGGTGATGTCGTAGCGTTCGAAGGCGTCGACGTACCGGGCGAGTAGCGCCCGCTGGTCGGCGTCCACCGGAGGCGAGGCGGAGGCGTCGGAGTCGCGGGCCGCGAGGGTGGTCCGGGCTCGCTGCAGCGCGCTGTTCACCGATGCCACGCTGGTCTCGAGCAGCTCGGCCACCTCGGTTGCCTGCCAGCGCAGCACCTCGCGCAGGATCAGCACCGCTCGCTGTTTGGCGGGTAGATGCTGGAGTGCGGTGACGAACGCCAGGCGGATGGTCTCCCTCGCCACCGCCAGCTCGGCCGGGTCGCCGTCGCCGGGCAGGACCCGGGCATCCGGGACGGGCTGCAACCACGCATGCTTGGGCAGCACCGGCCCGAGGGCTGAATCCGCCGTTGAGGACGGCCCCAGATCCATTGGCCGGGCCCGCCGATCGCGGCCCCGCAGCATGTCGAGGCACACGTTGGTGGCGATGCGGTAGAGCCACGACCGTAAGGCAGACCGGCCCTCGAAGCCGTCGGCACCCCGCCAGGCCCGGACCATCGTGTCCTGCACGGCGTCCTCGGCCTCGAAGAAGGAGCCGAGCATCCGGTAGCAGTATCCGGTTAGTTCCCGGCGGTACAGCTCCAGGTCCTCTGACCGGACCTCGCTGCTGCCGACGGTATCGAGACGGATGGCCACGGGCGCCCATGCTACGCCCGCGGTCATCGACCGCGGGTGCTCCAGTCAGGCGTCGGTGAGCTCATGCCACCCCGCTCGCTGTGAGCAAGAGTGCTCGTTGCGCCGAGGAGGACGCGCGGCCTACGCCGGGTCGGAACCGAAACGGCTTATACACCGGCTCGCCGGCGTCGAGTCGGCTTGATCCGACCCGTGCTGGAGAAGCCTCAGCCCCACAAGATTGTGGGTGTTATGCCACCACACGCCGACGGTCGTACGGTGATCCAGATAGGGTCCCGGCGTGGCCTACGTCGTAGTGCTTGATGATAGTGAACTCCAACGCATCGGTGAGAAGTTGGACATTGAGCAGAGGCTGACTAAAGCGCTGCCCTCGTCGGTTCACGCCCCGACTGGATCCCCGCAGCTCGCCTTGGTGTGCTCGCGATCTCGAATCGACCAAAACCTCCACCCGACCGCACCGGACGATTCCGCCGTCCACAGTCTAGCTTGGCTGGGTATGGTCATGCGTCCTCATGGCAACAACGTGGGAGCTGTCGACAAGAGTATTACCATTGATCCACTGCGTCGGTGCCAGGTTGCCGTGCCGCTCGACGGCCGCAACGGACTTTTATCCTGCCTGTCCAGCGACCACGCGGATAGGTTCTGGGATGCCCTGAATAGTCGTATTGTCACGGTCCTCCCAGTCGAGACGCGTGATGACTTCATTGCGGCTATTCGCCGCAGGTACTCGTCCCTGGTGAAGCTGCTGGAATGGCTGCTAGCGCTAGCGGAACCCAGTCCGCTTGACAGTAGCAGGCTGGAGGATCGTTCCTGGCAGGAGCAGCAGGATAGTCTTGGCACGCTATTTCGTGTGGCGAAATTTCCGGTGTCCGCCATCGCGGCGTGGAAGCGGCCCGCGGACCGCGATGCCACCTACCTCTCTGGGCTCATTCCAGAACCCTTTGAGAATGCATTGATCGAGCACGACGCGCGTACCACCGGAAATGCGTTTGAAGATAATCTCAACGTCGAAGGCAGTCGTTGCGATATCCAAGAGTTTTACGACGATCACGGGCGACGGTTGGAGGTCGCCAACATCAACGCAACGCCGGTCGAGAGCCGACTAGGCGCCGACCTGATCTACTATCACGAGGCCACGAGCAGCTTCGTCCTTGTCCAGTACAAGCGCCTATCCTCTTCTAAAGAGCTGTACGTTGATGCGCGGCTGCGGACTCAGATGGACCGACTCGATGAAGTGGCGAAACTCAGTCGGCCGCCACGCACGCCTAATGACTGGCGACTCAGCGGTGACTCGTGTTTCCTGAAACTCGCGCATTGGCCCGACGGTAGACCCAATGATCCAAGACTGCCCACTCAAGGCATGTATCTGCCTGTCTCGTATGCACGGATGCTCCTCACTGACGACTGTACACGCGGTCCACGGGAGGGCAGAGTTTTCAGTTACGACAATGTCGATCGTTATCTCGTCACGACTCAGTTCGCTGAGCTAGTGCAGCATGGTCTTGCCGGAACAATCGGAACCTCGGTGGAACAGCTGCGTGAGCTTGTCGTCAGACGCGTCCGGGAGGGTTATAGTGTCACGGCGGGCGTCGAACATTCAACGGAGACGGCTCGTGAGCGTCAGGGCCGAACACGTTCGCGTAGCACGGGGAAGAAGGGCAATGGTACAGCGCATCAAGCCAATTTATTTTGACCGCTAGCGGGAAGGAGTTTTGGCTGGCTGCTCACCAGCTGGTGAACACGCTGATGGGATAATCCGACCACGTCGGCCGCGACCCGCTGAGACAGCCCCGCAGACCTCACCGCCAGGATTGCGTCTAACCTCGCTGCATCGCGCTCGGCGGCCTTCGCCGCTTCCTCCGCCATGACGTCACGGAGTTCGCGCTCGGCGGCCATGAAGCGGGTCAGGACATCCGTAACGTCGCGACCGTTAACTTCATAGCGCCACCGAATGGCGAAGTCGCCGGGGTCGGCGTCTGTCATGCCGGCGATGTAGTCGCGGACCTCAACATCAAGTTCCGGAAAGTGTTCGACATCTGTAGCGCCGACGTTATCGGTAAGAGCGACCCACAGGTTGTCCTCACGAGTGACTGTTACGTCGTAGCTGGTCATCTTCCCTCCGTCCACTTCTCGCCGAACAGGTGCGCAAGGCTGCCCTCGGTGCTGTCCAGAACCTTCCACGACAGGTCGCGAGCGTACCCAGTAAGGCCGAATCGGCCGACTTCCTTGCCCTCGGTGTCGGCCAGCGCAAAGATGCGATGCGATCCCTTGCCGCGCTTCGGTAGCTCTTCGATGGTGAGACCATGCTGCCTGGCGAGCTTGCGGATCAGCGTGAGCACCTGCGCTGGCTTCATCCTCCGGTTCGCCATAAGTGTAAGTCTAGCGAGCTAGACAGGCAACCATCAAGCGCGCTAGACGCAGCGGCCAGCAGAGATGAGCCGCGCATCTCCTCCTCGCGACGCTGGTCGTGCGAGCGATGAGTTTGGGCTCCGGCGGTCGTCATATCGGCGATGGTGTAGGCAGGTCGATCGGGAAGGGAGTGCGGATGACCGGGGTACGGGTACTGGTGGGGACCCGCAAGGGTGCGTTCGTCTTGACGTCGGACGCGAAGCGACAGCGCTGGGACGTCAGCGGTCCGCACTTCGCGGGCTGGGAGATCTATCACGTCACGGGATCACCGGCGGACTCGGACCGGCTGTATGCGGCGCAGTCCAGCGGCTGGTTCGGGCAGGTGATCCAGCGCTCCGACGACGGCGGCCAGACCTGGGCACCGGTGGGCAACCAGTTCAGCTACGACGGCGTCCCTGGCACCCATCAATGGTATGACGGCACGCCGCACCCCTGGGAGTTCGCGCGAGTCTGGCATCTCGAACCATTGCTGACCGATCCGGACACCGTCTACGCGGGGGTGGAAGACGCCGCGCTGTTCCGCTCGATCGACGGTGGGCAGACCTGGCAGGAGCTGTCGGGACTGCGCGACCACGACTCGGGCTCCTCCTGGCAACCGGGTGCCGGTGGGATGTGTCTGCACACGATCCTTCAGCATCCGACCGACCCCGGGCGGATCCTCGTCGCCATTTCGTCGGCGGGCGTGTTCCGGACCGACGACACCGGCAAGACGTGGCGCCCGACCAACCGTGGTCTGCGCTCCGAACAGATCCCGGATCCGGTGGCTGAAGTCGGCCACTGCGTGCACCGGCTCGCGATGCATCCGTCGCGTCCGAATGTGTTGTTCATGCAGAAGCACTGGGACGTGATGCGCAGCGACGACGCCGGCGAGTCGTGGCAGGAGATCAGCGGTGATCTGCCGACCGACTTCGGGTTCCCGATCGCTGTGCACGCCCACGAGCCGGACACCGTCTACGTCGTGCCGATCAAGAGCGATTCGGAGCATTACCCGCCAGAGGGGAAACTGCGGGTGTACCGCAGCCGGACCGGCGGACACGAATGGGAGCCGCTGACCAAAGGCCTGCCGCAGCACGACTGTTACGTCAACGTGTTGCGTGACGCGATGGCCGTCGACTCGCTCGATTCCTGCGGTATCTACTTCGGAACGACCGGCGGTCAGGTGTACGCATCAGCCGACGCGGGGGACAGCTGGGCGCCCATCGTCCGGGATCTGCCATCCGTGCTGTCGGTCGAAGTTCAGACCCTGCCATGATCCGCGTCAGGCTCCCGGCGCATCTGCGGACGCTTGCGCACCTCGAAGGCGAGGTGCAGCTACAAGTCGTGGGTCAGGCGACGCAGCGGGCGGTGCTCGACGCTCTGGAGACCCGCTACCCGGTGCTGCGCGGAACGATCCGCGACCACGTCACACACCAACGCCGTGCGTTCGTCAGGTTCTTCGCCTGCGAGCAGGATCTGTCCCATGAACTACCGGACACCCCGCTGCCCCATGAGGTGGTGACAGGTACTGAGCCTTTTCTCATTGTGGGCGCTATGGCAGGCGGTTAACTGTCCATGGCTCGGCATTGGTCGCGCAGAGCGCGGATTCGTTCCCGGCGGCCTGAGGTGAGATAGTCGGGCGAGCCCAGGTTCATTCCCCTGTACTGGTCATGGGGATCGACGCCGATGGCGCGCAACAGGGGCTCGCTGCGCTGCGAGACGCTGCCCTGGCCGATTCCGAAGTGCCCCATCAGGTCCTTGACCAGCATCTCAGCAGGGAACAGGTCATTGGCCTTCCCGATGCACCAGCAGATCGCCGCCGCGGCGGTCTCGGCCCGGCTGCGACGCCGGAAGATCTCCGGATCGGCCGCCGCGGCGCGACCGAGGTAGCGGCGGCATGCCGTGCGGTACTCCACGTCGAGTAGCTCGTCACAGCACCGGTCGACCAGCCGAAGCACTTCGGCCACCCGGTCGTGGATGTCGGCGGGAATGGGGTCCCAGCGGAAAGGCTCGTCGGGCAGCGGCGCCGTATCGAGGTTGTCCAATGATTCACCGCCGCCGACGGCGCTGCGGAGGGTATCGAGCATGGCCTCCGGAAAGCTTGGTAGTTCGGTTTCGAGGAGCGGCCACGGCCCGTCGGCATTCAACACCCCCATCGCGGCCAGCAGTGCCGCCGGCCCCTGCGGCCGGGCTGACCGAATCGTCAGCTGGTACTCCGGCTCGTATCTGTCCACCGCGGCGAGGGTGTTGGTGGTGAGTGCCGCCCGGATACCACGCTCGTGGTGGCAGAACCGGATGAAGGCCCGCAGTAGGTCGGGAACTTTAGACAGGTACGCCGCATCGGCGACGATTTTGCGAGGTACCCAGTCGACGAGCAGAATCTCCACCGCCACCGGGCTCCAACGCAGCGGGTCCCCCGGTCCATAGTCGGTGCCGAACCACAGCACCGACTCAAGCAGCCCGCGGTGATCAGCGTCGTCGAGACCAGCCCCGAACGGGGAGCCGAGGAAGCGCTCGGTGAGCTCACCCAGCGCGTCGACATCCCAGTGCGGACGCTGGTAGCCGGTGCCACCCGCGGGCAGCATCTCGATGGCCCACTCGACGAGTGGGCGGCAGGCGGGCCAGCTGTCGGTCTCGAACGGCGGGAAGGTAATAGCGCCCTGCTCTACCGCGTCGCGGATCCGGGCGCGGGCATCGGCCGGGGTGAGGCCTGTCCATGTCGTGTCCCGGTTGTCGCCGACGTCCCGCATGGTCTCGATCAGCGCGTCCAGCGGTTCGGGGACGGCGAAGGCGTCCTTGACCAGCGTGCCCATGTTGTGGTCGATGTAGACCACGACAGATAGCGCGCAATCGCCGGGTAAATTCAACCCGATCATGATGTTGTCGCCGTCGCCGAGCACGTGGACCATCTCGACGACGCCCTCGACGGTGGTTTTGCCCAGCTCGGTGAGCCATTCGGGCAGAGCGTGCGCCCGCTGGGTGATCTCGCGGCGGATCCTGCGGCGCATGATGTCGTCACCGGACAGCTCGGCGATCACCGTCAGCAGCGCGGAGGTTTCGACGAGGTCGACGTCGAGGAAGGTCCGCACCAGCTCGTCGAGGGTCGGCACGTCAGGATCCGGCGGCTGTTCGAAGGGGTTGGCTCGCGGGGGCTCCAACGCCGCGAGCAGCGAGGTGACCAGGGACATGAGCGCGAATGGGTGGTCATCGGTGAGCGCGACCGCGACCTCTCCCATCAGGTCTGGCTGCTTGCGCCGGGTGCGCTGCGGGGTGGACTTCCCGTGGCCCGGTCGTCGCTTCGCGGGCCGGTGCTTCTCGCGGTGCGTTCGCTTCGACACGCCGGGCAGGGTAGACGGTGGCAGATGGCAGGTGCCCAGGGGCATCCGGACAGGTTAGGTAAGGCGGCTGAGGAATCGGCCGACTTTGGCTGCGGTGCTGGGGTTTTGGGTCAGTGCATAGTCGTAGAGCGCGATCGGGATCGCGAAAGAGTAGGTCGGGTAGGCGTGGATCGAGCTGATGATGGCGTCGACGGTGAGGTCGTTGTTCATCGCCAGGGTCAGCTCGTTGATCATTTCGCCGGCACACTGCCCGGCGATGTGGGCTCCGATGAATCGGCGTTTGTCGTCGATGAGGAACTTCATCAGGCCGGCGGGTTCGGCGTCGGTCACCGCACGCTCGTTGTGACTGTAGGGAAAGTGGATGATCTCACAGGTACCACCGGCCGCGCGTATCTCGACTTCGGTCTTGCCCACGTGGGCGATCTCCGGGTCGGTGAAGGTCACCCAGGGCAGGTGGCCGGGGGAGAAGGCCGCCTTGATCGGGACGAAGATGTTGCGAACCGCGTGGGCGGCCTGGTGGCCGGCGTAGTGGGTGAACGCCGGGCCGCCGGTCACGTCGCCGACGGCGTAGATGTGCGGCTGGCTAGTCTGCAGCCGCTCGTTGATGGCGATACCCCGGTCATTGGTGGTCACTCCGGCGGCCTCGAGCGCGAGCGTTTCCACATTGGGAACCCGCCCGACCGCGCAGAGGATCGCGTCCACCCGTAGCTCGGCAGCGCCGAGGGTGAGCACGATGTCTGCCCCCTCGCGGCGCGCGGCGCTGGGCCGAGTAGCGAGCCGCACGTCGATTCCCTCGTGGACGAACTGGCCCTCCAGTGCCTCGATCATGTCGGCGTCGTCGCGGGGGATCAGGTGTGGTCCGCGTTGCACAACGGTCACCGTGGAGCCCAACCGGTGCAACGCCTGGGCGAGCTCCACTCCGATCGGACCGCCACCGATCACCGCGAGCCGGCCCGGAAGGTCGCTGAGGTCGAAGACGTCCTCGTTGGTGAGGTAGCCGACCTCGGCCAGCCCTTCGACATCCGGTACGGCTGGGCGGCTGCCCGACGCGATCAGGATGAACTTCGCGGTGATTTCTCGAGCTCCTACCCGCAGCGTGTGTGGGTCGCGGAAGGTGGCGCCGCCGAGCAGCACATCGACGCCGAGCTCGGCCAGCCCCTCGGCGTCGTCGAGCTTGCCGATCTCGGTGATGGCGTGGTGTACCCGGGCGTTGACCGCGGCGAGACCGTGCGGCAGGTGCTGTGCGGACAGCCCCCAGCGCTGCGCGGTGGCGGCCTCGTAGGCCACCCGTGACGCCTTGATCAACGCCTTGCTCGGCACACAGCCGTAGTTCAGACAATCCCCACCCAGCCGGTCCTTGTCGATCAGCGCGGCTCGCTTGGCGAAGAACCGGGCGAGCCGGGCGGCGGTCAGCCCGGCTGATCCCGCGCCGATGATCGCCAGGTCATAGTCAAAGGACGGCACGGTATTCCGATCAGCCAGGTTGGTCGTCGTGAGCAGCAGCGCTTCGCGGCGTTGCTGGTCCTTCGCCGACGGCCAACTTGGCTGCCTGCAGCAGGCGCGCGGGGCGGACCCGGTCGTCGGGTGTGCGCGGCAACCAGCGGCGGACCACAATGCCGTCGCACAGCAGCGCATCGCCCCCCATTTGCCGGATGTCTTCTACCGGCCGCGGAAGGTGGCGCCCGCGGGCTGCGGCGACCGCGTAGCGGGCCATGGTTCCCGGCGAATAGACCTGCCAGAGCCTGGCTCGTCGCATCCCGAGCAACCCGTAGAGCCGGCGTTTCTCGTCGACCAGGAATGGGCCCGGCCAGCCGAGGTGGTCGGCGAGCGCGGCGAGTGCGGCCGGCGGGCTGAACCCGCAGGCGATGATGCCGATCGGGCAGCCTGCGGCGAGGTCACGCACCTGCACGAGGTGCTGCTGGCAGGGCAGTCAAAACCGGTGCCGGATCGCGGTGAGCAGGTACGTTCCCGGCAACGCGCCGAGATCCACGGATCGCCCGGTGCGCGCATCGGGCAACACAACGCCCTGCAGCGAGCTCGGATGGCCGATCTCACGAGGCACGGACGTCTGCGATGTTTACGATAGGTAGCAACTTGCGTAGCTCGACGTTCTCCACCGGGTCGAGCACGCTGTGCTGGACGCAGGCGGGAACGAGCTCACCGGTTTCCGGGTGCGCCATCGCGTAGTGGCAGGACGCCAGCCGCTCCTGGGCGGCGAGGATCCGTGGATCGGATGCAGTCTCGCCGCGTTGCATCAGCTCCCACGCCGGCGCGACATCTGCCGCGTCCATGAACTGGTGCACCACGAACCAGACCGGTCGCACGCCGTGCCGCAGCAGCGCCCGCACTCCGCCGACGCGTCGCACCAGACGAGCGAGCCACTGCGCCCCGATCACTGCGACGGCGGGGTGCCGCACGATCGTGCGCACGAGCTTGCCGATCAGGTCTGGCAGCTCGCACCCGGCGAAGTTCACCTCACCGAGGTAGCGGAAGAAAGCTTCCCTGGCATCGAGGTCGCGCGGTTCGTCGCCGGACAGAAACGGGTGCCACCGCGGGCCGACGTAGAACCCGTAGGCCGCCCGATTGCATCGCAGATCGCCGTGTTGAATCACGGTGTAGTCCAGCGTGGTGCCTACGCCCCTTTCGATCTCCCGCCACACCTGGTCCATGCCGACCTGCTCGTAGTTCTCGTGCCAGCGGCGGTTGTCGCCTACGAACGCCGCCGGCTGGAAGGAGAACATCCCGAACCCCATCGCGTGGCAGTCCCGCACCAAGTCGGCGACCTGGCCAAGATTCGCCGGGGTGACCGTCATGTTGTGCGCCAGGAAGGAACGCACGCCATGCTTGGCACGCAGGTTTTGGAACATGTCCACGAAGCGCTGCCGGTAGGGGTTGAGCTCCCGTTCGCTACCCGGTCGCGGGATGCCGCGCCGGCCGAACATGAACATGTCGAAATGCCCGGCGAACGACAGCCGCCGCAGCCGCGGCCGGCCCTGCTCATCCAGCGCGAGCCGTTCCAGGTAGTCCGGGTCGAAGTCGCCGTGGGACATGCTCATCGGCTCGCGGCCGTAACGGCGCATCGTCAACAGTGTCGCGGCGTGGTCGTCTGGACTGAGCAGCGTCACCTCCCCGCCGATCAGCTGGGCGTGCGCACGAGGCCCCCGCAACCGCCGCAGCAGCGCCATCTGCTTGTCGACCTCGGCGAGGGTGTGCGCCCCGTCGACGCGTACCCGGTTCGCATCACGGGAGTGGTAGCACGGTGTGCAGGCCAAGTTGCATTTGGGGAATACGCCGTGGGTGCCCTCGCAGCCCACGGCGTGCCTACCGAGGAACTGGCCCGGGGTCTTGACATGCTCGGGCAGCTCCGCCCACCGGCGCTGCAGCACCGATGCGTACTCCGGATCTACCGGTCGGGTCCGTCGTTCTAGCCGTCGTAAGGCTGCCAGCATGCCCATGTGCACCACGCTCCTCGCGCGAACGCTACTCGTGAGTGCGTAACAGTGTTCTGACACTGTTACGCACTCACGAGTTCGCTGATCGGGTTGAACCGGTTCAGCGACCGGGTGAGAACACCTGCCTAGAGCGCCGCAGCGGTGCCGAAGTGAGGGTGTGTCGATGACGAGGCTGGCCCGATGACGAGGTGGGCGCTGTGCGGTGGGACCTACTCCAACCCGTACGCGCTGCGGGCCTTCGTGCGCGACGCGCGAGCTCGCGGTGCCGACCGGCTGTGGTGCCTGGGTGACTTCGGCGCCTACGGGGCCGAGCCGGAGGCGATCTGGCCGTTGCTGGTCGACAATGGCATCGAGTGCATCGCCGGCAACTACGAGCTCGCCATCGGTCGAGGTGACCCCGACTGCGGCTGTGGATACGCCGACGACGACGACAACGCGTTCGCCGCGATCGCCTACGACTACACGCTGCGGCACACCTCCGCGCTGTTCGCGGCCTGGATGCGGACCCTGCCCACCGAGCACCGGGAGTCCATCGACGGGCTGGACCTGCACCTCGTGCACGGTTCTCCGCTGACCGTCAACGACTTCTGGTGGGAATCGCTGCCCGACCACGCGCACCGGATGCGGATCGAGGCATCCGGCGCCGACGTGATCTGCTGCACGCACTCCGGGCTGCCGTGGGTCCGGCGCGTGCAGGACGCCCTGGTGGTCAACGTCGGGGTGCTCGGCCGGCCGGCGAACGACGGCGGTCACCACGTTTGGTACGCGCTGCTCGACATCGTCGACGGCACCGCCACCGCGGAGCTGGTGTCACTGGACTACGACTGGCAGGCACACGCCGACTCGATGCGCATCGCCGGGTTGCCGGAGGCGTTCACCCAGGCCGTGGAGACCGGATGGTGGACCACGTGCCTGGAGATCGTGCCGCCGGCGGAACGTTCCCGGGGCCGCTTCCAGCTCTACAAATCGGCGATGCCGTCCTTCGCCGGCGAACAGGTGTCCTGGGGTGCCGCACCGGAGATAGCGGACGACGGCGTCCCGGTGCTGCCGCTGTTCGGCTCCGCGCTGTTCCCGCCAAGGCTGTGGATGTACACCAACTTCCACTGCAACCTGGCCTGCAGCTATTGCTCAGTCGCCTCCTCACCGCAGGCCCGCCGCCGCTCCCTGGGCCTGGCGAGGTTCCGCGAGTTGGTCGATGAGGCAGTCGCGGAGGGATTCACCGAGCTCTACGTCACCGGAGGCGAGCCGTTCCTTGAACGCGACCTCGTCGAGATGCTGCTCTACGCCACTGACCAGCTCGACGTCGTGTGCCTGACCAATGCCATGCTCTACCAGGGTTGGCGACGCACCCAGCTTGAGCGGCTGGCGGGCAGAAAGCGGCTGATCCTGCAGACCTCGCTGGACGGTGCGCAGCCCCGTTTCCATGACGCCAACCGTGGACCGGGCGCCTGGGCCAAGGCGATGGAGGGGCTGGATCTGGCACTGTCGCTGGGCCTACCGGTGCGGGTCGGGATGACCGAGACACCACAGAACTCCGCCGAGATCGAGCCGCTGCGGGCGCTGCTGGCAGCCAAGGGCATCTGCGGCGCGGACTTCGCGGTGCGGCCGCTGGTCAAGCGGGGGCATTCGGGAGACGGGGTGGCTATCGACACCGACAACACCGTCCCTGAGCTGACCGTCACGACCGATGGTTGGCACTGGCACCCCGCCGGTGCCGACCTCGACACCTCGCCGGACATGCTGCTCGCCGGACCGGAGGTCAGCATGGCCGAGGCCAAGCGGCGCGCCGTGGAGCTGTTCCTGCGGCTGCGCCAGCGCGACGGCTCCCTACCGCTGATCTACAACTGCGCCGTTTGATCTCGTGGTGATCGTCGGTTGGGTGCCTTGCGCGACAAGTTTTGTCGTTGTAGTCACATAAACGACGATCAAGCTGGCATGGTGGAGCCAGCGTACGCGCTGGCTACTTCGTCGACCTGCTCGTAGCCGGCGCGTAGCAGGAAGTTGCTGTTGCGCCCGTAGGACTTCATGCCTAGTACGAAGAAGTTCGGCTCGGGTACCCGAAGTACGTCCACCCCGTGCGACGCCTGAGCCAGGCAGTCCGCCGGGCCATCGCCCGCTGCGGCCAACAGCGCCGCCGAAAGGTTCATTGGGGCTGCGGTGGCGTAGCACTCATGGACCTGGAGCTGCCGGTAGAGCGTGGTGTCACCCAGAAAACCGGTCAAGGCGATGATGCGGTCGACGACGATCTCCTCGACGTCCCCGGTGATCGAGCGTAGCGCGACGACCACGCCGTCATCCGTTCCCCGCAACGCGTCGACCACCACGCCGGTGCGTACCTGCACGCCGGGCACCGTGCCGGAGTGCAGCCGTTGGGACATCTCGACGAGTTGCTGACGCTGGGGCAGCGGATCGTCGGGAATCTCCCCCCAGCCCGGGTCCGCTGCTCGCACCGCCCACACGACACGGGTGCCGGGCCACATGGCGACCAGCTCGGCGAGATCACGCGCCGCGGTCTGAGCTGATTTTCCCGCGCCGACCAGCAGCAGCCGGCGGCCGCCCCACGCGTCGCCGTCGCAACGCAGGTCGGGCAGCCGGCGGGTGATCCGGTCAGCGACCCGCAGTTCGCCCGGAGCGGGGATCCCACCGTCACCGAGAACGTTCGCGTGGTCGTAGCTGCCGGTGCAGTCCAGCAGCAGGTCTGCGTGCTCCGCACGTTCACCGTCGTCGGGTCCGGAAACGAGTAAGCGGAACGGGCGCGAACCACGCTGCGGGCTTCCGATCTTCTCGTGCTTGAGCAGGCCCTCCCGGGCGACGGCGAGCACCCTGGTGCGGCTGCGGATAGCGGGCGCCAGCTCCGGTAGTGCGGCTAACGGTCGAAGCAGCTGTTGGGCGAACTCACCGCCGGTCGGGCAGTAACTGGCAGGCCCCGGCGGCGCAACCCCGGCGGCGTCCAGATGCGCCAGCATCCGCGTCGACGCATTCATCGACCAAGGCGTGAACAGCCGGATATGACTCCAGGCGGTGACGTTCGCGGCCACCGATGCCGCTGACTCGTACACGGTGGCCGACCAACCGTTGTCCAGAAAGGCCAGTGCGGCATCGAGACCGATCGGCCCAGCACCGAGAATCGCGACATGGCCTGGTCCGTCGGCTACTGCGGTCACCCGCACTCCGTTTCGTCAGCGACGTACTATCCCATCTAATTATTCGAGACTGGGGGAAGTTCGGATCGGTGAGCAGGCCAGCAACGGTGTCGATCGTGGTGCCCACCCTCAACGAGGCAAGCCGGATCGAGCACTGCCTGCAATGCTTGCGCAGCGACTTCCCCGACTGCGAACTGGTCGTGGTCGACGGCGGCAGCACCGACGGGACCGTTGACCTCGCGGCGCATTACGCCCGCACGGTCCGCACTGCCGCGGGTCGGGCTATCCAGATGAACGCCGGAGCCGCAGTGACCACCGGCGACATCCTCTGGTTCATCCACGCGGACTGCCGGGTGCCAGCCGACGCGCTCGACCTGCTCCGGCGGGCGCTACTGGACCCCGGTGTGGTCGGCGGCGGTCTGCAACTGCGCTTCGACCAGCGCAGCCTGGGCCTGGACTACTTGGCCGTCAGCTCCAACCTGCGGGCTCGCCGGCTGCACTGGATCTTCGGAGATCAGGCGATGTTCGTCCGCCGCGATGTGTTCGATTCAGTCGGCGGCTTTCCGCGGATCCCCCTCATGGAGGATCTGGAGATGTCGCGCATGCTGCGCCTACATGGTCGGCTGGCGGTGCTGCCGACCACGGTCACTGCGTCGGCCCGGCGGCTGGTCGACCAGGGTGTGTGGCGGATGACCGTGCTCATGCAGCTGCTCAAACTGCAATACCTGCTCGGTGTCGACCCGGAACGGATTCGCCGGCGCTACGAAGTCGGCACCCGCCGTGCCCGCTAGTCAGGCAACAGCAAGAGTTTTCCGGTAGTGCGACGGCTTTGCAGGTCCTGATGGGCACGACCGGCGTCGGCGAGCGGGTAGCGGCCGCCGATGCTGATCCGTAGTGACCCGTCGAGGATCGCGTCGAACACCTCACCGGCGCGCCAGGTGAGTTCCTCGCGGGTGGCGACATAGTCCGCCAGTTTCGGCCTGGTGAGAAATACCGAGCCGGCGGAGTTCAGTCGCTGGGCGTCCACCGGCGGCACCGGCCCACTCGCCGCGCCGAAGAGTGCGAGCATCCCGCGGCGGCGCAGCGAGGCGAGGCTGGCGTCGAACGTCGAGGCGCCCACCCCGTCGTAGACGGCGGCGACGCCGTCTCCACCGGTTAGCCGGCGGACCTCGCCGGCCACGTCGTCGATCTCGGTGTAGCGGATCACCTCCGCCGCCCCAGCCTCCCGGGCCAGCCGCTCCTTGTCAGCAGTGGACACCGTTCCAATCACCCGGCCGCCACGCGCGGTGGCCAGCTGGGTGAGCAACAACCCCATCCCTCCCGCCGCAGCGTGCACCAGCACGGCCTCGTCGGGCTGCACAGCGTGCACCGACACCACGAGATAGTGCGCGGTCATGCCCTGTAGCAGGCAGCCCGCGGCGATTTCGATGTCCACTCCCTGGGGCACCGGCACGGCTTGATCGGTGGCCACCACGGCGCGCTCGGCGTAGCTGCCGGGGCTGGCCGCCCAGGCCACCTGGTCGCCGACCGCGAAGTCTCTGACGTCGGGGCCCACGGCGGTGACGGTGCCGGCGCCCTCCGAGCCGGGGATGAACGGCAACGGCATCGGGTAGGCACCGCTGCGGTGGTAGGTGTCGATGTAGTTGACGCCGGCTGCGGCGAGCTCCACGAGTAACTGGCCGGGCCCGGGCGCCGGATCGGGCAACTCGGCCAAGCGTAGGACCTCAGGACCGCCGGTCTCGGTGATCTGGATCGCCCGCATGGCGCCAGCCTAAGAGCCACCGGCCACAGCTCGCCTGGCCAGCCCGAGCGGTAGGCAGCCGGAGCCGGCCAGCGTGTCGTGGAAATCGCGCAGCTCCCCGGGCCATTGCGCGCGCAGCTGTTCGATCTCCAGGCAGCCGGTCAGGTAGGAGGCAGCCTGCGTCGGCCAGGCGCAGTACCGGTCGACCTCGGCTTTGGTGGTGCCGGGGGACAGCGACGCGTGCGTGATCATGAACTCCTCGGCTTGGGCCGGATCCATGTCCCCGCAGTGCAGCGCGGTGTCCACCACCATCCGGGCCGCGCGGAAGATCCGGGCGTCGAGGTGTGCGAGCTCGTGCGCCGGATCGGAGAAATATCCTTGCTGGCGCATCATGCCCTCGGCGTAAAGCGCCCAGCCTTCCGCGAAGTAGCTGCTCCGGTGCACCGTCCGCACACTTCGCGCCGCCGGGGATGCCTCAGCTGCCCACGACAGCTGCCAGTGATGCCCTGGGTAGGCCTCATGCACGGAGATGGTGGGCAGCTGCGCGCGGGCGTTGGTTCGCAGCCGCTGGATGATCTCGTCATCGGTGGCGCCGTCTGGGGTGTAGGGCACGAAGAAGTGGCCGATCCGGGACCGGGTCAGCGGCGGTGGTTGCAGGTAGGACGCCACCGCCAGGATCGGGCGCTGGTAAGCGGGTGCTGGCACTACCCGGCACTGCTCGCCTTCGGCGAAGGTCACCAGCTCGCGGTCGGCGAGGAAGGCCCGGGCCCGTGCGGTCTCAGCCTCGTATTCCGCGCGCATCGCCTGCAGTGTGGGCGGGTGGTCGTCCTGCAGGGTCTCCATGGTGGCCCGCCAGTCGGCGCTGCCGCCGGGCACCCGAGGCGCCAGGTCCCGCATCTGCGTGTCGAGACCGTCCCAGGCTTCGACGCCCCGGCGGTGCAGCTCGCCGGCCCCGTACCCGAGCAGCTCACGCTGCTGTAAGAGTGCTGAGTACAGCTTCTCGCCCGTCCGCCAGTCACCCGTGGCGCGCTCGGCGAACTCGGTGAGGAACTCGATGGTCTCCTCAAACGCCTGTACCGCCGGGACGGCCGCGTCCTGCAGACGGTCCCGCAGTACAGGGTCGCTGACCTCGGCGGGCAGCGAATCGCGGAGAAAAGCCGGGCCGGCCGCGGCCTGTCCGAGAGCGCGACGGACCAGCCGTGGAGCCGACAGCGCTGGATCGAGATTGGCTCGGCACGATACGAGCACCTCGGGAACCTCCGCCAACCGCGCCAACGCGCCGTCGACCAGCTCCGGTTCGGGGCGCAGCCGGTGCAGGAACGGCAACAGCAAGCCGGCGAACACCGGGCTCAGGTACACCGACGGGTCGCGCCGCCAGGCCGGCCAGCCGGCCATTAACACGTTCCCTCGCAGTGTCGAGACGACGAGGTCCCGGTCGATCCCGGACGGCTCGGCTTCGAACCGGGTCAGCCATCCGGCGGTGTCCCGGTCGCGGCTGTCGAAGGCTGCGGCGTTGAAGTCGCCGAGCCGGTGGTCGTACCCGGTCGCGCCAAGCGCGTCGGCATGCACCGGATGTTGATCGAAGTACCAGTCGAGGTAGGCGGTGATCTGGTCGGATGCAGGCGTTGCGCTCACCGAGGGATCTGGGCTCACAACCGTCGAAGCTATCCCACCGGACACTGCTGTGGCACCCGCAGTGATCGAATTTGCGATCATGGAGGCTGTCGGGCCAGCGCGGGGACCTCGCTGCGTCGCCTCAGTAGCACCGGCGCACAGCCCAGCAGCGTCAGCACGATGAACGCCGCTGCGAAAAATGGCGCCCACGTGGGCACATTAGGTTCGTCGCGACGTTGGCGTCGCCCACCGTGGCCGCAAGGACGTGTGCCCCGCCGATCTCTGAAGGCGCCGAGGTTCTCGCCGATCGCTCAGATGACTTCGCTGGCGGCGCGGCTGGTCAGCAGTTCGCTGGTCTCGACACCCAGCGTCCTCGCATACACATCGCGCAGCCGGTCCACGGCCTCATAAGGATGCATTAGAAGGTCCACCGGCTTGCCGCGGCGCAACGCGTCCAGCGCGGCGGGCGGTGGCCCGTACCGGTTCACGCAGGTGCTCAAGTCGATCGTCACCGCGCGAGCTGGATCACTATCCTGAGCTCCGAAGCCTCCTGCGCCACCGGCTCCGCGGCGTTCGTTTCGGCTAAACTCAGTGGTCGCTGAAATTCACTGTGCAGTGCGAGCGGCGGCGATCCACTTGCGCATCCGGGTGATCCTCACCCAGTTACCACGTTTATAACGAAGTTGGCGTCGGTTTGGTTCGGCACGTCGGGGGGCACTTGGACAGTGCCATCGCCGCGGGCATTATGATAGATGCCCGTGCCACCTACGATTGCGCACGGGAGGGTTTGGCCCCTACCGAAGAGTGCAGTATTGTCGAACAGACCTTGCATTGTGATCTGTCCACGATCGAGGACGAAGGTGGCGGTGCAGAGGACATCGCCAGCGGCGGTGGCGTTTCCACTGAACGTGGTGCACTGGCCTGCGGTGTGCCCGACTTGCCTTCCTCCAGCATGATCGAACAGGTCGCCGGCGTAGATGAACTGGTCTCCCGGACCCGTCCCCTGAGGACCGAGATCCAGTATCGCCTGCTGTGTGTCATGCTCGAAGAAGCGAAGCATCGTGACAGCATCTGCGTTCCGGTCGGGCGTCGCCTTCTGGCCGCACGCCCCGAGCACGGGTAGCAAAAGAGCGGCAAGAAATGCGGCGGTTCCAGCTCGTTTCCCCCACGGCACCGCTTTTGAGTACACATCTGAATCGGATGACATCAGTTAACCACCTCTCGGAACCGAACCGTCGTGGAGCATTCGGGCGCTTCCCCTGCTGGGCTGGCAGCGTGATTCTTCGTGCTGACTCATCGGCCCGCTGTCATGTACCTGACAGGAACAGTGTCAGCCTCGTGACAGAGGCGTAGGCGTTGGAAGCGCCTTTCACACCGATACCCATTGGCCGCCCACCTCAGCCGGAAGATCTCATCTGGCCTGCTCGCCGCTCCGCAGCGCGCGGCGCCTACGAGATCAGCCCCAGACCGCGACACCATCGATCATCCCTTGGCGTAGTGGGAGGCGCCCCACCAGTCGACGACGACGACCGGCTCGTCGCCGACGACCCAGGCGTCGTGGCCCTGCGGTAGGGCAGTGACATCGCCGGGCCCGGCGTCGAGCTCGGTGCCGTCGGCCATGACGATGTGCAGGGTGCCTTGCACGTGGTACTGGAAGTGCGGCGCCTCGCACAGCTCGGTGCCGGCGATCGGCTTGATGTGGTCGGACCATCGCCAGCCGGGATAGAGGGTGAGACGGCCGATCTCGCTGCCGCCGATAGTGAGCAGGTCGAGTTGTCCCCGCTCGAAGGTGCGGCTCTCGTCCGGTGCGGCGAAGGTCTTCTGCTCGGCTGCTGACATGGTTGTCTCCGTTCCGGGTGATTCGCCGGACCGTGCGCCGGCGACGGGAACAACGATGCAGCCGGGTCTTGCCACCGGTTGGCCGCAGCCGTGGCAAACCGGTGGCAAGGAGCCCGGGAGATCCTGATGGTCGTCTTGGACACGTCCTGGGACCACGAGGAGGTCACGATGTCCGACGATCAGAGCGATGGGCCCGTTGAGCGGTACCTGGCGGCCATCGAGGGTGCCGCGATGGGGGGCTGCGACGCCTTGAGCCCCGAGGTGACGCTGGACGCCACGGTGCCTCACTGGCGTTTCAGTGTCCGCGGTGACGCGGCGGTGCGGGCCGAGTTGTCCCGCTGGTACGCCGACGCGGGGAGTTTCGAGGAGCTCAAACGCACCCCGCTGCCCACCGGGGAGCTGGTCGAGTTCACCCTCCGTTGGGAGCAGGAAGGCGTCCCGTACGCCATCCACCAGGCCCACATCGTCGAGGTGACTGATGGCCGGATCACCAGAGACCAGGTGTGGTGCGGGGGACGGTGGTCGGCGACACTTCTGGCCGAGATGGCCGAGACCGCAGATGTCACCGCCTGAGACCGCTCCCTGCCTGGACGATCTGCTGGAGGCGGCGAGCAGTCGAAGGCCGTGGGTGCCCGAGGACACCAAGTCGGGCGCACGCTTTGAACGGGTCGTCATCGACGGCGAGCGTTACGTGCTGAAGTATCAGGATCCCCGGGACGACTGGCTGCTGCGGGCCACCGGAGACCCGGGCGAGCGCTACGTTCGCCTGTGGACCGACGGGCTGTTGGGCCGGATGCCTGACGTCATCGACCCGGCGGTGGTCGCTTGTAGCTTCGACGGTGCCGTGGGCAGGGTTCTGTTGCGGGACGTCACCACTCACCTGCTCCCGCCCGGCCGGCCGTTCCCGACCGAGCAACACCTCCGCTTTGTGGATCACATGGCCGCGATGCACGCCGCCTTCTGGGGCTGGCGGGATGAGGTGGGGCTCACTCCGCTGGCCATCCGATACCTGATGTTCTCTCCCGCTGTGGCGAAGGCCGAGGCGGTCCAGGGCTCCGAGGCGGTGGTGCCCAAGGTGATGGCACAGGGCTGGGACAAGCTGCCCGCGGCGTCCACCCGACTGGCCGAGCTGGTGCTGCCGCTCCTCGACGACCTCACACCGCTGGTCGCTGCTCTCGGCGCGGTGCCCCACACGTTGGTGCACGGTGACTGGAAGGCGGCCAACCTGGGCAGCCACCCCGACGGGCGCACGGTGCTACTCGACTTCGGCGAAGTTCCCGGGGAGGCGTCGCCCATCGCGGACCTGTCCTGGTATCTGGCGCTCAACGCCGACCTGCTGCCCGAGACCAAGGACCAGGCGATCGCCTCCTACCGGGCTGCCCTGCAACGTCACGGGATCGACACCGCCGGCTGGTGGGACGCCGCGGTCGCGCTCGAGCTGCTCGCCACGATGGTTCAGTTCGGGTGGGAGAAAGCGCTCGGTGGCCCTGGTCCGGAACTGGCCTGGTGGGAGGCACGGGCGGTCGAGGGCGCGCAGTGGCTGTGACGACCGCCTACGACGGCCTGGCGCACGAGTGGGACGCTGCGGCCGGTCTGGTGTACCGGCCGCTCGCTCGGTCCTTGGTGGCGGCGTCGCCGGTGGCCCTGGCGGGGCGCCTGGTTCTCGACATCGGGAGCGGGACGGGCGCGGTCGCGCAGGCCGCGGCGGCGCGCGGCGCTCGGGTGGTCGCCGTTGACAGATCTACCGAGATGGTCAGCTACGGGAGTGCGCAGGGCTGGCCGGCCGTGGTGGCTGACGTGCTCGCGCTGCCGTTGCGCGGCGGTGTCTTCGACGCCGCCGTCGCGGGGTTCCTGCTCAACCACCTGCCGCCTGCTGCAGCCCTGGCCGAGCTTGCCCGCGTGGTGTGTCCCGGCGGAGTGGTGCTCGCCTCGACCTGGGCGGGGGGACAGCGCGACTCGGCGAAAGCAGCGATCGACGCCGTGGTGGCCTCCTGGGGCTGGGTCCCGCCGGCCTGGTACCAGGCGATGCGGGAGCAGGTGGAGCACGAGTCCGGGAATCCGGAACGACTCGCGGCGACCGCCCGGGAGGCGGGCCTGGTCTCGGTGCGGGCCTGGGCGCACCGTGAGGATCTCGGCTTGCTGGATTCCCACGCGGTAGTCGCCTACCGCCTGGCCACGCCGCAGATCGCCCCATGGGTGGGCGCGCTTGACCCGTCGGCGAGAGCCGAGCTCGTCCGTCAAGCCCTCGTCGCGGTCCGGCCGCACGCTCCAGGGTGGCGACCGGCGGCGGTCCTACTGGCCGGGCGCGTGAGAGGCCAGCCCAGCTAGCGCCAGCCCAGTCGACGACCGGCATCGCGTTCCAGCGCGCCGGTGTAGCCGCCGGCACGCGTCCGGAGTTCGCCGACCCGGCGCCGGGCCAGGTCCTCCCATTCGCCGACGCCGAACGCTGCAGCCACCTCGCCGGTGATCCACCACGCCTCGAGGCCGGCCACCTCGTCGAGCCGCAACAGCAGCCGACCCACCTCGTTCAGGTCGACGACGCCACCCACTCGGTGTGCCGCCGTCGCCGCAACCAGCCGAGCTTGGCCGTGGTAGCGGGGTGTGCCGAGGGTAGCTGCGTCGGCGGCGAGAGACTCGGCGCCGGCCAGCGCAGCCTCGGCGTCCCCCAGGGCCAGGTCGAGGCGGGCGCGAATCAGCCGGCCGCGCAGTTGGTGGCGCCAGCGGAAAGCGTGCTCGACTTCGGCGAGCGCCGCGGCCTCGTCGAGGAGCTTGCCTGCCTCGTCGAGGTCACCGGCCAGCAACCGCCCCGAGGCCAGGTCGAGCAGCGCGTGGGCCAGCGGCTCGGCCATCCCTTGTGGGCGGGCGGCCTCGATGGCCGCCTGATTGAGCTCGTCGGCCGCAGTGAGCTCACCGAGGTTGCGCATGATCCACCCGCGCAAGTTCAGTGGGCGTGCGATCCATCGCTGGGCGCCCATCCGCGCCACGTCGGCGTCGAGCGCGTCCAGCGTGGCCAGTGCCTCCTCGGCACGTCCCAGCATCCCCAACGCCATGGTGGCCGCCATCAGGGCGTAAGCGTTGGGGAACCGATAAGCAGCGAGCCCTTCGCCGTCCTGTTGCTTCACCAGGCGCAGGGTCTCCGCCGGGCGGCCCTGATTCATCCGTAGCCACGCCAACCACGCCTCGACCATCCGGCCGCTGGCCGCAGGCGCTGCGCCGGCCGCGCCCTCGAGGCGGTCTGCGGCGCCTCCGAGGTCGCCCGAGACCAGCGACACCCAGCCGCCGAGGGCCAGGCAGCTGGTGCGCAGGTCGGCGTCGGTGGCCTGCTGTGCACCCCGATCGGCGAGGATGAGCGCCTGGTCGAAGCGGCGCTGCAAGTGCGCCGACCAGGCGGCCACCTCCAGCGCCTCTGCTCCGGCGCCCCTGGACCGGGCAACCTCGATGTCCTCCGAGACCTGCTCGTAACGAGCCAGCATCGAGCACACTCGGGCTCGCTCGAGGCGAGCGCCGACCGTGTCGTGCAGTGCCACCGCCTCGTCCAGCAGGCGCAGCGCCTCCTCCTGATCGAATCGGGCTACCGCCAGCCGCGCCGCGGTCACCAACATGGCCGAGGCGTCCGCCAACTCGCCCCCCCGGCGGGCGTGCCAGGCCACCGCCAGTGGGTCGGCACCGGGCCGGGCGGCAAGCGCCCGAGCCGCTGCCCGGTGGATGTAGGCGGTTCGTGCCGCCCCCACTGCGCAAGCCAGCGCTTCGCGTACCAACGCGTGGGCGAAGGTGAACCTCGGGCCCAGCTCGACGAGGAACCGCCGCCGCACCCCTTCCTCCAGATGGTCGAGCAGCTCGCCGGGCGCGGTGGCGGTCGCCGCCGCGAGCAGGTCCAGGTCGATCTCGGGACCGATCACCGCGGCGGCGCGCAACGTGGCTGCCGCGGCGCCACTGCGAGCGCACCGCTCGTCGACGGCACGGCGGATACTGATCGGCAGCTCGCTGTCGGCGTCGGCGGCCGCCAGCTCGACCAGGAATAGGGGGTGCCCGGCGCTGCGGGTGTGTAGCTGCGCGGCGCGATCGGGCCCGACGATCGCCACGGCGGCATCGAGATCGAGTGGGCCCAAGGCGATGGTCGTCACACCGGGCAACGGAACTCCTTCCTCGGCCCGGCGGGCGGCGATGACGGCGACGCGACTGTCAGCCAGGCGGCGCACCGCTTGGCTGAGCCATCTCGTGGTGGTGGTATCGGCGAGATGGACGTCGTCGATGACCAGCACCAGCGGCTCACGTTCCGCCTGCCGTCGCAGGACGCTGAACAGCGCCGCGAACAGCAGCGCCTGGCCAGCGCCGTGATCGGTGAGCGCGGCGAGCGCAGCTGCCCCGGCTGGTTCGGTTTGGCCGCCGATCAACGGTCCGAGAATGGCGATATCGGGGCCCACGACCTGGTCGGCGCCGCCGCTGCCAGGGTGGCGTACGAGCTCGTCCACTGCGTCGAGAAGCGGTTGCAGCGGCAGGGCTCGACCGAGCTCGTCGCCTGCTACCGGCACGACCCGCACCCCCCGAGCAGCCAGCCGTTCGCTCCAGACGCGCAGCAACCGTGACTTCCCGATGCCGGCTTCACCCTCGACCACTCCCACCTGCCCGCACCCGTGCTCGGCGCGCTGGAACAACGCATCGAGCTCGATGATCGCGCCAGCGCGCCCCGGCAGCTCAACGGAGGTGGTAACGAGGGATCCGTCCGGCACTCGGGTAGCGGGAAGCTCGCCGAGCAGTATCGCTGTGTGCAGCGCCTCGGTCTCGGTGGACGGACCGGCCCCCAAGTCCTCGGCCAGGCGCTCTCGGGCTCCGGAGTAGGCGGCCAGTGCGGAGGCCGGACGGCCCCATCGGGTCAACGCCTCCATCAGCGCCCGCAATGCCACCTCGTCATAGGGATCTACCGCCAGCATCTGGCTGGACAGCTCAGCGGCGCTCGCGAAGTCGCCAGCCGACAGGGCTGCCGCGGCGGCCGTGTGGTGCAGGCGCGAGACGAGCAGGTCGGCGGCCGAGCGCTCCGCGTCCGCCCACCGGGCGTCGGGCTCGTCGGCGAGCAGCGGTCCCCGGACCAGTGCGAGCCCGGCTGCGGCTGCCGTTCGGGCGGCTCCCACCGCGGCTGCGGCCAGCCGGCGATCGGCCTGTGCCGCGTACTCCCGGAGAGCGTCGAGATCCAGCCAGTCAACCGCCAACGAGTAGCCGGCATCGTTGCGCCGAAGCCGATCGGCACCGACCACCCCACGCAGCCGGCTGACCAGCACCGAGATCTGGTCAGCGGGTCGCGCCGGGGGATCGTCGCCCCACAGGCAGTCGGCCAGCCGGTCCGGCCCGAGATGCCGGTCGTGATGAAGGGCGAGGATCTTGAGCAGTCTGCGAACCTGACGGCGGCCCAGACGCGCCGGATCGAACCCCTCCACCTGAAGATCGCCCAGAAGTCGCACCCGGAGGCTTTGCACACCCACCTCCTGGCTTCGGCGCCGGGATCCGCGTGTGGCTGTGACTGTAGGCGCTCAGCGTCGTGTGGTGGGTGGACCGCTAGCCTGAGGTCGTATGAGCATTCCACCGTCGGGGCGGCAGTACGAAATCCAGCATGGCGAGCAGGTCGCCGTGGTGGTGGAGGTCGGCGGCGGGGTGCGGGAGTACCGCGTCGGTGAGCGGGCGGTTCTCGACCCGTACCCGCTGGGTGCGATGTGCGATGGCGCGCACGGCGCTCCGCTGGTGCCTTGGCCCAATCGGCTGGCCGACGGTCGGTACCGGTTCGACGGTGTCGACTATCAGGTGGCGATCACCGAACCGGAGAAGAGCAATGCGATCCACGGCTTCCTACGCTGGCGGTCTTGGGACGCGGTGCGTGAGGTGCCCAACCGGGTCACCATGGGCACCCGGCTGCATCCGCTGACCGGCTACCCGTTCCTGCTCGAGGTCGAGGTGGACTACCTCCTCGATGACGACGGCTTGACGGTCACCACGACGGCGACCAACCGGGGCGAACGCAGCTGCCCGTATGGAGCCGGGCAGCATCCGTACCTCTCGCCGGGCAGCGGCGTGATCGACGAGGCGGTACTGAGCTTCACGGCTGGCAAGCGGATCGTCACCGACCCGACCCGCCAGCTGCCGACGGGAACCGAGCCGGTAGCCGGCGGGCGCTTCGATTTCTCCGAACCTCGCAGGCTGGGTGAGTTGCGAATCGACTTCGCGTTCACAGATCTTGCCCGCGACGAGGCGGGGCGGGCGTGGGTCCGGTTGGACGGCCCGGACGGCAGGTGCGCGCAGCTGTGGGTCGACGGCACGTACCCGATCATCGAGCTCTACACCGGCGACACGCTCAGCCCGGACCGTCGCCGCCTCGGGTTGGGAGCCGAGCCGATGACCTGCCCGCCGAACGCCTTCCAATCCGGCCAGGGTGTCCGCCGGCTGGCACCGGGCGAGGCGGTCACGACCCGTTGGGGCGCCCGGCTCGGTGCCGCCTGCTAAACGAATTTCGGATACAGCGACATCCCGCCGTCCACAACAATAGTTGTGCCAGTGACGTAGCTCGCCTCCCCGCTGGCCGCCCAGGCCACCGCCGCCGCGATTTCCCCGGGCTCGCCCATCCGTCCGATAGGGATCTCCTCTTCCACCGCGTGTTTGGCCTCGGGGTCATCCAGAACGAACTTGTTGATCGGCGTGACGATGGCACCTGGAGCGATGTTGACGACGCGGATACCCTTCGGGGCGAGTTCCCGGGCGGCGGTCTCCATCAGCAGCTTGACCCCGCCTTTGCTGGCGCAATACGGCGCGAAGCCGGGCCAGGGAATGAACTCGTGCACGCTGGACATATTGACGATCACCCCACCACCGCCACCGGCCATGACCTTTCCGGCCTCCCGCAGGCACAGGAACGTCCCCGTGAGGTTGGTCCGCAGAATTCGCTCCCAGTCTTCCTGGGAGGTATCCAGCAGCGGGATCTGCTTCTCGATTCCGGCGTTATTGACCATGATGTCCACGCCACCGAACGCTGTGACGGTCTCGGCCACCATCCGCTCGACGTCGGTTTCGCTGCCGACGTCGGCCTGCACCGCGATCGCCCTGCCAGGGCCGGCGCGTTCGATGCTCGTGACCACCTCGTGGGCGTCGGCTTGTTCCTTGTCGGAGTAGTAGTTCACGCAGACGTTGGCGCCTTCGCGTCCCAACCGCTCCGCGGTGGCCTTGCCGATACCGCTGGAGGCGCCGGTGACGATCGCCTTCCTACCCTCCAAGAGCATGGGGTCCGCTCCGTCCCGATGTTGTTGTGGAAGCCTTGTCCTCACCAGGGTGTACCCACGCCTGCTCCGACGAATCTGGGGTACTCGCGCAACGCACCTATCAGATCACCAAGGAGACGTAGATGCAGTTGGGGATGATCGGCCTCGGTCGCATGGGAGCCAACATCGTGCGACGACTGATGCACGGCGGCCACGAGTGCGTCGTCTATGACCGTGCTGCCAGCGTCGTTGAGGCGCTGGCCGGCGAGGGCGCGACCGGTGTCGGCTCGGTGCCGGAGATGGCAGCGAAGCTCACCGCGCCACGCGCGGTGTGGGTGATGGTGCCGGCGGGGGAGATCACCAGCTCCGTCATCGCCGAGTTGGCCGAGACACTGGAGTCCGGGGACACCGTCATCGATGGCGGGAACTCCTACTACCGCGACGACATCCGGCACGCGAAACAGCTGGCTGAGCACGGCATCCGGCTGCTGGACTGTGGCACCAGTGGCGGCGTCTGGGGCCTGGACAGGGGGTATTGCCTGATGATCGGCGGCGATACCGATGCCGTCGCCCAGGTTGAACCGATCTTCGCGTCGCTGGCTCCAGGCGTCGGCACCGTAGAGCGCACTCCGGGCCGCGACGGTGTTGTCACGCCAGCCGAGCAGGGTTACCTGCACTGCGGACCCACCGGCGCCGGTCATTTCGTCAAAATGGTCCACAACGGCATCGAGTACGGGATGATGGCCTCCCTCGCGGAGGGCCTGAACATCCTGCACAACGCCGACATCGGCACCCGCACCCAGGATGGCGACGCCGAGACCGCCCCGCTGGAGAACCCCGAGTACTACCGCTACGACATCAACATCGCCGAGGTCGCCGAGGTGTGGCGACGCGGCAGTGTGATCGGCTCGTGGTTGCTCGACCTGACCGCCGCCGCGCTGCATGAGTCGCCGGACCTGCGCGACTTCGCCGGGCGGGTGTCCGACTCCGGTGAGGGCCGCTGGACCTCCATCGCGGCCATCGACGAGGGGGTGCCGGCGCCCGTGCTGACCGCCGCGCTGTACTCCCGGTTCGGCTCACGCAACCGTGACGAGTTCGCGGACAAGGCGCTGTCGGCGATGCGTAAACAGTTCGGCGGACACGACGAGAAACCGGACGGGGGCAGCTGAGATGGCGAAACCGATCGCGGTGCTGTTCGACATCGACGAAACCCTGGTGCACACCGGCGGCGCCGGGGCCCGGAGCTGGGCGTGGGCGTTCGACCAGCTGTACGGCGTGCCCGCCGACATCGGCAAGCACACCTCGGCCGGGGAGACCGATCCCCAGGTCGGACGGGGGACCTTCCGCGCGGTGCTCGGCCGCGACCCGACCTACGACGAGATGGCTCGGCTGTACTCCAAGTATCTCTGGCGCCTGTCCGAGGAGATCTGGACGTCGCAGGCCTACCGGGTGCTCGACGGTGCGGAGGATCTGCTGCAGCGGCTCACCAACGCCGGGATCATCCTTGGGGTGGTCTCCGGTGCGATGGAGGGCGCGGCGCGCACCAAGATGGAACCCGGCAAGCTCAACAGGTACTTCATTTTCGGTTCCTACGGATCGGACTCCCCGGACCGGACCGAAGTCACCCGCCTGGGCATCGCCAAGGCCGCCCGGCTACACGGTCAGGACCTCTCCCCGGAACAGGTGTACGTCGTCGGGGACACGCCGCGCGATGTCGCGGCCGGTCGTGCCGCGGGAGCTACCGCGATCGGCGTCGCCAGCGGCAACTACGGCGTCGACGAGCTGCGCGCGGCGCAGGCCGACCATGTGCTGCGGTCCCTGACCGAACCGTTCCCGGGTCTGTGACGGCTTTACTTCTCGCGACCGACTCGTCCGTTAAGGTGACTCCTCCAGGCGCTTGGGTAGGAGGCGGAGAATGGGGCTGCAGGACTACCTGGGAAGGTTTTTCGGTCGCGCGGGCGGTCTGTTGAGTCAGCGCGCCATTCGCGTCAGGCGCGGTGGCTACCAGAGCATGCTTGATCGAGAAGCCACCCCGGATGATCTTGCCCAGCTCCGCGATTTCGTCGCTACCAGGACCGGTGTCGAATTCTATGTCGAGCCGGAAACGGCGGCGACCGATACGACGGCCGTGGCAGTCGCCTCCGATGGCGAGTGGATCCGCCGCCGAGTGGGCTCGCCCGCGGTGGCCCGCAAGCTGGCGGCCGAACTGAGCATTCCGGCTTATGACGCTGCGATTGTCGGTTATCCCGACGCGATGCGCCGATACCGCCGTCCGGACTCCTCCGGTTAGGTGGTTCCGGCGCTGGCTAGTGGTCGCGCGTCACCCACGGCGACCGTTGGTTCGTGGCCGCGGACCCGGCAGCTCGTCCAGAACGCGGCGATCGCCACCACCACAGACGCGGCACCCAGAACGTGCAGCGAGACGAGCACCTCAGGTACTCCGGTGAGGTACTGCACGACGCCTAAGCTGCCCTGCGCGAGCACCACGCAGACCAGCACTGTGTAGCGCCGCCAGACGCTGGCCGGCACGCCTACCGCGCGGAGCGCGAACCCTAGGCCGGCGAGCAGTCCGAGGAAACCGACGAGTAGATCGGCGTGTAGTTGCGCCATCGCTGGGACACCAGCCGCTAACCGGGGAGTGGCAGCATTTCCGGCGTGTGGGCCCGCCGAGGTCACCAGTGTTCCGGCGATCAGCAGCGCTGCCAGCACCGTGGTGGCGGCGCGCAGCAAGCCACGCAGCGGCCCAGGGAGGTGCCAGCGCGGCGGAGCGTCGCCCTCGGCGAAGGCGGCGACCAGCAGCACCGCGAGCCATACCAGCACCATCGAGACGAGAAAGTGGACGCTGACGGTCCACCAGGACAGCCCGGTTAGCACGGTGATGCCGCCGAGCACGGCCTGCGCCACGACGCCCAGCGGCATCGTCGCGGCCAGCAGAATCAGCCGTCGACGCCGGGGACGAACCAGCAGCGCGACTACCAAACAGACCAGCGCGACCAAGCCGACCAGGCCAGTGAGCAGCCGGTTGCCGAACTCGATCCACTGGTGCACCGCAGCCACCTCGGGATGCGGCTGCGGCACCAGGCTTCCTGGGAAGCACTGCGGCCAGGTCGGGCAACCCAGCCCCGACCCGGTGACCCGTACTACCGAGCCGGTCACTGCGATGCCGGCCTGGGTGATCACCGCAGCGATCGCGGTGGCCCGGGACAGGGTCGCCAGTGAGCGCTTCGGGGCAGGTGCAGCAAGCACAACCTGATAGTAGGCAGACGATGTGCCTGCTCACCGGCGGGCATCTGACCCGGTTGAGATCTCAACTACGCCGCCGAGGCGCGCTGAGAAGCCAAGGCCAGCGACAGCGTCGGGTCCGAGTCGAGGTCTGGCCGCGGACGCCCTGCCCGCCGGCTGGCAGCTACCCGATCCCGCCTTCCTCGCGGCCCTCCCCGCGACCCGAGGCATTCGCGCTCGTCCACGAGGCCGCCGACCACCGCGGAGAACTGCTGATCAATCCCCGGAAACGGGCAGTACGCCCGCCAACGCGATACTCGCACTGTCAACGGCGGCCCTGGACTGCGAGCCGGAACGGTCGGCTGCATGTTGCTATGGGCGAAGGCCGCGCAGGGTGGGTTCAGGCGCGCAGGATGGGTTCAGGACAGTCGCAGGGTGCGGGCGGCCAGCAGGCCGGCGCCGGCCGCCCAGGCCAGCAGAACGCCCAGCGCGCCCCACGGTGTGACACCCTGCGCCAGCGTCGTGTGCAGGCCCTCGGCGAGCGCCCCGGAGGGCAGCACGGCGGCGATCGTGGACAGCGGTCTGGGCAAGGCGTGGACAGACAGCACGATGCCTCCCGCGACGACGAGCAGCAGCCAGACCATGTTCGCCACCGCGAGCACCACCTCGGCCCGAAGCGCTCCCCCGAGCAACACCCCGAGGGCGCCGAAGGCCGCCGTCCCGGCCAGGATCAGCGATGCCGCGGGTGCCAGACCTGCAGGATGCGGGTGCCAACCTAATCCGGCGGCCACCGAGCCGAGTACCACCAGTTGCACCACCACCACCCCGAGCACCGCCAGCATCCGGCCGGCGACCAATGACCAGCGTGGCAGCGCGGTGGCGGCTAACCGTTTGAGCACCCCGTACCGGCGGTCGAAACCCAACGCGATGGCTTGCCCAGTGAACGCAGTGGACATCACGGCCAGCGCCAGAACTCGCGGGGTGATGTTGTCCACTCGCGGGCTGGGCACCGGGACCACGTTGAGCAGGGTGAACCCAATCAGGATGCCCAGTGGGATGAGCAGGGTCAGCAGTACTTGCTCTCCATTGCGCAGGGTCAGGACGAACTCGATGCGAGCTTGAGCGATCAGCATCCGCGATAGCCGCCCGCGGCCTGGGGCGGGCGCGAAAGTGCCGGGGGAGAAGTTGGTCACGGCCGCAGCTCCCGTCCGGTGAGCTCGAGGAACACGTCTTCGAGACTGCGTCTGGACACTCTGAGGTCCTCGGCGAACACGCCCTGCTGGGCGCACCACGCTGTCACGGTGGCCACCACCTGGGGGTCGATCGCGCCCTCAACGAGGTACCCACCGGGGCGCGGTTCACTGGCCTGGCAGCCTGCGGGCAATGCGGTGCACAGCGCGCCGAGATCCAAGCCGGCTCGGGCCCCGAACCGCAGCTGCCGCTGCGTGCCGTCGGAGGTGAGCTCAGCTGGGCTGCCCTGGGCCACCACCCGGCCATGATCGATGATCACAACTTGGTCGGCCAGCGCCTCGGCCTCCTCCATCAGGTGGGTGGTGAACAGCACGCTGACGCCGTCTGCGCGCAACCGGCTGACGATGTCCCAGACCAGCCGTCGGGCCTGCGGATCCATGCCGGCGGTGGGTTCATCGAGAAACACCACCTCCGGCCGTCCGACCAGCGCGCAGGCGAGTGCGAGCCGTTGCTGCTGGCCGCCGGACAGTCGCTTGTAGGGCACCCGTGCGACGCCGGTGAGCCCGAGCACGTCGAGCAGCCAACCGACGTCCAACGGTCGTGCCGCGCAGACCGCCACCAGACTGAGCATCTCGGCAGCCCGCACGCCCGGATACGCCCCGCCGCCCTGCGGCATCACCCCAACCCGGGGACGCAGAGCCGCACTGTCGGCGATCGGATCCAGACCCAGGACACGGACCACCCCGGTATCCGGGCGGAGGAACCCTTCGCACACCTCGACGGTGGTGGTCTTGCCGGCGCCGTTGGGTCCCAGCAGCGCCAGCACCGTGGCTGGCGGCACCCGTAGATCCAGACCGTCCACCGCCCGGACCGTACCGAAACTCCGGACCAGGCCGCGGACCTCGACAGCAGCCAATGGCGCGGGCAGGGTCACGTTCACAGAGCCTAGGTCGCGATCCGGTATCAAAGCGCACTGGGCCGAAGGGCCGGCGCACCGGTCCACAGGGCCGCGGACAGCGAAGGAGTGCGTCCGCGAACCAGCAGCAGCGGCACTATCAGGCTGACCGCCGCCGCAGCGATCGCGGAGGGCACCACCCAAGCCCGGAACAGGAAGTCCGCGCCGGTGGGCGCCACCACCAGGGCGAGCACCGCTGAGGCGGCGGTGGCGGAAAGGCGAAAGGCCGGATTGGTGGCCGACGCCGCCAACGGGATCACGGCCCACAGCAGGTACCAGGGGTGCACGACCGGACCCAGCAGTACTACAGCGCCCAGCGCCGCACCCAGCGCAGCCAGTGGCTCGACGCGTCCCCGCCAGCACCGCCACAGCAACAACAGGCACAGACCGCTGGCCGTGGCCAGCCCGATGGCGCGGGCTAGCGCTAGCACTGAGGTGATGTGGTCGCCGAGCCCGAGCACGCTGCCGATCAACCCAGCCAGCAGGCCGAGTTCGGTCACCACAGACATCCAGCTGCGCACCACGTTGGGTGTGCCCAGCGCACCGATCCAGCCAAAGCCCAGCCCGGTGCCCAGTCCGATCGCCACCGTGGTGGCCAGCGCGACCCCACCGATCGCCGCCGCTGTCCAGCCGAGATCGCGCAGCCGCCCGCCCCGGTGCCGGGCGCACCACACCACGACGAAACCGAGTGCCAGCACGGCGGGCACCTTCACCTGTGCCGCGGCGGCGATGAGTGCTGCGCCGCCGATCAGGGCTGGTCCGATCGCGGGCCTGCGCAGCGCCAGCTCAAGACCCAGCAGCATCAGGCCGATCATCAGCGCCTCGTTGTGTACCCCGCTGACCAGATGGAACAACACCAACGGGTTGGCGACGCCGAGCCACAGCGCAAACACCGGCGAGGCGCCCACCCGACGAGCTAGCCGCGGCAACGCCCAGACGATCATTACCAGGCCGGCGACCGCGAGGCTGCGGTGCAGCAGCGTGCCGAGCACCACGTCGTTCCCGGCGATCCAGTCGATCGGCCTGCCCAGGGTGAGGAACAACGGGCCGTAGGGCGCCGGCGTGTGGCGCCAGATCGTCGGTATTCCCCGCACCAGCGGATGGTCCACGCCCAGGGCATCGGCAGGACCGAGCACATAGGGATCCAGCCCGCGATTGACCATCGCGCTCTGCGCCAGGTAGCTGTAGACGTCCCGGCTGAACATCGGCGGGGCGACCAGCAGCGGCGCCACCCACAGCAGCATCGTGCGGTCCAGTTGGGTGCGGGTGATCAGCCGGGTCCGCCCGGGAGCGGCCAGTGCGCCGAGCCACAACCAGGCCAGCACCACCATGGCGATGCCGGTGTAGGCGACCGCCAGTGATGCTGTCGGCATCCGAGGGAACAAACCGAGCACCGGATGCCCGACGACCGGGTTGCCCAGCACCGGGGCCGTCCCCGCACCGAGTGAACCTAAGCCCATCAACAACGCGCCGGCAGTGCCAAACCTGCGCACTGTGTCGAGCTGCCGGGTCTCGACCGGACCCAGGCCGGTGCCGTCGTCCCGAGCCGCCGATCGGCCGCTGACCGGGGCTTCTAGATCCGGCTGGGGCGCCCAAAAGCGGGCCCCGACCCCGCGCACCTTCTCGGCCACCACGCCGCGAAGGGTAGCGGTGCGTGCGAGGACGCCTGAGACCCGAGCACACAGGCATTTGCACCGGCAGGGGAAATACGTAACATAGACGTTGTGAAAACCGTCGGGACCGATCGTCGCACGCGTGAGTCGGTGGCGCGGATGTTACTGGAGCACGGGCCAGTGACAGCTGCGCAGATCGCCGACGCGCTGGGGTTGGGTCCCGCTGCGGTGCGCCGCCACCTGGATGCCCTGCTCACCGAGGGGCAGGCCAGTTACCGCGCGGCACCGCGTCGAGGTCCCCGTGGCCGTGGTCGCCCTGCCAAGCTGTTCCTACTCACCTCCGCGGGCCGGGCGCGATTTGAGCACACCTACGACGATTTGGCGGTGGCGGCGCTGCGCTTCCTGTCCGAGCGCGACGGCGAGCAGGCGGTCCGCTCCTTCGCCGAGCGTCAGGTGATCGACCTGGTCGATCGGCACCGGGCCAACGTGGTTGCTGCGGCTGACCCGGTCGCCCGTGCGCAGGCCCTAGCCATCGCCTTGACCAGCGCAGGTTACGCGGCGTCAGTCGAATATGTCGGTGCCGGCGCGCAGTTGTGCCAGCACCACTGCCCGGTCTCGCATGTCGCCGCGGAGTTTCCACAGCTCTGCGAGGCCGAGACCGCGGCCTTCGCCGACCTACTCGGTGTCCACGTCCAGCGGCTGGCCACGATCGCCCGCGGCGACGCGGTATGCACGACGCACGTTCCCGAATCTCGGGCACCGCGCGGCGCCCCGACAACTGTCCCCACCATTGTGTCCCAACCTATGTCCCAACCTATGTCCCCACCTGTGTCCCACCACCAAACTGGCACCACGAAACCGGATGGAGGCGTCTCGGCATGACGACTGCTCCTGAGCAGGAAGTGCGAGCGCACAACGCCCTGGCTGCACCGCTCACCCAGGAAGAAACGCTGTCTACCCTGGGTCGCTACGAGTACGGCTGGGCCGACTCTGACCTTGCTGGCTCCAGCGCGCAGCGCGGCCTGTCCGAAGCTGTGGTACGCGATATCTCGGCCAAGAAGAACGAGCCGGAATGGATGCTCGAGACCCGGTTGAAGGCATTGCGCCTGTTCCACCGCAAGCCTATGCCCCGCTGGGGCGCGGACCTGTCGGGCATTGACTTCGACAACATCAAGTACTTCGTCCGGTCGACGGAGAAGCAGGCTGCATCCTGGGACGACCTGCCCGAGGACATCAAGGCCACCTACGACCGGCTGGGCATCCCCGAAGCGGAGAAGGCCCGGCTGGTGGGCGGCGTGGCCGCGCAGTACGAGTCAGAGGTCGTGTATCACAAGATCCGCGAGGATCTTGAGGAGCTTGGCGTCCTATTCCTGGACACCGACACCGCTTTGCGCGAGCAGCCGGAGCTGTTTCGGCAGTACTTCGCCAGTGTCATCCCGGCTGGTGACAACAAGTTCGCCGCGTTGAACACCTCGGTGTGGTCGGGTGGGTCGTTCATCTACGTGCCGCCCGGCGTGCACGTCGACATCCCGCTGCAGGCCTACTTCCGGATCAACACCGAGAACATGGGCCAGTTCGAGCGGACGTTGATCATCGTCGACGAGGGCGCATACGTGCACTACGTCGAGGGTTGCACGGCGCCGATCTACAAGTCCGACTCGCTGCACTCGGCGGTCGTCGAGATTATCGTCAAGAAGGGCGGCCGCTGCCGCTACACCACGATCCAGAACTGGTCGAACAACGTCTACAACCTGGTCACCAAGCGGGCTACCGCCGCTGAGGGCGCGACCATGGAGTGGATCGACGGCAACCTCGGCTCCAAGGTCACCATGAAGTACCCCTCGGTCTGGCTGATCGGTGAGCACGCCAAGGGCGAGGTGCTGTCGGTGGCCTGCGCCGGTGAGGGGCAGCATCAGGACGCCGGGGCGAAAATGGTGCATGCCGCACCGCACACCTCGAGCAAGATCGTGTCGAAGTCGGTGGCCCGGGGTGGCGGCCGAACCTCTTACCGCGGTCTGGTGCAGGTCAACGAGGGTAGCCACCACTCCCGCTCGACGGTCAAGTGCGATGCCTTGCTGGTGGATCAGATCAGCCGCTCGGACACCTATCCCTACGTCGACATCCGCGAGGACGACGTGTCGATGGGGCACGAGGCCACCGTCTCTAAGATCAGCGACGACCAGCTCTTCTACCTGATGAGCCGGGGACTGGCCGAGGACGAGGCGATGGCCATGATCGTGCGCGGGTTCATCGAGCCGATCGCGCGCGAGCTGCCGATGGAGTACGCCTTGGAGCTCAACCGACTGATCGAACTGCAGATGGAAGGAGCCGTCGGCTGATATGACGGCTACCACTGACCGGCCAGCCGAACGCGGTGTGGCCCGGCACTCGCACGGCGATGTGCCGATGGTGTCCCGGGGGCAGCGGTTCACCTCCTACGACGTGGACGCCTTCGAGGTACCCACCGGACGCGAGGAGGAATGGCGGTTCACCCCGATGCGGCGGCTGCGCGGGCTGCACCAGGGCGTCGCTGCCACTGGCACCGCGCAGATCACCGTGCAAGCAGCGGACGAAGTCCTCGTCGAGGACGCCGACCCGTCTGACCCTCGTCTCGGTGAGGGTGGTATCCCCGCCGACCGCGTTGCGGCGCAAGCCTGGAACTCAGTGGTCCGGGCGACGGTGGTGACCATGCCAGCCCAGACCCGGATCGAGGATCCAGTGATGATCACTGTCACTGGGCCGGGGGTCGGCCAGATAGCCTACGGGCATCTGCATCTGCGCCTCGAAGCGTTCGCTGAGGCTGTCGTGGTGCTCGACTACCGAGGTAGCGGCACCTACGCGGAGAACGTCGAAGTGGTCCTCGCCGACGGTGCCCGGCTGACCGTGGTCAGCGTGCAGGATTGGGCTGATGACGCGGTGCATGTCGCCGCGCAGCACATCCGGATAGGCCGCGACGCGGTACTGCGCTGCACCACCGTGAGTCTGGGCGGCGATCTGGTGCGGCAATCCCCGACGGTGACGTTCACCCAGCCCGGCGGCGATGCCGAGTTGCTGGGGTTGTACTTCGCCGACGCCGGTCAGCATCTCGAGCACCGCCTGCTGGTGGATCACGCCGTCCCACACTGCCGGTCCAACGTCTCCTACAAGGGCGCGCTGCAGGGCGATCCGGCAAAGCCCGACGCGCACACCGTCTGGATCGGTGACGTCCTCATCCAGGCCGCCGCTGAGGGCACCCAGACCTTCGAGGTCAACCGCAACCTGGTGCTCACCGACTGCGCCCGGGCCGACTCCGTGCCCAACCTGGAGATCGAAACCGGGGAGATCGTCGGTGCCGGGCACGCCAGCACGACCGGTCGCTTCGACGATGAGCAGCTGTTCTACCTGACGTCCCGGGGCATCCCCGTCGAGCAGGCTCGTCGGCTGATTGTCCGGGGTTTCTTCGGCGAGATCCTACAGAAGATCACCGTCACCCAGGTCCGCGAGCGGCTGGCGTTGGCGATCGAGGCTGAGCTGGAAGCGGTGGGGGTGTGACCGCAGTCCGGGTATGCAGCCTGACCGACCTCAAGGACGACGAGCCGGTCGGCTTCCAGGTCACCGATGTGCCGGTAGTGCTGGTCCGTCAGGGCGAGCAGGTCTACGCGCTGGCCGACATCTGCTCACACGCCGAGATCGCGTTGTCCGAGGGGGAAGTGACCCGCAAGGGTCTGGAGTGCTGGTTGCACGGCTCGTGCTTCGCCTTGGCCACCGGTGAGCCGTCCTCACCGCCAGCATCCGAACCGGTGGATACCTACGCCGTGACCATCGACGGTGACGACGTCTATGTCGACCCGTCGACTCCAACCAACCGCTAGCAGGAGCTGAGAACCGACCGATGAGCACCCTGGAGATCAAGGACCTACACGTCGCGGTGCCCACCGACGACGCAGCGGCCCCCCAGAAAGAGATCCTGCGCGGCGTTGACCTGACCGTCCGGGCGGGAGAGACGCACGCCATCATGGGCCCCAATGGGTCGGGTAAGTCCACCTTGGCCTACTCGATCGCCGGGCATCCGAAGTACCAGGTCACTTCGGGACAAATCCTGCTCGACGGTGTAGATGTGCTGTCGATGTCGGTCGATGAACGGGCCCGCGCGGGCCTGTTTCTCGCCATGCAGTACCCGATCGAGGTGCCCGGTGTGTCGATGTCGAACTTCCTGCGCACCGCCGCCACTGCGAGCCGCGGCGCGGCGCCCAAGCTGCGCACCTGGGTCAAGGAGGTCAAGGCGGCGATGTCCGCGCTGGACATCGACCCCGCTTTCGCCGAGCGCAGTGTGAATGAGGGCTTCTCCGGCGGCGAGAAGAAGCGCCACGAGATTTTGCAGCTGTCGCTGCTCAAGCCCAAGATCGCGGTACTGGATGAGACCGACTCGGGCTTGGACGTCGACGCGCTGCGGGTGGTATCCGAAGGCGTGAACCGTTACCGGGCCAATGGAGACGTCGGCGTCCTGCTGATCACCCACTACACCCGGATCCTGCGGCACATCACGCCTGACTACGTGCACGTCTTCGCGGGTGGGCGCATTGTCGAGTCCGGCGGCCAGGAGCTCGCAAACGAGCTGGAGTCCGGCGGCTACGAGAGGTTCACCCGCCGCCAGGAGGTGACGGGGGTGTCGTCGTCGTGACGGGACAACTGACTACCGGCCAACTGAGTGTTAGTGAGCTGGAGAAGATCCGCGCTGACTTCCCGATTCTGTCCCGCACAGTGCGGGACAGTCGACCGCTGGTGTACCTCGACTCCGGAGCCACCTCGCAACGGCCTCGGCAGGTGCTCGACGCCGAGCGCGCGTTCCTGGAGCAGCACAACGCCGCGGTGCACCGCGGCGCGCATCAGCTCGCCGAAGAGGCCACCGACGCCTACGAGTCGGCGCGGGCCCGGATCGCCGCGTTCGTCGGTGTCCAGCCGGACGAGGTGGTGTTCACCAAGAACGCCACCGAGGGGATCAATCTGGTCGCCTACGGGCTGAGCAACTCCGCGGTTGCCGGAGGCGCGGCGGAACGCTTCGCGCTGGCACCGGGCGACGAGATCGTGATCACCGAGATGGAGCACCACGCCAATCTGGTGCCCTGGCAGGAGTTGTGCCGGCGCACCGGCGCCGTGTTGCGCTGGTACCAGGTGACCGACGACGGTCGGCTGGATCTGGATTCGCTGGAGTTGTCCGAGCGGACCAAGGTGGTGGCCTTCACCCACCAGTCCAACGTGATGGGCACCGTCCCACCGGTAGCGGAGCTGGTCCGTCGGGCCCGCGCGGTCGGGGCGCTGACCGTGCTGGACGCCTGCCAGTCGGTGCCGCACACGCCGGTCGACTTCGCCGCGCTGGACGTCGATTTCGCGGCCTTCTCCGGACACAAGATGCTCGGTCCTTCCGGGGTTGGCGTGCTCTATGGCCGTCGCGAGCTGCTCGAGGCGCTGCCGCCGTTCCTCACCGGGGGGTCGATGATCGAGATCGTGAAGATGGAGGGCTCCACCTACGCCCCGCCGCCGCAGCGTTTCGAGGCCGGCGTCCCGATGACCTCCCAAGCGGTCGGTCTTGGTGCGGCGGTGGACTACCTGTCGGCGATCGGTATGGAGCGCGTCGCCGCGCATGAATATGCCCTGACCGAGCGGGCGCTGACCGGCCTGTCCGAGATCGATGGCGTGCGGATCATCGGTCCGAGCGACTGCGTCGATCGGGGTGGCGCGGTGTCCTTCATGATTGGCGACGTGCACGCACACGACGCCGGGCAGGTACTCGACGACCTGGGTATCGCGGTACGCGCCAGCCACCACTGCGCCTGGCCGTTGCACCGCCGCTTCGGGATCGCCGCGTCGGTCCGGGCCAGCTTCGCGGTGTACAACACGCCCGCTGAGATCGACGCGCTGCTGGCCGGCGTGCACGAAGTGCGCCGCTTCTTCCGGGTGCCCGCATGAAACTGGAGCAGATGTACCAGGAGATCATCCTGGACCACTACCGTCATCCGCACCGGAGCGGCCTTCGTGAGCCCTTCGACGCCGAGTCCTACCAAATCAACCCCACCTGTGGGGACGAGGTGACGTTGCGAGTAGCGCTCGACGGCGATCGAGTCGCCGACGTGTCCTACGACGCGATCGGCTGTTCGATTAGCCAGGCGGCGACGTCGGTGCTGACCGACCTGGTGGTAGGCCGGACCGTCGCCGAGTCGGCGATCACGATGGACGCCTTCATGGCGATGGTCCAGAGTCGCGGGAAGGTGGAGCCCGACGAGAAGGTACTGGAAGACGCGGTCGCCTTCGCCGGCGTATCGCAGTACCCATCCCGGGTGAAATGCGCCTTGCTGGGCTGGATGGCGTTCAAAGACGCGGTCGGTCGGGCCGAGGCCGGTAGCCCAGATAATGGTGCCCAGCGAGCGGAGGCACAGTGAGCCAGAACGAGGAATCAGCGGTTGTCCGCGGAGCGGCTGGCATGCCGGAGGTTGCGATGACCCGTCCGGACGGTGATGTGGCCGATGTCGATGACCTCGAGGAGGCCATGCGTGATGTGGTCGACCCGGAGCTGGGGATCAACGTGGTCGACCTGGGTCTGGTCTACGACATCCGGGTTGACGAGGGCAATATCGCCATCCTGGACATGACGCTGACCTCCGCGGCGTGCCCGCTGACCGACGTCATTGAGGACCAGACCCGTGCCGCGCTGACTGGTGGCCCCGGCGGGGGGTTGGTCGACGATGTGCGGATCAACTGGGTGTGGATACCGCCGTGGGGTCCGGACAAGATCACCGAGGATGGCCGCGAGCAACTGCGCGCGCTCGGTTTCACGGTGTGACGCCGCACTAGCAAGCGGGCGCGGCGCACCGAGTTCCTTAGCCGGTGCGCAGTTCAGTGGCTGATTGTCCGAGTATCACGTCCACCTGTTGTGTGCCCGCGTGCCCGGACACCCAGCTGGTGGCGGTGATCGACTTCGTGCGCCGATGCAGCTGGGCCAGCATCTGGGAGACGTCTCGGTGTCCCGCGACCGTTCCCGGCAGGCAGATCAGCGACGCCAACGACAGCGTCACTTCGCGGCCGTTAACCTCCCACGGCTCTTCGAGTACCGCGGAGCCGATCGGCACTATGTCTTCGGGATCGCAGATCACGACGAAGTCATGCCCGCCGATATGGGCGACAGCCGCGGAGGGGATCGCCTTGACGGCATCGGTCAAAGCCCGGGCCAGCTCCCGGATCAAATCGTCGCCCGCAGCGAAGCCACTGTGGTCGTTCACCGCGCCGAAATCATCGACGTCTAGCCAACTCACCGCGAAGGTGTCCCCATCGCCCACGCGACGCTCCACCAGTTGGGCGGCCATGTCACTGCCGGGTAACCGGGTGAGCGGGTGCAGCGCAGCCGCCCGCTCGACGTTCCGCTGGGCCACGCCATGGATGACATCGCCGACGCAGACCGCGCCGGCGCACCGGCCGTCGGAGTCCAGCACGACGATGTCGTCGTACCTCCGATGCGCAACGCTGCTGCAGACGAGCTCCAGCGCGGCCCGAGCGCTGGAGCAGGATTCGAGTACTCGGGGCTCGTCGCCAAGCTGAGCGGCTTCTCGCCTGCCGTACAGGGCGTGCCCGTAGGCCCCACTGACGGCGAGCAGGAACCGGTTGCGGTCCAACGTGTAGCGCGGTTTGCTGTCGTCATCCACCAGCACCACCCCGCTGATCGCCGGCCGATCGCTGAGGACAGCGCGAACCGCATCCCCGGTCGTCGATATCGGCAGGGTGAGGGCGGGATGCATGAAGTCACTGATCCGCGCTTCGGGTAGACCCCGGGTCGGCGCCGCAGAGACAGGCGTTCGAAACTCCGCGATTCCGGCGATCGGCAGATAGGTCACGGGGCGGCGGCTGGCTGGTCCCAAAAGGTTGCCCTGCGCGATACCCACCCCGTATTGGCGCAACGTGGCCAGCTGCTCCGAACGTTCCACACCTTCAGCTACTACCTGCGTCCCGATTCGGGTCGCCAGGTGCTGGAGCGCTTCGAGTATGGCCACACTGCCGCTATCCCGCGGCAGCCCCTCGACGATCTCGCGGTCCAACTTGATCAGATCTGGTCGCGCCTCGGCGATCACCAAGAACGAATAGTTCCCAGCGCCCACCCCATCCAACGCGATGCGGTACCCAAGGCTGCGCAGCCGATTCAGCCCGGCGAGGAGCAGCTCGGGCTGGACGGCGGTGTCCGACGGAGTGATCTCCAGCACCGTCTGGCTCGGTAGCCGCCCGGTGCCGCTCAGCGCCTGGTGCAGCGGAGCGAGTGTTTCACCTTCGGCGACAACGGTCTCGGCCGTCAGGTTGAGGTGCAACGGTAACAGTGTCTCGTGCTCTGCGGAGCAACGCGCGGCGGCCACAGCCAATGTCACATCGAGCTTCTCCAGCCCTCCCGCGGCAGCAGCGCGACGAAGCAGCGACCGCACATCACGGTGCGCGGGTCGGGCGAGCATCTCCATCGCTACGACGCCGCCGGTATGCAGATTGATCAGGGGCTGAAATGCGAACCGGATCTTGTCCGATGTTTCGGGCACCGACTGATAGTACCCAGTTTCATAAGTGCCGGACGAACCGTATTGCGCGTATTCACTCGGTGTTCATTTTGTTATAGCCTGCTGGCGGTCGCACATATGGGAAATGACTTAAGATGCACCAGTCTCGCGATAATGTCACCAAGGAGATAGAATCTGTCTATCTCGCTGAAAGCGTCCGAATAGATTCCTGCAGCTAGCCGGGGTCTCCGTAGCGGTGGATCATGCCAAGGGTGCCAAACCAGCGAGGGTGTCCAGGATCTGCTGGCCGTAACGCGCCAGCTTGGCCTCGCCAACACCGCTGACGGTGCCGAGCTCGGCGAGGGTCGACGGGGCCTGGCTGGCGATCTGACGCAACGTTGCGTCGTGGAAGATCACGTAGGCGGGTACGCCTTGCTCCTTCGCGGTGGCGGCGCGCCAGGCGCGGAGCTGCTCGAACACCGGTACTGCTGCATCGGGTAGGTCAACGGATGCGGCGCGGCGCGGCTTGGCGGCCTTCGCGATTGGCGCCGTCCGTTCGGGTTCGCGACGCAGCAGTACTTGACGCCGCTGGCTCAGTACCTCGCCGCTGGAGTCGGTGAGCACCAATGTGCCGTAGTCGCCCTCGACGGCGAGCAGGCTCTGGGCCAGCAGCTGGCGCACCACCCCGCGCCACTCGCTGTCGCGCAACTCCGCGCCGATGCCGAACACCGTCAGACTGTCGTGGCCGAACTGGGTGACCTTGGGCGTCGTCTTGCCGAGCAGGATGTCGATCACCTGGCCTGCGCCGAACTTCTGGTGCCGTTCCCGGTCGAGCCGCAACACCGTGGAGAGCAGTTTCTGTGCGGCGATCGTGCCATCCCAGGTTTCCGGTGGGGTCAGGCAGGTGTCGCAGTTGCCGCAGGCGGTGGCGTGCTGGCCGAAGTAGGCGAGTAGCTGACCGCGGCGACACTGCACTGTCTCGCACAGCGCCAGCATGGCGTCGAGGTGGGCGGTGAGGCGGCGACGGTGCGGACCGTCACCCTCAGAACCGTCGATCAACTTGCGCTGTTGCACGACGTCGGCCAGACCGTAGGCCAACCACGCGGTGGAGGCCAGGCCGTCTCGTCCGGCCCGGCCGGTTTCCTGGTAGTAGCCTTCAACGGACTTGGGCAGGTCAAGGTGCGCGACGAAGCGCACGTCAGGCTTGTCGATGCCCATCCCGAACGCGATCGTGGCGACCATGACTAAGCCGTCCTCGCGCAGGAAGCGCGCTTGATTGCCGGCTCTGGTATGCGCGTCGAGTCCCGCGTGATACGGCAGAGCCTCGATCCCGTTGTGCACCAGAAACTCTGCGGTCTTGTCCACCGAAGCCCGCGACAGGCAGTAGACGATGCCCGCGTCCCCGGCGTGCTCGCTGCGCAGCAGCTCCAGGAGCTGTCGCTTGGGCTCGTTCTTGGCCACGATGCGGTACTGGATGTTCGGACGATCGAAGCTCGCCACGAAGTGACGGGCGTCGGCCAGGTTCAGCCGGGACGCGATTTCCGCGTGGGTCGCCTTGGTGGCCGTGGCGGTCAGCGCGATCCGGGGAACAGTGGGCCACCGTTGGTGCAGCGCGGACAGCGCGAGGTAGTCGGGCCGGAAGTCGTGTCCCCACTGGGCCACGCAGTGCGCCTCGTCGATGGCGAACAGCGAGATGGTGCCACGATCGAGGAGGCTGCCCGTCGACTCGACGCGCAGGCGTTCCGGCGCCAGATAAAGCAGGTCGAGCTCACCCGCTACGAAGGCGGACTCGATCCGGTTCCGCTCGGATGGCTGCTGGGTGGAGTTGAGGAACCCGGCCCGGACGCCGAGCGCCGTCAGGGCGTCGACCTGGTCCTGCATCAGGGCGATGAGCGGCGAGATAACGACGCCGACGCCTTCTCGTATGAGCGCCGGGATCTGGTAGCACAGCGACTTGCCGCCGCCGGTCGGCATGAGGACGAGCGCATCGCCGCCAGCGGTGACGTGGTCGATGACTTCCTGCTGCGCTCCCCGGAACGAGTCATAGCCGAAGACCCGTTGCAGCATCCGCAGCGCGCCGCTCGCGGCGAGACGGGTAGCGGGGACGACCATTCGGCGATCCTAGGACCTGGGTGTCATCGCCGGTGGCCGTGTTCGGGTTTGGGTCGACCGATCGCAGGGAAGCCGTTGTGCACACTCAACCGTTGTCTCGAGGAGGGCGCCGTGGACGCGCCGATCCGAGGTGTTCGCCATGGTTAAGCAGCGTGGCGGAGTCGAAGTCGAGGATCGCCGCCGTGAGCTGCCTCGAGACTCCGAACAGTTCAGTCTGGGTCTGGAAGCCGACAGTTACCTGTTCCGGGCAAAGCTCATGGCCGGTGCGCTGTCGGCAGTGCTGCTGGTCGGAATGCTCGTCACGTCGCTGTTTCGGGCACCGAACCTGGGGTGGACTGTGCTGCTGGAGGTTGTTACCGCTGGGCTCGGTATCGCGATGAGCGCTGAGGTATCACGCCACCGCACCGCCCGGCGACAGCGAACCGACTTATGAGGACTGCGCAGGTGGAACCATCCCATCGTCTGAAAACAGCTGACCACGGCTCTGACGGCGGGGAAAGTACGCTGACCGTCATCGTCGCACTCGCGATCAACTTGTTGATCGCCGCGATGAAGATGGTCGCCGGATTGCTCACCGGATCGGCCGCGATGCTGGCGGAGGCGGCGCATTCGGTCGCCGACTCGACCACGGAGGGGCTGCTGCTGGCCGCGCTGCGGCACTCGGAGCGACCGGCCGACCGGCGGCACCCGTTCGGCTACGGCAAGGTTCGATACTTCTGGTCGCTCATCGCCGCGGTATCGATATTCGTCACGGGCGCGCTGTTCTCGGTCTATGAGGGTGTGCGCACGATCTTTAGCGGGGGCGAGGAGCAGACCCTGGCGTGGGTGGCCTTCCTGGTGCTTGCGCTGTCCTTCGTGATGGAGGGCACCTCCTGGATCCGGGCGGTGCATCAGATTCGCCGTGAGCGGCATGCAGAGAGTCAAAGCCTGATCGAGTACCTGCGCACCACCGATGACCCGACCGTCAAGACTGTTTTTTTCGAGGACACCGCGGCGTTGGTCGGCCTGCTACTCGCCTTCGCTGGAGTCGGTTTGCACCTGCTCACCGGCTCGGCGTTGTGGGATGGCCTGGCCTCCCTGCTGATCGGCGTGCTCCTCGGGGTGGTGGCCTACCTGCTCGGCCGTACGAACATGCGGCTACTGATCGGGCAGCAGGCCGACAGACGGCTGGTCCGGGCGATCTACGCGCAGCTCACAGCCAAACCAGAAGTCGAGCAGGTGGTCGATCTGCTCACCATGCTGACCGGCACTGACAAGGTACTGCTCTGCGCGCGGGTGGACTTCGCGAACTCGCTGTCCACCGACGAGCTGGAACATGCGTGTGTGCGTATCGACGGCGAGCTGCGGCATGAGTTCACCGACCTGGACGAGATCTTCCTCGAGCCGGTGCCTCGGACCGACCCGTCGCTGCGGGCGCGGGTGATTGACCGGTACGGCGCAGTACTGGACGACCTTCGCCCATGACTCGGCCGTCCCCATCGTCGGATGAAGGCGGCGACATGACCGTACCCCGTCGGTCCGACATGACCTACCACCGACGAAATGGCAGCTTCAGAGGGAAATCCCGACGCGAGGACACCCGTTCCACTCTTCCGCACAGCCTGGTCATTGGCGCGGCCTGGTCCTGGCGGCTGCTGTTGGTGGGAGTCACGGTGTATGCCGCCGTGCGGGTGCTCGTGCTGCTGTCGCTTGTGGTGATCCCGGTGGTCGCCGCGCTGCTGCTGGCGGCGTTGCTGCGGCCGGTAGCGCAGCTTCTGCAGCGGCGTCTGCCCGGGCCGCTGTCTGCTTTGCTGACGCTGCTGATCGCCGCAGTGGTGATAGGCGGCCTGGGATACCTGATCGGATTGCGCTTCGCGCGGGAGCTACCGGTGCTGATCGAGCAGTTGGTCGGTACTGTCCGCCGCATCCGCGCTGTCCTGGGCGGCGGTGGCGTGGGTCAGTTCCAACTCGACCAGATCGAAGGGTCGGTGATCAACTGGTTGCAACGCAACCAGAGCCAGGCTGTCGCCTACCTCACCACGGGGGCCGGATACCTGGTCGAGTTCGCCACCCTAACCTTACTCACACTGTTCATTACCTTTTTTCTGCTCTACGACGGCGATCGGATATGGAGGTGGCTGCTCACGCCGCTACCGGCGCGCGAGTCCCATCGGGTGGACCTGGCGGGACGGGCCGCTTGGGCCACCATCACTGGTTATGTGCGCGGCACCGCGATCATCGCCACCATCCACGGCATCGTGATCGGGTTTGTGGTGTTCCTCTTGGGGGTGCCGCTGGCGCTGCCGCTGGGGGTGCTGGTGTTCGTCGGGAGCTTTATCCCGTTCATCGGTGCGCTCGTCGCCGGCGGCCTGGCCGTCCTGATCACGTTCGGCACCCACGGATGGCTGGCCGCGCTGATCCTGCTCGGAGTACTCATCGCGGAGAGCCAGCTCGAAGTCCATTTGCTCCAACCGCTGATCGTCGGCCGCTACGTGCGGCTCCATCCGCTCGCGATCGGGCTCTCCTTCGCGGTGGGCACCGTGCTTGCCGGAATCGTCGGAGCGATCGTCGCTGTTCCCACCGCCGCCGTCATTCACCAGGCCTGGCCGGCGCTGCGCGGCCCGGATCGCGACCGCCGCGCCAGACCGAAGTAATCAGTGGCCACGCCCGCTCGCCGCATCCCGGAGGCGGTCGATAAGGCCTACTGCGGGGCCGAGCAAGGCCAGCGACGGCCCCTCGGACGGGGCGCCCGGACGTAGAACAGCAGATCCACATCGCGGTGCTGTTCGGTCAACAGCGTGATGAGGTCGGGTGGTTCGCTCATCTTTCTCAGGTACCCGCTCCAGCGCGCCACACACAGTGGATTTCTCCCCAGGCTCAGATCGCAGCCTGGTACCGCAGCGGCCGCTTCAACAGGGTCGGTGGCGGGTAATCCAAGGAGGCGATCGAGTAAGGAGGCATACATCCGTGGGCACCCATCGAATTGCCACGACGGGGTTGTCTCAGCGGCCGAGCCCGGGCCCCGCGAACACCGTCCCACCCGACCCAGAACCCATCCCCAACCCCGGCCCTGGCCCGGTGCCCCCGCCCCCGGGCCCGCCGAACCCCGTCCCCACCCCACCACCAGTACCCGACCCGCCTCCGCCCCCTCAACTGCAGTCTGGAGGACGCTCAGCCACCGGACCTTTCGACACCCATGAGCCCGGCTGGGTGAAGGTGGCACTCACGGTGTGAGCCATTGTTAAAGCGGGTATCTGTCCACGACCGCTGAGTCGTGGCCGGATGCGGAGGTTTACCGTGGCAGCCCTACTGCCCCCACCCACCAAGCCGCTACCTCGGCGGTCCCGCGCGCCGCTCGGTTCGCTGGTGCTGGCCTACCTGCGCACAACCGACCACAAGCAGATCGGCAAGCTGTACCTGGTCACCACGTTCGCGTTTCCGGACGTGGCTTTCCCGCGGCTCAATGCCTTCTCCTACTGGCTGTTCCTGTTCGGCGGCCTCATTGTGCTCACCGGATTCCTGACGCCGGGTGGCGCGGCCGACTTCGGCTGGTTCGCCTACACCCCGCTGTCCAATGCCATCAACTCCCCGAGCGTCGGCGGGGATCTTTGGACGATGGGGCTGGTGGTGTCCGGGCTGGGCACCATCCTGGCCGCGGTCAATATGGTCACCACGATCGTGTGCCTGCGAGCGCGTCCGGTGCGGTAGCCGGGTCGATGGCGATGGCGTCACGTTTGTGCGCGTGACTGTGCGCAGGCCTGGACGCCGCGCGGTGGCCCAGCCGGTGATCCGCGCGGCGTACGCAGCCTATCACCTACCAACAGGGGTGACGGGGGCTGAGAACGAAGTTCAGTCGTGGATGGAACGTACGGTCATGCGACCGAGCGCAAATGCGGCCAGAGCCGTGGCTAGGGCACCGAGCCCGTAGAAGTAGCCGAGCTGCTCGAACATCTGCAGCCAGTTCGGCCCGAGCGGCGGACCGATCGGAGCAGTCAACCCGTCTACCCGCCACACCATACTGACCACCGGCCCGATGATGAACCAGATCCCGCCGATCAGGGCGAGCCACGCGCCGAAGCCACCGCTGGCCCGATTCGCGCTCGGACCGAGGATCAGGCCACCGAGGAACAGGGCGATCCCCGGCAGGATGTTAAACCACAGCCGGTCGTAGGTGAAGAACCAAGGCACTGTGACGCCGAAAGCGTAGTGGAAGTACGGCCCGATGAACGGGATGACGGCGCCCCAAATGCCGAGCAGCACGAGCAGGAAGGCTTGATCCCAACCGGTCGAAGCAATTGATCTTGGTGTAGATCCTCGGCGAAGTGTGCTCGCCGAGGAGGAGCCGAGTGTCCCAGCGCAGGATGCTGGCCGAGACTGATCGTGAGGAGATATCCCGCGGGATCGTCGGTGGCTTGGAAGTGCAGGTGATCGCGGGGCGGATCGGTCGAAGTCCCAGCGTGGTGTCCCGGGACATCGCCCGGCATGGCGGCCGGGACGGTTATCGAGCCGTGGCTGCCCAGCGGGCGGCCACGGAGCACCGGTCGCGACCCAAGACTCGCAAGATCGACGCTGACCCCGGGCTGCGTCAGCGGGTAGTGGACAAGCTGCGCGCCGGTGGCTCCCCGGACCAGGTCGCTGGCCGGTTGCGCTATGAACACCCAGGCCAGCAGGCTGCCTGGGTGTCTCATGAGGCCATCTACACCTGGATCTACGCCCTGCCCA
>JAHEXI010000018.1 GCA_023252195.1 Pseudonocardiales bacterium
GCCACTGCCGCAGTGATACCACGCGCTTCACGCAGCCGACGCAGTTGAGTACCCAACACGATACGCAGCGCGGTCGGCCCCGGCGATCGCCCCGAAACCGGCCCACCGCTCAGATCCTCACTCCACCTAGGCGCGGTCACCATTTCCCTACGGTTGAAGTATTATGGATTCTTCACCATAGACGGGTAGGCCGGGCCGCGTAAGGCCCAGCGAAGTCAGACCCTGCCGCTGAACAACGCGACACCGTCCGGGGTGTTCGCGGTCAAGCTGAACTGGCCGGGGCCGCCGACGAAGACCTTGGTCAGCGTCACCGAGGTATGCCCGACGATCGGGGACCGGTACATCCAGTCTCCCTCGGCGGACTCCGGCACCGTCGCGTGGTTGATCTTCCCGACGAAGGAAGTCGACACCGGGTTCCAGTCCCGCTCGCCGTTATTGGTCAGCGTCACCGGCACCAGGATCACCGGCTCGCCAGTCTCCATCGAGGTGCCCACCGTGGGTGCCCCGGCGACGATCGTGTTCCCGTCGCTCGCGGTCCACAGCTGATCGAAGGCCATCGTGGCGCCGCTGGGAGTCGGCGCTACCGCTGGTGGCGCGGTCTCCGGCAGTGCGGCAGCCAGCTGCGTGGGTGCGCCGGTCGCTCCGACACGCTGGGTGGAACCCTCGACGCCGGCCAGTGCGGCGACGCCTAACCAAGTGGCGTACACCACAAGCCCGAACGCGACCAGTAGGCCGAGCGTGAAGATCACGTTGCCGAAGCGGTTCGTCCGCCGTAGGTGGCGCGGCTGCGGGCCGAAGAACCGATATGGCGACGCAGGTGCGGACACGAAGCCTCCAGGAGTGTGCGGAACAGCGCGCCGCGACCGATCCCATGCCGGTGACCACTGGTAGCAGTCACTCTAGTTTTCGCTCCGAGAACTCGGTTCGTTAACAACCCGAAAGAGTGATTCAGCTACATGGAGTAGCACGAAATAAGCCAAGACCCGGATGCGTTGGACTGTTGGTGAACCAGCGCACGCGCGCCGACGAAGGAGAACAAAGGGCGCACCGGAGTAAACTGATCGAATGGATGGCATGAACACTGTGAATGATCAGATGGGACGCGGCCTGCGGGATCTGCGGATCTCGGTTACCGATCGGTGTAACTTCCGCTGCTGTTACTGCATGCCTCGCGACGTTTTCGGTACTGACTTTCCGTTCATGGACTCCTCGGAACTGCTCTCGTTCGAAGAGATCGCTCGGGTGACGAAGGTGTTCGCTGGCCTGGGTGTGGAAAAACTGCGACTCACCGGCGGGGAGCCGTTGCTCCGACACGGCATTGAGGGGCTTGTCGAGCAGCTGGCCGGTATCGACGGCATCGATGACGTCGCCATGACCACCAACGGCTCACTGCTGGCCAAGAAAGCGCGCTCGCTGCGCGATGCCGGGCTGTCCCGGGTGACGGTGAGCCTGGACTCCCTTGACGCGCAGACGTTCCGGACCATGAGCGACGTGAAGATCCCCGTCTCCCGGGTGCTGGAGGGCATCGCCGCCGCCGCTGATGCCGGACTGACCCCGGTGAAGGTCAACACGGTGGTCAAGCGTGGACTCAACGACGGCCAGGGCATCCTCGACCTCGCCGCCTTCGGGCGCGAGCAGGGCTACATCGTGCGCTTCATCGAGTTCATGGACGTCGGCGCCACCAACGGTTGGCGGATGGACGACGTCGTCCCGGCGGCGGAGATCGTTGAAGCGATCAACGGCGAGTGGCCGATCGAGCCAGTGGATCCGGCCTACGTAGGCGAGGTGGCCGCTCGGTACCGCTACGTCGACGGCGCGGGCGAGGTCGGCGTGATCACGTCGATCAGCCAGCCGTTCTGCGGCACTTGCACCCGGGCTCGGTTGTCAGCCAAGGGTGAGCTGTACACCTGCCTGTTCGCCGGCCTGGGCCACGACCTCCGGACGCCGCTGCGTGACGGAGCCAGCGATGACGAGATCGAAAAGCGGATCACCGGCATCTGGAAGGGCCGAACCGATCGTTACTCAGCCCAGCGCACCACCGCCACCCTAGGCCTCCCCAAAGTCGAAATGAGCTACATCGGCGGCTGACCGCGTCGGGCTGGCCACCCGCGTGCTGCGGTGAGGAATGCCTCGTTCTCGGCGGGGTCGCCGATCGTGATCCGGGCGCCGTCGCCGGGGAACGGGCGGATCACGATCTTGTGTCCCAGGCAGTGCTCGTTGAAGACCACTGCCTGTTCACCTAAGGGCAGCCAGACGAAGTTGGCGTGGGAACGCGGCACGGGGTAGCCCATCGCGAGCAGCTCGGTCGTTACCCGGTCCCGTTCGGCGGTCACGGCCCGGCAGCGGGCCAGCATTTCGTCCTCGACGTCCAGGCTCGCTAGCGCGGCGGCCTGCGCCAGTGAGTTGAGGCTGAACGGCACGAACACCTTGTTCACGGACGCGGCGACCGGCTCCGGCGCCGCGCAGTACCCCACCCGCAGGCCGGCCAGCCCATAAGCCTTGGAGAATGTCCGCAGTACCACGACGTTGTCTCGATGCCGGTAGAGCTCCATGCCGTCGGGCACCGCAGGATCGGTGACGAATTCGCGATAGGCCTCGTCGAGGGCGACGAGCACGCCGTCAGGCACCGCGTCGAGGAAGGCGACCAGCTCGTCGCGTCGCACAGCGGTGCCGGTCGGATTGTTGGGATTGCACACGAAGACCAACCGGGTCACCGGGGTGATCGCGTTGAGCATTCCGTCCAAGTCGTGGCTGTGGTCGCTGCGCAGCGGCACCGTGCGTTGTCCGGCGCCGACGACCTGGGTGATGATCGGGTAGGCCTCGAATGAGCGCCACGCGAAGAGCACCTCATCGGTGGGTGTGCAGGTGGCCTGCACCAACTGCTGGCACAACGCCACCGAACCGGCTCCGACGGAGATATGCGACGGTGGCACGTCCAACCGGGCCGCCAGGCGATCCACCAGCGCGCCCGCCCCGTTGTCCGGGTAGCGGTTGACCCCTGCGGCGGCGTCGCGGATCGCCGCGACGACGCTGGGCAACGGGCCCGCGGACATCTCGTTGCTGGCCAGCTTGACCGCTCCCGGAATGCTGCGACCAGGGATGTACCCGGGCAGCGACTCCAGGTCAGCCCTGGTGCGGGCGGTCATCGAGCCTCCTGTTCGCGGCGCGCGGGCCAGTAGTCGGGCGAACGCCCAACTCCCCCTAACGGGTGATGCGGAGGCCTATGTTGATCCCAACGCCACGGCCGGTCACGTGTGATCACCGATTATGTGCCTACAACGACAAGATCTGTCGCTCACGGCACACAAACCGTGATGAGCCTTCGTCAGCCGAATAAGTGATCTTTGTGAACGACCACCGCTGACCGGGTAAGATGCGCCGTCACCCGATGTTCGCCATCGACGAGTGGGGTGCGGCCATGACGCAACGCAGCCTAGAACAGATCCCGCTCTACGACGGCGCCGGGCTGCGGCTGACGGTCGCTACCCCGGAGTCCGCGGTCCGTGGAGGCATCGTCGTCTGGCCCGACGTTCGCGGTGTCACCGACGACGTCTGGCGGCTCGCCGCGGGACTTGCCGGTGAGGGCTGGCTGGCCGTGATCCCGCATCTGTTCCACCGGGACGGTGTCGACGAGCTGGCCGCCGACGGGGCTACCGCCCGGCGCCATCTCGAGCGGCTGACCGAGGAGTCCGTCCACGCCGATACCGACGCCGCTTTGGACTGGTTGGCGCGGCGCCGCGTGGCGGCCGACCAGATGGGGGTGGTGGGCTTCGGCCTGGGCGGCGCCGTGGCGCTCATTGTCGCCACCCAACGCGATCTCGGTGCGGCGGTGACCATCGGCGGGATCGGGGTGATGGAGCCAGTGGCGGCGGGTTTGCCCGCGCTGGTCGACGTTGCCGCCGAGCTGCGCTGCCCATGGCTGGGTATCTACAGTCGAGATGGTGCCGTGCCCGAGGCGGAGGTGAACAAGCTGCGGGATGCCGCCCACTCCGCCCACGTCGCCACCGACCTGGTGCACTGCTGCTTCCACACCGACCAGTCCGTCGCCCCAGAGGCCTGGGGCCGCACCCTGAACTGGTTCAGCTCCCATCTGCGCTGATGCACTCACGACCCCTGGTACCACGAGAAGATGAGCGAGCCCCAGGTCCTCTGGTTGCCCGACCCGGACGTCGTAGGCCGGTCCCGGATGGCGGCATTTCGTAGCTGGTTGGCGGCGCAGCGGGGCGTCGTCGTGGCTGACTACGACGCGCTGTGGCGCTGGTCGGTGGCCGACCTGGCGGGGTTCTGGGGAGCGTTAGCCGATTTCGCCGGCGTCCGGTTTCATACCGCGCCGCGTCGGGTGCTCAGGGGCGAGCCGATGCCCGGGACGCGGTGGTTTCCGGGCGCGACGCTGAACTATGCCGAACACGCGCTGGCTCCCGGTCCCGGGGAGGGTCCAGGAAAGGGCGCAGATGATCCGGCCGTGATCTTCCATCGCGAGGACGGTGTTCGGGACGAGCTGAGCTTCGGATTGCTGCGCCAGCGGGTGGCCGCGGCGCGCTCGGCGCTGGCGTCGCTGGGTGTCCGCCCGGGGGACCGGGTGGTCGCACTGGTGCCGAACTCGCCGGACACGCTGGTGGCCTTCCTCGCCACCGCCAGCCTCGGCGCGATCTGGTCGGCGTGTTCGCCGGACTTCGGAACTCGGGCGATCACGGATCGGTTCACCCAGCTCGCGCCCACCGTTCTGATCGCCGTCGACGGGTACCTCTACGGCGGCAAGCGTTTCGACATCCGGCCCACAGTGGACGAGCTGCGCGCCGAGTTGCCATCGCTGCGCGCCACGGTGCTGGTGCCCTACTTGGACTCCCAGGCGACGCTGGATGCCACCGTGCGCTGGGACGATCTGCTCGCGGAACACTGCGATGCTGAGCTGGCATTCGAGCCGGTGGACTTCGACCATCCGCTGTGGGTGCTGTACTCCTCGGGCACCACCGGGCTACCCAAGGGCATCGTGCACGGCCACGGCGGGATCGTCCTGGAGCACCTCAAGGCGCTGGCGCTGCAAGCCGATCTCGGGCCAGGCCAGCGGTTTTTCTGGTTCACCACCACCGGCTGGATGATGTGGAACTACCTGGTCAGCGGGCTGCTGGTGGGTTCGACGGTCTTGCTCTACGACGGCAGTCCTGGCCACCCCGATCTCGGTTCGCTGTGGCGGCTGGCAGCCGACGAACGGGTGAGCTATTTCGGCACGTCCGCGCCGTTCATCCAGTCCTGCCGCAAGGCCGGCTTGCGGCCTGGCGCCGAGCTGGATCTCACCGCGTTGCGAGCGGTGGGCTCGACCGGTGCTCCGCTGCCCGCAGAGGGTTTCCACTGGATCGCCTCGAAGATCGGTTCGGGGGTGCAAGTCTGTTCGGTATCCGGGGGCACTGATCTGTGCACGGCGTTCCTGTGTGCCGCACCGGACCTGCCGGTATGGGAGGGCGAGATCTCCTGCCGCGCGCTGGGGGCCGCGGTGGTGGCCCTCGACGAGGCCGGCCAGGAGCTGATCGACGACGTGGGCGAGCTGGTGATCACCAAGCCGATGCCGTCGATGCCGGTGTGTTTCTGGGACGATCCGGACGGCACCCGCCTGCGCGAGGCGTACTTCGACGTGTATCCCGGCCTGTGGCGGCACGGCGACTGGATCAAGATCACCCCACGAGGCTCGTCGGTGATTTACGGTCGGTCCGACGCCACGCTCAACCGCGGTGGTGTGCGGATGGGCACCGCGGAGTTCTACGCGGTGGTCGAGGGCGCCGACGAAGTGCTCGATTCACTGGTCATCGACACCTCAGGTGCCGGTGCTGACCAAGGTGAGTTGCTGTGCTTTCTGGTGCTGGCCGCCGGGGTGTCGCTGGCTGACGTCGAGCCGCGGTTGCGTGCGTCGCTGCGAACTGGCCTGTCGCCCCGGCATGTGCCCAACCGGTTCATCGTGATCGAGGAAGTGCCCCGCACGCTCAACGGCAAGAAGTGCGAGGTGCCGGTGAAGAAGATCCTCGCCGGCATGGACCCGGCGCGCGCGCTGAGCTCCGGCGCGTTGCGCAACCCGGATTCACTGCGTCCGTTCTTGGCGCTGCGTCGGGCTCAGGGATAGGTGCCGAACTTCTGTTGAGGGTTGCGGCCATCAAGTCGGCGTGTCTTCGGGAACATAACCCTCTGTAGTAAGTACGGTGCGGCCCATGACAGTGGGTAACGGGGGCGCTGTACCGGTTCGCTGGGTCGTCCTGGTGGAGGTGACCCGGCCTTGCAACGCAGGGACATGGTAAAGCTTGGCGCGCTCGCCGGCGCCTCAGTGGCGTTGCAGGGCGGATTCCGATTGCAGGCAGCTAACGCGACGCCGTTGCCAATCTTGCCGTTCCAGGTTCCGCTGACGGTGCCGCCGGTGGCCCGGCCGGTGATGTCCACCCGCGACACCGACACGTACCAGAGCCTGAAACATGCAAGCGCTCCGGTTCGAGATCAACCATAAGCCGTTCGACCCGGATCGGGTCGACGTCTGGCCCCGGCTCGGCAGCACCGAGGTCTGGAAGATTCACAACGTCGACACCGCGTTACGCATCCCACACACCTTCCACACCCATCTCGCCCGGTTCCGGATACTCGACCGCGACGGCAAACCTCCAGGGCCCGGTGAGACCGGCCCTCAAGGACACCGTGTCGGTGCGACCTGGCGAAACCGTGCGGATCCTGCCGCGCTTCGTCGACTTCACCGGGCGCTACGTCTACCACTGCCATCTACTCGGCCACGCGGACAACGCGATGATGGCCACCATGGAAGTCGTCCACTGAGAACGTGCGGGCCACCCGGACGGTACCGTTATGTCGCCGGACAACCGGAGCGACGCACGGCGCGTCTACGAAGTCGGATCTGACATCCACCCCAGGAGCTTGGCCTCCCCATGACTGATGACGGTGACGCGCTACACCTGACCGGTGGCATCCCGCTCGGCGGCACGGTCAAGATCCGTGGCTCCAAGAACGCGGTTCCCAAGCTGATGGTCGCGGCGCTGCTGACCGAGGAACCGGTGCTGATCCACAACATCTCGCAGATCGTCGACACCTGGCTGGTCAGTGACCTGCTCGAGATGCTGGGATGCAGTACCGCACAGCCGGCGGACGGTCAGCTGCAGATCGAGGCGCGCGGCATCCACACCGCCGGGACGCGCGATCTGGAGTACTTCCATGTGCGCAGCCGGATCCCGGTGCTCACCTGTGCACCGCTGCTGCACCGCACCGGCCACGCGGAGCTGTGGAAGCCCGGTGGTTGCAGCATCGGCGAGCGTCCGGTCGATCTGCACCTGGAGGTCCTCCGCGCGTTCGGGGCGGTCAGCCAGCGCACCGACACCGGCTTCAAGCTGACGGCTGAGGTGGGCGGTCTGCGCGGCGCCGTCGTCGAGTTGAAGTACCCGAGCGTGGGCGCGACCGAGCAGTTCCTGCTCGGCGCGGTCGTCGCCGCGGGTGACTCGGAGCTGCACAACGCCGCGACCGAGCCGGAGATCATCGACCTGATCTGCATGCTCCAGCGGATGGGTGCACTGATCACCGTCCAGCCCGGCCGCGTGCTGCAGGTCACCGGCGTCTCCCGGCTACGGGGCGTCTCGCACACCGCCATCCCGGACCGGCTCGAGGCGGCTTCCTGGGCGAGCCTCGCATTGGCGACCGACGGACAGATCACGGTGCACGGCGTCCGGCAAGCCGATCTTGGGACGTATCTCAACGTGTACCGGCGCGCAGGTGGCGAGTTCGACTTCTCCAGCGACGGCAACGAGGTGACGTTCCGGCGGGAGAAGGCCATGCCCCGCCCGCTAGTCATCGAGACCGACGTACACCCCGGTTTCATGACCGACTGGCAGTCCCCCATGGTCACCGCACTGACCCAGGCAGACGGTGTGACGGTGGTGCACGAGACGGTGCACGAAAACCGGCTGGCGTACATGAAGGCACTCCAGGCGCTGGGCGCTCAGATGCAGGTCTTCACCGAGTGCCTCGGACGAACCCCATGCCGTTTCGGAGCGCGCAATCACCAACACTCCGCCGTCGTGGTCGGACCGACCAAGCTGCAAGGCACGACCGTGCACGTCCCGGACCTGCGCGCGGGTTTCTCGTACGTCCTGGCCGCACTCGCAGCGCAGGGCGACTCAACGGTGACCGGAGTCTCGCTGCTGGACCGCGGCTACGAGAGCTTCCGCGACAAGCTGATCGGTATCGGAGCCAAACTCCGCTGACCGGTGTTCACGCGCCGCGGTAGGTGCCGAAACTCCACAGGGTGCCTTCCGGATCGCGGACGGTGAACCCACGTGAGCCGTAGTCCTCGTCTCTCAGGCCGCGGACGACTTCGGCGCCTGCCATGGTGGCCCGCTCGAAGACCTTGTCGGGTGCGTCGGTGACCACGTATATCGATGTCGTGCCTGGCTTCAACCGGCCGAATACGCTGTCGTCGCAGGTCGAGCCGAGCATGACGCCACCGCCTTCGGGCCAGCGTAGCTCGGCGTGCGCGATTTCCCGGCCGCCGTCCCCGGGCACGACGATGGTTTCGACGAAGCCGAAGGCCTCGACCAGAAAGCGGATGGCAGCCGGCGCGTCGGCATAGGTCAGGGCGGGCCAGATCGCTGGTGATGGAGTTTCGCTCATACCACCGAGCATGCACCGCCAGCCGGCGCACTGATGTCCCTCGGTGTCGTGAACTCGACAGCACCGACGTTTCTGGCGCGTGCGACGTGGGTACTGTCGAGTTCACGACACCGAGCGCCGTTGGCGGGCGCCAGTTCACCCGGCGGTAGGGTGGTGACCAGCGACGTTGGCGCCACAGGTGCGGTGGTTACCCGCTTTGCCCGATCAAGGGCACGCTGTGTAGGCTGCTCGTCTGGCGGCCTCGAAGGGCCCCGGGAGGCTTCGCCTAGTCTGGTCTATGGCGCCGCACTGCTAATGCGGTTGGGGGTTACGCCCCCTCCCGGGTTCAAATCCCGGAGCCTCCGCGGACGGTCAGATCTTTTGCTGGCCGACAACAGAACAGGCGCCCGTAGCTCAACGGATAGAGCATCTGACTACGGATCAGAAGGTTGGGAGTTCGAGTCTCTCCGGGCGCGCCACTCTCAGCAGCGGATATAGCTGTTCACTGGGTTCTATGTGGACGGTGGTTGCCTAGCGGTTGCCACGGCCGATGATTGCTTCGGGAGTCCGGCTGACGGTCAGTGAGCTGCGATGATCCCTGATCTGCCGTCGGTGTGAGAGGCGATACCTTCTGAAATTTGCGCCGCGACCTGGATTCGCCGCGCTACAGTCGTGATTTTGTTGCGGTCCTTGCGGGCGGCATCGAGCACCAGTTGGGCGGTGGCTTCGGCAGCTTTGTGCTGTGCTGCGGGCAGCACGCTGGTGTAGATGTCTGCGGTCAGCACGATGCTGGAATGCCCGAGCTGATCGCAAATGGTCTTCAGATCGGTACCGGCCAGGTGTGCCAGCGTGGCGGCGCCGTGGCGCAGGTCGTGCAGGCGGATGGGGGGTAGCCCGGCCGCGGCCACCAGGGCAGTCAAGCGGTGGGTGAGGAACCCGGGGTGCAGGGGGTTGCCGTGTCGGTTGGTGAACACGTATCCGGTGTTGTGCCATCGGCCGGCAGCGGTGTGGCGTTCCTGGCGTTGGTGGTGGGCGTGTTCTCGCAGCGCGGCGACGGTGTGCCGGTCCAGGGCGATGGTGCGGGTGCTGGCCGCCGATTTCGGTGGTCCCTCGAAAACCTGGTAGCCGGCGGTGGTCCGTGCTCGGAGGATCACTAGTTGCCGGTGGTCTATGTCGAGGTCGGCCCAGCGCAGCCCGGCCAGCTCGCCACGGCGCAGCCCTCGCAGGGCGGCCAGCCACCACAGGGCGTAGAGCCGATCCTGGCGCACTGAGTCGAGGAAAGCGGCCAACTGTGCTGCAGTCCACACGGCTACGGGAGGTCGGATACCGGTGGCGTGCCAGTCAGCCACCCGCCCGGGTGTCCAGACCAGGGCGTGTGCGCGCCGCCGCGACGGTAGCTCCACCTGGCAGGCCGGGTTGTGGCGGATCAAGCCCTGCCGGATCGCGCTATTGAGCGCGGCCCGCAGCGTGGTCCGGATGTGCGCCAACGTCGTGGGCGTGTGCGGCTGCCCGAACCGGTTGGTTTCCTGCGCGACTGCGCCGAAGAACGCGGTCAACTGTCGCGCGGTCAGCTCCGCCAGCCGGATCTTGCCGAGGTGCGGGATGAGAAATCGTTCGATGTACTGGGTGTGCGATAGTCGCGTGGTGGGCCGGATGCCGACCCGGGTGGACAGCCAGTACCGCAGCCACCGCCCGAGGGTCCACGCGTGGCTGGTTTGATCCTCCCGCGAGCGGTCCAGCGTCTCATCGCGGGCATGGCGGGCTGCCGCCCGGGTCGGGTAGCCGCCCCGACGCACCCGCTCCCGCCGACCCATCAGATTTGTCACCGACACATGGAAATACCAACTCCCATGCCCGCCCTGGGCCAGCTGTGGACAGGTCTTGCCGAGCCGTCGCCCGCTCGCGGGGTTCCGGCAACCGCACCGTTTGAAGATCACACCCTGGCTGCTCATCACGACTTCTCCTATCCGGTGATTTGTGATCTCCACACTGACGATCAACCAGAGCGACACTCGGCCGAGCTGCTCTCGGTCTTCGTTGACGTCTTCGCGGAAAGTTGGCAACCGACGCAGGGGGGCGAGTTCACGATGCCCCCGCTCTCGCGACCTTGCTGAGGAAGGGCACCGCTGCCATGCCTGGTGCTGCATGCGACTACGGATCTTCGTCGAGGGTGATGTGTTCGGGTAGCAGGTCGGCGCAGAGTCCGTGTGCGGTGCAGGCGATGGGGTCGACCCGTAGCCGGGGTCGGTTGTGGTGGTCGGTGCTGTGGTGGGTGGTCATGTCAGTGCCGTCCTGGGATCGGGAACAGTGATGGGTCGCCGGCTGCGGGGCAGGGGTGGCCGTGGATGTGGTGGTGGAGGTCGGTGGCGAAGGTTTGGAGTGCGCTGGTGGTGAGCCGGGCTGCGCCGTCGGGGTGGGCGCAGGCTCCTCGTCCGGGGATCACCCCGAGCCGGCGGTGGAGGCGTTCGAGCGCGGTGGGGGCGCTGGGGTGGCCGGTCACGAGGTCGGTGAGGTCGGTGGCGATCGCGGGGAGCCCGAAGGTGCAGGGTCCGCATTGTTTCGTGGATTGGGCGGCGAGGTAGCGCAGCAGGTGCGCGGTCTGCGCGAGGCCGCAGGCTGTGCGGGGTAGGGCTAGCAGGACGGCGACCCCGAGGGCAGATCCGGTGGTGGGTGGGCCTTCCTGGCATAGCGGCACGTCGAGGGACTTGGGGACGGCGAGCCAGGTTCCGGCGTAGCCGCCGGTCAGTACCGCTTGCACGGGCGTGGTTGGCCCGCCGGCGTGCTGCAGGGCGGTGCCGAGGGTGGTGCCGCCGGCGAGTTCGTAGACGCCGGGTCGGCGGATGGCACCGCCCAGGGTGATCAGGAGCGTGCCGGGCAGCTGCGGGGTGCCGGTGGAGCGGAACCAGGAGGCACCGAAGCGGGCGATCAGCGCGAGGTGGGCGAGGGTCTCGACGTTGTCAACGAGGGTGGGCCGGCCGTTAACCCCTTGTTGGGATGCTCGTGGGGGGCTGGTGGTCGGGCGGGCGTCGCCGGAGTTCAGGAAGTGGACCAGCGCCGAGGCCTCGCTGGCCACGTATCGCGGGGGCACTTCGACCAGGCGGACCGGGACGGGATCATCACGTTCGGCGATCACGCACGGGAGCGTGTGGGTCGCTGCCGCGCCCTGGTGGATGCAGAGGATCACTTCTGAGGCGCCCAGGGCGTGGGCGGCGAGCACGCTACCGTCGAGGACCAGGTGCGGGGCGAGGCTGAGCAGCGCGGCGTCTTTGGCGCTGGCCGGTTCGCCCTCGCAGCCGTTGGCTACCACCACCGGTCGGCGGCCAGCCGCGGCGACGGCGGCGAGTTTGCGGGCGGTGGGGAAACCCGCGCCCCCGCGGCCGCGCAGACCGGCTGCGGTGACCTCGTCGATCAAGTGGGCCGGTTGTCCCGGCCGGCCGGGCAGCGGTAGCTGGCCGTAGCGGCGGTGGTGTTCGACCAGGTCGGCGGGGGCGCCTGTCTCGTACCATCCGGTGAGCAGTCGAGGGCCCGCCACCGGCGGGACCGGCGTCTGGGTCTGTGCGAGCTGGGCGGAGGTGGGTCCGAGCGTCAGTGCAGGGTTCATCACCGGGTCACCTGGACCCGGGCCGTCTCGCTGGCGGGTGTGACGAGCACCCGCCAGATCAGGGCGCCGACTACGAGTGTGATACATCCCAGGGTGGGGGCCAGTAGCCACGTGGTTTGGGTGTCTTGGCCGCCGATTCCGAGGCCGTGGATGACCGCGATCGGCCAGCACCCGTAGCCCGCCCAGTGCACCGCCCGCCAGCTTCGCAGTCCGATGCGGGTGCGTAGCAGGCTGGTCGCGACCAGTGCGATCAGTAGCTCGATAGCGACAACACCGAGCCCGAGCCAGAAGGTCTGGTAGCCCGAGACGAAGGGGACCACGGTGTCGATCCATCGGATGCCGGCGTAGGGGTCGATCACCGCGGTGGACACGTGCACTACCAGGAACGCCAGGGTGAGCAGTGCGAGGTTGCGATGCAGGTGGGCCAGCACGAACCGGGGCCAGCCGGGCGCGGTGAAGCGCATCGTCCCGGTGATGCCCAGCAGGATCGTGGCGGTCAGCAACAGCAGTGCGATCAGACCCGTCGCGCGGCTGAGGTACCACAACAGCTCCATCAGATGCCCCCTATCTCGGCGAGTTCGGTGGTCGGCCACCCGGCCACCGTGTGCACCTCCCCGTCGTTGGTGACCAGGAGGGCGGGTAGCCCGCGCTCGGTCAGCCACCCGGTCGCCGTAGCACCGAGCACCACCGATGCGGTGCTTGCGATGTTGGCGTCTACGCAGGACGCGGCGGCGACGCTGACAGTCCGCCAGCCACCCGCAGCGCAAGCACCGGTGCGCGGGTCGACGATGTGATGCATCCGCACCCCGCCGCGGCTCCACTGGCGTCGGGCGGTCCCCGAGGTCGCCAACCCACCGGAAACGATCGAGACGCTGTGGCCGCCGTCAGGGTCGGGGCGGGTGTGGTCGTCGCCAACCAGTACTCGCCAGCCGCGCTGCGGGGGCAGTCCGGCGACAGCGAGGTCACCGCCGAGACTGACCAGCACCCCGCAGCCCAGCGCGCCGGCGATCCGTGCTGCCGCCCGGTCGGCCGCCAGCGCTTTGGCGGTGGCTCCGACGTCCAGTGCGATGCCGCGGGGCAGCACAATCTCGCGGGATCGTGGGTCCCAGCCGATCCGCCACCAGCCCGGCGCGGGTACCGCCACGACGGCCGGACCCTGCATCTCTAGGGCGGCGAAGTCCCGGTCATAGCCCAGGGAAACCATCGCGGCCCCGACCGTGGGATCGACCACCCCATCGGTCAGCTGCGCAGCGCGTAGCGCGGTGTCCAAGATGTCGGCCAGCAGCGGACTCACCCTTACCGGGGAGCCCGCGGTGTGTTGCAGACCCCGGATCTCTGAGTCGGCGCGAAACCGGCTACACGCTCGGTCCAGCTCAGCGAGGTCGGCACGCAGCATCGCCGCAGCCGCCGCGGCGGCCGCCGGGGCGGTGACCAGCAGCACCGCCGTGGTCCCGATCGCCGAAAACCGCACCTCAGCGACCTCGGCGACACCGGTGGCGCTGGTGGCTTGGGTGTGAGGCGTAGCGATGGTCACGAGGCACCCGACCGCGTGTGCGAACTCGCACTGTGAGAGTGGCTCGGGGCCACCACCGGGGGCTGCAGTCCTTGGTCGCCGTTCTGCTGCCCGTCCTGCGGCGCGCTCTGCGACTCCAGACCGGCGCTTTGCGCCGTGGTGATGGGGTCTGTCGTGGTCGAGGCGGCGGAGGCGGGTCCCTGCGCGAGCACCATGGTGATCACCGCCACGGTCAGCGCGCCGCCCGCGGCGATCCCGCGCGTCACGTGGGTTACTCGGCGCTGGCCACGGTCGCGGCCGACCAGCCGGAGCCGTTGGGACTGGTTCATGGCGTCAGCGTCGACCCGGCACCTTGGACAATCATGGGCAAAACTTGTGAAGAACCTGTGCATGAACCCCTACAACGGTCGTGAGCCGGTGGCGCCCGGACCTGACGGAACGAAGACAGCGGCTGCGGACCCGACCGCGAGCGGCTGGTCCTAGGCGGTCGACTCGGTCGCCGCTCAGCCAGGAGGCCCTGCCGCGGGTGTACGTAGGCGGATCCTCCTGCGATGCAAAAGATCGGAGTTGCTGGCCGGGTCGCCAGGTCGTGAGTGCGCCGGCGCGCACGGTGCAGACTGGGCAGGTGACCGATGCCCAGGCGGCCGCCCAACTGGCGACCGGGCGGGAGCCCGCCGAGCCAACCTCCGCGGCGGTGCGGGCCGGGGGTGGGGGCAATCCCGGCCACCCGGCCGTGCACGGTGGGGGGCTGTTCGGGCTCGCGCTCGGGGCGCTGGGCATCGTGTTCGGTGACATCGGCACCAGTCCGCTCTATGCGGTGCAGACGGTGTTCTCGATCGACAACAATGCGGTCAGTCCCACTTCGGACGACGTCTCCGGCGTTGTCTCGCTGATCTTCTGGTCGGTCACGTTGGTGGTCACACTGAAGTACGTGACGTTCATCCTGCGGGCGGACAATGACGGTGAGGGCGGCATCATGGCGCTCGCCGCGCTGGTTCGTGGGGTGTCGGGTACCGCTGTGCGGTGTGCGGCGGTCGCGCTGGCGCTGGGTGTGCTGGGAGCGTCGTTGTTCTACGGCGACTCCCTGATCACGCCGGCCATTTCTGTGCTCTCCGCCGTGGAGGGCCTCGAGGTGGCCCAGTCGGGCCTGGCCGGGGCCGTGCTGCCGATCGGTGTCGCCATCCTCGCGCTGCTGTTCGTGGCGCAGCGTTGGGGCACCCATCGGGTCGGCCGGCTGTTCGGTCCCGTGATGGTGATCTGGTTCGTCACGCTCGCCGTGCTCGGCCTGCCGCGCATCGTCGCCCGCCCGGGTGTGTTGGTCGGGCTGTCACCGGCCTACGTCGTCTCGTTCGTCGCCGCCCATCCCTACACTGCGTTCATCGCGATGGGCGCGGTGGTGCTGGTGATCACCGGCGCCGAGGCGCTCTACGCCGACATGGGCCACTTCGGGGGGCGTCCGATCCGGGTGGCCTGGTTCGCCTTGGTGTTCCCCGCGCTGATCATCAATTATCTTGGGCAGGCGGCGCTGATCCTCGACGACCCCCGCGCCGTGACCAACCCCTTCTATCTCCTGGCACCGAGCTGGGCGCAGCTTCCGCTGGTCGTGTTGGCCACGTTGGCCACGGTGATCGCGTCGCAGGCGGTGATCTCCGGGGCGTTCTCGGTGTCACGGCAAGCGGTGCGGTTGGGCTTTCTGCCGCATCTCACCGTGCGGCAGACCTCCACGAAGGAGAGCGGTCAGATTTACGTGCCCGCGGTGAATTGGCTGTTGTTCGGGGGCGTCTTGGTGCTCATGGTGACGTTCCGGTCGTCGGCGAGCCTGGCCACGGCCTACGGCCTCGCGGTGACCGGCACGCTGCTGCTGACCACCACGCTGTTTCTCATGTACGCCGCGGCGGCGTGGCACTGGGCGCGGTGGAAGCTTGTGCTCGTGGCGGTGGTTTTCGGTGGCATCGAACTGATCTATCTCGGCGCCAACCTCACCAAGGTCACCCACGGCGGCTGGCTGCCGCTGTTGATCGCGGCGATCGTCGCTACGGTGATGACCACCTGGCAGCGCGGCCGGTGCATCATCACCGCACGGCGCGTCGAGCTCGAGGGCCTGCTCCCGGAGTTCGTCGAGCGACTGCACGCCAAGGGCATCGCCCGGGTGCCAGGCACCGCGGTCTTCCCGCACCCGACCAACCGCACCGCCCCGCTCGCCTTGCGTGCCAACGTGGAGTTCAACCACGTTCTGCACGAGCGTGTCGTGATCATCTCGGTCACGTCGGACAACGTGCCGCACGTCCCGCACGCCGAACAGCTGACGATCGACGAACTAGGCCACGCCGACGACGGGATCGTGCACCTTTCGGTCCGCTTCGGCTTCCAGGACGAGTGGGACATCCCCGCGGTGCTGCGCCAGGCCCGCGGATTGTCCGGCGAGCTCGATCTCGACCCGGACAACGCGTCCTACTTCCTGTCCCGCATCACCATCGAGCGCAGCCGTCGCCCGGGCATGGCGACCTGGCGTAAACGCCTGTTCATCGGGCTCTCGCACAATGCCGCCACACCCGCCGCCTACTTCAAACTGCCCGTCGACCGCACCGTCGTGATGGGCTCACGAATCGAGCTCTGATCACACCCGGGAACACTGACTTCCGGGCCCGAGACGCTTGCTCACCGCGACGCTGCGGCGTTGCGGGAACGCGGCGGCGGAGTCGGCGAGCTGCCGGCGATGTACAGCCGACAACTGCTGGTCGATGAGTGTATTCCGGTAGTGCAGTGGTTCAGTCCGCTGCTAATCGACGTGGCCCGATCTCACCGCCACGCATTCCGGTGATCGGTGGTTCGACGCGGACCCGTATGCGGCGACGCTCGGTGGAGGGAATCTTCGGTGGGCAGTGGAGCTACGCCTCGCCCGGTCGCGGCACACTCGTATCGCTGTCGATGTCCCCACCGAGGGGTTCAGGCTCGATCACTGCATTCGGGCCGAGGTGCACCTGAGAGCGCCGCAGGTCTTTGAGCTGTCCGACGGGTGAGGTTGCGGCCGCACAGTTGCATTGCGCGATCGGATCACCGACGTGATCCGCCTGCCCGTCCCAAAGCCAGCGGCGGGCCTTCAAATGCCCGATTTATGACGGTTCTCCCAAGTGCTTGAGCCTGCCTCGCCGCTTTGGTACGAGGCGAGGACTCCTTTCGCCTTAATGCAAAGGTGCCCCCCGAGAGTGGGTTCGGACGCTCCGGAGATGTCAACGAACGTTGATCACGCGCCTCGTGCCCGGATCGCGCTGCATCGACTGCGACCGGATCGCGCCGGCACTGCTGGACCGCAAACACCATCCAGCCCACGCCGACCACTCCGACCAAGCTGATCAGCCGGTACAGCAAGACCGCGGGCAACGCCGCCGCGGCCGGGACTCCACCCGCGACCAAAGTAAGGACGAGGGCGGCCTCCACCACGCCGATCCCACCGGGTATCAGCGACAGTCCCGAGCTCGCCATGCCTGCGGTGTAGGCGACGAGTAATAGTGGGAGCGTCAGTCCGTGCACGCTTAGGGCCGCCGCGCAGGCGGCCAGGCAGCCCGCGTCGAAGGTCCAGTTGAGCAGCGCGAACCCGGTCGCCGCGGTCCAGTCCCGGCCGCTGGGCCGCACGGACCGCAGTTGGGCTACCAGCTCGTCCAGCACGTCGGTCCCCGCGGCGGGATTGCGATGCCGGATCCGATTCGCCCGGGCCAGGATCCACCGGCCACCGGCGACGACCCGTTCGGGGCGCCTGCCGAGGTGGCGGGCGGAGATCGCCAGCGCGAGCACGCCGATGATCTCCAGCGTGAGCTGCACCACGCTGCCCCGACCACCCGCCAACAGCGAGCTCAGCAGCCCCAACGCGACCAGAGAGCCGGTCGACACCAGCCCGCTCGCGGCCAGGCACCAGGTGGCCACTGCACCGCTGGCGCCTCGGCAGCGCATCCATCTAAAGCTGTAGCCGGTGGAGAAGGCGCCGCCACCGGGCAGCGTGGCGTGCAGGGAGTTCGCCGCATATACCGCCGCGACGGAGCCTCGCAGCGGCACCACCACGCCGGCCGCGCGCAGCAGCCGGCAGCGTACTCGAGCGAACATGCTCATCGAGGCCGCGGCAGCGACCGTGGCGACGATCAGCCAGCCGGCGTCGGCACGCGAGAGCGACGTCAGAGCACCGGCGATCTCCGGGCCAACCAGACCGGCCTCGACCACGAGCAGCGCTGCCAGCATGCATCCGACGACGACACGCCATCGCGGCCGGCGGGACAGTGTCGTGGCACCACCATTCATGGCCACCGGTGGCGGTGGTGGCTCCGGTCGGGCACCGTCGCGGGCAGCGGGTTCCCCATCAACCCATCGCAGAGTCGGCGCTGTCATGCCCGTGAGCGTCCCGCCCGAAGTTGTGTGAGAGCTGTGCGGCTGCTGTCAATCGCATCCGAACAGGAGCACCTCAGCTGCCGTCCGAGCCCGCCGGCGAGCGCCACGCACAGCACCCGCGCGTCGGGCTGGGTCGGTGGGCAGCATCGCGGCCAGCAGCTGCATATCGCCCATCGGGCCGAGACCGCTTGACGCTTCTATGTGTTGTCAAGGGGTATTTGGAGTAGTTCGTTGACCGTGACGGGTTCGTCGCAGTGCGGGCAGTGGCCGCCGGGGCCGAGGCGGCGGGTGAAGGTGTCGCAGTCGGGGCAGGTGTAGATGGTGGTGTCGCGGCGGGGGCGGGTCGGGGGCAGTGGTGGTGGTTGGGGGGTGGTGGTGTGGCGTCGGCGGTAGCCGGCTTGGCGGCAGCGGGGGCTGCAGTAGCGCCGTCCGTGGCCGGCCGGGATCGGGTGTTGGCAGTTCAGGTAGCTGGGTGGCGTCACGGGTGCGTCACGCGACGGGGTCGGGGATGGGGTGTCAGACATCGGTGGGGCTGTTCGCGGGGGTCATGGTGGTGGTCAGGGCGCGGTAGAGCTCGCGGGTGATGTAGTGCTTGAGGCAGCGTCGGATCTCGCGGTGGGTCTTGCCCTCGGCGGTGCGTCGGGTGACGTAGGCGCGGGTCCGTTCGCAGCAGCGCATCCTCGTGAGGGCGATGGTGTGCACGGCGCGGTTGAGCGCCCGGTCGCCGCCGCGGTTGAGTCGGTGGCGGGTGGTGCGCCCGCTGCTGGCCGCAAGCGGGCTGGGGCCGGCGAGGGCGGCGAACGCCGCGTCGCTGCGACACCGTCCGGGGTGGGAGAAGCTGGTGATCACCTGGGCGGCGCTGACCGGTCCGATGCCGCGGCGGTCGGTCAGCCCGGGGGCGAGGTCGGCGACGATGGCGGCCAGCTGGGTGCGGTTGGCCTTGAGCGCGCGGCTGCTCTCGCGCAGGGCGAGGGCGAGGCGGCGCAGCTCGCCGTGGCGCACCGCCTGGGCGCGGTCGGTGTCGCGGGGGCTGCGGCGCCTGGCCAGGGCGGCCAGGACGGTCTCGGACAGCGCCCCACGGGCGAGTTGGCGGTCGGTGTCGTCACCGCCGAGCAGTAGTGCCCGCAGCCGGTTGGTCTGTGCGGTGTGGGTGGTGGTGAGGTCGTGGCGGGCGCCGAGCAGGATCCGCAGCGCTTCCCGGTCACCGTCAGCCCGCGGGGTCTGTAACCGCTCGACGTCGCAGCGCAGCGCGGTGAGCACGGCCAGGTGCGCGTCGATCGGGTCGGACTTGCCCTTGCCGCGGCGGGTCTTGCGGTGGGGCTGCTCGCACTCGATGACCATCAACCCGGCGGCGGCGACCGCGCGGGCCAGGCCGACACCGTAGCTGCGGGTCCCCTCGATCGACACCACCAACCGCGGACCCGGGGCATGATCGAAGATCCACCCGAGCAGCGCGGCGAAACCGGCGCTGTCGTTGCTGATCGTGACCGTCGCGATCGGTGTCCCGGTCGGGAGAGCGATCTCCACCTGATGAGTGTCGCGATGGGTGTCCACACCGATGACGGCATCGACGACTTCTGCCAACATGGGCAACGGCCTGTCCCCTTTCCTGGGCGCGGGTCAAACGTCGGCACCGGCCTGGATGGAGTCACCGAGCGGCACCTCTGTGACGGGTCACGCCAACCGGCGGACAGGCTTCTGATCAGGCCAACTGGTGGGCCAGGCCAGTGCCGGCAACCACGGCGGACAAGTCAAGACCAAGACACGCCAAAGCGGCCAGATCCCAATACGGGTCACACCGAGTTGCCGGTACCGAGCCTGGAGCACTCCCACCCAGGAGCACCGCAACGACACTCACAGATTCCATGGTCATCGGGCGCTGCCTGGTCAGTCGGTGTCTGGGTGAACGAGCCGCGGTGTCGGTACATTGTGGTCGGCACGCAGCGAGCGCACCGCCGTGTCATAGCCGTAACAGAGGGCCTCGGTGTAGGGCGCAAACCCGTCCAACTGCGGCGCCGCGACCATTGCCGGGCCGATCGAGGTCGGCAAAGGGTGCCGCAGTCGCATGTCCGGACCAGCCGATCTGCGTGACTATCGAGCCCGTCATCGCCCCGACAGCACTAGCCCGGTCGTCCGCAAGCCGGCCGCGGCCGGCAACGTCAGCAGCGAGATCCACGGCCCGGAAGCCGCGAGCCGCACACGCTCCGCGGCCACCGGCGGCAGCCCGCGGCCGTCCCAGCCCGATGCCGGCACCCGTCCGCGGGGTCGACCGGTCCCGCGGCTATCACAGGCTTGCCACGATCGTGCGCAGGACCAGCGCGAGGACGAACACCACGGTGAACGCGAGGTCGATCGACACCGAACCGAGCCGCACCGGCGGCAGCACCCGGCGGACGGGGGCCAGCACCGGCTCGGTCACGGCGTGCACCGTCCGGCGCGCCGGGATCGACCAGCTCCCGTCCCCGGGAGCCAGCACCCCTACCCAGTCCAGGACCATCCGCGCCACGAGCGCCAGTTCGAACACCAGCAGCACCAGGCCCAGCGGAACTCCAACAACACCCATGACGGCTCCTTTCCCTGCCACCACCGTCGACCGCCCGCATCTGGGCCAGCTGTGCGTCGCCTGTGTGTTTCGCTGTCAACTACAGCCCTGACGATCACGACCGCAGCGCGCGGAGCTAATCCATTGTTTACACCGCCTCTGACCAGCGGCGAAGCAACAGCAGAAGGTCAAATTAGCCTGAGCAAATGGATCTTGCCCATCACACTGTCCATTAACCCGCGTCCACACTTCCCCCGCAGCTGGCAGGAAGCAGGCTCCCGGCGATCGTGCTCCGCGACCGGCTGCGTCAGCAGATCCAGGACAACACGACGTCCTCGAACGTCACGCTCGGCTAACCCTGGGGTCACGATGGACGATCAAGTTCTGGCCTGACGTCCGCAGCTCGGTCGACGACATGGTCGGACTGACGCCCCTTACCGCGGCACGGCCGGCGCCAACATCGTCTGCGCCACGGATTCGTGTGTCCCGGCGCTGTGGCAGGTTTCTCCATCGGCTCGATCCCTCCTTCAAGGCCCTCAACGCAGACGCGGACCCCGACCTCGCCTTCCCGCCGCTGCCGCAGTCGGTCTCCGCTCAGGAGGCGCGCCAATCAGTTCGCCTTCTCCGGTCCAGCCACGCTCATCGCGAACCTCAGCGACGGCGCGTGATCCGCTCGATAGCCTCACCTCCATGACAGCGCGCCCGGCGACCGTCGGACCTGACGGCCACCCACACCTGCACGGTGTGCGACGGCGACTACGAGTTGCCGGACGTGGTCGACTGCGCGCACAATGACGCCGCAGCGCGTGAGTACGCCGTAACCTCGGTGACAACAGAACCCTCAGCTAGTCCGGCGAGGGCGGGTTGGCCGCAAGGTTGGCCGACCACCTTTCCTCGATGCGTCCGAATCGCCAGATCCCGAGTGCCGCGATCCAGGTCAGCACGAACAACCCGACGATGAAGAAGCCGACGCCGTTGAGGTTCAGGTTTCCGATCAGGGCTAGCGGACCGGAGTCGATGCCGAGTTTGTCGGTGAGAATGGAGATCAACTCGATGGTGCCGACGATCAGTGCGACGGCGACTGACAAAGCGGTGATGGTGATGTTGTAGTAGACTTTGCGGACCGGCTTGGAGAACGCCCAGCCGTAGGCGAAGTTCATGAAGCAGCCGTCTGCGGTGTCCAGCATGCACATCCCAGCTGCGAATAGCGTGGGCAGAATCAGGATCGCATACCAGGGCAGGTTGGATGCCGCGGCGCCGCCGGCCAATACAAGCAGCGAGACTTCGGTGGCGGTTTCGAACCCCAGGCCGAACAGCATGCCGGTCGGGTACATCTGCCATGGCTTGGTGACAGCCTTCGTCACCCCGCTCAGGAAGCGGTTCATGAACCCGCGGCTGTTGAGCTGGCTTTCGAGAGTCTGTTCGTCGTAGGCGCCGCGCCGCATCTCTCGGAACACTGTGATGATTCCAATAAGGACGACCAGGTTGATGATGCCGATGAGGTAGAGGAACACCCCGGACACCGTGGTGCTGATCAAGCCGAGGTTCTGTTGCAGCGCCGACGACTTGTCTTCAGTGACTTGGCTGGCCAGTGTCTTGACGCCGATTGAGAGCAGGAATGCCAGCCCGAACACGATCGTGGAGTGTCCCAGGGAGAACCAGAATCCGACCGACAGGGGCCGTTTCCCGTCGGCCATCAGCTTGCGGGTGGTGTTGTCGATCGCGGCGATGTGGTCGGCGTCGAAGGCGTGCCGCATACCCAGCAGGTAGGCGGTCAGGCCCAGACCGATGCCATAGACTGCGGACTTGCCCACATGGTAATTCCGTGGCGCCACGACGCCGGCCAGCACACCAAAGCCCACGAAGTGCAACAGCAGGATGAAGCCGGCCATGCCGCCGAGTGCCGTCCACTCCGCCGGGGACAGTGAACGCTGGAGCCGGGTAAACCGGGAGGTTGTGTCCAAGTCGATGGTCATCGGGATCCTCGATCGCCTTGTCACGCTACGTGAGGCCTGGTCAGTTTTAATTCCTACCAGAATATTTCTGTTAGAAACATAGTTCGGATGGTCAGGTATCTTGCAGCTACGCCTGAGGAGTGTCAACGCCCCGCGGGTCGGGGACGCAAGTCTCGCGCGCGGCGACTACGGAGGCCGCCGGATCATCGACGTCGCCGCCCTGACTCGTACTCAGCGCAGGGCGTCGGCGATCTGGGACAGCACCCGAGTCAGTTCCACTAGCTGCTCATCGCCGATGCGCTCGGCCAGCTCCATCTGATCGGAGTCGACGGCGGCGCGGATGGTCTCGTACTTCGCGACGCCGCGTGGGGCCGGGAACACCAGCACGCGGCGGCGGTCCTCGAGGTCACCGCGCCGGTAGACGAGATTGTCGGCGACCATCCGGTCGATCAACTTGGTGAGTGTGGGGCCGGGCAGCAGGACGAAATCCTTGATCTCGTTCATCGGCCGGCCACGGCCGTCCGCCAACAGCCGGAGCACCCGCCACTCCGCGAGTTCGCAGTCGTGTGCCCGCAGCATGGTGACCAGGCGTCGAGTCACGCGACTCTCCACTTGGCTGAGCAGATGGGCCAGGCCCAGCTCGGTGCCTGCCGTCACAGGGACTCCCGAAGTGATGTCATCCGAAACTGATTAACCAGAAAATAACACGGACTGGTGGCAAGACGGCTGGGCAGCGCCCCGGCGCCAGCCCCAGCGCACTCCCAGCCGGCCACTGCGTCACCGTGGGCCGCTCTTTGCCCAGGCCAGAAATGTCGGCCCGCGCTGACCCGGCGATTGCTCACCCCGCCGCCGACGCTCGAGCGACGTCCGGGTGGCGCGGTGGCACCTGTGTTCGACGGCGGAATCGGGAGACTTGCGCCTTAATGGGAGGTATCTCAATAGCCAGCGTCGCCCTACGATGTCGGACGACGGACCGCCATTCGGCATTCTGGCGATTGCACGCGGTCTTGACGCGAGGGACGGCAATGCCGACGCACCGAGGGCATCGAGGGACGTTCACTATTGGCCTGGTGGTCCCGATCCAGGGCCCCGCCGGGATCTTCGGCCCGTCCTGCGAGCTGTGCGCCCAACTGGCTGTGGAAGAGGTCAACGCCGGTCGCGGCGTGCTCGGTCGCGAGCTGCGCCTGTTGACGGTGGACGGTGGTGCGCCGCCGGCCCGGGTCGCCGATGAGATCGATGGGTTGATCTCGGCCGGCCGGGTCCACGCGGTGGTGGGCTGGCACATCTCTGCAGTGCGGGAGGTGTTGGTGCCCCGCATCGCCCAGCGGGTCCCTTACGTGTACACCGCGTTGTACGAGGGTGGGGAGCGCAGCCCCGGTGTCTTTCTGACCGGCGAGACACCGCAGCGCCAGATCCTGCCGTCCCTGCAGTGGATGGCGGGCGAGATGGGCGTACGGCGATGGTGCATCGTCGGCAACGACTACATCTGGCCGCGCCGCTCGGCTGCGGTGAGCCGGGGCTTCGCCCGGATCTGCGGTGCCGAGATCCGTGACGAGATCTTCGTCGGGCTGGGCACACCCGACTTCCGTAAGGTGATCCGGCGGGTCGAACGCAGCGAGTGCGAGGGCGTGCTCATGTTCCTCGTCGGTGAGGACGCGGTGCACTTCAACCGGCAGTTCGCGCGCGCTGAGCTGGACCGGCGGTGCGTGCGGCTGAGCCCCCTGATGGACGAGAACATGCTTCTCGCCACGGGTGCCGACAACACGGCGGGGCTGTTCGTGGCGGCGGGTTACTTCGAGTGCCTGCCCACCGCGGAGAGTCTCGACTTCAACGCTCGCTATACCCGGCGCTTCGGCGTGGACGCTCCGATGCTCAACAGTCTCGGAGAGTCCTGCTACGAGGGGCTGCAGCTGCTCGCTGAGCTGATCCGGCGAGCCGGATCGTCGGACGTGCGACAGATCTGCGCCGTGGCGCAGGCCGCTCGCTATGGCGGGCCGCGCGGCGAACTCGGGTTGCGCGACGCCCACGTCGAGCAGCGCATCTACCTCGCGCGTGCGGCCGGGCTGGAGTTCGACATCGTCTCGTCGCTCTGACCCGGGCTACGCTCTGATCTCTTGACAGGACTGCTTCCTCGCAGAATAGTTCTATATGGAAGGAACTACCGCTCGGATCGACGATCGCCGATCCGTTGAGCGCAGCGGGAGGAGTCCGCCCATGCGGCACGGAGACATCAGCAGCAGCAACGACGCCGTAGGTGTCGCGGTCGTCAACTACAAGATGCCCCGCCTGCACACCCGCGAGGACGTCAGGGACAACTGCATGAAGATCGCCGACATGGTGGTCGGGATCAAGCAGGGCCTGCCGGGGATGGACCTGATCGTCTTCCCGGAGTACAGCACCCACGGGATCATGTACGACCGCGACGAGATGTTCGCCACCGCGTCGGTAATCCCGGGCGAAGAGACGAAGATCTTCGCCGAGGCGTGTCGCGCGGCGAACGTGTGGGGAGTCTTCTCGCTCACCGGCGAACAGCACGAGCAACACCCGCGCAAGAACCCCTACAACACCCTGATCCTCATGAACGACCAGGGCGAGATCGTGCAGCGATACCGCAAGATCCTGCCCTGGGTGCCGATCGAAGGGTGGTACCCGGGGGACAAGACCTACGTCGTGGATGGGCCCAAAGGTCTAAAGGTCAGCCTCATCATCTGCGACGACGGCAACTACCCCGAGATCTGGCGGGACTGCGCGATGAAGGGCGCCGAGCTCATCGTGCGCTGCCAGGGCTACATGTACCCGGCCAAGGATCAGCAGATCATCGTCGCGAAGGCGATGGCCTGGATGAACAACTGCTACGTCGCGGTCGCCAACGCAGCCGGTTTCGACGGCGTGTACTCCTACTTCGGCCACTCCTCGATCATCGGGTTCGACGGCCGCACGCTAGGCGAGACTGGCGAGGAGGAGTACGGCATCCAGTACGCCGAACTCTCCACGTCGTTGATCCGCGACGCTCGTGCCAACTGGCAGTCGCAGAACCAGATGTTCAAGCTGCTGCACCGCGGCTACACCGGAGTACTGGCATCGGGAGACGGTGACAAGGGCGTGGCTGAGTGCCCGTTCGACTTCTACCGCACCTGGGTAACCGATCCCGCGGCGGCTCAGCGCCAGGTGGAATCCCTCACCCGCCCGACGATCGGAACGGCGGAGAGCCCGATCAAAGGCATTCCGAACCAGGTCTCCAATGGCGCCGCCACGACCGACGAACTGTCGCGCGCCACCACCTGAGCCCGGCCCCAACCGACCCGTCCCATACCTCTGGACCCACCGACCTGCGAGGAGATACCGGACATGGCGACCGAGAGTCACCAGCACGATCACGAACACGGTCACAGTCACGGTTTGATCAGCGATCTGGCCCGGATCGAGGCGCTGCGCACCGAGGGGGTCCATCGCGCGGGCGCGCACGAGGGCCCGTTCTCGCTGCACGTCCTCGGCTTGGGCGGCACCGGGGCGGCAGTCATCACGAAACTCCTGCGCGAGCGCCCGGAGGGCTTTCTCGCCGACCCCACCACCCGGTTCTCGGCACTGGCGGTAGACATCGGCGACGAGGACTTAGGCCAGGTCCGCGAGGCCGGGGCGGACCTTCCACCGGAGCGAAGCCACGTCCAGACCGTAGCGCTGCCCATTCCTGGCAACGAGGAGCTGAGGACCAGCCTGAACCGCTACCGTGAGTTCCTGAAGATGGAGTTCCCCCGCTACTACTGGAACCCCAACTACGAGCCTTGGTTGCCCGCGGACGTGGAGCTGCCCGGCCCGGGTGAGCACTTTCCGCGGGCACTCGCGAAGGCGGTGTACGGCTCGGAGTACTACCAGCACCGAGAGATCACCCAGGGGTTGGACGCCTTCGCCGAGAGTGTGCTGGCAAGCCAGGCCACGCCGCTGGTCGTGGTGGTCTTCAGCCTAGCGGGCGGGGTCGGCGGCGGCATCGTCGTCGAGATCGCCCGGCACCTGTCGACCATCAAGCTCGGCCGCAGGCCATGGGTCGTCGGCGTCGGCGTGCTGCCCTGCGAAGGTGACCCCCCGGAGATCTTCGACGGCTCATTGTTCCCCATGATCAACGAACTTGACTGCATGATCGACACCGAGAAGAACAAGGGTGTCATGGCGGTGTGGGGCGACCTGTACAAGAACCCATTCACCGGCGGATTCTTCGCCGTGCCCCAGGACGACGTGTTCGCCATGAAAGGCAACCTCGCCGACACCCACTCGTATGTGGACTCCGGGATCGCGAGCTTCCTGACCCGTGATGACTCAGTACACCTCTACGAGACGCTAAAGGCGCTGAACTGGTTGTCAGTGCCGGCAGACGCCTGGCACCCAGCGATCCGCGGCGAGCCGAACGACCGATGGATCAACGTGCTCGCCACCCGCGAGGCGGCAGACATCGCTACGCTGGGTGGCTGCGGCCTGGTGAAGGGATTCAGTACCGAATACATCGAAGCGCGCATCCTTGGGCCGAAGGCGGCATTCAGCGCCAAGGCGATCACGCAGTTGCGGGAGCAGGTCGGGCAGATCGCCAGCACCACTGTGGAGCCCACTGTGTTGCAGGTGGAGGGCCCGGCTGAGCCCATGGTCACGGTCGTCGTACCACGCGCGAGCAAGCTCGACCTCGAGATGTTTTTCACCGCCCGCGACACCTACGACACGCTGACCTGGGACGAGAAGCTGCTCAAGCACTCCTGGCTGCTGGACCTCGGGGTGATGCTCTGCGAACCATCGATCCGCTTCGACGGCATGGGCGGTGAGTGCATCTGGGGCTGCGCCTGCTGGGTAGTCGTGCCCTATGCGGCCATTCGTGGCGAAGAGGCACCAGTCGAGTCACCCGTGACGGTCGGTTCCGGTTGAGGCCGGGGATCACCGCACGCCCGTCTGCCCGCTAGGAGGAGAATTGTGATGGCGCTGGACTGGGACGCGGTCGTCGCGCGATACAAGGACGGCGCGGACGTGGCACCGATTCCCGGATCGTCCACGTTGGCGGTGACCGGCGCTGACGAGGCGAAGGTCTACGTGAAGCACCGGCTGTGGAAAGACAGCCTATCGCGGGCCAATTTGGAGAAAGCGGTGGCACTGCTCGAGGACGGGAAGATGACGCGAAAGTCTGGCGACTTCGTCGACCAGTACCGCACCTTCGTCGCCGACGAGCGACCGACGACCGCCGCCACAGTATTGAAGGACCTCGGCTTCCTCGAGTGACATGACGACACGGCGCGAACGCCGCCGTTCTCCTGCCCAGGCAAGTCAGGTCGCACCGAAAAGTAAGCGCAGTTTCACCAGGAGAGGAACCAGGTCATGGGACTGTCTATGTACCACAGCGCGACGGGAAACCAGTCGCCCCACTGCATTCACGCGATCGGGATCGGCAAGACCGGTGCCTACATGGTCGAGGCACTCCTGCGCACCGGTGAGATCGAGGACATGCTCGAGGATCCTCGAGCCCGTTTCACTGGCCTGGCGATCGACATCGGCGACCAGGACATGCACGAACTGCGCGAGTACTCCAACGGTCTCAACCAAAGGCTCGACGAGCGTGGAATTCCCCGAGAGCGCGCGCAGGTCCGCACGGTCGGCCTCGAGGTCCCGGATCGCGAGGACCTCCAGACCAGCCTCAACCGGTGGCGCGAGTTCCTGAAGATGGAATACCCCCGCTACTACTGGAATCCCAACTACGAACCGTGGTTACCGGCCGACCTGGAACTGCCCAAGGCGGGTGACACGTTCCCACGGGCGATCTCGAAGGCGATCTACGGGCACTACTACTACGGCGAGCCGAGGTCCCTGGAGAAGGAGCTCGACGCGTTCGTGCAGAGCATCAACGACACCAAGCTGCCCTCGATCGTGCTGGTGTTCTTCTCAATGGCCGGCGGTACCGGCAGCGGCATGGTAGTGGACCTCGCCAGGCACCTGTCCAACGTCAAGCTCGGCCGGCGGATCCCCGTGGTCGGTGTGGCCACCATGCCCTTCTCGGGCGACGAGGAGCACGCCGGGGGCAAGGCTGCCCTGTTCCCGACGATCAACGAGCTGGACTGCATGCTCGACGACTCAAAGAACCAGGGTGTCATGGCGGTCTGGGGCGACCTGTACAAGAACCCGTTCACCGGCGGGTTCCTCGCGCTGCCCCAGGAGCACTCCTGGCAGCGGCTCGGCTCCTACACCAAGACCGGCCAGCCGGCGATCCGGGACGCATTACGCAAGGGCGTCACGCGGAAGTTCATCGATGACTCTTTCACCCGGTTCGTCGTGCAGGATTACGGGCGGCTGCTGTTCAAGCTGCTCCGACCCGCCGGTTTCACCGGTGCCCCGCACGAGCGCAACACCTCCGGTGACCGCGCCTGGACTGTGCTGGATGTCGCGAAGTTCACCCACCCCGGGGTGGAGGTGCTTCCCGGCGAGCCGCGAAGCAAATGGCGTGAGGTCGTCGGCAAGTGGATCGGATACATACCGAAGTGGTCCGGCCTCAAGGAGGGGTTCAAGACCGACTACATCGAGGCCCACTCGGTGGCCCCCCGGGAGCTGTGGAACGACACCCTGCAGAAGAAGCTGGAAGAGACGCTGCAGACCTACCTGCTGCCCGGTGAGGATGGCACCCTGCACACCGAGCATGCAGAGTTCTTCGATGAGCTCACTGCCTACGCGAACATCATCATCCCGGGTGTCGCCAAGACCGACTTCACGGCCTTCTACGAGGCGAGGGACGCCTACGACAAGATCGAGTCCTGGGAAGAGAAGCTGCTCATGCATTCCTGGATCCTCGATCTCGGCGTCATGATGAGTGAGCAGTCGATCCGTTTCGAGGGCATGGCCGGGGAGTGCATCTGGGGCTGCGCCTGCTGGGTGGTCGTCCCCCACGCGGCGATCAGGGGGGACGCCCTGTCGTCCGAGGACATCACCGTGGTGCAGGGCGCCCACATTGCTCCCATGGTCAAGACGGTGGTGGCGACGCCCTGACTGCGGCCGTTCGCCGACATCGGGCTGGCGGGCAGCGCGCCTGCCCGCCGCCCTGTTCGGCCGGCTGGAAACCGCCAACCATTTCCCCGTCGACGCGTCACGGCGGGATCACGCGTTCCGGACCACTCACGGGCCCGTTCACGGAGGCAACGGCAAATGGTCAGCATCGGTGATCACGTTCCGGACGTTCAGGTCATGACTATGACTGCGGACGGACTCCAGCGCGTCCAGACCGGCGCGCTTCTTGGTAGTGGAAGGGTCGTGCTGTTCGCCGTGCCCGGTGCGTTCACCCCGGTGTGCAGCGACTTCCACCTGCCTGGGTTCGTTCTCAGAGCCGACGACCTCAAGGCCAAGGGCGTCGACACGATCGCCTGTGTATCGGTCAACGACCCGTTCGTGATGGGTGCCTGGGGCAAGGCCGAGGGAACTAACGGCGACATCATCATGCTGGCGGACCCCGATGCCGCCTTCACTAATGCCATGGGCATGGACACCGATGCCAGCGAATTCGGGCTGGGCGCACGCTCGCAGCGCTACGCCGCCATTCTTCAAGACGGTCGAATCAACAAGCTCCTCGTCGAGGAGCGCTTTGTCGACCATTCGGTCAGCACGGCAGACGCGGTGCTCGCCGAACTCTAATCACAGCGCAGCGCAGCAGCGGCGCCGAGGAACCCCCGATTGGTGCGGAAGCGATGAGCACACCGGCCTCCCTGCTGCCGGAGTACGAAGCCTGGATGGAACGTGTCCGCGCCACCTACGACGCGATGACCTACACCTGCCACCACCGGCTGGGCAACCGCCGGCTCGCCGAGCAGGTCAGCGCGCAAGTGCTCGCGGGGCTTCTGGCCAAGCCCAAGGTATTCCGATACTTCGGACTGCCTTACTCCGGGCGCATCGCCCGGCTGGCCGAGGCCCGCCTCGCCGAAGCTCGAGAAGGCCGCCTGGCCGACGTGGGCAGCTGGCCGGAACTGCTCCGAGGGCTGACCGGGCTGCCACTGGAGCATCAAGAGGTCCTCGTGCTCACTTGCGTGCGGGGGGAGGACGACGGGCAGCTGGCCTCGAACCTGGGCTGCGACGCGCACACGGCGAGCCTTCGTCGGCGCAGCACCATGGAGTACATGCGCGGGCTGGCGGCATGCGCGCTGCCCCCCGCAAACCCGTCCGAGGTCGACGAGCCGTCCTCGGACGGCTGAGATCTCGCCGCCCGCCACCTGAGGGAGAAGGCAAATATGCCGTTGGACTGGTCGGAGGTACAGCGCAGGTACGCCGACGGTGCGACGATCCCGACCGTGGCCGGCGGCAAGACCCTGGAGATCACGTCGGTGGACGACAACAAGATCTACATCCGACACCGCCTGTGGACCGACGCGCTGTGCCGGGAACACCTGGAGAGGGCCGCAGAGTTGATCGAAGAGGGCAGGATCACCAGGCACGCGGGTCTGTTCGCCGAGGATTACCGGGTCGAGGTGGCCGACGTCCGTGCGACCTCCGCGGCCCACGTGCTCAAGCACCTCGGATTCCTCGAGTAAGCCCGCCCGGAACCGACGCCCGAGCAGCGATGCACTATGAGCTGAGCGCGATTGTCTCGACATCGCAGGTGCTTGAGCCGATCAGCGCACGACACCGGTGCGCTCGTCTCGTTCCCCTGGCCACAGTGAACTTAGCGTTGATTCCGGTCACCGGGGACCTGGTGCTAGAGCTGGATCGGCAGGGCATTCGCGTCTCACCAGAAACCGGCTTCTGGCAGCTATCGATCGGTTTACAGAGACTGCTGGCCACCGCGTCGGCCCGCGGGCCGATCGCCTACCTGGAAGCCGATTACTTCGGTCGGGAGGGCCGCCAGACCGCTGCCGTCTGGCATTCCGGTGTGACGATCTATGGTCCCCGGATCCTCGGTCGGAACGAGTCGTTTCCGGCTGGAGGCAACAGCCCGATCTGCGGCGCCTTGCGGCAGCTCGGAGTGGTGGCGGTCGGACACCGCGACGAGTTCGTCGTCGCCGGGCTCGGTCGGTGCCGCCGCACGGTGGACTGGTGTGCATCCTGAGCGGAGAGCGATACTCCTGCCGACAAGGAAACTCCACTGGTTCGAGAAGATCGAACGGCGCCTAACCGATGCCGACCCACGGCTGGCCTCGGAAGCTGTCGGTGTGGTCGGCGCAGCCGGGGCCCTCGCGCCTTGTGTGGCCCCCGGGGTTCCCGTTGGCCGCGTCCACGTTGGCCTTGAAGCGGTGTATCCGTCACGGCAGTCGGGAGTGGTCCGATCTCGGTAGCCTGGCATGGTGAGTATTGCGACCCGGCACAACATCAACGTCTCCGGGCAGCCGGACGGGCAGCCGATCTTGTTCGCGCACGGGTTCGGCTGCGATCAGAACATGTGGCGCTACGTCGCGCCTCGGTTCGAAGACGAGTTCCGCGTGGTGCTGTTCGACCACGTCGGAGCCGGAAACTCCGATCCGTCAGCGTACGAGCCGGAGCGCTACTCGTCCCTGTCCGGCTACGCCGGGGACATCGTCGCGATCTGCACAGAGCTCCAGCTGCGCGATGTGGTCTTCGTCGGGCACTCCGTGTCGGCGATGATCGGTGTCCTCGCGGCCGCTGCCGCACCCGAACTTTTCACCAAGTTGGTACTGGTCGGTCCGTCCCCCCGCTACATAAACGACGACGACTACGTCGGGGGGTTCAGCGCGGACGACATCAACGACCTGCTTGAGTCGCTGGAGAGCAACTACCTCGGATGGTCGAGCGCGATGGCTCCCGTGATCATGGGCCAAGCGGATCGGCCCGAGTTGGGGGAGGAGTTGACCGAAAGCTTCTGCCGAACCGACCCGGTTATCGCGCGGGCGTTCGCCCGGGTCACATTTCTTTCCGACAACCGTGACGACCTGCCCGCCGTGGCGACGCCGACGCTCATCCTGCAGTGCGCCAACGACGTCATCGCGCCCGTCTCCGTCGGAGAGTTCGTGCGCGACGCGATACCGAACGCGTCGATGGTGCTGTTGAACGCCACAGGGCACTGCCCCAACCTCTCTGCACCGGAAGAGACGGCCGCTGCGATCGAGCAGTTCGTGCGTAGGTCGACACTCGCGCTGCGATGACGCCCAGCGGCAGCGAGGCGCTTGAAGCCTTCTACGAGGCGCTCCTCGATGACGATGCCGGACAGCTCTACGATCGGGCGCCGTGCGGCTACCTGTCCACCGCTCCGGACGGGACGATCATCAAGGTGAACCAGACGTTCCTGACACTGACCGGCTACGACCGCGGACAGCTGATCGGGCAGATACGTTTCGCGGAGCTGCTGTCCATCGGTGGACGGATCTACCACGAGACCCACTACGCCCCGATGCTCACCATGCACGGCCAAGCGCACGAGATCGCGCTCGACATCATCCGCGCTGACGGATCGCGATTGCCGGTGCTTGTCAACTCCGTTCTCGAACGTGACGCACACGGCGGCCCGAGGGTCATACGGACTGCGGTGTTCGACGCCAGGCTGCGCCGCGAGTACGAACGCGAGTTGCTGCGCGCGAAGCAGCGGGCGGAGGAGTCCGAGGCGCGCGCAACGACCCTGGCGCGGACGTTGCAGCAGACACTGATCCCGCCGATCCCACCGGTCATCCCCAACCTCGACGTCGCGGCGGCGTATCGGCCCGCGGGAGACGGTAGCGAGGTTGGCGGTGACTTCTACGACGTCTTCCAGATCGGCACCGGCGACTGGGTAGTGGCCATAGGCGACGTGTGCGGCAAGGGCGTCGACGCAGCCGTCGTCACCGCGCTCGTCCGCCACACGCTGCGCGCCGCCACCGTGCAGCACGCTGAGCCTTCGAAAGCGCTCTGGACGCTCAACGACGTGCTACGACAACACGACACCGACCGATTCTGCACCGTCGCCCTGCTGCGACTGAGGCAAGCTGACGGCGAGTGGACCGGCGCGGTGAGCTGTGCGGGGCATCCGCTTCCGCTCCTTCGACAGTCCGACGGGACACTCCGCGCCGTCGGGAAACCAGGAGCGCTCCTAGGCGTCGTAGACGCGCCGCATCTGCACGATGTGCACATCAGCCTGCCGCCGGGTGACACGCTTTTGCTCTACACCGACGGCGTCACCGAGGGACGCAGCGGAAAAGACTTTTACGGAGAGGCAAGGCTCGTCGCCGCGGCAGCGTGCTCCTTCGACTCCGCGGAAGCGCTGACCAGCGCCGTCCTCAGCGAAGTACTGGAATTCCAGGCTGGCAGACCACGAGACGACATCGCCGTTGTCGCCATCCGCGTCCCGGTGTGATCCCGCCTGCCGACCTTAACCCCGGCACCTGCAGATGATGCGCGAGGACGTCACCGGGACCTGTGGCCCGCAAGCACCGTCCCGGAGGTTCTCCGCGGCGAACATGGGATCCGACTTACCCCCCGTTCCCAAGCCAAATCTCCTTGAGCGCGACCTCCAGTCGCTCGAAGCGCTGCGTACCCACGCTGGAGGATGGGGACGCTACTACTCCAAGATCTTCCCGACCCGAACCGTCTGCGTACTTGAGGGATCGCTCGGGTCCTGACCGCGTATACGCTGAATGCGTTACTAGCGGACGTACAGGCGGGCTAACCTCACCTTGCTGTCAGGACTGCTGCGAGTCCCTGGCAGTCGGCGACTGTGAGGGTGATGGCCGGGTGGCGCAGGAGGCCGGTCGGCTCGATGCCGGGAACCGGCTTGCGGAAGGTGATACCGAGGTAGGCGTACTCGCCAAGGCCCGAATCGCACGGCGAGCTCGCCGTCGCGTACTCGGACCGTCGCGGTGGCCGGGGTAACGCCGAAGGGCAGGCCGGTGAGCCGGTAGCGGGTGGTGAACCGGAACGGGAAGGTTTGTGTCGCTATATGGTATCGACTACCCGATGGCGTCAGCTTCAACCTGGTATGGCATCGCCCATCTCGCGGGGCGAGCCCGACCTGAATGGACTCATCGGGCCGGGTTGTGTTGGCGGATGGTGAAGCGGTCGAGTGGGGTGTGGTTCCACCCCGGAGGGCACCAGCACCAGGTCGTCGATCTGCAATGGTGACCGCTTAGCAGCCGGAACCGGGGCATCGGTCAGCGACGCCCGCACCAGCTCCCCCAACCGCTGCCGCACCGATGGTAGAACCGCCGCTGAGCGCGGCGTCCACACAACAGCCAGCCCAGCCGCAGTATCGGGCCGACGGTGGGCGATCGTTGGGAGTGGCAAGAGGCGACGAACTCGACCCGACCGCTGTCCAGGTGCTTGACTACGACCGGATTCACCCCGCCCAGGTAGGCAAGTGCCCCGCGAGCACTTCTGTGTTAACGGTGATCCGCCATGCGCCCGTGTGCCTTGGAGTGTCGTTTTGTGCCGCTGAGCTGCGGCTACGCGCCGGTGTGGATCGACCCGTGCGGCTCGTCGCGTTGGTTCCGCTGACGGCTCGCTGACGGTGATCACCTGCGACTGCCGCTGTTGGCTCCTTGTTGTGTCACCCGCATCGACTGCTGGGTTGAACGTGGGCTGCACCTGTTCCGCGATCGTTCCGCTGGCCCCGATACGCACAATCGGCGCGCCACTCGCGCACCTCGTGCGCGACGACGCCACCGAGGCCCGGGTGCACCCGGTGGTGCTCGCCGCGCGGTGGATCGCGGCCGGAGCCTCCGCCGATGCCGTCGTGCGATGGATACTCCAGCAAGTCCCATCCGCCACAGGCGGCGGCACAGCGCCAGACGATGGCCTTGGGGTTCACCGTGTCACCGACCCAGACGAACACCAGCAGTCGAGCGCCAAGCCGGTTGAGGAACCGCACGTGCGGGCTGCGCGGTGCCGCCGCACCCCGCGCTAGACGTTGCCCTTGCCATCGCGGACGATGACCTTCCACGTGGCGGGCGGAGATACCAGCCACCTGATGGGGCCCTCGCCACGGCCGGTAGGCCCCTCTGCCCGACCGGCCGAACCAGGCTCCGGACCACCCGGAGAAGCAGGGAGGCACCCCCTACGCGTGTCCGGTCGTACATACCGGTGTGGATCTTGTCCATTGGACTGTCCATTTACTCCAGTCCTCTGGGTGCCGCTGGTGCCTCGGCGGCGTAACTATGGCGAGCAAAGTGCCAGGTAGTGCTACTCCTCTTAGGTGAACTTCGCACTACGGATCAGAAGGTTGGGAGTTCGAGTCTCTCCGGGCGCGCATCTCATACGTGCTGTTGGACAGCAGTGAAGCGATGATCCGTGGCAACACTTGCCCGCGTGACTCGCAGGAAGCAGGCTCCGAAGGACCTCACGGGCATCCGCCAGCGCGGCAGCACTTACCGGACGCGGCTCTACGCGGAACTGCGGATCTGCCGCCAACGCTGCCACGTCCGGACCTTTGTCGAGCACCGCACATCTCAGCCTGTCACGTGCGACGCGCGGTGCTCGCCCCACGGATGCAAGCCGCTCGCGCTCTCGTCGGTTCGCCAGTGTCATCGGCGGTGGTCGTCGTGGACGACCTGCAGTGGGCGGATCGGTCCACGTTGTTGTTGCTGCGTCACATCATGCGCTCCGCTGAGAACGTGCTGGTGGTGGCGACCTGCCGGGACGGTGAGACAGACCGGACAGCGTAGGTCAGCTAGTACGGTGGCGAGCGCGGACCGTCGGGCCCGAGGCAATGGTATTCGGCGAGGGGGCCGCACGAGAGGGCGCGCGGGCAGAGTCGTGAGCAGACATGGACGGGTCCTGTGACGTCGGGAGGGAGGACCAGCCCGCCGTGTCGCTCGACGCCAATGCGGTCGCCCGAACCCCTAGGTCAGTCCTGACGTGCGGCCAACATCGCATTGATCCGCTTGGCCACCGCATCAGAGTGCACCGGGATCGAATCCTCGCTGAGTGCGCCGATACCGCGTAGTAGCACCTTCGATCGAGACTCCTGCTCGGGTAGTTGCCCAGGCTCTTTGTGGTCGGGCTCCATGTCCGCCACTGGATATGCCTCACCGGTCCACACAGTGTAGTCGGGAAAGTGAAGCTCGACGGCCAGGTCCTTGCCTCGCCAACCCTGCTCCTCCGACACATCACGGGTGCTGATTGACCAGCTCACCAGAGGGTCGGATTGAGCGACTTCCAGTTCGCCTGGCCTGAGCGGGCCGCCGGCGATACGGCACATCACCTCGATCATCATGCCTTCATCCTGCCTTACACCATGGTGTTGTTACGTTCAGGGCGTATCGACCAGGGCACGGCCAACCCGTTCGAGATTTACAGCAGGGCGCGGAAGGAGTCGAGGGCGCCGATGAGCTCGCTACGCCGCCTGTACTGCACGTCGATGAATTCGACAGCTACGCCTCAGTCGATCTCCACCGGCGCCGCGAAGGTGCCCATGATCCGGCCCGGATATGACCTTTGACGAAGCCACATCCGTAAGCGGTCTCGATGGCGGCGCGGCTATGGACCGCGCGGTTGCGTGCGCTGCGAGGAGGCGCGCGGGTCCCAGCCTCAACCCGGTAGCCGGGACCGCACACTGGCGATGAGCGTCGGCAACTTGCCGGTGAGCACCGCGAACACCAGGCCGAAGCAGACCAGCGCCACCGAACCCATGAGCAGGCCCGTCATCACCTGCGGCGCCCGAGCCCGCACCATGTGCCCGACCATCCATGAGCCGAGCGCGGACGCGGGCAGCATCGCCAAGGTGGACGTCCCAATGACGGCCAGCCTGCGCGGGTCGACCATCCGCTCCGGGCGGATCGCGGCGCGCACTTTGAACAGCGCGATCACGGCTGCCGTCACATCACCGAGCAGCACAGCACAGCACAGCCCGACCAGTCGGTCGCCGTCCGCCAGCAACAGCAGCGCACCAAGCGCGACTACGATGCGGACCGCCATCATCGCGGTGCTGGCACGGCGTGGCCCGCTAGTGTCCAATCGAGCGAACAGTGTCTGTCGGGCCACCTCGTAGCCCGCGTTGGCGAACTGCGAGACAGCGAGCACCGTGAGGCAGGCGGTAAGCCATCGCACCATTCTCGGGTCGTGCAGCTCGCCGTTGACCAGGGTGGACGCCACCGGGCTGGCGAAGGCCAGCAGCAGGCACAGGGCGGGCAGGCTGGCCATCACGCTGTAGTTCAGCGCTTGCCGCCAGGCCGCGCCGACCGGCCCGGCTACGCCATCCCTGGCCGCCGCGCTCATCGCGGGCAGCGCGGCCACGGTAACCGCTCTGGCGCCGAGCGCGCCGATCACGGTGTATACCGACAGGGCGGCCTGGAACACGAAAACTCCGCCGGGCACCGTCGCCGCGACGGCCAGCATCGCGAACATGGAGGTCACCGGGAAGGCCGCTACGGCCACCGAGTGGCGCAGCCGCTGGCTGACCTCGCGGGCATCCGGCTCGGTCGACCAGCCGCCTCGCGGCCGAATCGGCAGCCCGACCCGGTAAGCCCCGTAGAGCTGGACGGCCGCGTGGGCCGCCACGGACAGCGTGGAACCCACGCCGAGCACGAGCACCATGCCGATTGAGACGTCCGGTACGTCCACCCCGGGCCGGTACCACAGCGCGACCACGCCCATCATGGTGATCATGCCCAGGTTCTCCACCGCGGGTGCCGCAGAGGCCAACCCGAATCGACCCTTGGTTTGTTGCACGGCGGCCCCGATCGAGGCCAGGGTGTAGCAGAGCACCTGCGGTGCCACGAATAGCACGATCAGGATGGTCAGCTGCCATGCCCGCCAGCGAGTGGCATCGTCCGGAATACCTGCGGTGACCGCCAGCGCTACCAGCGGGGACGCTACCGCGATGGCGCCGGCCAGGATCGACGCCCAGAACAACAGATAACCCGTGACCCTGCCGAGTAGCCGGCGGGAATCGGCTACGCCGCGCTCGGTGAGCGCACGGCTGAGCGCTGGTACGAGCACCAGCGCCAGGACCGGCCCGGCCATCGCTGCGAAGAGCAGGTTCGGCACGGTGTTCGCGGACAGGAACGCATTGGCGAAGAAGGTTGGGCCCAGGACGGCGCCGATAACGACCACCCGGAGCAGCCCCGTGATCCGGCTGATCAGCGTCCAGGCGGCCACCGTGATCGTGCGGCCCGCCGTGCCGGACACACGCGCTACATCGGCGGACCCGCCGGCCAGCGCCCCGGAGCGGGCCTCCTCGCTCTCGGACGGGGCATAGCCCTCAACGAATGCGCGGCGCTCGCCGTCGACCTGCCCTTCTAAGGCGTCGAAGCTCACCTCGCCACGGTGACGGCGCGAGCGCGCCGAGCCGCCTTCGCTCATAGCGCGAACATTAGCCCTGAGTCTAACTCCGATACGCGGTCCGCGACTGTTCGAGCGTTTCGCCTCCGGCCTGGCCGACCAGAGCCTGCCCGACGACCGTCGGCGCTACGGCAGCGGTCTCGCACTGGTCGGCGAGGTTGTTGTGCGTCACGGTCGGACCGTAGCCGCTGCGGCCAGCCCGGTCCGGGAGCCAGCATTCGGCTCACCTTCCGCTCATATACCGACAGTTCCACGAAAACTCCTAGGACCGCCAAGGATCCTAGCTCGGACGCCAACCCGCCGAGCCCAGCTGCCTGAGAATTTTCGAGGTCGCGGTAGGGTCGAGTCGAGGAGGAGCCGATGGTGGCTGGTGAGCTGACCGGAAATATTCAACTTGTTGCGATAGGGGCTGAAAGCAGGGAAAAATGGGAGGCCGTCGTACGCACGGATGCTAATATAAATATGCTGCAGACACCGATCTGGTCCGACTGTATCTGCCGTTCCGAAGGCCTTGAGGACGTTACGCGGTCATACGAATCGTCTGACGGGCGTCTTATTGTTTTGCCACTTGTGCGAGGCCGTAGACTCCCGAGGCAACTACAAACCCAATCCTCCTGGCCCGGCCCCTGGGGATTCTGCGGTTTGCTCGCCTCTGAGGGTCGTATTACTTCCAACGACGTCATCCAAATTATTAAAGACTTGCAAGCCTTCAACGGATTGAGGACCAGCGTCCCGGTGCCTCGGATGGCTGACGCCCAGTTATGGGAAGCGCTTGTTCCCTCAGGTGTTATCAGGGAATCTCGCACGACGCACGTGCTGGATCTTTCCGGTGGATTCGACAACGTTTGGAGAAAGCGCTTCGCGGGTGCGGTGCGCACCGCGACCCGAAAAGCCGAGCGTTTAGGAATTACGGTAGAATCCGACACCACTGGGCGGCTACTGCCAGTGTTTGACGCTCTTTATCGCATGTCAGTCGACCGCTGGGCTAAAGATCGGCGCCGCCCTTTGGTCATTGCTCGCTTACTTGCGTCGAGGCGTGAACCATTTCGCAAGTTTCAGATCGTAGCGGACCTTTTGGGTGAGTCATGCGAGGTGCATATCGCCTGGCTTGGTGGGAAGCCCTTGGCTGGGACGATCGTTCTGACGCACGGCGTCGTGGCAACCTACTGGCGCGGTGCGATGGACATAGAGCGTGCGGCAGGAACGGGCGCGAACGAGTTGCTTCATCGAGTCGCGATTGAAACCGCGTGTCAGCGAGGATGTCTGCAGTACGATATGCAGCGATCAGCTTCTCAGAATCTCGGGCGCTTCAAGTCCAAGTTCGGGGCCCAGTCCACAACTTTCCTCGAGTATCGATTTGAGAATATCCCTGTGACGGTGCTCGACCGCCGAGCTCGAGTATTTGCCAAGCGCATGCTACGTATGCCAAAGGCCGAGATCTCTCGTTAGTAGCGCAAGGATCCTCCACGCCGGGCCGACGCCGCTGCGCGGTGGCCTGCAGCGCTGCAGGCGATCACCTACACCGGCACGGCCGGACGCTCCGCCAGACCATCGTCCCAAGCAAAGCACCATCCTCCCGGGACGGGCAACGTTCACCGACTAGGCGAGCCGCGTGGATCGACCCGACCCGGCACGGTAGCGCTATGTACTCAAGGGGATGACGTTGAGCACACGATCGGTTATTCGTGTAACACTCTCGGCGAAGTTACGATGACAATCAGTACAGGATCCCCGGGGATCCGTGGAGTGGATCCTCCGGGACCACTCATAGGGCGACAGGGACGTGGTCAACCGCCAAGGCTAGGGAGGCTACAGCGGCGGTTCCGCGTATAGGGGGGATCCCGATTGTTCACGGAGAAGGGTACTGATGTCGACCGAAGCACCACCGGGCTTCTGAACCCGTTGCTGCCGCCGGGGCTGATCGCAGGTGCCGGCACCGCCATCGGGCTGGCCATTGCTCGGGGCCTGCGCGGCACGGGAGTGCCCATCGTTGGTGCTTCCCTCACCCCGACGGCGCCAACCTGCCGCTCAAAGCTATGGCACAGCGTCTTACGGGTCACCGCACCAACCACGGAAGCATGGCTAGCGACCCTGCGTGCGGCTCACGCGCGGTACGGCCCGATGGTGCTGTTCCCCGCCGATGACACGGTGGTGCGCATCGTCGCCGAGCACGCTGGCGACCTGGCCACGCAGTTCCACTTCGTGCTGCCGGACCTGCCGACCGTTGATCGATTGCTGGACAAGTCGGTTTTCCATGAGTGGGCCCTAGCTAACGACTTCCCGGTTCCCCACACAGCGATTGTTCACAACCCTGGCCAGTTGCGCGCAGCCCTGCGGGAGATGACCTTTCCTGTGGTGTTCAAGCCGGTCGAGCGGACACCACAATGGCAGGACTTCAGTAAGTATGGCACGGCCTACCGATTCGAGACCGCCGACGATTTTGAACGGCTTCCGTTCGCTCCGTTCGATGCCGCTGACCGCTTCGTCGTCCAGGAGTGGATTCCGGGCCGCGACAGCGATGTCTACTTCTGCTTGACTTACCGCAATCGCAACGGGGAAGAGTTAGCGGCACAAGGCGGGCGAAAGATCACCCAGTGGCGCGTCGACACGGGCAGCACTGCCCTTGCCGTAACCCATCAGGACGCGGAGTTGCACAAGCTGACCCGGCGGCTGCTCGACACCGCTGGCCACGTCGGCTTCGGCTCGCTCGAGGTTCGGCGCAGCACTCGAGATGGGCGGATGCTCATCACCGAACCGACCGTGGGCCGACCGGACCTGCAGACCGCACTCGCCGCCGCCGCCGGGGTGAACCTGGTGGATATGGCGTATCGCGACGCGCTCAGGCTGCCAGCGCCACCGAGCCGACCCAGCCGGGAGGCGATCTGGATTCATGAGACCGCCTTTCCGCGGTCGGTGCTCGTCGCGGCACGCCGCCGACGCCTCGATGGCCACACGCTCCTTGCCGCGTTGCGGACCAGGCGGACGCCCACCGGCGCGTTCTTCTCAGACCGCGATCCGCTCCCACTTGTACTCGAGACGGCCAAGGTCGCCAACAAGATCCTCCGGGCGGCACTGATCATCGAGCGGAGACGCCCTAAGCCACCCCTAATCACCCGTCGCGGCGGGTTGACCTGGTTGTCTTGGGGCGTGCGGTTCTTAAGCGCGACTCGAACACATCCCGTTGGGTGGGCGAAGACCGACGGTGTGGACCCTCAAGGTCGTGGAACGGCACTGGCAGGTTTCGACGATCATCACCTCCGACCGGGAGCCAACGGAGATGGTAACCATGATGGCCAGCCGATTCCCGGTTCGCAGGAAGCAGGCTCAGAGGGACGTCACGGGCATCCGCCAGCGCGGCAGCACCGCTCTCGGTGACACGCCGATGAGCCGCCGGTCCGTGCCTGCGTTCGACTGCCTCGGCGACCCGGTCAGACGTCGAATTTTGAGGCCGTGTATCGACGGCGAAGGAGCCGCTCGCGAGGTTGGTACCGACGCCTCGGATCAGTCGGACGCGGTCCGGTTGGAAGCGAGAACATCAGGAACGCGTCTTCGAGCGGTCCTTTCGCATCGATCAGGCGCGCAGCCGACCCATCGGTGGAACCGGGTTGGGGCTGGCGATCGTCAAACACGTCGCTGCCAACCATGGCGGTGCGGTCACGCAATGGAGCAAGCCCGGCACCGGCTCCACCTTCACTCTGCGGATCCCCGCCCATCCCCACAGCCCACAACACCCATCGCGCACGGCACCCACACCCGAGTACGCGGGAGAGTCGCGATGACCAGGGTGCTGATCATCGAGGATGACGAACACCTTCGGCCTTCTGTTGCGCGAGGATGGCTTCCCGCCGTTGCGGATTGTTCCTGTGGAACTATCCGCATATGCGGAAAAAAATAGCTTGACTAACCGCATCAGCTGGTATCACTATGAGCTGACGTGATCACCGTCTGCTGGAAGGTGGCCGCAGATGCGGGATGGCGCGCCGGGTTCTGTCCATAGTCGGCCTGCCCACCGCTCTGGGCCGGCTGGCCGATACGACGACAACGCAGCCCGACCGGCCGCACCCGATGGTGGACCCACCGCGGGGGCCGACGGCCGGTGTCGGGGTGACCGTGGCCGAGCTTCCGGGGACCCGTTTGGAAAGGATGAGGAATGACTCTTCTCGTCTTAACGGTCGTCGTTATCGCGTTGCTGATTGCCGTTCTAGCAATCTTCCTCTTCGCGATCGGTGGGCTACTCAACCGCACCGCAAACAACCTCGACGACTGTGTGCTGAACGTGAAAAAAATTGCCAACCAGGCCCAGGTAATCGGACCTGCTATCGAACGCATCAACGAAACTGGTGCAACAGTGGTAGGTGCGCTACCGCTGTTATGCGACGCTGCTGAACGTATCGGAGTCGCTAAGTCAGCTCCCTACGCGGATCCTCCTGAAGCTCCTTATTCACCTCCTCCCGCAGCTCCCACTACAATTACGCGCCAGGCTCCGTATCCAGCTCATTCTGCGGTTCCTGCTGCTGTGGCGACGACTTCTCCGGGCGGCGTAGGCTACCTGGATCAGGATGGGCCTCGGGGAAGTTTGGGCTACCTGGACGCGTGACGCCGGGAGGACGGGCCTCGGTCAAGATCGAGGAGCGGTGCCCGGAGTGGGGCCGAGTGCGCGACGGCGCCGACCATGACCGGGTACGAAGGGGAGGGGATGCCGGCGTTGCGCGACGGCGAAGCGTTCCGAGTCGCCAGCCGATCCTCATCGTGGCTTGCCGCGGGGTTGACCGCGGTCGCCATGCTGACTCTGCCGGGCTGCAGCCCTGGGCTTACCAGCGCTGCGGCACCCGTACACCCTAAGGAGAATCTCGGCGCTCCCACGCCGCAGGCTCCGCTCCCGCAGGCCGCACCGGAACCGCTGGGCGTCATCGGCGCCGCAGCACCCCGACTGCAATGGCGGCGCTGCGCCGGATCGTTCCAGTGCGCCGCTGCGACCGTGCCGCTGGACTACAACCAGCCGCACGGCGCGACGATCACGCTCTCGGTGATCAGACTGCCGGCGGCAGACCCGGCACACCGCATCGGTTCACTGTTCGTCGATTTCGGTGGTCCCGGAACCGGTGGCGTAGGTGAGCTGGAAAGCCTCGGCCCGAGATACCCCGACGTCCTGCGCCAGCGGTTCGACCTGGTCAGTTTCGACTCTCGCGGCGTCGGGGGCAGCGCGCCGGTCCGCTGCGCCACAGACAGTGGCGCGGGGGACGTGCCGGTGGGCTCGCCAGTGCGACCCGAGCAGCAGGCAATTTTTTTCGCCAGCAGCGCTGCGCTCGGGCGCAGCTGCGCCGCGACGTCCGGCGAGCTGCTCGCACACACCTCGTCGGCCAACACGGCCCGCGATCTGGAGCTGCTCCGGCAGGCGGTCGGCGAGGAGAGCCTGAGCTTTCTGGGCTACTCCTACGGCACCTACGTCGGCGCGATCTACGCCAACCTGTTCCCGGACCGCACCCGCGCCATGATCTTCGATGGGGCGCTCGATCTGGTGGCGAACTCGACGGGGCGCCCGGGTCAGGAGCAGATGCCGGTGGACGTGCGCGCGGACACCGCCCGCTCGCAGGCGGAGGAGCTCGACGCGTTCTTCGACCGCTGTACCCAGGCCGGACCCAGGTGCGCGTTTTCGGCTGGTGACCCGCATCGGAAGTTCGCCGACCTGGTCGCCAAGCTGAAAAAAAGTAGTGACAGCAGGCTCGCCGCGGTGCTACGCACCGTCTCCCACGGCCTGCAGAGCTCGACTCGCTGGAGCGGCATGGCCACGTCGCTGCAGGCTGTCTACAACTCGATACGGCCCGACGGCGCTAGCGCGCAGGGTCAGCCCCCGACCCTGGACCCGTACATACCCAGCCATTCCGCGTCGTTCCTCGCCGTCCAATGCGTGGACAGCGACTATCCCCGTGACCATCAAGAATACACCCGGCTCATCCCGGTTGAGGACCAGCGCCAACCATACTTCGGCCTGACCGCACTATTTGACATGACACAATGCATCGCCTGGCCGATTACCGATCGTGACCGCTACTCGGGTCCATGGAACCGTCGCCGGCAGCACCCGATCCTGGTAGTGAACAATCGCTACGACCCCGAGACACCGGTATGGAACGCGCAGGCCACCCGCGACGAGCTCGGCGACGCCCAGCTCCTGATCATCGACGGTTACGGGCACACCACACTGGACGTGCACAGCGCCTGCGCCACCGCCGCGGAGACCAACTATCTGACAACCCTCCAACTTCCGGCCGACGGCGCTACCTGTTCTGCGGACTACCAGCCGTTCCCGTGATCGCACGGATCTAGGAGGACAACCGTGACGACCGCCTGGTCACTGATTGGCGTCCCGGAGCCAGGCTGTGACGTCGACCTGATCTCCTGTGAGAATCGCAGCAACAAGAACAACCCACGGATCTTCAAGCTCAGACCGGGCGGCCGGCCCCTGTGATCACTGATCCGACCGCGGCACGGGCGGTGGCACCGAGACGGCCCAACACCAGTGGATGAAACTTCGGCTTACCCGAATTGCGCACCAGCTCGGCTACACCGCAGCGGATGTTTCTTTCGCGCACCGTCGACACCCACGTCGCGAGCCGCCACGTCAGGCCCTGGTATATGGAGTGGTGGCGATTGGTGGGCAGCAACGTCGCGGCCGGTACTGCCCGATTCGCGCCACCGAGCGGGAGGGAAGATCACGGTTTGGGTGCCAAGAACGACACGACATGTCACTTTCGGCACCCAAACCGTGATCTTGGCGAGGTCCTGGAGACGGCCCGCCGAGCGCAGGGCTCACCCAGGCCGAGCTGGCCGTCGGAATCACGCAGGCGGCGTTGTCGCGGTATGAAGACGACCTGCGCGAGCCGGAGGCCGATGCGCTCGGCTGACTCGCGGACGCGCTCGGCTGACTCGCGGACGCGCTCGGTGTGACCGTGCCGTTCCTCATCCACGCCGGGGCGGCCCGGCTGAATGTCTACCGCTGGCACGCCAGCCACCCGTTCGAGGAGGTGTCCCTCCGCGCCGAGCAGCACGTCCCGACCCTCGACTCGCTCGATGTCACGCCCGAGCAGGCCGCAGGGTTCGCGCTCCGGCGGCCCGCGCTGCCCGTAGGCGCTGTCCGTGAACTCGACGCAGCCGACGTTTCCGTCCCCTCCGCAGGTCGGTCTTGTCGAGTTCACCGGACGTGGCACCGGCACACACTCGCCCTGGAGTCGACCCAACCCTCAACAGTTGACTCGAGATCAACGGCCGCGCCGCATAAGCCCTCTATCTCAGCTTGGAACCGCAGGCAGCATCGTGGTCACCCGTCGGAAGTTCCAGCATGGTGTCCTGGGATATCGCCCGGTGCGGCGGCACTGCGGTCGAAGGCAAGGCTGTACGGATCTTCCCGTGCGGGGGTTCGAATACCTCGCAAGCGAATGTGTGACGTTGCCCATGGACATTTCTGGGAATTTCCGTAAATCGCTATTAGTTCGTTCGCGCCCGGTGCTCGCGTCCACCACGTGGTCGCCGTCACAGTAGCGCGGGATTTCCGCACGATCGCCACGGAAGCGTCGTCTGGATGATCTTAGGTACGGGCAGTACTGCTGCTGGACGGGTGGTGGAGCGGCGCCTGTGAGCTGCGTCAACCTGACGGTAGTATCACAATTTGGTCTCCGATTGAACCGTCTACCGGTGCGGCGCCGAATGTTGGACATAATGAAAGACGTAAATACTTCCCGGTTGTCCGTGCCTGTGGCTGCTTTCGTGGGTCTGCTGTCGGTGGCGGCGGGGCTCGGGGTGGGGCATCTGGTGGCCGGGTTCGTGTCGCCGACCGCTTCGCCGTTCCTGGCGGTGGGTGGCACCGCGATCGACTTCACCCCGATTGGTGTCAAGGACTTCGCGGTCCGGACCTTCGGTACGTACGACAAGACGGTGCTGCTGCTGGGTATGGCGGTGGTGATCGGACTGGTCGGGGTGGCCGCGGGGTTGATGTCTCGGCGCTCCCGAACACCGGGCCTGGTTGTGATCCTGCTACTCGGTGTTGTCGCTGCTGCTGCGGTGCTGACCCGTCCCAATGCGGGTCTGCTCGACTTTCTCGCGCCGCTGGCTGCGCTGATCGCCAGTGCGGGGACGTTCGCTGTGTTGCATCAGCGGGGTCGGGCGAGCGGGGTGCCAGCAGCAGATGGAGCGGCGGTGGGGGTGTCCCGTCGCCAGGTGCTGGCCGGGTCGGCGGTCGTCGCGGCGGGTGCCGCTATCGCGGCGACCGGCGGTCATCTGCTGGCGAGGCGCGGTGGCGTCGAGGCTTCTCGTGCTGCGCTGGGCCGGATCGTGCCCCGGGTGCCCGCGCCGCCGATCCCGGCTGGGGCGGATTTCGCCGCCGACGGATCGCCGACGTTCATCACGCCGAACCCGGACTTCTACCGGGTCGACATCAACCTCACGCTGCCGCAGTTGAGCACCCAGGACTGGCGGTTGCGGGTGCACGGGATGGTTGACCGGGAGATCACCCTGAACTGGGCGGACCTAACCTCGCGCACGCTGATCGAGCGTCCGGTGACGATGACCTGTGTGTCCAACGAGGTAGGCGGCCCCTACATCTCCACCGTCAACTTCACCGGCGTGCTAGTGGCCGACATCCTCAAAGAGGCTGGCGTGGCTCGGGGCGCCGATCAGGTGTACACCACCAGCGTCGATGGATGGACCTGCGGCACCCCGACCACGACGCTGCTCGACCCAACCAGGCAGGCCATGTTGGTGATCGGGATGAACGGCGAGCCGTTGCCGATCGAGCACGGCTTCCCGGTCCGGCTGCTCGTCCCCGGGCTGTACGGCTTCGTCTCCGGCACCAAGTGGATCACCGATATGGAGCTCACCACCTTCGACGCGAAGCGGGCCTACTGGCTGCAGCGCGGCTGGGCGCAGCGGGCGCCGATCAAGACGATGTCCCGGATCGACAGCCCCGGCGCGTTCGGAAAGGTCGGCTTCGACAGCCCGATCACGGGTATCGCGTGGGCGCAGACCAAGGGCATCGACAAGGTCGAGGTACGCGTCGACCACGGCGAGTGGCTACCCGCGGAACTGTCCACCGAGGTCAACGTGGACACGTGGCGGATGTTCCGGCTGCGGGGCCGGTGGGAACCCGGACTCCACGTCGCCGAGGTGCGCGCGACGGACAAGACTGGCTACACCCAGACCGCAGACCGGGCTGCGCCCATTCCCGACGGGGCCAGTGGGTGGCATTCGGTACGGTTCACTGTCCTTCCACATCCCAGATCGTGAACCCGCCGTCGCGGATCACCGAATTAATGAGGGCGTGCGGAGTACCGCACAAACGTGTCCTATTCGTGATCTGCAAATAGCGAACCCCCCGATGAGGATAATCGAAGTAATACCTGTGAGGCCCGGGTCAGCCGGGCGACCGATGAGGAGTTGAAAATCGAGTGAGAAGAATCCAGCGATTGGCCGCGGTCGGCGCTCTGGCGGCCCTGACTGCCGTGGTTGGCGCATGCAGCAACTCGCAACAGCCGGCCACCGGAAGTCAAGCTTCCGCACCGGCCAGCGAGTCGGCTGCGCCCACCGGCGAGGCGACCGCGCCCACTGGTAGTGGCGTCACGAAGATCAGTGACATCTTCGGTCCGGCCTGCAGCCAGGTGCCCACCGAGGGACCCGGCTCGGCCCAAGGCATGGTCAACGACCCGGTCGCCACCGCGGCCAGCCACAACCCGCTGCTGACCACCCTGACCAAGGCCGTGACCGCGGCCAACCTGGTCGACACGCTCAACAGCGCTCCCGCGCTGACCGTGTTCGCCCCGGCTGATCCGGCATTTCAGGCTCTGGAGGCCGAGCACCCGGGCATCCTCAAGCAGCTGACCACCGCTCCGGACGTGGCGTCGCCGAACAGCCAGCTCGCCAAGATCCTGACCTACCACGTGGTCGGCACCCGCTACGATGCCGCGGGCCTCGTCCAGGCCGGCACGCTGGACAGCCTGGAAGGTGCCAAGCTCAAGATCGGTGGCACCGCGGCGGCACCGACCGTCAACGGCGCTCCGGTGCTGTGCGGCAACATTCCCACCAAGAACGCCACTGTGTTCGTGATCGGGCAGGTGCTGTCCCTGCCGGCTTCCTGAGCTAGGTAACTAACTGCCACCCGTCAGGGGCGCTCCCACATTGGGGTCGCCCCTGACGCATGTCCCCCGCACGAAGCCGCGACGTTGGTGTTTGCGGAATGCGATAACCAGCGGAGTGAGCTGCTGACGGACGCTTGTTGTGCGTTCTGCGGTGAGCTGACCGTGAGGCACAAAACTGAACCGGTAGGTGGTGGCTGGCCGTAGGTACAATGTGAGGAACCTTCCGGTGGTCGATGAGGCTCGACCGAGCGCCGGGCGACCCGATCGAGAACGACGCAATGCGAAGCCACCGGCTGACAATATCGCTGCGGGTCCTTCCGACGCCGAGCTTGCACGAAGGGTTGGGAAGGCGGACGGAGCGGCGCTGTCTCAGCTTTATCAACGGTTTGGTCGGCCGTGTTACTCGCTGGCCCGTCGAATTTGTGCCGATGAGAGATTGGCCGAGGATGTGGTGCAGGAGGTATTTCTGACGCTGTGGCGTGATTCGGCCCGGTTCGACCCATCCCGGGGAGGGTTCGCGACGTGGCTGCTCACGGTGACCCACCACAGGGCGGTCGACGCGGTGCGACGAGAGGGCGCGATTCGTCGGCGCACGGTGGCTGTGCCGGAGGCGGGCGAGGACTGGTCGCCGACCCCGGTACCGGGTGCTGACCGGGCGGCGCTGGCGCGTATCGCGGCCGGACAGGTGCGCGCCGCGCTGGATCGTCTACCGGTCGAGCAGCGTCAAGTGCTTGCCCTGGCCTATTTCGGTGGGCGCACGCAGCGTGAGATCGCAATTGCGACCGGTGTCCCGTTGGGGACGGTGAAGTCCCGGATGTTTACCGCGGTGCGGCGGCTACGAGTGCTGCTGGACGATCAGCTGGGACCCGATGTCCTGGTCACCGAGGCCCGCATGGCACGGGAGGCAAACCGATGAACGACCAGCAGTTCAGTGTCGCCGGCTGCCCGCAGCGCGAGCTGGCGGTCGGGTGGGCATTGCACGTGTTAGAGCCCGCTGGGGAGTCTCTGGCCGCGGCGCACCTCCCTGACTGCACGGTGTGCACCACTACCGCCGCCCAGACCGAGGAGGTCGGCGCCACGCTGGGTCTTTCCTTGCCGGAAGCGATCCCGCGCGCCGAATTGGAACAGCGGATACTCAGCGTCACGAGCGCCGGGTGGAAAGCGCGACGCATCACAAAGCCATCGTGGCTTCGCATTGGGAGCTGGTGGCGGCCGTGACGGGCGAGAGCGCAATTGTCTCGGCCGTAGGAGACGGGCCTTGCGGGCTGCGCACCGCCAGTGAGCCTAATCACGATCTGTTTTTAGATTGAACCGCCCGTCGGTGGGTCTCGAATGATGGTCATGATGTCGTCCTAATGGGCGCGTCGTCCTCGGAATAGATGTTCCTGGGAAAGGCAAACTAGGGGAGGCACATATGAGGATCGCGGATATCTTCTCATCCGGTTGTGGTCGCGGCGGTCGCGATGGTTACGGTGGCGACGAAGGTCGCTATCACCATGAGGACTATTCCTGGAGCCGCCACCACGGCTCCCGCGATGGCGACCACTACGATCGTCACGACGGCGACGGAATCCTAGGGATCCTGGGCGGACACTGACTCCGCAAGTAGTCGCCGGTGGCCCTCACCTCCGCGCGGCCGCCCGTCAGCCGAGCGGGAACAGCGCCAGGCTCGCGGCGGCGACCAGCGGTTACGTAAACCGGACGCGCTTTTATGGTGTCCAGATGCCGGTGACGGGTGGTGTCGCTACGGCTGCTCCGAGCGGGGGTAGCTGGTACATGTCCTCGATTGTTCGCAGGATGGTGTAGTGGTTGATGTAGTCGGCGACGTCGCCGGGTCGGACCATGGGGCCCGCGAACACGGTAGGGATGTGGTTGGCGGTGGTGTTGTCGTCCTCATCGAAGGTCACGATGAGCAGGCTGTTGTGGGTGCGCGCCCAGTCGAGGTAGGCGGGGAGATGATGCCGCGCCCACGCGTCACCGGTGTCCACGGAGCAGTCGTGCATGTCGTTGCACAGGTTGGGCATCACCATGGCGACAGTGGGTAGCGCGGCGAAATCGATGGGCAGCGCGGACAACGGCAGGTTCGCGCTAGCGGGGATATTGGCGAAGTCGACCCAGGGATTGTGTTTACGGGCATAGCGCCCATCTGATGACGCGCAGCCGATGAAGCCGGCCCCCGGCAGACCTTCGGAGTAGCCGGCGAAACTGCGGTGGCTGTCGAACAGTTGGCGTGCCAGATTAGGTTGATCGCCCAGTCGCTGGGGACAGGAGTCGTCGGTAACGCCGTGGGTTGAGCCCGACAGCAGGGCAATGTAGTTCGCTTGGCTGGGATGCTGCTCGCCGTGGGCATTGGTGAAGTTCGCCCCCGCGTGGGCGAGCGAGGTGAGGTAAGGGGCGCCCTGGGCGCCGATGACCTGCTGGTAGGCCTCGTTCTCGAAGACGACGAGCAGGACGTGGTCGGGCTGAGGGACCGCGCCGGCCACGCTGGGCACAGACGACCCACTGGGGGCCGCCGCGGGCTCGGTGGAACCCGAGCCGCACCCGCTCACCAGCAACGCTGTCATGAGCGCCGCCACCAGCGCACGCGCTGAGCGTGGTCGGTGTTGCTGCCAGCGGATCATCGCGACCCTCCTTCTCCGATTGTGCGTAACTTGTCCAGGTGCGCTAAGAGATCCGTCTTGTGGTCCGGGCCCGAAGAGGCTAGCCCAGACGCCACCCGACGCCAGAAGACAGCGAACCGCTAGGGCAGACCACGGCACAACCGACAGCCCGCGACCTGCATCGTAAGGGAGCCTGCTGCGGCACGGCCTGTCGCCGGATCAGCGATGGGTCATGACCAATGTCCGGCCGTACCCGCAATCGGATCCATCATCGGGAGAAGCGCGGGGTTGATGGTCCGGGATGCCATCATCCAAAACCGGTTCTGGTCCTGCCCGGAGCGGATGCTCACCTGCCGCTCGTGCGACGCGACACCCAAGAACTACTCGAAGCATTCCAGTACTACTGTATGTGCAGATTCCGACCTGGAGGAAATACTACGGAAGCGGTCAGTGATCTTAGCTGATTTGGGCTTACCGGAGAAGACGTGCTATTGTAGCTCGCTGAGCGCTCGTTGGATCAACTCTCTGGTCGCTTTCCCGTATACCGCTGACTGCTGGAGCAAAGCAAACGCTTTGGCGTGTACGGCTATTTCTCGGGGTTGCGTGATGTCGAGCCCGGCTGAGATTCCCTCGGTTTGCACTCGGTCTTCGTCGAATATCCAGAAGCTTCCCTGGGCTAGGCAGTGCCGTTGACCTGAGGCGGGGATTATTCCGAGGCTTACCCGTGGTAGGGACATGACAGCGAGCACCCGATCGAGTTGTCCGAGCATCACGTCGGTATCGCCGACCCGTGTGCGTAGGGTTTGTTCTTCGAGTACAAAGGCGAAGCGCCGCACTCCAGTGTAGAGGACCCGTTGGCGTTCCATGCGGGTAGCGACGGCTTCGTCTACGTCGCCCGACAGGTCGAGGAATGTGTTCCAGAATATCAAAATGGCGGCGGCGTATTCGGCGGTGTGGAATAAGCCGGGTATGACGGTGTTTTCGTAACCTCGAAATAGCTTTGTTCGTTCGTAGAGCGGAACGGATGAGATTTGTGAACGTGTCAGTCCGGCGCGCATGTGGCGCTGCCACTCGATGTACATCGACTCGATGACGCGCACCGTGGCGACGAGGTCTGGTATGTGGTCTTCGGCGGCGCAGGTGCGACACCACGCCCGGATGTCATTTTCGCTCGGAACCTGAGTGCCGTGTTCGAGTTTACTGATCTTCGTGAAGTGCCATTCACACGCAGCAGCAAGCACCCGCCCTGTCAAGTTCGCCGCGGTGCGAATCTCTCGCAGGCGGGCTCCGAGCGCCTGACGGGCCTGCTTAACAGGTGTGGTGGTAGACACCTTCAGGAGGGCATGTACTTGTCGTGTGGAATAGCAATCTTCCACGCCTCCTCGAAGGCCGCCGCACACGCGTCAACTATCTCCGGATCGGTTGTCACCTGATGGTCAAGGACATGCCCGTCACCGGAGAAGTAAGTGAACGCCACCGTCTGGCGATCGAACATCCAAAAGTCGTTGCCGGGCAGCAGGAGCGTGGAGGCGTTACGTCGAGGCAGCCATCGAACATCTTCACCAGCACGAACAAGCTGCGCCGCGTCCAGCCACTCAAACCGAATGTAGTCGGAGACCGGTTCGGAAATGATGCGCAGCCTGCGCAGCGTTTTGCCCGCCTCGTTGTTGCGCTGCATCAGTTCAAACCACGGCTGCCACCACTCGGCTTCCGCCTCAGGGTCCAACGTCTCGCCGCGAAGCCAGGTTTGGAATCTGTCTTTCTCGATGTTCGTGGCGTACACGTCGCGCATCTCCAGATGCACGGCTTCACCCCGAAACGTCGTGAGGAACTTGTCTCGTTTTTCCTCCGCGATCGGCTCCAAGACTCACCCTCCAGCCAACAATGGGACGATGGACGACTTCTTAACCTGCACGCAGGTCTCATGGTCCGGGATGCTCATCTGGCTCAGCGCTTCGGTGTCGGTGACTTGCTTGCCTTGGATGATGTAGTTACCGCCCGGCGTCACACCCACGATGGGCGCCACGACGTTGGTCACCGTACCGTCGAGATCGTCGAATGCGAGGTGGTCAAGCAGGGCTGCTGGCACCTCCACGATGGTTTCGTCGTCGGGAACGGTGAGTGGGTCCAGGGTGGCAGCGTTGGTGACGATCCATCCCTGAACCACGTAGGAATCTTGGTCGGTTGCATACAGGGTCGGCGAGTTGGTCGGCGTTGAGTTCTTACCGAGGAACTTTAGCTTCATAAGTTCTTCTCCGTCTCAAGACTTGCTGGAGGTTGCATGAACACACAGACCATCGGTGCAAGCGAGCAACACGTCAAGATCTTACCTTTCGTGAGCATAAGACGTCACCGAGGAGTAGAGAACCTGGATGAAGCACGCGACGGGGAGCGATCTCAGGTCCGCTCCCGTCTCCGCTCAGCTTCAGGAAGCCCTGAGCCGGTCGCTGCCGGTCCCTCTTTTGAGCAACCTGGAGCAACATCCTTCCGGGGTGGCCGAGCGTAGCCTTAGCGTCACTACGCATGACGACTACCAGGGATGGTCACCGCCGACCCAAGACGGGCACCGCGACGGGTGTGAAGGCTGTCGTCACTGCTGGCGCCACACAGCGAGGCGGCACGGTGAGCGATCCATTCGTCGACGCTTACCAGCGGCTCAAGGCGTACGTCGCGCAAGGCCATACGAAAGAGGAGGTGACCGAGTTCGCGCAGCAACTGAATCGCGAACTGCCACAAGACAACGACATCGCAACAGCGATGATCAAGGTTCGGGCGATCGGAGCGGTTGTCCGCGATCTGAACGGAGAAACAGATGAGTAAGGCGGAACTGTACGCACGTAACATCAGAGGTGCGGTTTGGCGCAAGAGCAGTCGCAGCGAGGTCGACATGAACGAATGCGTCGAGGTCGCGTTCCTCGACGATGGGGCCGTGGCACTGCGCGATTCCACTTCGCGGCACCGGCTGGAACTGCGTTTCACCGCTGAGGAGTGGTCAGCGTTCACCGCTGGAGTCCGCGGCGGCGAGTTCGACAGCTAGGACCCGTCTTCAGTTGGGTGGGGCGCCGAGGTGTCCATGATCGCACAGGCTGAACCCTTGGGCCGGGATCTCGGGATCGGTTCGACGGTGACTGTTACATAGCACCGGTCTCTGATACATAGCACCGGTCTCTGACGGTTTGATAGAGGCATGGACGATGGCGACCACAACACTCAGGCCGACAACGACAATCTGCCTGCCGTCGTCGACCCGCGGCCCGTGATTCCCGCGCCTGGAGCGCAGCAGCGACCAACCCGATGGCACTCCAGCACGTTGCCTGACCGGCTGCGCCGTGCAAGCCGACACCCTGCAGTAGCAGGGTCCCTCGTGACCGCCGCTGGGCTGCTACTCCACGTCGCTCCATGACGAACGCTGCCAGCACCCGGGCAACTCGCGCGGCTCGCCGGATCCGCCATCACTCCGACGCCCTCCGCGGCGATCACTGGTGAGTCGTGGGTGATGTTCACTCGCACCGTCGTAGTGCAGACGTGGACCGTGCGCGGTCCCCAACTCTGAGACCGTCCTGTCCCGTGCATGACATATCCCCTAATCTGCTGATATGGGGTCAAGTCGGTCGGAAGTCCTCAGCGCTGCACCGCCGATGTTCAAGTCACGGCTGTTGAACTCGCTGATCCGCACCCACCCTGTCGTGCCGCTGGTGCTGTATGGGCCGGTGATCCTGGCGCTGGCGGCGTGCGGTGTGCAACGGGCTGGCGTCGTGGTCGCGATCGCGCTGATGGTCGCGGGGTACCTCACCTGGACCCTGACGGAGTACTGGGTGCATCGTGCGGTGTTTCACCTCCAGCCGCGCGGTCCGCGGAGCGAATCGATTGTGTGGGCTATTCACGGAGTGCATCATGACTACCCCAACGACCCACGGCGGATCGTTGCGTCGCCAGTGGCGAGCGTTCCGATCGGTGCCGCAGCGGCGGCCCTGTGCTGGCTACTGTTGCCAGGGGCCTGGTGGCTGCCGTTCGCGGCCGGCTGGGGTGGCGGGTACCTCGCCTATGACCTGCTGCACGCCTATCTGCATGTCGGCCGGCCGAGGACGGCGCTGGTCCGCTGGCTGCGGGCGCGGCATCTGCGGCACCACTTCGCGGACGCCCGAGGAGACTTCGGCGTGAGCGCGCCGTATTGGGATTACGTCTTCCGCACCTCGCTACCTGGCCGGGCGCGAGCGCGCGATGAGGTGCGTTAGGGCTCGCCAGCCGAGGAGGAACACCGCCAGACTCACGGCGGCGACAACCACGAAGGTCAGCGGCAGCCGATGGGTGAAGGCGGTGCGTACGCCGAGACCGACAGCAACGACGCCGACCCAGACCGCCACCCCGACTGGCAGCCGCAGCGGCGCGCGCCAGGCCCGGCCAACCAGCCATCCGATCACCAACCCGAGCAGGAACGGCGCTGCGGTGGTCACTACCCCGAACGCATCCACCCCTTCGGCATGTGAGCTTCGCCCCACGGCGGAGAACACCAGCACCGCGAACAGATCGGCGCTAGCAGCGAGCGTCACCGTCGCTGGGCGGACGGCCTGCGTAGTGGTCACACCGGCAGCTTATTGCGTTATTGCGGCGCCTGTGGCTTCCACGGTTTAGCCGGGACAACGGTGAATCCATCAGGGGCGGACCCGTCAGGGGCGGACGTGGCCGCCGGCGGCGGCGGGGGTGCCTCGGAGGCGGGACGGCTCGCGGTGCGCGGCGCGGAGCCCGCGGCGCGTCCCTGGCTGCTGCCGCTTGCCGATCGGTGCAGTGGTGGGTTCGGTACGAGTCCAGCGGGCGGCGGTGCGGCCGGAGCCGCGGAAGGTTCGGCGGGTGCCGCCGGAGGGGCCGAGGGAGTAGGAAGCGGGGTGTCGGCAGTCACCGGCGGCGCGGCCGCCGGGGTACTGGGCAGCACAGGCTGTATCCGGGGGGCCGTCGTCGTCGGGGGCGCTGTGGTCTGCCCCGTCCGGTTCGACGATCCCCCAGCAAGGAAGTACGCCACCGCGGCTCCGGCCAGTCCCAGCACGACGACTGCCAGCACCGCGATCCTGATGATCTGCTTGGATCGGGACTGCGGCGCCGGACTCTGGAACTCCTCAGGGCCCAGGCGCAGCCAGTCGCTCTGCGCTTCGGCGATGGGCGGCGGCTCCAACTCGGCCCAGGGCGGCGTCGAGCTTTCGCGGGCCTCGTCGAGGGACGGGTCGCGAAGGGCGGTGTCGCGCCCTACCGCGCCAATGACCTGCGTCGACGCCTCCTGGGTCGAGGTCTCCCAACGAAACGCCGGCGGAAACGGACTGGCCGGCTCGGAAGCACCGTCTGCAGGCGACTCGTTCGGCATTACCCAGTCACTCCCTCAACTCTTCGGCTTCCCCGGAGGTCATCCTGATCTCGGTCGGTGTCTGCGCCCTCGGCGCGCCCGCAGGCTTGGGCCGCGTGCGGAGGGTGCGCAAGCGCGGTCATGCTAGCGGGGCCCACACCCAAGCGGTGCCAGCCTCCCTGACTGCTCGAGCGACACGCCGTCGATGGTCACTGTCAGCCACCGCCTGCGATGCATATCCTTCGGGCTCGGGGCCACATTATTCGGCTCCGATTCACTCCCGGGGGAAGATCTGATGGCCAAGCGCCAGCCGAGGTGGGTAGGTCGAGCAACGGTGTTGCTGGCGGGGGTGGTCGGGGTGGTCGCTGTCCCCTCGACCGCGGCCGCCAGCCAACCCGCGGGCGTGGGGGACTACGTCGCCTTGGGCGACTCCTACTCCTCCGGAGTAGGCACTGGCGTCTACGACCCGACCAGCGGGGCCTGTGCCCGCAGCCCGTTGTCCTACCCGCCGCAGTGGGTTGTGGAGCACCACCCGGCCAGTTTCGGATTCGCCGCCTGCTCCGGGGCCACCACCGCCGATGTGCTCGCCAGCCAGATCTCGGCCCTGCAGCCCGGCACTGACCTTGTGACGATCACCATCGGCGGCAACGATGCGGGATTCGGTCCCGTGCTGCAGACCTGCACGACCGCCGAAAGCGATGACACCTGCTTCGCCGCGGTCGACGCCGCGGAGGGCTTCGAGCGGACCGTGTTGCGGGGCCGGCTGAGTCGCACCTACACCGCGATCCGCCAAGCCGCGCCACGTGCCCAGGTGGTCGTGCTTGGCTATCCACGGTTGTTCGATCTCGTGCCGACATGCGCTGACCCGCAGGTGCCGAACGTGGCCCGCCGCAACAAGCTCAACGAGGGCGCCGACGTGCTCGATGGCGTCATCGAGCACGTGAGCCAGCGGTTCGGGTTCTACCTCGGCGATGTACGAGGCCAGTTCGCCGGCCACGGGGTCTGCTCGGCCGACCCGTGGATCAACGGCCCGAGCGTGCCCACCGCTGTCGGGCCGTATCACCCCAACGAGACGGGCTACCGCGACGGCTACCTAGCCGCGCTGGACGTGGTCACCGCAAAAGGGGACCGCAACGGCCTGAGCCAGACCGCAGCCTCTGCGGCGGCCAGGTGACGCGGGCACCCTGCCCCGCCGGCGCTGAAGATTCCAGAAAAGCTCGCCGGCGTGACGGGATACTCGCGTGCGCCCCTGCCCCTGCTCCTGCGTCAGGCCAAGACCCGGCGAGCCATGAAGGTCGGCATGCCCAGTCGGAGAATCACCCAAGCAGCGGGAGGCCGCTCGGGACGACGCCAGCAGGAACGATGCCATCTGTCGGGCCTGGGTTGGGCTTGGAGGCAGCGGGAGGGCTGCTGGGGTCGGTGGCGGCTCCCGGCTGCTCGGTGCCCGTTCCTTGGGCGTCGCCGCCCGGAGCGTCCTGCTGAGCCGCCATCGCTGAGCCAGTGCCGATCATCTCCAAGCCTGCGACGCCCGAGGCCGTCATCAGTAGGAGGGACAAGGCCGCCGCCCTGATCGCCTTACGCACCGCGCTGCGCTTCATAGTTAACTCCCTGTAGTCAGTTGACCCGGCTTGGTCACCGCGGTTGATATCATGCCCAGCCGAGCGGCGCCCTTTCGGGGGTCTGCTGGGTCTGACACGGAGGCGCACCCAGCGTGCCGGGTGCGCACCGTAAGCGATCATCGCCGGCCACCTGTTGGGGGCCCGCATGAGTTGGCCGTAAGGTACACCGACGCGCGCATCAACTCTTCAGCGGCACATTCATCACCACCGCCGCAGCGACTTGTTTGGCTGCCTCGCACGACTGCTGCGGATTGTTGTTGAACTCCCTCGACTCGTAATTGATTGAGACGCTCTGCCGGTTCGCGAGTTTGATGTCAACAGCACAGCTGGGCGAGTCCGCGGCTGGTCTTGACACGAGCGCGGGATAGCCGAGGATATCGGTGAGCTCGAAGGACGGGCGGTCCCGACTCTGGTTATATTCGGCTTCCAAGGTTGGGTTGTTGGTGAAGACGGTGATGGAAACCCGCCGCACCGTGTATAGCTCAGGCGTGGTATGAGCCCAGTCGCAGTACACCGTCCCGAAAAGGCCCTCCGATGGTGTGGGCGGCAGATCGAGACCGAACTTTCTCGCCTCTTCGGACGTCAGTAGGTCGCAGGTGCGGTGGGCCACGGCAGCAACATCGCGTGGGTGGTGCACCGGCGGGATCGGGCTCGCCGCCGGCCTGGGATCCGATCGAACGGGTTCCGGCCGCGCGCCGGTGCCAGTGCCGGTGCCGCAACTCGCCAGCACGATCATTGAGCTGGCGACGATCACGTTCGCAACCCAGCGGGTTCTCATAGCGGCAGGAGTCTGCCACTGCCGGTTACACTCGGGCAGCGGACACCGAAGTCTTCGGCGAAATGAGATGCGGCCCCCGGTTATGGCGCGCCTGGTGATCGTGGCGTTGACGATCGTCCTGCTTGGCATTGCCGCCGGACTGGCCGGCGCGCTGGTACTGCCGAAAACCTACGGAGCCCGCGCGGAGATCCTCTACTCCATCGGCCAGGACCCACAGAGCGGCGACCCACTGAAGCAGGATCGCGAGCTATCCACCCAGCTGGTGTACCTGACCAGCCGGGCGGTGCTCGGTCCGGTCGCGCAGAAGCAAGGGCGGGAGTTCGACGATCTCGCAAAGGACGTCAGCGTGCAGGTCCTGAACAACAGCGAGGTCATGGAAGTCGAGGCCGATGGTGCCACCAGGCAGGCCGCCCTGCAGACACTGCAGGCCGTGGTGACCGGGTACATGACGCTGATCAGCCAGCCCACCGGGGTGTCCCGCAACCTGCACAACCAGCTTGCTGACGCTGACACGAACACCCTGGCGCTGCAACAGCGGGTGCAGCAACTCGTCCCCGCGGTATTGGCCGGCACTGCCACCCAGGCTTCCCTCGACGCTGTTCGGGCGCAGGTCACCGCATCCTCGGACCTGGGGAAGGCGCTCCAGGCCAGGATCGACGAGCTCGACCTCACCGGACAACAGGGGCCCGGCGCCCAGATACTGACCCCGCCCTACGCGATGCCCGACCCGGTGTTCCCGCAGCCGCTCATCTCAGCCGGAATCGGCGCGCTGGTGGGCGTGATCGTCGCCGGCGCGGTCGTGGGTGTCGCTGCTCGGCGGGAGGCGCTCGCCCGCGTCTGATGTACCAGACTGGGCGCCATGAGCCTGACAATCGGCGACCGTCCGCTGTCTTCGCGCCCGCGCGACACCGTGAACTACCGCATCGACGGCCCCGCGCACCGGCTGCTGTTCGAGCCCTTCCCCCGGCGGGTGCGGGCGGTCTTCGGCGGTGCGACGGTGCTGGACACCACCAGCGGCATGCTGCTCCACGAGAGCAATCTGCTCCCGCAGCTCTACCTTCCACGCGACGACGTCCGCGGCGACCTACTCACTCGCACCGAGCACCGCACGCACTGCCCGTTCAAGGGCGACGCCAGCTACTGGTCGGTCACGGTGAACGGCCAGGCGGCGGACAACGCCCTGTGGTCCTACCTCGATCCGCTGCCTGAGGCGAGCTGGCTCCGCGATCATGTGGCGCTGTATTGGGGCTCGATGGACGCCTGGTTCGACGAGGACGAGGAGGTCGCGGGACACCTGCGCGATCCCTACCAGCGAGTCGACGTCCGCGCCACCAGCCGGTGCGTGCGGGTGATGGCCGGTGACGAGGTGATCGCCGAGTCCCGGCGTGCGGTGGTGCTGTCCGAGACTGGCCTACCCAATCGCTTCTACCTGCCGATTGACGATGTACGCAGCGAGGCGCTCGAGCTGTCCGGCACGCACACGGTCTGCCCGTACAAGGGCACCGCGTCATACCGCAGCCTGCGCACCGCATCGGGGCTCATCGTCGATGCGGCCTGGTACTACCCGGAACCGTTGGACGGAGTGCAGGGGATCCGGGGCTATCTGTGCTTCGCCGCCGACGGGATCGAGACCTGGGTGGACGGCGTTGCCTTGCATTAGGTCCGCGCGGCGGAGCTGGGCGCGCTGGGCCGGGGCGCGCCGCAGTCGATGGCCAGCCCGCTGACCGCGCCGTCGAGCCGACGCAGGAATCGCACGGCGGCGGCGTGCTCGGCGTCGGCAGCGAGGTCCTCCGCGGCGTCGAGTAGCTCCGTGGCGTCGGCGAGCTCCACTCGGTCTGGGGGGTCCGGGGGCTGCCCGAGCAGCGCTCGCAGTGCACGCACGTTGGCCCGCACCGCGTCAGCCGCCCGAGTCAGCGCCAGCCGCGCCGGCTCCGGCGACCCGGGTGCCTGGGTGGCCAACCGGGCCAGGCCGCGGGCGTAGCGGTCGCAGGCCGCAAGCGTGCGTATCGTGCGGCGGAACCCGCCCCGGCCGGAGAGGCCGGCGAGGCCAGTGGTGAGCGGCCGCGCTGCGGTGCGCAGCGTCAGCACGGTCTGGTCGAGCTTGCGGGCGCGGGCGAGCAGCCGCTGCGCTCCGGCGTCCCCGCCGCCGGCCAGGTCACGGACGGCGACGTCGAGCAGATCGTCCAGCCCGGACAGGAACTCCGCGACGTGTCCGGACACCGTGTCGCGGGTGCTGCTGGGCAGCACCAGGAACGCGACCGCGATCCCGATCACCGCCCCGGCAGCGGTCTCCTCCAGCCGCAGCACCAGCACGTGGATGCTGAACCGGCCAAGGAGCCCATAGAGCAGCGCGAGCACGGTAGTGACCCAGAACATGAAAAGTCCCTGCGAGACGCGCAACACATAGAAGCCGAGGAACACGCAGCAGAACAGCGTGACCAGCGAGGCGACCGTGTTGCCGCCGACCGCTACCGCCACCCCGATGCCCGCCACCACGCCGGCCAGCGTTCCGACGATCCGCTGCCAGCCGCGGGAGAGGATCTCACCCAGGGAGGTCGTGTTGGTGAACACGATGAACGCGGTGATCACGGCCCAGTACCAGCGGCTGGGGGAGATGAGCTCGCCGACGACGATCGCCAGGCTGGTCGCCACCCCGACCTGAATCGCCTGCCGGGTGCTCGCGCGCAGGCCAGGCTCGCCGGCAGCCTCCTGGTCGGGATCGTCGTCGCTGCCCGACTCTTCGATCGCCGCGAGTTCTGGCGCCTCGCGGGAGCCGGCGTCGCACATCGCGAGGCTCGCCCGGTGGATCGCGGCCGCCAGCCGCCGCGACGGTGAGTCGCCTTTACGGCCGGTAAGGACGTCGGGCACCTCGGCCACTCCCAAGCCGTCTCGGAGCTGGGCGAGGGCCGCCAGGAGGGCGGCGCGCTCGTCCCGGGCTACCGGATTTTCGGAGCACACCAGATGTTCCGCAGCGGCCACCAGCCGCTCCACCGTGAGCTCCGCGTCGAAGATCCGCAGAGCCAGCGTCCGGTTGGGAACGCCAGGCCAGGCCTGCTCGGCGTCGGCGCGCTCCAGGATGTCGGCGACCAGCAGTGCGGTCTCGTTGAGCCGGGCCAGGCGCAGCCGCAGCGGTCGGCCCCCCGGTTTGGGCAGCCGGCTCGCAGCGACCGCGTCGCGCGCCCCGTCGATGACGGCGGCGGCGCGGGCCCGGAACGCCGCCACGGTGCGGCGCAGGGTGCGCTCCGGTCGTTCGGTGAACACCACACCGCGCAACACCAGCGTGCAGGCGGTGCCCACCACCAGGGCGAGCACCAGCCACGGCAGCTGTTCGAGCCGGGCGCCGAGGAATTGGGTGAAGAAGTAGGACTGGAACCCGACCTGGCCCAGTGCGGTGGCGCGCGGCCCGAACCGCCGCACGTAGACCGCTACCACCATGATCGCGACGAACACCACGTCGGCCACAATGCGGTGCCCAGCGAGCAGCGTGCCTAGCGACACCGCTGCTGCTGCCGGTACCGGCAGCAGCACGGTGGTGCGGCGCTGCGCGCCGGGTTCCGGGTCGTTGACCGAGATCGCGGCCACCATGCTCACAATGACACCGAGCAGCACCGCGGTAATGGGCTGGCCGGTGAGCCGGGCGATCCCGGTCATCACGCCTAGCGAGGCGACCATGCTGGCGGTGGCGGTGCTGGCCAGCCGCAGCCGCAGCAGTCCAGGATCCGAAGCGACCAGCGCGTCGCGCAGCCGTCTGCTGACATCCCGCGGCGTGGCCACCGCATCGATGCTGGCACGGGCAACCGCCGCGACGCGACACGAGCGTCAGCGTTTCGCCGGGGTGGCAATTGCGGTGGTCGATGGTGCGGGCATCGTTACTATGCGCGATTCAGTTCGTTACTTACGGTAGTTCGATCTTGGGGCCGGGATCCGGCCGTTTCGCGCGTTGCGAGGAATACCAACATTTCCAGACGTCGACCGTTGCCCGCCGCCCTGCTGGGGACCGCGGTCGCGCTGGCCGCCGCCGTATCTGGAGCGCAGCCGGCTATCGCGGAGCCGTCGAGTGCACCGCAGACGGCCGACAAGCCGGAGTGTTCAATCGGGCTGAGCTGCCGTTTCATCCCGGCCGCTTACGCCCAGACCGACCCGTCCAAGCCGGCCGCATACGGCAACTACCACAAGGCCGACCGGCCGCGCGATGGCGACGACATCCGCTACATCGTCATCCACGACACCGAGGAGCGCTACGACCGCGCCATCGCCAGGTTCCAGGACCCGCACGCCAGAGTGTCGACGCACTACCTGATCCGGTCCTCCGACGGCGAGATCACCCAACTCGTCCACACCAAGGACATCGCGCACCAGGCCGGCAACTACTGGTTCAACATGCACTCCATCGGCATCGAGCACGAGGGAGTCCTCGCCGACGGTGCCCACTGGTACACCGAGGCGATGTATCAGTCCTCCGCCCGGTTGGTGCGCTACCTTGCGGCGCGCTACCACATCCCGCTGGACCGGGAGCACATCCTGGGCCACGAGGAGATACCCGGCACCACACCGGCCGGAGTCGCCGCGATGCACTACGACCCCGGCCCGTACTGGGACTGGGCGCACTACTTCGACCTGCTGGGTGCGCCGCTGCGCGGTGCGTCGTCGGACGGTGTGGCCCTGCTCGCCGCGCACTTCGCCGACCCGCCGGTGCTGACGATCGCGCCGCGCTTCGCCAAGAACGCCGAGCCACTACGCAGCTGCACTACGCAGGGCTGCACCGACTTGCCGGCCCAGGGCAGCAACGTCATCTACCTGCGCACCGAGCCGCGCGCCGACGCCCCGCTGGTCGGGGACCCGGCGCTGCACCCAGACGGTTCGCCAGGCACCACCTGGGTCGCGGACTGGTCGGCCAGAGCGGTCGCCGGGCAGTCATTCGTCGTGGCCGCGCGTCGTGGCAAGTGGACGGCGATCTGGTTCGGCGGGCGGCTAGCCTGGCTGGAGTCCCGGGCAGGTGCACCGGGATACGGTCCGCTCGTCACTCCCCGCCCCGGACGCTCGGCCATCCCGGTCTACGGCACCGCCTACCCGGAGGCGGACGCTTACCCGGCAACGGTCCCGGTGACCACGGTCGTGCCGCTGCAGTACACGATCCCCGCCGGGCAGCTCTACTTCGGCGTGGAACCACACCGCAGCGACTACTACTACGCGGAGTTCGACGGCGGCACTATGCCGGGTTACCACACTCTGGTACTGGGTGACCGACGCTTCGTGGAGATCTCCTTCAACCACAGGCACGCCTTCGTCGACGCCGCCGACGTCGTCATCGTGCGCTGATTGGTCAGCAGGCAACGACGGGGGATCGACCGCCCCGCATCCCTGCCCAGGTGTTCATCCAGGTTTGGATGTCGACTGACTTGACGAGTCGGCAGGATTGACCTGGCATCCGACGGGAGCTCGCCACACCACCTGGGCGAACACCACTGTCGTGCTGCGCAGCTCGAGTCCCGCTTGCTGGGTCATGCGCAGACGCGCCAGGTTTCGGCAGGCTAGCTCCGCGGCGGCCTTAGCCAGCTCGTTCCCCGTTATGATCACGAATTGGGAAGAATGAGCCGCGCGCAGCGCGGTTAGTTCTTCCGAAACCGCGATCATGAGCGTTCTGTCGCAGAGTGACCACAACGTCCTACATGCTTCCCACGTTTGCGACGTCGGGACGTCAAACAGTGGCGGTGCACCATCACCCCGAACGCACGGCAGTTCCTTCCGCCTGAGTGAGGCGATAGCCGGTTCCTGCGGCGAAGTCTGCGGCCAGCGCGAACCGGTCGCCACGCACCAGGGTGTGGCGCCATTCGACGGGGCGGCCCTGGGCGAGGCTGCGCCGGTTGATGGAAAACGCCGCCGTTCCGGGCGGGCAACGCAGTTGGGCGCGTTCGGCGGGGGTGGGAACCACCGCGTGGACGTCCTCGTGCCCGCGGTCCAGCCGTATCCCGGCGCGGGTGGCCAGCTCGGCGTAGAGGCTGGTGTGGGTGAAGTCGGCGCCCAGCAGCGGCGCGGCGAGCGCGGCCGGCAGCCACACCCGGTCCAGCGCGAGCGGCTCGTCGCCCGCTAGACGCAGGCGTTCCAGGTAGACCAACGGCGTCGACGCGTCAAGGCCGAGGCGGTCGGCGACGACGGCGTCGGCGCGGGTGTCGAAGCGTCGCACGACGCTGTGCTGCGGCAGGCCCGCGGCCTCGACCGAGGCGAACAGGCTGTAGAGCGCACCCATCGGCTGCTGGATCTCCGGCGGCGGCGCCACCCGGGGTTGGCGTCCGCGTTCGGCGACGATCACCCCATCGGAACGGAGTTGCCGCAGCGCCTGACGCACGGTGTGCCGGCTTACGCCGTATTCGTCGACCAACGCTAGTTCGCCGACGAAGTGGTCGGCGAACTCCCCAGCCGCCAGCCGGGCGACCAGCGCGTGTTGCAGCTGTTGCCACAGGGGCTGCGCACTACTCCGGTCGAGTGCTTGTGCTGCCACGTCGCCTCATCCATCCGTCAAATGTCCTATCAAAGTCTACTCTAAAGGTACGGACATTTGAGGGAGGAGCGGGCTGATGATGCAGGTGGAGGTGATCGCCACCGAGGAGCTCGGTGACCGCAGCTACGTCGTGCACGACGGGCAGGTGGCGGTGGTCGTCGACCCGCAGCGTGACATCGACCGGATCGAGGTCGTGCTGGCGCGGTTGGGACTTCGGTGCGTGCTGGTGCTGGAGACCCATATCCACAATGACTACGTCAGCGGCGGCTACCAGCTGGCCCGAACCACCGGCGCCGACTACGCCATCTCCGCGCATGACGAAGTCGGCTTCGACCGGCATTCGATCCACGACGGCGATGAGCTGACCGCGGGCACGATGACCGTGCGCGCGGTGGCCACTCCCGGCCACACCGACCACCACCTGTCCTACGTCGTCTTCGACGGCAGCGGCGGGGCGCCGGCGGTGTTCACCGGCGGCTCACTGCTCTACGGCAGCGTCGGGCGCACCGATCTGGTTGATCCCACGCGCACCGAGAAACTCACCCGCGCCCAGTACCACTCCGTCCGCCGGCTGGCGGATCTGCTGCCCCCGGACGCCGCGGTCTACCCCACGCACGGCTTCGGCAGCTTCTGCTCCGCTGGATCGACCAGCACCGACACCGCCAGCACGATCGGTGAGCAACGTCGCGTGAACGACGCGTTGACCGAGCCGGACCCGAGCCGGTTCGTCCAGCGGCTGATCGCGGGGCTGGTCGCCTATCCCGCGTACTACGCGCATCTGAGCACCCGCAACCTCGCGGGCCCCGCGCCGATCGACCTGTCGGCACCCGAGCCGGTGGATCCGGAGCAGTTGCACGAGCGGATCACCGCCGGGGAGTGGGTCGTCGATCTGCGCGACCGCACCGCCTACGCCGCCGACCACGTCGCGGGAACCATCGGCATCGGCCTGGGCACCCAGTTCGCGACCTGGCTGGGCTGGCTGATTCCCTGGGGTACCCCGCTGACTCTGATCGGCCAGACCCGCCAGCAGGTCAGCGACGCCCAGCGGCAGCTGACCCGCATCGGCATCGACCACCTCGCCGGAGCGACCATCGGCGAGCCGGCCGATCTCGCCGACCGCGCCGACCGGCGCAGTTACCCCATCGCCTCATTCGCCGATCTCGCCCACCGGGACCCAGAGCACAGCGTGGTCCTTGACGTCCGCCGCGACGACGAATGGGCGGTCAGCCACATTCCCGGCGCACTGAACGTGCCGCTGTACGACCTGCCGCAGCGGATGGATGAGATCCCGCACAAGCAGCTGTGGGTGCATTGCGAGGCTGGCTACCGGGCCAGCATCGCGTCGGCCCTGCTTGACCGCGCTGGGTACGACGTGGTCTGCGTGGACGACGAGTACAGCCACGCCGAGCGGCTGGGCGTCGTCACAGCAGCGGTACACGTGTGATCGGGCAGGTGACAGCGAGCACGATCCACGAGGCCGGCGTCCGGCCAGCGACCGTCGAAGACGGTCGCTGGCGCATCACCCCAGGACTGCTACTGGCACTGGTGGTCGCAGGCGTCGCGACAATGCTGGGCCGGCTGGTGCCGATCGTGGGCGGCCCGGTGTTCGGGATTCTGCTCGGTGCCAGCTCGGCCGCGGTGATCCCGGCGCTACGGGCACCACTGTGGAAACCCGGGTGCACGGTGGCGTCGAAGCAAGTGCTGCAGTTGTCCATCGTGGTGCTGGGCGCCGGGCTGTCGGTGCAGCAGGTCGTGTCCGTGGGTAGGCAGTCGCTACCGGTCATGCTGGGCACGCTGGCGGTGGCGCTGGGCGGAGCGTGGGTGTTGGGCCGGCTGCTCAACGTCCGCGGTGACACCCAGATCCTGATTGGCGTGGGCACTGGGATCTGCGGAGCGTCGGCGATCGCGGCCACCACCGCGATCACCAAGGCCAAGGACTGCGAGGTCGCTTACGCCATCGGCACGATCTTCACCTTCAACATCGCGGCCGTGTTGCTCTTTCCGCCGATCGGGCACCTGCTCGGGATGAGCCCGCACGCCTTCGGCCTGTGGAGCGGCACCGCGATCAACGACACCTCCTCTGTGGTCGCCGCCGCCTACGCCTACGGCGGTGACGCCGGGGCCGCCGGCATCGTCGTCAAGCTCACCCGGACCCTGATGCTCATCCCGATCGTGATCGTGCTCGCCGTCCTCAAGGCTCGCCGGGAAACGACGGGTTTCAGCGTCCGCGCCATGCCCTGGCGCAAGATCGTGCCGACGTTCCTCGTCGGGTTCATCCTCGCCAGCGGCCTGGACAGCCTCGGGCTGATCCCGACCTCCTGGCACCCGGCGCTTTCGGTGTTGGGCACATTCCTGATCACCACAGCGCTGGCCGGGATCGGGCTGTCGCTTCGGTCGGCTGACATGCGCAGGGCAGGACGCCGCCCGTTGCTGTTGGGAGCGCTGCTATGGGTGGCCGTGGCGACCAGCAGCCTCGGTCTGCAGGCCCTGACCGGCACGATCTGATTGCCTCCCGGCGCGTTAGCCTCCGCCTGGAGCCACCTGCCTTCGACCTGGTCTGGCAAGCGTGAGCATCAGGGGCGCGGTCGACCGTGCACGGAGCCCCGCGCCGCTACTGGCGGATTCTCACCAGGTCGGGGGCGGTGTTGAGGGGGTTTCGGCGTGGTGGTCCGCCGAGCCAGGGTGGTGGGTGGAATTCGGGGATACCGCTGGCCATGTCGATTCGCCAGCGGGAATGGTGGAGGAGTTTG
>JAHEXI010000005.1:0-89988 GCA_023252195.1 Pseudonocardiales bacterium
GCCCAGTCCTCCACGAACAACACCCCTTCGTCCTCCCCAGCTCGGTGCGAGCCAGGATCGCGGCGCAAGGGGTCAAAATTCGGATGCCGCGCGGGGGTCAGTTTTCACGTGCCGTCGACAGGATAGTCCGATCGCCTTGCCCATCTACCAATCCCATGGACTGCGCGTGTACCGCACCCGGACCCAGACCGTTCATCTACCCGCCGAGCCTGCCGGACCCTGGCCCGGAGCCCAACGGCGGTAAAGCACCGGTGAGCGCCAAGAGGACAGAAAGCCACCCAAGCCGTGCCGCCCATGTACCCCGCATGGGAGCTCTGTGGTCCTTCACCGCCACTCATGACGAGCCGAAATCGCGGCGGTCAAGGGAGGCCGACTCCGCCGAATCCGGACCTATCAGACCGACTTCGTGCCCGGCCTGCTGCAATCGGCGAGCGAGGGACCATGGGAGATAGCTGTTGCATCTACCCCGCGATGGGGTCGAGCTTTGTCCATCTACCGTTGGGCGACCCACCCCGGCGAGTTCGTCTGATCCGTCCCTGAGCGCCCCATCTGCTCTCCGGGTGAGCCGATCAAAGACGGCAGCGACCATCACCAGCGAAACAGGAGTACTGATGAAGGATCCGGCCATGCAGGAACTTTTCGACGCGACCACCGCTCTCAGCGAGGCCACAAGCAGTTGCATGGGATACCTCGCTACGCAGAACCCGGAACTTATCGAGTGGGTCAGCGCAGTCAGGGCCCACGCGCGGGCGGTGGAGGCCGCAGTGGAGAGCCTGGGAAAACGCCTCGCGAGCGAGTAGGCCCGGGCTCCGGCGCCCTAGCTGACCATTTCGCCTTACTCCCCAACTCTCAATGGCGCTTCTCAAGGGCGACGGCTTCACGCAAGCGCTTCCCGGCTTCCCGGAGATCAGGATCGGTGCGTGCTTCCGAAGTCATCAGCTCGGCCAGCGCCTCGGCGATGACGTTGAGCTTCTCCTGCGCGGCCTCCTCTGCGCGGCGACTGGCGTTCTCAAGCAGCACCACCAGCAGCAGCGTGAGAACGCTTGCGACAGTGTGAATGGCCGTCTGCCATTCCTTGAGGTCCTCCCACAGCGGCAAGCTGGCCAGCCAGATCGCGACGATGCCGGCACACACGAAGAAGAACGGCGCCTGGCTGACCCTGCGGTGGGCCGTCTGGACAAATCGGTCAAACAGCGAACGCCGATCTCCCCTCGTGCGGGTCTTTGCGGCCTCGCTGCGCTCCACAGCCAGAAGCCTAGTGCGGGTGCACTCTGGTGCCGCTCCGCGCGCCGACGATGATGAGCGCGACACCGAAGTCGCGTCCCAGATCCGGACGGTCCGACCGTCCGACGCGGTGGCCAGCCGCCGCCCGTCCGGCCTGGCCGACCAGGAACAGTCCTGGGGTTGCTGACCGCTTTCAGCCGCACGTCGAGCTCGAGTTGATCGAGGAGCCCATCAAGTCGTGGGTGACGGTACAGGCCGGGCTGGAACTCGCCGTCGACGCCGCTTAGATAAGCCTAGCCTCGACGGCTTCGGCGCAGCAGCCAACTCATACCGGTGGCCGCGTGTACGGCGCCCGCGAAATGCGTCCTTGACCTTCTGCCAGTTTGCTTCAGATTGCCGGTCACCTCCCGGACTTCCCTTCAGGCGCATCTGGCAGAATGTCGCACCGGTCCCGTCCTAGCGAGCACAGCCGGAGGAATGTTGAGCGAGGTTGATCCGTACACGATTACGTGGATCGTTATATCGAACAGGCCGAGACGTACTTTGCAGGCCCGACCCAACTCTGGACGTGATTGACTTGCGGTGGCGTAAGACCTTCCTGGTAGAGGTCAAAGAGAAGCTTGCTCAACTTGGATTGATGAATTGTGCGGTCTGTCAATCCGAACATCTGACAGTACATCGTTTTCCATTCTTGGCGTTAATGGGCAATCTTCCTCCCAGCATCAGTAATCTTGATGACGCCGAGATGATAGTCGAGTACCTTGTCCGAGTTGAGTGCGGCATTTGTGGTTACGTGATGTTGTTCAGTGCAGAGCGTTTCCGCACCGGAGATGATGAAACCCTGGTACGGGGAATGACTGAACAGGAGGAGGACGAGTTGGAGCGTAGGCATCCGCTTTAGCACTACAACCGTAGATCGTGATCAGCCCCGGCGCGAGCTGACGACAGCGGCGACCACAACGCAGACGACGATCAGGCTTCAGCAGCTGTGGGTGACGTGGACGAGGCCACTCACGGTGAGGATGCTGGGCCGCCCGAAGCGGCTACTTACAGCTACGTGATTAGACCGAGTGGTGCTATCTGCTCGGATGGGACGACAGAGCGGCGCGAACGTCCTAGTCTTCCGACGATGCTCGGGGGCGTCCTTCACCAGACGGATTAGGGAGCGACCGACCGGAGGTCGCTCGTGAGGTAGAGGACTATGACCGAACTGACGCCCCCCAACGCCGCTCCGACTACGCAAGGCGATGAGAGCCCGATCCATATCCTCTGGATCAACTGCGGCTTGTCCTGCGATGGGGAGTCGGTCTCGTTGACCGCAGCGACCCGACCCAGCATCGAGGAAATCGCCTTGGGGGCACTTCCTGGTCTGCCAAAGATCGCGCTGCACTGGCCGTTGATCGACTTCGAATGCGGCCCGGAGCAAGGTGTTGACAACTTCATCGAATGGTTCCACAAGGCCGACCGGGGTGAGTTGGAGCCGTTCGTGCTCGTCATCGAGGGTTCCATCCCGAACGAGACGATCAACGGTGATGGCTACTTCACTGGTTTCGGTCGCCACCCCGCCACCGACCAGCCGATCACTGTCAACGAATGGCTGGATAAGCTCGCGCCCAAGGCCACGATCGTGCTCGCGGTCGGCACCTGCGCCAGCTACGGCGGCATCCACGCGATGGCGGGCAAGCCGACCGGTGCCATGGGTGTGCCCGACTGCTTGGGCTGGGACTAGAAATCCAAGGCCGGTATCCCGATCGTCTGTGTGCCTGGCTGTCCGGCGCACCCGGACAATCTTTCCGAGACGATCCTGTACCTGCTCTATCAGGTCGCTGGCAGGGCGCCGATGATCCCGTTGGACGGGCACCTGCGCCCGCAGTGGTTGTTCGGCAGCACGGTGCACGAGGGTTGCAATCGGGCCGGGTACTACGAACAGGGCGAGTCCGCCGAGACTTACGACTCACCGAAGTGCCTGGTGAAGCTCGGATGCGGGGGCAGGTGGTGAAATGCAACGTGCCCAAGCGCGGCTGGATCAATGGTGTCGGTGGGTGCCCGAATGTGGGCGGTATCTGCATCGGCTGCACCATGCCGGGGTTCCCGGACAAGTTCATGCCGTTCATGGAGTCGATACCGATCAGTTGGCGCACGGGTTCAGCGATGGCGGTGACCGAAAGCGAGACCTACGGCTCGGTTATCCGGTCGCTTCGCGAGTTCGCCATCAAGCAGTTCGACACCGAGCCCCAGTGGCGTAAGAAGGGCTCCGAGCTCATCACCGGCTACATCCCCGACTGGAGCGACGGTCGAGCGCAGCCAACGCGTCTGCGTGCGTGGCGACGCCGAAGCCGGTTCCGCTGATCCGCGGCGAGCGCGTAGTTGGGGAGGCCCGCTTGCCAGGTAGGGGAGAAGTCCGGCATCTCGTGATCCAGTCCATGGCGCTCATGTCCACACCCTGAGCCCCACGGCGCGGCCATCTGTGTCCCGTTGGACCTCCATCATTCCCTCTACCGCGTCGCGGTTGATGCGCCCGTAGACATGCGGGAACAAAATGTCGGGGGCGACGCCGGGGGGCGGCACAGGGCAGGCGGCCTCCCAGCGGACCATGACGTCGAGCTTGTGCTCGTTGATGAGCAGCACCATGAGCGGGCCCGGGGTGTCGCGGTGGAAGGCGCTGGCGACGGCGAGGGTTACCGCCTCGTCGGGAGAGCAGTGGACAAAGCCTTCCTCGGACAATGACGCCGGCGCGTACGGCCGGTCGGAGACGCCTAACCAGTCGTCGAGCGCAACCACATGGCAGATCACGAATGTGGGTATACCAGGCTGCGACTTGATCCGCGCTTGAGGATCGGCGCGTCGCGCCCGCGGGGTGCGTCTAGTCGATTCCGGTTCCCCGGCGGTGGTGGCGACGGAGGTGTTCACCCCGATCTGCGATATCGAGACCCGGCGGTGGGAACAGCTCCGCTCCAAGCTGCCGGGGGACGTCGTGATTTGACGATCAGCATGGACCTTTCCCGGCAAGCGGGCAGACACAATGCGATCGGCCTGTTACGTGGTTGCCATCTCGAATCCCACAAGTGGCAGAATCTTCGACTACTAGTCAAGCAACAAGCGTGGGCACAAGTCGGTAGGGGAGTATTTCATAGCGTGAGTGGCAACGCCGCTGCATTATCAGCACTAGCCGAAAATAGTGTCAGCGTCAGCCGCAGGGATTATTCTTATCATTCATCGATGAACACACCAGGCACGGCGGAGGGCCACCCCACGAACAACCGTCCAGATTGACAGCTACTGAAAGCTCGTCGTCATGCCACTCGATGTCGGCCACTCCCACCAGGCGGCCGCCAACCTCGATTACCTGGGACGGCTGTCGGCTCAACATTCCGCCCGCTCGCGCAGTACGGATAGCGCCGCCCGAAACACCAGGTCATCGCGGCCAACTCGAGTTGCGTTGACCCGCGCAGGTATCAGCGTGCCGCCACTGTGATCACCGCCGAGGAGAGGACGGACCCAGCGAAAACAGACCCGGGCGCCGGCGCCCGAACGCAGCGACAAGCCAAGAGTGCCCACCCCAGCACTGTCACCTATTGCCGGTTGGATCGGTCGCGTTCCGCCAGATCCCGGGTCACATGTTGCGGATCCGCATGTAGCGGCGGACATCTGACAAGGAAAGCAATCCGAGAGTGATCACGAGAACGACGATGATCGCTGCCAGGATTACTGCGATGTAGCCGACGATGTACATATGCCCTCATCCGGGTCAGCGGTTCAGTGGTCAGCGTGTTCTTGCCCGCAATACTGTCGCCGGCGATCGCGTGCATCACCGACTGCGACGCACTGGACCTGCCGCGCAGAATGATCTTCTGTTCGGCCGGATGCCAACGGTTCCTTCCGTCGACACCCGCTGGTCAGCGCGCCGCTGGGGTCTGGAGCAGCGTGTCGCACCGCTCGGCGAGCCCCCGTCATCCATCCGATCGCCACGCGTCGAGCCAGGCGGATCGGGACTCGTGTCGCTAAATGCGCATTACCACCTCAGGGTACCTTTCAGCCTGGACCGCGTACATCTTATTGCGCGCCCCGTTTGGGTTGTCGTGACGCGGGCCGAGCGCCAGGTCAGCGATAATAGAGTGACCGTTCTCCCTACTACCGGGTTCTCTGACCCTCGAGGGGCCGCCGCGGAGCCAGCTGCTGGATCGGGCGGGCGTGGCGCCTCACATGGAGTAGCCACGCCCGCCCGAGGCGCGTCTTAGCTGATAGGCGGTGGTGTGCCCTCAGCGCTGGCGAGAAGGGCTGGATCCCACTCGCACACCGTGCAGGCATGGCGGAATGCTGAGCGGGCGAACTCGAGCCCGACAGCGTGCGGGTCGGGGCTGCGGCACACATCGTCCCAGTCCAGGATGTACTCGCCGAGCGCCGCATCCCAGCGCGCCGGCGCGGGGGACAGCGTCGCGGTCTCGAAGCCCTCCGGCGCTGGATGCGCATAGGCATAAAACGCAGCATTGCCGTATCGCGGATCGCCAGGCCACCAACCGATGGCGACCTCCTGCGCGTCCATCGCGTTTCGCATGATGAAGTCGTCCGACGGCGGATCGGCCGGCTGGCCGGAGAACAGATTCACCGCGAGGTCGAACGAACCCCACCACGCATTGACCGGCGTCGAGCGTCCGCGATATGGCGCACGGAACGCGGCGAGGACGAGCGCGGCGCGGGTCGCGGCGGCGAAGTAGGAATTGACCTGACCGGGGTCATAACGCTTGTGCTCGTCATCTTCATCGAGCGGCACGCTCCACGGTACCTCCTGTGGCGTCAGGTCGATGTCGACCGCGGTCCCGAGGCGGCGGACCGCTGTGAGTACGTCGCGGGTGACGTCGCGGACCGGTCGGTCGGGGACGAGCGCGATGCGTTGCTCGTCGCCGTCGCTGTGCTCGACGACCGCGTCATGGGTCCGTAGATCGAGCGCGACGACAAGTGCCCCTGAGCCGTCGGTCGCTGGCAGCGGGGCCGTTTCCCATCCCCTCGCGGTCAGTCGCAGCGCCGCGTGTTGGAGTTGGGGCTCGGGTGGGGCGATCGCCGCAGCCAGCTTACCGAGTACCTGGGTGTGCGCGTGGAGCGTGTCGCAGGTCGCGCTCCACTCCGGATATGAAAGGGAAGGCCAGCCGTAGCGCATGGCCTGACGCTACCGGTCAAATGGCCCGACCACGGCCAGGTCTACGTGTTCACCGCGTACGGAATAAGTACAGCTGCAATTGCATACGCATTGTGCCGTGGAAGCGTACGTACTTTTGTACCATGCGAATCACGCTCGCACACGCTGCGTCACAGCCGACCGCGGCGTGAAGGCATCAACTGGCCTAATACCGCCACGTTCGAGTGCGTGCCATCGGGCTTTCTCGCCAGTCGCCGCGGCAAGCGGTGACACAACATGCGCCCACTGGTCAATGACACCCGCCATGCGAGTTACTTGCGTCGTACATCGGTGAGAAGGTGGTGACAGTGTTGGTCAACTCTACTACTCTCACGGTATCGAGCAGATGCACGGGCTAACGAGGGTGCAGCGCGACGTCGGGTTTCGAGAAGCGGAGGAGAGGCCATGAACCATGCGGTTGTACGGTCCATCTTCCGTATCTGTGCCGGGCGGCGGAGTCGAGCCATTCCTTCCCCGGATGACTAAGACCCGGTTAATCCGGTTACTGTGGATACCGCAGTGTCGTGGCTAGCGGTCCGAGCGCGGGATTTAGATAGTCACCGTCGTGCAACGTTAGCTGGAGGTGAGGGGGCACTCTAGCCATTCCTGTAATTGAGTTGGAGCTGCCCTAAGTCACCGAATTCTGGACATTCACGGAGCGGCTATGGAGCGTCGTCGAGCGATCGTGTGGGCTGGTTCGATCGCAATGACGGGATGTGTCAGCGCGCTAGCGCTGGGAGCGCTTTTCGGAGGGTTCGGCCTAGAGTCCTCGCCGGTAATGGCGATTCAGCTGGCCACCTCTGGATCGGCGGGATCCATCCCAGCCCAGGTCGACTCGCTGGTGTGGTGGTACGTGGCCCGCGCGTCCGGTCTCTTAGCCTGGGCCTTGCTCGCGGCCTCGGTGATAGGCGGACTTCTGCTCGGTACGCAGCTCGCGCGAGGACGCACTCGTAGGTGGACGCAGGGCCTCCACGAGTTCCTCGGGCCGCTCGCAGTGGTCTTCACCGCAATCCACCTGTCCTCCGTGCTCGCCTCCGACCAGTTACGGATCGGCGTGCAAGAGCTGATCGTCCCGTTTGTCCGGCCGGTCAACCCGGCGGGCCAGGGTTGCGGGGTGCTGGCCGTCTATCTCCTCACCGCGCTCGCTCTGACTTCCTCGGCGCGGGCCGTACTATCCTGGCGATGGTGGCGCCGTCTGCATTTGCTGGCATTCCCGCTGTTCGGCCTGGCCAGCGCGCACACCGTGCTTGCCGGTAGTGACACCAGCAGCCCGATCTTGCATTGGGCGAGCCTGGTGGCAGGGTTGGTGATCTTGTTTCTGGCGGCGTTGCGCCTCTTCACCGCGAGACCGGCTGGCGCAGCCGCAGTGGCGCCCGCGGAGCCACGGGACACGGAGCTGCCCGTACCCATCGTGCCGCAGCCGAGGCCGGCGAATCCTGTTCCAGCATCCGTCACCGAGCTGCGCCTGCTTATCGGCCAGACGACGTGGGAGGCCGACAACGTCTTGTCCTTGCGGCTAAATTCCCCTGACGGGACGCCATTGCCGAGGTGGGAGCCAGGCGCACACATCGAGCTGGCGCTGCCCTCCGGCCGGCGCCGGCAGTACTCGCTGTGCGGCGACCCGAGCGATACCCATTCATACCGGATCGCGATTTTGCAGGTTCCCGGTGGGCGTGGCGGCTCCGTGGAAGTGCACACCGACGCCCGAGCCGGTCAGCTGATCAGCGTTCACGGGCCGCGGAACCATTTTCCGCTGGTCCCCAGCCCGGCCTATTTGTTCATCGCCGGCGGGATCGGCATCACCGCGATGATGGCGATGGTGGCCCGGGTGGCCGCCGCGGATGGCGAATGGAAACTGGTCTACGCCGGCCGACGCCGAGCCAGCATGGCCTTCCTCGACGAGATCCGTGCGCTGGGGCCCGATCGGGTCGAGGTCATGCCCGCAGACGAACGCGGCCGCCCGGACCTGGACGCGATCATCGGTGCAGCGCCGACGGGCACCGCTGTCTACTGCTGCGGCCCTGACCGGATGTTGGACGCGGTGCAGGAGCGGGTCGCCACCAGGCCGGATCTGTGCCTGCACAGTGAGCCTTTCGCCGGCACCGCGGCCAGTGGTGGCGCCGCACTCTACGTTGAGCTACACCGCACCGGGCGAATCATCAATGTGCCCGCCGACCGGAGTGTCCTGCAGGCGATCCGCGACGTTACTCCGGCGGTCTCGACCGGATGTGAGCAAGGCGTTTGTGGTGCATGCCGCAGCGAAGTCCTGGCCGGCGAACCCGACCACCGCGACAAACTACTCAGCAGTGCCGAGCGCGCGGCTGGCGTGATGCTGATCTGCGTCTCCCGTGCCCGCAGCGAGCGGCTCACCCTTGACCTGTGAGCGACTACTGGTCTCAGCGTCCTCTGATGTCCCTACGTATCGGGCGATGGCGGCGGCCCCCCGAGGGGTAGACAAGCCGAGTGATCCCGATGACCGTGCCGACGATTCCGATGATAAGTAGAGTGCTGGTTAGCGCCAGCGTCAGGACCATCGCACCCATTGTGATTATCCCCCTGCACCCACGAGGTGTGAAGTTGGCCGGGCACGGAAACGGAGCAGAAACAGACTCCGGAGCTCAGGAAAGCCGGTCATCGGTGATGTGCGCAAGGGGGCCCGCGGATTTTCAAAGAGAATTTCCCAAATCATCACAAGGCGTGATCGCCGCTCACTACTTGTGTCCGCAGGGTTGTCCAACCGCGGCCGCGGCCGTGACTCACAGCCGCACCGTCGTGGTCAGGCCCACGATCGACGGTCGGCGTGGCGTCGAGCCGAAGCCGAACCGGACCGGCGGGCGCACCTCGACCATGGTTCCGAGGTCGGAGCCCTGCCAGCTGGCGGTGACGGACACCAGTGGATGGAGATCCCAAGCCCCGTACCACTCCCTGCGCCCGGCACCGGCGCCACCCCGGGTGCGCACACCGGGGAGCACGGCTCGGACCACCGGGTCCACCAGAGTCGCCCACGCTGGTGCAGTGGCCACTCGGCGCGGCACGGTTCGCAGAAGCCGCCCGAGCCAATTTCTTGGTCCGACGATCAGGTCGGCTCGCAGCCGTCCGGCCTCCACCGCTACCCGCCCCGGCTGGCGGATCACCTCCACCGGTGCGACGTCGACGCAATCGAAGCGGTAGGTGCTGGCGACGAACCGGGCGACCTCGTCGCTCGGCGCGATCAATAATCTGGTTCCATCGGGTGTTTCGATCATGACATCGCTGATGGGGCCGAAAGGAGACACCGGCCATCGTCCGACGACGATGCGGTGGCCCGAGGTCGTGCCGAAGGCGGCGATCTCGCCGTCAAAGCGCCAGCGCAAGGCGTCCACCCAGCTGTGAAGGAGGAGCGCGGATGTTCAGCACTATCGAGCTTACCGACCAGGGCAGCGCGCTGGTTTATACGTTCGACGACGTGATGCTCTACCACGGGCCGGGTTCCCCGGGCGGGGTGGCGCACGCCGTGAAGGTGATGGAGAGGGTGCTGCCGCTTCTCGAGGCTGGCGGCCTGCCGGAGCGGCGCGAGATCGAGGTGCACACGGCTTTCGCCGGGCCGGGCGCGCGCGATGCGTTCGAGATGGTCACCCGTGCGGTGACCGAGGGCCGGTACGTCATCGACGATGCGTTAGCTCGTCCCGAGCGGGGTCCGACGCACGAGCGCTTCGTTTTCCGGCTCGGCTACCGCGGACGAAGCGTGACGGTGGCTCTTCGTGACGGCTACGTGAGCTCGGAGTTCATCGCGCTGGCAGGGATGGAGCAGCGGACGGCTGAGCAGGAGAATCGCTTGACTGTCCTGAAGCGTGAGATGGCTGAGCTGTTGCTAGCGACGCCTGCGGCCGAGGTGTACGACGTGGATGACAAGGGTTGACCCATCTCGTGCGCCACCGCGGTGTAAGTCGGTCGAGACGGGGTACTCCTGGTTCCTATGACTAGTTATGGCGTGACCGAGGCGACGGGTGATCGCGGTGTCGACTTCGGAGTTGCGCAGACGACGTCATGAGTGCGGGTGCGCCCACCGGGGAGTTTGTCCACGTCGCGGCCCTCTATGCCTCTGACGAGCAACTGCGTGACCTGTTGTTGCCTTACCTTGATGAGGGCCTGCGCCGCCACGAGAACATCCTCGCCGTGATCTCCGAGGATGCCCGCCGAGTGTTGCGTGACGCCCTGGGTGATGCCGCCGACCTCGTGCAGTGGGGCGCCTCTGGGGTGTCCTATGACCGGCTGGGCCAGATGTTCGAGGGGTTCGCTGGCTACCTCGCCCAGCAGCATCGCGCCGGCGTCCGCACTCGGGTGATTGGGGAGCTCGACGCGGACAGCCATCCGGACCGGGTGAGTCAGTATCTGCGCTACGAATCGATGGCCAACGAGATCTACGCGCCCTATGGATATCCGGTGGTGTGTCTGTGGGATCAGCGCCGCTACCTACCCGAGGTGCTGGCCCACGTCCGGGCCGTCCATCCACAGCTGCTGGACACGAGCGGGCCGATCCCCAGCGCCGAGTATTGTCTGCCCATCGACTACCTCGCCCGGAATCAGAGCTCACCGGCAGCTGCGCCGGTTGATCTCGATCTGGTCGTGCACCTCGACTCCGCCGATGATCTTGGAAGGTTGCGTCGGCAACTGCGTAGCTGGGGCGTCCGCTGCGGTATGGGGGGCCAGGACACAGACGACATCGTGATAGCGGTCGATGAGATCGCCACCAACGCCTTGGAGCACGGTCAGCCGCCCGCCTGCGTGCGCGGTTGGACCGCTCCCGACGCCCTGTTCGTTCAGGTCGACGACCAGGGCCGCGACTGCATTCCCGCCACCACCGGCTATCAGCGACCCAGCACCGATGCTCGACGCGGCAGAGGCATCTGGATAGCGCGCCACCTCGCCGACGTTCTGAGCACCCACACCGGTCCTACCGGCACCACTGTGGCTATGCGTTTCGCCAGGCCGGCAGGATTGCCGATCAGCTGACTGTCCTGACCGCGTCCACCGCGAGATCGGCCACCTGTTGCATGCCGATGGCGTTGGGATGATCCGGGGCAGCGGCGCTGGTGGCAGCGGTGCCCTCCACCCACCTCACGCCGGACGGTCGGCAGGCATCGTGGCCGAGCGAGCCCGCGTAGGAGTCGACGAACACCGTGTCGTCTCCGCGCGCCGCCACAGCTGACGTCGGTGTAGTCCCGGATGCCTAACGCCTGGGCGAGCAGCGCTGGGTAATTGTGGGTGGAGCGCTGGCAGCCGATCGGGTCGGCCCGCTGCGCGGGGATCCCCGGACCGGACGCGTAGGAGTCACCGAGCGCGACATAATGCTGCGGCGCGTCCACGGCCTTGGCTGCTCCGGTGGTGGAAAGCCCAAGCAGGGCCAGGACGGTGGCTGCGGCAGCGAGGACGACACGCAGATAACAGGGCAAGGGAGTCTCCGGCAGCTGATCGGAGAGCCAGTTCCATGCGGATACCAAGTGTCGTCACCCTCAGCCGTCCTTGCGAGCCAGTACCCGGTAGGCGTCGCCCCCGCGGGTACGGCGCACTAACTTGGAGAGCAGCGAATCGAGGGCATACGCGCCCACCAGCAACGGTCGGCCCACGGCGCCTACCGCGCTGTGCCGTAGCTGCCGCCAGCGGGTCGGCGTGTCCGCCAGCCACGGCAGCCTCGGGTCGGGGGCGACGGTCGTGAGTACGAGTGCCAGGCTTAAGAAAAGGTCGCCGCCGTGGTGAGCCGCGCCGCGTTCGACGGCAACCGTTGAGAACCCTCGGTCGGAAAGCGCCTGGACGAGGTTACGCACCGGAATCATGTGCTGGTGCTGCGGCTGGAACCACGACATCCACCAGCCACCGAGTACCCGGCCGAACAACGATTCGGGGTCGGGCAACTCAATCAGCAGATGGCTGCCGGCTGGGAGAATCTTCGACACGGCGTCCAGCTCGTCGAACGGCTCCCGGGTGTGCTCCAGGTAATGGTGCATGCTGACTACGTCGTACCGACCGGCCAACTCGTCGGCGAGCGCAACGAACTCCCCGCGGTAGCTGTGGTCGATCCGACCGAGGCGCTTCGCCTCCTCAACGCTGACGCTCTGGTCCAGCCCATCGAAGACGGCGTCCGGCCAGACCCCGCGGGCGAGTCGACAGAAGTGGCCGTGCCCGGCACCGATATCCAACCATGCCGTCGGTGTCGTGAACCGCTTGAGCAAGTCGACCCGTCCGCGATAACAGTGTTCGGCCGCGGTGAATGTCTTTTCCGCCATCTCCCGGCCGAGGCCGTCGTAAAAGTCACGATAATAGAAGTCCAACCCAGCCGGGGTGAGCCGCGGGTTTTGGAAGATGTGACGGCATGTACGGCACTCTTCCAGGATGAACCGGCCTGGTTTGCGCTGAACGAGATCGGATGTCCGCAGCCGAACCGAAATCTGAGTGGAGCCGCACCAGGGGCAAGTGTCCCGACGGCGTTCGAGGAATCTCTCGATGCCGGCGGACAACTCCGCCTGGTAATACGGTCGGGCGGCCTCGTGCGGATCGGTCATGTCAGTTTCTCCAGATGATCGGCCGCGGTGGGCGCCCCGCCAGCGGCGGCGAAGGATGTCTGCACGCGCCGCGCCGCGGTCCGGTAGGACGGGTCGTCCAGCACCGTCGTGATGGCGTGGCGCAACTCGGTGGCGCCGACCCTGCCGAAGTGCACCCTGATGCCCGCACCGGCGTCGACGACCTGCCCGGCAACCACCGGCTGCTGGTCACGGATCGGGGCCACGATGAGCGGCACGCTGTGGGCGAGGGCCTCGCACACCATGTTGTGACCGGCATGGCAGACCAACGCGTCCAGGCACGGGAGCAGGTCTAGCAGCGGGACGAAGTCGCGGACCAGGACATGGCCGGGTACCGGGCCGATCAGATCGGGCGGTGCGACCAGGATCGCCTGTAGTCGATGCGCCAGTGGTGCTACTGCCTCTGCTGCGGCGGCGAAGAACCGCGCGCCGGCCTCGGTGTTGACGGTGCCGAGCGAAATTAATGCGTGCTGGCGGTCGGGATCCAGCCAGTCCTGCGGGAAGGTCGGCGCGCCAGTGCGTGTGCCGATTGAGGGCCCCACGAATGCGTAGTGGCCCGGAAAGTCTCCGAGGGGTCCCACCAGCGCCTCAGTCGAGAACACCAGCACAAGGTGGTCAGAGAACCGCAAGTCGACGGGGTTTGATACGCCGAAGCCGCGTTGAAAGTCGGCTTGGAGCTGGTGGACCCATGCGCCGAGGGCGGGCATGGTGGCGAACTGGTCGGTAAGCTCCGAGGATGTAGAGGCCGAGGTGGCCCACGTCAGCCCGCGTTGACGGGCCACCAGCGCCCCGGCCAGCGCCTGCTGGTCGACGACCAGGACGTCCGGACGGAACTGGTCCACCGCGGCCGCAACGCCAGGCACCATCGAGGTCGCTAGCGGGATCAGGAAATCCCTCCACAAGAACCGGAACGCCTCCAACCGTCGCAGGCCTTGCCAGCGTTGCTGGACCTGCGCAAGTGTCTGATCGCCGAGCTTTGCGTCGACTGGGATCAGCTTCGCCCCCGGTGGCAATAGCGGGCCGACGGCCTCGGCGTGTCCGGCCCAGGCGACCTGGTGACCGCGGTCGGACAGCTCCTGGCCGACCGCCACCGTGGGTACCGTGTGTCCGACCAGTGGGGGCACCACGAACAGGAATCGGCTCACGAGACACCTACGGCGGTCTGGGTGGCGAACCAATCCAGGACGATGGCGCGCAACACTCGCGCGTCTCTTGCCAGCACAAAATGGTCAAGGTCGGGCAGGACGGTGAGCGTGCATTCAGGCAGCACTGCGTCGAGTAGGTGTGCGTGGGAGATAACGTCGGAGTTCTCCCCGTAGACGGCGCGCACCGGTCGGGTGAACATTCGCAGTTCCTGCTCCGCGATGGGTTCCGCGGCAAGCAGGTCGGTCATGAAGGTAGTGCGGTTGATCAGGTTCTGCCCGACGGCGGCCAGCCGAGCGTACTTGCGTATCGAGACCATCTCTCGTCCCCAGTCACTATCGCCGAGGTCCTGCTCGACCTTTCTGATATTGGCGGCCATCTGCTCGCCCCAACCAGGGATGGGGACATGGGCTTCGATCAGCAGCATGCTGGTGACCAGCTCGGGATACGCCAGCGCGAAACGCAGCGCGATCGCGCCGCCGTAGCTGTGGCCGACCAAGTGCACGGGTTCCTTGACACCGAGGGCGCCCAGGATCGCGCTGAGATCCCCCACCGAGTCGCTGATCCGGTAACCGGCGGGCGGGCGCTCGGACAGGCCATGGCCGCGCTGGTCGTAGAGGATCACGTCGGCGCCGGCATGGGCCACCGGGTTGGCCAGCGTGTAGTAAAAACTGGACAGGTTGTCCAGGCCCAACCCGTGGATGAACACGACCGGGTTCTCTAGCAGGTGTGGTCGGCGGCGAGGCGCTAGCCGTTGGACGTGGAATCGGACGCCGTTCGCGGTGATTTCAGCCATCGATCGCGCCGGACAAAGTGAAGCAGCTCGCGATGTAGGTGACTACGTCGCCGGTCGTCAGGCCGATGATCTCGTCGCGTTCCTTGGTCGCGAGAAACCCTACGAAGTCGACCCGGTCGCCGTAGCGGTCCTTGAGCATCGTGGCCAGTCTTACGAACTCGATGCTCTCCAGCTCGAGATCCGCGTCGAACGAGGTGTCCATGCCGATGTCGAGGCTTAAGGCGTATTCCACGCCGATGATCTCGATTAGCATGCCGCGTACCTCGGCCAGGACTTGATCAACCGTCATCCGGGTGCCCCCCCTGCGTGTGCTGGTATGTGCTCGTGTGTGCGGTCCGCCGCGCCCTGTGCGGTCCATGCCAAGGGGGTCCAAGCCACCGCGTAGGGCCCAGGTTCAGTGCCCACCGCGGTCTGCACCCAACGGCTGGGCCCTGCAGCACCGGTAGCGACCAGCAGCCGATCCCCATCGACCCGCTCGATCGCGAACTGGTGTGGTCGCCCGCCCAATCCGGTGCCGGTGGCTTTGGCCACGGCCTCCTTGGCGGTCCAGAACCGGGTCACCCAGCTCGCCCGCTGCGCATCAGATGAGCTCTGGGTGTCGAGCAGGCGGCGTTCGGCGCCGGTGAGGATAGCTGCCACGGTACGTTCGTCGCGGTAGGTGATCTGCTCGATGTCGATGCCGACGCCGGTCGGGCACAGGTCAGGACTGCCGACGAGGGCCGCGGCCAGCGATCCGGTGTGTGCCAGAGACACCTGCGGCGGTTCGTCGAACGGCCCCGCCACTCGTGGTTGTCCCGAGATGTCGTTGCTGACGGTGATCTCGATCGGGAACACCGGGCCGGCACCCGCGTCCCAGAGCCACTGCCGGACCGCGTCTTTGACCGCGACGCGGCCCAGCAGCCACTGTCGCGCTGCACGGGGGTTGCGCCGCTGGTATTCCGCGCGTTCGGCGGCGCTGAGATATCGGCGCATGAACAGCTCCCGAGTCGCCGGATCCGGCCACGGATCCTGGAGCAGGTACCACCCGCCGGGCTGACGCTGTGCGATCCGGTTGCGCTCCGGGAAGAGGTGGACCTGCCAGGTTGCCTCATCGGTGTCGAAGCGGCGACCCCGCCAGCGATCGATGCGAGCCCATAGTCGGCCGTCCGCGCGCCGCAGATCGAGGTCGGCGACCACCTCGGTGTCGGTGACCGAGACGATCCGGATCGCGCAGGACATCCGCTCACCGGGCAGCGGGTGCGGGCCGTACCAGTGCAGCCGCGCGACCGCAGTCGGGTATGCGAGCAGGTTCACCGACAGCCGCCTCATGATCCAAAGGCCGAGGAGCTGTCCGGCGTTGTCGAGCAGCGCGCCGGGAGCCGCCGAGGCCGCGAGCACACCCTGAATACCGTCGTCACCGATCGGGCCCACCTCGACCACCCCCTGGAATCGGGGGCCGTGGAACATCCACCGGTCGCGGTACACCGCCGCCGCGGTGACGTCGCACGGACAATCACCGGGCAACGGCCGGTCGGGTTCGTCAGGAGGTACCGGGTAGCTACCGGCGAGCAGCACCGTGCCGCGAGCGTAGCCGTCGAGTATCACCGAGACATTGCCGTCCGAGTCGAGCGACGCGCTGGTCGTGACGGTCACCGGTGGGGCGACGGCCAACCAGCGCAGCGCCTGCACGTCCTGGATCCCCACGACGGTGCTGCCGGGCCTCAGGGCTCGCGCGGTGTCGGCCATGAGTTCGAGGATGGTGGTCAACGGCACTACCGGGAACCGGTCAGCCGGCTCGGCCCAGCCATCCGGCTGCCGGTAGAAGCAGTGGTCGACGAGGTAGGGCATCGTAGCCAGGGAGAGGGTGCGCATAGTGCTGACCTGCCTGGCCATCGCGCTTGCCGGCCTGGGGGCGGTCCGTGCCCAGGCGCTCAGGACATCCGTGGCCGCGGCTGCGGCGTCGCGCAGTGCAGCCTCAAGCTCGGCCAGCACAGGGTGCTCCGCGGCGGGCAGTTGCGGCGCCCTGTCGAGGGTGCCCAGGACCGGAGCTGGCGGCGTGCATGGTAACCGGTGGAACCGGGGCGCCCAGCCCTCCACCCACAATGCGGCGGCGACCCGCCGGAGCTGGTCGAGCCCGGACCGCCGGGGGATGTTGGCGCTCACCGCGAGGTGCGGCAGACCCACCAGGGTGTCGGCCACAAAAGCGGGCAGGCTCCCGGTGCCCACCTGGACGAACGCCCGCGTGCCCTGCTCGTAGAGCCGTCGGACGAGCGGACCGAAACGAACCGGTTCGAGGAGGTGGCGGGTGATGAGGTCGCGGATGCGGTCGGGGTCGTCGGGGTAGCGGTCGACCGTGGTGGCCGACCAGATCGGGTGGGTCGGCGGCTGCACCGGCAGCCGGTCGAAGATGTCCAGGATCCCGCGCAAGTAGGGTTTGAGCATCGGCGAGTGGAAACCAGACCGAAACGGCAGCACCTGACCGGTGATCCCGCGTTCCTGCAGTCGGTCCAGGACGGCGCCCACGGTAGCTTCCGCACCACAGATGATCGACTGATGGGGGCAGTTGTCGTGCGAGACCACGACTTCCTCCGGGTCGCCGATCGCGTCGGCCGCCTGCGCCGCCCCGCACCCGAGCGCGGCGAACGCGACGCCGGGTACGTGCAGCGTGGCCGGGTCGAATGAGGCGATGAAGTCCTCGACCGCCCGGCGCGGATGGATTCCAGCGGAGGTCATCGCGTTCCATTCGCCGACGCTATGCCCCGCCACCAGGTCAGGAATCACGCCGAGCTCGCGCAGCGCCGCGTCGAGTAGCCGACCGACGGCGAAGACGCCGAGGCCGTGCCGGCCCAGTACATCGGTAGCGGCGAGATCGGGCCGGTCCAGCCCGAAGTGGTCGGCAACGTCGTCCACCCGAGGCTCGAACTCCTGCTCCAGCCCAGGGAAGATGAACGCCAGCCGGCCCGGCGCGGGCTCTGGAAGCAACGGCGTGGTGGTGAACCAGACGTCGTCACGACCCCGCCACGCCGTGCCCTGTGCAATGATCCTGCGGGCCAGCACCAGCCGGCGTGCGGTGGGAGCAACGATCGCCAACCGGCTGGGCCCACTGGCCGCTGGGATGCTCGCGTCGTCCCGGTCGAGTAGTTCGCCATCCGGTACGTCAAGCTGCCGGGTCAGCTCGGCAGCCGTGCTGCCGGCTAGCAGCAGCACCCGCTCGGGCACCCATTCAGCCATCCTGGCCGACCTCGAAAGCCGCTGGGTCGCCGCACATGTACATCACCTGAGGCTCGGTGCCGCCGGCCAACTCGGCGAGCAGGCACGCGACGCCGTCATCGGGTTCGATCAACCCGATGCCGCGCCGGGCGTACTCACGCTCCACTTCGGCGGAGACCATCCCGGTGCCATCATCGGGTGCCGCCCACGGGCCCCAGTCGACCGCGACGACCCGGCCCCGGGTCCGGCCCGCCCAGATCCGGGCCAGTGTGTCCAGCGCGTCATTGGCGGCGGCGTAGTCGACCTGCCCGCGGTTGCCGAACACTCCCGACACACTGCCGAACAGAACCAGGAAACCGAGATCGTCCCGGACCGCGCTGGCCAGCGCTCGCGCCCCGTCGACCTTGGTCGCCCACACTCGAGTGAACTCCTCGGGGGACTTGTCGGCGAGCAGGCGATCGGCCAACACTCCGGCACCATGGACGATGCCGTCCAGCCGCCCATGACGCTGATATACGCCTTCCACCAGAGCGCTCATCGCCGCTGGGTCTCGTACATCGACCGCGGAATAGCGAACCGAGGTGGCCAGTCCGGACAGCTGCGCCAGCGTTGCCCTGATCTCCCGGTGTGCCAGGATCTGGCTGGTCACCGCCTCGATCTGGGCCGGCGTGCGGCCCCCAACCTGCGCCAGCACTCGGCGCAACGCCATCCGGTCGGTCGCCGCCGAGGTCAGTGGATCCTCGGGCCCGCCGGGCGCGGGCGTGCGGCCGACCAGCTCCAGGTGACCGGCACCGGCCCGAGCCAGACCCATCGCGACCTGCGCGGTGATGCCGCGGGCACCGCCGGTGAGCAACACCACCGAATCCCGTTCCAGCGTGAGCTCACCGGCTGCGTCGGGGTTTAGTGGCGCGGCGCAGAGTCGCAACGTGACGCGCTCTCCGGCCGAGTAGCCCACCGCGGTGGGCGCGTCGAGGGTGAGCAGTTCGCCGAGCAGGTACCCGGCGATGTGGACCGGTTGCTCCTTGGGGTCCACGTCGACGGCCCGGATGCGGCGGTCCGGGAACTCGCGGGCGACCGTGCGGGCCAGGCCGGGCAGCCCGACGCCGGCGACCCCGTTCGCGTTGTGACCCCGGCCGAACCTGCCCCCCGAGCCGGTGACGACGATGAGTTGGCCGAGCCCACCGAGGATGGCGTCGCGGATGGCGGCGAACCCATCCGGTAGCAGCGGTGGCCGGCCCCGGTCCAACGCGGCCAGGTGGATAAGGGCGTCGGTCCTGGTCACTTCAATGGGCTGATCTGGGCTCAGCAGCCGCACATCGGCACCGCGCCGCTCTAACAGCATGGACAGCTCTAGCGCGATGCCCACACCGTCGCCCACGATGGCGATCCGACGCCCAGCAAGCGACGCGTCGGGTGATGCGGCCAGCGGAGGAAGCCCCGCGACGTCGACGAGATAGCGGCGCGCTCGTTGCGGTGACGTGGCCGGTGCTGGCACTGGTACCAGTGCTGGTGCACCAGCCCGGTCGGTGATCCAGTCGACGATTCCACGGATCGTCCGGCGCCGGGTCAGCTGTTCGGTCACCGAGTCGTCCGATGCGGCGCCGGTGACAGCCAGCCCGAGCCGGTCGGTGAGCAGACCGATCAGCTCGGTGCGCTTGATTGAGTCGATACTCAGGTCTGCTTCCAAGTCGAGGTCGGCCTCGAGCATGTCCACTGGGTAGCCGGTCCGTTCGCTGACCAGCGACCGCACGGTCGCTAGCACCGACTCTGGAGTCAAATCGGGCGAGGAATCGGGCGTGAGCTCACCCGGCTCGGATGCTGTGGCAGGGCTGCGTTCGGGTGCGTGATCAGCGGCGATCTCCGCTACGGCAGCTGGCGAGGTGGCATTTGACAGGCTGGCGTTCGACCCACTGGCAGATGGTATGACTGGGTTACCGAGGTAGCCGAGCATGACTTCGCGCTGAGCGGCGATCAGCTCACGAGTGCTGCGCAGGAACTCCAACACAGCCGCATCGGACTGACCCTCGGTGGCGGGCCGGACGCCGTTGGGCACGGCACCGTTGGTCATGGCGACCTGCTGCGCGGGGCGCAAACCGCCCGGCAGGTACTGCCCGTCGGCGGACTTGACCAGGTAACCGTTGACCAGCCAGCCGGGCCGGCGTGGCAGCACTGGCATCGACACCGTCCGCGTGTCACGCCCGTGGAACAGCGCGGCTGGATCGACCGGAACCCCAGTGACGGCCAGCTCGCCGAGCACTCGCAGCAGCCGCCGTATCCCGGGCTCGCCCGGTACGTCGGTGGCGACCGCGACGTGCGGCCGGTTCCGCAAGATCGTGCCGATCAGCTGGGTCAGCACCCGGCCCGGGCCGGCCTCGACGAAGACCCGGACGCCGGCTGCGTACATCGCCTCCACCTGCTCGACGAACCGGACCGGCTCGGCGATGTGAGCGGCCAGTGTCTTACGCACAGCGCCGGGGTCGGTTGGATACGGCGAAGCCGTGGTGTTCGACCACACCGGCAGCCGCGGTGACCCGACCGCGCGGCGGTCCAGTTCTGCGGCGAAGATCGGCGTAGCACCGGCCACCACCGGACTGTGAAACGCGCACGCCACCGGGATGCGGGCGCCGGTCACGCCTGCCTCGGCGAGCCGGTTCAGGGCGGCCTGCACAGCCGGAGTGGGTCCGGAGATCACTGCCTGGCCGGGTGCGTTGTGGTTGGCCACCACGACCGGTCCGTTTCCCAGCACCGCCTGGACCTTTTCGACAGTTGCGGTGATCGCCGCCATCGTCCCGGGATCGGGTCCGGCAGCCGCGAGGATGGCCCGGCCACGGGCCTCGCTGAGGGCCAGCAACTCGGCAGGCTCGATGACGCCGGCCGCGGCCAGCGCGACCAGTTCGCCGTAGCTGTGCCCACCGACATGGTCGGGGTGCACGCCCAGGGACGTGAGCATCTCGTGCATGGCCAGCCCGGCGATTCCCAGTGCTGGCTGGGCGATCCGGGTATCGGTCAGCGCGGCCCGCTGCCGCGCCGACTCCTCTTTGCTGAACGCGGCCGGCGGGAACATCAAGTCGGCCCACCGGTCGCCGAGCTCTAGGAATCGGCGAAGCCGGGGAAACGCCACGAACAGGTCCGCCAGCATGCCGGGACGTTGGCTGCCTTGCCCGGGGAACAGGAAGGCGACCTGACCAGCGATCCCAGCTTCTTCGGATGCGATGAACACGTCATCTGTCGCGGCGGCCTCTCGGGCGCCACTGAGCTTGGCCGCCAGGTCGTCCAGATCGTCGGCCACCATCGCAACCCACACCCGACCACGACGGGAGCCGCACACCGTCCGGGCGAGATCCCGCAGCCGCCAGGGGCGGCCGGCTGCGTCATTGGCCGTGAGCAATTCGGCCAGCCGGTCCATCTCTGCGACCGCCGAGGTTCGGTCCACGCCGGCAAACAGGAACAGCTCGGCCGGCCAGGCGTCCAATCCGTGTCGCGGTTCGGGTGCCCCCTCATAGGAAGACAGCACGGCGTGGAAATTCGTGCCGCCGAACCCGAACGCGCTCACCCCAGCGACCCGGCGCGCCGTGGATGCCCAGGGTCGCACGGCGACATCGAAGGAGAACGGGCTGCTGGCGCGGTCCCAGTACGGGTTCGGATCACGCAGCTGGCCCGTCGGTGGACGTATCCCGGTGTGCACCGCGCGTGCCGCTTTGATCAGCCCGGCTAGCCCGGCGGTGCACTTGGTGTGTCCGATCTGCGATTTCACCGATCCCAGGGTGCAGCTGCCGATCGGCGTGCCGGCCGCGGTGAACAGTTCGGTCAATACCGCCAGCTCGGTGCGGTCCCCGACTACAGTGCCGGTGCCATGCGCCTCCACCAATCCGACCTCGGCTGGTGAGATCCCGGCCATCCGGTAGGCGCGGTCCAGCGCTCTGCGCTGCCCTTCCGGCCGCGGCGCGGTCAGCCCGAGCGAGCGCCCATCGCTGGCCGAGCCGATTCCGTTGATCACCGCGTAGATCCGGTCCCCGTCGCGTTCGGCGTCGGCCAACCGCTTGAGTACCACGCACGCCACGCCCTCGCCGAGCGCGATGCCATCTGCGGAGGCGTCGAAGGGGCGGCACCGACCGGTCTGCGAAAGCGCCTGCACCGCGGCGAACATCAGGTAGTAGTGGATGCCGTTGTTCACATCGGCACCACCGGCCAGCACCATGCTGCTGGTGCCGGCCCGCAGCTCCTTGCAGGCCAGGTCGAGGGCGGCCAGCGCGGAGGCGCAGGCCGCGTCCACGGTGTAGTTGGCACCACCGAGATCCAACCGGTTGGCGATCCGCCCGGCGATCACGTTGGCCAGCACCCCGGGGAAGGAGTCTTCGGTGACCTTCGGTAGCTGCTCCTCCAGCTCAGGTGGCAGCACCCCATGGTAGGACGGGTAGAGCGAGCGGAACCCGTAGGCGCTGGCCAGGTCGGCGCCGCCTTCGGCGCCGAAGATCACCGACGTGCGCTCCCGGTCGAAGGCCCGCTGCGCGTACCCAGCGTCGCGCAGCGCGCGGGCGGCGACCTCCAGCGCCAACAACTGGACCGGCTCGATGCTGGTCAGCGCGGCTGGCGGGATGCCGTAGGTCAACGCGTCAAACGGGATGTCCGGCAGGAAGCCGCCGCCCCACTTCGCGGCCTCGCTGTACACGGCTGGGTCCCACCGGCCGGGCGGCACCTCGGTGACCGAATCGACCCCAGCCACCACGTTGGCCCAGTACGCGGACAGGTCACCGGCGCCCGGAAACACTCCGGCCATGCCCACGATCGCCACGTCCAGCGGCTGGGTTTCCGGTAGCTCGCTCTCCGGGTTACCGGGGGCCGCTTCGACGCCCAGTTCGGCGGCCCGTGCGGCGAGGAAATCGGCCGCCCCCTCGGTGACCTGGACGTGCAGCGCCTTGATCGTCGTGGTTGCACTGCGCAACATGGCTACGTCACCGACCATGATCATGCCGTCGCGGTACTGCACCTGCTCGTCCACCGGAACTAATGCCGCACCCTCGCGGCGCAGCCCCTTGCTGGCGATCCTCAGCCGACCCAGGTTGAGCTGCTCCAGCTCGGTCCACATCTGATCGCGCGGTATCCCGTCTGCCGCCATCCGGGCCCGGGTCTGGGCAAAGGTGCGCAGGTATGGCGTGTCCGCGCAGCGGGTGGCGTGGTTGGGTGCGGTTTCCAGCAGCACGGTGCGCTCGCAGGCCAGCGCGACCTGCTGCAGCCCGGGCACGATGGCCCCGGCCGTGATCGCTTCCTCGGTGAACAGGTATGCAGTGCCCATCAACATCCCGATTTGGCCGCCCCGTTCGACCAGCGGCGCGGCCAACGCGGTGACCATGGCCGCCGAACGCTCGTCGTGAATTCCCCCGGCGAACAGCACTTGCAGCTGGCTGGCGCACCCGTGCGCATCGTCGTAGTGCAGTAGTCGCTGTAGCTGGATTTCCCACAGCGGGAAGCTGGCCTGCGGTCCAATGTGCCCGCCGCACTCACGGCCTTCGAACACGAACCGGCGGGCTCCGTCGGCCAGGAACCGGTCCAGCAGGCCGGGGGAGGGCACGTGGAGAAATGTCGCGATCCCGGCGGCCTCCAGCGGCACCGCTTGGTCCGGTCGGCCCCCGGCGATCAGTGCGTAGGGAGGACGCACCTGGTGCACCGCGGCCAGCTGGGCGTCGCGGACATCCGCCGGAACAAAACCGAGGATGCCTACTCCCCAGGGCCGCCCATCGAGCTGGGCGGCGGTCTGCTCGAGCAGCGCGCGCGCCTGCTCGCCGTTACTCAACGCCAAAGCCAGAAACGGTAGCCCGCCCGCCGACGCCACCTCGACGGCGAACTCGGCCCGGTCACTGACCCGGGTCATCGGGCCCTGCACCACGAGTGGCCGGATGCCGTGCGCGGTCTGCGACGCAGCGCTGCGCAGCTGGCCGGTGACTGCCGCGCGGATCGCCGCCACGACGCCCCCTGCGGTCACATACCGCTGGGCCAGCCCATCGGCCAGCGCGCCGTCCTGGCCGATAGGCAGCGCACCAAGATCCCTCGCACCCAGCCTGGCGGCCACCGAATCGGGGTCCACCGCCGGTAGATCAGGGCGCGTGTAGAGGCGGTGACCGCCGACGATCACGGTCTCGCTGCCGTCCATCAGCCGGATCGCCGCAGCTACCTCGTCCGGCAGATCGGCCTCGGCGACCAGCGCCAGCTGCGCGTCTATGACGACCCCAGCCGCACCGCCGGCCACCGCCGCGGCAGCCGTGTGCAGCCCGATCCCGCCGGCCGCCCAGACCGGAATGTTGATCTGCGGGTCAGCCAGCAGCTGCTGCAGCAGCACGAACGTCGTCGTGACGCCGACCCGGCCACCGGCTTCGGCACCCTTGGCGATCAATCCGTACGCCCCCGCCCGGACCGCAGCCCGGGCCTGCGCAACCGAAACGACCTCGACGACCGCGCGCCGCCCAGATGCGATGGGCCACGGTGAACCGAGCCCGTGCACGACCATGTCGACCTGCTCCGGCAGATCGGCCGGCCCCAGCGGGCACTCCGGCGGTACCCGGACCCCGAACGCGCCGCCCCACCACCGGCAGACGTCTGCCAGGGCGGCCCGTGCCCGCCCCGCGTCCTGGCCCAGGTTGAGGACGCTCACCGCACCGGCTCGCGCGAGCGCTACCACGAGAGCTGCGTTGGGCTCCTCGAAAGGTGTGATCCCCACGACCAGCTCTTGGTCATGCATGGTCATCCTCGGCCCTCTTCTCCGTACCCGGGTTTAGCCCGGTAGTCCGCACCTGGGTCCTGACCTGGCCCCGGGGCGTGCGTCTAGTCGATGTGCAGGCTGGGGCGACCCGGGTGGTCCCCCTTGGTGATCACCCGGGTCCGCCGACCGACGAGGTGCGTGGTGGCTGACAGGCATGCCGCCTCAGGGAGGTGGTCAGCGCGCGTGGCTGCGCTCTAGGGCGCAGCTCCGTTAGCCGCAGTCAATCTCGATCTGCGGATCAGCGGAGTTGAAACCACCATTGCATCGAGCACGGCTAGGCCCCCCTGCCTTATCGCACCGCACCACTGACCCCTCAATCAGGGCTACCGACTCGTCAAGAGTAACACTAGGTGATAGCAAGGGCGCAAGTATTGCCATGAACACCCGAATGGGCTGTAGATACCGACTGGAATGGAGTATTAGTACTTACTCTTTGGATCGGCCTACCTAGGTTGTGCGTGGCTGCCGCCATCGTCGCCCCGCCGCCATCGGGCTTCGCCCGGTCGGCCTCGGTCGCCGCGTCGGCTCGTCACCTGGCACTGCGCGGCGGCTGTCTGAAGACGGCCTGGATGCAAGGAGCCGACGACCGCGAGGCGTTAGAGGTCGGGGTGAAAACCCACCGATGGGTCGCCGCAGCCCGCTGGCCTTCTCGCAGGTCACGGTCTTTTCAGTTCGACCGGTTCTTGGGAGCCCCGAGATTGTCAGCGGGACTGCAAGTCCGGAATATTGAATCGGTGTCGCGGATGGTGTATTCGGTGATGCTGGATACCGTCGCGGAGCGCGACTCTCGCACTGCTCGCAGCGCACGCTAAGTGCTCAGCTCAGTCGAACTGTGTGGGGTCGAGGATCAGATCGGCTCGGGCCGCGGTGGATGCGATCAGGCGGGCGTTGTTCTCGTCGCTGCCGGTGGCCCGCTCGGCCGCTTGCTGGTCGGTACGGCCGTACTGCCGATGCCGGGCGATTAGCCACTCGCGGCGAGTTCGCTCGTCGGGCGCCAGGAACCACACCTCGTCCAACAGCCCGCGAACCGCCGACCACGGAGGTGTATCGAACAGTAGATAATTGCCCTCGGTGACGACCAGCGGCAACCCGGTGGGCACCGGCACCGCGGCCGCGATGGGCTCCTCGATGGCGCGCCGGAACTCCGGAGAGTACACGGTGTCGGCGTCGGGATTACGCAACCGGCGCAGCAGCGCGACGTAACCGGCCGCGTCGAAGGTGTCCGGGGCGCCCTTGCGCTCAGCGCGGTCCAGCCGCCGCAGCTCCGCCTGCGCCAGGTGATATCCGTCCATCCCGACCAGCACTGCTGCGCCGTCCAGCGCGTCGACCAGCCGCCGCGCCAGCGTGGACTTGCCTGCCCCCGGCGCCCCGGTGATGCCCAGGATCCGCCGGTCGCCGCAGTCTGCGAGCGCCTGCGCACGGGTGAGCAGATCGGGCCACTTCACCGGCTCGGGGAGGCTTAGTGTGCGATGGCGTCGATGAGCGCTCGCGCGCCCTGGCGTAGGAGATCAGCGCCGACGAAGTAACCCAGGGCTGCGGGGTCCTCGGCGACGCCCCAGTGGTGAGAATCGAGCCACTGGCGGCCGTCGAGGCTGAAGACCTTGGCGAGCAAGGAAAGCTTGCCGTTGGGCTCGGTATTGGCGTAGCCCGCGATGGGGGAATTGCAATGGCCCTGCAGGGCGTGCAACATCGCGCGCTCGGCAGTGGCGTGCCGGTGGGTTTCGGCGTCGTTGAGTTGACCGCTCAATGCAAGGACGGCGGTGTCGGTGCTGCGGCACTGCAAGGCGATGACGCCCGCGCCGATCGCCGGACACATCGTCTGCACCGGCAGGACCTCAGTGATCCGGTCAGCCTCGTTGACCCGGTACAGGCCGGCCACCGCGGCGACGATCGCATCGAAGTGGCCCTCATCGAGGCGCATCAGGCGAGTGTTGACGTTGCCCCGCAACGGTCTGATCTCCACGTGCGGGTAGTGCAGGCGAAGTTGGGCGGCGCGGCGTACCGCGCTGGTGCCGATGACGGCACCAGCGGGCAGTTCGGCCAACAGCTTTCCGGTACGGGATATGACGGCGTCGTGGACGTTCTCCCGTGGCAGGTAGGCGGCGAAGGTCAGCCCATCCGGTACGGGGACGTCGGCCGGGATGTCCTTGAGGCAATGCACCGCGAGATCGACCGAGCCGTCCAGCAGGTTGCGATCGATCTCGCGAACGAACGCGCCCTTGCCGCCGAGCTTCGCGAGGTCACCCATCCACTGGTCACCACTGGTAGTGATCTTGACCAGCTCAGTGCTGACCGTGGAGTCCAGCGCTTCCAACGCGGTGGCGACCTGCTCGGCTTGGTGCAGGGCCATCGGGCTGGAGCGGGTGCCGATTCGCACGTGCGGCATACCGCAACCTTACGCAGTCAGCTCGCGCAGCGCGGACCAGCCCACTGACACCCAGTTTTATCGCCATGATCACGAATTGGGAAGAGTCAACCGCGATCAGCGCGGCTCATTCTTCCCAATTCGTGATCAAGAACTCGGTCGTTGCGGCCCGCGATGCGTCCCGGGCCGTGACAGCTCACCGCCCCGCCGGCGAACCTCCGATTGCGACGCACCGGGAGGCTGGGAGGATGAGATCCCGCCGCCCGGCGGGTCGACGAGGAGGATGAACGACGTGAGCGAGCTAACCCGTCCGGATGTGGCCGTGCCCGAGGGCCCGGCCCCGAGCGACCTGGTGATCGAAGACCAGGTCGTCGGTGACGGCCCGGAAGCCATCGTCGGTTCGCAGATCAGGGCGCACTACATCGGCGTGTCACACGCCACCGGCAAGCAGTTCGACGCATCGTGGGACCGGGGCACCCCGCTGGAATTCCGGCTCGGCACCGGACGGGTGATCAAGGGCTGGGACGATGGAATCGTCGGCATGCGGGTCGGCGGACGTCGGCGGCTGACCATCCCCCCGCACCTGGCCTACGGCGACCGCGGCGCGGGTGGCGCGATCAAGCCTGGCGAGACACTGGTGTTCGTCGTCGACCTGGTCACCGTCCGCTAGGGCTACCGGTCGAGGACGATCCGCCCGCCGCGACCTCGAGACACGCAGATCGTCATGGTGTCGGTGCGTTCGCGGTCGGTCAGCACCCGGTCCCGGTGCTCGACCTCACCGGCGATGACCCGGGTGCGGCACGTTCCGCAGAAACCTTGCTGGCAGGAGTAAGCAACGTTCGGCGCCGTGCTGCGGATGACGTCGAGCGCGGATCGATCGGCGGGCACGGTGAGCACCCGTTTACTGCGCCGCAGCTCGATCTCGAAGGGCGCGCCGCCCACGATGGGCGGTGTCGTGAACCGTTCGAAGTGCAAGGCCGCCGCTGCGCTCGCCGGGCGGTCCCGGCGAACGTTGGCGATCATGGTTGGTGGGGCGCAGCAATACACGGTGGCCCCGGCCGGCGCGTACTCCAGGAGCTCTGCACCCGTGGCGGGAAAGCCGTACTCGTCGTACGGACGGATCCGCACCCGGGCCGCGTCGAGCGCGGTGAGCTCGTCGAGGAACGGCATCGAGGTCCGCGAGCGTCCGGTGTACACCAGCTGCCACGGCGCACCAGCGGCCGCTGCGTGCTTGACCATCGGGAGGATCGGCGTGATGCCGATACCGCCCGCGATGAACAGGTACCCGGGCGCGTCGACATACGGGAAGGCGTTGCGCGGGCCACGGCCGGTCAGCGCACTGCCGGTACCGATCGAGTCGTGCAGCTCCCGCGAACCGCCGCCGCCGTCGGCGATCCGGCGCACCGCGATCCGGTAGGAGCTGCGGTCGGCGGGGTCGCCGCACAGCGAGTACTGGCGACACCGTCCAGAGGGCAGTAGTACGTCGAGGTGGCTGCCCGGTTGCCAGCTGGGCACTTCGCCACCGCCGGCGGCGACCAGCCGCAGGCTGCGGACATCCTGTGCCTCGACGCGGACCTCGTCCACCACCAGGTTCAGGTCGCGGTCGACCCGGCGGATCGGTGGACGGTGCGCGAAAGCGGCGGTGAGCCAGTCGTAGAAGGTGATCAGCCCCCCGAGCGTGCGGAACATCCGGTCGGCACGTTGACGTCCCCGCAGGTCGGGCGGGGTGACCCACTCAGTGCCCATGTCAGGCCTCCGCGGCCAGCGCCGCCGGTGAGGTGGCGAGGTAGGCGACGGCCTGGCTGGTGGAGAACTCCTTCGACGGGTGGTAGAAGGGTCTGGCGTAGTTGAACGTGGTCCCGATCAGCTGACGGGCGGTGGGCAGCAGACGCCGGTGACCGGCCCAGAAGAAGTGCACCCAGCGCGGCTTGACCCGGCGGCCCAGCTCGGGGTCGACGCGGAACAGGAAAGCCACCCCACGTATCCACAGCCACGCCATGATCGGCGCAGTGACCAGCATGGCGCGCGCTCGCCGATGCCACCGGCCGTCGAGATGGGTGAACAGATCGAAGGCCACCGCGCGATGCTCGACTTCCTCTGCACCATGCCAGCGCAGCAGGTCCAGCATGGTGGCGTCCGCACCGGCGGCGTCCAGCGCGGCTGCGTTGAGCGCCCAGTTGCCCAGCATTGCCGTGATGTGCTCGATCGCCGCGATGATTGCTAATCGCTCGATCAGCCATTCTTCGCGGTGCTTGGGTGACGAATTCAGATCCCGATCGCCGAGCGCTTTACGGAACATCCAATCAACCTGCTGGACGTAGGGATCGGTGTCGATGCCCCTGGCCTTCCAGTGGTCGAGCACGCTCTGGTGGGATCGGGCGTGAATGGCCTCCTGGCCGATGAAGCCAACCACCGCCTCGCGCAGCTTGGCGTCCTCGATCAAGGGCACCGCCTGGGCGAATACGTCGATGAACCACCGTTCTCCTGCGGGCAGCAGCAGGTGCAGTACGTTGCAGGTGTGGGTGACCAAGGGTTCGTTGGGCACCCAGTGGGTGGGTAGGTCGGTCCAGTCGAAGGTGACGTTGCGCGGCTGGAGCACGAGGTTCTCCGGGTCTTTCGGCGCTGAGCCCTTGTGGTGATGTCCGAACATCCGCCGATCTCCCTTCGGTGTGCGTTGTTGCGTTATCAGAAGGCTGATTACAGGGATACGTCGGCTCGGGCTAGGGCGCGGAGCAGCCCCGGAGTCAGCCGTGCGGCCAGTAGCCCGACTTTGGCTTCGACGGTGATCGGGGCGATGGCGGAGTTGCGCTGCACCGCATGCAGGATCTCCTGTGCCGCCCGGCGGGGGGTGAAGTTGCGGCGGCGATACAACTCGGTCACCCGCTGCCGGGTAGCGCGCTCCTGCGCGGCGTCGCGGCCGACGAAGCGGGTGGTGCTGGCGATATTGGTATGCACGAAACCGGGGCAGATCGCCACCACGCCGATGCCGGCTCCGGCCAGTTCGCCGCGCAGGCACTGGCTCAGCGACAGGACCGCGGCCTTGGTGGTGCTGTACGCCGGGAGCGCCCGGGTGGGCAAGTACGCGGCGGCGGAAGCGATGTTGACGATGGTGCCGCCCGCGCCGCTCTCTACCAGCAGCCCACCCAGCACACGGCAACCGTGGATGACGCCCCACAGATTGACGTCGATGAGCCGCTCCCACTCGGCCACCGTGGTGTCGAAGAACGGTCCCGCCACGCCGATCCCGGCGTTGTTAATGACGATGTCGGGGAAACCGTGTTCCTCGCGGAGCAGGGTGCCGAACTTCTCGACCGCACCGCCATCGGAGACGTCGAGCAGGTAGGCACGCGCGGTGGGGCCGAGCGTGCTGGCCAGCAGCGCGGTGCGCTCAACCGACTGCTGGTCGATGTCGGTGGCCACCACCTCCGCGCCCTGCTCGGCGAACTCCAGTGCGGTGGCCCGGCCGATACCGCTGCCCGCGCCGGTGATCACCACGAGGGTGTCGTCGAACTTCTTTCGTTGCGGCCCGCTACGGCGGGCGCGGCGCAGAGGGCGGGTTTCGGGTCCGCCCTCGGTGTGGTCGATGAGCTCGCTCGCGCATCGCGCCACGGTGGCCGGCTGGGTGCGGGGCAGCCAATGACCGCCGGGCAACTCGCGAACCGCCAGGTTGGGTACCCACCGCCGGATGTCGGTCTGGAGTGATCTGGAGACGAACGGATCCCGTTGGGGCGCAAGGACTTGCACCGGGACGTCGGTGCGCCGGGGACCGGGTTTCACCAGCCGGGGGAACATGTTTGCCCGGTAGAGCTGTACCCCATTCACTGCGTCAGTGACAGTGGGGCTGGCGGCGCCGTCGGCCAGGGCCAGCGCGCGCTGGCCGAGCCCCGTACGCCAGACCAACTCCGGCAGCAGCGGCAGCTGGAAGAACGTGATGTACCAGCTCGACACCATCTGGGTGATCAGTTCGCGCAGTGCTCGCGGCGTCGGCCGGCGCAGCCGCGCCCGGAACCAGTTGCCCGCGTGGTCCAGGCACGGCCCGGATATCGAGGTGTAGGAGCGGACCCGGCCATCCAGCCACTCGCCGGTCACCGCATGCCAGGCCTGGACTGCTCCCCAGTCGTGGGCCAGCAGATGTACCGGACGGTCCGGGCTGACGGCGTCGATCACCGCGGCCAGGTCCTGGGCAAGCTGGTCGAGCCGGTAGGCCTGACGGCCGCGAGGCTTTCCGGACTCGCCGGCCCCCCGGACGTCATAGCTGACGACGTGGTAGCGCGGCGCCAGTTCGGTCGCAACGCCGTCCCACAGGGAGTGATCATCGGGATAGCCGTGGATGCACACCACCGTGGGCGCGCCGTGCTGTCCGGACTCGTGCACCCGTAGCCGCACGCCATCGGTGCCGGCCACGTCCCTGGCCATCACGCGGCCGCCGTTCGCTGCCAGCGGCGCACATGTGGCAGATCATCGTCAAGCCAGTACGCGCTACCGGTGCCGGTGACCACCAGGATCTCCTCGAACTTCACCCCGACGTCGCGGAAACCGATATGTGGTTCCACCGCCCACAACCCGGGAGTCGCCGGGTGGTTGGAGATCTCGCCATCGGCCCACAACGGTGAACGGTGATGCATCCGCTCGACGATCAGGTCACCGACCAGGGTCTGCAGCGACCGGATGCCGAAGCCGGCCGCGACGGACTTCGGCAGCCGGGAGCGCACCTTGCCGACCTGATGCCCGATGACCCGCCCGGGATAGACGCGGTGCCGATTGTCGTAACCCTGTTGGACTAGAAGTGCGTCGACGTCGCGATAGATCTGCCGCAGCGGCATACCCTCGTTGACTCGTGCGACGATCAAGGTTCGGTACTCGGCCAGGTCGTCCATCAGCTGATCGAATATCCGGTTGGTGCCCAGGCAGCCGGCGTAGCCGATGTCAGCCATGTAGCCGTCCCGCACCGGCGCGCAGTCGAGGATGAACGGCATGTTCTCCGTCAGCCTGCGGGCGGTGGGGAAGAACTGCAGGGGAGTCCGGAAACCGCGAAACGCGGTACGGTCCCCAAACCACGCGAAAGGCGTGTGAAACCAGTCCTGAACTCCCCGTTCGATCAGGTACTCGCGAAGCCGGCGAGCGGCTTGTCTCTCGGTGACGCCTGGCTCCAGCGTCTGCGCGACTGACTGCGCCGCGACATAGGCGAGCTGCTGTAACTCCCGGAACTTCACGAGATCAGCGGGATCAGCCACCTTTTTAGCTGCCATCTGCCGCCTCCCTGGTTGCTTCCTACCCTCCAGTAGGAACTTCCTACGGCATGGTAGATTTGTCAAGTGGCAAATCGGAAGGTGGCGTCGCTGGCGGCCCGGTCCGGACGCGCCAGGGCGGCCCATCTCGGCCCTGAACGTCGGCGGCCGCTGATCCTCGACGCGGCCTTGGAGGTCTATGTCGAGCGCGGCTACCGAGGCACGTCGATGCAGGCAGTAGCCGATGCGGCCGGTGTGACGAAGCCGGTGATCTACGAGTGCTACCCGAACAAGGACGAGTTGCTCCTCGCGCTGCTCGACCGCGAGGAGCGTCGCCTGATGGACGCGATCTCCGAGTCGTTGCCGACCAATCTGGTGTCTGACAACACCGAGGCCGTGCTGGCTGCGGGGTTCACGGCCTTCCTCGCCGGGGTTGGTCATGCGCCGAACTCATGGCGGGTCGTTTTCGACTCCGGCTGGGGTTCCGATTCTGTGGTGGCCGCTCGGGTACGCCGCGTCCGCGACATGGTGGTAGGCCAGTTACGCGAGCTGGTGCGCCAGTCCATGACGGCGGCCGAGATCGACGACATCGACCGCAAGGCTCCCGTCGTCGCTGAGGTGATCGCCACGGTCGCCGAATCCTGTGCGCGCATGCTCGTGCTGGAGCACTACCCGTGGACTGCTGCAGAGCTGGCAACCTACGTCGCCCGCCTGCTCGCCCGCGGTCTTCGTCCCGTCTGAAATCCGCCTGCCTGGCTCTCCGAGCGGGCTGAGTCGGCCCCGCACCTGGCTCTCGCTGACCCCCGAAGGCCAGACAACCTTCACCGCCAACCTTGCCGCGCTTCAGGCCATCGCAGGTCGACACATCGACGCGTGGTGATTGCCATTCGGAGCCGAATAGCGGTTCCCATGCCGGTGGAAAGCGCTATTCGGAGCCGAATCGCGGTCTGGACGCGCTAGCTGTCGCGCCCGGCCGACGTCGCATTCGCTTTCCGTACCACATGGTCCACGCGATCAGCAGCGTGAACATTGCCGCCTGGAGCACCGTCGAGAGTCCGACCATGACGTGGATGGGCAGCACATAGATCAGCGGGATACGCACGGCCGCCTCGATCAGTAGCCCAACTCCCCACACCATCGACATCACCCGGAAGCCGCGCCAGAAACCGGGACTTGTCTGCCACTTGACGTTCCACCACGCCTGCTTCTCGCTGGTGGTGGCGGAGAACCGCTGGGCGGCGTAGAACATCATCGGCCGCCCCACTACGCAGGTGCCGAGGAAGATCAATCCGGCGACCGCAGTGCCGACCGAGTCCTTGGCGAGCATGAACCTGGCGTCGCCGGTGGCGAAGGACAGAGCGAGTCCGACTGTGAATACGGCCATCAGGAACGCGGCGAAGCCGTCCAATCTCCGGTTGTGCAGGGCTACGAACGCGACCCCCAGGCCGGCCACGACGGTACCGGCTAGCAGAGCCCGATAGTCGCCGACGCCGACGGCGTGCAGCCCGTAGTAGGCGAGCAACGGCAGCCCGACATCAAGCAACATCATCCGGATCAGTCCGACGGTCGAGGGCTGGGCCGGACATGCGTCGGCCGTCGCGACTGCCGGTGCAGTGCTTTTCGCTGCTTTCTCCATGCCATCACCATGATGGACCGACGGGCCTCGTAATACTGCCGACGGTCATGTTCGCAGTCAGTTTGGCCGAGGAACTGCGTAAAGGTTCCAATAGGCGGCGGTACGGTGTCAGCCGGCCAGCGCGCGCAGGCGGCGGAGCACTTCTGGAGCGCCGAGTGCCTGGGTGACGGCGTGTAGGTCGGGGCTGCGGGTGGAGCCGGTAAGGGCTACGCGGATGAGTTGGGAGGCTTCGCGAATTGAGCCGGGGTAGGTGTCGGGATTTTTCTTGTATTCCTTGGCGTTGGCTGCGAAGCCGTGTTTCGCGGCGAGCTCGCGGATCTGGTTAAACCATTCCTGGGGGTCATCCAGGTGCTGGTAGCCGTAGGCGAAGTCATGGGCGTAGTTCGCTGTGATGGTGGCGTCCACACCGAGCGGGATGAGGCGTTCATCGGTAGGACCGGACAGTGGGGCGAACAGCTGGGGGAAGAAGAATCCGTAGGCGGCCCGGAAGTCCGACCACTTGCGCAGGTCCTTGCGCGGATTGTCGACACCATCGCGTTCCACGGTGAGGGCGCGCAGGGCGAGATCGCGCTCGGCGTGCAGTATGGTGACCAGTTCGGGATCGAATTGCGCTGCCCAGGCGCGGACAGCGGCGAGGATCTGGGGTCCGGGCAGGGTGGCGATATGGTCGGCGCTGATGTCTTCGAGCTTGACCAGATCCACCAGCGGGCCGGCCACTCCGCACTGGTCCAGCCGGATCGGGGTAGCGAGTGCTTGCTCCAGGGGGAGTTCAGCGAGCCGCCCGTTGGCTAGGCCCCGCAGGTAGTAGAGGACGGCCTCGGCGGGGTAACCGGCTTCGATGTAGAAGTCGACGCCAGCTTCGGGGTCTGTGCGCTTGGATAGTTTACGTTTCCCGCCGGCAGTCTTCTTCATCAGCGGAGCGATGTGCGCATAGGTGACCGGGTCGAAGCCCAGGGTGTCGAATAGCTGCAGGTGCAGCGGGACCGAGGAAATCCACTCCTCACCGCGGATGACCAGCGTGACGCGCATCAGGTGGTCATCCACCGCGTGCGCGAAGTGGTAGGTCGGCAGCCGAGGCGTTTGGTCGGAAGACTTCAGGATGACCGTGTCGTTGCGATTGGCCTCATGCTCCAACTCGCCCCGAATCGCGTCGGTGAAGCGGACCCGCTGCCCGTTGGCGTTGTCCGGCGCGCGGAAGCGCACCACGTATGGGGCGCCTTCATCGAGTTTGGCACGTACGGCGGCAGGTTCGGCATCGCGCCAGATGGCCCAGGGTCCGTAGTAGCCGGTGGGGATCTTGGCGGCTTGCTGGCGGCCGGTGATGTCGGCGAGTTCGCCCTTGGTGGCGAAACACGGGTATGCCTTGCCGTGGCGCAGCAGTTCCCGCACGTAGCTGAGGTAGATGCGTTCGCGGGCGGACTGGTGGTAGGGGCCGTAGTTGCCGTGCCCGTCGGTCTCGTCGGATGGGATACCGAAGTAGTCGAACGCGCGGGCGAACTGGGCCAGGGCGCCTTCGACCTCGCGCGACTGGTCGGTGTCTTCCACCCGCACCAGGTAGACGCCGCCGGAGTGCGCCGCGACGTCGCGGTCGATGGTGGCCACGTAGATGCCGCCGATATGCACGAACCCGGTCGGCGACGGGCCGAACCGGGTGATCTGAGCACCCTCGGGGAGCTCCCGCGGTGGGTAGTGATGTTCCCAATAGGCGGGTTCGGGCAGATCAGCGGGGAACAGGGCGTCGATCACCACGCGGTCCAGCATCGCTACGTAAGTCTCGCTTCCGGGCTGAACCCGATCATGGAATGGGCATGGTGCAGGTGACCAACGCTACCAATCGTGGCGTGCATGCACGGCGCGGGCGCGGCCCGGCGGTGCGGATGATGCGTGACTACTAGGCCCAGAGGGCGTTGACCAAACAGTGACTCGCCAAGCGTGGGTTCACGTGCCGCACCCGCTCGCTGTCGACGACCACGATCAAAGCCTGCTTCTGGAGACAGCATGAACACCTGGGTACTGACCCCGTGCCACCATCCGCGCTTGAGGGACCTCACGACGTCTCTGGCGCACCTGAGCCATCCGGTGGACCGGACAGTGGTGGTCACCACCCTCCCCGCGCCGATCGCACCGGACGACCTACCCGGAGTGACCCTGCTGGTGTCCGCGGAACCGGGGACGAATGTCTCCCGCTGGTGGAATGCCGGCCTGGAGTGGATCGAGCAGCACCATGAACCGGGGCCCTATGAGGTGCTGTGCATGGAATCTGACGTGCGTATCGAATGGTCGACGCTGGCCCGGTTGCGGATGGTGCTGCGCAACTACAACCTCGCGATGGTCGGTACCGACTGGTGCGGCGTGGCCACCAGCGCGGTCGAGACCCGTTACGACCTGGACCCGTGGACCTCGGAGCACCGCATCCCCGGCGCGTGCATGCTGGTAGCCGGCGAACTCGGACTGCGCTTCGACGAGCAGTTCCGCTGGCGCTACGCCGCCGACGACTTCGAATGGCAGCACCGCAAGGCCGCTGGCACGGGCCTGGTGCGGGGCCTGACCATCGAGCACGGTCCCGGTCGGCCGTTGACGGGTGAGCGTGCCGAGTACGCCGAGGTGGACCGGCAGCGGTTCGTGGCGAAGTGGGGAGGGCCACCCATCCGGTGAGCCACCGCGCTGCGGTGACGACCGATGCTCACGGTCGCACCGCGGTGACCACCACAAGCGCACGCCGGCCGGGCGTATGGTTCTCGACCCGGGCGTCTGTGAAGCCGGCCGCCAGGCACTGAGCTGCGAAGGACTCACCCTGCTGTGTTGTCCAGCCATGGCTGGCAACGCCGGTGGCGCCGGGTCGCACCAGGCGCTCGATCGCAAGAAATCGGCCGCCTGGGGCGAGCACTCGCTTGATCTCGGCGAGTCCTGCGGTGACGTCTCTCCAGTGGTGAACGGTCGCCAGCGACCACACCACCGTCGCCGAGGCGTCGCGCTCTGGCAGGGCTTCCACCGCGCCGTCGACCCAGGTGATGGCAGGTCGGTCACCGGTCAACGTCCGAGCGAGCCGAAGCATCACGGGTGCCGGATCCACGCCGGTCACGCGCGCTCCACGGCGGGCGGCTTCCCTGACTGCGGTGCCGGGACCGCAGCCAACGTCGATGACCCGGTCAGCATTCGACACGGAGGCCACGTCGGCGGCGAGGCGAGCGGCGGCACCCCCCGCGAGGCTCATGATGAGCCCGATCAACAGTCCCGTCACCCCGGCGAAGCCGGGATGGTCGGCGTGGTGGTTGACGGCATCAGCGGTCATAAGTACACCTTGCGGGTTCAAGGTGGCTCGAAGTCAATGACTTTATGGATCTCATCCCGATCGTGCCGATCCGCGGTTGGGCTAGGACTGGGCGCCTCGGCGTTGCGTTACTACGGCGAACGCGGCTTGGTGTCCGCGCCCGCGCGGCAGGCCGGACGACGGATGTACGGCATGGCATTGGCTAATAGGGCACTCGCTGGACCGCTTCGCCGCCCGACTATGGGTCCGTAATTGTCCCGCTAGGTGCGATGACGATGTTTGGCAGGCCTGATTGGGTGAGTCAAGATCATCGGGTGGCGCCCAAGTAGACGATCGTTGGCGTTGCAGTGCTGGCTGACAGTGACTACTGAGCGTGCGTGTGTGCGTGCAATTCGCGATAACGGTCACGGAGGTAACGGCCAAGCCGAATCGAACGATAAAGATGAAGACGGCCCCAAAGAGGTATCGCACCATCAATTGAGCCTTGATCTCAACCTGAAACAACCAGGCGGGCGCCCGATGCCGCAGCATGGCAAGACGAGACTCGCGCACTGGTGCGACCGCGCAATGGCACCACAATGGCCCGGCGAGAACGGTCACCGGTCGACACCGACCCCGCTGACCACCCTCAACCAAGGCATCGTGATCAACCTGGGTCGTACCGACGAGCACCCCTGCGGGAGCACCCTGATCGATCTCGAAGGGAGATCAGATGATCATGAAATCGACGATCGCAGCTATCGGCTTGGCAATCAGCCTGAGTTTTGCGACGGTTGGTATCGCAGACGCTAGCCCAGCGGCTCCGACAACGCGATGCAGTGACGCTAAGGCCGCTTTGCTTAAATTACAAGCTGCAGCCGCCGCCGCAAAAGCAGGTTCAGCAACGCAAAGAGGTCTCCAAGCGATGGTTGATGGACTTACTCCGCAAGTCAACCGCCTTTGTCCTTAGGAATCGTAATGTCGTCGCTTCGAAATACAGTCGAGACGACGCTGCAGTCGCCGAGTTCGACACCACGGCTGTCCACCGCCCCCAAGGCGGCTCCCATGTCGAACTCGGCGCACGCAGGCTGTCCCCGGTGAGGGCGGGGCACCAGACGGCGACCCAGGACCCATTTCATACTTCAGGACGGCGCGTAGCGCCGACGGCGTTGGTTCAGGATGAGGGCGCGTTGAGGTGAGTGATGTAGCGCTGGGCCGAGCGGCGGATAGCGGCCGGGCCGTCCTCGACGACAGTCCGGCCCCACCAGCCGCCGTAGACGCGGTCGAAGCGGTAGCCCTCGACGCGATGAACGATTGCCGCGACTGTGGCGGCGTCAAGCGGAATGAGGTTGGGGTAGCTCCACATGAAGCTCACCCACTGGCGGTCCTGCACGACGGTGATGGTGTCGCCGGTGAGCAAGGCTCCCCGCCCGTCGGATCCAGCTGGCCAGTGCAGCACCGCGGCACCGTCGAAATGGCCGCCGATTCGGGCCAACGTCACGCCGGGGACCGGCGTGACCTCGTCCGCTTCAAATAGCTCGATACGTGGTGAGGGACGCTGGATCCAATCCCGATCCGCGGTGGGAATGAGGATCGGGGCATCGAATGCGTCCGCCCATTCGACGCACGCGGCGTAGAAATGTGGATGTGACAGGCAGATCGCCGCGATGCCCCGCGTCGGGTGACTTCCTCGAGCGCAGCGTCGTCGAGCAGGGAGACGCAGTCCCAGAGCACATTGCCCCGCTCGGTGCAGACGAGCAGCGCTCGCTGTCCAATCGCGAAGGATGGGGAGGTCCCGATCCCGAGTAGGTCGGTCTCCTCTTCCCGGAGGTCGCTGGTTCGGTCGCGGGCGAGTTCGGTGCCGGTCGTCCACCGCTGGCCCTCCCATCCGACATACTGCCGTTCGTCCTCGCAGATCGGGCAGGCTGGCGGGGGTTCGGCGGTGGCGGCTTGTTGAACACCGCACGTCACACAGATCCACGCGGGCATATCGAGCTCTACTCCTTCGTCCTAGCGTTGACGTTGCTTCACCAGGTGGTACATGTACCCAATGGCTCATCGGCAACACATCGAGGTCCAGGTCCATACCCGCGCCAAGGCCAACGCCGTGTACGCGCTGCTGCGGGACGGCACGAGCTGGCCGAGGTGGACGTCGATCGATTCATTCGAGCTGGAACGGGCCGGGGAGCGCGAGCCAGAAGGACTCGGTGCAATCAGAATTTTTCGCAAAGGGACGGTGGCTGGCCGAGACCAGATCGCCGAGCTAATCCTCGATCGCAGGTTCAGCTACCTGCATCTGTCCGGGCTGCCGGTAGAAGACTATCGTGCGGACGTCGATCTCGAACCGAATGCAGAAGGGACTATAATCCGCTGGCACGTTTCGTTCTCGCCGAAGGTGCCCGGGACCGGTTGGGTGTTGCGGTGGGGGATCGAGCGATTCGTCACGCAGTGCGCGCGACGTTTGGCTGGCTATGCGCAAACCGCCACGGTCGATGACCGCTGAGGGGTTGCGCGCCGCTGTCGACACGCTGCGCCTGGTGGATCATCACGTCCACGGTGCCATGGTGGGTGATGTCGAAGGTGCTGCATTCGAGGCTGGCTTCAGTGAATCCCCGTGGCCGCCACCGGTTGGCACGACCCACCTGGATTCTCAACTGGGTTTCGCCGTCCGGCGCTGGTGTGCCCCGGTGCTGGACCTACCCTCGCATGCGGACGCCACTGCGTACCTGGCCCGTCGGCGCGATCTCGGTGCGCACGAGGTTACCCGCCGGTTTCTCGCCGCCAGTGGCGTCGGGTGGTTCCTTGTCGATACCGGCTGCCGCGCTGAGCAGACTTTGGGACCCGAAAGGATGGCGGTCTCCTCCGGTCGCGCCGCAGCGGAGATTGTGCGTCTGGAATCGGTTGCCGAAGAGGTGGCGGTCAGTGGCGTGGATGCGACTCAGTTCGCCGACCGGTTCGCCTCGGCGTTGCATGAACGGGCTCGCGCTGCGGTGGCGTTGAAGTCCGTCATCGCCTACCGGTACGGCCTTGACTTCGATCCCGAACCTCCCAGCGTCGGTGAGGTTCGCCGCGCTGCCGGACAGTGGCTCCGGCGACAAGAAACCGGCAAGCCGCGGCTGACCGATCCGGTGCTGCTGCGCCACCTACTCTGGGCCGGCGTCGAACGCGGCCTGCCATTGCAGTTCCACGTCGGATACGGAGACCCCGATCTCACTCTGCACCGCTGCGACCCGTCGCTGATGACCGATTTTCTTCGCCTGGTACAGGACCGCCAGGTGCCGGTGATGCTGCTGCACGGCTACCCCTATCACCGCACCGCCGGTTACCTCGCCCAAGTGTTTCCTCATGTGTATTTCGACGTCGGATTGGCGGTGAACTACACCGGGGCGCGGTCTCGCGCAGTGGTCGCGGAGTCGCTGGAACTGGCCCCCTTCGGGAAACTGCTGTTCTCCTCCGATGCGTGGGGACCGGCCGAGCTGCACTATCTCGGAGCTGTGCTGTGGCGACGCGCCATGGCCAGCGTCCTAGGCGAGTGGGTGGACGGGGGCGACTGGTCGAATGCCGACGCCGTGCGCGTCGCGCATATGGTGGGCGCGGACAACGCCACACGTGTCTACCGCTTGAACGAGTCCGCGTGACGCTGCACGTCGTGAACTCGGCAGTACCGACATCCTCAGTGCCCGGAAAGGTCGGTGCTGTCGAGTTCACGGCGACACTTGGCGGGTTCGGGCTAGTAGGGCTCTGCTTAGGCCTGGTAAAGCGACGGCGAGGCGACGGCGGCCTGGCACTGCCACGCGGCGGGCTAGCACGTGGTACTCGGCCGCTTCGATCTCGTCCAGAATGCCGCCGTAGAGGCGAAACGCGGTGGCTACGCAGGCTCGGGACACCGGGGCCAGCATCGGAATCCCCGGCGCCGCCCGACGGTAGATCGCCCGGGTTCGCGCGACCAGGTAGGCCAGCGCGCGGCGCACTCTCGGATCGGGCCGCCCGGTGCTGCGGCACCAGCCCAGTAGCTCCCGGTCCACCCCGAAGGACGCCAGCTCGTCGGCGGGTAGGTAAACCCGTCCGCGATCGAGATCTTCCCCGATGTCGCGGAGAAAGTTGGTGATCTGAAAGGCGACGCCCAGCGCGGCGGCGTGCGGCTCAGCTCGCTCGCGAGGAACCACGATACCCAGCACCGGCAGCACCTGCAGACCGATCACGGCCGCTGAGCCGTGCACGTAGCGGGCGAGGTCGTCGAAGGTCTGATAACCGGCCACCCCGCCCTGCTCCACCGGCCGATCCATCTGCATCGAGTGCATGAAATCCGCGAAGTGCTGCGGATCGATCTGGTAGCGAACCGCGGTGTGCACCGGCGCGGCCAGCACCGGGTGCGCCGAGTGGCCCTGCGCCAGCCCGTCGAGCAACTGTTGCGCCAGCGCGTCGAGCTCCGCGAGGCGCTGCGGCCACGGCCGGGTGTCGGCAAGGTCGTCGACGATCTCATCGGCGTACCGGGCCAGCCCGTACAGCGCGTGGATCGCTGGCCGTTGCCCCGGCGGTAGCAGCCGGGTCGCCAAGAAGTAGGTGCGGCCGTGCGCCGCATTGAGTTGCCGACATCGGGCGTAGGACGCGCGCAGGGCGGGCTCGGTGACGCCGGCAGCGTCGAGCTCACGGCTCATGCCGCCCCCACCGACACCGGATCGTTGCGCTGCTCGCCAGCGGACCGGTCAAGCGTGTCGTGGCGCAGTAATGCGACCCCCGCGACCAGCGACACCGCCACCATCGCGAGCTGGTAAGGCCAGTCGTTGAACGCGCTTTGCCCAGTGGGGTAGGTGCACAACACCAGCCACGTCGAGGCCGTGACCACCCACGCCAGCGAGCGTCGCGGCCAGGGCAACGCCGCGGCCAGGACGAGGGCCCACGTGAGGTACCAGGGCAGGGTGGCGGGCGCGAGCAGGGCCGCCCACAGCAGCGCCAGTGCTGCGCGACGCACGGCTGTCGGTCCGCTGTCTCTGGCCAGCCACCACTGCCGAGCCAGGACGACCACGAAAACCACCGAGCCCAGCAGCCGGCAGACCATGATGAACGGGCCTTCGCTCAGGTGCCCGAACGGTGCCGTCAGCGCGTGCGTGAGCAGCCCGGCCGCGGTGGGTAACGACATCCAGTTGACGATCAGCGATGGTGCGTTCAGCGCTGGGATCCAGCCCAGGCCTACGCCGGACAGCATCGTGATCGCAGTGAATACCGTGGCGAATACCGCGAGGCTGCCCGCGCCGGCGCGCAGCAGTTGCGCGCGCCGGTCACCAGGAAGGTGGGCTGCCCAGATCCAGACCAGAAACGGTAGCGCGATCCCGGCCGATGCCTTCACCGCCATCGCCGCGGTGACCAGTGCGATCCCCGCGACGTGCCGGCGCACCAACACCAGCAGCGTGCCGGTAGCCAGCAGGCCGATCATGAGTAGATCGTTGTGCGGCCCACCGACCAGATGCACGACAGTCAACGGGTTGGCGATCACCAACCACAGCGCGACGGTGCGATCGCCGCCGAGCAGGTCGGCCAGCCGGGGCAGCGCGTACGCCAGCAGTGCCAAGCCACTCAGCAGTACCAACCGGATGCCGATCACACCCACGATGAGGTCCTCGCCGGTCAACCGGTTAATTGTCTTCGCGATCAGGATGAACAGCGGGCCGTAGGGCGCTGGGGTGGTCTGCCATACGTAGTGGACGTTGTCCGCGATGGCTCCTGGCGGCAGCTTCGAGGGCCCGAGTTGGTAGGGATCAAGCCCGCGCAGGGCTAGCGCACCTTGGCCCAGGTAGCTGTAGACATCCCTGGTGAACAACGGTGGAGACAGCAGCACGGGCGCCGTCCACACCGCACTGGCCAGGCGAACCTGCTGGGTGGTCGCGGTGCCGCCGCGCACGTCGCGTCCCAGCCGTACCCAGGCCCACACGATCATCCAGACGCCGAGGTAGAGCGCCACGGTGGCCAGGTCGTGGCCGTGCCCGTAACGGATCCATGAGAACGGTCCGCCGCTGATCATCGGGTCGTGGACCAGGATTCCACCCGCTCCCACCGCCATGGTGGCCACGAGTACTGAACCGACGAACCCGAGCAGCACCGTGCCCGACAGCAATCGGCTCAGGCGTGGCCGGTCGAGCCCAATCGTCGATGCCACCGTTGGTTCAGCCGCTCATGGCGGTGCTTCGGCGGGCTCCGGTCGTGGTGATCCGAGCTGCGGCGAGCTTGCCGGAGATGATCGCGGTGGGGACACCCACCCCAGGCGTCGTGCCGCATCCGGCGAGCACGACGTTGGTCCGGTCGCGCACCAGGTTCGAGGGACGGAACGGTCCGGTCTGGGCGAAGGTATGGGCGGCCGAGAACGGGGTCCCGACGGCAAGTCCCTGGGCCGCCCAATCGGCGGGAGTGACCAGCTGCTCGACCTCGATGGCGTCGTCGAGGTAAGCCAGCCCGCGCTGCTCCAGCGTGCCGACTAGCTCATCGCGGTAGGCAGATCCGAGGGTGGCCCAGTCCAGCGGCGCGGTATGCAGGTTGGGGCACGGCGCGAGGATGTACAGCAGCTCGCGTCCATCAGGCGCCAGGCCCGGGTCAGTGGCAGTGGGCCGGGTGACCAGCAGGGATGGGTCGGTCATGAGCTGCCCGCGGTAAATGATCTCGTCGAAGGTCCGTTCCCACTCGTCCCCGAAGAAGATCGTGTGATGTGCCAGCCCCGCCCAGCCCGGTCCGCTACCCGGGCGAACTCCGGCGTGCAGCACTACCGCCGAGGGTGACCAGCGCAGCGGCACCAGCCGCTGCGGCGTGCGACCGAGTAGCCGGTGCACCACCGGTAGGTCGGGCGTGAGTACCACCGCATCGGCGCTGACCCGTTCGCCGTCGGCGGTGTGCACCGCGGTGACACGCTGCCCGAAATGCTCGAGCGAGCTCACCGTCGTGTGGTACCGGAACTCAGCGCCTGCGTCGATGGCGGCGTTGGCCATTGCCTGCGGCAACGCCTGCATCCCGCCGCGCGGGAACCAGACCCCGGCCACCGTGTCCATGTAGGCGATCACCCCGTACGCGCCGAGCGCGCGCTGCGGGGGCACTCCGGCGTAGAGCGCCTGGAAGGAGAAGATCCGTTGCAGCCGCTTGTCGTGCAGGAATCGACCGACCTGGGGGCCCAGCCGACCGAAGCCGCCCAGCGCGGCCAGCATGGCCAGATCTTTGATGGCGTCACGGCTGGCGACGAGGTCCAGTGGGGAGTCGAAGTTGCCGCCGATGAACCGGCCGATCTCCACCTGGTACAGCCTGGTCAGCCAGCGCCGCAGCCGCCGGTAGCCGTTCGCTTCGGATGGGCCGGCCACCGACCGGATCTCCGCCTCCATCGCGTCGGCGTCAGTATGCACGTCGATCACCGACCCGTCGGCGAAGCGGGCCCGGTAGGCTGGGTGCAGCGCCACCAGATCCAGCCGGGCGGCCAGCGAGTCACCCACCGCGGCGAGTGCTTCGTCGACCAGCTCCGGCATGGTGAGCACGGTGGGGCCGGTGTCGAGCCGGTAACCGGCGAGCTCGCTGCGACCGGCCCGACCGCCTGGATGGGGCTGGGATTCCAGCACGGTCACCCGCCGACCAGATCCGAGCAGGTGCAGCGTCGCCGACAGCCCGGCCAGTCCGGCGCCGACGACGACGACATGATCGGTGGGTCCGGGCACGGTGCGCACGGGTGCACGTTACGCTGGGACTTGCAGTCGACCGCTGTCGCCTTGGGCAACCCTGTCGCCGTCAGCGCACTCGGCAGGTGGCTTGGGCGGCAAGCTCCGCAAGCCGGGCGCCCGCCGGCTCGGCCAGCTCAGCGGCGCGCAGGCTGCCCAAGGCTGAGTTGGTGAGCGTGGTGATCCGGCGTTCGACCTCAGCCACCGCACCGAGCTCGATCAGCAGCTCGCGGACCTCGGTTACGGCGTTCTCGTCGACGTGTGGATTGCCGACGGCGCCGCGCAGCAGGTCGGCGGCTCCGGTCTGGCGCTTCTCGTCGGCGGCGCGCAGGCCGTAGGCCAGCAGCAGCGTCCGCTTGCCCTCGCGCAGGTCGTCGCCGGCGGGCTTACCGGTGACCCGTGGGTCACCGAACATGCCCAGCAGATCGTCGCGGAGCTGGAACGCGACGCCGATGTCGGCCCCGAACCGGCGGTAGGCGCACACCAGGGCGTTGTCCGCTCCAGCGATCGCCGCACCCAAGTGCAGCGGGCGCTCAACGGTGTAAGCAGCGGTCTTGTACCGGTCGATCCGCAGCGCGGTCTCCGGTGCCTCGTCGCCGCTGGCCTGGGTGACCACGTCGAGGTACTGCCCGGCGAGCACCTCGGTGCGCATGGCCTGCCACACGACGTGCGCGCGACCGAGCTGCTCCGGCCACAGATCCGACCCGCGCAACATGTCGTCGGCCCAGGCTAACGCGATATCACCGAGCAGGATGGCGGTGGCTGCACCGAACCGTTCCGGCGCACCCAACCACCCGGCCGCACGGTGCTGGGCCGCGAAGTCGACGTGCATGGTGGGTGCGCCGCGCCGGGTGGTGGAATCGTCCATCAGATCGTCATGCACCAGGGCGCAGGCCTGGATCAGTTCCAGGGAGCTCACCGCCTGCAGCACTGCCCGAGCTTGCGGGTCGTCGGGGGATCCGCCCGCTCCTCGCCAGCCCCACCAGGCGAACGTCGGGCGTAGCCGCTTGCCGGGGCCGAGGACGAAGTCACTCAGCGAGTCCACCGCGGCGACGAACTGCGAGTCGATCTGCGCGGCTTCGTCGCGTTTGGTCTTCAGGAAGCCGGCGAGTTCGCGTCGCACCTCGGCGCGAAGGTCCTGATCGAACGGATGCACCTGCTGATCCTCCGCCAGACCGGCGAGGGACTGAGTCCCGGCTCCACGGGTGGCGTTCCGCTGCGCCATCGAACCTCCTGCGATCGTGGTGACGACACCGCGTAGCCAGGCACGCACTCTCCGTGCATGCCGACGATAGGGCCTATTCGTGCCGATACTTGCCCGGGTTCGGTCGCGGCGGGATCCCGGTTCAGTTTGGCCCGGGTTCCGTTTCGCCCGGCGGGCCCGGGCGCCCGTCATTCCTGGCTAGGGTGGGGTGTATGACGGCCGTCATCGACCGGCTCGGTGGCGACCGCCCGGTGTTCTCAGTGGAGTTCTTTCCGCCCCGCGACGACGCCGGGGAGCGCCAGCTGTGGCAAGCGCTGCGTGATTTCGAGCCGTTGGACCCAGCCTTCGCCTCGGTGACTTATGGCGCTGGGGGTGCTAACCGGGATCGCACCTTGCGGATCACTGGGCGGATTGCGCAGCAGACCCCCGTCGTCGCGATGGCGCACCTCACCGCGGTGAACCACTCAGTGACTGAGCTGCGGCAAGTGATCGGCAACTACGCTGAGGCCGGGATTTCTAATCTGCTGGCGTTGCGTGGTGATCCGCCGGGTGATCCGCTGGGGGAATGGGTGGCGCACCCGCGGGGGGTGCACTACGCGGAGGATCTAGTCCGCCTCGCTCGTTCGCTCGGCGACTTCTGCGTCGGCGTGGCAGCCTTCCCCGAGTGCCACCCGCGGTCGCCCGACGCCGAGTCCGATGTCCGGTACCTGGTGGCCAAGCTGCGTGCCGGCGCTCAGTTCGCGATCACCCAGATGTTCTTCCACCCGGAGGACTACCTCAGACTGCGGGACCGGGTAGCCGCCGCGGGTGCGGATGTGGCGACGGTCCCGATCCTGCCGGGGATTATGCCGATCACCACGCTGCGCGGTGTGCAGAAGATGGCTGAGCTATCGGGCTGCACCATTCCGCTGGCGGTGCGTGACCGGCTGGCCGCGGTAGGTGACGATCCTGCCGCGGTCCGCCAGGTGGGTGTCGACGTTGCCAGCGAGTTGTGCGAACGGTTGCTCGCTGAGGGTGTGCCGGGACTGCACTTCTACACACTCAACCGGTCCGGTTCCACCCAAGCGGTACTCGCCCGGCTCGGCATGGCGCCCGGCCGGCCGCCCGCCGTCGTCACGCACTGAGTTGGCGGCCCTTAACCGCTGCCGACTTCGGTCACGCTAGAGCGGCAGCGTGCACGCCAGTACGGCGAAGTCTCGGGAGTCCCCGGTGAAGTGGTAGTGCCGCAGCAGATCGGTGAATCCGAGCCGGCGGTAGAGCCGCCATGCTCTGGTGGGTCCCTCGGGAGTGGACAACAATGCGCGCGGGGCATCCACCCTGGCCAGTAGCTCGGTGAGCAGCGCCTTGCCGATCCCCCTGCCTTGGGCGTCGGGACGCACATGCAGTTCGGTGAGCTCGAAGTAGTCGGCGAGCTCGCGCTGTGCACGGCGATGATCGATCAGCATGAGCCCGCGTTGGACCTCGTCGTGCCACCACTGCCCAGGAGCGCCCCGGTAGCCGTAGCCGATGCCCACCAGGGCGTCTGCGTCGAAGGCAGCCATGCAAAGCCAGCCGTCCCGCAGCATGTGTTCCAGCCACATCGGACTCCGGTGCCGCGCCGTGCCGGGCGGGTAGTGCATGGCCGTGACATAGATCTGCAGCGCCTCATCAAGGTGCATGCGCAATTGCGGAGCCGTCAGTTCAGCCAGCTGCGCTGGCTCGCGGATGGGCATCGCGGTCACCGCTGACCTCCAGTGTCGACCGATGTCGGTGCGAAGCGGGTGCCGTCCACAGAGTGCACGAATCCTATGTGATCACGCCAGGTGTCGAGCCGCTGCGGTGGAGATTGGTACTTGACGCAACCGTGGCTCAGGGGGTTACCCTAGGAGGGCGTCGAACATATGTTCGAAAAACGCCCGGCGGTGGGGCGGGGGAAGCGCACCGCCGCCGGGCTCCGCCGGCTTCCCCACGGCGGAGTCGACCCATTGCCATCAACCCGGGTCGCCCACCCCCGACTCCCGACCAGGAGGCCGAAGTGCCCGCCGTTGCTGCCCTCACCACCGCTCCCGTGCCACGATACTCGAAGCACGAGGGGCCGAAATACGAAAGACGCAGTTTCCGGCTGCCCAGCGCACGCATCCTATTTGAGCAAGCTCGGCAAGGACTGCTTGATGCCGAGTACGCCGCACATCCAGTAGATCGTTACGTCCAGGCACACCTCGCGGCGCTGCGTGCGGCCGCCGCCGTGTTGGCGGCACGGGCCCGACCGCGCAATCGCGCTCAGCCGATCAGCGCGTGGGCGCTGCTGGCGACAGTCGCGCCGGAACTCGCGGAATGGTCGGCGTTCTTTGCCGCCAGTTCGGCTACCCGGGCAGCTGCCGAGGCCGGTGCACATCGGCTGGTGACGGTTCGCGATGCCGACGATCTGCTCCGGCAGGCTCGCGAGTTCCTCGACCTTGCGCGGCATGCGGCGGCGAGGCCCCCCCGATGACCGCCCCGCGGCCGTTGATCGACTACGGCCAGATGCTGGACGTGATCGGAATCGAAGGTGAACTAATGCTCAGCGCGGCCGTCTCAGCGTTGCCGTCCGCGGCGCAGGCCGAGGTGCCAGGCTGTCCCGATTTCACCTTGGCGGAAACCCTGCGGCATGTGGGGAGTGTGCACCGGGTGACCACGCTGTGGGCGCGAGACGGCCGTCGACCCGAGCAGTGGCAACGATCACCGTCGGACAACGATCTGGTTGGTTTCGTACGAACCGGCCTTAGCGAGTTGCTCGCAGAACTGGGTCGCCATGATCCCGCCGAACCGTGCGACACGTGGTGGCCCGCCGACCGTAGGCATGGCTTCTGGTGGCGTCGGATGGCTCACGAGACCACCGTGCATCGGGTCGACGTCGAAGCTGCTGCTGGCGGCCCGGTCCATGCCATTGATCCCGAGCTGGCCCTCGACGGCATCGACGAGCTGCTGTTCGTGTGGTTCGGTTACCGCCTCGGTGAGCTGGGAATGTCCTCGCCTCAGCAGGGTTCCGTCGCCCTGTCCGCTGCGGATCGCCGCTGGTTGGCGATCTTCGAGCCGGGCCGGTCCATCGCTCGGCGAGTCGAGGAGGCCGACGCTCGGTCGGCGGACGCCATGGTGAGCGGAGATCCCATGGAAATCTACCTCTGGTCCTGGGGCCGGCTGCCCGACCAGTCGGTCCGGATCTCCGGCGATCAGGAGGCAGTCGGTCAGCTTTGGACGCTGCTGCGGCCCGCAACGCAGTGAGCCGATCAGTTGCTCAGGCGCGTAGCCGCAGCCCCCGGGGCGTGGCGCGAAACCCTGCGTCGCGCAACAGTTCGGCCAGCGCAGAACCCAGTGCCGCCTCGCCGTCTGCGCGCTCTACAGACAGCGAACCCAGCCAGCCTTGGTGGACCGCGCCGGCCAGGGCGTCTACAGCGGTGCGCAAGGCGCCGGTGTCCTCCGTGAAGGACAGTAGCGATCGGCCCCCGCGTTCGACGTACAACACGGGGACACCGTCTACCAGGACGGCCAGCGCTCCGGCCTTGCGCCCAGGTCGGTGCCGTAGGTCACCCACCGTGGACGGCCACGGCAGGGCCGCCCCGTAGGGCTGGGCGGGGTCGGTGGCGGCAAGGACCACCGTGGCTGCGCTGGCTTCGCCGGGATGGCCCACGGCGCGCAGCCGGTCGATGGCGCCGGGGACGGCGAACTGCGCGGCGCCGAGTCCATCGACGACGTACCCGCGTCGGCACTGGCCGGACTCCTCCATCGCCCGAAGCACCTTGTAGACACCAGCAAAGCCACCAGCGACGCGTTCGGTCTCCAGTGCTCCCCTGGTGAGGACCCCGTGGCGCTCGAGGAACGTCTCCGCCCGGGCATGCGCCCGGCGGGTGGGGTCGAGGTTGCTCGTTGCCGGTTGGTACACCGGTGACAACGACCAGCGGCCCGCCGCCGTCGGCGGACCGGCGCGCGACGACATCGGGGGCCGACCTGCGTGCATCCGCGCGTATCTGCCGCGTGGTGCGGTCCGGCGTGGCCGGTGCGCGGCCGAGCGACCGGACACCACAGCCCGCAGCGGCGCCAGCGAATCGTTGGTCAACAATCCTGCCCACACCAGGTCCCACACCGACGCGACGACGTCGGCGTCACTGGGCGCGGGTTGCGCGTCAGCGAGCAGATACTGCGCGCTCCGATCGGCCAGCTGCCGGAAGAACAGCGCGCCGCCCCCGGGTGGACCCCCGGCGGGGTCCCAACCCAGAGCGCGCAGGGCGCCGCGGTGAATCGGCGTGAGCGCGAGCTGTTCATCGAGGTCCGGCAGCACCAGGTCAGCCAGGTCGGTGGGAGCAAGCGCGATCCACCCGTCGCCACCAGGCAGCGACCCGCAGCCGATCCAGCTGACCTCACCGGAAATGGTGAGCTCGTCGAGCAGGGCGGGGGAGTAGCCGGGCAACCTGGCCGGGAGTAGCAGCGATTCCAGCGCGCTCGCTGGCACCGGTGCTCCAGCCAGCTGTTCCACTGCACCGAGCACGTCCTCCGGGGTGGGTGCGCTGCGCAGCCGGCGCGCCGGCACTGACCCGTCACGCTTGGTGTCCGAGGACTTAGCGCCCCCGGACCCAGTGTCCCAGGACCGGATGCCGTGCCAGGCCGGCAAGAACCGACCCAGAGCGGCCTGTTCGACAGGTTCCACCTCGGCCCGCAACCGGGCCAACGACGCTCGCCGCAAGCGCCGGAGCACCTCTGCGTGGCAGTACTCGGTGCCGCCACCGCCAAGCTCGACCGGGCGCAGCTCGCCGCGAACCACAGTGGCTGTCCTGGTCATGCGATCCAAGCCTGTGGTCACCACGGCGACGCCGAGCCCGAAGCGAGCTGCGGCGGCAGCTGCGGTGAACGGGCCCCGGGTTCTGGCGTAGCGCAGCAGAAGATCCCCGAGCGGGTCGGCCACCGGCTCGGTGAACACCTCCGGCACTCCTACCGGTAACGCCACGCCCAGCGCGTCGCGCACCCGCCCGGCGTCCTCGATCGTGATCCATCGGCTCTCACCGGCGATCCGCACCGTGATCGCCCGACGGGCGGAGCCGAGCTCGGCGAGCCACTGCGGGGCGACTCCGCGCTGCGCGGCCTCGGTCTCAGTGAGGTCGCCCAGCGCGCGCAACAGATCGGCGGTGTTCTCGACATCGCGGGCTTGCCGGTCGGGGGCAGTGTGCTGCAGCTGCGCCTCCAGCTCGATGAGCACCGCGGGGTCGAGCAGCTCGCGGATCGCCTCAGAACCCAGCAACTCCGCCAACAGGGTCGAGTCCAACGAGAGCGCCGCGGCCCTGCGCTCGGCCAGCGGGGCGTCGAGCTCATAGAGGAACATCCCCACGTAACCGAACAGCAGGCTGCGGGCGAACGGGGACGGCGATGGGGTGGCGACCTCCACCACCCGCACCCGGCGGGCTCGCACCTCCGACATCAGCTCGCGCAGCCCGGGTAGGTCATAGACGTCTTGCAGGCACTCCCGCATCGCCTCCAGCACCACCGGGAACTGCTCGTACTTCGACGCGACGGTGAGCAGCTGGGCTGAGCGCTGCCGCTGCTGCCACAGCGGAGTGCGGCGCCTCGGGTCGCGGCGGGGCAGCAGCAGCGACCGTGCGGCGCACTCCCGGAATCGGGAGGCGAACAGCGCCGAACCGCCCACCTCGGCGATCACCAGTTGCTCGACCTCATCTGGGTCGAGCAGTATGTCCTCGGCGGTCGGCAGTACCTCGACCCCGTCAGCGTCCAGCGCGTCCGGCAGCCGCAGCACGATCCCGTCGTCCGCGCTGGCCACCTGCGCTTCGACACCGCGCTGTTCCCGCAGCCGGGCGCCGATCGCCAGCGCCCATGGCCCGTTTACCTGGGCGCCGAACGGGGAGTGCACCACCATCCGCCAGTCGCCCAGCTCGTCGCGGAAACGCTCCACCACGACGGTGCGGTCGTCCGGCACATGCCTAGTGGCCTCGCGTTGCTCGTGCAGGTAGGACAGCAGATTGTCGGCCGCCCAGGCGTCGAGCCCAGCTTCCTCGACGCGGAGGCGGGCCGCGTCAGATCCGGCGCCACTCAGCTCGCGGACGAACGCACCCAACGCCCGTCCGAGCTCCAGCGGCCGACCCGGTGCGTCGCCCTTCCAGAACGGCATCCGCGCCGGTTCGCCGGGTACCGGCAGCGCGATGACCCGGTCGTGGGTGATGTCGATGATCTTCCACGAGGTGGAACCGAGCAGGAACGTGTCACCCACTCGGGACTCGTAGACCATTTCCTCGTCGAGCTCACCGACCCGCGAGCCGGCGCCGTCGGCTCCGCCGGGAGTCATCACGGTGAACATCCCCCGGTCCGGGATGGTGCCGCCGGAGGTGACCGCCAGCCGCTGTGCCCCTGGCCGCCCGCGCAGCTCGTCGCTGACCCGGTCCCAGATGATTCGGGGGCGCAGCTCACCGAACTCCTCCGATGGATACCGCCCCGCGAGCATGTCCAGCACCGCGTGCAGCGCTGAGTCGGGCAGCGCCGAGTACGGCGCGGCGCGGCGGACCAGGGCGGCGAGTTGGTCGACGGTCCACGGATCTAGCGCGACCATGGCGACCACGTGTTGGGCGAGCACATCCAGCGGATTGCGGGGGTAGCGCAGAGCTTCGATCGCCCCGCTGGCCATCCGCTCTGCGATCACCGCGCACGAGACGAGGTCGCCGCGGAACTTAGGGAAGACCACACCCCGGGATACAGCTCCCACCTGATGCCCGGCGCGGCCGATCCGCTGCAGGCCCGACGCCACCGTCGGGGGCGCCTCGATCTGCACGACGAGGTCGACCGCGCCCATGTCGATGCCCAGCTCAAGGGAGGAAGTGGCGACCACGCACGGCAACCGGCCGGACTTCAGCTCCTCCTCGACCAGGGTTCGCTGCTCCCGTGCCATGGAGCCGTGGTGCGCCTTGGCGATCACTTCGGGAGCACCGCCGGCGAGCCCGGCTTGGCCCATCAGCTCGGCCGGCATCCGGTCTCGCGGCGTTGCTGGTTGTTCCACTGCCAGCTCGTTGAGCCGGGAGGTGAGCCGCTCGGCCAGCCGCCGCGAGTTGGCGAACACGATCGTCGAGCGGTGCGTGCGCACCAACTCCAGCACCCGCAGCTCCACCGCGGGCCAGATCGAAGCACGCTGCTCCGTCGGTCCGTCGGCCCCCTCGATCAGCTCGCCCAGCGCCGACATATCCGCCACCGGTACCTGCACGGTGACCTCGATCGTCTTGGCCGATGCTGGCTGCACCACACGAACCGGTCGACTGCCGGCGAGGAAGGCGCTGACCTCCTCGACCGGACGCACCGTGGCGGACAGGCCGATCCGCTGGGCGGGTTTGTCCAGCAGGGCGTCCAGCCGCTCCAAGGACAGCGCGAGGTGCGCGCCGCGCTTGGTGGCGGCGACCGCGTGCACCTCATCGACGATCACGGTGTGGATTCCGTGCAGCGATTCCCTGGCTGCCGACGTCAACAGCAGGAATAGCGACTCGGGGGTGGTGACCAGCACGTCCGTCGGGGTACGAGCGAAGGCGCGGCGCTGGTCGGCCGGGGTATCGCCGGTCCGCATCCCCACCCGGATGTCCGGCGACGGCAAGCCCAACCGGTGCGCGGCCTGCCGGATTCCGGCCAGCGGCGAACGTAGGTTGCGCTCGACGTCCACCGCCAGGGCCTTCAGTGGGGAGATGTAGAGCACCCGGCAACGCCGCACCGGCTCGTCTGGCGGTCCGGCGATGGCCAGCCGGTCCAGCGCCCAGAGGAATGCGGCGAGTGTCTTACCCGACCCGGTAGGGGCGACGACCAAGGCGTGCTCACCTGCGGCTGCTGCCCGCCATGCACCTTCCTGGGCTGGGGTAGGCGCGGCGAACGCGCTCGCGAACCAGTCCCTGGTGGCGGGGGAGAACAAGTCGAGTACGTCCACACTGACCATCATGGACCGCTGCACCGACAGGCTAGGAAGTCTCCAGGAGCGGATGTATCTGAAGCGGTGTGTGTGTGGCCAACGTGTCGAAATCCGCGTCACGGTGCAGCAGCGTCGCGCCAGCCGAGATCGCGGAGACGGCGATGAGGCAGTCCGTCATCTTGCGTACCATCCGTCCGGCGAGCCGGCAGCAGCGGTACAGCTGCGCGGCCGCCTCATAGTCTGCGAGACCGCGCAGCGGCAGTACCGGGAATCCCAGCAGGGTCGATCGCAGCTGGACTGCGTGCTCGTCGGATCGGGCGCCGGCGAGGAGCTCCATGATCACAATTTCAGTGACCGCGATGTCAGCCTGTTCGCGCAGCAGGCTTCGCAGCGTGAGGTGCGCAGGGCTCGCCGTTGCACGGAGATGTTCGATCCAAGCCGACGTATCGACGACGATCACAGATCGATGACTCTGCTGGAGCGTATGTCGTCGAGGTCGCACTCCCAGCCGTTTCCCTCCAGCGCTAGGGCAGAGTGCCACGGTTTCTCGTCGCCACCGACCAGCCTGCGCAGGGCGAGATCGATGATCTCGCGCTTCGTCCGCAGTCCGTAGAGACGCCGAGCGCGCTCTACTAACTCCTCGTCGACCACAACGTTGGTTCGGCCCATGGCTGTCATCTTACACCTTGGTACACCTATGGGTGTCTCAGTAGCCGTACTCGCGGTCGGAGCGGCGAGGGCCAGCGCCGAGGCCGCAGGCATGTCTCCGCGGAGGGATTCATTGGACACAGACAGTGTCCAAAGGAGGCGAGGCGGTCGTCGATGGAGTGGGTGTACATCCCGTCTCACTCTGTTGGCGACAGCGGCCGGGCTGAGTTGGAACTGCGTCGGATGTTAGGACGGTCGGATGGCTCTGTTGGCGTACACCTGCATGGAGTTGTTGGTCGCCGGTTGTGGTGAGCAGCAACCGTGGGTCGCGATACCCGTCCCGGAGCTGGTGCAGGCGCAACTCAGCGCGAAGTTCGACGTGATCGCAATCGACGTCCTGCTGCCACCGGAAATGCTGCACACCGACAACCGTGACAGGTCGTGAGTGCGTAACAGTGTTCTAACACTGTTACGCACTCACGAGTAACCGGCGAGGTTATCTCCGCAGGGCGGCGCGGCCGTCGACGAGAATCGTGCGTAGGCGACCCACGTCGGCGATCCGTCGCTCGGCGAGGTGGTCGGCGGCGACCGCGGGTGGCACACCGTCGTGCTCGGCCAGTTCGAAGATCTCCCGAGTGGTGTCGAAGACCTTGGCGACCCGGGCTTTGGCCCGTTGGAAATCGAAGCCCTCGATTTCGTCGGCGACCTGAATGACGCCACCGGAGTTGACCACGTAGTCGGGTGCGTAGAGGATGCCCCGCTCGTCGAGAAGCTTCTCGATGCCGGGGTGTTCCAGCTGATTGTTCGCGCCACCGCACACCACCTTGGCGCGCAGCGCGGTGACTGTGGGAACGTCCAGCGCCGAGCCGAGCGCGCATGGCGCGTACACGTCGATCGGCTCGTGCACCAGAGCTTCGGTATCAGGTGCCACGATCACTTCGGAATGCGCCGTACACACGTGTTCGATTGCCCGTTGACTCACGTCGGCGACGATCACCGACGCGCCGTCGGCGAGCAGGTGGTCAACGAGAAGTCTGCCGACCTTGCCGACCCCAGCCACGCCCACCCGACGTCCGGACAAAGCGGGTGTTCCCCAGACGTGTTGGGCGGCCGCGCGCATGCCCTGAAAGACGCCGAAGGCGGTCAGGATCGAGGAGTCACCGGCGCCACCATGGGACAACGATCGCCCGGTGACGAACTCGGACTCCCTGGCGACGACGTCCATGTCCTCGACGTAGGTACCGACGTCGCATGCGGTGATGTAGCGGCCGCCCAGCGACTGCACGAAGCGCCCGTAAGCGCGCAGCAGTGCCTCCGTCTTGTCGCGGGTCGGGTCGCCGAGGATGACGGCCTTGCCTCCGCCGTGGTCCAACCTGGCGAGCGCGTTCTTGTAGGACATCGCGCAGGACAGGTGCAGCACGTCGGCGAGGGCGGCCTCTTCGCTGGGGTAAGGGTGAAACCGGGTGCCGCCCAGTGCCGGCCCGAGCGCGGTGGAGTGGATGGCGATGATGGCGCGCAGGCCCGAAGGCTCGTCGCGGCAGAATACGACCTGCTCATGGTCGCCGGATCGGAACACGTCGGTCACGGTGGTGGCCCCCTCCCGCTCGGTGGCGCGCGCTGCTGTGCGCAGCGTATGCCTGCGCCGGTCGGATCGGACGCGGACAGTGGATGGCACCATCTGGCGGGTACGCCACGAAGGGAGAGCGCATGCGGGTGACCGGAGTGGGCCACGCCGGGCTGTTCATCGAGACGGCTGCCGGCAGTGTGCTCTGTGACCCCTGGGTGAACCCGGCTTTCTTCGGATCGTGGTTCCCCTTCCCGGACAACAGCGACCTGGACTGGGACTCCCTCGGCCAGGCCGACTACCTCTACGTCTCACACCTGCACCGCGACCACTTCGACGCTAAGCTACTGCGCCGTCACGTGCGCAAGGACATCACAGTGCTGCTCCCGGATTACCCCACTGACGAGCTGGAACGTGAGCTCGCCGGCGTCGGGTTCCGGAGCTTTCTGCGCACGCAGTCAGGTGTTCCGATGCAACGCGACGGGCTGCGTATCATGATCACGTCACTGACCGGTCCCAGTGACGGGCCGATCGGTGACTCGGCGCTGTCTCTGGACGACGGTCGTACCGTGATCCTCAACCAGAACGACGCCCACCCGCTGGACATCGAGCAGCTCCGGGACTTCGGCGAGGTGCACGGGTACTTCACCCAGTTCTCCGGCGCGATCTGGTGGCCGATGGTCTATGACCTGTCCACGGGCGCGCGCAAGGAGTTCGCCCGCCGCAAGCGGGCCGGGCAGACCGACCGGGCGCTGCGCTACATCGACGCCGTGGGCGCCGCGCACGTGTTTCCCACCGCCGGCCCGCCGTGCTTCCTCGACGAGGAGCTCTTCGCTCTCAACGGGGTCGGACCCGACGGGGACAGCATCTTCACCGACCAGATGGAGTTCCTGGCCGAACTGGCTTCAGCGCGTCCTGCGGTGTCGGCCCACCTGCTGCTGCCGGGAAGCGTCGCCGAACTGGACGGCTCGCGCTGTGAGCTCACCCACCGGCATTCGGCCACCGAGATCGAGCACATCTTCGGCGAGAAGATCGCCTATCTGCGCGAATACCAGACCCGCGCACAGCCTGCTCTGGCACAGGAACGGGCCAGTCGGAGGCCGGTGCCGGCCGACCTGCTCGAGCAGCTCAAACAGTGGTGGGAGCCGCTGCTCAAGCGGGCCGAGAACATCTGCACAGGAGTTGGGGGTCCGGTACGCCTGGACGTCGGTGAGCGCCCCTTGGTTATCGACTTCATCACTCGCGAGGTGCGCGAGTTTGCCGGCGAGCACTGCCGCTACCGGCTGTCCACCTCGGCTGACCTGGTCGCCACCAACGTGGCCCGCCGCGAAGTGGACTGGTCGAACAGCCTGTTCCTCTCCCTGCGGTTTCGGGCCAGCCGGGTCGGGCAGTACAATGAGTTCGTCTACATCTTCTTCAAATGCCTGTCGCCCGAGCGCATCGACTACGTCGAGAACTGGTACGACCAGTGCAACGACGACGGTTCCGATATCAACCTGGACGGCTGGCGGGTGCAACGCCGCTGCCCGCACCTGCGTGCCGATCTGACCAAGTTCGGCAGTGTCTCCGGCGGGGTCCTCACCTGCGCCTTGCACGGCTGGCGCTTCGAGCTCGCCACGGGTCGCTGCCTGACCGCGGCTGGACACCCGATTCGCGCCACCCCGATCAGCGCCGCTGCTGCCACCACCAGCGGATGAGTACCGCCAGAGCGCAGAGCAGACCGAACAGGATCACCAGTTGTCCGACGGTGGAAGACAGTCCGGTTGGGTCGTCCTGGACGAACACCCCATCACGGTAGCCGCGAGCGAGTACCTAACCTGAGGGGATGCGGATAACCCACTTCCGGCAACGGATGGACGAGGAATTCGGCCCGGCCCGGGCAGCCGCACTGGCACATGATCATGTTTTCGCCGATCTCGGCGGTCGGACGGTGAACGCAGCGCTGGAGGCGGGGGTCGACACCAAGCGGGTATGGGCCGTGGTGTGCACCGCATTCGACGTCCCCAAAGACCGGCGCTGACCGGTCGGCTACTCCCTGGTGCCGGTGGGCGCGTCAGGATCGCACACCGGCGTGTCGCTCCCGACGTCGAACAGGTGTTCGCTTAGGCTGTTGTCCACAGCCGGAGCCCTGTCCACAGATCCGGCGTGTGTCGCCGCGAAGTGTCAGACCCATCGCTTAGCGTCGGCGCCGACCCAGAAGAACCGATCAGCGAGGTGGACCGTCAGATGGCACCAGGACTGGACCGGGAGAAGGCGCTCGAGATCGCCTTGGCCCAGATCGACAAGCAGCACGGCAAGGGCTCGGTGATGCGCCTGGGCGACGAGGGCCGCGCGCCCATCGAGGTGATCCCGACCGGCTCCATCGCCCTGGACGTGGCGCTGGGCATCGGCGGCCTGCCCCGCGGCCGGGTCGTAGAGGTATACGGCCCGGAGTCCTCAGGAAAAACGACGGTCGCGCTGCACGCGGTGGCCAACGCCCAGCGGGCCGGCGGGATCGCCGCGTTCATCGACGCCGAGCACGCGCTGGATCCTGACTACGCGAAAGCGCTCGGCGTGGACACCGACGCCTTGCTGGTCTCTCAACCCGACACTGGGGAACAGGCGCTGGAGATCACGGACATGCTGATCCGGTCCGGCGCGCTCGACGTCGTGGTCATCGACTCAGTGGCAGCCCTGGTGCCACGGGCGGAGATCGAAGGCGAGATGGGTGACTCGCACGTCGGCCTGCAGGCCCGGCTGATGAGCCAGGCGCTGCGAAAGATCACTGGTGCGCTGAGTAACTCAGGCACCACCGCGATCTTCATCAACCAGCTCCGGGAGAAGATCGGGGTCTTCTTCGGCTCCCCGGAGACCACCACCGGCGGCAAGGCGCTGAAGTTCTACGCCTCGATACGGTTGGACATCCGCCGGATTGAGACGCTCAAGGACGGCTCGGACGCAGTAGGCAACCGGACCCGCGTCAAAGTGGTGAAGAACAAGTGCGCTCCACCATTCAAACAAGCGGAATTCGACATTTTGTATGGTCACGGAATTAGTAAGGAAGGCTCGCTGATCGATATGGGTGTGGAGCAGGGAATTGTCCGCAAGTCTGGTGCTTGGTACACCTACGAGGGCGACCAGCTCGGTCAGGGTAAGGAGAACGCTCGCAAGTTCCTCGGCGACAACCCGGACATGGCTGCCGAGATCGAGAAACGGATCAAGGACAAGCTCGGCATCGGAGCGAAGCTGGACGACGACCAGACCGTGCCAGCCCCGGTGGACTTCTGATGTCCCCGGCCGGCACCGGGGCGTCAGGAGCTGTGATGAGCGGGCGCCGCGCCGAGCCCAGCGACTCCGTGGAGGGCTCCACGGATACCTGGGAGATGGGTCCCGCAGCGCGGGCGCAGGGAATCTGCCTGCGGCTGCTTACCGCGCGGCCGCGCAGCCGCGCCGAGCTAGCCGATGCACTGAATAAGCGCGGGATTCCCGAGGAGGTCGGCGAGCCGGTGCTCGACCGTCTGAGCGAGGTAGGCCTGATCGACGATGCCGCCTTCGCCGAGTCGGCGGTGCACTCCGCGCACCGCCACCGGGGCCTGGGTAGGCGAGCGCTGCGCACCGAGCTCCAACGCAGAGGAGTGCCAAGCGAAATCGCGGACCACGCGGTGGCGGGGGTGCGACCCGAAGACGAGGAGCAGCGGGCCCGCGAACTGGTCCAGCGCAAACTACGCACCAGCACTGTGCGGGACGCAACCTCCTTGGCGCGCAGACTGGGTGCGATGCTGGCCCGGAAGGGCTATTCCGAGGGGCTGGCTTGGCGGGTCGTACACGACGAACTTGGCCCAGATCATGGACCCAGCGACGTTGGGCCCGACTGACTAATGCCTGGCTCGCCGGGGGCGATGAACTCGACCCCGGCGGGAAGGTCGCCCTGCGTGTGCGAGCTGCCGAGGAGTTGCAACAGCGTGCAGCGGAACTCCTCAGCGGCTCGGGTTGGGCGCACATCGGTGCGGTGAGCAAGCGCGATCGTACGAACCGGAATAGGAGGGACGAACGGGACGCCACGAAGTTTGGGGCGGCTCGGGAGAACCATGCTGGGGACCACGGCAACGCCGATTCCGGCCTCGACGAAGCTGAGCACCGCGTCCATCTCGCCTCCCTCGATGGCGAACCGTGGCTGGAAACCAGCACGCTGACAGGCCGTGAGGGTCATCGACCTGAGGTCGTAGCCTTCCCGGAACATCACCAGCGGGCGATCCCGGAGGTCCGCGATCCGAAACGAGTCGAAGCAGAGGTACATGCCGCGCGGCACGGCAACGGTGAGTTGCTCGCGCAGGATGGGGACCGTATCCAGGGTGGGATCTCCCCGATGAACCGGCGAGGTGATCATCGCCAGGTCGATGGCTCCTTCGGCGAGTTGCCGCACCAGGTCACGGGAGCCGCTCTCATCGATGATGAGTTGGATGCCGGGGTAACGGAGGCGGAAGCTGGCGAGTGCATGGGCCAGCGGTCCGGTGCACAGGCTGGGGGTGGCACCCAGCCGCAGTCGCCCCTGGCGCAGCTCGGCGAGCTCGTTCACCTGCAACCGGGCGGTTTCGACGTCAGCCAGGATCCGCTTGGCGAAGGGGACGAGGACCTCTCCGGCTGGCGTGAGTGTCACGTTGCCCCGGGCGCGATGGAACAGCTCGCTACCCAGTTCGCGCTCCAAGCAGTGAATCTGTTTGCTCAGCGACGGTTGAGCGACGTGCGTCAGCTCGGCGGCCCGGGTGAAGTGGCGGGTCCGAGCTACGGCCAGGAAGTACACCAGTTGTTGGAGCTGCACATCCATAGCCTATCGCTATCGAGACGAGCGCCACCATGTCTTGGACGCCTGCCACCGACTCGGCTTACTGTGAGTCATCGCCCGCGTGCGCCGCTGGCCAGGGGCGATTTGCTGGACGGCGGCTGTCGCCGCAGGCTGAACTGACCACGCTGGCCTGTTGCCCCTGACCGGAATCGACGTCATGACTACCACCTCATCGCCCCCGCCATCGGGGGTTGCCCAACCTGGTCGGGCGCAGTCCGGTCGGGTAGCGATCTCCGCTCGGACTCTGCGCACCGACCGATGGTGGGTGTCACCGTTGGTGACAGCGATCGTCCTCGGGGCCTTCATCATCTACACGACGGTCCGGTTGTTCATGCGGGCTGACTACTGGGTCGGCGAATACCACTACCTCACCCCGTTGTACTCGCCTTGCGTAAGCGATTCGTGCGCACCGGGCTCGTCGCATTTAGGTACGTTCTTGCCCGCGTTTCCCCTGGCGTTGCCCTTACCGATCCTGATCTTTCCAATCCTCGCTGGATTCCGGGCCAGCTGTTACTACTACCGCAAAGCCGGCTACCGGGCGTTTCTCCAGTCGCCGCCGGGATGTGCGGTGACCGAGCCGGCCAAGAAGTACACCGGGGAGACCCGCTTTCCGCTGATCCTGCAGAATCTCCATCGGTACTTCTTCTACCTCGCCAGCCTGTTGCTGCTGATCAATACCTATGATGCGGTGCTGGCGTTCTTCCCCGCCGCCGGCGGTTTCGGAGTTGGCTTGGGCTCGCTGATCCTGCTGGTCAACGTCACCATGCTGTGGCTGTACTCGCTGTCGTGCCACGCGTGTCGGCACATCTTCGGCGGCCGGCTCAAACACTTCTCCCAGCATCCTCTGCGCTACTGGCTCTGGACGAAACTGTCCAAGCTCAACGGCCGCCACATGCAGTTCGCCTGGACGTCGCTGATCACGGTGATGCTCACGGACTTCTACATCATGGCTGTCTCGGCAGGCTGGATAGCCGACCTGCGGCTGTTCAACTGACTGTCAACTAAACGAGAGAACCGGTACCTATGAGCGAGATCGAGCGGCACGACTATGACGTCGTGGTGATCGGCGCGGGGGGCGCCGGGCTGCGTGCTGCGATCGAGGCCCGTGAGCTGGGCAAGCGCACCGCGGTTATCTGCAAATCTCTGTTCGGCAAGGCCCACACCGTGATGGCCGAGGGAGGCATCGCGGCATCGATGGGCAATGCTAACCCACGGGACAGTTGGCAGGTTCATTTTCGCGACACCATGCGGGGGGGCAAGTTCCTCAACAACTGGCGGATGGCCGAGCTGCATGCGAAGGAGGCGCCGCAGCGGGTATGGGAACTGGAGACCTACGGTGCACTGTTCGACCGCACCAAAGACGGCAAGATCAGTCAACGCAACTTCGGTGGGCATGAGTACCCGCGGTTGGCGCACGTCGGCGACCGCACGGGCCTAGAGCTGATCCGTACCCTGCAGCAGAAGATCGTCTCGCTGCAGCAGGATGATTTCGTCCAACACGGTGACTATGAGGCCAACCTCAAGGTTTTCGCCGAATGCACGATCACGGAGCTGCTCACCGACGGCGACACGGTGGCCGGGGCATTCGGCTACTGGCGCGAGACCGGCCGCTTCGTCCGGTTTGACGCGCCTGCGATGGTGCTGGCCACAGGTGGCATCGGCAAGGCTTTCAAGGTCACCAGCAACTCCTGGGAGTACACCGGGGATGGACACGCGCTGGCGCTGCGGTGCGGCGCTTCGTTGATCAACATGGAGTTCGTCCAGTTCCATCCCACCGGGATGGTCTGGCCGCCGAGCGTGAAGGGGATCCTGGTCACCGAATCCGTCCGCGGTGACGGGGGGGTGCTGCGCAACTCCGAGAACAAGCGGTTCATGTTCGGCTACATCCCCGAGGTCTTCAAGAATCAGTACGCGACGTCGGAGCAGGAAGCAGACCGCTGGTACGACGATCCAGAACACAACCGCAGGCCGCCGGAACTGCTACCGCGTGACGAGGTTGCGCGCGCGATCAACTCTGAGGTCAAGGCCGGCCGGGGGTCGCCGCATGGCGGGGTTCTGCTCGACGTCTCCACCCGGCTTCCCGCTGCGGTCATCATGAAGCGACTTCCCTCGATGTATCACCAGTTCAAGGAACTGGCCGACGTCGACATCACCGCCGAATCCATGGAGGTCGGACCCACCTGCCACTACGTGATGGGTGGCGTGCAGGTTGATCCAGACACAGCGGCAGCCTCGGTGCGCGGTCTGTTCGCCGCCGGCGAGGTCGCCGGCGGGATGCATGGCTCCAACAGGCTGGGCGGTAACTCGTTGTCCGACCTGCTCGTGTTCGGTCGCCGGGCCGGTCTCGGGGCGGCGACCTATGTGGACTCGCTGGGCACGCGCCGGCCGTCGGTCCGCGAGGCCGACGTCGACGCTGCGGCGCAGCGGGCGATCAGCCCCTTCCGGGCAGAGCGCAGCGCCGACGCAGAGAACCCCTACCTGCTACATCAGGACCTCCAGCAGGTCATGAACGACCTGGTCGGCATCATCCGCAAAGCAGACGAGATACAACTCGCGCTGAAAAAACTCGATGAGCTGCGTCAGCGAGCCGAGCACCTCGTGGTGGAGGGTCACCGTCAGTTCAATCCCGGCTGGCACCTCGCGCTGGACCTGCGGAATATGCTCGCGGTCAGCGAGTGCGTCGCTAGGGCCGCGCTGGAGCGCACCGAGAGCCGCGGCGGGCATACCCGAGACGATTACCCGGTGATGGACGCTGAATGGAGACATCTCCTGTTGGTGTGCACACAGCGCACCAACAGCAGCGTTCGCATCGAACGCAAGGAGCAGGTCCCGATGCGTGCGGACCTCAGTGAACTGTTCGAGCTCGACGAGCTGAAGAAGTACTTCACCGCTGACGAGTTCCCCGGAGGGACGGACTGACATGGGCAAGCAGCGACACTTCCGGGTGTGGCGAGGTGACACTGGCGGCGGGGACCTGGTCGACTTCGATGTCGAGGTCAATGAGGGAGAGGTTGTCCTCGACGTGATCCACCGCCTGCAGGCCACCCAGGCACCCGACCTCGCGGTGCGATGGAACTGCAAGGCGGGCAAGTGCGGATCGTGCAGCGCCGAGATCAACGGCAGACCGCGACTGCTGTGCATGACGCGGATGTCCACGTTGCCGCCGCAACTGCCGGTGACGGTCACTCCGATGCGGACCTTCCCGGTCATCCGGGACCTCGTCACGGACGTGTCATACAACTATCGTAAGGCGCGCGAAGTGCGTTCGTTCATGCCGCCGAAAGGTGTCGAGCCTGGTGAGTACCGGATGCAGCAAGTGGATGTGGAGCGCTCGCAGGAGTTCCGTAAATGCATCGAATGTTTCCTGTGCCAGAACACCTGTCACGTGATCCGTGATCACGAGGAGAACAAGGAAAACTTTTCCGGGCCGCGTTTCCTCATGCGCATCGCCGAGCTGGACATGCACCCGCTGGACGCCGCAGACGAGGAAGGCGTGGATCGCAAACGAGATGCGCAGGACGAGCACGGCCTGGGATTCTGCAACATCACCAAGTGCTGCACCGAAGTCTGCCCGGAGCACATCAAGATCACGGACAATGCCTTGATTCCGATGAAGGAGCGGGTGGTGGATCTCCGCTTCGACCCGCTGATCCGGCTGTTCCGGCGCAACCAGAGGTAGATCAGCGCAGCACCGGGGGGGTGGGTACCGGCGCGCCGAGATACTCGGCGTAGCACCGGGCCCAGGTGCCGTCGTCGATCGCGCGCCGCAACACCGAGGTGACCCGTTCGCGCAGCACCGGGTCACCCGGCGGCAGGCCGATGCCGTATTCGGTGTTTCCCAGTACCAAGTACGGACCCGCGATGCCCACTTCGGCGCTGCGTGCTGCGGTGATGGCGTAACCGCCGAGGGCGAGATCAGCTTCGGCCCGGCCCAGTGCCGCGTCCCGGCTACCCCCGGTCAGCGGCTTGAAGCTGGTGCGGGCGGGATCCACCCCCAAGTCATGGGCGATCAGATCAAGCATCGCGATATCGAACCCGGTGTATCCGCCGGAACTGGACGAGCGCTGCGCCAGCCCAGGCTTCTCCTCGATAGCGACGATGAGCTTGCCGCGCCGGGTGATCCGGTCGATGGTCGGTGATCCGCTGCTTGCCGGGCGTGGTGGCGAGACGGTGTCGAAGGGGCTACCAGCCACTGGGGCGGGGTGATCGCGGAACCGGTCGGTGACCCCGTCGACGGCCCGGCCCAGCACCCACAACGCTGCGATCCCGACGATCACCAGCAGGATCAGCAGGCAACCGATCCGGCGCGGCCGCAGCCATCCGCGCTGGCGCATGACGTACAAGATCGAGCGGGACCGGGAGACCGGACCTGGAGTCACCGGCTGTCTGCGCACCGCGACGACTCTAGGCGTTCCACGCATCAGCCTCCCGCTGCGCTGGTTCCAGTCAAGGTCGGCTCGCCCGGCACTAGTGTTGTCGTGGCCTTAGGCAACACCGCACCCGGTCGTACCCGAGTCAATCGCCATTCGGCCCACACGGCCAGCCTGCTGAGCCCGTAGTTGATCAGGATGAAGATCACGCCGATGGTTAGGTAGAGCTGCAGCGGATTGCGTAGCTGCTGAATGGCGATCCCCACGAACCTCACCGCCTCGACGTACTGGATCACGAAACCGAGTGAGGTGTCCTTGAAGATCACTACCAGCTGGCTGATCAGCGCGGGGAGCATCACCCGGACGGCCTGCGGGACCAGGATCAAGCGCAGTGCCTGTCCGTGAGTGAGCCCGACTGCTGCCGCCGCCTCGGCCTGGCCGCGGGGAAGCGAGGCGATACCGGCCCGCACGATCTCGGCGATGATCACCGAGTTGTACGCGGTAAGTCCGATCACCAGGTACCACAGCAGCGGCAGGCTCACGCCGAGCTCGGGCAGCACCCGAGCGGCGAAGAAGATCGCGATGACGACCGGTAGGCCGCGGAAGAACTCCATCGGCGCCACCACGCTCCAGCGTCCCCAGCGGGGCAAGCTGATCCTGGTCACCGCCAACACCGCACCCAACAGCAGCGAGAACCCCATCGCCAGGACGGCCGCTTCGGCGTTGCGCAGCATTGCCAGGCCGAGGTTGGCCCACAGCGCAATGAAGAACGGGTTCGCCGGGTTGATAACCGGTCCCCACTTCTCCTCGGTGAGCTGGCCTTGCGCGGCGAGCCGCAGTATCACCAGGACTACCAGCGCGGCAAGCACCAAGCCGACGATGATACTGACCGCCTGGATGCGCCTGCGGGTGCGCGGGCCGGGACGGTCGTAGAGCAGCGCGATGCTCACCGCATCACCGCGACCCTGCGCTCGATGACGCCCAACGCCAGGCCCGCCGGAATGGTGATGATCAAGTAGCCTAACGCCACACCGAGCAACACCGGAATGAGCGAAAGTCCCTGTGCAGAGGTCAGCCTGGCCTGCACGCTGAACAGATCCCCGCCAACTCCGAACGCGCCGACGATCGCCGAATTCTTGACCATCGCGATGATCACGCTACCGAGCGGCGGAACGACGCTGCGCAGCGCTTGCGGCAACACGACGTCTCGCAGCGACTGGGTGAAGGTCAGCCCCACTGCCCGAGCGGCCTCGGCCTGTCCGGGCGCCACCGCGTTGATCCCGCTGCGCACGGCCTCGCAGACGAAGGCCGAGGTATAGAGCACCAGGCCGGTAATGCCGAACCAGAAATAGGCGCCTTTAATGCCGAGCTCAGGCAAGCCGAAGGCACAAAAGAACAGAACGATGGTGAGTGGGCAGTTGCGGAACACGGTCACCCAGGCCGTACCCGCGGCGCGCAGCGGCGGCAACGGGGAGACCCGGAAGGTGGCGATCACAGTGCCGAGCAACAGCGACCCGACCGCCGCGTACAGGCAGATCTGCAAGGTTGTGATAAAGCCGTCGCGGTACAACCCAATGTTGTCGAAGATGATGTCCACAGGCGTATAGCGGTTAACTGCAACTGTCGAATGTGGGCAGCTGTGGCGTCTGCTCCGCTACCTTCCCGGCCGTTGTCTTCCAGGCGTTGGCGTACGCGCCGGACTTGGCAGCTTGGGTGAGCGTGTCGTTGATGAAGGTGCAGAACGCGACGTCACCCTTGCGGATCCCGATGCCATAGGGCTCTTTAGTGAAGGTGTCGCCCACCAGCTTGTAAGCGCCGTTGCTGTTGCTCACGAAGCCCAGCAGGACCACGTTGTCGGTGGTCACGACGTCGACCTGACCGGTGCGCAGCGCGTCGGCGCACTTGGAGTAAACGTCGAACAGCGTGAGCTGAGCGGGATCGATGTATTTCCGGATGTTCTCCGCCGGGGTCGAACCCTGCACCGAGCACACTTTGGCCCTGGCACCGCGTAGCGAGTCCGGCCCGGTGATGGCGGTGTTGTCGGACTTGACCATGAGCGACTGCCCGGCGAGGTAGTACGGGCCCGCGAAGCTGACCTGCTGGCGGCGCTTGTCGTTGATCGTGTAGGTCGCCACTACCAGGTCCACTCTACCCTGCTTGATCAACTCCTCGCGCTGCGCGGAGGGCGACTCCACCCATTGCACCTTGTCCGGAGGGATCCCGAGCGCGCCGGCGATGATCCTGGCCACTTCGGTGTCGAAGCCGGTGAGGTTGCCGCTCAGGATCTGCTGGCCGAACAGCGGCTGGTCGAACTTGGTGCCGATCCTGATGGTGTGGGCCTCGGCGAGCTTGGCCATCGTGGTGCCTGGCTCGAAGTGGACACCTTGGGCGACCGACGGCGTCGAGCTGCTGCTACCCAGACCTTGCTGCTGCCCGCATGCGGTCGTAGCCACGGCGAATGCGGCCATGGCTACCCCCACTCTTAGCACAGCCTTCCAGCGCATTCGCTACTCCTCACGTCAGTGCAGGTGAAACCTAGTAGGGGCCCGGTGGTGAAACCATCAGTGCGTCAAGATCTTGCCGAGAAAATCCCTGGCCCGGACCGAGCGCGGCGCGGTAAAGAACTGATCGGGAACCGAGTCCTCGACGATCTCGCCGTCGGACATGAACACCACCCGGTGTGCGGCGCGGCGGGCGAAGCCCATCTCATGGGTGACCACCAGCATGGTCATGCCCTCGCGCGCCAGCGACGTCATCACGTCGAGCACCTCCTGGACCATCTCGGGGTCCAGCGCCGAGGTCGGTTCGTCGAAGAGCATCACCTTCGGGCGCATGGCCAGCGCGCGGGCGATCGCGGCGCGCTGCTGCTGACCGCCGGAGAGCTGCGCGGGGTACTTGTCGGCCTGATCGCTGATCCCGACCCGGGTGAGCAGCTGCATCGCAGCCTCGTGCGCTTCGGGTTTGCTGATCCGGCGGACCCGTACCGGAGCGAGCTCGACGTTCTCCGCGATCGTCTTGTGGGCGAAGAGATTGAACTGCTGAAAGACCATGCCGACATCGGCCCGCAGCCGGGCCAGCGCCCGGCCTTCTTCGGGCAGCGGTGTTCCGTCAATCTCGATACCGCCCTCGTCGATCGGCTCCAGCCGGTTGATACTGCGGCACAGCGTCGACTTACCCGACCCGGACGGCCCCAGCACCACCACCACCTCGCCGCGCGCAACCTCAAGGTTGATGTCGCGTAGCACGTGCAGCGAACCGAAATGCTTGTGCACGCCCACCATCCGGATCATCGGCGGGTCGGCTGCCGCGGGAGCGCTCATCCGATCCTCCAAGTGGGCGGTGCGTCGAGGTCATCCATACCACGCGGTTGCCCGTGCGACGAGGGTGGCGCGATAGCGGGTTCGACCCGGCCCTACCCTGGAACGGTAAGGAAAGGTGATCTGCGGATGACGGCGAGTACCGAGCAGTGTCCACGCAGCTACCGCGTGCGCACCTACGGCTGCCAAATGAACGTGCACGACTCCGAACGATTGGCCGGGCTGCTCGAGTCGGCCGGGTATGTTCCCGCGGGGTACGACGCGACCCCCGATGTGATCGTCCTGAACACCTGCGCGGTGCGCGAAAACGCCGATAACCGGCTCTACGGCAACCTCGGTCAGCTCCGCCCGATCAAGCGCGATCATCCAGGGATGCAGATCGCCGTCGGCGGCTGCCTGGCGCAGAAAGACCGCGGCGAGATCATCCGGCGGGCGCCCTGGGTGGACGTGGTGTTCGGCACCCACAACATCGGCTCGCTGCCGGTCCTGCTGGAGCGGGCCCGGCACAACGACGAAGCCCAGATCGAGATCGCCGAGTCCCTGGAGGTTTTTCCGTCCGCGTTGCCGGCCAAGCGGGACTCGGCGCACTCCGCGTGGGTGTCGATCTCGGTGGGTTGCAACAACACCTGCACGTTCTGCATCGTGCCCGCGCTGCGCGGCAAGGAGGTCGACCGGCGGCCTGGTGACGTGCTCGCGGAGGTCGAGGCGCTGGTGGCCGAGGGTGTGCTCGAGGTGACCCTGCTGGGGCAGAACGTCAACGCCTACGGGGTCGACTTCGGGGATCGGCGCGCATTCGGCGACCTGCTGCGGGCCTGCGGGACGATCAAGGGACTGGAACGGGTGCGCTTCACCTCGCCGCATCCGCGGGACTTCACCTCAGACGTCATCGAGGCGATGGCGGCCACCCCGAACGTCTGCCACCAGCTGCACATGCCGTTGCAGTCCGGCTCGGATGCGGTCCTGGCGGCGATGCGCCGCTCCTACCGGGCGCAGCGTTACCTCAAGATCGTCGGGGAGGTTCGCGCCGCGATGCCCGACGCGGCGCTGTCCACCGACATCATCGTCGGATTCCCCGGTGAGACCGAGGCCGACTTCCAGGCCACCCTGGGCGTGGTCCGCGCAGCACGCTTCGCGCAGGCGTTCACCTTCCAGTACTCGCGCCGTCCCGGCACACCGGCCGCCGACATGGCCGGCCAGGTGCCCAAGGCGATCGTGCAGGACCGCTATGAGCGGCTCGTCGCGCTGCAGGAGAGCATTTCCTGGGAACTCAACCGGAGCCTCGTCGCCGGCGTGGTGGAGGTGTTGGTCTCCGAGGGTGAGGGCCGCAAAGACGCGGCCACCCGGCGAATGAGCGGGCGAGCCAGGGACGGCCGGCTGGTGCACTTCGAACCGGGCGACGGCGACGTCCGGCCAGGTGACGTGGTACTCGTGGAGATCACCTATGCGGCGCCGCACCATCTGGTCTCCGACTTCGCCCTGCGGGCACACCGCCGGACCGCCGCCGGTGACGCGTGGGCCGCCGGTCGACGCCCGACCACCCCAGGAGTCCTGCTCGGACTACCCTCGTTCTCCTCTCCAACATGACCCTCTTTTTCGGGAGCTGTGCGAGGACGGCGATATGACCGACGATCCGGATGGCATCGCTGCGCTGCGGGCTGAAATCGACGCGGTGGAGCGCTCGGCATTGCATCGGGTCGACCCGGGCATCCGCGCGGCGGTGATTTCCGGGGCGATCATGCTGCTGCTGCTGGCCGTCGCGTTGCCGTGGGTGGGCGACGCCAGCGGCTGGGACGTGCTCAGCGGCGCCGCCAACCCGGCTGACCGGGTCGGACTGTTGCCGCGGATGTTCGGGGGCCTAGCGCTGACCGTGGGCGTGGGTCTGTCCGTCCTGGCTCTCGTCACCCGACGCTGGGGTCTGGTCTGGGCCACCGCACTGGGTTGTACCTATTGCGTGCTCGACGGGGTGTGGGCGATCTGGTCGCGACAGACCGTGCACGGCCCCGGGCCCGGAATAGGACTGGTATTGGCGGTGCTGGCCGTGGCGGTACTGGCCGTGCAATGGCTGCGGCTGGCCCTGTCCCGCCAATAGCCTTGTCCCGCCAGTAGGCTGTCCCGCCAGTAGCTGGTTGCCTTCACTGGCTGGTGACAGCCCGTTCTGCGGCGGCCAGCCACTCCCGCCACTGTTCGGCCTGGGCCTGTGCGGTGCTGGCGCGGCGGTCATCGCCAGCGGCGCGGGCCTTCGCTGCCTGTGCCTCGTACTGCTCCACCCTTTCCCGGAACTGGGCCACCCGGGCCTCGGACTCCGGGTCGATCTGTTTCCACTGCGTGTTGGTCGCCGTGCGGATTCGATCCTCGACGGCGCGCAAGCGGGCTTCGAGTTCTTTGACCCGCTCGCGCGGAATTTTGCCCACGGCTTCCCAGCGTTCCTGAATGCTCCGCAGCTGCGCTCGGGCCGCCTCGACGTCACCGGCGGGATCAATCCGTTCCGCGGCAGCGACCAGCTCCTGCTTCCGCGTCACGTTGCGCTCCGACTCCGAGTCGCGACTGGAGAAGGTCGCGGAGCGATGGCTGAAGAAGCGTTCCTGGGCGGCCCGGAATCGTTGCCACAAGGCATCGTCGGCTTCCTTGGGGGCGCGGCCTGCCGCCTTCCACTCGGCCATCATGGTTCGAAAGCGACTCGCGGTGGCGCCCCAGTCGGTGGACTCGGCCAGCGTCTCGGCCTCGACGACCAGCTGCTCCTTACGGCTCCTGGCCCCGACGCGCTGCCGGTCGAGTTCGGCGAAATGCGCGCCGCGTCGCCTGGCGAAGGCGTCCCGGGCCCTGGAGAAGCGGCGCCATAGCGCCTCGTCGGTTTTCCGGTCTACGCCCTTGATCGTCTTCCACTCATCCAAAATGGTGCGCAGCCGGTCGCCGCCGGTCTTCCACTGGGTGGACTCGGTGCCGATCTGCTCGGCCTCGTGTGCCAGTGCCTCCTTGCGAGCGGTTGCTCGCGCTCTGGCTTGTTCTCGGGCCGTCTTAGCGCCGGCGAGGCAGTCTTCGGCGCGTCGTTGCAGGTGGTCCAGGAAAGCGGTGAGCCCTACCAGGTCGCCCACGGCGGTCGGTTCGACGATGTCATCGCGCAAGGTTCGAACCCGGGACAGCGCCTGCTTGGGGTCCGCCACTCCCGACGTCAACCGAGACTCGAGCAGTTCGGTTTCGGTGAGCAGGTCGTCGAATCGGCGCGCGAAGTGAGCTAGCCCCTCGTCGGTCGTGCCGGCCTGCCACGAACCGACTGCTCGCTCGCCCTGCACGGTGTGGGTGTACACCGTCCCGTCGGCACCGATTCGCCCCCAGCGCTGCGGATCACGGCAGGCGCGCAACACGACGGGACGGGGACCGGGTTGAGCACTAGTCTCCAGATGTTGCTCGGTCTGGTTGTTCTCGGTCATGCCGGCCTTCCTCGACCTCGTGCCCGCCGCCGCGTCCTGCGGGCGCCCGACTGCACAGGGTGCGTGCACCTCGACGTGCTGTCCCAAATGCTCGGCCAGGGCCGCATTGAAGCAGTTCGGGCGCGCGGACAGGGAAGCAGGTGCGAAGTGGCACTAACCTGCAGCGGTGATCGTACGCGTGGAGGTGCCACCACATCCACCGATCCCGGTGCCGGTCGGATGAATCCATGCGCCCTGGCGGTGGTCGGTCCGACCGGCACCGGCAAGTCCGACCTTGCGGTGAAGCTGGCCCGCAGTCTGGGTGGCGAGGTGGTCAACGCCGACGCCATGCAGCTCTACCGTGGCATGGACATCGGTACCGCGAAGCTGCCACCATCGCAGCGCGCTGCGGTGCGGCACCATCTGCTAGACGTGCTGGACGTCACCGAGACCGCATCGGTGGCGGCCTACCAACGCGAAGCCCGCCGCATCGTCGAGGAGCTACTCGCCGCGGGTGCGGTGCCGGTGCTCGCCGGCGGCTCGGGACTGTACGTGCAGGCTGTGCTGGACGACTTGGATTTCCCGGGCACCGACCCCGAACTGCGTGCGGAGCTTGAGGCCGAGCTGGCACAGCAGGGGGCGTCGGCACTGCATCACCGGCTGCATCGACTCGACCCGGTAGCTGCTGGCCGCATCCTGCCGAGCAACGGCCGCCGGGTGGTGCGGGCGCTGGAGGTCATCCAGCTCACCGGCCGTCCATTCTCCGCGGCGCTGCCACCGCCCGGTCCGGCGCGTTACCGAGCCGTGATCATCGGGCTGGATACCGATCCCGCGGTCCTCGACGCGCGGATCGACTCGCGGGTGGATCGGATGTTCACCGACGGGCTGGTCGAGGAAGTCCGCGGACTGCTGTCTCGCGGCCTACGGGACGGCCGGACGGCGTCGCGGGCCCTGGGCTACCAGCAGGTCATCGCCGCACTGGACGCGGGAGCTGATCCTGCCTGCGCCGCCGGCCCGACCGCCCAAGCGACCCGGCGCTTCATCCGCCGGCAGCGCAGCTGGTTTCGGCGCGACGGTCGGATCAGATGGTTGGACTGCCAGCACCCCGACTTGCTCGACGCCGCGCTGTGCCTGGCCGCGGACGGATAGGCTCAGAGCCGATGGAGCAGGGCATCGAGTTTCTCAAGGGGCACGGGACGGAGAACGACTTCGTCCTGTTACCCGACCCCACCGGCGCGGTGGACCTGACACCATCTCGGGTGCGCGTGCTGTGCGACCGGCGCGGCGGACTGGGGGCCGACGGGGTGCTGCGGGTGGTGCCGGGTGCGCTGGTGAGCGACCCGCCGCCGGGCACTTCACCGGACGAGTGGTTCATGGACTACCGCAATGCCGACGGTTCCGTCGCTGAGCTGTGTGGCAACGGGGCCCGAGTCTTCGCCCGCTACCTCACTGATGCTGGGTTTGTTTCCGATCGTGAGTTCCGGATCGGCAGCAGGTCCGGTCCGCGCACGGTGCGGTGCAATGAGGACGGCTCGGTGACGGTCGAGATGGGTCAGGTGCAGCGCAACGGCAAGTCCACGGTGACCGTCGGGGGTGCGGCATTTTCGGGGCTCGTGGTGGACCTCGGCAATCCCCATCTGGCCTGCGTGACCGAGGTGGCGGTGGAGCAGCTGGACCTCTCCGTGCCGCCGGGGCACGATCCCGCAACCTTCCCGCACGGCGTCAACGTCGAGTTCATCAACGTGCTGTCCGCCGGGCACCTGCGGATGCGGGTGCACGAACGGGGAGTGGGCGAGACCCGCTCCTGTGGCACCGGAACGGTGGCTGCGCTCGCCGCAGCGCTGGACGCGCAAGACCAGGACACCGGCGCGGCGGAGGTACAGGTGTCGGGAGGCCGGCTGCACGTCGAGATCACTCGGGACGGCAGCATGCTGACCGGTCCCGCGGTACTCGTCGCACGGGGCCGGCTGGCTCTCGACTGGTGGTTGGCGCACTGATCAGCTGGGTGCTCTGCGGAATTCGAGAGCATGATTCGCCCGGACGTGTCACGATGAGAGGCGTATGACAACCTCACCGAATTTTCCGTCCCGCGGTCCGAGCTCTACCTCGCGAGGAGAACTGGATCTCGAAGAGCGCTCCGCGCTACGTCGCGTGCCCGGGCTGTCCACCGAGCTCGCTGATGTCACCGAAGTCGAGTACCGGCAGCTTCGCCTGGAGCGCGTGGTGCTCGTCGGGGTATGGACCGACGACTCCGCGGCCCAGGCCAGCGCGTCGATGGCCGAACTGGCACGGCTTGCCGAGACTGCCGGGTCCCAGGTACTCGACGCTATGGTCCAGCGCCGCGAGCGCCCCGATCCGGCGACATACATCGGCTCCGGCAAGGTTCTCGAGCTGCGCGAGATCGTCCTGCGCACCGCCGCGGACACGGTGATCTGCGATGGTGAACTCAGCCCCGGCCAACTGCGGCAGCTGGAGGCCAAGCTCAAGGTCAAGGTCGTCGACCGGACCGCACTGATTCTGGATATCTTCGCCCAGCACGCCCGCTCCCGGGAAGGCAAGGCGCAGGTCGAGCTGGCCCAGTTAAGTTACTTCCTGCCGCGGCTTCGTGGTTGGGGCGAGTCGCTGTCCCGGCAAGCCGGCGGTGCGGGTGGCGGGGCCAGTGGTGGCGTGGGTACTCGCGGCCCAGGGGAGACGAAGCTGGAGACCGACCGGCGGCGCATCCACCGCCGGCTGGCCAAGCTGCGCCGCGAGATCGCCGCGATGCGGACGATCCGCGACACCAAGCGGGGTCGCAGGCGAGCCAACGAGGTGCCCAACGTGGCCATCGTCGGCTACACCAATGCAGGCAAATCCAGCCTGCTCAACGTGATCACCGGCGCCGAGGTGCTGGTGCAGGACGCCCTGTTCGCCACTCTGGATCCCACCACTCGCCGGGCCAGCACACCGCAAGGGCAGGAATACACACTGACCGACACCGTCGGTTTTGTCCGCCACCTACCGCATCAGTTGGTGGAGGCGTTTCGCTCCACGCTGGAGGAGACAGCCGACGCGGACCTGCTGCTGCATGTGGTCGACGGCGCCGATCCGATGCCTGAACTCCAGGTAGAGGCAGTGCGCGAGGTCCTCGCCGAGATCACCCAGAATCGCGAGGCGCCGATGCCGCCCGAGTTACTGGTAGTGAACAAGATCGACAGCGCAGATCAGCTCGTGCTGTCTCGCCTGCGCCATCTGCTGCCCAACGCGTCCTTCGTCTCCGCGCATACCGGGGCCGGCATCGCCGGGTTGGTCCAGCGCATCGCCGACGGGTTGCCGCAACCGCACGTTGAAGTCGACGCGTTGTTGCCGTGGACCGAAGGTGCGTTGGTCGCCCGGGTGCATGCCGAAGGCGAAATGCTGGACACCGACCACACTGAAAGTGGTACCCGGCTGCGCGCACGGGTGCGGCCGGACCTCGCCGGCGCACTGGCCGCGTATCTGGTCTAGTCCAGCCACTGTCCAGGCTCACAACCGTCGCAGCACCGTCACCACCCGGCCGAGCACGGTCGCTTCGTCGCCCGGAATCGGCTGGTAGGCGGGGTTGTGGGGGAGTAGCCACACGTGCCCGTCACGGCGCTTGAATGTTTTCACGGTCGCCTCACCATCGATCATGGCGGCGACGATGTCTCCGTTCTCGGCGCTGGGCTGTTGGCGGACGACCACCCAGTCTCCGTCGGTGATCGCCGCTTCCACCATCGAGTCACCCACGACCCGTAACAGAAACAGCGATCCCTCACCGACGAGTTCTTTCGGCAGCGGGAAGACGTCTTCCACAGCCTGCTCGGCGAGCACCGGACCACCTGCGGCGATCCGGCCGACCACGGGAACGAAAACAGGCCTGGGGCGATCGGGCTCCTCGCTCGGGGTTTCCGATGCCTGAGGTGGACTGTCTGCGGGTCGGACACCGACCGCACGAGGCCGGTTGGGGTCCCGGCGCAAGTAGCCTTTGGCCTCCAGGGCGCGCAGCTGATGTGCGACCGACGATGTCGACGTGAGCCCGACCGCCTCGCCGATCTCGCGCACACTCGGCGGGTAGCCGAACCGCTGCACCCACTCCCGGATCACCTCGAGGACCCGGCGCTGGCGCGGTGTGAGACTGTCGTGGCCAGTGCTGTCGTCGAGGTCAGGGAAAACATGGACCGGCGCGGTGCGGCTCGGGCTGTGGGTCTGCGCTCCGGAACCGGCTACCTCCGGTTCGTTGCTCGGCTGTTTTCCCAACGCTCCTCCTCTGGCGAAGTGACGAGACCACCGTCGGACCCGCACGGTGGTTAACGACGCTGACGTTAACCACCGTACGGCCAAAGATCAAACATCTGTTCGAACAACACGCCGCAGGGTCACCGACTCTGTCGGGGTGCCGTGATAGACACCGCAGCAGTTCGATCGAACTCGCGTTCGATGGTACCCGCGATGAGGAGTCTCGATGACGGCACCAGCACGGTTGAGTAGTTCGCCCGCGGCACGCAGTGTCAAGGTCGTGCCCAGCGGCGCCACGCCGGTCCGGCGGCTGCCAGCGCGCGTACTGGCGCTCACGGCACCTCCAGCGCCTGTGCCACCGTCCGCTCCCACGCTACGGAATCGCCAGGTGCGATGCGTAGCGCCTCGGCAGACGCTGGTTCCGACGCAACGCGGGATGACAGCGACACGCCCATCCGCGTTGCGGTCGGGCCGGTTGGCGAACGTAGTCGCTGCCGCAACCGTGACTGTGGCCATAGTGGGTGGTCTTGGTTGGATCGGGCAGGATGCCACTCCTGGGATTCCGGTGAAGACGGTGGTGACCCGCGTGGGCGGGGGCGAGACCCTCTGGGACGTGGCGCGGCGGGTGGCGCCAGAGGCTGACCAGGATGCGGTGGTGCACCGGATTCGGCAACTGAATGGGATCGTGGGCTCCGCCATAGAGCCCGGTCAGCCGTTGCAGGTGCCCGACGGACGCTGACAAAGGCGCCCGCGCGTGGCGGTTCGACATGGCGGCCACCACAACATATAGTAGTTACACCGACGTGGTTCACGTACAGCTTGGGTTGGCTCCATCGCTGTGACGCGGAAGGGGTGAGGTATGCACTGTCCGTTCTGCCGGCACGGCGACTCGCGTGTCATCGACTCGCGCGAGGTGGAGGACGGTCAGGCGATCCGCCGGCGCCGATCGTGCCCGACGTGCGGCCGGCGGTTCACGACGGTGGAGGAGTTGGTGCTGGCCGTGGTGAAACGCTCGGGTGTCACCGAGCCGTTCAGCCGCGACAAGATCGTCCGTGGAGTACGCCGGGCCTGCCAGGGGCGTCCGGTGGACCAGGGTGCGCTACAGCAGTTGGCGCATCGGGTCGAAGAGGCGATCCGGTCCTTGGGCAGCGCCGAGGTGCCCAGCCAGGAGGTCGGGTTGGCCATCCTCGGCCCGCTGCGGGACCTCGACGAGGTCGCCTACCTACGTTTCGCGAGCGTCTACCGATCGTTCTCGTCGATCGAGGACTTCGAGAAGGAGATCCGAAGCCTGCGTGACCTCCCACGCCACGACTACACGAAGGATCCGACCGCTCCGGACGGGGAGAGACCCGACGCCGGGAGTATGCATACCGCGACTGAGAGGGATGAGGGATGACCGAGACCGTCGGGACTCCGGCTGGCAACGGTGCGGGAACCGCTGGAGCTTCGCCCGCCGCGCGACCCAAGCGCGGGCTGCGGATTGAGCGGGTCTACACCACCGAGGCACGCCATCCCTACGACGAGGTGACATGGCAACGCCGGGATGTCGTGATGACGAACTGGCGGGACGGCACGGTCAACTTCGAACAGCGCGGCGTGGAGTTCCCCGACTCGTGGTCGGTTAACGCGGTCAACATCGTGACCAGCAAATACTTTCGTGGCGCGGTGGGTAGCGAGCAGCGCGAGTCGAGCTTGCGCCAGCTGATCGACCGGGTCGTGACCACCTACACCGCAGCCGGTGTCCAGCACGGATACTTCGCCACCGATACCGACGAGGAGATCTTCTCCCAGGAGCTGACCTGGATGCTGCTGCACCAGGTGTTCAGCTTCAATTCCCCGGTCTGGTTCAACGTCGGGACCGCATCGCCGCAACAAGTATCTGCTTGTTTTATCCTTTCGGTCGACGACGAGATGGAATCAATTCTCAACTGGTACCGGGAAGAGGGACTTATTTTTAAGGGCGGTTCTGGTGCCGGCCTGAATCTTTCCCGTATCCGCTCGTCGAAGGAACTGCTGTCCTCTGGAGGCACCGCATCCGGTCCGGTGAGCTTCATGCGCGGGGCGGACGCCTCGGCGGGTACTATCAAATCCGGAGGGGCGACCCGTCGCGCTGCCAAGATGGTGGTACTCGACGTCGATCATCCGGATATCGCCGAATTCGTCCAGACCAAGGCATCTGAGGAACGCAAGATCAGGGTGCTCCGGGACGCCGGATTCGATATGGACCTCGGCGGCAAAGACATCACGTCGGTCCAATACCAGAATGCCAACAATTCGGTCCGGGTCTCCGACGAGTTCATGCGCGCCGTGGAGGCCGGTGGCGAGTTCGCGCTGCGCGCCCGCACAACCGGCGAGGTCATCGAGACGGTGCGGGCTAGGGAGCTCTTCCGTCATATCACCAAGGCAGCGTGGGAATGTGCTGACCCTGGCCTGCAGTACGACGACACGATCAATGATTGGCACACCTGTCCGGAGTCCGGACGCATCACCGCATCCAATCCATGCAGTGAGTACCTGCATCTGGATAACTCCAGTTGCAACCTCGCATCGATCAATCTGATGAAGTTCCTCCGCGAGGACCTCACGTTCGACGCCGACATGTTCGCGAAGACAGTGGAGCTGGTCATCACCGCGATGGACATCTCGATCTGCTTTGCGGATTTCCCGACTGCGGCGATCGGAGAAACCACGAGGGCGTTCCGGCAGCTCGGTATCGGTTACGCCAATCTCGGAGCGTTGTTGATGGCTACTGGGCACGCCTACGACTCGGGCGGCGGACGCGCGCTCGCTGCGGCGATCACTTCGCTGATGACCGGTACTGCTTATAAACGCTCCGCAGAGCTCGCCGGAGTCGTCGGTCCCTATGAAGGCTATGCCCGTAACGCCGAAGCGCACCAGCGGGTAATGCGCAAGCACGCTGGCGCGAATGACCTGATCCGAACCTACGACCACAATGATCGCGCCGTGCAGAAGGGCGCTACAAGAGCGTGGCAGGATGGTATGAGAATTGGCGAGAACAATGGATGGCGCAACGCGCAGGCTAGTGTATTAGCGCCGACCGGTTGTCTGGTCGGGGACACATTGGTGACGACCGATCGTGGCCTGGCTCGGCTAAGCGACCTCGGCGATGTCTACGGCGAGCGTTGGCAGGAACTTGACGCGCAGGTCTCGACTGACGACGGTCCTCGGCAGGTGACGCGATTTTTCGTCAACGGGGAGGAACCGACCCGTCGGATCGTGACTCGAGGCGGCTATCGGATCCAAGGAACGCTGACGCACCGGATCAAAGTCGTCGATTCTAAGACTGGGAAATGGGAATGGAAGCGGCTCAGCGATATCACCGTGAGTGATATTGTGCCGATGCAGCTGGGTGTTCTGGTCGGAGCGCCGCGGGATGTTCCGCTGCCCGTACTCGATCAAGCCTATTACGCTGGTGATCGACACTTGCGGGTGCCGCAGACCGTCGATGTTGAGCTCGCCGAGCTTGTCGGGTACTTCATGGGCGATGGCAGCTTGCACTCGAAGGGGATACGTCTATGCGTGGCTGATTCGGATCTAGATGTTGTGGAACGTTTGTGTATCCTCTCGAAGAGCCTTTTCGGACTGGAACCGGTAGTTGGCGCTGGGGATGGATATCAGGAGGTCGTCCTTCAGTCGATGCGGCTCGCCCGTTGGTGGCAGGCGGCGGGATTTGCGAAAGATCTCCCGGGTGAGGATCATTCCGGAAAAGGTTGGACACCGCGAGTTCCTGCAGCGATCCGCGAAACCAATAACGTCGAGGTGTACTCGGCCTTCTTGTGTGGTGTCTTCGAGGCAGATGGCACCGTGCAAGAGGGAGTGCCCAGTGTGTCGACGAGTTCGACGACGTTCGCCGACGATCTGCGCGCCATGCTGCTCTGTGTCGGCCTCCCCACCACGACGAGAGAGACAGTCAGTGGGTGGGGCGGGCCGGTTTTCCAGCTCCGCATACGTAATGTCGACCACGCATTGACCTATGATGAGATCATCGGCTTTATGGGCAACCGAAAAGCTGGCCTGTTGGCTGAAGTCGAGCCGGTAGCCAGCGGCAAGAACGACCGAATCATACTGCCCCGACACATCTGGGACGAGTTGGTACCGTGCGGACACGAGCTCCGTGGTCCGGTAGTGCAGTCGTTACGCAAGTACGGTGGAGTCAGCCGTGGCCTGGCCCGCCGGATCTGGACAGAGCGCCCTGATTGCCGCCTTGACGACGCTCTCGGGTATCTGTTCGAGATGGTCGCGTCGAATGAAGACGGCGGTGTGCAACCGACTTATGATTTGTCAGTACCCTCCAACGTAACCTATGTCGCGGCCGGATTTATAAGTCACAACACTATAGGTTTCATGATGGACTGCGATACGACTGGTATCGAGCCAGACTTCTCATTGGTGAAATTCAAGAAGCTGGTTGGTGGCGGATCTATGCAGATCGTCAACCAGACTGTGCCCAAGGCGCTTGCCGCTTTGGGTTACCAGCAGGAGCAGAGCGAGGCGATCGTCGAGTACATCGCGGAGCACGGCCACGTGATTGACGCCCCTGGGTTGCGCCCCGAGCATTACGAGGTCTTTGATTGTGCGATGGGGGAACGGGCCATCCCCCCGATGGGCCACGTGCGGATGATGGCGGCGACGCAGCCGTTCATCTCGGGTGCAATCAGCAAGACCGTGAACATGCCGGAGACGGCCACGGTCGACGAGGTCGAGGAAATCTATCTGCAATCCTGGAAAATGGGAGTCAAGGCGCTGGCGATTTACCGAGACAACTGTAAGGTTGGCCAGCCGTTGTCGACGGGAAAGACCTCGACCACAGGAGCGGACAAGGCACAGATGGCCGACGCCAGGCCGGTGCGCAAGCGGCTACCCAAGAAGCGGCCCAGCGAAACGGTGTCTTTCACCGTCGGTGGCGCCGAGGGCTATATGACGGCAGGGTCTTACCCGGATGGCGGCCTTGGCGAGGTCTTCGTGAAGATGTCCAAGCAAGGTTCTACGCTGGCCGGTGTGATGGACGCGTTCTCGATCGCCATTTCGATAGCATTACAGTACGGAGTGCCCCTGGAGACGTACGTGTCAAAGTTCGTGAACATGCGCTTCGAGCCGGCGGGGATGACCGATGATCCGGACGTCCGGATGGCGTCCAGCGTGGTGGACTATCTGTTCCGTCGGCTCGCGCTGGATCAGTTGCCTAAGGATAAGCGGGACCAGTTGGGCATCCTGACTGCCGCCGAGCGCACTGCGCAAGTGGCTGCGGACTACGGCATCGACGCGGGCAGCGGGTCCGACGTCGAGTCCCTACGTACCTCAGTGGACGCTAGCAATCCGGCTCCGGCGATACCGGGCCGGCCGGCTCCGATATACGTGGGTAGTTCCACCGAGTTGCTGGAGCTGCAGATGGGGAAGGCGGCTGACGCGCCACTGTGCCTGACTTGCGGGACCAAGATGCGTCCTGCCGGATCCTGCTACGTCTGCGAGGGCTGTGGCTCAACCAGCGGCTGCAGCTGAAAATGACCGGAATTGCGTTTGATGCAACATTCAGCGTGGTCCGGGCAGGGGGATGACTGCAGGTCAAAGCGGGAGTCAGTTCGTCAGGTCGACTCCCGCTCTGTGTCTTCTGACTGCGAGTTCGCCTGTCGCTGGACAGGACGCAATGATGTTGTGTTAGATGCAACGCCGTGGAGCGAGTTGTTGATCTACCGGGGCGGCGCACCTGATGCTGGTGGATGGGGTGGTTCACCTCGATCCCGCGCCTGCGGTGTTGGAGGCGATGCTCGATGGTTGGGGTGCTGCAGCAGCGGTCACGGTTCTTGAAGGCGAACCACCATCAAGGCTCGGCTGGATCTGGTGCACCGGTTGGTGAGCCCCCCCGCTTGACACGCTCGGCGGCCGCCGTCGGGTCCTCGACCTAGAGCGCGAGATGCTGGAGGCCTAGATCGCACGGGCGTGCCGGTGCGCGTGGCTCGGTTCTGTCGAACTCGAACAGGTCGACGCCGGGACCGTCGGCGAGCGCAGCATCCGCATCCGGACCTCGGGGATGCCCGCGGGCACGCTCGTGCTGCTCCAAGGCCGGGCCCGAGTTGGGTTCCGCGTCGGCCGGCGGAGTGGCGTAGAGCACGACCGCGTCCAGCGTGTCGACAAGAACGCGCTCTGCGAGTGTTGATCATGTTTGTCTCCTGCTCGAACCGGGGAGCTGGCACACCTCGCGCCTGGCCTCCATCTACCCGGTATGCGGGCGGTAAGACGCGCACTCCCGCATTGAAGGGTGCGACCACCACCGCCGCGACCCCGCATCGGGATGCGCTCGTGCCCGTCATCGGCTACCGGATAGGCTGGCGCGGGAGGCGTGTCCTGCGTGGCAGGCGTGATGCGGGAGCGGTTTGCTCAACCTGCTCGTAGGCCGCGACTGGACCGGGCCGGGGCTCCATCACCTGGTGGGGCAGGCCAGCTCCCGGCGTCGGTTCGGGCGACGGGTGTGGATGGGCTTCGAGGCGGGTAGGGGTCGGTGGCGACCGGCCGGCGCCGCGGTGGTGGAACTGACTGAGCGGACCGTGACGCCCGGGTTCATCGACTGCCACGTGCATCTGACGATGGACGGTTCGGCCATCTACACCCAGACGCTGGCGTCCGCGGCGGCTAAGGCCGCGCAGGCCATCCCCGCCGGGGTGCGCTGCCTGGAGCACGCCTGCCTGATCGACGAGCAGGCCCTGGCGCTGGCCGAACAGGCCGGTACCTTCATCGTCCCGATGATGCAGATGACCCGAGAGGACCTCGCACAGCTCGAACAGGGACGCTGCCCGCGCAGGCGGTGGGCAAGTTCCGCCGCGACCACGAGCAGATCCAGGCCGCGCCCAGCGGCGCATCGCCGCCAGCACCGTCAAGATCGCCTTCGGCACCGACTGCGGGATGTTCCCATTCAGCCACGGCGTGGGCGAGTTCCAGGCCATGACCGCGGCCGGAGTGAGCCCGGCCCGGGCGCTTCGGGCCGCCACGAGCGTGGCCGCCGAACTGCTCGGCCGCGACGATCTCGGAGTGCTCGAGGCCGGCCGGTGTGCTGACCTGGTCGCGATGCCCGGCGACCCCACCGCCGACATCACCGCGACGGCGTGGGTGGACTTCGTGATGGCCCGAGGCCGCATCCACCACCACCCGGGCCGCTTTAGGCAGAAATGCGCCCAGGACGGGTAGGCACGCCACATGAACGCTGAACCGCCGCTGCTGCTCGCACTGGATCTGACCGGCACCTTCGCGTTCGGGCTCAACGGCGCGCTGACCGCGGTGCATGCCGCCCGGCTCGACATCGTCGGCGTGGTGACCCTCGCGATGATCACCGCGTTGGGCGGGGGGATCATCCGCGATGTCCTGATCGGCTCGCTGCCGCCTGCCACGTTCAGCGACTGGCGCTACCTGGCGGTCGCGGCGGCAGGTAGCCTGGTCGCGTTCGCCCTGGGCCGGCGGCTGGACCGGCTGGCCGGGGCCGATCACTGTGCTTGACGCCGTCGGGTTGAGCCTGTTCGCGGTTACCGGGGCGAGCAAGGCGCTGGGCTTCGGCCTCGGCGTCGTGCAGGCCATCATCCTCGGTGCGATCACGGCCGTGGGCGGCGGCACGCTGCGCGACGTGCTCATCCGGCAGATCCCCACGGTGCTGCGCAGCGAGCTGTACGCCATCCCCGCCCTGATCGGCGCCGCGGTCACGGCCGTCACCAGCCGCACCGGTGTCTACGGGATCCCCGCCGCGATCGCCGCCGCCGCCCTGTGCTTCGTCGTCCGGCTGGTGGGCGTCCGCTTCGGTCTCAACGCGCCCGGCTCACCGGGCGCGCGCGGCGACCCCGGTTCTTCGGACGGGCCGTGAGTCAGCGGGCGAGCCAGGCCAGGGCGGCGACGACCAGTGCCTGGGTGCCGGTGTCGAGGGTGGGTTGAAGGACCGGGGCGAAGTTGGCGGAGTGATTCACGGGGATGTCCTGTGCCACCCGGCTGGCGGCCTCGGCCCTGCGGTAGGTCTCTTCGTCGATGCCGCCGATGCCCCAGTAGGTGTAGGGGACGCCGAGGGCGGTCGGGATGTCGCTGAAGTCCTCGCTGGCGGTCTGCTGGCCCATCGGCCCGGCTCGGTCGCCGAAAAACTCGCCGAATGCGGCGGCCACCCGGTCGGTGGTCACGGGGTCGTTGTCGGTCAGAGGGAAGCGGTCGACAGCTCGAACTCCGGGTCTTTCGGGCAGCCCGATTCCTGGCACTCCGCAGTGACGATGCGGCGTACCGCGTTCAGAATCGCGCTTCTGGTCTGCTCGCTGTAGGTGCGGATGTTGAGCTGCAGCACGGCGTGGTCTGGGATGATGTTGCTCTTCGTGCCGGCTGGATGCTGCCGACCGTCAGCACCGCGGTCTGCCCCGGCGGGATCTCGCGGGAGACGATGGTCTGCAACCGGATCACGATCATCGCGGCGAGTACCACAGGGTCGACGGCCGCCTGCGGCATCGAGCCGTGGGCGCCGCGCCCGTGCACGGTGATCTGCATACTGTCGGCTGCGGACAGCACCGGGCCTGCGTGGGTACCGACGTGTCCGGCCGGTGCCGGCAGCACGTGTTGGGCCAGCGCCACGTCCGGGGTCGGGATCATGCTGCCTACCCCGACCTGGGCGGAGACATCGAGTGCATCCGTGGGAAACCGGCATCGACCCAGACCCCATGGTCAGGACGTCCGTGCGATTGCCCAAGTCCATGCTGGAGGCCAGTCTGGCTGAGACCCGCGTTTCAAGCCTCACTCTGTACGTACCTTACGATCCACTTCCTGAGCGCCTAGACCACCGGCTCGGGCCCACTGCGGAAGGACGGAATACCGCAGCCAAGGAATAATTACTCTCCGCCAGCAAATTGCCGCACAGGGCGCACACAGCTAGCCCCTAGCTGGCGCACAGCCGGCTGGGCGATGGTGGCAGCATGACCCTGGTGGACGCTGAGCTACGCCGCGCCGATGGCGCCCCGGTGCGGGTGCTCGTCGTCGAGGACGAGGTGTCGCTGGCCGAGCTGTTGACGATGGCGCTGCGCTACGAGGGTTGGGACGTGCGCAGCGCCGGCGACGGGCTCTCTGCAGTACGCACGGCGCGCGAGTTCGGGCCAGACCTGGTGGTTCTTGACATCATGTTGCCCGACATCGACGGGCTGGAGGTGCTACGCCGGTTACGCGCGGGCACGCCAACGCTGCCGGTGCTCTTCCTCACGGCCAAGGACGCCGTCGAAGACCGGATCGCCGGGCTCACCGTCGGTGGCGACGACTACGTGACCAAACCGTTCAGCCTGGAGGAGGTGATGGCTCGGCTGCGGGCGTTGCTGCGCCGCTCGGGGATGACCGTGGCCCGCACGCCGGCAGTGGTGGTCGGCGATCTGGTACTCGACGAGGACAGCCGTGAGGTCTGCCGCGACGGCGACATCGTCGAGCTCACCGCGACGGAGTTCGAGCTGCTGCGTTACCTGATGCGCAACCCTCGCCGGGTGCTATCCAAGGCTCAGATTCTTGATCAGGTGTGGCATTACGATTTCGGCGGCAATTCCAACGTCGTCGAGCTCTACATCTCCTACCTGCGCAAGAAGGTCGATGCCGGCCGGTCACCGATGATCCACACCATGCGAGGTGCCGGCTACGTGCTCAAGCCTGCGGCGGACTGAGCGCGATGCACTCGCTGCGGGCCCGCCTGGTGGCCGCCCTACTGGCGCTATTCGCGCTGGTGGGCGTCGTCGTCGGGGTAGTCACCGCGATCGAGCTGCATGCCTTTCTCCTCCACCGGCTCGATGTCCAGCTCGCCAGCTCCCGGGACCGCTTCGCCGGCGCGCTCGCCGGACCACTAGCCGGCTCTCGTCCAGCCTCCAACGACAGGCGCGGCGGGTTCCTTGGTACCCCCGGCCAGTCGGTCGACACGCTGGGCGCGCGGATCGTCGACGGCCGGGTGACTCAGGGCGGTGTTCTGGACCGCAGCGGCACGCCTGAGCAGCTGTCCAGTTCGGAAGCGGCAGCGTTGGTCGCGCTGCCCGTCGACGGCAGGCCCCGCAGCCTGCGGGTCGGCTCTGAAGACTATCGAGTGGTTGCGGTGCGAGCGGGAGACGGCGACGTCCTCGTCACCGGCCTGCCGCTGGCCGGACTCGATGAAACGGTCACTCGGCTGATCACCGTCGAGGTGATCGTCATCGGATTCGCGCTGGTGTTCACCGGGATAGTGGGCGCGGCCATCGTGAGGCTGACGCTGCGCCCGCTGACCCGGGTGGCGTGGACTGCCGGAAGGGTGGCTGAGCTGCCGTTGGACCGTGGCGAGGTGGCGCTAGCCGAGCGGGTCCCCGAGGCCGACACCGACCCGCGGACCGAGGTCGGCCAGGTCGGCCTCGCGCTCAACCGGTTGCTCGGCCACGTCGGTGCGGCCTTGGAGGCCCGCCAAGCCAGCGAGACCCGGCTGCGGCGCTTCGTCGCAGACGCCAGCCACGAGCTGCGTACTCCGCTCGCTGCCATCCGCGGCTACGCCGAGCTCACCCGGCGCAGCGCCGAGCCCGTCCCCCCCGAGATTGCGCGCATGCTCGCGAGGGTGGAGTCGCAGACCGAACGGATGACCACCCTGGTCGAGGACCTGATGCTGCTCGCTCGTCTCGACGCCGGCCGGCCGCTGGGCCGTGAGCCGGTCGACCTGTCGCGGCTCGTCATCGACGCGATGAGCGACGCGCACGCCGTGAGTCCTGACCACCACTGGCAGCTCATCGCCCCGGACGAGGAGGTGACGGTCACCGGGGACGCGGCCGGTCTCGCGCAGGTGGTGGCCAACCTGCTGGCCAACACGCGTACCCATACCCCCGCGGGTACCACCGTCGCCGTCACCCTTACCCCAGTCGACGGGCAGGTGAACTTGTCTGTTGTGGACGACGGGCCGGGTGTGCCGCCGGACCTGCTGCCGCACGTGTTCGAGCGATTCGCCCGCGGCGATTCCTCTCGCTCCCGCGCCAACGGCAGCACCGGGCTCGGACTGTCCATCGTCGACGCCGTGGTCGCTGCGCACCGCGGCTCGGTGGACGTCACCAGCGTTCCCGGGCGCACCGCGTTCACCGTCCGGTTGCCCATTCGCAGCTGAGCCACAATCGGTACGGCACGCAAGCGGGCAGCCACGGCGACCGCCGCTACTTATCTCCCCTCATCCTGTAACGCTCCGAAGTCAGATGGCGACAGAACGTACCGAGAGCCCCCGCGCAGGACCCCCGACCCTGTGCTGGGGCTCTCTTTTACAGCGATCGCGCTCCACGATAAGCCGGACCCAAAACCGGACCCGCAGACTGACGGGCAGCTCCCACCGGGCAAGCCACCACCGCCACTGCCGGATCCCGGCAAGCACGACAAGACGAACTAGTGGCCGGGCGCGGGGGGAGTACGACCAACTCCGCGTGGATGCCGTGCTGGTTGGTCTTAGATCGGGGCAGGGCGAGCACCAGGCCGTTGAGGTGCTCGGCGACCTGGTCGACGCGGCGCGGCGAAGAAGCTGCGAGTTAGCCGTGTCGTGGAACGGCGCGCGGACGCAAAGACGCTCCGACGTCACGGTGGTCGCGCGGCTGTCGGTGCGAATCGGAGATGAGCGCTGCGGTCAGCTGGATCGCGCCCCACCTGAGTGTCCATTTCCGCTCGCTGGCGGTGGGCTGGACACCCGAAACGGCCGGGCTGGCCTGGGAAGAGCTGGCTAGAGTTTTGGGGTTGCGTCGGAGCAGTTGTGGCCCATCGGCTCTACTTTGCACCGGTTGCGGCGGGGCCGGGTTCGACACGTTCGGTCGTCCAGGGCTCAATGGTGCGTTCAAACGAGGCTGCGATCGGCCTACAGCGATGCGTGCAGTTCCGCTCGTCATAGCCCATTCCGGAGACGGCGGAATAACCACTCGAGTGGGCCATTGCGCTGAAATCAGTTCGGTGAGCAGTGGAGTCCTGGCGACCTCGCCGGTGAGCACGATGGCACTTACCTCAACGCCATTGCCGTGCGCATGACCCATGAGGTGAGTAATGCTGGATAGCCCTGCGTAGATTGGTTCGCGCGCCAGCGATTCGAACTCCGCACGGACAATCCGCACAGGCACGCTATGCGCGGGCAACCGGACGTCAACGACCGTGGATGTGTGTCGAACGAGATCTTGACGCGCTAGTCGACTGGCCGCGACGACGTGCCGCACGATGGCCCGATTGGCGGGGTCATGCAGGTCTGATGCGGGTAGCTGACCGCGTACCTGCTCGAGCACGTGTCTGGCTAGCGCGTGGTCGAGCGCGGCGGACCCGAGATCATCGGTGCGACAAGTCGCGGCGAGGCGTCCCACGTGGTCCTCAGCGCCGGTCACCAGCGCGACCTCAGTACCTTGGCTGCAGATGTCGGCAACGATGACCGTCTCGGATGAACTCATCATCCCAGCCCCGACCGCCGCGATAACGGCCGCGATCGGCCTGCTCACCAGCGATGTAGGTACCCCCTCAGCTTCGGTGCAGGTCAACGCAGAACGCAACACTGACATCTCGTATGGTCCCCAGTCGCTGGGGTGCGCAATTGCGAGGTGCGCGAGCTTGGAACCGGCTGCCGCGTGCCCCTGCAGGACGCTCCCTATCGTCATGGCCACCAAATCCGCCCCCAGCCGGGAACTGCCGTCACTACCCACTACCGGTACCGGGTCGCCGACGCGATCGGCGAAGTCACGAAACACCGTGCCACCCCCGGACGCGGCAAACCGCTCGGCCTGAGGGCCCACCAGGGCGCCCACCCCGGGGGCGATCACCAGAAGCGCCGGCACAGAAACCCGATCAGCAGTTGGAATCCGCGTATCCTCGCCGGCCACGACGGCGCTGACCGAATCCCCGCCAAGAGCGACCCCCACACAGAGGCTCATGTCTCACTCCGATCATCCACTGGTCTGCTCTATTTCAGGAGATCTCTCCCACCTGGCAGGAACCTAGCCGCGGAAACAACAAGTCAAGTTGGTTTTAGCTGTGCGTTCCCTGTGAACGGGTCGTCTTCGAGCTCGGTGGTCCTCTGGCCGGACACACAGCGGGCACACAGCGAAGCCACAGGAGCCGGTCCTAGCGTCACCTTCGAAGTCGCCCGGGAATTGGGCGACCACGAGGAGGGATAGCGAAATGGATGTTTCAGTGGCTACCGAAGGACTTGCGGACCTGGACGTTCGAGGCGGCGAGCGCATCGCCGCGGAACTGCTGCGGGATGTGGCCAAGACGCATGCTGGTGCAGGCGCGCCGCACGCTGACTTGGGTTGGTCCTTCCCCCACAGCGCCGGTAACTGGCATGAGGAGCACGCCGAGGCTCGCCACGAGACTGCCAGGTTCGATCACAATGACGCACCTCGCGACCACGCGCCGCAGCCGGGGGACGATGACGGGCCGCGGGATCATGAGGGTCCGCGGGACGATGACGGGCCGCGGGATCATGAGGGTCCGCGGGACGATGACGGGCCGCGGGATCATGAGGGTCCGCGGGACGATGACGGGCCGCGGGATCATGAGGGTCC
>JAHEXI010000005.1:89998-327652 GCA_023252195.1 Pseudonocardiales bacterium
ATCATGAGGGTCCGCGGGACGATGACGGGCCGCGGGATCATGAGGGTCCGCGGGACGATGACGGGCCGCGGGATCATGAGGGTCCGCGGGACGATGACGGGCCGCGGGATCATGAGGGTCCGCGGGACGATGACGGGCCGCGGGATCATGAGGGTCCCCAGGACGATGACGGGCCGCGGGATCACGAGGGTCCCCAGGACGATGACGGGCCGCGGGATCACGAGGGTCCCCAGGACGATGACGGGCCGCGGGATCACGAGGGTCCGCGGGACAACGACGGACCCCGGGACAACGACGGACCCCGGGACAACGACGGCTCGGATAAGCCCGATGCTCGGTCGGGTCATCTTCAGCCCCGGGCCGAGCCTCAGGGTCATCCCAACCACCCTGAACAGAGCCATGGCAGTGCTACCCACGGCCAGGCCGTTGTGGACAGGCAGCCGGGAGCCCACCCAACCGGGATCGAGCACCACGCCGTCACGGCAAATCCTCAGGATCATGTCCTTTCCACCGCAGCCGGAGCCGGAAGGCAGCCGGGCGAGCACCATTCGATGTCTGTGCAACCGGGATCGTCAGCGCCATATTCGGCAGCGTCATTCTCCTCGGGGCCGTCGGGCCCCTCGGGTCTGTCGACCGGTGGATCGCCCGGTTTGTCGCCGTCGTTTGCATCCGCATCGCCCGCGCTGAGTCAAGCAGTGCGCACCGCGACCGCCCCGGCGAACGCAGCTGTCACCACGGAGAGCACAGCAGCCAGCCAGCCGGTGACGACCACCCCGGTGACTCCGGCCGCGGCGTCCCACGTGACATCCGAGCCGCTCAACACAACAGTGGAGAAATCATCGACAGTCAGCACCGGTTTCGCTCCGCAAGCTGATCTGGGCAACAGCTCCTCCCACGCGATCAGCGCGACCCCTCGGAGCTCCACCGTCGCGCAACCAGCAACGCACGGCACGGGATCAGGTAGCGCGGTGTCCACCTCCCAAAACGGAGCGTTCAGCGCAAACCACACCGGCGCACCTGCGCCCGGGTCCGCAATGGGGTCCACGACCGGATCTACCAACGGATCTACTCCGTTGAACCCTTCAGGCGCCCAAGCCCCGAGCGCAGATATGGGCCATTCGACGACCGCAGGTTCCGACCCGCACACCGCCGGCAACGTCAGCGCACTGCTCGGGTCTGACACCGGTACCACCGGCTCGTCGGGCGCTGCTGGCGCCGCGTCGAACACCCAGCCCTCTGGTGGCCAAACCGAACAAGCCGGACACACCACTGCGCACCCGACCGGCGCGTCCGGCACCGCCGCGGGTGGACCAAGCGCAGCTTCAGGCTCCACGAGCTACACCTCCGCTGGCGCCGTGCCGAGTGCGGGTGCTGCGCCTGCTGCTCACCCGGCGGTGCCGAGTGCGGATGCTGCGCCTGCTGCTCACCCGGCGGTGCCGAGCGGGGGTGCTGCGCCTGCTGCTCACCCGGCGGTGCCGAGTATGGGTTCTGCGCCTAGCACCGGCGTCGGGTCTGCTACCGCTTCACCCGCAGGGTCCACCATGAGTGCGCCCGCTGCTACCACGTCGGCTACCAGCACGCACATTCCGACTGCTCCGGCATCCAGTGCGGGGCCGAACCTTAATCCGCACCCGGCAAGCCCGAGTGTCAGCACAGTGTCGGCAACGGACAGCAGCCACACCGGCTTGTCGCCGACGTCGGATGGGCTGTCCAGCGGGCTCACCCCGAGTCCAACTGCCACGCACATCACGCCGGACCACGTCACGCCCGATCACGCCACGCCCATTCATCACTGATCACCACCGGCCCGCGCTGCACGAGCCGGCGCGGGCCGGTGAGGTCCCTCACTCTTCGCATCGTAGAAAGAGGACGAGATGTCCGTCATGACCGATCCCGCTGCCCGTAACGGCACCGACACCGGATCCACCACGGCCATAACCGAGCTGCTCGACCGGCTGCGCCTGCTCACCGACGCCGCGAACCGACCAGACCTCGGCACCCACCTCGCTCAGGCCCGGATCAGGGTTACTGATCCACGGTTGCGCATCGTGGTGACTGGACAGGCCGGCCAGGGAATGAGCTCGCTGGTCGAGGCCATCACTGGCGCTCCGGTGATCGCCACTGGCAAGACTGCCCCCGTCGTCGCCAGCTACTCCGACTCCGACTTCGTACGGCTGGTCCCTGCCCCGACCGCCGGTGCCGAGCCCGAGGCAGGTGCCGGTCCGGTGCCCCGCGTCGAGGTCGGCGCACCCAACGATCTGCTAGCCGAGGGTGTAGTTCTCATCGACACCCCGGGAGCGTCCGGACTGGACACGGGCCGCGCGGGCGCGGTGCTGTCCCTGCTGCCCGCGGCTGGCGCGGTCCTGTTCGTCTCGGACGCGAGCCAGGAGTACACCGAGCCGGAGATCGCGTTCTTGCGTCAGATCCGGCAGCTGTGTCCCACCGTCATCGGTGTGATCACCAAGATTGACCTCTACCCGCGGTGGGCCTACATCCAGCGAGCCAATCGCACCCACCTGACCAACGCAGGGCTGGACATCCCACTGCTGCCGCTGTCAGCGACGATGGGCGAGATCGCCCGACGTAACAGTGACGCCGAGCTTGCAGTCGAATCGGGCGTACCGCAGCTGGTGGACCTGGTGCGCCACCGGGTGGTCGGCGACGCCGACATCGTGCTGCGCAACGCGGTGGTCAATGACGTCCGATTTGTCTCAGACCATCTAGCGATGGCGCTGAATGCTGAGCTGGATGCGCTCAACGATCCCAGCTGCGGAGCCGAGCTCGTCGCTCGACTGCGCGACGCCTGGGAGGCCGCCGACCGGCTGCGGCAGCGCACAGCCAACTGGCAGGTCGTGCTCGGCGACGGCGCGACGGAGCTGACCGTCGAGGTGGAGCACGACCTTCGGCACCGGCTGCGCGGCGTGGTCCGGGAGGCGGAAGCGGACATCATGACTTCCGACCCGGCCAAGCGATGGGAGGAGTTCGGCAGCTGGCTCGACGGTCGCATCGCCGAATCTGTCCAAGATAACTTCGTCCTGGCCCACACCCGTTGTCGTGCTCTTGCTGAGAAGGTGGCTACCCGGTTCGTCGCAGAAGGCCGGTCAGCGGTGCCGGAGCTCTACCTCGACCACACCGGCTCGATCCTCGATCCCGTGCAGTCCCTGGAGCCGCTGGACAGCCGCAAGACCGGCATAGTGCAACGGGCGATCAGCAGCGTGCGGGGTTCTTATGGTGGCGTCCTGATGGTGGGGCTGATGACCGGTCTCGCGGGGTTGGCTCTGGTGAACCCTTACTCGATCGGCGCCGGCGTGCTGCTCGGCGCCAATACGTTCTGGGAGGACCGCAAATCACAGACCTCCCGGCGCCAAGCCGAGGCCAAGGCCGCCGTCGCCCGACTGATGGACGACGTGATCTTCCAGGTCGGCAAGGAGTCGAAGTACCGGCTCCGCGAGGCCCAGCGGACCCTGCGTGACCACTTCACCACGGTCGCCACCGAGATGCTGCGCTCGGCCGACGACGCATGGCGAGCTGCCCAGGAGGCCAATCAGATCCACACCGAGCACCGCGCCGGCCGGATCGCCGAGGTTCACAACGCCTTGAGTGACCTACGTCAGCTGCGGGTCCGGGCGGCCGCCCTCGTCCCCGCCCGCACAATGGAGGTGACCTGATGAGCTCCCAGCCGTACAGCACCGTCGACCTGGCCCGGATGCTCATCCGCGACGCGCGTAGTGATCTCCAGGCCGGCTCCCAACTCAGCGCTGAAGTCGATGCCGAGCTCGCCGCATGCCAGCGCAGGCTGGACGAGCCGCTGCGGGTCGCGCTTGCCGGGACGCTCAAGTCCGGGAAGTCGACCCTGCTCAACGCTCTGGTCGGGGAAGAGATCGCACCCACCGACGCCACCGAGTGCACCCGCGTCGTCACCTGGTTCTGCGGGTCGGCGGGGCCACGCATCGAGCTCACCCACGATGGCGGGCGGCGCAGCTCGCTGCCGGTGCTTCGGACCGACGGGCGGCTGCACCTCGACCTCGGGCCGGTGACCGCGGATCGGGTGCAACGCCTCGAAGTCGGCTGGCCCTCGTCGCTACTCGATCAGTACACACTGGTCGACACCCCCGGGACGTCATCGAACTCCCGCGACGTCTCCGCGCGCACGCTTGCATTCCTCACCCCCGACGAGGGAACCTGCGAGGCCGACGCGATCGTCTACCTGATGCGTTCCCTGCACAGCGCCGACGTGGCGCTGCTGCGCAAGCTCCACGAGCACGCCGGCACCGGACGTGGCCCGCTGGGCATTGTCGGAGTCCTGTCTAGGGCCGACGAAACCGACGGAGGCCTCACCACCTCGCTCGACGCCGCCCGAGCAGCCAGCGCGGAGCTGCGCACCGCCCGTGAGCTCAACGGCCTGCATCGAGACTTCCTTGCGGTATCCGGGCTGCTCGCGTTACGCGGTCAAACACTGCGGCAACAAGAGTTCAGCACCCTCGACCAGCTTGCGGCGCTGCCCGACGACGTCCGCGAAGCGATCCTCGTTTCCCCCGGGCGGTTCGTCACGACCGAGCTTGCGACACCCGCCGCCGGCCGGGAACAGCTGTTGACAGCCTTCGGCATGGTCGGTATCCGAATCGCCATATCGTTGATCCGCGGCGGCGCCCGGGGCGCACCCGCGCTGGCGGCTGAGCTGGTCCGCCACAGTGGGCTCAACGACCTCCACCGCACTCTGCGCACCCGTTTCGGTAGCCGGAATCGCCAGCTCAAAGCACACTCAGCGCTGCGCACGCTGCGCTCAATCCTGCTGCGGCACCGCAGCCCGAACACCGCACGGGTGGTCAGCGCAGTCGACCGGCTCCTCGCCGACACGCACCCGTTCACCGAACTACGGTTATTGGCCGGACTAGTCGCGCTGCCCGTCCCTGACCGGACCCGCAACGCCCTCGGCCAAGTACTCGGCGGCCAGGGCACCTCAGCGACGACCCGACTCGGCCTGCCACCAGATACCACTGCCACGCACACCCGCGCCGCCGCATTCCACGCCATCCGGTTCTGGCGTGACCAGCTCAGCGAACCGCTCCTGGATCAACCCACCACGCAGAGCTACCGGGCGGCGATCCGCAGCTGCGAAGCGATCATGGCAGGCGCCGCTTAGCGCGCCGCGCAAGACCGGGCGCAGCGAGCCGGCCCTTCCAGGCGCCGCCTTGGCCGGTTGCGTGGCGGCGCGCCGAGTCCACTGTCATGGCGGCATAAAGCGTGGCGACGGCCGGCAGGGTGAGCCCGCGCAGCGGCGAGAGACCGTAGAGCCGTAGCACCGGTCCCTGGGTAGCGGCCATCGCGGTCCACGCGCCGAATCCGGCCGCGGCGAGTCGCAGCGATCGCCCGGCCAGCCCGGTGAGTGCGGCAATCGGCGGGACGACGTAGAGCAGGCCCAGCCCGGCGAGCGTGCCGGCGAGCAGCAGTGGTGAGCGACATAGCTGGGTATAAGCGCTGCGCGTCACCATGGTCCACAGATCTGCCAGGTGCGGGTACGGCCGGACGCTGCGGACCTCGGGTGGGTCGCTTGTGAAGCCCAGCCAGGTTCGCGCGCCGGAGCGTTTGAGTAGCCGACCCAGGGCCACGTCGTCGATGAGGTTCCCGCGGACGCGGGCGAGGCCCCCAGCGTGCACCAGGGCCGTCCGGCGGACCAGAACGCAGCCGCCTGCGGCCGCAGCGGTCCGGCTTCCGGGCCGGGTGACCCGAGGGAACGGGTAGAGCTGGGCGAAGAAGTAGACGAACGCCGGCACGAGGACGCGTTCCCAGCCGGTCTGTGTGCGCAGTAGCGCCATCAGCGACACGAGGTCTCGATCGTCTGCCAGTGCTGTGGCGACGAGCCGGCGCACCGACCCGGGGTGGTGGGAGATGTCGGCGTCGGTGAGTAGCAGGAACTCGACCCCGGCGGTACTGGCCGACTCCACGCCGCACTGCACGGCGTTGAGCTTGCCCGTCCAGCCCCGGGCCGGCGGTGAGGCCGTCAGCACGGTCAGCGAAGCTCGTCCGCCACCGCGCTGAGCGAGGGTGTGGGCGAGTGCCCCGGTGCCGTCGGTGCTCCCGTCGTCGACCAGCCACACCGCGAGATCACCTGGGTAGTCCTGCGCGAGAAGCGTGGGCAGCGTCTCCGGAAGCACCGCCGCTTCGTCGCGCGCCGGCACGATGACTCCGACGCTGGGCCAGTGGCCGGGTTCCGGTGGATCGGCCGGCAGGCGGGGCGAAGCGAGCCAGAAGCCGCCGTGCCCGATGACGAGATAGGTCCACGCCGCAGCAGACGCCGTCGCAAGGAGGCCGAGCAGCGGCATCCGTCGAGCATGCCACTCCCGCCAGCACAGCGGCGAGCTGCCCAGCAGTAGTGAATGTGATGCAAGTCACAAAGGGAAGGTCGGGTGCGTAGCCGCAACGATCTCTGGGAACGCCACCGAGGGTCGGAAGACGAGCTGGGTCATCGGAGGGAAACATTGTGGCCGCACCGAAGGTTGCCGATTATCTGCTGAGCCGCTTACGGGACTGGGGCGTACACACCGTCTTCGCATATCCCGGCGACGGGATCAACGGCCTGCTCGCGGCCTGGGGTCGGGCGGACAACAGACCGCAGTTCGTGCAGGCCCGGCATGAGGAGATGGCGGCTTTCGAAGCGGTCGGGTACGCGAAGTTCACCGGGCAACTCGGGGTCTGCGCAGCGACCTCAGGGCCTGGCGCGATCCACCTGCTCAACGGGCTCTATGACGCCAAGCTCGACCACGTGCCGGTCTTGGCGATCGTCGGGCAGACCAATCGCAGCGCGATGGGCGGCTCCTACCAGCAAGAGGTCGACCTGCTGAGCCTGTTCAAGGACGTCGCCAGCGACTACGTGCAGATGGTCACCGTCGCCGAGCAGTTGCCCAATGTGTTGGATCGGGCGATCCGGACGGCTCTGGCGCGGCGGGCGCCGACCGCGGTGATCGTGCCGGCCGATGTGCAAGAGCTCGACTACTCCCCACCGACTCACGAGTTCAAGATGGTGCCGTCCAGTCTGGGGATCCGCTGGCCGGAGCTGGCGCCGGATCAGGATGCGCTGCGGCAAGCGGCGGAGATCCTCAACGCTGGCGACAAGGTCGCGATCCTGGCCGGTTCCGGGGCCCGGGGTGCGGCCCCCGAGCTCGAACAGGTCGCTGACCTGTTGGGCGCCGGGGTGGCCAAGGCGCTGCTGGGCAAGGACGTACTGTCCGACGAACTGCCGTACGTCACCGGGTCGATCGGGCTGCTCGGGACGCGCCCGAGCTACGAGATGATGCGCGCGGCTGACACATTGCTGACGGTCGGGTCGAGCTTTCCCTACACGCAGTTCATGCCTGAGTTCGATCAGGCCCGGGCCATCCAGATCGACCTCGATCCTGTGATGATCGGCATGCGTTATCCCTACGAACTGAACCTGGTGGGCGACGCGGCGACCGCCCTGCGCGCGCTACTTCCGCTGCTGGCTCGCAAGGAGGACCGGTCCTGGCGGGAGAGCATCGAGTCTGATGTGGCCCGCTGGTGGGAGACCATGGGGATGGAGGCAGGTGTTGAGGCGGACCCGATCAACCCGATGCGGCTGTTCTCCGAGCTGAGCGACCGGCTGCCGGACGATGCGATCGTCACAGCGGACTCCGGGTCGTCAGCCAACTGGTATGCGCGGCAGTTGAAATTCCGGGGCCATATGCGTGGGTCCCTGTCAGGCAACCTCGCCACCATGGGCCCCGGGGTGCCCTACGGGATCGGGGCGAAGTTCGGCTGCCCGGACCGGCCGGTGATCGTGTTCGCCGGGGATGGCGCGATGCAGATGAACGGCCTGGCCGAGCTGATCACCATCAAGAGGTATTGGGAGCAGTGGTCTGATCCTCGACTGGTCGTCGCCGTACTGCACAACGACGATCTGAACCAGGTCACCTGGGAAATGCGGGCGATGGCGGGTGCGCCGAAGTTCGTCGAGTCGCAGAGCCTGCCCGACGTCGACTACGCCTCCTTCGCTGCTGGCCTGGGACTGCAGGCCATCTCGGTCGACAAACCCGATGACATCGCTCCCGCCTGGGACCGCGCGCTGGCTGCCGATCGGCCAACGCTGCTCGACGTGCGCTGCGACCCCAACGTGCCACCGGTGCCGCCGCACGCCACTTTCGAGCAGATGGCTGACGCCGCCAAGGCCATGCTGGCCGGTGATGAGGATCGCTGGGCCGTGATCAAGCAGGGTGTGAAGACCAAACTTCAGGAGTTCCTGCCGCATCGGCAGCGCTGAGCGTCGAGGAGCTGACATCGCCATGCTAATCACCCGCCGTGCCGCCGACCGCCGTCGCGCTGTGCCCGAATCGGATCGCCCACCGTCGGCCGCCCATGGGCCGGTGGTGTCCGCTGAGCACCTCATTGATCGGATGGTGCGTGACGTCCAGCACGGCCGGTTCGAACGCTCCCTGTCCGGGTTGACAGCGGCCGCGGCGGTGGTGACCGGGGCGGAGGTGTACCTGGAGCACTACAAAGCCAGCTTCGGCAACAAGTGGATGTGGAGCCCGGTCCTGCTGACTCCACCGCTGGTGGTGGCCGGGATCGGTGGGGTGTTCTCCAAGCATTGGGCCAAGACAGCGTTGCCGATTACTGCGGCGCTGTATGCCGCAAATGGGTTGCTGGGGGAGTACTTCCACGCCCGAGGCGTGGCCCGCAAGCCAGGGGGCTGGCGGGGGTACTCCTACAACCTGCCGATGGGACCACCGATCTCTGCGCCCGGCCTGATGGCGATGGTCGGCGGCATGGGTCTGCTCGCGGCCGTGCTGCGCCGGGAGAACTGAACCGATGCCCGACCTCACCCAACCCGACCATCTACCCAACCGACGCCCGGGCGGCGTGCCGGCGCACCCATCGTGGCTGCCCCGGCAACGGCGGGGTACCACCCCGCAGATGATCGGGCGCTACCCCGACTTCGACGTCCTCGACGCGGTCGACACCTGGGATGCGGCCACCAAGAAGGTAGTGCTGGCCCGGTTGGACCCACCCGGCCCGCTACGCTTTTTCACCTCGGACGAAGAACCGGCATTGCGGGTCTTGTGCGACATCGTGCTGGATCAGGACAGCGAACCGCGGGTCCCCGTTGCCGAGATGGTGGACGGCAAGCTCGCTGACGGCAAGCTCGACGGCTACCAGTACGCCGACATGCCCGACGACCGGGAGACCTGGCGGTTGGTGCTACGCGGACTCGACCACACCGCGACGACGGGGTATCAGGTCAACTTCGCCGGCTGTACCGAAACCCAGCGGGAAGCGATCGTGTCCGAGTTCGCGCATGGCCGGCTGGTCGGCGGCGGCTGGGATGACCTCAACGTCACGCGCGCCTGGTCGGTCGTGATGCGCATGATGCTCGCCGCGTTCTACTCCCATCCGTGGGCCTGGAACGAGATCGGCTTCGGTGGCCCGGCCTATCCCCGGGGGTACATGCGTCTGGGTGGTCCCGGCATGAATGGCGCCGCGGTGCGCGAGCCGTTCGAGAAACCCGGTGCTACCGACGAAGACCCGGTGCCGACCGTCGATTCCTGGCAGCAGTGATGGGCACGTTCTGGCGGGGCATCCTCAAAGGTGCGGTCGGGCCGCAGGACAACGACTCGCGGTTCCTGCTGGACGTGCACTCCCGGGATTTGCCGGGTGAGGCCACCATGGCTCGGTACCGCGACGACGACGAGGTGGATCTGGTCATCGTCGGGGCCGGCGCGGGTGGATCGGTGCTGGCCCAGCGGCTGGCCCGGCGCGGGTGGCGGGTGGTGATCATCGAGGCGGGGCCGTTCTGGCACCCCGACGAGGATTGGGTGTCGGACGAGGCCGGTAGCCACGGGCTGTACTGGACCCAGAAGCGGATCATCGGTGGGGCCGATCCGATCGAGCTCGGGAAGAACAACTCCGGGCGCGGGGTGGGCGGCTCGATGGTGCACTACGCCGGGTACACGCCACGGTTTCATCCCAGTGACCTGTCCACCTACACCGACGACGGCGTGGGCGCGGACTGGCCGATCGCCTATGAGGACCTGCGACCGCACTACGAGCAGGTGGAAGCCGAGCTGCCGGTGGCGGGCCAGGACTGGCCGTGGGGATACCCGCACCGGTACCCGTTCTCCCCGCACCCGGTGTCCGGTGCCGCCGACAAGCTTCGCGAAGGCGCGCTGCGCTGCGGCATCGAGATGCGCGTCGGCCCAGTCGGGATCGTCAACGGCACCTTCGGCAACCGCCCGCACTGCATCTACCGCGGCTACTGCCTGCAAGGCTGCAAGGTCAACGCTAAGGCCAGTCCCTACGTCACGCACCTGCCCGACGCGCTGGCCCACGGCGTGGAAGTCCGCGCGAACTGCATGGCCCTGCAAGTGCAGATCGAGCAGGACTCCGGGCGAGCCCGCGGCGTCGTGTACGCCACCGAGTCCGACGGCGCACACCGCCTGCAGCGCGCCCAGTACGTCGCAATCGCCGGTTACTCGATCGAGACTCCGCGGCTGCTGCTGGCCTCGTCGAGCCCTCGTTTTCCGCACGGCCTGGGCAACAATGCCGATCAGGTCGGCCGCTACGTCATGGTGCAAGGCGCCACCCAGACCGCGGGGCGGTGGCCTCATGAGCTACGGATGTACAAGGCCCCACCGCCGGAGATCTCCTCAGAGCAGTTTTACGAGACCGACCCCAGCCGTGGTTTCGCCCGAGGGTTCTCCGTCCAGACGGTGTCCCCGCTGCCGATCGGCTGGGCCGAGCATGTGCTGGCTGATGGGCACTGGGGCCGGGCGCTGCGCGAATACATGCGTGACTACAACCACTGGGCCACTATCGGGGTGCTCAACGAGCTGCTTGCGCACCCGGACAACCGGATCACCCTGGCCGACGAAACCGACCAGTACGGCCAGCCCGTCGCCCGGATGGACTACACCCTCAGCGACAACGACAAGGCCAACATCGCCTACTCGACAAAGGTGATCACCGACATCCTGCATGGCGCCGACGCTCAGGATGTGCTCACCATCCAGCGCTTCGCGCACCTCATCGGCGGCGCGCGGATGGGCGCCTCGCCCGAACACAGCGTCGTCGACGCCAACCAGCGCGTCTGGGCAGTCCCGAACCTGTTCCTCGCGGACGGGTCGGTGTGTCCCACTCAGGGCGCCGCGAACCCGGCCTTGACGATCATGGCCCTGGCTTCCCGGTTAGCGCAGCGGATGGCCGATGGCGCCGCCATGGACGACGATCCTGCGGCCCGCGCCGGCCGCACCCGATCAGTTGCAGGGAGCCGACAATGAACCTGTCCCGTCCCGCGCTGGTGACCGCACTGACCGCCGCGGTGGTCGCTCTGGCCGGATGCGCCGCCGCCAGTAGCCCCACTGCTCAGACCGCGTCCAGCACGCCGTCGATTCTCGCCAACGCGCCTGCACTGGAGCAGGCCTACGTCAGCGTGGTGGCCAAGGTGCTGCCTTCGGTGGTGCAGATCACCAGCGACCGCGCTCTCGGCTCCGGCATCGTCTTCGACACCAAGGGCGACATCGTCACCAACGCCCACGTGGTCGGCCAGGCGACCAAGTTCCAAGTGCGCCTGGCCGACAACCCGCAGGCAATCCCCGCCACCCTGGTCGGTGCCTACCCACCCGACGACCTCGCTGTCATCAAACTCGATCAACCGCCGTCGACCTTGCACCCGGCGCATTTCGGCGATTCCTCGAAGCTGCAGGCTGGCGACATCGTGCTGGCCATGGGTAACCCGCTCGGGCTCACCGGCAGCGTCACCGACGGAATCATCTCGTTCACCGGACGTACTGTCACCGAGCCAGCCGAGGGTTCCTCCTCCCAACCCGCAACGCTGCCCGACATCATCCAGACCAGCGCTGCGATCAATCCGGGCAACAGCGGCGGCGCGCTGGTCGACCTGGCTGGTGATGTCATCGGAGTTCCTACGCTGGCCGCGCTCGAGCCGCAGTCCGGTGGTCTCGGCGGCGCCGCACCGGGCCTGGGATTCGCGATCCCCAGCAATATCGTCACCGATATCGCCGGGCAGCTCATCGGCCACAACGGCCACGTGGTCAACTCGCACCGGGCCGAGCTGGGTGTCCGAGTGGTCACCGTCGTGGACCCAAATGGCCAGCCTGCTGGCATGGGGGTCGTCAGCGTGGTGCCCTCCGGCCCGGCTGCCGCCGCCGGGATACAGCCGGGCGAGGTGATCACCGCGGTGAACAACACTTCAGTGCGCGGTGCCTCCGACCTCGCCCAAACCCTGGCCGGGCTAGATCCGGGTCAGAAGGTCGGGGTCACCTTGACCACCGCGCAGGGCGCCACCCGCACTGTCACGGTGACCCTTGGCCAGCTCCCCGGTAGCTGACCTCAACACCGGCCGGCGCGGGACCATGATCGTCCTTTGTGTGCGACAAGCGACATATTTTGTCGCGAGAGACACACAAACCGTGATCACCACGACAGCGGGCGAGGCTGACCGAGCTCGGTCACGGGGCGAGGTTAGTGGACGACTGTGGTGAGGAAGGCGCGCCAGGCGGGGGTGGGGACGGTCAGGGCGGGGCCGGTGCGGTTCTTGGAGTCGCGGACCAGCACGGCGTCCGGCGCGGGCGCGACCTCGACGCAGGCGGCGGCGCCGTTGCTGCAGCTGCTGGTGCGCCAGCCGACCTCGACGCAGGCGGTCGCGCCGTTGCTGTAGCTGCTCGTGTGCCAGACAATCCTGTCCGGCTCAGGCGCGGGCATCATAGTCCTTTCGATCCGCGGAGAGCTCGGTTGCCCGGGTGGCAATCAGCTCCCTAGATTGTCCCTCGCCCAGGGCGGTCTGCGCCAGCGACTCGAGGATGTCCTGGTAGGCGGCGATCTCCACGGGCTTCTCCAGGAACAGGCTGGATGTCTCGCTCTCCAGGTAGGCCACCGGCTTGAACTCGGCGAACTCCATCAGAATGAACGACCCGGCGGTTGCGGCGTGCGCGCCGAGTGACGCGGGCACCACCCGCAGCGTGAGATAGGACCGTCGGGACATCCGCTCCAGGAGCTGCAATTGATCGTCCATCACCGCCGGGCCGCCCACCGGCAGCCGCAGCACGAACTCGTGCAGGTAGAAGGTGAACCTGGCGGGACGGTCCCGGCTGAACAGGCTCTGGCGGGCCAGCCGGGCAGCCACCCGGTCGTCGATCTCGTTCGTCGGGACCCGCCCGGCCTCCTTGAGCAGCGCCCGGGCGTAGTCGCCGGTCTGCAACAGGCCGGGCACCAGCGTCGAGTCGAAGCAGCTGATCGCCACCGCCTTGTTCTCGTGGTCGATGTAGGTCACGAGCTGCAGGGGCAACCGGGAGCCGTGCTGCTGGAACCAGCCTAAAAATCCTGACCGCGAATTTGTCGCCCTCCTCCGCCGAGCGCACGAGGATGGATGATCACCGCAGACGATGCGCTCAGCCACCTCAACTCCGCTGCAGAGCTGTCCGGGCGACTGTCCACAGCTCTGCAGTGGAGTTCGGGAACAGCAGAGTTGGCAAACAGCTAGAGTTCGCCGAACAGCAGAGTTAGCTTTCGGCGGAGCCGTCGTGCTCGGCGAGGTACGCCTCGAACTCCGCGGCGATCTCGTCACCGGTGGGCAGTGCCTCGGCGTCGAGGGCCGCCAGGGGGAGCCGGTCAGGACTGCCCGTGACGGCATCGAACTGCGCCTCCAGGCTGGCCACCACTGACATGCTCTCCGGGGAGCGGGCGACTTGCTCGTTGACCTCGGCGAGGACCCGCTGCGCCGCAGGCAGTAGCGCATCCACGGGAAGGCTCAGCCCGCTGCTGCGAGCCAGGTGCTCCAGCAGTCCGCGAGCGGATTCTGGGTACTCATGGCGCGCCAGATAGTGCGGTACGTGCACGACGAAACCCATCGCGTCGTGCCCCGCCTCGCCCAACCGCAACTCCACCAGCGCCCCTGCGTGACCGGGCATCTGCATGGTGTTGAACCACCGGTGATACCCGGAGATCAACTCGCGACGGGTGGCGTGTGCAGTGACCGCCGATGGGCGGGTGTGCGGAACGGCCATCGGCGCCGCGCCCAAACCCACCGTCAGACCCACTGCGAAGCGCTCGACCAACTCGCGAACCGCATCGGAGAACCGTTCCCACAGCAAATCCGGCTCCGGGCCGGTCAATAGCAAAAATCTGGTGCCCGCACAGTCCTCTACCTCGTAGAGAACCAACTCGGGCTGCTCGTAGCTCGCCCAACGGTCCTGGTCGAAGGTCATTACCGGTCGGCGAGAGCGGTAGTCCAGCAGCTGGTCGATGTCGAATGTGGCGACCACCCGGTGCTCCAGGTTTTCCAGCAAATGTGCAACCGCTAGTCGCCCGGCTTGACCTGCGTCGACAAATCCGGTGAGGGCGTGCACAAGTACCGCGCCCGCCGCGGCCGAAGGCTCGGCCTCAATGTGGTACAGCTCAACATTCACACCGCATATAACGCGCCACGCGGGCAGATTCATCCCGTCTTTGGCTGGACAGTGTGCGAAAGGATCAGCGAGGAAGTCGCAGCTTGGCACGAGGGCAGCAAGATGGCTCCACTTGACAGAGATCGACTTCACAACAGGGCGTGGCAGGGGGCAGGCTCGGCGCCATGCCGCTCTTACCGCCACACCGCGTCGCCTTCCTCGCTGCCGTACTGCGCAGTCCGGTCACTGTGGGGGCCGTAGCGCCGAGTTCCCCCAAACTGGCGGCTCGCCTAGCCGCCGTCGTGCCGCGCATCGGGCAGCCGGTCGTGGTGGAGCTCGGCCCGGGCACCGGTTCGGTCACGACGGCCATCGAACATCGGCTCGCTGGCCGGGGCCGGCATGTGGCGGTCGAGATCGACCCGGCATTGGCCCGCTACCTGCGCACCCAGCATGCGGGCGTTGAGGTGCTGGTCGGTGACGCCGCCGACCTGCCCCGGTTGTTCGCCGAGTACCAGGTCACTGAGGTTGATGCCGTGATCAGCGGGCTACCGTGGTCGCTGATCGATATCGACGTCCAGCGGGCGATCGTTGCCGCGACGGCACGCTCGCTGCGGCCAGGGGGTTGCTTCACCACCTTCGCCTACGTGCACGCATTGTCAATGACCCGGGCCTGCCAGTTCCGGGCGTTGCTCGGTGAGATCTTCTTCGAGGTTCTCACCACTCGCACAGTCTGGTGGAATCTGCCCCCAGCGGTGACGTACGTCTGCCGACGGCCGCGTGCGGTTCAAGGAGCCCAGCGGCGTCCCGGCCCGGCAGGATAACCCGCTGCTCCGACATTCCGCACTGCGCGACTGCCCGGGTGGGGTAGTAGTCCACACCTATACCCGCAGTCCACAGCCGGCCCCGCCGTCGCTGTCCCCCGAGCCGCCGCGGGAGGACGGTTCGACGTCATGAGCGCACCTACCGCCGGCCGTATCCGGCTATCCGACCCGTCCGAGCTGATCGCCGCTGTCCCGCATCTACTGGGCTTCCACCCGCGCAACTCCGTGGTCTTGTTGGCACTACACGGTAAGAGTCTTGGATTGACTTTGCGGGCCGATCTGGTCGAGCACGACCAGGCCGCAGTGTTAGCCGAGCAGCTGCTGCCACCGATCGCCCGGCAGCGCCCCACGGGCGTCGCGCTGATCGTCGTCGGAGGTACTTCCACTCCGGCTGGCGATCCGCCACATCGCGCGTTGGTCGACGCCCTTGACAACGTACTGACCGGCGCGGGGCTCCCCGTGGTGCACTCGGCGTGGACCGGCGAGACAGCGTGCGGCGCGCCATGGCGCTGTTACGACGATCCACTCTGCGCCGGCACGGTGGCCGATCCCACGACGAGCCCGTTGGCGGCCGCCAGCGTTGCGGCCGGTGCGGTCACGTTCAGCAGCCGGGAGGAGATGGCCGAACTGGTGGCCGCGGACGATCCCACCGCACTGCAACGGAGGGCGATCCTCCTGGATGCGGCCGATGCGGAGCATCCGATGAGCGCCCGGCTGATAGCCCAGCGTCTCGCGCAGTTAAAGAAGCTGCACGGAGCAGCAGCCGGGGGAGATCTGGCGTTGAGCGACGGCGTCGTCGCCGAGGTCGCTTCCGCGCTGTGCGACCACCGGGTCCGGGACGCCTGCCTGCCGTGGTGCACGGGTGCTGGCGCGGCCGCCACCGAACGGCTCTGGCTGGCCCTGGTTCGCGCGACTCCCGCACCGGAGCGGGCTGAACCTGCGGCACTGCTGGCGCTCACCGCGTACCTTCGCGGCGACGGCGCGCTGGCGGGCGTCGCTTTGGACGCCGCGCTCAACGCGTGCCCGCATCACTCACTGTCCGGCCTGCTGCGGGCCGCACTCGACGGAGGATTGCCACCGGAGCTGCTGCGCGGTATCGCCGAAGATGCCGCCGCCTCCCTTCGGCGACCTGCGCGCCACTCCGCCAAGCGACGATCGCGACGAAAGCGGTGACTGGTGATGCGGCCGCGGGTTCAGCCGCGGCGGGCGAATTCCCACGCGTCGGCCACGATCACGGCCAGGTCCGTGCGTTCGGGCTTCCAACCCAATTCGCAGTGCGCTCGATCGCTGGAGGCGATCAGCACCGCCGGGTCACCCGGTCGGCGTGGCGCGCATTGCGCCGGGATCGGGTGCCCGGTGATCTGCCGGCAGGTGTCTATCACCTGCTGTACTGAGAAGCCGGTTCCGTTACCCAAGTTATAGATGCGATGCTCACCGGGTACGGCGTGCGTGAGTGCCCGCTCATGGGCGTCGGCGAGATCGACCACGTGGATGTAGTCGCGGATACAGGTGCCATCCGGAGTGGGCCAATCCTCCCCGAAGACCCTGATCTTGTCTCGGCGACCGAGGGCGACCTGCAGTACCAACGGTATGAGGTGGCTCTCGACGGTGTGCCGCTCACCGTAGCGGCCGTAGGCGCCGGCGACGTTGAAATACCGCAAGCTCACGGCCGCGATGCCATGCGCGACGGCATAGGAGCCGATGGCATGGTCGATCGCAAGCTTCGTCGCCCCATAGGGGTTCGTCGGTCGGGTGGCGGCCTCCTCGGTGATCGGCACCGAGGAGGGTTCGCCGTAGGTGGCCGCGGTAGAGGAGAAGACCAGTCGAGGAGTCCCGTGCTCGCGCATCGCCTCAAGCAGCCGCAGCGACGCCACCACGTTGCCGAACCAGTATCGCTGCGGCTGGGTCATCGATTCAGCGACCAACGAGCGAGCCGCGAAATGCAGCACACCATCGAAGCCCTCGGCCAGCACCGCGCTGGCATCCTCGATGGTGCCCTCGACCAGCCGGCAGCCGGCTGGTACCGCATCGCGGTGCCCGGTGGACAGGTCGTCCAGGACCACCACGTCGTGGCCGGCCTCGCCCAGCCGCGCGGCGCAGATACTGCCGATATAGCCGGCGCCTCCGGTGACCAGCAGCCGCATCAGACTCGGCCGGATCACCGCCGACGGCCCATGACCGCGTGCGCGAGAGCGCTGCCGACCTCCACCGTGGTCCCTCGACCGGACAGCACCACCGGATGGCTCGGCCGCGCCTGAGCGGCTACCTCCACGACGTTGCCGGGCACCGCGTCGACTTTGTGTAGATCCGCCATCAGGGTCGGGTCGAGCTGCACGTGCTCGGAGATCCGTCGCACCTCCACAGTGCCGCCGCCGCGCCGGGCCACTTCATCGAGCCGGACCAGGTCGGGTTCGACCGGGCCAGCAGCCTCTCCGACCCCGAGCTCGTCCAGCCCCGGGATCGGGTTGCCGTACGGAGACATGGTGGGGTTGCCGAGCAGCGCGACCAGCTTGCGCTCCACCGCTTCGCTCATCACATGTTCCCAGCGGCAGGCCTCGGTGTGCACCTGCTCCCACTCGAGGCCGATCACGTCGACGAGAAGAAGCTCTGCCAGCCGGTGCTTGCGCATCACCGAAGTGGCCCGGCTGCGGCCCTCCGCGGTGAGCTCGAGGTGCCGGTCGTCGGCCACCGTCAACAGGCCGTCCCGTTCCATGCGGGCCACCGTCTGGCTGACGGTGGGCCCGCTTTGTCCGAGGCGCTCAGCGATACGCGCCCGCAGCGGGACCACACCTTCCTCCTCGAGCTCAAAGATGGTGCGCAGGTACATCTCGGTGGTGTCGATGAGATCGTTCACACCAGTCTCCCTCGGTTGTGCCTATGGTAGTGGCACGCTGGGGATATGGCGGAAACCCGCTGGCACTGACGCACAATGGGCAGCATGCATCCGGTGATCACGCCTCGCGAGCTGGCTGTCCTGCTCACTGGCCCCGACGCTCCTGCCGTGGTCGACGTCCGGTGGTCGCTCACCGGGCCGCCGGGCCGCGCCGGCTACCAGGCCGGTCACCTGCCCGGCGCGGTCTTCCTCGACGTAGACAGCGACCTGGCCGGCCCGCCCGGCCTGGATGGACGCCACCCCCTCCCGGAGCCGGCGGCGCTGCAGGCCACCCTGCGAGCAGCGGGCGTCAGCGCAACGACCTCGATCGTCGCCTACGACGCGGCGGACAGCTCGGTGGCGGCGCGGCTGTGGTGGCTGCTGCGCTGGGCGGGACACCGTGAGGTCGCGGTCCTCGACGGGGGGATCGCGGCGTGGCAGGCCGCGGGGCTGCCGGTGACCGTCGAGGTGTCCCGGCCGCAACCGGGCACGATCACGCTGCGGCCCGGGGCAATGCCGGTACTTGACGCGGCGCAAGCCGCGGCGCTGGCCCGCGATGGCGTGCTACTCGACGCCCGAGCGGCGCCCCGTTACCGAGGCGAGACCGAGCCGGTGGACCCGCGCGCCGGCCACATCCCCGGGGCGACCAACGCGCCGTTTCCCGAGCTGACCGATGCGCAGGGGTGTTGGCTTCCGCCGACCCGGTTGCGCGAGCTGGCGCAACGGTGGGGCGTCGGCGATGCCGAGGTCGGCGCCTATTGTGGTTCTGGGATCAACGCATGTGCGCTGGTGCTCGGACTGGAGCGCGCCGGCGTCACCACGCGGCAGCGCCCGGCTGCGCTCTACGCCGGATCATGGTCGCAGTGGTGCACCGACACCGCCCGCCCGGTGGTCACCGGCCCGAATCGCGGGTAGCGGTCGGCACACCAGCGCGGCCGGTAGCGTGCTGGGCCATGAACGCTTCCCGCGCGGTCGTCGTCTGGGACGAGGCCCTCCTCGGCTATGACCTCGGGAGCTGGCATCCACTGAATCCCGTCCGGCTGGATCTCACCATCCGGCTGGCCCGTTCGCTGGGGGTGTTGGACGGGGTGCAGCCGCTGGCGCCAATGCCGGCCACTGACGACGAGCTGCACACGGTGCACTCCGACGCCTACGTCGCCGCCGTCAAGCAGGCGTCGCGGGGATATGTCGGGCACGGTTTGGGCACTCCGGACAACCCCGTCTTCCATCGCATGCACGAGGCCTCGGCGTTGGTTGCCGGTGGCTCGCTGATGGCCGCCGAAGGGATCCTCGCTGGACGGGCGGCACGGGCGGTGAACATCGCCGGCGGCCTGCACCACGCGATGCGTGACCACGCCTCGGGCTTCTGCGTCTACAACGACTGTGCGCTGGCGATCCGCCGACTGCTCGATGGTGGAGTGTCCCGGGTGGCCTACGTCGACATCGACGTCCATCACGGCGACGGTGTGCAGGAGGCCTTCGCCGACGATCGTCGGGTGCTCACCATCTCGCTGCACCAGCACCCGGCGACGCTGTTTCCGGGTACCGGCAACTCCACCGACATCGGCGCCTCCGGAGCCGAAGGTTCGGCGGTCAACGTGCCGCTTCCACCAGGGACCGGCGATGACAGCTGGCTACGGGCCTTCCACGCGGTCGTGCCCGCGTTGCTGCGCGCGTTCCAGCCCGAGGTATTGGTCACCCAACACGGCGCGGACACGCACGTCGAAGACCCGCTCGCCAACCTTGCGCTGTCGGTCGACGGTCAGCGCGCCGCTCATCGTGCGCTGGCCGACCTGGCCGACACCACGGCCGGCGGCCGCTGGCTCGCCCTCGGCGGCGGCGGATACTCCCTGTTCCGGGTGGTCCCGCGGTCCTGGACACATCTGCTGGGCGTTCTACTCGATCGCGAGGTGGAGCCGAACGCAGCGGTACCGGCCGACTGGACGGCGTATGCCGCCACTGTGGCCCGCGGCACAAAGCTGCCCACCTCGATGACCGACGGCGCCGAGCCCCGTTGGACGCCCTGGGATCGCACTGCCGACACGGAGGTGGACCGGGCGATCCAGGAGACCCGGCGCGCCGTCTACCCGCTGCACGACTTAGACCCCGATAACCCTGAAGTGTGACCTGCGGGAGATCCAGAGTCGGAAGGCCGGACCCCCGACGGGTCCGACCTTCCGCGGCGCGCGACAGCCCTGACTGACTTCGCGTGGTCTACGTCACACGTGGTGTGCATCACATGTTGAGGTGACAGTGCCGGTCAAGCGCGGCGGCGTCAATGCCGCCATTCGAGCGGTGACTCGGAGAAGCTAGCTGGCGTATGCCCGCAGCCGCTCCGCCCGCTCGCCATGGCGCAGCTTGGCCATCACCTCGCGCTCAATCTGACGCACCCGTTCGCGAGAGAGTCCGAAACGTTTTCCGATCTGGTCCAACGTGTGCGGCTGGCCGTCGTCGAGGCCATAGCGCAGCCGGATGACCTTCTGCTCGCGCTCTTCGAGAGTGCCTAGCACCCGGCGTAGGTCATCCTGCAGCAATCCGGAGATCACCACGGACTCAGCGTCGGTGGCCTCGGCATCCTCGATGAAGTCACCCAGCGGTGCTTCCTCCTCGGCGCCGACCGGCATGTCCAGGCTTACCGGATCCCGGGAGTAGTCGAGCAGGTCGGCCACTTTCTCCACCGGGATACCGGATTCCTCGGCGAGTTCCTGGTGCGTCGCCTCCCGCCCGCGCTGCTGGTGCAGGTCGCGTTTGATCCGGGCCAGCTTGTTCACCTGTTCCACCAGATGGACCGGAAGCCGGATGGTGCGTCCCTGGTCGGCCATGCCACGAGTGATGGCTTGCCGGATCCACCAGGTGGCGTAGGTGGAGAACTTGAAGCCCTTGGTGTAGTCGAACTTCTCCACTGCGCGGATCAGGCCCAGGTTGCCCTCCTGGATCAGGTCCAGCAGCGGCATGCCGCGGCCGGTGTAGCGCTTGGCCAGCGACACCACCAGCCGCAGGTTGGCCTCCAGCAAGTGGTCTTTGGCTTTGTGACCGTCGCTCACCAGCCGGAGGAGATCGGCGCGCCGGCTGGGCGACAGCCGCGTCGCGGTATCCAAAGTGTGGCGTGCGAACACGCCGGCCTCGATCCGCTTGGCAAGCTCAACCTCCTGCTGGGCGCTGAGCAACGCGGTGCGCCCGATTCCGTTGAGGTAAACCCGCACCAAGTCGGCCGCTGGGCTCTGGGCGTCAAGGTCAGCCTCGAGCATGGGGTCCGGTTCGACGAAAATCTGCGCGGCGGTCATCAGGTTCCTTCCTGCGGCGGATCCTCGTGCCGACTCCGGTGCGTGCGGTGAATCGGCGCGCAACGTTGCACCAGTCTGGCCATCGAGTACCCGCGGCGATGACTTTTACAACGTCGGGAGCCCGGATTCCGTTCCCGGACTCTCACTCGGTCCGACGAACGAGTACCCGGCGAAGTGCCCGATGCGGCGGACCCTCAGAGACTTCTCAGGGTTGGTCGCCGGTTAAGGGAGGTATCGCCCGGTTGGTAGCTGTTCGACGGCATCACACGTCGATCAATAGAGTGAACGGGCCGTCGGCCACGCTGCGTACAACCATTGTCGCGCCGAAGCGGCCGGTGGCCACGGCGATCCCCCGGGCCCGGAGCCGGGCGACGACTTCCTCGACCAACGGTGCGGCGTGCGCCGGGTGGGCGGCTGCGGTGAACGAGGGGCGCCTACCCTTGCGCGTCGCACCGTAGAGGGTGAACTGACTGATCAGCAGCACCCCCGCACCGGTATCGGCGACGGAGCGTTCGTCGCGCAGGATCCGCAGCTCGTGTAGTTTCCGCGCCATTGTCTCGGCCTGCGCGGGACCGTCGTCGTGGGTCACCGCGAGCAACACCAGCAACCCGGGCGCGTCGAGCTCACCGACCAACTGGTCGTCCACCAGAACCGCTGCCTCGAGCACTCGGCTCGCTACTGCTCGCACGGCGATGCATCCTGCCAGCCGAACAGGTCGCCTATGGTGTTCGCAGGCACTGAAGTAGCGCCGAGGTGGAGGTGGTCGTCCGTGAACCCGTCGAACCCGTCGACCGATGATCCATTCGGTGAGCTACGCCAAGACGCGGCTGACGTCGCCTCGTCGCTGCGGTCGCTGTTCGGTATGGACTCCGCGATGGCCGATCTGGACCCGGCCGGCTTTGGGCCGGCTCTGGGCAGGTTCGCGATGTCGGTCGCGAGCGACCCGCCGGCGCTGACCCGGTCGGCGATGGAGTACGGCATGCGCAGCGCCCAAGCCGCCGTCACCGCAACGCTGCGCACTATCGGACTGGACCAGCAAGGACCTGTTGAGCCGGCCCAGGATGCCCGGTTCGCCGATCCCGCTTGGACCACCAACCCGCTGTTCTACCTGGTGCGACAGCAACACGCGCTGCTGGAGGGCTTCCTGCAGGACCTGCTGGACGGGGCCGAGCTGGACGAGGTCACCCGACGCAAGGCCGATTTCGCGCTTCGCCAAGCGCTCGACGCCGCCGCGCCGACCAACTGGCTGCCGACCAACCCAGCGGCGTTGAAAAAGGCGTTCGACACTGGTGGTCTGAGCCTGTTACGCGGCGCCAGCAACGCGCTCCGTGACATGGTGACCAATAACGGCATGCCCCGCCAGGTCACCCCGGGACAGTTCCGTCCCGGCCACGAGCTGGCCGCCACGCCGGGTTCAGTGGTGTTCCGGAACCGGTTGATGGAACTGATCCAGTACGAACCGCAGACCAAGACGGTGCACGCGGTTCCGCTGCTGTTCAGCCCGCCGTGGATCAACAAGTACTACATCATGGATCTTGCACCCGGAAAGAGCCTGGTGGAGTGGGCGGTGCAACACGGACATACCTGCTTCATGATCAGCTACCGGAATCCGGATGAGACGCTGGCCAACCTGACGATGACCGATTACCTACGGGAGGGACTGCTCGCCGCACTGGAGGTCGTCGAGGAGATCACCGGAACCCAGCAGACCAACCTGATCGGGCTGTGCCTCGGCGGCACCATGGCGACGGGACTGCTCGCCTGGCTCGCCGGCCGTGGCGAGGACCGGGTCCGCTCGCTGACCGTGCTGAACACCCTGCTGGACTACACCGTGCCTGGCCAGCTCGGCGTGTTCACCGACGAGACCGCGGTCCAGCGGCTGGAGCAGGTGATGGACCGCAAGGGCTACCTGCCCGCGGACAGCATGGCCACCACGTTCAACCTGCTGCGGGGCCGCGATCTCGTGTGGAACTACGTGGTCAACGATTGGCTGCTGGGAAAGGACCCGGCGCCATTCGATATCCTGAGCTGGAATTCCGACTCCACCCGGATGCCCGCCGCCATGCACATCGAGTACCTCCGGTCCTTATATGTAGAGAACCGGCTGGCGAAAGGTGAGCTCGAATTGGCGGGGGAGAAGCTGGATCTCACCCGAATCAATCAGGACAGCTATTTCGTGTCCGCCGAGCGGGATCACATCGCGCTATGGAAGGCGGTCTACGCGGGTGCCCGTCTCATCGGCGGCACTGTGCGGTTCATGCTGTCCAATTCCGGGCATATCGCCGGCGTAGTCAACCCACCGAACCCGAAGTCCAAACACTGGGTTGGTTCTGCGAAGACATTACCGGCGGATCCGGAGTTCTGGCGCCAGCAGGCCACCGAGGTCGCCAAGTCGTGGTGGGAGGACTGGACGCCGTGGATTGCCAAGCGGGCCGGACGGCGGCAGGCTCCACCGCCGATGGGCAGCACCATGCACCCACCGTTGGAAGCCGCTCCGGGCAGTTACGTGTGCGAGAAGTGAGAGTCTGCGCCGCACGGCTGCGCCGTAAGCGGGATGATGTGAGTCATGGCGAGTGCAAGTGACGACGGCACCGCGCCCGATCCCTGGCATGCCCAGCTAGGGGCATTGGGAGCGTTCATTCGAGCCCAGCGGCAGCTGGCCGACCTGTCGCTGCGGGAAATGGCAGCCTTGACCCGGATTTCCAACGCCTACCTCAGCCAGGTCGAGCGCGGTCTACACCAGCCCTCGCTGACGGTGTTGCGGGCCATCGCAGACGCGCTCGGGTTGACCACCGACCAGCTGCTGGCAAAGGCCGGCTGGACCAAAGCTGTGGCTGACGACGTCCCCGCCGGTCAACAGGCCAGTACCGAGGCCAGCATCCGCAGCGACCCGCGCCTCACCGAGGCCCAGCGCGAAGCTCTGCTCGGGGTATACCGCAGCTTCATCGACGGTAGAAGTAGTCGTAGCGGCGGATGAGTTCGCCGAAACGGCGTTGCTTGACATACTTATCAAACGTGCGTACTTTGGTGATCGTATCCGATGACTAGGAAAGGGATGACGATGACCACGTCGCAGGAGACCATGGCCGAGGCTGCCCGTCGCGGCCAGGAAGCAATCGCCAGCGCGCTGCAGATCTGGACGGACAGTGTGCAGAGGTTCGTCCCCGTTTCGGACACCAAGTTGCGCGGAGCCGTCGAGGCAGTGGACACCATGTTCGACTTCGCCGAGCAGATGCTGATGACCCAGCGAGAGTTCACCAAGAGCATGCTGGCCGCCACTACGTCGGCTGCCACCAAGGCTGCCTCTGCTACGAAAGAGGCCGCGGTGGAGATGAAGGACGCCGCCAAGGACACCCAAGAGGGCCCCAACGGCCGCCCAATGGCCAGGCGCTCAGGCTCGGTGGCGGACGCGGACGCGACCTCGAAGAAGTAGCGAAACCATGCGCCGGGTGCAGTCCGGTAGCGAACCCACCCAGCCCTGGGGTCCCGACAAGGGAACTCCAGGGTTGGTGCGTATGCCGCGGCAGCCATTCGGGGGACTCGCTGTCCGATACCTCCGGTGCCCTCGCCAGGCGGCGCCACCGGCTCCTACGATGACCTGACACGGTGATCAGCCGATCGAGTGATCCACCGATCGGTGCGAACGCACCTGCAGGAGGGGTCGATGTCGTCTATCGGGTTGCTGAGCGGGTCTGCCGACCGGGCGCAACGGCTTGCTCAACTTCTCAAGGACGCCGGCGCCGACCCTGTGATCATCACCGATCCCGCGGCGCTGCCGGGTGAGCCGAGCAATGATGGCCTTGACTTCTACATCCAGCTGCCGATCACCATCCATCCCGATGGGGACACCGCCGTTGCGCGCGTCGGCTCGTTTCTGTCCGCGGGCCTGCTGGCACGGTTCAGCGCGGTCGATCGAGTGCTTCCGGTGCTGGCGCCTGGTGCGACCGTGGTGTTGGTGTCCGGCAATACCCCGGATGAGTTGTCGTTGCCCGACGACCAGCAGTCCCGGCTGGCCCTGCTGCATTTGCTGGCGCACGCCACCCGGGCTGAGCTCGCCACCAAACATGTGGCGGTGAAGGTGGTCAGCAGCCGCCGCAGCGATCAGGAGATCGTGCACTACGCGCTGGGTGGCGACGAGGATGCGCAGACGCAGCGTAACCCTCAGGAACGGTCCGGCGCGGCCACCGCCTACCAGGACTGGCGCACCGAAGTGATGGGCTTGGTCGGCATCGACATCTGATCGGTGCGCGCCGGGCAGTGCGGCGCTGGCGAGGAGTAGGCTCAGGCGGGTACTCGTCGGTGCCGAGGAGGTCTTGGTGAGCTTGATGTTGAGCCAGGACGCACCGGCAGATTCGTTGCTGGAGCGGGATCCGCTGGCGTTGCTGCTCGCGATGCTCCTCGATCAACAAGTGCCCATGGAGCGAGCCTTTGCGGCCCCCTATGAACTTCAACAGCGCCTCGGGCACGACCTCGACGTCCAGGAGCTGGCCGACTACGACGCTGTTGCGCTAGCGGATTTGTTCGCGCGGCCGCCCGCTTTGCACCGGTATCCGAAGGCGATGGCTGGACGGGTCCAAGATCTCTGTCGGGGCTTGGTCGAGCACTACGACGGTGATGTGACGGGGTTGTGGCGCGATGTCTCCGAGGCGTCGGAGCTGTTCGATCGGTTGGTCGCGCTACCTGGCTTCGGCACGTACAAGGCGCAGATCTTCGTGGCCCTACTCGGCAAGCAGCGCGACGTGCGGCCGCACGGCTGGCGGGAAGCGGCCGGCGCCTTCGGGGATGAGGGTGTCTATCGGTCGGTCGCCGACGTGACCGACGCCGAATCGCTGGCCAAGGTTCGAGATTACAAGCAGCAGGTCAAGGCAGCCGCAAGAGCTAAAAAGTAGGAGGTCGTGAGTATCAGATCGGGACGTGAGGACGCGCGGGATCAATCTGAGCGCGGCCGCCGACGAGGTGATGCCGCGGTTCTCATCACGGCGGCTGAACCGTCCTACGCCGAGCAGTTCGCAGCCAGACGGCGCAAGTATGCGATTCTGATGTCGGCCCGTATACCGTGCCTGATCCTTGCCGGTGTCTTCTACCAGACCTGGTGGCTTGCGCTGGCCTTCGTCGTGCTTTCGGTGCCACTGCCCTGGATGGCGGTGCTCGTCGCCAATGACCGTGCGCCCCGCAAGGCCGAGCAGGTCAATAGCCTGGGCCAGGGTCTGGAGCAGGGTGATCTTCGTGGCCGTGAGCTGGAGAGCGGCGATCACCCCGTGGTGGAGGGCTGAAAACCGCTCGTGAGTGGCATTGGGTGCCATAACACTGTTTGCCACTCACGAGTGGCATCATGAGACGGTGAGTACGTCGACCCAAACGCTGCCCGATGTCGATACCCGCCCTGAGGGAACCGACGGCACCGGCCACGACACGCCCAAGATGTTCCACTACGTGCGCAAGAACAAGATCACCGAGAGTGCGGTGATGGGCACGCAGGTGGTCGCCCTGTGTGGCGAGGTGTTCCCGGTGACTCGTGCCGCCAAGCCGGGTTCTCCGGTATGCCCGCAGTGTAAGGAGATCTTCGAGTCGCTACCCTCGGGAGGCGGCGCCGGCTGACCGATCGCGTCGCGCTGCGCGGAGGCGCGGTGGATGCCATGGTGTGGGTATGCCAGGGCAGCTCGGGTGACGGCGGGGCTGGCGCTCACGCCGGCCGCGCGCGGCATCCGCCGCCTCGATGCCGCGGTGGTGGCCTTGGTGGTGATCTTCACCGGCCTGGGTGTACTCGCCGGGGTTGAGCTGACCCGGCTGGTCCGGTTCAGCGCCAGCCTGCTCGACGCCGCGACGGCCCTGGACCAGATCGGGCACACGCTCGGTGTGCCCGCCCAACTGCCCCTGGTGGGGCCGCGCATTGGGCCGGTGGCCGCGAGCGTGCAGCAGACAGCGGCAAGCACCAGGGGCAACGCGGTGGAAGCGGCGGCAAGCGTCCACGTGCTCGCGGTGGTCATCGGGGTGGCGATCGCCGCAGTGCCGATGGCCCCGCTGCTAGGCGGATACCTTCCGCTACGGTTGGCAAGGCTGCAGCAGATCCGCGACCTGCGCCGCGTGCTGGCGGCGGGACCGGTCGATCCGCGGTTCATCGCCTACCTGGCGCACGGCGCGGTGGCTCGGCTTCCCTATGATCGTCTGATTGGCACCAGCGACCCCTGGGGTGATCTGGTGGCCGGAAGACACCACGAGTTGGCGGCCGCGGAGCTGCGACGGTTGCGGATCGAGCCACCCCCGGACTGGCTTCGTGGCCAATCTTCGGTTCCCCGGCGAAGCCAGCGGTAGGGTCGGCGATGCGGCTGGTCGAGCGGTACGCGACTCTCGTGGTCCGCGTACGCTGGCTGGTGCTGCCCGTCGTGGGCGCGATCTTGTGGGCGGCCCTGACCATGCTGCCCAGTGTGGCGGCTACCGGCGGTGGGCTCTCCGGCGTGATCGGCTCTGGTGAACCGGCGATCCAGGCACAGATTGCCGCGGTACAGCGTTTCGGCCTGCCGCTGCTCAGCGGAACCGCTGTGGTGCAGCGCGATCCCGGCGGCTTGGACCCGCAGGCCGTCCGGCGTGCCGTATTGCGTGCACTTCAGGTCGACCGGCGCACCCTGGAGACCGGCCGTCAGCCTGGTCAGGACCTGCTGGGGGCACTGCCGCTGATCAATGCCCCGCAGCTGGTACCCGGCGCGCGCGAGCAGAACACCACCATCGTGACCTACCTGTTCGCCGACCCGACGCTCGGGCTCAGCGGGCAGGACCGGGTGGCTCGAACTTACACGGCGCAGATTGACCAACCAGCTGACGCGCTGGTCGGGATCGCCGGGACGATCCAGAACCAGGCCGAGGAGAGGAAGATCCTCGAAAACAGGCTGCCACTGGTGGAGGCCGCCACCTTGGCGGCGATCGCCCTCATCGTCGGGCTGACCTTCCGCTCGGTGGTCGCACCGTTGGTCACGCTCATCACCGCCGGCATCGGCTACCTGCTGGCTGACCGGGTCATTGGAGCTCTGGCCGGGGCCGCTGGATTGATTGTTCCGGTGGAGATTGAACCGATCGTGATCGCCCTGATGTTGGGAATCACCACGGACTACAGCATCTTCTTCCTATCCGGTGTGCGACGACGGTTGCGGGCCGGACAGACCAACCCAGCGGCCACCATCGAGGCCGTCAGCGAGTACCTCAGCATCGTGTTGACGGCTGGTCTGACAGTGGCGGCCGGTGTCGCTGCGCTGGTGGTCGCGAAGTCCACACTATTCCATGCCTTCGGGCCCGGCCTTGCGGTCACCGTGCTCGTCGGGGTCGCGGTGGCCGTGGTCTTGGTGCCCGCGATGCTGGCCGTACTGGGTCGGTGGGCGTTCTGGCCCTACGGTCTCGCTGCGCAGACACCGTCCGGGGTGGGACGTGCGGCGATATCTGAACCTATCGACGCCGATGATCCGGCGGCTGCGGCGCCGAGTCGGGTGGTTCGACTACTGCGCCATCGCGGGGTCGCCGCGGTGGTCGCGGCCTTGGTCATCGCGGTACTCCTGGTGGCCGGCAGTCCCGTGACCGGATTGCGCACCGCGGTATCGCCGGTGGCTGCGCTGCCGGCGGGTAACCCGGCGCGCGAGGCAGCAGCAGCGGCCTCCGCCGGGTTCACTGCGGGCATCCTGTCCCCGACCGGGATCATCGTGTCGGCCCCTGGCATTACCGACCGCCGCGAGGCGCTGACGACACTTGTCAGCCAGCTACATCATCAGCCCGGCGTGGACATCGTGCTCGGTCCGAACATCGCGTTGCCGGTCCAGCGGCTGCCGGAGCAGTTGGGAGGGGTGTTTCTTGCCCCGGACGGCGGCGCTGCCCGCATGCTCGTCGTGTTCGACAGCGATCCGCTGGGTGCCACCGCCGTAGGGCACCTGCACGAGCTGCGTGACGCGATGCCCGCCCTGCTCACCGGAGCTGGCTTGGCTGGGGCGCAGGTGTCCTACATCGGTGATACCGCGATCGGAATGTCGCTGGTGGATCAAGCCAGCGCCGATTTGGTCCGGGTGGCGGTCGCGGTGGGACTGGTCAACCTGCTGCTGCTCGCGCTGTTCCTCCGCGCCCTCGTCGCCCCGCTGTACCTACTGGCCAGCAGCGTGCTCGCGGTCGGCGCGGCGCTCGGACTGACCGTGGCGTTGTTCCAGGGGCCGCTCGGGCAGGACGGTCTGGTGTTCTACATCCCGTTCGCGGCTGGCGTGCTACTCGTTTCCCTTGGCAGCGACTACACGATCTTCAGCGTGGGCTACGTCTGGGATGAGGCCCGCCGTAGACCACTGCGCCAAGCGCTTGCGGTGGCGGTGCCGCGCTCGACTCGGGCGATCACTGCCGCGGGAATGACGCTTGCGGCGAGCTTCGCACTGGCCGCGCTCATCCCGCTGGCGCCGTTTTACGAGCTCGCCTTCGCGATGGCGGCCGGCGTGCTGATCGACGCCTTCGTGGTCCGGTCGGTGCTGGTGCCCGCGCTGATCTCGGTGGTGGGCCGGGCCAGTGGGTGGCCCGGAAAGAGGTTGGTTAAGCCACCGCTGGGTCTGGGTGGCGAGCGCAATCTGCCACCACCCGGTTAATCCGTCCAGACCTGGCGGGGACCGTCATCGGCGGCGGGGCGGGTGGCCTCCCAGACTCGGCGCCACGGGGCCACCTCGTTGTCCTGGGGGAGCGGCTGGCCGGACGCGGTGCTGGGCAGCGCGCTGCGCGATCCGGTAGGCAGCGCCAGCGAATCGTCGGCTGCCGCTCGCAGGGCGCCATACCAGCCAAGATCGTCTTCGGCCCACAGGGTGGCCACCGCGCGCACCAGCCTGATGCGGAATTCGGGCACGGTCTCATCTGCTTCGATGCGCAGCGGTCGGCCGATCCGGACGGAGACCCGCGGTCGGCCCGGCTGCGGCCAGCGCCGACCGCGGGGCATCGCGGCGAACGTGCCACGCAGCGCGATAGGCACCGCCGGTATCCCCTTCATCGAGCACAGTTGCGCGGCACCCAGCTTGAACCCGGTGAGCCAGCCGTCCACCGTGCGGCTGCCCTCGGGGTAGAGCAACAGGCTCCAGCCGCCGTCGACCAACTCGGCGGCCAGGCTGCGGCCCCGTCGTGCGCGCCGCTCCACAGGGAAGGCGTTGAACAGCAACGTGGTGGCTGCGGCGACGGTCCGAGAGTCGAAGAAGTAGTCAGCGGCGGCCCCGACGGCGAGCTTCTTGGTGATCCGCGGTGGCAGCGCGCCCAGGATCAACGGGGTATCCAGGTGGCTGGAGTGGTTGGCGACGAAGACTGCCGGGCCACGGACGCTGTCGAGATATTCGCGGCCGCGCACCACCGGCCGGGTCTGGCTCCAGATCACCGGCTTGAGCATCGCCTGCTGCAGGGCGCTGCGCAGCGCCCCGGCCGCGGCAGTCCGGGCCCACGCGGTGGGGAAGTCGTCGCCATTGTCGGGCGGTTCCCAGCACTGCGCCGACCGGGGAACCCGCGACCGGCCCCGCCAGTCCCGGCCGTGGCGCAGCAGCCGAAGATCGTCGCGTAGGCCACTCATCGCACGTCTGCCAGCACCATCGGCGGGGCGTGTAAGTAGCTGATCTCCGGGTTGGCGCCGACGGTGTCTCGAGCCAGCTCGAGCGCGTCAGCCAAACTGGACGCGGCCCGGAATCCCAGCCGCGCTGTGGTCGACCGGTCACCCCCGACGAAGATCACGTCGGCCAGATGCTGCATCGCGTGCGCGCCCCAATACCACATGTAGAACGGGTGTACACCATGGTAGGCGTAACTGGTTCGGTACAAATGGGTGTACCACGGATCGGTAGCAAACTGCTTCTCGTATTTGGTTTCCAGCATCACCGGGTCGGTGGTCTCGGCGAGCAGATCGTAGAAATCGATGTAGCTCGGGTGGTGCACTGGATGGAACTCGTGCGGCATCGGGTGGTAGAAGATCGCCACTCCGCCTTCACGCACGATCGGCTTGCCGCGGTAGAGATTGAAGAAGTAACCGAGGCCCAGGGACATCACCAGGATCGGGTTCATGATCGAGTTCACGTTGTACGGGCAGATGTAGGGCAAGCCGAAAATCGCCACGTCGGCCTGCCCTTGCACCTCGGTGAGCTGCTGGCGGTGCACCGCGGCCAGGGTGTGCGGGTGCACCTGGCTCGGTGCCCCGGCGTGCACCCCGGTGACACCGTACGGCGCCTCGGTGGCCTGCCAGATCCGCCGCCGCAGCTTGCCGGTGGCCAGGTCGTTGCTCCGCTTGACCGCCAGGTAACTGGCTTGGTCGGTGAGGTTCCACTCCCACTCGCGACGCGTGAGGAAACGCAGCGCCGTGGGGAACGGTTCGTTGTTCAGTGTTGTCTCGATGGTGAATACCGGGACCTGCCCGCCGATGACGTCGGCCATCCGGTCGTAGGACTGGTGCATCGCCGAATGCGGGGGATCGTTGAACGAGCGCGAATGCCGCAATGTGTGCACATTGTGGTGGTGGCGCAGGCTGGCATAGCTGGCCAATCCCACCGCCACCGACTTCGAGCCGCCGTTCATCGCGGTGAGGGTGATGTTGACGTAGACGATCAAATCACTTTCGGCGGCCCGGCGGTTGATCTCCACGTCCTCGCCATGCGGGGTGGTACCCAGATGCGCGAGATCGTCCGGATCCTCGGCGTCGTGATTGCGCAGGTGATCCGGGTGGAAGGCGCGGAACACCCGCTCGCCGACGGTGCGCTTGAGTTCCGCCGGAGTCATCCGCCGGTGCAGCGAGTTCGCGGCGATGAGTTCGACGTCGTCCACGCCGGCGGCGGCGGCCAGCTCCAGAACCTGTTCGATCACCCGCTGCCGGACGTCCGGTGTACGCATCTGTGGCAGCGGCAGGGACAGATCGTCGAAGACGATCGTCAGCCGCATCCCGCGCCGGAGCAACTGCGGCAGCGGGTCGCTGCCGTGTGGATGCAGCAGGGCGTGGTGGATCGCGCCCTCGAGGTCGACGATGCCCGGCAGCGATTCCGGCGGGTAGATCACTCGACTGCCCAGAGGCAGGCGCTCCAGCCGGAACCCCTCGCCCTCGTGCATCAGCAGCGGCGGAGTCCGCTCGTCGACGTCGAGCATGAAACCTGGTCTGCCCACACTCTCACCTGCTCCTGTCCGCCAGCGCTGCGCTTATCACTGACTCTTAACGCTGACTGCCTCTTATCCTCGACCGGGGGCGAAGACGACCTTGATGGTGCCCAGCCGGCCGGCCGCAGCCGCGTGATCGAGCGCGTCGCGCCACTGTTCCAGCGGATACTTCGTGTCAACGTAACCGTTCAACGCCGCTGATGCCGCCAGGGCGATGGCCGCCGGGAAATCACCCTCACTCGGCTCTTCCCCTGTCGCCGAGGCGTAGGCCCCGACGAGGTGCAGCTCGCGGTACCACAGTGGGGTGAGATCCACCCCACCCGTGGGCATTCCGGAGGCCACCACCGTGCCCCCAGCCCGCAGGGACCGCAGCGCCGTGTTCAAACCCGAGGTACCCCCGGTGCACTCGAAGGCCAGGTCCATCCCGCCGAGCAGGTAGCCGTCGCCGAGTTCGGGCTCGACCAGCAGCGCTCCGGTGCTGCGGCGCAACGTCCGTGCGGTGCTGTCGGTGCCGATGACCTGGGTGGCGCCCAGCTCGCGAGCTCGGTCGGCTTGGTGGCGGTGTTTGGCGATCACGTGAATCTCGCCGGCCGCGGTGAGCTTGCGCAGCGCGAGCAGCGTGAGCAGGCCCACCGTGCCCGCGCCGATCACCAGCACCGAGGCGCCGGGACTGACCGGTACCCGGCGCACCGCGTGTACCGCGCAGGCCAATGGCTCCACCAGGACGGCGATCTCGTCGGGCAGCGAGTCCGGCACCGGGTGCAGTTGGCTGGCATGGGCGATCATCCGGCGGCTCCAGCCACCTCCGGTGTCGGCGCAGAAGCCGGTCTGTAGCCCAGCAGCCAGCCGTCCGGTGGTGATGTGGTCGCAACGACTGGTATGCCCGGCGAGGCAAGCCCGGCAGGACGCCACGCCGCGCGCCGCGCATCGCAGTACCGGATCGATCACTACCCGGCTGCCCCGGGGTAGCCCGGGCAGCTCGTCGAGGGTGCGCCCGAGCACCTCATGGCCGGGGACGAAGGGCATCGAGGTCAACGGCCCGAGGTAGGGCGACGACCGGCCGGTGAGCAGGCCGAGATCCGACCCGCAGATTCCGGACAGCACCGGCTCGATCCGGCTCCAGGACTCGTCGGCCGGGACCGGGTCGGCCTGCTCGACCAGCCGTAGCGGCGCGACATTGCTGGCCAGCATGCTGGCGAGCCGCCCGCCCGCGCGACTGCCACTGACCGCGCGGGCGGCGAAGTAGCGTCCGGCGGAGCGGTGATACTGCAGCGCGAGGCTCACCGCGGCGCTGCTCTGCAGTCGGCTCCGGTGACGTCGAGCAGCACCTCGAGCAGCCCACCGGTGTGGGCACCCCAGCGGTGCACGACCCAGCGGCGCCGTCGGGCGTGCCGGAACAGCTGGGAGTCCGGGTTGACTACTTGCGGATGCCCGACGGCCTCAAGCAACGGGCGGTCGGAGTAGCTGTCGGCGTAGGCGTAAGACCGGTCCAGGTGCAGACCGTTCGCCTGGGCATAGTGCCGCAGCCACGCCGCGCGCGCCTCGTCGACCAGAGGAGGCGTTTCGAGGAACCCGGTGAGTACACCGTCTTTGGCGTGCATCCGGCTGGCCACCACCTCGTCGAAAAGCACTGACAGCGGCTCCACATGCAGGTCGACCGCACCGGTGATCAGGACGGTTCGGTGCCCGGCTGCGCGGTGGCGCCGGATCTGGCGAGTTGCTTCGGGCATCACCCGGTGCAGCAGCGCGTCGCCGAGAACGTCGGTGACCAGCGCACGCAGCTCGTCGACCCGCGCGCCGGCGTAGCGGCGCAGGAAGGCTCGCAGCAGCTCGCCGCGGTCGTGGCGCTCCGCCGAGAGATACTGGGGGGCGCACCGGGCCAGGTCGGCCAGCTCGCGTAGCCAGCCGGAGCGGGGCATCGTCGCCAACCGGGCCCACAGGTATGACTCGACGACGTTGGAGTTCACGATGGTGCCCTCCAGGTCGAACACCGCGGCCACGTCGGTGCGCTCGGGCAGTGACCGCGGCGATGGTGACCGGACCTTTGAAGAAGATCCCCGCCGCTGCCCGGCCCGCCGGACCGTGGCCGTGATCGATGGGCAGTGCACGTCCTGCAGGTAGGCCCGCCAGTCGATGACGGTGGGGTCGAAGCCGTGCTCAAGCGCCCGCTGTGGCGGCAGTGCCGCATGCAGCTCCCGCAGCCGGCTGTCGTCGTAGATCACCTCGGCGCGGGCGTAGACGCCATAGAGGTCAGCGTATTCGCGCAGCTGCACCAATTCCTGCTGCTGGCGGCCAAGACTGGTCAGCCAATCCTGGGAGCGCTTCGACGGTGGCAGCGCCAACAGGGCCCGTTCTGCTAACGCCGCGGCCCGTTCCCCGGCGCGCAGCCTCAGCTCTACCTGCTGGCTGCCGGGAAACCGCCAGGTGGGTGGCGCGATATGGCCGCGATCACCGTCGGGAATGGGGTGGTTGTCGAAGTACGCCCGGCACAGCACGTACATGTTCTGGAAGGTCAGCGGGTTAGTGGCGCCGGAGCTGACGTGTAAGTAGGCCGGCCCGGTGGCGGGCGGCCGGGCGGCGGTCGCGAGGATCGCGTTGATCACCAGATCGACCGGGATGACGTCGAGCACGGAGTCGGGCAGCCCAGGGAATTCGCGCAGTAGCCCTCTGCCAAAGGAGATGATCAACGGATCGGCCATCTTGAAGCCGTCGATCCAGCCCGGGTAAGGGTGCCGCAGCGCGCTTTCCACGATAGCGGGACGGACCACCGACAGCGGTCGACCCGGCTGTGCCCACAACGTTTCGGCGACTCGCTCACCCAGGGCTTTGGTGAACGTATAGACGTCCGGCCAGCCCAGACTCCGGGCCCGGGTGCGGCCGTAGTCCACCAGCCGGCGAGTGACCCACTCGGTGCGCAGCCGTTCGGCGTCGGTGGCGGTGGACTGTGGGCCGGCTTTGGCGTGCTGCTCGCCTGCTTGGGCCAGCGCGCGGCGGAGCACCTCCGGTCGCCGGGAGTCCCGCTCCACGTCGAGTCGGGCGGCGAGCGCCATTTCCAGCTCGAGGCGCCAGTCCACCCCGTGGTCCAGTGCCACCTCAGCCACGACGCCCTTGCGGGTGCCCGCGACGTAGGCGGTGGAGATGTGCACGATATGCGGTGAGCCGGTCAGTGCCTGATAGAGGGCCGCCACACCCGAGACGTTGGTGCGGAAAGCTTCGTCGACCGGGGGGTCGAAGGACACCGTCGAGGCACCGTGGATCACGACGTCGAGATCGGCGGGCAGGGTGACCGAACCGAGGTCGCCCTCGATGACGGTGACCCGCTCGCGCACCAGCCGCGTCAATTTCTCCGCGCCGAGGCGCTCACTCAACGGGCGGAACACGTTCTTGCGCAGCAACGCGCTGAGCCGGTCGGTCGCGGTGCGCTCGCCCCGGGGTCGGATCAGTACCGAGACATGGGTGTCCGGGTAGCTGGACAGCAGCCGCTCCAAAGTCGCCTGCCCCAAGAACCCGGTCGCGCCGGTGAGCAGCACGTGAGATCCGGCGAGCTCATCGGCACTCATGGCGCTACCACGCCAGCCGGACGGCTGTGATGGTAAGCCGACAGGGCAGCCTCACACACCCGGCGCACCGGCCAACCGAGTAGCTCGGCGACGCGCTCGGCGTCGGCGAGTTCGGGCTTGACAGTTTGCCCTCCCGGTCCGGCGGCAACCTTGATGTTGATCTCCTGCTCGGCCCCAGGCGGTCCCACCGGCACCGGGACGGTGGTCCGCGGCAGCGTAGTGCGTCGCCAGGCAGTCCACCGTACGCCCAGCGTGGTGCTGTGCCGGAACACCGCATCCACCACCGCCGGACGGATCTGCTCGGTGCACAGCGCGGTGAGCACCTGCCCAGGCCTGCCGTGTCGACCAACGGTGGCGGTCGTCCAGCAGTCCCACGCTCCGGCCGCCCGGACCGCGAGCAGCACCCCCGGCCACAGCTCCGGATCGAGATCATCGACGGTGGTCTCCACCACGGTGACCGGCTCGGCGGGGCCAGGCGCCGACCCCGGTTCGGTGCGGCGACCGATCACCAGCCGGGTGATGTTCGGTCGCTCCGGGGTGTCCAACCGTCCGGCGCCGCTACCCACCGCGTCCACCGTCATCGGTGGCAACGGCCCGGGTGTGGCCAGGATCGCGACCAGGGCCGCCCCGGTGGGCGTGCTGCGTTCCCCGGCGAGGTCCCCGCCGGTCAGCGACAGCCCACAGTCAGCCACGATCTGCAGGACGGCGGGTGCTGGAACCGGGATCGTGCCGTGCGCGCTGCGCACCGTCCCGCTGCCGGCCGCGAGCGCCGAGCACGCCACCAGGGCGCCGTCGGCGAGCAAGCCGAGCTGTTCAGCCGCGACGGCGGTGCCGACCACATCGGCGAGAGCGTCGGCGGCCCCCACCTCATGGAAATGCACCAACTCAGCGGGCATGCCGTGCACCGCGGCCTCCGCATCCGCGAGCAGCCGGAATGTGTCGGCGGCTACCCGGGCGGCTGCTGCGCCCAGCGGGGCCTGCTCGATGGCGGCGAGCACCTCGGCCAATCCCCGGGTGGGCTGGTCAGCGGCCGGAGTGACGACCACAGTGCGTGCGCAGCGCAGCCCGCAGCGCCGGGTCTGCGAGATTGTGACGTCCAGATCGGGCACCCCGAGCGATGTCACCGCGGCCCGTACCGCAGCAAGGTCAGCGCCGGCGTCGAGCAGCGCACCGAGCAGCATGTCACCGGCCACGCCGGCGGTGCAGTCCAGATACGCCGCCCTGGGCTCAGCCACCGTGCACCCTCGCAACGATCTTGACCGCGTGCGCCGCGGCGCCGAAGCCGTTGTCGATGTTGACCACCGACAGCCCCGGTGCGCAGGACGCGAGCATGGTCGCCGCGGCGACGTGTCCGCTCGCACTGACTCCGTAGCCCACACTGGTGGGTACCCCGACCACGGGTGCTCGGATCAGCCCGGTTACCACCCCCGGCAGGGTGCCCTCCATTCCGGCGATGGCGATCACGCAGTCGGCCTCGGCCAGCTCGTCGAGGTGTGCGAGCAGCCTGTGCAGTCCGGCGATCCCGACATCGGCGATCAACCGGTGTCCGGCGCCGAGCGCCTGCAGAGTGGCGATCGCTTCGCGCGCGACCGGCAGGTCCGAGGTACCTCCGGTGAGCACGGCGACGAACCCGCGGGCCGGCGGCAGCGCACCGACGATCACGGTGCGCCCGGTCGGGTCAGCCACGACCGGCTCGGCCGCAAACCAGCTCGGTGCCCGGTGCAGCACACCGTCGGGGCACCGGGTGGCCAGCGCTGGGAACCCAGGTTCGCAGCTGCGCTGTGCGGCGAGCAGCCGCAGCGTCTGCTCCTCGGTCTTGCCCTCGGCGAAGATGACTTCGGGCACGGCGGTGCGTCGCCGGCGATCGGAATCCAGCCGGGCGATACCGCTGACGTCTCGCGATGAGTGCGGTGCTGAGTCGACCACGGTGCCGACTATCTCACGCAAGCCGGTGCCACTTCGGGCATGCGAGGATGGTCGACCATGCACACTGCGGATTCCGTCGTCACTACCTCTGCCGCGGCGGCGCTGCTCGACCGGCTGGGACGCTTGGACGGGCTGGTGGTGGCCTTCTCCGGCGGGGTTGACTCCGCGGTGGTGCTGGCTGCAGCCGTCCGGGCGATCGGCGCCGATGCCGTACTTGCCGTCATTGCGGACTCGCCCAGCCTGGCCCGCGCGGAGCTGGCAGCCGCCCGGCACGTCGCCGGACAGATCGGGGCCCGATTGCTGGTGCTGGCTACCGACGAGCACGTCGATCCGGGTTACCGGGCCAATGCCGGCGATCGCTGCTACTTCTGCAAGCGAACCGTGCTCGCGGCGGTGTGCGGTGTCGCGCAGCGCAGTGGTTTCGCCCACGTCGCTACCGGCACGCACCTCGATGACCGCCGTGCCGCGCACCGCCCGGGCTTGCGAGCGGCTGCTGAGCTCGGGGTGTGCGAACCGCTCGCCGAGGTGGGCGCTACCAAGGAAACCGTGCGCTTGCTGGCGACGCACTGGAACCTGTCGGTGCGCGACAAGCCGAGCACGCCGTGCCTGGCCTCCCGGATCGCCGTCAGGGTCCCGGTGACCGTCGAGCGGCTGGCGTTGGTCGAGCGGGCTGAGCTGGCTGCCCGCCGGTACCTCGCGGAGAATCGCGTTGCGGTCCGCGACCTGCGGGTCCGGCTGCTGGGCCGCGCCGGATTCCGGGTAGAGCTCGATCAGGACGCGCTGGACGGCGTCTGTCTGCCGGCACGGGAGGCGCTGCTGGCCCGAGTCGCGGAAGCGGGTCTCGGTGGGCAGGGCGATCTGGCGCGTTACCACTCAGGCTCACTCAGCGGTTGAGCAACGGACAGCGCAGCAGAGACCACAGCATGGACCCGGCTCGCTGGACCGGACCGGTGGCGCGGCCAGCGGCGTCGGGTCCCACCCCGTAGCCGGCAGCAGCGCGGCTGACCAGGTGCATGCCGGCCAAACCGGGCAGCCGGTCGATCTTCTCGTCGATCTGCCTGATCATCCGGGTCCCGTCGGTGCCGCCCATCAGATAGCGCAACAAGAACTCTGTCTCTGCGCCGGGCATGATCCCTGACCCTACCGGCGTCCAGGCCATCCTCAGGACGGCTCGGGTCAGCAGCCGGGCGGCGCGCGACCGCTGCAGCCGCTCCCGCGCCTGGCTGGCGTAGAAAGCCACGTGCCGGGTCTCCTGCCGCTGGATGCGCCCGACGAGCTTGATCAGCTCAGGATGGTCGGTCTGGGCGAGCAACCGGCTATAGCCCGCGTAGGTGGACCATTCGTTGATCGCGCCGAAGGTCATGTGCACAGCGATGAAGTCATCGCCGATCAAATTAGCTGCGACTGCCTGGTAGATCGGAGACAGCCGGTCACCGCGGCCCTGGGCCAGCCGGATGCGGCGGATCCGATCGGGGCCGACGTTCCGACCATGCGCGGCCAGCACCTTGTCCAGCACCTCGCCGTGCCAGAACTCCTCATAGACCCACATGGTGAGAAACGTCGTGATCTCCGGGTCCTGGTGCGATGGCGTGACCAGCAAGTCCCGCAGGTAGCAGATGGTGTGGCTCTCCACGTCGGACATGTACTGCACCGCCCGCAGGGCGGCTTCGGGTAGCGGTGTGCGCTGGAAGGCGGAGTAGTCGACGTCGTCGTCGACCACCCGGCGGGCAGTGGTGCTGTAGTTCACAATGTCGAAGGACATAGGCACTCCTACTGCGTTGTTCGCCCCGAGTTGCCCACTGAATCACCCGAGTGCGGGTGGCCCGCGCCACGCGGATGTGCGCACCCGCTCAAGAGGATTCGGGTGCCCGACTCAAGCGGTTCGCCCGGTCGCTGCCGGCGGCGTCGCTGTCGGGTCGATCGCTGTCAGGCTGGGTGCGCGCGGCCACGCGAGTCATCGTCTGCCGCCGCTGGCGTCGGGTCGGATGCGCCGGCCAGATCTCCTCGATAGCGCTGTTGAACTCTGCGCCGAGCAGGATCGCCATCGCGATGAAGAACGAGAACAGCAGGTATGCGATGGGAGTGGCGAGCGCCCCGTAGGTGTATCCGGTGCCAGATACCCACGCGATGTAGAACCGCAGCCCGGTGCTGGTGAGCAGGAATACCGCCATCGCCAGTAGGGCGCCCGGAAGCCCGCGGTGCCACGGCAGCTTGTTGGGTAGCACCACCTTGTAGAGCGTGGCCAGTCCAACCATCAGCAACACGCCAAGCCCGGGGTAGTAGAAGATGTTCACCAGCAGGGCCACCGTGCGTCGCCCTCCCGCCGGCACCAGATCAGGTATCAGGTCCGGGCCCAGCGCAGTCAGCGGTAGTACGAACACCGATCCGATCAGTGCCACCGCGTAGAGCAGTAGGGCAAAGATCCGTTGCCATACCGGGTGGCGGACGGTGTGCTGTTCATAGGCGGCGGTGATCGAGTCCACCAGAGATGCCAGCGCCGACGAACCGGCCCACAGTGAGATGACGAACCCGACCGACACGATCGAGCTGTGCCCTTGGGTGAGGATGTCCGACACAGTCGGACGGATGATCTCGTTGACCACATCGGCGCTGAACACCGTGGTGGCCCACCGCACGATTTCCCGCTGCGCAGCCTCGACCGTGGCCGGGCCGAACCAGCTGGTGACGAAGCCGAGGCTGCCCAGCATTCCCAGCAGCAGCGGCGGCAGCGACAGCGTCATCCAGAACGCTGCCTGGGCGGACAGCGAGATGAAGCTGTCGCTCCAGGCTTTTGTAGCGGTCCGGGAAATCAGGCGCAGCGGGGCGCGCCGGGCGGTGGACTCCACGGGAGTATCCATGTCGCCTCCCAGGATGGTCCATTCGCCGGAGTGCGCACAGCATGACCCGCCGAGGCAGGTAGCGTGCGGCTACCCCAACCCCGTGAGTGGCGATGAGAGCAATCGCTCGTATCGCCATTCACGAGCGCGTCAGCGCCCGCCGAGCAGAAGGAGTGCCCGCCCGCCGTGTCCCGCCCCGCCGAGACCACCGCCGTTGGCACCTCTTCGCGCCAGCCATTGCGCGCCTGGCAGCGCAGAGCGCTGGCCCGGTACCTGGCCACTGCGCCCCAGGACTTCCTGGCGGTCGCCACGCCGGGTGCCGGCAAGACGACCTTCGCCTTGCGAGTGGCAGCGGAGCTGCTGGCCGACCGGACCGTGCACGCGGTGACCGTGGTCACCCCGACCGAGCACCTCAAACATCAGTGGGCGGCAGCGGCCGCCGAGGTCGGTCTGGCCCTGGATCCCGATTTCCGTAACTCGGTAGGCGCCACCTCTCCCGACTATCACGGTGTCGCGGTCACTTATGCCCAGGTCGCGGCACACCCGACGCTGCATCGGGTGCGGACTGAAGGACGCGCCACCCTGGTGGTGCTCGACGAGATCCACCACGGCGGAGATGCCAAGAGCTGGGGTGACGGAGTGCGGGAGGCCTTCACGCCGGCGGTTCGCCGGCTTGCCCTGACCGGGACCCCCTTCCGTAGCGACGACACTCCGATCCCGTTCATCAACTATGAACCCGATAGCGCCGGCGCGCTGCGCTCCGTCGCGGATCACTTCTACGGGTATTCCGAAGCTCTGGCCGACGGGGTGGTCCGGCCGGTGATGTTTCTCGCCTACTCCGGGGAGGCCCGCTGGCGGACCAGCGCGGGGGAGGAGTACTCGGCGCGGCTGGGCGAGCCGCTCACCGCCGAGCACACCGCCCGGGCCTGGCGCACCGCGTTGGATCCGACGGGAGAGTGGATGCCGGCGGTGCTCACCGCCGCGCACACCCGGCTTACCCAGCTACGTGCTGGCGCGCTGCCCGACGCAGCCGGGCTGGTGATCGCCACCGACCACACCACCGCGCGGGCCTACGCTGGGATTTTGGCAATGATCACCGGTCGGGAGCCGGTGTTGGTGCTGTCCGACGACCCATCGGCCACCGGCCGGATCGCGGCGTTCGCCGACTCCGACGAGAGCTGGCTGGTCGCGGTCCGGATGGTGTCCGAAGGCGTTGATGTGCCTCGACTCGCCGTCGGCGTGTACGCGACATCGGCAGCCACCCCGCTGTATTTCGCCCAGGCGGTGGGCCGGTTCGTCAGATGCAGGCGACCCGGCGAGACCGCGACGGTGTTCCTGCCCAGCGTGCCGGTGTTGTTGGGGCTGGCCAGTGAACTCGAGAAACAGCGCGATCACGTGCTCGGTGCACCGCACCGGGCCGCGGAAGGCTGGGATGACGAGGCGCTCGCGCAGGCCAACGCGCAGCGCGACGAACCTGGCGAGCAGGAGCGGGCGTTCACTGCGTTGGGCGCCGACGCCGAGCTGGATCAGGTGATCTACGACGGGGCATCCTTCGGCACGGCCGCCTTCGCCACCTCCGAGGATGAACAGGACTACCTCGGCCTACCCGGTCTGCTGGAACCCGATCAGATGCGGGCGCTGCTGCGACAGCGCCAGCAGCAACAGTTGGGCCGCGCGACGGAGCGCTCCGTCGGACGCTTGGGCGGGCCGTCGGCGAAGACCCAGCCGCCCACGGTGCGCCAACGACTCACCGAGCTGCGCCGGGAACTCAACACCCTCGTAGCGATGGCCCACCACCGGACCGACCGGCCACACGGCGCGATCCATCAAGAGCTCCGCACCGCGTGCGGCGGCCCGCCTACGGCCATGGCCACCGTCGAGGATCTCGAGAGACGCATCGCCTACCTGCGTTCCCGATAGCTGCACGGCGGTCCACTAGCTATGCCGGAGCGAAACCGTCGATCTTGGCGGCCATGACGAAGTCGCTTTCGGTCAGACCGCCGGCGTGGTGCGTCGTGAAGGTCACCGCCAGCTTGCCCCAGCTCACCTCCAGGTCGGGATGGTGGCCCTGAGACTCTGCCAGCAGGGCGATCTGGGTAGCCAAGGCGAATGGTTCCCGAAAGTTCGAGAACGTGAAGACCCGACGGATCACTTGATCAGCGTCGCGTTCCCAGGCGGCATCGATCTGCCGGTGCAGCTTGGCCGCCTGGGCTTCGTCGAGTCGGGCAGAGCCGGGGGCGCAGTCTTTGCAGCTCTGCGTAGCGAGTTCTGGGGCGCTCATACAATCAAGCTATCCCGCTTGGCTACTCGTCGCTGACCTGGATGTCCGCCGCGAGCTCCGTCAACTTCGACGAGTGCTCGCGGGCGTGGTGGTTGCAGAACAGCAGTTCTCCACCTGAAGGCAGCACTGCTCGGACGCGGGCAGCGGCGCTGCACCGGTCGCAACGGTCGGAGGCAGTCAACTCAAGGCGGGTAAGCGTGCTGGTCATGGCTTCTCCCTCCGTCGTGCCTGATCTTTGCGACCAGGCCGGGTCAAACCGGCTGCAACTCACGGGAGCCACCCGTCAACCCTGACATCGCATCCCAAGGTCCCACTGTTGCAGACGAACGCTGTTCGCGCTGTGTTCCCGAGGTGACCATTGTGTGTCTGGAGCTAGTACCGCACCCCTGCGCCGTCGCGCGCAAGAGTGAGTCAGGATTGGGTGCTGGACACTGTGTCCAACAGGGTTTCGGGTCGGAATGTTCCTGCTCCGCTGCTGTTCGTGGCCGGCGGCGGCGTAGCCGTTGCACGCTAGCCTGGTCACGAGCACGGTTGGCCTGGGCGAGCGGGTGGGAGGATCGACATGGTCGATGCGCGGGCGTTGGCTGCGGACCTGGCCGCTTACGGCGTCGTCGGGGTGACCATCGCGTGGGCGGACAACAACGGGATACCGCGCTCCAGGACAGTGCCGATCGCGTCGCTGCCCCAGGTGGCCACCCGCGGCGTCGGGGTGAGCACGCTGTTCGCCGTGTTCGACACCCACGACGCGATCACCTTCGCCCATCAGGGTCTGGCCACCCCGTCCGGCGACGTCCGGTTGGTGCCGGACCTGCGTGGGCTGACTCGGCTGGCCGGGCAGCCTGCGTTGGCGTGGGCTCCGGGCCGGCAGATCGCGGTGGACGGCTCGCCGTGGCCATACGACCAGCGTGGGGTGCTCGAAGCCCAGGTGGAGGCGGCCGCCGCGGAGGGGCTGGAGATCAAAGCCGGCTACGAACTGGAGTTCGTTCTCACTCAGGCCAGCGATCTCGACGGGGAACCTCGGCTGGCCTACCAGGCCCCTGCCTACAGCCCGCACGCCATGCTGGCGGTCGACGAGTTCGTGGCTGATCTGCTGGCTGATCTGGCGGACAACGGCGTGCCGGTCAACCAGCTGCACGCTGAGTACGGACCGGCTCAAATGGAACTCAGCATCGTCGCATCCGATCCGATCACCGCCGCGGATCGGCAGCTGCTGACTCGCCAGACGATCCACGCCGCGGCCAGGTCACATGGTCTACGGGCCTGTTTCGCGCCGCTGTTCACGGCTGCCGGTGTAGGCAACGGCTGGCACCTGCACACCTCGGTGTGGCGGGGCGAACGCAATCTGCTGACGAGCGCCGACGCTGCGCCCGACCGCCCTGGCCCCGACGGCGCCGGCTGGCTGGGCGGATTGCTCCGCGACCTGCGCGCACTGGCCGCGATCACAGCGCCGAGCGTGCCGTCACTGGCCCGGCTGCGGCCCGGATACTTCGCCGGCGCTTACCAGTTCTGGGGGGCGGAGAACCGTGAGGCACCGCTGCGTTACGTCCTCGGTTCGAAGCTGCTCGGCGCCGACCACGCCAACGTCGAGCTCAAGGTCTCCGATGCCTCAGCCAACCCGTACCTCGCGCTGGCCGCGGTGATCGCGTCTGGGGTGGCGGGACTGCGCGACGACGCCGATCCCGGCGAGCCGATCCAGGCCGATCCCGGTGGGTGGAGTGAGCAGGACCGCGCGGCCCGTGGCCTCACCCGGCTACCAACTACACCCGCCGAGCAGGAAGAAGCGCTCAGCGGTTCCAAGCGGCTCACCGCGATGCTCGGTGAGCCGCTGCTCGGCGCGTTCCTCGCGGTGCGCCGGTCCGACGCCGCATGGGCCGCCGACCGGCCGCTGGACGATGTCGTGGCCGCGCACCGCTGGCGGTATTGAGCCGCCGAGCCGCTCACCCCACGGCGTCGCCCGACCATGCCTGCAGCAGCGCCTCGGGAATGCCCCACCAGCCCAACGGTGTGAGACGCTCGTTCTTGTCGAGGGCGCCAAGGACCTGCCACTGCTCCACGACGGGGATGAACCACCCGGCTAGCACGCGGACGTCGTCATCGTCGTCCGCATCGACGATAAATCGGGCGAGGTCCGGGCCGGAGGCCGGCGTGGTGGGTCCGCCACGCGCCAGTCCCGCCACCGCGGCAAGCCAGTCTTCGTGATCGAGAGCGATCCCGGCGACCTCGTCGGCCGCAATAACGTCAGATGGCTCATACACCGGGTTGATGACACCCGCGGCCAACCGCAGCCACAGCCGCGGATCATCGGAGTCCAGATTGTCCGGATCGACGCCACTGTACGCGTGGAGCAGGCTCGTCGACAGCGCCCGGCTCCGCAACGAGGTACGCAGCCTGCGGCACGCAGCCTGCAGCTCCGAGTCTGGCCGAGGGCGTTCGCCTACCTCGGCAAGGACGTCCCGGAGCTCGCCGGCAGCGGCCCGTTCGGCAGCGTCCCACTCGGCGAGAAAGTCGTCGTCCTCCTCGTCGAGCAACTCGCCCATGGGCACCCGGCCGTCGGGCAGCGGCGCGGTCATCCACCGTTCCTGCAACGCCACGTACTCCTGCGTCGCTGCCGGATCATCCGCGACCAGCCGATCAGGGTCGATGGCTCCCGTGCGCAGGGCCGCCTCGAGGTGCGTGACCAGTAAGTCATGCAACTCGCGGCCGAGCGGGGTGCGTGCTGATTCCTCATCCCACACGTACATCCCAATGATCGCTGTCGGTTCGGTTCCGGTCGCCTCCAGCCAGCCGTGTACATCGCCGACAGTGGCTGCTCCGGTACCGATCCGTCGCAGGACGGACTCGGCGGATCCCCAGAAGCCGGCCGACAACGGATTGCCTGCCGCGAGCAGCTCACGGCGCAAGGTAGGCAGCGCAGCCAGTGCATCCTTCGAGGGCATGGTGAGCATCAGCCGGGCCACATCGCGCCGGGTGAGCTCTGCAGGTGCGCGGTGTGCTCGAGCCAGCAGCCGCGCAGCATCAATTGCCACCCACCGATGCTAGGACGCAGGCGAGGGTAGCGTTGTTCGGGTGCCGAGCATGGTGGAGCGGGCCCACATGATCGCGGAGGAAGTGCTGTTTCCAGCGGCCCTTGAGGTCGACGCCCAAGGAGCCATCCCCGGCAGCCATTTAGACCTGCTCGCCGCACAGGGTTTCTACGGCCTGGCAGGCGACCCCCAGCGCAGCGGGGTCGAGGTCGATTTCCCGTCCTTGATCAGGATTCTTGAGACGCTGTCAAGCGGTTGCCTTACCACCACTTTCACCTGGATTCAGCACCACAGCGTGGTACGCGGCCTCACCGGCACGGCGAACGCAGACCTGCGGGAGAAGTACCTCGACGCGGCGATGCGAGGTGAGCTGCGTGGGGGAGTGTCCTTCGCCGGCGCGATCCCGCAGCCTCCGCGGCTGTGGGCGACGGCCACCGACGGTGGTTGGCTGTTGACCGGCGAGGCTCCGTTCGTCACCGGCTGGGACATCATCGATGTGCTGCAGATCTCGGCGCGCAACACAGTGCTGCGGGCCGGGCAGTCCACCGGCACCATCGTCACCGGACTGGTCGATGCGCAGGCCGGCGCGGGCATCACCGTCGAGCCGCTCCACATGATCGCAGCCCAAGGCAGCCACACCGTCCGGCTCCGGTTCGCGGACTACGTCCTACCGGCCGAGAAGGTCACCGCCGAGGTCACGCACTGCGACTTCCTCGCCAACCAGGTGATGAGCTCACGGCGCAGCGCCTGCCTCGCGATGGGCGTCGCCGAGCGGTGCATCCGGATGATCGGCGAGGCGGGGCGACCCGAGGTCGCAGAGCTACTGCGCACGGAGCAGTGCGGGATCCGCCACCGGCTCGATGCTGGGCTTGGTGACCCGGAGACGTTGCCAGCAGCCCGCGCCGCCGCGTCTGAGCTCGCCTACCGCGCGGCCGGCGCACTCGTAGTAGCAGTGGGAAGCGCGGGGATCCTGGCGCGCCAGCATGCCCAACGGCTGGTTCGGGAGGCGACGTTCACCCTCGTCGCCGCCGGCCGACCGGAGATCAAGGACAACCTGCTGAAAACGTTCAGCCACGGCCATGGGTAAGCTCACGCGGTGAACGGGCCCAGTTGCAGGCAGTGATCATAACTGGGTGACAAGTACCGGGATAAGGGGAGCTGGGATGAAACGTGCGCCTGCGCTGTCCGTTGGGCCGGTGCTCGCAGCGGTCGCGGCCTTAGCACTGGGATGCTCCGCCGCCACGGGCACCGCTGCGCAGCACGACGGTCCCGTCGGCGCGGTCCCCACGGGGTTGGAGCAGTTCTACGGGCAGAACCTGTCCTGGGGCGGGTGTTCCGCGTTCGCCACCACCCCCAGCGACAAGAAGTCTTACGCTGACCCAGGCCTGCAGTGCGCCTATCTCAACGTGCCGCTGGACTACGCCAACCCGAAGGGCCGGGCGATCAAGGTCGGCCTGCTGCGCCGACCCGCGTCGGACCCAGCGCACCGCATCGGTTCGTTGGTGATCAACCCTGGTGGGCCTGGCGGGTCTGGGATGAGCACCGCGGCCAGCCTCGCCGACCAGATCACGAACAACGACATCGGACGACGTTTTGACTTCGTGGGCTTCGACCCACGCGGTGTCGGCTCCAGCAAACCGCAAGTCGTCTGCCGGACCCCAGCGGAACGCGATGCTGAACGCCTGATGAACCTCAACGTCGACACCTCGCCGGCCGGGGTAGCGCAGACGGAGAATCAGGAAAAGGCCGACGACGCTGGCTGTGTCACCCGCACCGGACAAGAGGTACTCGCAAACGGCGGCACGCCCGAGACGGTCGGCGACATTGGAAAGCAGGTCCTCGAAAACATCGGCACCCGCGATGCGGTCCGCGACATGGACGTCATGCGGTCAGCCCTCGGGGATGAGAAGCTCACCTACCTCGGTTACTCCTACGGTACCCGGATCGGGTCCAGCTACGCTGAAGCGTTTCCCAAGAATGTTCGTGCGATGATCCTCGATGGCGCTCTCGATCCTGCGCAGGACCAGATTGGTGAGCTTATCGACCAGGGCCGAGGATTCCAGAAAGCTTTTGATGCATTCGCCGCGTGGTGCTCAGCGCGTCCTGATTGTGGCTTGGGACAGGACAAGACCCAGGCTGTGAGCAAGTTCCAAGCCCTTGTTCGCCCGCTGATCAACAAACCGATCGGTGTGCCCGACGGGCGCAAGCTTTCTTACAGCGATGCCACGATCGGGACCGTTCAGGCGTTGTACCTGTCCGACCTGTGGCCCACCCTCAACCGTGGTCTGGTCGAACTCACCCAGGGCCAGGGGAACATTTTGATGCGTCTTGCCGACATCTACTATGGACGCGGGCAAGATGGCTCCTACTCGACCGAGATGGATGTCTTCCAGGCCGTCCAATGCGTCGACAACCCACCGATCAAAGATCCGAACGTGGCCCGCGATATCGACGCCCAATACCGGAAGGTCGCTCCCTTCCTCGACACCGGTCTACCACCATCGCCGGCCCTTGACAACTGCGCATTCTGGCCCGTGCCGCCCACCGGCGGCCCGCACGATCCGCATACTCCCGGGTTGCCGACAGTCATGGTGATTTCCACGACCCAGGATCCGGCCACCCCTTACCAGGCCGGCGTGAACCTCGCCCGCGACCTCAATGCACGGTTGCTGACCTACGAGGGCACCCAGCACACCGCCTTCCTGCAAGGCAACACCTGCGTCGATGATGCTGGGATCAGCTATCTCGCCGACCTCAAGCTGCCGACTGAGGGGACCCGCTGCAAACCCACCAGTTGAGGTGCTACCTGGGCTCAGAAGGCTGATGCCGTCAGGCTTATGTCGGCTTTGCTCCAAGCCTGCTGGAATTGTTTCTCCACGTTTTCCGCTTCAGGGTTCCTGTTCTGTGCCTTCAGCGTCTGGGCCAGCCCGTACAGCGCCCAGCCGTTGTGCGGATGGAGCGCGAGATCCTTACGGTAAACGGCCCCTGCCTCGCTGATATTTCCGGCTTTGAGCAGTTCAGCGCCGAGAATATGTCGGACCGGGAAGAACCAGTCGGACGGCTCATCGTACGCCGTCTGATCCTCCTTGGTGACGGCGTCGCGCAAGAAGGACAGTGCCTCGTCCGGCTTTCCTTCGGCATCGGCGATGCGCGCCTTGGCGACGAGCACGCCGATCGCGAACATATCGCGGGCAGTATTGTTGCCTGCGCCATAGTCGGTCGGCGTGTTCGTTGACAGTTCCTCAAGCTGGGCGACCGTAGCCTTTGCATCGTCCACGCGGCCCTTGGCGGTCAGCGCCACGGCTCTGCCGAACAGGTAACCGCCGGTTAACCCATGCAGCTTAGGATTGGGCGCAGGCTCAGTCAGCATCTCGTCCCACAAGCCGAAGCGAACCATGGCCGTGTAGCGTTCAGAGATTAACCAGTCGAAACCGGGCATTGCCAGCAGCATCTCGTCCGGGATGATCTCGCGTGCTTTGCGCACGGCTTCCAGCGTCTCGGCCTTGCGGCCCTCCATCGCTGTCGAGAAAGCGAGGAACTGATAGTTGTGGCCGGTGTACATGGTGTAGTAATCCAGCGGCTTAGCCCGGGCGTAGTACGCTGCGTCCGCCGCCGCGCCCTCACGGTTGGCCTCGGCAGCGTCTTCGTACCGGCCGACGCGCTGCATGATGTGAGCGGGCATGTGCTGCAGATGTCCGGCGGCCGGCATCATCCCTCTCAACCGTTCCGCGCAGACGAGCGCTTTTTCGGGATACGGCGAAGCTTCCATCACGTGGATGTAATAGTGGTTGGCACCCGGATGATTCGGATTCTGCTTCATGACGGATTCCAGCGTCGCAATTATTTCCTCCGTGCCCGGAGCCGGACTGCCATCTGATGTCCATAGCTTCCACGGCTTCAAGTTCATCATCGCCTCGGCATACATTGTCTGCACATCGAGGTCGCCAGGGAATTGCTGCGCAACGCCTTTCATCGCCTCCGCATAGGCATTGAGCACCGGCCCCTCGTTGGTCGGGTCGAGCGGCTGAGCACCGTTGTAGCGCTTGGACACTGCGTCGACCAGCGCCCGCTCCACCGGGGTGGTGCGCAGCTCGGCCTTCTGCGCCAGTTGTACCGCTTCCCACGCTGCCTTGGCGCGTGGCTGCGCCATGAATGGCACGTTGTAATTAGGACCGACCGTCAAGGCCACGCCCCAATAGCACATGGCACAAGCGGGATCGACTTGCGCAGCCTTGGCGAAGGAACGTGTGGACTCGTCGTGGTTGAAAGCCCAGAGGTAACGCATGCCCTGGTCGAAGTACCGTTGCGCGTCCGGCGACGACGTGGTGACCGTGCGGTGGAAGTCTCCCAACCCGTCGAAGAGCTGCGCTCCCGTCGACCACGCCGCCACGGTCTGCGGTGGACCGGACACTTCATGCGCCGACGGCGCGCTTTGCTGCCCGCACGAGTAACTGCCGAGACCGAGGGTGGCGACTACCACCACAGCGGCCAGTTTTCCGCGGCTCATGGTTCACCTTCCCGGTACCAGACGCACGAAGGTCGCGGTGCCTGCTCTCCTGCACCGGTTGATCGTTGTGACGCCCATCACACATGGTTCCCCCGGGGTGCGAGGCCGTCTATGCGCCGACCGGGCTACGCGTTCGGACATGACTAGAACTACGACAGTCAGTGCGTAGATCACGCCCCCGAAGATCTCGAGAGGGAGGCTCGGGCAGGGAGGTCGCTGGTATCTCGGTTGCAGACCGGCTCACCAGAGGGCATGCTGACCGCAAGTAGTTGTATTCTGCAACCAATAAGTGAGTCCGCCGTGACCGTCGCGGCGGAGCATACCGGGCTGGCCAAACACGAAGATCCCTGTTCATGACCGCCACCGCGGCGGCGCCGCAGCATCGCACTTCGCCGGGTGCCGCGCCCGGAAGCTTCACGCACCGGCAGATTGTGACGATCCTGCTCGGCCTGATGCTGGGGGTCCTGCTGGCCGCGCTGGACCAGACGATCGTGTCCACGGCCATCCGTACCATCGCCGATGACCTGCACGGGTTGAGCCTGCAAGCCCGGGCGACCACCGCCTACTTGATCACCGCGACGATTTCCACTCCGCTGTACGGGAAGCTATCTGATCTTTACGGGCGCAAGCCGTTCTTCCTCACCGCTATCTCGACTGCTGCTCTACCTCCGTTTGCATGTCGACACCTCGCTGCTGGAGGTGGAGATCTACCGCCGTGTCTGCCCTGCGCGATTGGGGCCACCGCGGGACCTACTTGACCCCGGCCGGATGGGCACCGCCCTGTAGCACCCGGGCGGCTAGCGCTTATCGGGAGGCGAGTTCGGCTGCGGCGGAACGCACTTCTGGCTCGCTGGCACCGGCGGCCACCAGCCGGCGGTAGCGGTTGAGCAGCCGGGGCGCGTGAAAGGCCAACACGGCAACGAGAGCGCCGTCGGAGAAGTAGCCCGCGACGGTTCCCTTGATCGCGCCGGGATCGTGCAGCACTTCAACAGACGTCGCCAGATCGCAGCGCCCGATCAGCTGCAGCGTCAGCCCATACTGGTCGGACCAGAAGTACGGCACGGCATCGGCTAGCCGGGTGATCTCCGCGCCGGCGATGCGCTGCGCGACGACGGCGGCCTGCTCGGTGGCCGAGGTCCAGTGCTCGATGCGCGGCCGGTCTCCGAACGTGGGGTGCCGCCAGGCGGCGATATCACCGACCCCGTAGACGTTGCCGGTGCCCTCTACCAGACCGGTGGCATCGCAGAGCAGCCCGCCTGCAGTCGGTACCCCGAGCCCGGCGAGCCACCCGGCGTCGACCACAGTGCCCACTCCGACGACGCCACAGTCGGCTCGCAGGACGGTTCCATCGGCTAGTTGGGCGGCGATCCCGCCGTCACCGTTGAGAAGAAAGCCATCGAGCCGCGTCCCGCAGCGCACCGTGACCCCATTGTCGGTCTGCAATCGGGCGCACAGCTGGCCCATCTGCTCGCCGAGCACTCGGCCGAACGGCACCGGCAGCGCCTCCAGCATAGTCACCTCGAGACCGGCCATCCGGGCGGTGGCGGCGACCTCAGCGCCGATGAAGCCGGCGCCGACCACAAGAAGCGAGCGTGCCCGGGACATCGAACCCCGCAGCGCCCGGCAGTCCTCCAGCGTGTGCAGTACGTGCAGCTCCGGGTGATCGGGCTGGCCGGGTAGTCGCCGTGGCCGGACCCCGGTGGCCACTACGAGGGTGTCGTAGCGCAGCCGCGCGCCATCGTCGAGCTCAACCACACCGTCGTCCAGGCTGATAGCGGATCTGCCCAGGTGCAAGGACACAGTGAGATCGGCCAGCTCACCGCGATGCAGGATGGCCCGTTCCTCGGGCCAGGTTCCGGCGAGGATCTGCTTGGACAGCGGGGGGCGGTCGTAGGGTTCGTGCGCCTCGTCGCCGACAAGGGTGATCCGGTCGGAGAATCCCTCTGCGCGGAGGAACTCGACGGTGCGCAGCCCGCCCAACCCTGCGCCAACGACCACCACGTGACTCATGCGCCCTCCGATGTCAGGGCACATGGTGTCACGGATCGTCAGCTCACCAGCAGCTCGCGTTCGCCGGTCCAGAGCTCTCGGCGTTCCTCTTCGGTGAGACCTCCCCAGACGCCGTACGGTTCCCGCGCGGATAGCGCGTGACGGCGACATTGCTCCAGAACCGGGCAGTGCTGGCAAATTGCCTTCGCCCGATCGGCACGGCGGGATCGCGCTGAACCTCGTTCGCCGTCTGGATGGAAAAAGACGCTGCTGTTCAACCCCTGGCAGGAGCCCTTGAGCTGCCAGTCCCATTCATTAGCGACCGGCTTGGGAAGTCGTCGGGTGTCCGTCATTTCCAACACCGTCCTTGCTGGTCGATCGGTCCTGGGTTGTTCGATTGATACCCGTGGAGCGGTGACCGCAAACCTGACCCGACCTTCCAACCGGTGTGTTCGGGTCTGTTGCACGGTATGTGGACCCTCGATGCACCGAGTGCGGATGATCGGGCATAATGGGACTTGCGATGCTGCCACCGACGTTCGGTGCAGCCGAGGTCGACTGTGAGCGCCTTCGCGGCGCAGGAGCTTCTCCGCGGGACAGCGGGGTGGCCACGCATCAGCGGCCACCAGCTCTCCAGGAGAGGATCACCCCCGCGTGCCTTCGAACCACCCCGCCTCCGGGCAACCATGCAGTTTCCGCGAGCTCGGAGTACGAGCAGAACTGCTTACCGTGCTTACCCGCCAAGGCCTCACCACGGCATTTCCGATTCAGACCGCAACGCTGCCAGACGCACTCGCCGGCCGTGACGTGCTCGGCCGCGGCCGCACCGGCAGCGGCAAGACGCTTGCCTTCGCGATCCCGACGACCACCGCACTGGCTCGCTCTGGGCTGCGCCGCACCGCAGGGCGCCCGCGCGCTCTGGTGCTAGTGCCCACCCGGGAACTCGCCAACCAGGTCGCCGATACCTTCGTCCCTCTGGCTGCTGCGCTCGGGCAACGAATCACCACCGTCTACGGCGGTGTCGGGCAGGGCCGACAGGTGTCCGCGCTCCGTGGTGGGATCGACGTCCTCATCGCCTGTCCCGGCCGCTTGGAGGACCTACTCGGCCAGGGCCATGTGCAGCTCGACGAGGTCGAGGTCACCGTACTGGACGAAGCCGACCACATGGCCGACCTCGGTTTCCTGCCTGCCGTCCGCAGGTTGCTGGACCTGACTCCGGCTGGCGGCCAGCGGCTGCTGTTCTCGGCCACCCTGGACAACGCCGTGGACGTGCTGGTGCGCCGCTACCTGACCAATCCGGTGGTGCACTCGGTCGACCCCGTGGTGGCGACGGAATCGAAAATGGCGCACCACGTGTTCACGGTGGATCACGCCGATAAGCCGTCGGTGATCCGAGAGCTTGCCTCTGGCCAGCGCCGAAGCCTGCTGTTCACCCGCACCAAGCACGCCGCGAAGAAGCTTGCCAAGCAGCTGACGATTGCCGGACTTCCCGCAGTGGAGCTACACGGGAACCTCTCACAGCAGGCTCGGGCCCGTAATCTCGCGGCGTTCAGCGCGGGTAGCGCCCGGGTGCTGGTGGCGACCGACATCGCCGCGCGCGGCATCCACGTCGATGAGATCGGCCTGGTAGTGCATGTGGATCCGCCGGCGGAGTGCAAGGCGTACCTGCACCGCTCCGGGCGTACCGCCAGAGCTGGTGCCGAGGGGGTTGTCGTCACCCTGTCGACCCCTGACCAGATCAGGGATGTGCGGACACTGACGCGGTTGGCCGGCATCAAGCCGGTAATGGCGCAAGTGCGTCCCGGTGCCGAGCAGATCACCGCGCTGACCGGACCGCCGGCTGCGCTGGTCCTGCCACCCGCGGGTGCTTCGGTTTCCACCCCGGCTCTCGCGCCGGCAAAGCCGCGACGCCGCCAGGGCGGCGTTGTCGAAGCCTCCCGGCGCGGACCACGGCGGCCCACCCGCCGCCGCTCCACCCGTCGAGCTGCTTGACTGGGGGGCAATGGTCGCCACGTCCACGCCGACCCCGACGAATCAGCCGGATCGCCCACGGCGTCGTCGGTGGCGGTGGTTGTTGGTGGTCGGGCTCGTCGCGGTAATGGTCGTTGGATCCGTGGTGGGTGTCTCGGTGGCGGGCGCGTTGCGGGCGCCCGCCACCGACAGCGTGGCGGCCCGGTTGGCTGAGTGGGGCCGCGACCACGGCTTCGACGGGCTGATCACCTGGTTGGAGAAACAGCAGTACGAACACAATCGGCCGTTGACCGGCGGACTGCCGGTGGGAGGGATCCCGCGGGTCGGAGCGGTGCCGGTGGCACCGACTGATCCGCACGTCAGGGCATTCGTAGCGCACTTGCCCGCGCCGCCGCCACTGCCTCCGCCGGCGGGTATCGCGCCGTTACCCGGCGAAGGTCAGTGGGAGACCGTGACGACGGTGCACGGTAAGCCCGCGGTTCGGGTGGCTCACGTGCGTCCGGATCGCGAGCACACATCCTTCCTGGCCGGGGTGATGTGGTTTGATCCCACCCTGGTACGTGGTCAGCTACACCCGGGCTTCCAGGATCCCGGTGGAAGCTGGCAGGCCGCAACGGCATTGACTCCCGCCGAGGGACGCACCGTGGTCGCCGCGTTCAACGGTGGGTTCCGCCTCAACGGTGCCAGCCACGGCGGCTACTACAGCCAGGGCCGCACCGTGCGACCGCTGGTGGACGGGGCCGCCAGCCTGATACTGCGCACCGATGGCACGGCCACCGTCGGCGCCTGGAATCGCGAGGTGCGGATGGCCCCGGACGTGGCCAGCGTCCGGCAGAACCTCGTCCCGCTGGTCGACGACGGACAGGTCAACCCGACCTGCCGCAGTGGCGGCACCGCCGAGTGGGGTAGCACGGTGGGGCAAGTCGCGTTCATTCACCGCTCGGGCTTCGGTATCACCGCCGATGGTGGCGAGGTCTACGTTGGTGGGCCCGCCCTTTCGGTGTGCAGCCTGGGGCAGATCCTGCAGGCCAGCGGCGTGGTGCGCGGTATGGAATTGGACATCAACCCGAACTGGGTCAGCGGTGCCTATTTTCATCCCACGCTCAATGGTGCACCAGAAGCCTTCCGGCTCTTTCCCGGCGAGAAAGTCGCCGCCGAGCACTACTTCAGCCCGTCGAGCCGGGACTGGTACGCCTACTACGCCCGACCTTGACAACAGCAGCCGCGCCGATCATCGTCGGATATGAGTAGTGCAGCCGATGCAGGCTCCGACCGCGGGAAGTGCGGCCAATCGCTCTGGGGCGATAGTCTGCCCGCACCGCTCACAGACGCCGTAGCTGCCATTGAGGAATCGTGTGATTGCCCGATCGACAGCCACTAGGTCCTTTTTCGCCCCGGCCAGCAGCGCACCGACCTGCGCGCGTTCGAACGCGACAGTCGCCCCCTCGGGATCGTGTTCGTCGTCATTGGTGGTCAGCGCGGAGGACTCGACGATGGCGTCGAACTGGCGGGTCAGCGACGCGATGCGGTGCAACGTGGCGGCCCGCTCGGCGTTCAGGCGGTGGTCCACCGGCTGGTGCTCAGCCGACGATGCCGAGCCGGCGAGCGGGTCATTCACAAGGGAGGTCAACCGAACCCACGTGGCAGTCATTCCACCGACGGATTCGACCGGGGGTGCAACGGCTGATGCGGTGGCCCGACGACTCGGAGAGCCGCTTCGACGAGGTGGTTATCGGGCGACAGTTGGCATACCGGGTCTGCTCGGGATGCGTCGCCGGTGAGTTGGAAGGCCTGGCAGCGGCAGCCGCCGAAGTCGATCTCCTTGCGGGCGCAGCTGCGGCACGGCTCGGACATCCAGCCGTATCCGCGAAATCGGGTGAACGCAGGGGAGTGGTGCCAAATCTCGTTCAGCGGGCGCTCGCGCACAGTCTCGATGCCGAGCCCGACAATCTGCGCCGCCGCCGGGCAGGGCAGCACCCGCCCGTCAGGAGCGATGACAATGTGTCTGCGCCCCCAACCGTGCATGCACGGCTTCGGGTACGACTCGTGATAATCCGCGACGACATAGAGGATCTCGAGGGTGTCGCCGTAGGTTGCTCGCGCGTGCGCGACGGCGTGTTCCGCGGCGACGACCTGGTCACGTGTCGGCAGCAGCGCGGAGCGGTTGAGCAGCCCCCAGCCGTAGTACTGGGTGTGCGCGAGCTCGAGGCGGTCCGCGCTCAGGGCAGCGGCGAGATCGGCGATCGGCCCGATCCGGCCGATGTTGCCGCGATGCAGGACGACGTTGATCGTCAGCGGCAGCTCCACTGCCGTCACGGCTCGTGCAGCAGCCAGCTTGTGGCCGAAGACGCGGGCACCCGCTATCTCGTCGGCTGCCCCGCGGTCAGCGTCTTGCATGCTGAGCTGGACGTGGTCGAGTCCCGCGTGGGCCAGCTCGCTCGCCCGCCGCTCATCGAGACCCACCCCACTGGTGACCAGATTGACGTAGAAACCCAGGTCACGGGCCTGGGTTATCAGCGGTGTGAGGTCAGGTCGTACCAGCGGCTCGCCTCCGGTGAGGTGCAGTTGCAGTACACCCAGCTGCCGAGCTTCGGCCAGCACTCGGCACCACTCGTGCAGCGTCAGCTCCGCTGCCCGCGGGACAGCCACGGGGTTGGAACAGTACGGGCAGTGCAGCGGGCACTTGTAGGTCAGCTCCGCGAGCAGGCCCAGTGGTCTATCCACGGTTGGCCACCAGCAGCTTCTGCGCTATCAAATCCCGCAGCAGCGACATGACGTCGGCGACCGCGACGTCGTCGTAGACCTCACCGACCGCCTGCGCCACCTCGGCCACGCTGAGACATCCGTCGCACTGCCGGACCACGGCCGCCGCCGTCTCATTGAGGATGAGCACACCCTCGGGGAACAGCAGCACCGTCTCGTCGCTGAGCGGGTCGGTAGCGGCGCGGACCCCTCGGCGCAGCTGCGGCCGATCAGTGAGCAACAACGCTGCCGTCATCTATCCGCCAGCAGCGAGTGCTCGATTGCGTCCAGCATGCTCCACAGCACGTCGGTCTTGAACTCCAGTGCGCGGACCGCGGCGTCCTGGCTGGGCCGTGACGTGCAATGCGACAATACGATATCCAGCGCATCGACGCATTCTTGTTGGGCGCGATTGATACGGGAGTCAAAATATCCGAGCGCGTCATGGTCAAGCCACGGGTAATGCTGCCTCAGCGCGACGGTGCGCGCGGCCATCGCGGCTGGCGCGAACAACTCGGTCAGCGACGACGCGACGCCCTCAATCCACGGCCGAGTGCGAGCAAAAGTGACGTAGGAATCGACCGCAAAACGTACACCCGGCAACAGGTGGCGCTCGTCGATGACTTCCGCGCGGGTCAATCCGACCGCATCCGCCAACACCAACCAGCGGGCGCAGCCGCCGTCACCGTCCGCAACGCCGTCGTGGTAAGCGATTCGTGGCAGCCACCGTCGACGGACCTCTGGCAGCGGGCAGTTCGCGACGATGGCAGCATCTTTCTGCGGCAGGTTCCGCTGGTAATACCACCGGTTGGCCACCCATACCCGCAGCTCAACAGGACCGAGCTCACCGGCGTGCATGCGCTGATGAAAGGGATGCTTGTCCCAATAGCCGCGCTCGGTACTGCGCAGCATCCCCTCGAACTCGCCACGATCTAGCGCCGGATGAATTTCGCCCATCTTTCCCCTGTCCTACAGCTCGTATTCGGCCCCGTCGTGAGCGATACTTGCGCCGGCACTGGCCAGGCATGCTCGTTGCGGACCGTCTTCGAACAGCATCGGATTGGTGTTGTTGATGTGGGTGTACACGATGTGCGGCTGGGTCAGCTGGCGCAGCCGCCGCAGGCTGCCATCCGCGCCGTTGATCGGCAGGTGACCCATCGATCGAGCCGTTGCCGTGCCACGCCGGTGCTGGTGCATCTCGTCGTCGTCCCAGAAGGATCCGTCGACGAGAACCAGATGTGTTTCGCGCAGCTCCTCGACAACGCCGGCGTCGAGTGCCGCCACCGACGGGAGGAACACGGCGGCGCGAGCGGTGCGTTGGTCGGTGATCCGGTAACCGATGACTACGCCGGAGCTCGGACCGGAGCCACGGGCGTAACGGGGCAACCGACCACTGGAAGCCTCGAACGGCTCACACCATAACGGCGACGTCGCACCGTCGCGGTATTGCAGCGCGAATCGCTCACGTGGCCGGACTTCGTGCCAGTGCACCACGGTGTAGCTTTCCAACGTCGGCAGCAGCCCGCACTGGGAAAGCAGCGTTCGCACCGCCGCAGTGCCATATACGTGCAGTTCGCTCGCCTGGCGCAGCGACAGCAAACCCACGGTGTGGTCGAGTTCGGCGTCGGTGAGAAAAACGCCGTGAATCGGCGCTGTTGCATCGCCGGGCCGAGGCCATAAGGGGGTGCATTCGCGCAGCGCAGCCCCGAGATCTGGCCCAGCATTGCCCAAAAACCACTGACCATCACCATCGCCGACGGCGATGGTGGATGACCGTCGTGGCGTCACCGGACGCGAGCCTGACCGTGCGGCGGCACACACCGGGCAGCCGCAGTTCCATTGTGGTACTCCACCGCCGGCCGCAGAACCCAGGATGCGAACGAGCATCTCAGCTGAGCTGATGAGGTTTAACGACGACCTACGTACATGGTGACTTCCATGGGGGTGTCCAGTCGTTGCCAGGTCGGCGTCACCCATTGCCGGCGGACGCGCGCCGTGCTCACGGTCGGACTTCCGGGCTTCCCGCTGACGACGCGATGATTGTGAACAGCGACCATCTCGACCTCCGCCCACGCTGCCGTCAGCGCGACCGGCAACATTCTGGTGGCACTACGAAAAATTGTGAATCACTCACCGGAGCTGATGCTGACAGAGCGCATCGGTTGATGTCAAGGATGATCATCCAATTACCCTGTGCCGACTTGTGCCAGCAGCTCCTCGCAGGTTCGGACCAGGACTTCGGCCGCGTCCCGCACGGCTCTCGTGGTGGCCGGATGTGCGGCGCGGAGCTGCCAGCGAGCCAGCTGCTGCCCGGCAGCCTGGCGCACTTCGCCGATCTCAGCATTGGCTCCCAACCCAACTCTGGCTCTCGGCTCGGTACCAGCAGCCCCCAGCAGTTCTTCGGCCACCTGGCGTTCGTCGAGGGTCAGCGGCAACATGCCGGATCGCAGCTCATCGAGAAGATCGATTTCGGCCAGCTCATGGGCTTCCGAACGGACTTGCTCAAGCTGGTAGCGCAGCCGAATCGTGCGGTCCCCGCCCAGCGGCGACGAACGTACAACTGCATCGAGCACTCGCAACGCCGAGTGGGCTCTGAGCGTTTCGGCCCGTCGGATATCGCCCACCCGCGTCATCCCTGGCTGCCGCGGCTCGTCCAGCTGGGTCTGTACCGCGCGCAGCCGTCCACTTTCCGCGCGCCCGTCATAGAGCTCGTGAGCCTCGCGGGCGACCGCACGGACCCGGTCGAGCAGGGACTGTTCGACCGGGTGCACCTCCGCGGGTGCGATGTTTTCGACGATGGCCGCCGGGCGGGCATCGCGAGGCAGCGGAACAGAACCCTCGATTGTCGTGCCGACACCCGGAACCGAACGGATCAAGATCTTGCCGCTGACCGCGGTGATCCGCGCCGTGACGTTACGCAACCCCCGCCCGCCAGGACCGGGTCCACTGCCCGCCCCGTTGGTCTGGGAGATGAAGCCCGGTCCCTTGTCGCGGACCGTGAAGCGCAGCGTGTCCTGCACCTCGCAGACTCCGACTGTGACGGCAGCGCCCGGTGCGTGCTTGCGCGCGTTATTGACCGCTTCGAGGCAACAGAAGTAGACCGCCGTCTCGACCTCCGAGGGAAAGCGGACATCGGACAAAGCGTCCGGTGACGTCACGACAATCGGTGGGTGCGCACCGGACAGCTCCGCGTTGAGCGCCGCGACGAGTCCCCGCTCGGATAGCAGGATTGACGACACCCCGCTCGCAGTGTCCGCAAGTACGGTCTCCGCGGTATCGATCTGGGTGGCGAGCTGACCCAGCCGATCCCGTGCCTGGTCGAACTGGCCGCACGCGAGCTCGTGTTCGACGAGGCCCAGCGCCATCCGCAGGGACACCAGATGGTGCTGCGCCCCATCGTGCAGATTCCGCTCGATCGTTCGCCGCTCGCTGTCCATTTCCGACACTGCCTGGCGTCGGGAGACTGCGATCTCTTCGGCGTGGGCGAGCGCGGCCCGGAGCTGCCTTTCGAGCTCAATTTCGAGCCGGCCTAGTTGCAGGATGGCGCCTAGGCTGTCCGCGATGTCCTCCAGCAGGTGACGGCGCTGGGTGTGCAGGCCCGCGAGCGCTGCCCGATCCACCGCGATCCTGCCGATCGGCTCGCCACCCGCTCGGATCGATAGCGTGACGACTTCATCGGTATCTGCAGCGACGTCGCCGTCCACCCATGTGTAGGTGCGGTCCTGCATGCCAGGGCGGATGACGGTCAGCCGGCATGTGCTCGCGCCCAGCCCACGAGCGATAGCCTCGGCGACTCCGGCGAGGTCGGGCGTCTCTGTCGCGGTGATCTGCGACCGCGAAGTGAGGTCGGCCAAGACGCTGTAGGGCGTCGGCCGGCTACCGTACAGCAGCCTGTCCACGAGTCGCTCGGCGTGCGTATACAGCGGCAGGAACAGCAGCGCGACGAGCGCGGTGGCCAAGACAGCCGCGGTGGACGGCTGGCTGTCGGTTAGACGAACAGCGACGGCCCGGACGACAACGAATGTGCCCCCCACGAGCACGACGACGAGCGTGATCGCGAGACCGCGGCTGAACAGCCGCTCTGCAGTCCACAGCCGATTGCGCCGCGCGGCTATCAGTAGAGCGACGGCGATGGCGGCTGACCCCAGGCGGGAGAACCAGAACAGCGGTACGGACACCGGAACGTCGGCGAAGGGACGGGTCAGTTCCGCGGTGGGGTCGACGACGGTCAGCCCCGGCTCGTTGAGGTGCCGCAGCAGCAGGGTAACGATGCACAGCACGGCGAAGGTGCAGAATGCAGCTGCGAGCACGCTGAACAGCAGGCGTGCTTGCGTCCGTTGCTCAGCAGTCGTCCCCTGCCGGATGCGGCGGGGCAACGCGAGGAGTCCGACGATGGGGACGACTAGCCCGAAGAACAGCACAGAGCTGATCGCATAGGGGGGCAGAGTGGTAACCAGCCCGATCGCGCCGAAGATGCCGCCATATGTGGTCACCACGAGGTGACGGCGCCACCCAGAGCTCGGGGTAATGTCCCACCGCCCGGCGGGGAACAGTAACAGTGCGAGCAGATAGGCGGCGCAGGCGACGACATGCAGCAACGCGTCATGCAGTCCCGCGATGCTTCGGCCTGTTGCAGTCTGCACCGCCAGCTCTGCGGTGTCAGCCTGGAGATTGAAGGCGGCGGCCGACCCGATCAGCCCGAGCGCCAGCAGCCGGATGACCCAGCTTCGGCCACCAACACTGAGCAGAATGACGGCGATGGTGAGATTCAGGACGCTGAAGGCGTAGTCCAGTAGCGCCTGACCGGGAGGCTCGCTCCTGGGGCTTGCGGCCAAGATGCCACGCGCCCACGAGCTGCCGTCCGACGCGGCGGCAGCGAGGGTCGCGGACATGCCGGACGAGTGCGTTGCGACCGCCACGATCCCGCCGATGGCCAGCGACCCGACCGCCACCACGCCGCAGGCTGCGAACAACGCCCAGTAGGCGACGGTGGGGATGCGTTCCGATAGCCGGCTGATCATGGTGGAACCCGGTGGGATCGGACCAGGCTGGGCCGTCGGGTCAGGTCGTCCACCGACGGCTCGAGTTGATCGGGCAACCAGGCTCGGAGTGCTATGCCGCCCGCGCCGTCCTCGGTGATCTCCACGTCACCGCCCAGCGCCGCCAGCCGGTCCATATCGATGGTCAGCGCCGCGAGCAGGTCGTCGGTCGCCATGGCTGGGGTGGGATCCGTGATGCGGACGGCCAGTTGCCCTTTGGTGTGCTCAAGGTGCACGTGCAGCGGCTGTTCGGCGGGCCGGTCGGCGAGTTGCTGCATCGCCGAGGCTGCCAGGTAGTAGATCCCCGATTCGACCTCCCAGGTCAATCGCTGGGAGACGCTCCCGGACAGGAGCACCGGTCGCGGCCGATCGGTCGCCAGTTCGTCGAGAGCGCCGTAGGGACCTTGGGCCCGCAACACCGTCGGGTACACCCCCCGGGCGATCACGCGGAAGCGGTCGAGCAGCTCATCCAGACCGGTCCGGGCTCGTGCGACGGCGTGCTTCGCGCGCTGGGCCGACGCCGCGTCATCGGAGAGGAGCTCTTTTGCGTCGGCGAGTTCGGTGCGTAGCGCGACGAGTCGATCGGTCGTCACGTGGGTGAGCTCGGTGATCAGCCGGCGGCGTTCGACATCCCGTGCGCGGGTCAGTCGCTGCCGGGAAGCCTGCAGATCGGTGGCGAGTTCGTCGGCCCGCCGCACCCGTTTCTCGAGTTCAGCGTTCAGCTGGGCACCACGCAGTAGCAGTCTCGCGCCGTTAGCGACGTCCTGCATGAGCCGTCGGTCGGCCGGCGTCACGGCAAGCCCCGGCTTGCTGATCGTGAGCGCCGCCCGGAGCATCGATTCGTCGAGAACAGGCACCACATGATCCACATCCGGCAGTGCCAGCAGCGCCGCCAGGCTGGCAGTGGTGCGAGCTTCGACACCCTCGATGACGGGATGGGATGCGGCGCTGACCAGTTTTTCCTCTACCGCCAACCAGATGACGGCGCATTGAGCTCGGGTGCCATCGGCCAGCACTTCCGCCAGGCCGGGTAGGGCCTCTTCCACCGAACCCGCACGGATACGGGCGGCAGTTTTCGCGAGCGATGAATAAGGGGTGGTCATCGGGTGGCGCGTGACGCCTTGGGCCAGCCGGTCGATCCAGGGCAACGCGACTGCAAGGACGGCCACGCTCACTGCCGCCGCCACGAACGGCAGCAGGAGCGCGGTCTGGGCGGATTCGACGCCGAGTCCGACGCCACCGACGATGACGGCGAACACAGCCCCCACCAGGCCGGCGACCAGCAACCGGCACAACGGCCTCACCGCAATGATCCTGTTCATCGGGCACCGATCATACTTCGGTCCGCTGGGACCGCAGGTAAGTCAGGACGGCAAGCACCCTGCGGTGATTCGCGGCCGTGTCGAGATGCAGTCCGAGCTTGGTAAAAATGTTCGCGATATGCTTTTCGACCGCCTTGGGTGTCACGTAGAGCTGTCCGGCGATCCCATTGTTCGAGCGCCCCTCGGCCATCAGCCCGAGCACCTCCAGCTCACGAGCCGAGAGTGCGGCGACGATATTTTTCTTGTCCCCTCTGGGTCGGTCGATCAGCCGTTTCGCCAGTACCGGCTCGATGACGATCTCTCCGTTGTCTATTCTGGTTAAGGTGTCGGTGAGGACATCGACGCTGCCCACTTTCTCTTTGAGCCGGTAGCCGATACGTTCGGTACCGATCTCAAGGATCCGCATGAGATAATGTGACTCTGCGTAGTGGGACAGGAACAGCAGGCCCATTTCAGGATGCGCGGCCCGCAGCCGCTCAGCAGTAATCAGGCCACCATCCGGTTCCGGTGGCATACGGATGTCCAGAATCGCGACATCTGCGGGCTGGGTCGACAGCAGGGTGACCAGCTCGTCACCATCGGACGCACTGCAGACGACCTGATGGCCCGCCGCGCGCAGCAGCATGAGCAGCCCCTCACGAAACAGGACACCATCTTCGGCTAGGGCTACTCGCATGGGATCCTCACCGTGATCGTGCTGGCACCCGGCCGATCCCCGTTCATCACGTCGACTACCGCAACGGTCCCGCCCAGCGGCCATACCTGGTCGTCCATCTGCTCAGCTTGGCAAGCATCGATACCGGAGACGGAAAGCATCAGCTCATCGTTGTCCCGCCGGACCACCACCGTCATCGACTGTGCACCGGCGGGCAGCGCTGCCAGGCACTGCGCCACGGCGAAATAGGCGGCGCCCTCCGCCGCTGGTCCGAATCTCTCCCCGGACGCCACGACCGCGACCGGGGTTTCGAGCTGGTCGGCCACTTCGCGGAGCGCGGGAACCAGACCGGCCTCGTCCAGCAACGGCGGGTAGATCTTTGCAGCAATGTCACGCAACTCGTCCAGCACAGTGTGCAACTGGTTTTGAAGCTCGTCGATGCAGTTCTGCACGACCTGCCCATCGGGTGGCCCTCGATGCCGGAGGAGCCCGAGATGCAGCGTCAACGCTGAGATCCGCAGCGCTGCCCCGTCATGCAGCTGCCGCTGCAGGAGCCTGCGGCGCAGCCACTGATCTTTTTCCTTGCGGCGACACGCCTCGCCCGGAGGATCGCGTGGGCGATCACCGGCACCGTTCGTGGACCGAGGAACCATCACCGCATCTTCGACGGCGGTCGCGGGGAAGGGAAGGGGACGCTCCCTACCCCGAGGTGGGGTTTACCCCCTTATTGTACTCGCGCGGTAACTCACAGTTCCGAACCGGCCAATATGTATCAGACTCGGTGACACGCGACTCTGAAATATCGATTGTTTCGAATGGCCATAGTCACTATTTAGGCCTCGTTCAGGGGAGGTTGCTGTGGGCTACAGCCTCGGGGTGGACCTCGGCACAACGTTCGTCGCGGCCGCGATCGCCTCTGCCACCAGGGTTGAGATGTTCACGCTGGGTGATCGCTCGGTGGTGACCCCGGCGACCGTGTACCTGCGGGAGGACGGCTCGCTGGTCACTGGGGAGGCCGCCAGCCTGCGCGCGGTGAGTAGCCCGGATCGAGTCAGCCGTGAGTTCAAGCGTCGGCTGGGCAACCCGACGCCGGTGATGCTCGGCGGTCAGCCGCACACCGTCACCGCACTGCTTGGCACCCTCCTGGGGGACGTCGTGCAGAAGGTCATCGAAACCGAAGGTGAGCCACCCGATCGCATCGTGCTGACCCACCCGGCCAATTGGGGCCCATTTCGCCGTGCGCTGTTTGAGGAGGTTCCCCAGCACGCGGGGCTGGAGAACCCGTCGATGGTGACCGAACCCGAAGCGGCCGCCGCACACTACGCTGCGTCTCGGCTGCTGGTCGATGGCCAGACAGTGGCGGTGTACGACTTGGGCGGCGGCACCTTCGATGCCACGGTCCTGCGCAAACTCCCCACCGGCGTCGAGATCCTGGGCACCCCGGAGGGCGTCGAACGGCTCGGCGGCGTCGACTTCGATGAAGCGATCCTGTCCCATGTCGACTACGCGGCAGACGGGGCGCTCAGCGAGCTGGACATGCGCGACCCCCAGAACATCGTCGCGCTCGCCCGGCTGCGGCAGGACTGCATCCTGGCCAAGGAGGCTCTCTCGGTGGACACCGAGACGGTCCTCCCGGTCCTACTCCCCGGCCGGCACTTCGACGTGCGCATCACTCGGTCGGACTTCGAGGACATGGTGCGAGCCCCCATCGAGTCCACCATCGGAGCACTCTCGCGAACCCTTCAGTCAGCTCAGGTGCAACCCACCGACCTCAGCGCGGTGCTGCTGGTAGGCGGTTCCTCGCGCATTCCGTTGGTCGCCCGGATGGTGTCGGCCGAGCTGGGACGCCCCACGGTAGTGGATACCCATCCCAAATACGCGGTCGCGCTCGGTGCCGCCACGCTGGCCGCCGAGGCGGCCCCGGCCCCGATGCGGACGGCGGACACAGTCTTCGGAACCCGGCATCAACAACGAGATGACCAGAAACAAGATGGCCAGACGCCGATGTCGTCGAATGGTCTGGTCATGGCGATCCCGGCGCAGCGCACACCACACCGCGAGGCGACGGCCATCCCCGCCCACAGCCCGCTCGAGGTCGGCGCAACGCGCCCAGATACGAGGCCCGTCAGGATCCCGGTTCCGGCGGCGCATCCGCGACTCGCGCAACCTTCTCCACCACTCAGCACCCCGCTATCGGACAACCGTGCGGCTGGATCGGGGGGCGGGCCGACCCAGCCCCGTACGGGAATCGCGCCGGAAACCACCGCCCTCACCTGGATCTCTCCCGTCATCCACTCCGGCCGCTCGCTGCTGGCCGCTGTCACCGGCGTTGGACGCCGGGGATGGGTCCTGATCGCTATCGTGGGGCTCGTGCTGGCCGGGACGATCGCGCTCGTCTTGGCCGTGGTCGCTAACCAATCATCGTCAGACTCAACCCTCCCCGAGCCCGCTCCCATCGCGGAGCCGAACGGCGGACCGGAAGTCCCGATACCCTCTGTCGGTGCCACCATCCAGGTGGGGAAGACTCCAGGCTTCGTCGCGGTCTCCCCGAACGGTCGGCACGCCTACATCGCCAATCGGGACATTCAGGTGATCACCGTTCTGGATACTGCGGTCGACAAGGTGACCGCGACGATCCCCATCCCAGCGGGCCCACCCCAGTTCCTCGCTTTCGCACCGAACGGTCGCACGCTTTACGTCACCATCTACAACGAGCAGCGGACAATACATGTAATCGACGTGATCGACACCACGTCGAACACCGTGGTCGCAACGATCTCGCAACCCGCGCGCCCGTTCCTCCCAGCGGTTGCCCGGGACGGGAAGTTGCTCTACGTTCCGAACCACGACATTGCGTCCGTGTCGGTGGTCTCCACCGCCGACAATATGGTCGTCGCCCAGATCAAGGTCCCCCCCAACCCGCATTGGGTGGCGTTCTCCCGCGACGGCAGCCGCGCCTACACAGCCAACCATGAGTCCAACGTGGTCTCGGTGATCGACACTGCCACCCGCACAGTCGTTGCGACCATCCCAGTCGGGACCAGCCCACATAGTATCGCCGTACACCCCAACCGGCCCCTGGTCGCTAACGTGAATTACGACGCCAGTTCCGTGTCGGTGATTGACACCAACACTCTCAAGGTCGTTGCGACCATCCCGGTCGGGAAGAACCCCCGGGACATCGTCTGGGCTCCGGATGGACGGTTCGCCTACGTGGTGAATGAGGGCAGCAATAGCGTCTCCGTGATTGACGCCGGCACCAACCATGTCACTGCGACCATTCCCACCGGGGCCAGCCCGAGCAGTATCGCGGTGCTGCCCAGCGGCATGGAGGCCTATGTGGCCAACCTCGACACTGGAACAGTGACCGTCCTGGAGCTCGCTGACTGATCATAGATCCGTTCGTGCGCCGGCCCTGCCGCCGAGGATGGTCGGGTTTATCCCGGACTTCCATAGGGACAACCCGATGGCCCGAGACCGTCGCAGAGGCCATTCTTTAGGGGTTCAGATATCGCGTTGTGAGGAATCAATCCTGGCGCTGTGGCGGAAGGAGCGGCGATCATGTCCACAACGACGGCGAGTGGGTTGAGCCATCGGGATCGTGCCGTTCTCCGGGCGGTCGCCGCGGGTCGCTGCGTAGTGTCCGGAGATGTCGGAATCTCCCTACTCATCGACGGTCTGTTTTACTCCGACCAGTTCGCGGGCTCCCGATTTGCGAGCGCAGGATTGATTGCCACTCCTGACTCTCGCCCGGGACCCGTGCAGCTCACTCCACGCGGTCACGCGCTACTCGAAGCGATCTGACTCAGCCCACCACCGCCGGTGATGGCCGGTCGCGAGACCCGCGGGCCATGACGGCTCGGCGTGCGCGACCCGCTGCGGCAGCGACCAGCCGCTCGAACGGACCCTGTCCCAGCCAGCGCTGCCAGAAGAACCCGAAGGCGAGCGCACCGACGACCAACAGGACGTACATCGTGCCGGGCGCGTGCTGAAGCACCCCGGTCGCCAGCACCAGTATGTGCCCGCTGTAGAGGGTCAGCGTCATCGCTCCTGCGGCGGCCACCGGCCGCAGGAGACGAGAGATGAGCGGCACCCGCGATAGCAGCAATGCGGCACCGAGTACCGCCATCGCCGAGCCAAGCGTATGGACCATGTCGACGGGTGTAATGGAGTGCGGCGCGGGCAGCGCGAGGTACCACCACGACCAGGTTTGTTCGGGATCCCACAGCAGGGCGTTGCGGGTCACCGGGCCAGCACTCGACGGATCCATGCCCTGCAGGTGCCGGAGCCCGCCCAGCGGGAAGAGCAGGACCGCGGACACGATACGCGCGGTGAGTGCGAGGCCGAGGCCGCCGCCGAGCAACCAGGTGGCGACCCGGCGCGAGGACAGATCCAACCTGCCCATGGCGAGACCGGCGCACAGGTAGGCGAGGTAGGCCAGCACGGGGTAGGGGCCGGTGACGAGCAGGCCGACGATGAGCCCGGACGGGTCGTCGACAAGGGTGTCGAAGGTCGCGTTGTCCGATCCTCGGAAGGAGGGACCGTCTGCGTCGACCACGGCCAGGATCACCACGGGAGCCACTGCGATCAAGGAGGCAGCGGCCAGGGCCAAGGTGCGCGGGCGCAGTCCGAGCAACGGGATTGCGATCAGGAAGAGCACAGCGTAGTAGGGGAGGATCACTTCGATCTCGCTGGCGTCGTTGGCGTAGCCGAGCAATAGGCCGATCGCCCCGATCAGCAACGCCCGCACCGCGATGCCGGCGGTGGCTGCGGTGCGGGCCCGGCCCTCGACCACGCGCTGCCCACCGCTGAGGAACGCCAGGCTTACCCCCGCGACCAGGACGAAAGTGGTCGCGGACCGTCCCTCCGCGAGCACTGTCGCGAGCGTGGGTGTGCCGTGGCGGTCGAAGGTGGCGAAGACGTGCACCGCCATCATGCCGATCAGCGCGATCCCTCGCGCTACGTCCACCCCGATCACCCGCCCGGGGCGAACGGACGGCGCCGCAGCGCCCCCGACGGTCCCCCCGACGCGGCCGGCCACGGGCGTCCGGCCGGGAACTGCCGGTAACGAGCTGGCGCCCGTGTCCCACATATTTACTCCCTAGCCTTTGTCACGCTGCTGTCACGCCGCGGAGTGGCGCTGGCACTCGGCCACTCATCCGTACCGGCGCAGCTCGTGGAAGAAGTCATCGACGACGTGCAATTCGCCGGATCGGACGACCTCGTCGTAGACGTACTTGCCCACGGCGAGGTCGAGAACTCCGAGGCCGAAGGGCGAAAACACCAGCGGCCGGTCCGCCGGGACCGACACCCGCCCGGCCATCACGTCGTCCAAGGTGCCGAGCAGGAAATCCCGGTTGCCCGTGAGCTGTTCGGCCAGATGCGGCGAGGTGTTGGCCTTCATACAGTGCTCGATATCGTCGACGATGTTGGTCGAGGCCAGCACGATCTCCGGCGCGAGGTCGCGCAGCGACACGTGCAGCACCAACGGATTGTGTGCAAACCACGACAGGTCGCTGACATGCGGCGCAGCGGCGACGGTGGCGAAGACCACCAGGTCGCTGGAGCGGATCAACTGCTCGGCGCTGTCGTGCACGGTGATCGCGCTGGTGGTGCCCGAGTGCTCCAGGTAATCGCGGAAGCCGGTCGCACTGTCGGTGGACAGATCATGCACGCCGATCTCGTCGAACGACCAGCCGGTGCCGGTCAGGAAAGTGTGGATATAACGGGCGATCAGGCCCACCCCGAAGAACCCGACGCGCGTCGGGCGCCGCCGGTCGCGACTGAGCCAGTCAGCCGCCAACGCCGCCGACGCGGCCGTTCTAGTGGCGCTGATGATCGAGCATTCCAGGCAGGCGAACGGGTAGCCGGTGTCGTGGTCGTTGAGGATCAGCACGGCCGACGCCCTTGGGATGCCGGCTGCCACGTTCTCCGGGAAACTGGAGATCCACTTCAGACCATCCACCCGCACCTGCCCGCCGATCGAGGCGGGCAGCGCGATGATCCGCGAGGACGGGCGGTCGGGGAAACGCAGGAAGTACGATGGCGGGTTCACCGAATCACCGGCGCCGTGCAGCCGGTAGGTGCCCTCGACCAACTCCACGATGTGGTTCTCGCGGCCCTGCAGCGTGTGCTGGACCTGAGCACCGGAGATCACCGCGAACGGTGGCACGGTGAGCGGCTCGGACATGGCGGACTCCGCGGTGGTGGAACGGACGGTGGTCATCGGGAAGTCACCTCGACGGGCGGCGAACACTCGGCCAGGCGGACCGCGTCGGCCATCGCGACGAGCACTTCGCGCGGTCCCTCGAAGGGTTCCCTGCTGTGCGCGGTGCGGACGTTGTCGACGAGCATCAGGTCGCCGGCCTGCCACGGCTCGCGTGCGGTGTTGGTCTCATAGACCCTGTTGAGCAGCGCCACGACGTCCTCGCCGATCGGGTCGCCGTTGCCGAAGTGGGTGTTGAACGGCAGCCCGTCGGCGCCGTATACGTCCACCAGGAACTCGCGCACCTCGGGATCGATCGTCCACTCGTTGAGGAATGCGATCTGGTTGAACCAGCAGCGCTGGCCGGTGACCGGGTGACGCACCACGGCGCTGCGAAGTTGCCTGGTGCGCAGTCCACCGTCGGGTTGCCACTGGAACTCGATCGCGTTGGCGCGGCAATAGCTCTCGACGGTGGCACGGTCCTCGGTGCCGAACGCCTCGGCGAAGGAAGCCCCGATCTCGTCGTTGTAGTTGCGGGTGAGCAACCAGCCCTCCCGCTCGAACCGCTCGACCAACTCAGTGGGCAGCGCGTCGAGCACGGTCGGCGAGTCGGCGACCGCGGTGGCCCCGCCGTCGGTGGGTGCGCTCAGGCACGCGAACAGCATCAGGCCGGGAAACTCAAGTGTGTAGCTCAGCTCGTGGTGCATGCACATCGGCTGGTTCGACGGCCACTTCGATGAGGAGTACACGCCCGCGGAGTAGGTCTGCCGGGACGCGAAGGCCTCCGTCTCGGTCATCAGACCGGTGGCCAGCCGCGCAAAGACCGCACCGACCTCGGTCGAGTCGCACAGCCCGAGGCCGCGGACCAGGACCGAACCGTGCTCGGCGACGGCGGTGCGCAGCGCGTCCCGGTGCTCGGCCGCCCAGCTTGGCGCGTCGCCGGGGGCCTCGGCCCGCAGCATCGGGGGTTTGCCGGGTTGCAGCTCCACGTTGAGCAGTGACGCTGGGAATGAGAACGACATCATGGTTTCCTTTCAGTGCCTACTTAATGCCGATTAAAGAAAGCCGATTAAGCAGAAACCAACAATGCGGCGGGCCGCTTTGCCGCCGGCGCGGTGTCCACGGAGCGCCGCTCGGACCTGCCATCGACCAGTCCGGCCAGATCGACGAGGACCGGGTGACGGATGAGATCCTTGAGCGACACCGCACGGTCCAGGGTGATCGCCAGCTTCACTGCCGACAGCGACGTGCCGCCCCGGTCGAAGAAGTGGTCCCACCGGCCGATCTGGTCCTGCGGGATGCCGAGCACCTTCGCCCAGGCAACCGCCAGCCGCTGCTCGGTCGGCGTACTCGGCGCGTCGTGTTGCTCAGCGACGTCACTGCCCGCGAGCTCTCCGGCGAGTGCCGTCAGCGTCTTCCTATCGATCTTGCTGTTGGCGGTCAGCGGCAGACTTTCCCGCCAATGGAAGGTCGGCGGGATCATGTACCCGGGCAGCGACTCACCCAGCCGGCCGCGCAGGACGTCGACCTCGAGTGGTCGCTGGCCGGAGTAGAAAGCCACCAGGTGTTTGCTCCGGTCGGCCCGCTCGGCGACCACTACCGCACCGTCGCGGACACCGGGCACCCGTAACAGGGTGTTTTCGATCTCGCCGATCTCGATTCGGAAGCCAGCGATCTTGACCTGGGTATCCCGGCGGCCGAGGAACTCCAGCTTGCCCTCGGGCTGCCAGCGGCCGTAGTCGCCGCCCCGGTAGAGCCGCTGGCCCGCGCGGTGCGGATCGGTCAGATAGGCCGACCGAGTGCGCTCGGGGTCGTTGACGTACCCGCGACCGACACAGACCCCGGAGAAGACGATCACACCGGGGGCACCGAGCGGTACCGGTGACAGGTTCTCATCGACGACGTAGACATGCACGTTGTTGACGGGCGGGCCGAGCGGGACCCGTTCGGAGTCCGGCACCCGGTCCATGACCTCGTGGTTGGTGTCGTCCGAGGTCTCGGTCAGCCCGTACGCGTTGACCAGCTTGATCTCGGGCTCAACCGCGAACCAGCGCTGTGTGAGCTCCTTCTTCAACGCCTCGCCGGTGGCCGACACGCACCGCAGGTCCGGCAGCTCGCGGGGGTGCTGCTCCAGGTAGGACAGGACGACCTCGAGATACGACGGCACGACCTGGAGCACGGCGACCCGGCCGTCGACGATCTTGTCGACGAACCGCTGGACGTCCAGGATCACCTCCTGCTCGACCAGCAGGGTCCGCCCACCGACCAGGAGCGCGGAAACCAGTTGCCACAGCGAGATGTCGAAGCACTGGGGTGCGGTCTGGGCGACCACCTGCGCTGCGCCGTTCTCCGGGCCGATCCCTAGGTCGTCGATCTTGGCGTAGAGGTGGTTGAGCATGCCTGCGTGCTCGCACATCGCGCCCTTGGGTGCACCGGTGGAGCCGGAGGTGAAGTAGATGTACGCGAGCTGGTCCGCCGCGACGCCTACGCCGAGATCACCGTCGGCGTAGTCCTCCTCGTAGGCCGTGTCGACGAAGAGCCGCTGGACTCCGGGCAGCGAGTCGAGGGCCTTGTCGAGGCTGGTGGTGCTGCCGGGTTCGGTCAGCACGAGCCCGCACTCGGCACGCGAGAGCGTGGTCGCGATGCGATCGGCCGGGAAATGCGGCTCGATGGGCAGGTACACGCCACCGGACTTGAAGATCGCGAGGACGGCGGCCATCCAGTCCAGGTTGCGCTCGGTCACCACCGCGACGACACCCTCGCGACGCAGCCCCCGCGCCAACAGGGCTCGTCCCAGCCGGTTGGCACGGACGTTGAGCTCCCGGTAGCTCCACTGCCGGTCGCCGTGCACGGCCGCGACGGCGTCCGGGTGTGCCGCCACCCGCTGCTCGAACAGCTCGTGGAACCGGCGGTCTGGCAGCTCCCGGGGCGGCCCGGCGAGCCCTTCAAGCTGGAAATGACGTTCCTCGGCGGACAACAGACTCTGCCGCCCGTGCTCGGCATCCGGATCGGCGACGATCAGCGCGAGCGCGGTGAGGTGATAGCCGGCGATCCTGGCGGCACAGTCCGCGTCGAGCACGTCGCTCCGGTAGCGCAGCCGCAGCACGAGTTGGCCGCCGCGTTGCGAGATTCCCACCCACAGCACGGTGTCCTCGGCGAGATCGCCGCCGTTGCCGGTCGGATCGAACACCGTCTCGAACGACGGTCCAGTCAGGCCCAGCTCGTGTCTGAGATCATCGACCGGAAAGCCCTTGTGCGACAGCAGCTCTGACTCGACTCGATGGGTGTCCAGCAGCAACGTCCGCCACGAGTCGGGTTCGGTTGTCAGCCGGCAGGGCAACGACCGGCCGCCATCGGCGGTGACGTAGCCGGTCGCTACCTCGAGCTCGCCGGACAGCGCGGCGAGCACCTTGGCGTGCGCGGCCAGCAGCACCGAGCGCAGTGGCACCGCCAGCTCGTCGGCCAGCCGGCGCAACGCCGCCACGAGGTCATCGGGGATCGTCGCCTCATGCTTCACGACGCCCGTCACCGGAGCGCAGGTCCACCGCGGGATCGCGCTGAAGCCGCCAGCGATCAGCACACCGCGCCAAAACTCCCGCCCAGCATCCACTGGCATTTCCATCGGATCTTTACCTCCACTCACCGTTGCCACGGTGCTACTCCCCGCTGACCACGACGGCGCCACGGATGTCGCAGCTGTTTCGCCAAACCCCTGCAGGATCATTTCCAATCTCCCTGGCCGGATTTCCACCCCACCGCGCGCGCTGTGGGATCTCCTCGCCCTTCATGAGAAAAGAGTCGGGCGCAAGGACCGCGGCCTCGCCCATCGTCACGCCGTAGAGGACGAAGGCGCCGATTCCGAGGGTGCAGCCGGCACCGATCATGATGCGGTCGGACTTAAAGGTGTAGTCCTCCTGCGAGTGGCACTGGATGGTCGAGTTGGCGTTGAGGGTGACGTTGTCGCCGATCGTCACCAGCGTCTTCTCCGGCATCGTGCAGCCGTCGTCGAACAGCCGCCTCCCGCCCCGTACGCCCAGCAGCCGCCAGATCGCGTTCTTGAACGGGGTGCCGTTGAAGGCCTGGAGAAGGGATGCCATCGCAGGCACCTTCCAGTACCGCTCATGCCACCAGAAGTACGGCTCGTAGATCGAGCAGAACTGAGGGCTCAGGGCCTGAAATACGGTGACGGCACGTTCGACCAGCACGAAATAGACGACGCTGAATAGGAGAATAAGGAAGTAGCCCAGCGCGATCACCGACGCACCGAACGAGGCGTAGAGGTCCGCGGCGCCCAAGGCGAGCAGGGTGATCCCGAAGAGATAAATCCACCGCACCAGCAGGTACAACCCCATGGTGACGGCATTGTGCCTGTTCTTGGCGGCGAGGCGGCGGCGCAGCTCGTCCCCGCTCCTCAGGTGGTCGAACCTGTTGTCACGCTCGACCGATCGCGGAATCTCGAAGCTGGGCGAGCCCAGAAGTCCGACACCCTCCCTGACTTCCCCGTCGACCGGAACCATGACCTTCGTCGCGAGGAGGCAGTTGTCACCCGTCCTGCCCTGCGAGGGGTAGGCAATCTTGTTCCCGAGGAAGTTGTGTCGCCCTATCGACGCTCGGGACACCCGGAAGGATGTGCTCGAGAAATCGGCATTGATGATCGACAGCCCGTCAGCGACCACCGTTCCGCTGCCGACCGAGCTCAGGTACGGGGTCTCGTGCTTCAGATCCAAGCCGAAGTTCGACCCAGTCTGCTCCACCCGGAAAAGGCCGTACCCGAGGCAGCGCAAATAGTGGACGATGTAGGAGCTGTCACCGAAGAGATACGTGAAGAATTTCATATTGGTCGTGCGCGCGATCACCCGGTGGACCCAGTAGTGGAAGCCATACAAGCAATAGACCTTGTCCGGCTTGATGGCGAGGTTAAGCATGCGAGGAACAGTGACCACGACGAGCAAGCCCACGAGCACATAGCCGAAGAAGAGCACGAAAGAGGCGGCCAGGGCGTTGCGGTAGAACGTCCAGTTCGTGAAAGCCAGCGCCCCTGAGCCCAGGAGCGCAGTAAACTGCGGGACCTCAGCGAGCAGCATGCCAAGGCCGCCGACCGCCAGCGGCAGGCCCAGAACCAGCAGGGTCAGCAGCTGCACGATGGTGTAGACGGCCCTTCTCAGGGTTCCGCAGGCGGTGGGCTCGACGGCCCGATAGTCCACCTCGGTCCGCTGCGCTGGGGACCCGTGCCAGCGCTCGCCGTCGGGCACAGCCTGCCCGGCGTGCAGAGACGAGGTATGGCCGAGTTGGGCCCCGTCGCCCAGCGAGGTCCCGATGTCGAGCACGGTCGCCTCGCCGACGAACACGTCCTTCCCGAGGGTGACTGCGCCCGTCTCGATCAGGCCGGCGTGGGCTCGGTAGCAAGTGAAGGACGAGTCCTTACGGATGACCGTGCCGTCGCCGATGGTGAGCAGGTCGGTGCACACGGGCACGGTCCGGGAAAAGACCGCGACGCCCCGTCCGACTTTCGCGCCCAACGCCCTCAGATAGAGCACGTAGAGCGGTGAACCGCCGAACCGGACCAGCGGGTTCGACCGGACCAGCGTCTTGACGATCCAAAAACGGACGTACGCCAGACTCCAGATGCGGATCTGCTGTGGCTTCCACCGACCGATGAGCATCCACTTCGCCAGGATCGGAAGGGTGCATACGCCGAGGAAGCTTGCGGCGCCGAATAGCACTGTCCGCAGGTAGCTGCCGATCAAACCTGAGCCAGCGGAGATCCACTCGGAGCCCCGGGCGGTAAGGAGTGCGGCGAGGTAACAATACCCGAGGAAGATCAGGAGCTGCAGCGTTGCGCAGAGGACGTACCGCGGGCTGCCGGTCGGGCCCTGTCGGTGCCACCCACCGCACGCAGTGTGGGTCGCCACCTCGGTCGACGGCGGGACTGAAGGCTCGATAGGGGTGGGCGCGGGCTCCGCGAACGCTGCCGCCAGACCTCTGATCGTTGGGTGCTGGTAGATGTCTTTCATCGACACCGTGGGCAGGTCCGCCTGCTTTCTGACCCGGGCGCAGAATCGGGCCATCACCATTGAGTCAGCACCGAGGTCATCGAAGAAGTGGCTATCGACCGAGACCCGCTCGATGCCCACGATGTCAGCCAGCACCTCGGCGAGTTTGTTCTCGATGGGGGTGGGCGCGGGCTCCGTGAGCGCCTGAGCCATCTCGGAAACCTGCAGCGGCACCGACTCGATCTCGGTCAGGTCGATCAGCGCACGGTGGGGGTCCGTGACGGTGGCTTCGGTCGGCCCGTAGACGTTGAGGAATCGGCGGCCGGGTTTGTGCCAACGAGTGATCAGGTCCTGCGGGCAGGGCTTCCCGGAGACCAGCAGGAACCGCAGGTTGGGCAGATCGTCCTCGATGGTGGCCAGCAGAGCCGGAACGCAACACATCGCCGTGACGCGGCGCTCGCTGAGGAACTCGTGCAGGTCCTGACCCAGCAGGCTCGCGCCGGACGGTTTCGGGACCAGTGTCGCGCCCGCTGCCCATGGCACCCAGATCTCCTGGACGGAGCAGTCGAACGCGATCGTCAGACCCTGGTAGACCCGGTCGCTGGGACGGATGTCGTAGGTCTCGGCGGCGACCCGGACGAAGTCGCAGATGCTCGGGTGATCGATCGCCACGCCCTCGGGCCGGTCGGTCGAGCCGGAGGTGTAGCTGATGTAAGCCAGCTGATCTTTGTGGCTACCGCGCTCCACGGGCAGCAACCGGCACTCGTTCATCTCGGCGATCAGGGGGGCCGCATCGTCGATGAAGAGCAGCTCGATGTCTGAGGCGGTCAGCGGCTTGATGTCCTCGACCCGCTCGCGCAGGTCGGAACGGGTCAGCACCATCTTCACCTGGGCGTCCGCAACGACGTAGGCCAGCCGGTCGGCGGCAGAATCCACATCCAGTGGCACGTACGCCCCGCCGATCTTCAGCACCGCCAGCATGCCGAGGTAGGCATCGACGGGCCGGTCGAACAGCAGCGCGATCCGATCACCCGCGCTGGCGCCGCACAGACGCAGATAGCGGGCCAGTTGATTGGTACGCGCGTCGAGCTCGTCGTAGGTCAGCCGCAGGTCGTGGGAGTCGACCGCGAGCTGACCGGGCCGGCCGTATTCGCTGATCCAGTCGCAACGCTCCTCGAACACGAGATCCAGGCGCTCACCGCGGCGAGTCCGCCGACTCTGAGCCTGCTCCGCGACCAACACAAGCTCCGGGAGCTCGGCGGCGGGTTGCTCGAAAGGAAGCAACGTGGCGGTCATGATGTCTCCTTGGGCCCACCAAGGGTCGTTGTCCTTGGTCGTGTTCTGGTGGAAAGCATGTCGACGGAGTCCCCGACCGGCGATGGTGCGGGCCCCCGGGGCCGCAGAGCTGGCCCCCGAATCGAAGTAGGGCTAGCCCTACCGGTTCGTGGGGGGTAGGCGGCGGGTCGCTGGTCTGGGTCAGGCCGCCCGGGAACCGGAGGTCAGCTCGTCGGAGCGGAGCACGTCCTCGCCGTAAAGGTCCTGTAGCCAGTTGGTTTGGTAGATGGTGTCGAGGTAGCGCTCACCGAGGTCCGGGGCGATGGCCACCGCGGTGAGTTCCCGCGTGTCATGCTCGGCCAGCCAGTCCATCGCGCCGCTGATCACGGTGCCGGTGGAGCCGCCGAACAAAAATCCGCTTCGGGCCAGGCGATGGCAGGCCCGGATGGTGTCCGACTCCTCGACCCATACCACCTCGTCGACATAGGACTCGTCGAGGAGCTCGGGGCGGACGCTTGTGCCCAGGCCGGGAATCATCCGGCGCCCCGGTGCACCCCCGAAGGTCACCGAGCCGACGCTGTCTACTGCGACGACCCGCACCGGCCGGTGCCACTCCCGGAAGTAGCGTGCGCAGCCCATCAGCGTCCCGGTGGTGCCGGCCCCGACGAACAGCACGTCCAGCCGCGGGAACTCGCCAGCGATCGCCGGCGCTGTCGTGCGGTAGTGGGCCTTCCAACTGTTCGGGTTGGTGTACTGGTTAAGCCACACGTACCGATCGTCGGTGGCGCACAGCGCGCGGACGTAGTCGAGGCGTGCGCCGAGGAAGCCGCCGATGTCAGCCGGTTCGACGATGATGTGCACCTGGCTGCCCAACGCCTCCATCAGCCGCCTGGACGCCAGGTTGCAGCGGGAGTCGGTCACGCACACGAACCGGTAGCCCTTGCTCGCCGCGATCATGCTCAATGCCACGCCCAGGTTCCCGGACGAGGACTCGACCAGCACCGAAACTCCCGGCGTCAGGAGTCCGTCCCGCTCGGCGGCCTCGACCATCTCGGTTGCGGCCTTCAGCTTGATCGAGCCGGCGAAGTTGAAACCCTCGCACTTCAGGAACAGCGAGCGCCCGAAGATCGACCGAAGGTCGACGTAGAGCTTCTCCTCGTTGAAGTCCTGCGGAACCGATATCACCGACACGATGACCTCGCCTCATCCGCAGCAGTCACGCTGCCGCACCATATTTCTCATGTGGGGCTGATAAACCAGCCCCTCCGGGTGCTAACAATGCGGCAGGACGCGACACCGAACGATGGGGCGCGCACCCGGACTGCGAGGGGCCATCCCTCTGGAATTCCTGGGGTTAACCCCAATTTCCTGCCGACAGCGATGTTTCAGCCGAAAAGCCTGGCTTGCGCCTCAACCCGCAGACCGGGCGGCGCTTCGATCACCTTGGTGCCATCGCCGTCATGCGCGAGGGATAGCTGGCCGCCGGGGAACGGGATTCCGTGGACCTCGATGCGGTGCAACCCCCCTCGGTAGCACGGGATTCAGCGACACAGTCCCGGCCGGCACGTCGGGTTGCAGACCCAGGCATAGCGCCACGATCGCCAGCGGCACCCCAGCCGCCCACGCCTGCGGCCAGCACGCGGTGGGATAGGGCACTGGGAAGTCGCTCGGCTCGCGATGATGCCCACCGAAGAGTTCGGGCAGTCGATCGTCGAAGATCGCCAACGCGTCGAGCAGGTCGCCTACCAGGCGCATCGCCACGTCGTCGAGCCCGTAGCGCCGCAGGCCCTCGCAAGCGATGACGGTGTCGTGCGGCCACACCGAACCCACGTGATAGGAGATCGGGTTGTAGCCGGCCATCTCCGCCGAGAGCGTGCGCAGCCCCCAACCGCTGGCCATGGCCGGGCTCCCCAGGTGGGCAGCGACCTGGTCGGCCTCCTGTTGTGAGGGCACGCCGCACCACAGCAAGTGAGCCATATCGGGGATGCTGAGCGCGTCAAGATCGGTCAGTGAGCGCAGGCAACCGCGGGCCAAACGCTCCGGCAGGCTGTGCACCACCACGTCCGGGCGGCCGGTGGTCTCGGTCCGCGGCTGGACCGCGAGCCGTTCCGCACTGCCGGCACCACGCAGTGCGCTCACCTCGATCCGCAGGATCCACGGCTGATCCCGGCTCAGCGGCACGGTCCAGTGCGCTTCGCTGCGCTCGACGACGTCGGGGGGCGGATCCAGCTGCACCGATGTCGCGCGCGGAGTTCCCGCGGCCTCGAAACGCAGCTGTCCGGGGGAATGATGCACCGGAATACCGGACGACTGCGCACTGGGATCACCCGCGAGACGGCGAAGCTGGAAGATGTCGGCGAAATCGGAATCCAGCTGGATCGACAGGCGCACCTGAACTGGATCAGGAGTCCAGCAGCGCAAGGTCAGCGTCTCCACCATGCCTGCGGGCGACAGCTCGCGCAGCCGCTCGCACTCCACCGGCGCATCCGGTAGCCGGTTGCTCAGCGTGGCGTAGCAGCGGAACCGGGCCACCGCCGGACTGATCAAACCGGATCCCAGATGCCGCAATGGTTCGGAGTCCAGCCGCACCTGCAGCCGGGACAGATGCCGGGTGTCGTCGGTGATCAAGCCGAAGGGACCCGGCCCGATGTCGCCGCGCTCGTCGGAGATCGCGAAGGTCAGACCGGCGATGACCGTGATGGTGCCTGGCCCGGCAAGTACTCCCTGCGGCGCGATACCGTCGAAGTCCGGGCCGTCCATGTCCGGCGCTGCACCGGCCATCATCCGGCCGCTCGGCGTGCCGTGAACGCCGCCGGTATCCGCGGTAGGTCGTGCTGAGCCGGCAGCGGCCGGATCGCGGGCGTGGGTGCGCTGAAGACCATCGGCGCCGCCGGCGTCAGCACCCGCAAGCCATGCATCGGGGTGAGCAACTTAGCGTAACTGCGCACCATTGCCGCTGAGGAGAAATGCTCGGCGACGTGGCCCGCCGAGCACGTGGCGCCACTCGTCGGTCGCCATCCCGATCTGGGCCGGTAGGGCGTCGAGCGGTGAGACCACCCGGACCCCGGGAATGGTCGAGCCAGGCGCGGCGACGAGCGTCACGTCGTGGCCGGCGGCGGCCAGACCGGCAGCCTGCAGTGCGACGACCCGCTCGATACCGCCGTAGGCGGGCGGCGGGACGGGAATCCACGGCGGGGCTAGAAGTCCAATGCGCATGCGATGACCTTCTTGGAGTGGCGACCGACCGCCCAGTAATGACGTCGACTGCTCAGGCAGCGTCGGGCGACATCGATCCAGGTGGAGGTCCATCGGGCTGTACATGTACGCAGACGTGGCCGGCGGCGGCGCCGTGGCCTCTCTGAGGTGGCGTCCGACTAGGCAGAAAGCCGTGACCGTCAAGGGCGCTGTTGTTAACTTACATCATTGTTGGTCGAGCGCTCCTCGACCGGTGTCGTCAGGCCGGCCGTAGGCTGCCCCCGTGACAGCTGCCGCCCGCGCCGAGCGTCTGGTCAACCTGGTGCTGTGCCTGCTGTCCAGTCGCCAGTATCTGCCCGCTGAGCGGATCCGGCGGACTGTGCCCGGCTACGCCGACGCGCCTTCCGACGAAGCGTTCTTCCGGATGTTCGAGCGGGACAAGGCTGAGCTTCGGGAGCTGGGCGTCCCCCTGGAGACGGGCCGGATCCCCGGTTTCGAGGCCGGCGACGGTTACCGCATCGCCCGCCGGGACTATGAGCTGCCCGATATCGACCTCGAACCCGACGAGGCCGCTGCTGTCGCGCTGGCGGCTCGGCTGTGGGACTCTCCGCAGCTGTCCGGTGCCGCGAACGGCGCGTTGCTGAAGCTGCGTGCTGCCGGCGTGGAGGTGGACACCGAGCCTTCAGTGCTCGTGCAACCTCGGGTGCGGGCCACCGAACCTGCACTGACCCCGTTGATCTCGGCGGTCCAGGCGGGGCAGGTTGTGACGTTCTCGCACCGCAGGCATCCGGCCGAGCAGCCCGCCGCGCGCATCCTCGAGCCGTGGGGCGTGGTGTCCTGGCGGGGCCGCTGGTACGTGGTGGGACACGACCGCGACCGGGATGCGGTCCGCTGCTTCCGGGTCTCCCGGATCGTCGGGCCGGTGCGCGCCGTCGGTGCTTCGGGGGCGGTGCAACGCCCACTGGGAGTCGACCTTCTGAAGATCGTGGCCGGTTCCGCGGAACCGCCGGCTGCGACGCACACCGCCCGGCTGTGGCTGGCTCACGGTCGCGCGTACGGCCTGCGCCGGCGGGCCACTGTGCTGGACACGATGACTGTGCAGGACGTGTCCGGCGACGTCGTCGCGGTGGAGCTGCCGGGCTATGACGTCGCCGCCCGATGGATAGCCGGGCTGGGACCGGATGCCGTAGTGCTGGAGCCCACCGAACTGGCTACTGCAGTGCGGGCCCGGCTGCTGGCAGCCGCCGGGAGCGCTGGCTGATGGAGGGCGTCGCGCACCGGTTGCCCCGACTGTTGGCCCTGGTGCCCTACCTGCTGGTTCGGCCCGGTGTGCTGATCGAGGAGGTGGCAGCCGACTTCTCGATCACGGTCCCGCAGCTGCGCCGTGACCTGGAGCTGCTGTGGATGTGCGGGCTGCCCGGCTACGGGCCGGGTGATCTCATCGACCTGTCCTTCGAGGGCGACACCGTCACCGTCACTTTCGACGCCGGGATGCGACGCCCGCTGCGGCTGTCCGGTGCGGAGGCAACAGCACTGGTGGTGGCGCTGCGAGCGCTGGCCGAGACTCCCGGCGTACTCGACGCCGGGTCGGTGCGCCGGGCATTGGCCAAGATCGAGGCGGCGGCGGGGCAGGCTGACGGTGTGGTGGTCGGCCTGGCCACCAGGGAAGAGGCCGCGCTTGCTGCGGTGCGCGACGCGCTGGACCACCGCCGCGCGCTGCGCATCCGCTACTACACCCCGGCCCGGGACACGATCAGTGAGCGCACTGTCGACCCGATGCGGCTGCTCCTGGTCGAAGGCCGCAGCTACCTCGAAGCCTGGTGCCGCGGGGTGGAGGACGTGCGGCTGTTCCGGCTGGACCGCATCGAGCACGTCACTACCCTGGACGAGCCGGCGGTGCCACCGCCGCAGGCCCGACCCACCGACGTGTCAGGCGGCCTGTTTCGCGCCCAGCCAGACCAGCAGGTCGCCGTGCTCACGCTCGCCCCGGACGCTCGCTGGGTGGCGGAGTACTACCCGGTGGATGAGCTGATCGAGGGTGAAGGGGGAGCAGCGACTGTACGAATGCGCTACGCCGAGACCGAGTGGATGGTGCGTCTGGTGCTGGGGCTAGGTGCCGATGTTGTGGTCCGGACCCCCCCAGAGTTGGCCGAGGCGGTGGCGCAGCGGGCTCGCACGGCGATCCGCAGATCCGATCATCTCGCGCGGTCCGAGGCGGGCTAACGTCGTCGGCGTGGTTTACCTGATCAGCGGTGCGCTCGCCGCTGCTTGCGTCGCGGTGTTGGTCATGATGCTCCGGCGGCTTGCCGGTCCAGCGCGACAGTTGGCCACGACGGTGCAGCGCAGCCGCGCTCACCTCGCCGACCGCACTGGCCTGCTCGCTGCCCGGCTTGCGGCACTGCGGGTGGCGCTGGACCGGCGACGCCGAAGCCGACGCCGAAACGCCGGATAGCTGCACCGCGTAGCATCGGTCTCGCACCCGAGGCGAGAGAGGAGACCCACCATGGGCATTCCGTCTGGCTGGGAGCTAGTCATCCTGCTGGTAGTCCTGGTCGTGCTGTTCGGTGCCACCAAGCTCCCCACAGCCGCCCGGTCCATCGGGCAGTCCATCCGAATCTTTAAAGCCGAAACGAAGGGCGCACGGTCGGAGCAGGAGCCGAGCGCGCCGGCGCCGCAGCAGGTGAATCCGCCCCATCGCGACAACGATGCTCTTTCCTGACGACGTGGCTCGGTGAGCGACATGCGTTTCCCGGCTGGGCCGGGCGGTCGGCGCAAGACCAATCCAGATGGCTCCATGACCCTCATGGAGCATTTATATGAGCTGCGCAACCGGTTGTTCATCGCGCTGTGCGCGGTCGGGCTCGGTGGCGTCCTCGGATTCGTCTGGTGGGGGGTTTCGGCGTTTGGGGTGCCTAGCCTCGGCGATCTGATCACCCGGCCGTATTGTGCTCTGCCACCGACGTTGCGGCTGACCCCGAACCCTGGCCGGTGTCAATTACTGCAGACCGCCCCGTTCGAGGTGTTCACCCTGCGGATGCAGGTCGGCTTGGCTGCGGGGGCGGTGCTGACCGCCCCGATCTGGGTCTATCAGATATGGGCGTTCATCACACCGGGGCTCTACGCGAAGGAGCGCAAGTTCGCTGTCACCTTCGTCGGTGCCGCCAGTGTGCTGTTCGCCGGGGGCGCTGTGCTGGCCTACTACGTGGTACCCACGGGCCTTTCCTTCCTGGCGAATCTCGGCGGCGGCGAGTTCATCACCGCACTGACCGGTGGGGCTTATATCGGTTTCCTTCTGACCATGCTCGCGGTCTTCGGCCTGACCTTCGAGTTGCCGCTGCTGGTGGTGATGCTCAACCGGGTCGGAGTGCTGCCTTATGCAAAGCTGAAACGCTGGCAGCGCGGCATCCTGTTCGGATTGTTCGTGCTGGCTGCCGTCGCCACCCCCGGCAACGACCCCATCTCGATGCTGGCGCTGGCCGGCGCGCTGGTCGTGCTGTTCGAGGCCGCAGTGCTGGTCGCTCGGCAGCACGACCGTGCCGTGGCACGCCGGCGAGCCGAGCAAGGCTGGGACGATCTCGACCCCGACGAGGCGTCACCGCTGGATGATCGGGTGGAGCCGGTGCCCTCGGATGACGCGACGTCCCGCTACGACGACGCGACCTAGGGGACCCGCTGAATCGCGCGGACGCTTGATGTGCCGGTGGCCCCGGTCGCGCTTACTGTGCCAGTGGGAGAGAGTTCACTCATGAAGGTGTTGGTGGCTGGCTCCTCTGGATTTGTCGGCAGGCGGTTGTGTCCCGCGTTGGAGCAAGCCGGCCACACGGTGCGGGCGATGACGCGCCGTCCCGAGAAATATCATGGTGCGGGTGAGGCTGTTCGCGGCGACGTGCATGACGTCGAATCGCTGAGCGCGGCCCTCGCCGGTTGCGATGCCGCCTACTACCTCGTGCACTCCCTCGACAACGCCGACTTCGAGCGGCGGGACGCCAAAGCGGCGCGCTCGTTCGCCCACGCCGCAGCCGAAGCGGGGCTGCGCCGGATCGTCTACCTCGGCGGCTTGGGCGACGAGGCTGACGACCTGTCCCCTCACCTGCGCAGCCGCCGCGAGGTGGAGGAACTGCTCGGGTCCGGCGGTGTGCCGGTCACCACGTTGCGGGCCGGGATCATCGTCGGTCACGGCGGCATCTCCTGGGAGATGACCCGTCAATTGGTGGAACACCTGCCGATCATGGTCACCCCGCTGTGGGTTCAGACCCGAACCCAGCCGATCGCGGTGGCCGATGTGGTGCGCTACCTGGTCGGCGTCCTCGAGGTTCCCGAAGCGGCCGGGCGCGCCTTCGACATCGGCGGGCCGGACGTTCTGGCCTATGTGGACATGATGCGCCGAGTCGCGGCGATCCAGGGCAGACCAATGCTGATCATTCCCGTGCCGCTGCTCTCGCCGCAGCTGTCGTCGCTGTGGTTATCGCTGGTCACCGACGTCGACGTGCAGACCGGCCGCTCGCTTATCGACTCGATGACCAATGAGGTGGTGATGCGAGAGCACAGCATCCGGCGGCTGATCCCTTTCGAGCCGCTGGACTACGACAGCGCCGTACTTCAGGCCCTCGGGGAGCGGGCTAAGGCCAAGCGGGCGTCGTGACGAGCGTGCTGCGGAAATGGCGCCGACGCTGGGAACGGCTAGCGGCGGCGCTTCCCTCCTCAGTGGTGGACCAGGTCCCGTGGAGTCGCAGCGAATCCGACACCGCGCTGCACCGTCGTCGCCGGGTCGTCGCCGGGGCTTCCCTGGCCGGCGCGGGGCTGCTGGGTATGTCCCTGTCGACAAAACCCGGCTCCCCGCAGTTCTACGGCCTGACCCTCGGTGTGGCCGCGACCTGGATCGTCGGGGGGCTGGGTGCTGGCCCGCTACATCTCGGCTGGATACAGTGCCGCCACCACACCTTGCGTCGCCCGGTGATCACCCCGGTGCTCACCGGGGTGGGGGCGTTCGCCGTGTTCTACGTATGCGCTTTCGCCGCCCGGCACGTCCCGGTGCTGAACACGGCGATCTCAGGAGTCCTGCAGTACGCCCACCAGGGATCGAGCCCACTCGTGCTGCTCACCACCCTGGCAAACGGCGCCGGCGAGGAGGTCTTCTTCCGCGGCGCGCTCTACGCCGCCATCGGCGGCAGGCACCCCGTCGCCCTGTCCACCGCGGTGTATTCGCTGGCCACCACTGCGACGCGCAACCCGGCGCTAGTGCTCGCCTCGGCCGCGATGGGCACGCTGTTCGGCCTGCAGCGCCGGGCCACCGGTGGCGTCCAGGCGCCGATCCTGACCCACCTGACCTGGTCGTGGCTGATGGTGCGCTTCCTGCCCCCGCTGTTCGGTGCGTCCAGCGGGCCTCCCGCTAGGTCGCAGCGACCGCGCCCTGTTGGAGTACCTCAGCAGGCATCGGGCGGTGCAGTCGCCAGGTGATCGCGATCGGCCGCTCGCCACGGTGTTCCACCAGCGTTGCTTCTCCCAGGCATAGGTATGGCGCCGAGCCCAAGTCGTCGTAGCGTGTTTCGCGCACGAGCAGGAGCACCCGACTGCCTCCCGCGAGATAGCGGCGGCCGGTGGGCGAGTCGCGGGACGTGTTGTTTTGAGATTCCCAATGAAACAAGTCCGCCGCAAGTGGGTAGTCGCGGTACCGGGTGGTGGGTGAGAAGTCGCGCTCCTCCTTGCGTAGTGTCACGAGCAGCGCGTCCACTCCTGTTTCGGGTGCCCAGGCCACGCCCGCGGCCCGACCGTGAGGTTTGCGCTCCCAGTTCGCCCACCTAATTCCAGCGAGTATTTCCTCTCGGCGATAGCTGGCGTGCGAGAGGAGACTAACGCCCGGAATGCCCAGTGGCTGTGGGATGTGCCGGGCCTGGTCGGTGGTGATAGCAAGAAGCTCCTCGATCTCGGCCGTGACGGCGGGATGCGCCCGTAGTTGCGCCAAACCGGCATCGTAGGACGAGAAGCCACCGCGGTTGGGCCACACCGTGAAAAACAGCATTCGGGCGAGTGCCTGATCGAGCGGCGAGAGTGAATCGTAGGACGGCCCATCCGCTGCAGCGAGGAGGCGGGTGTAGAGCGCCAACCGCTCCGGGTCATTGACATGGGACAGAGCGACTACTCGCCGCAGCAGCGCATCCTCGTTCGAGCCTGCGGGCAACGTCGGCAGTCCCGCCTCGCGGCGCAGCCCCGTCCAACTCTGATCCGGTCGCCCGTACACATCGGCCAGCTCCCGCTCAGACGCCGAGAGGAACTCCGCGAGCGGGAGATCGCCGTGCGACCGGACGTCGGCGACCAGTTCACGCCGGGAGCGCGATAGCGCGCCACGGACATTGTCGAGCACTATGTCGCGGGCGACCCGGTCGAGCACCAGCTGCGATCCCGAGGGCAGGAAAGGGAATCCGTGCTCGATCTCTTGACGCAAACGGCTGCGCGACGTTCCGGTCAGCGCTCGATAACGCAGGTCGAACCGGTACTCGCGGCGGTGCTGGCCGATGAAGTCGAGAACTGTGAGAACAGCCTTGCCTGGTGTGCGCCGCAGCCCGCGTCCGAGCTGTTGCAGGAACACCGTCGCGCTCGACGTTGGCCGTAGCAGCAGCAGAGTGTCGACATCGGGCAGGTCGACGCCCTCATTGAACAGATCGACGGTAAACAGACAACTAATCTCACGGTGGCGCAGCGCGGCCGCGGCCTGCGCCCGCTCAGCGAGCGGCGTCTGGCCGGACAGCGCCCGCGACGGAATCCCGGCCTGGGTGAATACCCGCGCCATGTACTCGGCATGCGTTACCGAGACGCAGAAACCGAGCGCCCGCATCCGGCTGGTGTCCGTCACCTGACGATCCAGCGCTTTGAGTACCAGGCGAGCCCGGCCGTCATTGCCCGTGTAGAGCTCTGAAAGTCCGGCGACGTCGTAGGCGCCGCGGCTCCATTCGATGGCAGTGAGGTCGGTATTGTCCGCAATACCGAAGTAGTGGAACGGGCAGAGCAGATCCTGGTCGAGGGCGTCGCCCAACGGTAGTTCATATGCGGTGCGCCCGTCGAAGAAGCTCCGCACGTCGACGCCGTCACTGCGTTCCGGGGTGGCGGTGAGCCCGAGCAACTCGCCGGGGTGTAGCTGATCCAACAGCCGGCGGTAAGTCGCGGCCTCGGCATGGTGGAATTCGTCGATGACGACAAGATCGAACTGCGGCAGTTGCTCCATTGTGGATAACGACTGCACGGATGCGAACACCTGCCGCCACTGCTTCGGACGCTGACCGCCGACTAGCAGGTCGCCCAACGTTCCGTCGCCGAGCACCTCGCGGTAGGTGCGCATGGCCTGGTCGAGGATCTCCTTGCGATGCGCGACGAAAAGCAACGACTCGCCTTGGCCCTGGTGGCGCAGCCGCTGGTAGTCGAGCGCAGCGATGACCGTCTTACCGGTCCCGGTCGCAGCGACGACGAGGTTTCGGTGCCGGTCATGTACGGCGCGCTCGGCGTCGAGCGCCTCCAGGATTCGCTCCTGATGGGGGCGTGGGCGAACTTCCAAGCCGGACAGGGTGATCGCGCCGCCGGAGCCGCCCTCGCTCGCCAGCGCTCTGTCTAACAGTTCGGCATCGCGATCCGGGTCGTAGTGCCGAAAGTCGGGGTCGTTCCAGTAGGTGTCGAAGGTGGCTTCGAACTTGCGTACCAGCACTGGTGTGGCGATCGCGGAGATCCGTACGTTCCACTCCAGACCGTCGAGCAGCGCGGATTTCGACAGATTCGAGCTGCCGACGTATCCGGTATCGAAACCGCTGTTGCGACGAAACAGCCATGCCTTCGCGTGCAGCCGGGTGGACTGCGCGTCGTAGCGTATGCGCACCTCGGCGCCGAACTTGCGAACCAATTCGTCGAGTGCTCGACGTTCGGTGGCCCCTCGATAGGTCGTGGTGATCACTCGGAGCGGCACCCCTCGGTTGTGCAGCGTCTCCAGTTCATCGGCGAGTATCCGGATGCCGTGCCAGCGGATGAAGGCACAGAGCAGGTCAACTCGGTCGGCGCTGGCCAGCTCAGCGCGCAGTTCCGCGCCCAGCGACGGCTCACCGCGAGTGTTGGTGAGCAGGGCGACGTCCGACAACGGCGTCGCCGGCCGCACCACTAAGCGGTGGACACCAGGTGCTTCCGGGATGGCCAGCGCGAGCAGTTGCTCCAGCGCCACCACGACATCCGCATCGTCGGTGACCTGGGCGAGCAGGCTGTTGATCTTTTCCAGCCGCAAGTGATGCGGCTGATCCTGCAGCGCACGGCGCACCGCGTCGGCGACATGTCGGGCCAGCACCTCCGGCGCCTCAGCCGCTTCGACCTCGCCGAAGTGCGGGGTGGCCTCGGGCACAGCGCGCAACGCGCAGTCCACCGCACGGGTGTGCAGCGACTCGTAAGCTCCTTCGGAGAGCCGCTCATTCACCGCCGCAGCGTCGCACGGACCAACGGCACGTCAGTCACTGCGGGCTGCTCCAGCGATGGCGAGGAGGCGTGGCCGAGCCTGCTACAACTGCGAGAACGGTCGTGAACTCGACTCCACCGACCTTCCCATCGACGAAACGTGCGTGGCGTCGAGTTCACGACCAGAATCAACCCCCGGTCCCGCGCGGTGATGGCTTACGTGTCCGAACTGCTACTGCGGCCTGCGGCGTCTTCGCGCCGCAGGCCGATCGTTACCGCATACCCACGCCCGGCCGCGAAGATCGTCGAAAGTGAGTGCTGGCCGTGCAGGTTTGCACTGCTGGGGCTCACTTTCGGCGATCAAGGCGGTCCACCGTGACCTCGCAGACGCCCGAGGGCAGCGCACCGCTCAGCGCGTGCCGATCGCTCCGAGCACGCAAAGCCGACCAGCAGCCAACCGTATGATTCCGCGCTGTGCGCGCCACGCTGATCGTCAACCCGCATTCCGGTCATGGTGCGGCGACGCGGGTGGCCGGCACAGTGGCCGATAAGTTGCGCGCCGCAGTCCCGGAGCTGGTCGCCACCGTGACCGCCGATGCGGCCGCCACCAGCAGGGTCGCCGCACAAGCCGCACAGCGCGGGGACGATGTGCTCGCTGTACTCGGCGGGGACGGTACGGCGCACCTGGCCGCTCAGGCCCTCGCGGGTACCGCGACCGCGCTGGCGGTGCTGCCTAGCGGAAGCGGCAACGATCTGGCGGCGGCGTTGGGGATCCCGGCCGATCCGGTGCAGGCCGCCCAGCGCATAGCCCGAGCACTGCAAACCGGGCAGCGGCGGCGGATCGACCTGGGCCGCATCGAAGGCGCAGCCGGCTTCGCGACGGTGTTGTGTACCGGCTTCGACGCAGCGGTGAACAAGCGGGCCAATGCGATGCGCTGGCCCGCCGGACCGCGCCGGTACGACCTGGCGGTGCTGGCCGAACTTGCCGCCTTAACGCCGAGGCCGGTGCGGGTGCGCACCGAAACCACCGAGGTGGAGCTGGAGGCGATCCTGGTCGCGGTCGGTAACGGATCCAGCTACGGCGGTGGGTTGCGAATCTGCCCGGACGCCACGCTGGCCGACGGGCTGCTCGACGTGATCGTCATCGCCGCGGTGAGCCGGCGCCGGCTGCTGCGGGTGTTCCCCGCGCTGCGCACCGGTGCCCATGTGCACGAGCCGGAGGTGACCGTCTTACGCACCGCAACCGTATGCATCGACGGCGACCCGAGCTGGCCCGTCTACGCCGACGGTGAACCACAGGGCACTCTGCCGGTGACTGTGCACTGCGAACCTGGGGCGCTCACCGTCGTCGCCTAGCCTGGGACGGTGGCCGACTCTCCCGCCGAGGCGTATTCAGCGGCCCGCCGGCGGGTAGCTTTCCCACGCCTCGACGACTTCGCCGGCGCTCTGCCCTTCCAGCTTGACCCCTTCCAGCGCGACGCATGCGAAGCGCTCGAGGCAGGCCACGGGGTACTGGTCTGCGCCCCTACCGGCGCAGGCAAGACCGTGGTCGGTGAGTTCGCGGTGCACCTGGCCCTGGAGCAAGGGGGCAAATGCTTCTACACCACGCCGATCAAGGCGCTGTCCAACCAGAAGTACGCCGACCTGGCGGCCAGGCACGGCGCGGACAGCGTCGGCCTGCTCACCGGGGACACCTCGATCAACGGCGGCGCATCCGTGGTCGTGATGACCACCGAGGTGCTGCGCAACATGATCTACGCCAGGTCGTCCACTCTGGACGGCCTGGCCTACGTCGTGATGGACGAAATCCACTATCTCGCAGACCGGTTCCGTGGCGCGGTGTGGGAAGAGGTGATCCTCAACCTGCCGGACAGCGTGCGGCTGGTCGGCCTGTCCGCCACGGTGAGCAACGCCGAGGAGTTCGGTGAGTGGCTGGTCGACGTACGGGGCGACACCGCGGTGGTGGTCGACGAGCACCGTCCGGTACCGCTGTGGCAGCACATGATGATCGGTTCGCGGATGTTCGACCTGTTCGCCGACAACATCACCGACGGCCGCCTCGCTGTCGACCCGCGCCTGGTGCGGCGCGTCCAGGAGGTGGAACGGCGCAGCGGGTGGGATCGGCCGCGGCACGGCGGACCCCGATTCCGGCCACCGGCCCGGGTGGACGTGGTGGCGCGATTGGACCGTGACGGTTTGCTGCCGGCGATCACCTTCATCTTCAGCCGGGCCGGCTGCGAAGCAGCGGTGAACCAGTGCATCCGCAGCGGGCTGCGCTTGACCACCCCTGAGGAGTCTGAGCAGATCCGCCGGGTAGTGGACACCCGCACGACTGACCTGCCGGAGGGCGACCTCGGGGTGCTCGGCTTCTGGGAATGGCGCGACGCGCTGGAGCGGGGCGTCGCCGCCCACCACGCGGGGATGCTGCCCGCGTTCAAGGAGACCGTGGAGGACCTGTTCGTCCGCGGGTTGGTCAGAGCGGTGTTCGCCACCGAAACCCTCGCGTTGGGGATCAACATGCCGGCCCGCACAGTCGTGCTGGAACGGTTGGTCAAGTACAACGGGGAAGCCCACGTCGATCTCACCCCCGGCGAGTACACCCAGCTCACCGGCCGAGCCGGGCGCCGCGGCATCGACGTCGAGGGCCATGCGGTGGTGCTGTGGCAACCTGGTGTGGACCCGACTCAGGTGGCTGGGCTGGCGTCAACCCGCACCTACCCGCTTCGCAGCTCGTTTCGACCTGGCTACAACATGGCCGTCAATCTGGTCGATCGGGTCGGGGTGGCCGCTGGGAGGGCGCTGCTCGAACAGTCCTTCGCGCAGTTCCAGGCCGACCGCTCGGTGGTGGGCATGGCCCGCCGGATCGACCGCAACGCCGAGGGCCTGGCTGGCTACGCCGAGGCGATGGTCTGCGATCAGGGTGATTTCGCCGAGTACGCCCGGTTGCGCCGGCAGATTTCGGAGCGGGAGCGCGCCCTGGCCCGTCTCGGTGGTGCAGCGCGGCGCGCCGAGGTGGCGGCGTCGCTGAGCCAACTCAAGCGTGGCGACGTGATCGTGGTGCCCGGCGGGCGCCGGTCGGGTCTGGCCGTGGTCATCGATCCCGGTGACGGCCCAGTCGACGATCCCCGCCCGCTGCTGCTCACCGAGGACCGCTGGGCGGGCCGGCTGTCGATGGCCGACTTCCCGACTCCGGTGGAGGTACTGGGCCGGATGCGGCTACCCAAAAGGGTCGAGCACCGGGTTCCTCGGGTGCGCCGTGACCTTGCCTCGGCGCTGCGGGAGACCGGTATTTCGGCACCGTCCCGGGCTCGACGGCGCAGCGAGGCGGCTGACGACGCCGAGCTCGCCGCTCTGCGACGGGCGCTGCGGGTGCATCCGTGTCACGGGTGCGACGATCGGGAGGCGCATGCCCGGTGGGCCGAGCGGTACGACCGGTTGGACCGGGAGACCGACACGCTGCGCCAGCAGGTCGCCGCCACCACGCACTCACTGGCCCGCGCGTTCGACCGGATCCGCGCGCTGCTGGCCGAGCGTGGTTATCTCGACGGCGAGCAGCTCACCGAGGACGGCCGCCGGCTGGCCCGGTTGTGGTCGGAGACCGACCTGCTCACCGCGGAGTGCCTGCGGCACCGGATCTGGGATGGTCTGGAGCCCGCCGAGTTGGCCGCGGTGGTCTCGGTGCTGGTCTTCGAGGCCCGCGGCGACGCTGCCACGCCCCGGGTTCCTCCCGGCCCGGTGAGCGATGCGCTGGTCGCGACCGTGCGGCTGTGGGCGGAGCTGGACGCCGATGAGCGGCGGCACCGGGTGGAGCGCACCCGCGAACCCGATCTGGGTTTCGCCTGGCCGGTGTACCGGTGGGCGCGCGGGGAGTCACTGTCGGCGGTGTTGGTCGCTGCTGAGACCAACGGTGCTGAGTTGTCCGCGGGGGATTTCGTTCGGTGGTGCCGCCAGGTGGTGGACGTGCTCGACCAGGTGCGCGGTGTCGAGGGGCCGGGCTCCGCGGTCGGGGCCGCGGCGGCTGCTGCGGTAGGCGCGTTGCGCCGCGGCGTCGTCGCTCTGGGCACTGTGTGACAGCTCCCAGGATTAGCGCGAAATCCGCTGGGGAATCCTCGTGTCGTGAAGACCGAATTGAGCCTTGACGTCGACGGGGAGCCCTACCACCTGGCGGTGGATACTCGGATGACGCTGCTGGATCTGCTGCGGGAGCGGCTGGGCAAGATGAGCCCGAAGAAGGGCTGCGACCACGGTCAATGCGGTGCCTGCACGGTGCTGATCAATGGCCGTCGTGCGCTGGCCTGCCTGGCGCTGGCGGTGGCGCACGACGGCTCCGAGGTCGTCACCGCCGATGGCCTGGCCCACGACGGCGCATTGCACCCGGTGGCACAGGCATTTCTCGACCATGACGCGTTCCAGTGTGGCTATTGCACCCCAGGACAGATCTGCTCGGCGGTCGGGATGTTGGACGAGTTCGCTCAGGGTTGGCCGAGCGCGGCCACCATTTACCCGGCGTCCGAGCCGGAGCTCGACCACGATGAGGTGGCCGAACGGATGAGCGGAAATCTGTGCCGCTGCGGGGCGTACGCGAATATCGTGCCGGCGGTGCAGGATGCGGCCGGGCAGATGGCGCCGCGGTGAAGCCGTTCGCCTACCAGGCCCCCGGTGACGCCGCCACCGCGGTGCGCAGCGTCGCCGCCGATCCGGCCGCGGTGTTCCTCGGCGGCGGAACGAATCTCGTGGACCACCTCAAGCTCGGTGTTGCCGCACCGGACCTCATCGTCGACGTCACCGCGGCCACCTCCAACGAGATCACCGACGACGGCGCAGGCGGCTTGCGCATCGGCGCGGCGGTTCCCAACAGCGAACTGGCCGCCGACCGCCGCGTCCGAGATCGCTATCCGGTCGTGGCGCAGGCGCTGCTCTCCGGAGCCTCGGGGCAGCTACGCAACATGGCCACGACAGGCGGCAACCCGCTGCAACGCACCCGCTGCGTCTACTTCCAGGACGTCACGACGCCGTGTAACAAACGCAAATCCGGGTCCGGGTGCTCGGCGATCGGTGGCTACACGCGGTACCACGCGATCCTCGGAGCGTCCGAGCAGTGCATCGCCACCCACCCATCGGATCTGGCGGTCGCGCTGGCCGCCCTGGACGCCGAAGTCAGGGTGCTCGGAGCCGCTGGGGAACGCGGGATCCCGTTCGTGGACCTGCACCGGCTACCGGGGGAGCACCCCGAACTCGACACGGTCCTCGAGCACGGCGAGCTCATCCTGTCGATCGACCTGCCACCGCTGCCGATGGCGGCCCGCTCGGCCTACCGCAAGGTCCGCGACCGCGCGTCCTATGCGTTCGCGTTGGTGTCGGTCGCCGCGGCGGTCGACGTTGCCGACGGGATTGTCCGCGACGCCCGCATCGCGTTCGGCGGGGTGGCGCACAAGCCGTGGCGGGCGACCAAGGCCGAGGAGTCACTCCGCGGGGCACCGGCGTCTGATGACAGTTACCGCGCGGCGGCACAGACCGAGCTGGCGGGCGCCCAGGCGCAGGACGGCATCGACGGCGGCAACGCCTTCAAGATCCTGCTTCTCACCCGCACGCTGGTGGCGACGCTGCGCGACCTTGCTCACGAGGAGACCTGACGTGACTGCGCTGCACAGTCGGGCGATCGGCCGGGACCTGTTACGCCGTGACGGCCGACTCAAGGTCACCGGCACCGCGCCCTACGCTTATGAGGGCCCGCTCGGCAAACCCGCCTACTGCCACCTGATCCAGGCCACTATCGCCCGCGGTCGGGTCACCGGGATGGACACCACCTCGGCGCAGGCCATTGACGGGGTGATCACCGTGCTCACCGCGGACAATGCCGAACGGCTTGCGTCCACCGAGGACAACGAGCTCGCCGTGCTGCAGAGTGACGAGGTCGCCTTCCGCGGGCAGATCATCGGTGCGGTCATCGCGGAGACGTCCGAGGTGGCCCGTCACGCCGCGGGGACCGTCCAGGTCACCTACGCGCAGGAGCCGCACGACGTCGAGCTGTCCGTCGACCGGGCCGATCTGTATAAGCCCTACAAGATCAACCCGGCCTATCCCACCGACACCGCGGACGGCGACGTGGCTGCGGCGATGGCGAGCGCGCCCGTCACGCTCGAGAACACGTACACCACCGCGATGTACCACAACAACCCGATGGAGCCGCACACGACGACTGCTCTCTGGGACGGGTCGCTGACGATGTGGGACTCGACCCAGGGCGTGCACTCCGCCCGGAGCGTGATCGCGAGGGTGTTCGGGTTCGACCATGAGCAGGTGCGGGTGGTCTGCCCGTACGTCGGGGGCGGGTTCGGCTCGAAGGGTACGCCGCACGCCCACGTCGTGGTGGCTGTGATGGCCGCCCGCGCTACGCCCGGCCGGGCGGTGAAACTCGCGCTCACTCGCCAACAGATGTTCTTCCTCACCGGTTATCGCACGCCGACCATCCAGAAGATGCAGCTCGCCGCCGACCGGGACGGGCACCTGGCCGCGATCGCGCTCGACGTCGTCGAGCAGACCTCGCGGATCAAGGAGTTCGCCGAGCAGACTGGGATGCCGACCCGCTCCATGTACGCTGCGCCGAACCGTCGCACCACCCACCGGCTCGCCGCACTCGACGTGCCGGTGCCGACGTGGATGCGGGCACCGGGGGAGTGCCCCGGCATGTTCGGGCCTGAGGTCGCCTTGGACGAGCTCGCCGAGCAGTTGGGCCTTGACCCCATCGAGCTGCGGATCCGCAACGAGCCCTCGGTCGATCCCGACTCCGGTAGACCGTGGTCCAGCCGCAACCTGATCGCGTGCCTGCGTGAGGGCGCCGAGCGATTCGGCTGGGCCGAACGCGACCCGGCACCCGGGGTACGCCGGCAAGGCGACTGGCTGGTCGGCACCGGTGTCGCCGCCTCGGTGTACCCGACCTACCGGATGGCCGTCTCAACCGCGACACTGCGTTACGAGCGGAGCCGCTACGTCGTGGAAATCGGCGCCGCCGACCTCGGCACCGGCACCTGGACGACGCTGCCGCAGATCGCGGCTGACGCCCTCGGCGTCGACGTCGACGACGTCGATGCGCGTATCGGGGACACGGATTACCCCATCGCGTCGGTGGCCGGTGGATCCTCGGGCATGTCAACGTGGGGCTCGGCGATCGTCGAGGCCGCCCGAGCGTTCCGGGACAAGTTCGGCACCGATCCCGCCGACGGCGACGAGGCCGAGGGGTCGGTCAGCCCACCCACCGGCAAGTACGCGATGCACGCGTTCGGGGCGCAGTTCGTCGAGGCGAGGGTGCACGCTGACACGGGCGAGATCCGGGTGCCGCGACTGCTCGGGGTGTTCGCCGCGGGCCGGATCATCAACCCGCGCACGGCGCGGTCGCAGTTCATCGGCGGCATGACGATGGGTCTGTCGATGGCCCTACATGAGCAAAGCGTGCTCGACCCGCGATTCGGCCACGTGGTCAACCACGATTTCGCCGACTACCACATCAGCGTCTGCGCGGACGTCGGCGACGTGCAGGCGCACTGGATCGACGAGTACGACCCGCACGTTAACGCTATGGGTTCGAAGGGAATCGGCGAGATCGGGATCGTGGGCACCGCCGCGGCGGTGGTCAACGCGGTGCACCACGCCACCGGAGTCCGGGTGCGCGACCTCCCGGTCACCCTGGACAAGGTGCTCGCCCAGCTAACACCCAACTGAGCGCGGATCGTCATTGCGCTTTGTCTACTAATGCCAGGAAGCGGTGCAGCACTCGGTTGAATTCCGCGGCCCACTCCAGATTCGGCATGTGGGCCGCACCGTCGATGACCGCCAGGGTTGCCTGTGGGATGAGTCGCGCCATGAATTCCGCGACAGCGACCGGGGTGAACTCATCATCCCGGCCGACCACGACTAACGCGGGCACCGACGTTCGGGCTAAGAGATTTGTGTAGTCGGGGCGTTCAGCACGGCTCCGTAGCGCCGCCGCCGCACCTTCGGGAGATGTCCGGAGCATCATGGCTAGGACGTGTTCGGCCACGGCGGGCAGCGCGGTGATGTTGTCCGGCGCCACCATCTTGGCCAGCACCTCCTCCGCGTAGCCGCGCATGCCCGCACGAAGCAGCCGGTCGGCCTGATCGTGGCGGGCTCTCCGGCCCTCTTCGGTCTCGGCCTGGCAGAAGGTGTCGGCGAGTACAAGGGCGCGGACCCGATCGGGGAACAGCCGGTAGAACTCCATCACGATCTGACCGCCCATGGACAGGCCACCCAGAACGACGTCATCCAACTGAAGGTGGTCCAGTAGTGCGGCGATGTCGCTGGCAAAGATCTTCCAGGCCATGGTGCCCGGAGTCACGCCGCTCTCGCCGTAACCGCGCAGATCTGGAGCGATCACCCGCCAGCCCGAGACGGAGAAATCTATGATCTGCGGTGCCCACATGGAGCGGTCGAACGGATGGCCATGAATCAACACCAACGGCGCGCCAGCACCCTCGTCGTCATATCCGACGGTGATCCCGTTCACCGAAGCGGTAGCCACTGAATTGTCACCTCTCAGCCGGCGGAACGGTCACCAGGGATTCGCTCGAGGTAGGTGTGATCAGGGCGGACGAACCCGAATTGTTCGTAGAGGCCGTGGGCATCGGCCGTATGCAAGGTCCATCGGAAGCTGACCCCAGGACCGCATTCGATCATGACACGAACAAGTTCCTTACCCAGTCCCTGGCGGCGGGCGGTTTTCACGATGTAGGTATCGGCGAGGTAAGCGAACGCGATTCCGTCGGAAATGGCACGGGCGAAGCCGACCATCCGCCCACCGTCGGCCGGATCGTAGACACCCACCACCCGCCAGGCTGAATCGAGCTGCCGTTCCACGTCCTGCCGGGTTCGCCACCGCCCCCAGTACGCCTGCGAGGACAGGAACGACCACACCGCATCCCGATCGACGCGCGTCGGCTCGTCGTCGAGCTGGTAGTTCCCGAACTCAATGACCATGGCACAGACGGTGTCAGATGCGCCCCGTGAGCGCGCCGGTCAGGAGTGGCGCTTGGTGAGCGCGACGAGGTAGCGGCAGGTCTCGCGGGTCGGGTTGATGAACGAGCATGGTGCCGGAGGGCCGAGCTGGAGGCAGTCGCCGGCGTCGAGCTCGTGCTCGGTGTCCCCCTCGCGGAAGCGCAGATGGCCCTCAAGCATCCAGATCTGCTGGTGGATAAAGGCGTAGGCGTCAGCGGAGTAGGAGATCTCAGTTCCGGCGGGCAGATCGACCTCGACGAGCTCGAGCGGCCGGCCGGTGGCCGGCGACACCGCACGGCGACGGTAGCCAGTGTCGGGATCGGTCCACGTCGGTTGGTCCGCGGCGCGCACGAGTCGCCGGTCGTCGCCTTCGGCGCGGGCCACTAGCTCGGATAGCGTCATGCCCAACGCCCCCGACAGGCGCCCCAGTAGCGCGGCGGTGGGTTGCGCCTCGCCCCGTTCAACCTTGCCGATCATCGCCCGCGAGACGCTGGAGCGCTCGGCAAGGGCACTGGCCGAGAGGCCGCAGGCGAGCCGAGCGGCGTGCAATGTCGCAGCGAGGGACGCGGAGAGCGGGTCCACCATGGTTGTTCACTATAGCGGCGTACATGTCTACTATCGTTGCCATGAGTGGCGGCAGCCCGAATGTTCGAGACGCGTCGGAGTGTGACGGAGAGGCCTGCGGGGCGATCTACGCCTCGTATGTCACCGACACCGCGATCACGTTCGAGACCCATACGCCGCTGCCCGCGGAGATGGCCGTGCGCATCGCTACCGCCATGCGCACGCACGCATGGGTCGTGCTGGAGGATCAGGGCCGCGTCGTCGGTTACGCCTACGGCAGCGTGTTCAATTCGCGCGCAGCGTATCGCTGGTCATGCGAGGTCAGCGTCTACCTCGAGCGCGGAAGGCGGCGTACTGGCGGCGGTCGCGCACTCTACAACGCGCTCTTCGACCGTCTTGCCGAGCGCGGCTTCCGTACCGCCGTCGCGGGCATGACGCTGCCGAACGACGCGAGCGTCGGCCTGCACCGCGCCATGGGGTTCGAGCCCGTCGGAACCTACCGGCGCATCGGATGGAAGCACGGCACCTGGCACGACGTCGCCTGGGTCCAGCGCACGATCGCCACTGGCCAAGGCCCGCCCACCGAGCCCCGGTAATGTACTCGCGAACGTGGTGTCGCCGCTCGCGGAGCGCAGCGGTGAGCGCCGGTCAATCCAGAGCTACGGGTAGCGCGGTGAGCCCGTTGACGAGCAGGCCGGAACGCCACACGAGCTCGTCGGCCGGCACGGCGAGACGCAGGTGCGGGAACCGGGCGATGAGCGCCCCGATCGCGACCCGACCCTCCAGCCGAGCCAGTGGTGCGCCGAGGCAGTGGTGGATGCCGTGACCGAAGGCGAGGTGCGGGGCGGGTGGCCGGGTGACGTCGAGCCGCGCCGGCTCCGGGAACTTCTTCGGATCGCGGTTGGCGGCGAGCAGCGCGGGCAGCACCACCTCGCCGGCAGGGATCGTCACGCCGCCGACTCGCACCGGTGCGGCGGTCAGGTACGGAGTCGCTACCTGCGCCGGCCCGTTGAAGCGGAGGAGTTCCTCGACGGCCGCGGGCAGCCGGTCGGGTTCGGCGCGCAGCAGCTGGAGCTGGTCGGGATGGGTGAGCAGCGCGTGCACGCCGCCGCAGATCAGGTGCACCGTGGTCTCGTGACCGGCGACGAGCAGCAGGAAGGTCAACGAGGTGAGCTCGTCCTCGGACAGCTGGTCACCCCCCTCGCGCACCGCATTGAGGGCTGACAGCAGGTCGTTGGAGGGGTCGGCCCGTTTCTCGGCGATCAGTTCACGGATGTAGGTGACCAACGCGGTCGCTGCATCCTGGAAGGTCTGGGCGGGGTACACCGAGCCGTTGATGGCCACGTTCGACCACGCCCGGAAGTCGTTCCGGCGGTGCTCGGGCACACCCAGCAGCTCGCTGATCACCGTGAGCGGAAGTGGGGAGCCCAAAGCCGTGACAAGATCCACGGATGCGCCGCCAGCCACGGTGATCGTCATGTCGTCGAGCAATCCCTCGGTGATCCGACGGATTCGTGGCTCCAGCGTGTTGATCCGGTGCCGGGTGAACGCCGCCGACACCAGCCGTCGGAGCCGAGTGTGATCGGGTGGATCGGCACTCAGCAGGTGCTGGTCCATCGCGGCGGCGATAGCAGCCGGGATCGCATCGCGGTGCGGCCCTCCGCCTTTTCCGCCTTTGACGATGTCGGGATGCGCTAGCACCTCGCGGGTCTCCGCGTACCCGGTCACCAGCCAGACGGCGACACCGGTGAACAACACGACTCGCTGCACAGGCCCAGCTGCCGCCAATTCAGCGAACGCGGCGTGCCGTGCCCGCCCGTTGGTCTCGGTGAACGGCGAGGGCGAATCTGCCAACAGGGTCTCCTCGGATCGAAAACGGCCGTCGGTCGGAAGCGGACCTTCTGCCGAGCACAGACACTTGCAGGGTCCCATAGTACGTGCGGCTGACGGGTCGACGGGACACCCGGGACACCCGGGACACCCGGGACACCGTCGGGAGGATACGGCGACACTTGCCCGTATCACGCCCTTCGCCTACCCTTTTTGACCGGCGATCGCATCGTTTAAAATCTCATGTCAGCCGCTCTTGTGAGTCCCGAGATTGTCAGGGGTGGGTGCGACAATGGTGCCGTGATCGAGACGCAGCTGGATCCGAGACAGGGAATAGCCGCTTGCCTCGACCAATGGCGGCGCTCGATCGTCGACTGCGATGACGCGGGGTTTGCCGGAGCAGGTCCGCGATATTGAATCGGTGTCGCGGATGGTGTATTCGGTGATGCTGGATACGGTCGCGGAACTGGAGTCGCGCAATATTGCGGTCACCGCCGGGTTCCGCAACACCAAAGAGCTGCTGGCCGGGATGCTGAATCTGTCACCGGCCGAGGCCGGCACCCGAGTCACCTACGCCACCCAGCTCGCTCCGCGCAGTGCGCTGACCGGTGAGGTCCTCGCCCCGTTGCTGCCGAATACCGCCGCGGCGTTGGTCGCTGGACAGATCGGTCCGGCGCAGGTGCGCGCCCTATCGCCTCGCCGCGATTGTCTGCCTCGCCGCAGCTCAGGGGTTGGGCAGTGCCTCCGTGATGGGATGAGGCATGTGCCTTGGCAAGGTGCGAGTGCCTCGCCGTCTGCCTCATCCCCCGATCAGAAGGGGAACAGCCGATTCCGGGAGTTGGCGAGTGAGGCGATGATGCCAGCGCAGCTAGGCGAGGGGCGCAGGACGCGCGCCTACCAGTTGACCAACCGCGCGACGTGCGTCACGCTATGCCTAGAAATTTCTCCAACTTCAAGCAAGGAGGCTCCATGGAGATCCGATTTCTAGGAAAGGACCCCGATTCGGCGGAAGGTGACTCGCCGACGTTGTGGGCGACGGACCGAATGGACCGCAGGACGTACATTGCACAGGGCTGGGTGGTGACAGACCCGCAGGTGCTTGCTTCGGTCGGTCCTATTCCCAACGGAGAAACGATTATCGAGATCCCCGAAGACGTGTTAAGATTTTACCAGCGAAACCAGGGGGCGGACCACTGAGCCTGCTAGTCGGAGACGATTTCGGTCGACTGTTTCGCACTTTCGAGCATACAGCTTTTCGCTTGGAAGTGCGGGACCGCTACAACTCACCCCGCGAGACTGAATCGTTCAGAAAGTTCATGGTCGGTGAGCCTGACGATTTGGCATGGCATCAAAACTGGTTGGCGATGATTCGCGAGGCTGCGGCAGAAGGGCGACAGTTCTGTCGTGTGCGCGTGGTGAGCTTCCCGTTGAGTGATTACAGCCGATTTGGTTTGTGGATTTCACAGTTCGTCAATAAGGCTGGTGACGATATCCGCTACCTCACGCAAGATCAGGCGGAGGAAACTGACCTCCCGAGGCATGACTATTGGCTGTTCGACTCGCGTAAGCTGATAAAAATGCACTTCGGAGATGATGACCGTTTCCTTGGTGGGGAGGTAATTGCCGACCCAGCCACCATCGTGCAGCACAATTACTGGCGTGACGCTGCTTGGCACCACGCCGTACGACGGAACGAATTCGCCAGCGAATAGGGCACCTGCATGACGAGCATTGACGAGGCGCGTACTGCCCTCGGTAAACGACTCCGCGAGCTGCGCGAGCATGCCGGCCTTAACGGCAAGCAGCTTGCGGAGTTGCTGTCGTGGCCACCCTCGAAGGTGTCCAAGCTTGAATTGGGGCGACAGACGCCCACCGATGACGACCTTCGCGCCTGGACTCTCGCCACGAACTCCGAAGCGGAAACAGCGGGCCTGATCGCCTCACTGCACACGCTGGAAATTCAGTACGCCGAGTGGAAACGTGTTCTTAAGGTTGGCCTCCGATCGCATCAAACGGAGCTAACCGAGCAAGACGAAAAAACTACGCACTACCGCGTCTTTGAATCTACCTTCATTCCTGGACTGCTGCAAACGTCGGAGTACGCTCGGTCACGTTTCGCAAGAGCCGTCATGGTGCATAAGACACCTAATGACATTAACGAGGCCGTGCGTGCCCGGATGCAGCGTCAAGAGATTTTATACCGACCGAACAAACGCTTCCACTTCGTGCTCACTGAGGCCGCGTTACGATACCGCCTATGCCCAATTGACACCATGGTCACGCAACTTGACCGCCTCGTGTCCCTGACAGCACTGAGGAACCTGAAGTTGGGCATCATCGGCTTTTCGACACCGTACGTGTCCGACCCGCGCCACGGCTTCTGGCTGCTCGACGACGAGAAAATACGGATTGAAACGTACTCTGCAGAGCTGAACCTACGACAAACCCCTGAGATCGAACTCTATGCCGGGATCTTCGAGCAACTCGCTGCCGTCGCCAGCTACGGCGGCGAAGCCCGAGCGATCCTCACCCGCGTCATGGACCAGCTGGTAGCAGAGGCCGACGCCGCTAGCTCCTGATTTTCCCGTCTATAACAACCTGCGCGATGTCGCGAAATAACTAGAAATTTGCTCGCCAGGCTATGTCCGTGGTCTTACGCTCCCGTTGCGACCCGTATCAGGTCGGGACGTCATAAATCGTACGTGAGATCACTGTCTGCGGGCGGTAGCGTGACGGGATTCCGTAGAGACTCCTGAGGTCGTGCAAGTACCGGGCGGTGTTAGCCGTGTCCGGGCGACCTAACCAACTCAGCACAGATCCCGGAAGCTGCTCACCACCGTGCCTGAACCCCACGACCGCCAGCCCCGACCAGCGTTGTTGCCGCTACGCGGCCGGGTGGCACTGGTGACCGGTGCAAGCCGCCGCGCCGGAATCGGACACGCCATCGCCCGCCGGCTTGCTGCGCTGGGCGCCAGCCTGTTTCTGCACCACTACACCCAGCCAGACCACGATCAGCCAGGGGGAGCCGACCCCGAAGGCCGGCGCGCGGTCATCGACAGCGTCATCGACGTGCTGGCCGAGACCGCGGTCCTCCACCACGACGAGCTCGACCTCGCCGACTCCGACGCACCGCACCAGCTGATCACCACCGCAGCCAGAGCGCTCGGACACCTCGATATCCTCGTGTGCAACCATGCCCGCAGCGGCGGCGACGGGCCGCTCGGCGCACTCGATGCGGACATGCTCGACACGCACTGGGCCGTCAATACCCGCTCAACCATCTTGCTGGCCCAAGCCTTCGCAGCGCAGCACGATGGTCGACCCGGCGGCCGGATCATCTTCATGACCTCCGGGCAAGACCTCGGTCCGATGCGCGGGGAAGTGGCCTACGCCGCGAGCAAAGGCGCGCTCGCCTCCATCGCCCGCACCCTGGCCGACCACCTCGCCGACCAGTCGATCACCCTCAACACGATCAACCCCGGTCCGGTGGACACCGGCTACGCACCACTCGAGGTCCGCGACGCCCTCCGCTACCGTTTCCCGCAGGCACGCTGGGGCGTCCCCGATGACCCCGCCCGGCTCATCGCCTGGCTGGCCACCGACGACGCAGCCTGGGTCACCGGACAAACCATCAACACCGAAGGCGGCTTTCGACGGTGGGACTGACCCCGCTGAGTGCTGCGGCCGCGCTGGCCACAGATCGATCGGATCATTACCGTTCAGGTTAACGATCTCGGCGCGGAGGTGGCAGTGATGGCTGTCGGTTTCCTGGCCCGGTCTCGCATCGTCGCACCCGCTGGCTGGAGTCGCTGGCTGGTCCCCCCGGCGGCGCTGTCGGTGCATCTGGCGATCGGCCAGGCGTACTCGTGGAGCGTGTTCAAGCCGGCTCTAGAGAAGTCCCTGGGGATCAATGGGACGCTTTCGGCGATTCCCTTCGAGCTGGGCATCGTCATGCTCGGGGTGTCCGCGGCGCTGTTCGGCACCCGAGTCGAGCGCAATGGGCCGCGGTGGGCGATGTTCGTTGCGACGTGCTGCTTTTCCTCTGGCTTCCTCGTCTCGGCGCTCGGGGTGGTCACCCGGCAGTACTGGCTGGTCATCCTCGGCTACGGCGTGATCGGTGGCATCGGGCTGGGCATCGGCTACATCTCCCCGGTCTCCACTCTGATCAAGTGGTTCCCCGATCGCCCCGGAATGGCCACCGGAATCGCCATCATGGGTTTCGGCGGCGGCGCGCTCATCGCCTCGCCGTGGTCCGCGCAGATGCTCAACGCTTTCGGGGTGACCGCCGCGGCGGCGGGCCAGGGCACCACCGGGATCGCCAAGGCCTTCCTCATCCACGGACTGGTCTACGCGGTGTTCATGTCGATGGGATGGCTGCTCGTGCGGGTGCCGGAGGAAGGCTGGAAACCGGCCGGGTGGGACCCCTCAACGGTTGCGTCCAGGGCGTTGGTCACCACTGCGAACGTCTCGGCCCGCAACGCGATCCGCACCCCGCAGTTCTGGTTCCTGTGGGTGGTGCTGTGTTTGAACGTCACCGCCGGGATCGGAATCCTGGAGAAAGCCGCACCGATCTACCAGGACTTCTTCCCGGCCGCAGCCTCCAAGGCGGCGCTCGCGTCGGCCGCGGCCGGCTTTGTCGCCATCCTCTCGCTGGCCAACATGGCCGGCCGATTTGTCTGGTCGTCGACATCGGATCGCATCGGTCGCAAGAACATCTACCGCTGCTACCTAGGCTTCGGGGCGCTGCTCTACTTGGTTATAGTGCTGACCACCAACGCCAACAAGGTTGTTTTCCTCGTCTGCACGCTGCTCATCATCTCCTTCTACGGGGCCGGCTTCGCCACCGTCCCGGCCTACCTCCGGGATCTCTTCGGCACCTTCGAAGTCGGCGCCATCCATGGTCGGTTGCTCACCGCCTGGTCGACCGCGGGTGTGCTCGGGCCGCTCATCGTCAACGCGATCGCCGACGCCCAGACCCGCGCCGGGCATACCGGCCCCGCCAAGTACATCCTGTCGTTCTCGATCATGATCGGCCTGCTGGTGGTCGGGTTCGTGGCCAACGAGTTGATTCGACCGGTGAAATCGAAGTTCCATGAGCCCGCCGCGCTGAGGCAGGTCGCGGGCCTGGTGGACAGGGGTAGGTCGTGACTGAGGTCCGCGAACGCATACCGGTGGATCAGCCGGGAAACCGAGCACCGCTGATGGTCCTGGCCTGGATCTGGGTGCTTGCGCCGTTCGGCTACGGGGTCTACGAGCTCGTGGCGAAAATCCCCGCGCTGTTCGGGAGCTGAACAGTGGGACCACTTGTCAGCCGGGAAGCTGGATGCGCAGGGCCGCTCCAGGCTCGGACCGTTCGAGCAGCTCCACCCGGCCGCCGTGGGCCGCGGCGATCTCACTCACCAGCGCCAGACCGAGCCCGTACCGTCGCCTAGTCTGCGATGGCAAAGGCCTGCCGGAGACGAACCGCTCAAACAGCCGTGGCGCCAGTTCGGAATCGATCCCCGGGCCGTCGTCGCAGACATCGACAAGGACATGCCCATTGCGGGCGTGCACGGCCACGGTCACTTCGTGCTCGGCATGCCGCACGGCGTTGTCCACCAGCGCCGTGACCGCGCGCCGCAACGCCACCGGCGAGCCCGGCGCCCGGACCGGTCCGGAATCGGGTTGCGGGCCGGTCAGCCGGATATCCCGCTCAGCCGCCTGCGGGGCCGCTGCGGCGAGCACTCCGGTGGCGAGCTCGGTGAGGTCGACCGGCTGACGGGATTGCGAGGCGACCGGGTCCGCGGCCACCAGCAGATCCTCGAGGATGTCGCCGAGCCGGGTGCTGTCGGCGACGATGCCGTCGACGTCGGGCAGCAGTGCAGCGGGCCCGGCCTCTACACCGCTGCGCAGCCGCCGGCGGAGCAGCTGGGCACGGGTGCTGAGCAGGGTCACCGGGGTCCGCAACTCGTGCCCAGCGTCGGCGACGAACCGGCGCTGCAACGCCAGCGCCGCGGACAACGGCCGCAGCGCGCGATACCCCAGCCAGGTTCCGGCCGCCGCGGCGAGCAGCAGCCCGACCCCGCTACAGACCAGCAAGGTGGCGATCAGCTGATCACGTTCGGAGTGGTTGGCGGTGAGGTCCAGCATGCCCTGCGCGACCGTGCCGTCAGGCTGGCGCAGGGTCTCGATCCGGTAGTCGACGTCACCGATCCGGACCTCGGTGGATTCCCTGGAACCAACCTTTGTGGCCCGGCCGATCGCCCCGGTGTCGGGCAATCCCGTGGGCATGCCTGGGGTGACCGCCTTCCCCTCGGGCCCCTGAAGTGCGAGCCAGATCCCGGCGGGCGGGTCAATCGCGTCGTCGGCGCGGGTCACGGCCGCATCGAGCAGGGTGGTGGCGGCGTGACGCTGGCTGCTGAGTACCACGGCCACGGCGGCGACGGACAGCAGGACGACGATCGCCGCGGCGAGCAACGCGGCCTGCAACCCGAGCCGTATCGCCGCACGGCGCAGCAGCACGGACTCGACGCGGGAGGCCCGGATCATCGTCGCGGGTCCCGGCCGAGGCGGTAGCCGCGGCCGCGCACGGTGTCGACGATGCCGCGCCCGAGCTTGCGCCGCAGATAGTGCACGTAGGTGTCGACCACAATCGGGCTTTCAGCCTCGGTGAACACGCCGGTGAGCAGGTCGGCGCGGCTGAATACCTGTCCGGGCCGACCGGCCAGCGTGGCCAGCAACCCGCACTCCCGTTCGGAGAGCTGGACCGGCGCGGTGCCGGCGCCGGCGTGGTCCGGTGCGTCGGAGACCTCGCGGGTGTCGAGGTCGAGTCGGTATCCGCCGACCGGCAGCATCCGGGCGACGTCGAGGTGGCGCCGGCGCAGCGCCCGCAGCCGGGCAAGTAGTTCGTCGACATCGAAGGGCTTAGCCAAGTAGTCCTCGGCGCCAGCGTCGAGCCCGGCGACCCGGTCTGCGGCGGCGCCGCGCGCGGAGAGGACCAGCACCGGGGTGGTGACTCCGTGGCGGCGCCACCGTCTCATCAGGTCCAGGCCCTCGATGGCCGGTAATCCGCGGTCCAACACGATCACGTCGTACCTGCGGGTGAGGCCCAGGTGCAAACCACGCTGCCCGTCGCCGGCGACATCGACGTGGTAGCCCTCGTCGGTGAACAGCGCGGCGAGGATGGCGCGGAACTCAGGTTCGTCCTCGACGAGGAGCAGCCGAAAGCCGCCGGTGGCGGTCGGTGGGGTCGAGTCCACAGCGGCTATCTTCGTCCCCGCTGGGATCCGGGTACAGCGGACAGCGCGCATTGTCGGACTTCCCAGGATCCTCCAAGGCCGCTCTAAAGTTCCCGGTGCATGCTGAGGGCCATGAACCGCTCCCAAACTAGTGCGGCCGGCCGCCCGCGAACGCGGTCCTCCACGGGTCGTCCAAGTGACCCGTCAGTAAGGAATCAACCCCAGAGGGGGATGCCGCAGTCAGCCGCCCGGCCTGGTCGTGCCGTGGGAAGCAGCCTGATTGCGCGGATGGTAGGCGTCGTGGGGTGTCTTGCGGTCGCGGCGATTCACGTCATCGACCAAGGGGGCGTACCCGGTACCAAAGGCCCGGAATATGTCCAGATCTTGTACTACGCGCTGGAAGTCGCTGGCGTCTTGGCGGCGGCAGTGCTGCTGACCAACCGCGCACGGGTGGGGTGGTTGCTCTCGCTGGGGGTCGCAGCCGGCCCCATTGTGGGCTATGTGCTCTCCCGCGGACCAGGGCTGCCCGACTACACCGATGACATCGGCAACTGGGCCGAACCCCTCGGGGTCGTCAGCCTCGTCGTCGAGGGAATCCTGCTGATCCTCGCCGCGGTATCGCTGCGTCGGTACGCGTCATCATCAGTGAACAGTCCGGCGCCCGGCGGGCGCTGAAGCCGATCGACGACGGGACAGTTCAGACGAGACCCCCGTCGGCGCGGAGGTTCTGGCCGGTCAGCCATGCAGCATCTGGACTGAGTAGCGCGCTCACGACGTTGGCGATGTCGACCGGCTGTCCAACGCGCCCAAGCGCGGTCATATGCGCTACCTCGGCACGTGCTTCCGGCGTCAGGTCAGCACGGAGCAGGTCGGTGTCGGTCGGGCCTGGGGAGACGATGTGAACGGTGACCCCGCGGTGACCGAGCTCTCGGGACCCGACGCGCACGAACTGCTCGAGCGCGGCCTTGCTGGCGGCGTAGACGGCTTCACCGGGGCTGGGCCAGGCGGTGCCGGTGTCCACCGGTCGCCGCTGGTATCTCGTGGCTTGGGACCTCGACCGCGAGGACTGGCGCACTTGATCCCCGACGGCGACATCATCGCCTATGTCACCAATGGCGTCGCCTCGGTGCTCGGTCCGTGCAAGCCTGCATCAGCGAGCCCAGCAAAGATCGAGGCATGAACGGCTTCGAAGAGTACGACTACGTCATCGTCGGCGGTGGTTCGGCGGGGTGCGTGCTCGCGGCCCGGCTGTCGGAGGATCCGTCGGTCATGGTGTGCTTGCTCGAGGCCGGTCCATCCGACGTCGACGACCCGAAGATCCTGGCGCTCGAGCGGTGGCCGCAGCTGCTCGGTTCCGGCTATGACTGGGATTACCCGATCGAGCCGCAAGCTCACGGCAACAGCTTCGTGCGGCATTCTCGCGCCAGGGTGCTCGGGGGTTGCTCGTCGCACAATTCGTGCATCGCGTTCTGGACACCACGCGAGGACCTCGACGACTGGGCCGCGATGGGGTGCACCGGCTGGAGCGCCGACGAGTGTTGGCCGCTGATCGCGCGGTTGGAGACCAACGACGGTCCCGGCGATCATCATGGCCGCGCCGGCCCCGTGATGCTGCGGCAGATCCCGCCGCACGACCCGTGCGGTGTCGCGGTGCTGACCGCCGCGGCCGCGGTCGGGTTGCCCACCGTGCGCTTCAACGAGGGCGCCACGGTCACCGAGGGAGCCGGCTTTTTCCAGATCAACGCCGACGAGCACAACATCCGCGTCTCATCCTCACGCGGCTACTTGCATCCGATCATCGGCCGGCGACGCAATCTGGTGGTGCGCACCGACGCCTGGGTCAAGCGGGTGCTTTTCGACGCCCACCAGCGGGCGACCGGCGTCGAGTATCTCGAATCGGGTCGGTACGCCCCCGTGCACGCCCGGCGGGAGGTGATCCTGTCCGCTGGAGCGATCGATACGCCCAAGTTGCTCATGCTGTCCGGTATCGGCCCGGCCGAACACCTGGGAGACGTCGGCATCGACGTGGTGGTCGACAGCCCTGGCGTCGGGTCCAACCTCGACGACCACGTCGAGGGCCTGGTGATGTGGGAGGCGTCGCGACCGATGGTCACCCGCTCCACCCAGTGGTGGGAGATCGGGCTGTTCACCCGCACAGAACCGGGCCTTGACCGTCCCGACCTGATGATGCACTACGGCTGCGTGCCCTTCGACATGAACACCCTGCGCCGGGGCTACCCGACTACGTCCAACGGCTTCTGCCTGACACCGAATGTCACCCGCGGCCGGTCCCGGGGGACCGTCCGGCTGCGGTCACGTGACTTTCGGGACCGGGCGAAGGTGGACCCCCGCTATTTCACCGATCCGGAGGGTCACGACCTGGCTGTGATGCTTGTCGGGATCAGGTTGGCCCGCCGGATCGCCGCGCAGCCGGCGTTGCGGGGCTGGATCGAACGGGAACTGGCACCCGGCCCGGACGCGGCCACCGACGACGAGCTGATCGACTACATCGGCAAGACGCACAACACGGTCTACCATCCCGCGGGCACGGCCAGGATGGGTGCTGCCGACGATCCGGCGGCGGTACTCGATGCGCGGCTGCGGGTCAAAGGTGTGACCGGGCTGCGCGTCGCGGACGCGTCCGTCCTGCCGTTCCTGCCGGCGGTCAACCCGAACATCACCATCATGATGATCGGGGAGAAGGCCAGCGACTTGATCGCGCAGGACGCCGTTCAGCGTTGAGCTGCAAGCGCTGCGATGAGGCGGTCCACCGCGGTGCCCAGACCCCATGTCTGTTGCAGCGCGGTGAGCGCGGCCGGTTCGGCGGGTTCCGTGGGCAGCGTGTCGTCGCGATCCTTGCGCACCGGGGCGTCGGTGGCCACCCGCACGACGCTGGGTGCCAGCTCCAGGTAGTCCCGGGACGCCCGGAGCTTGGCCCGGATCCCTGCGGCGAGTGCCGATTGCGGATCATCCAGCGCCGCGAGCAGCCCTTCCACCGAGCCGAACCGGCTGATCAGCGTGGCGGCGGTCTTCTCGCCGATTCCGGGTACCCCGGGCAGCCCATCGGACGGGTCACCGCGCAGCGCGGCCAGATCCGCGTAGCCGGGCCCGGCGCCGGCTTCCGGCAGCCCGTAGCGGCTTGCCAGCTCGGCGGGGCCGATCACTTCGGCTTTGGCCAGCCCCCGCCCGACGTAGACCACCCGCACCGGAGTCGGCTCGCTGCGCACCACCTGAAACAGGTCCCGGTCGCCGCTGACAACCTCGACGGGGTCGCGGCGCTCGGCCGCGGCCAGTGCGCCGATGACGTCATCGGCCTCGTATCCGTCCGCGCCCGCAGTCGCCAGCCCCGCGACGGCGAGCAGCTGGAGGATCAGCGGGACCTGCGGGCTCAGCGTGTCCGGCACCTCCTCGCCGTCCGGCGCACCGGACCCGGTCTGCTCGGCAACCCGGTGCGCCTTGTAGGACGGGAGCGCGGCGACCCGAAATGCCGGTCGCCAGTCCAAGTCCAGGCAGGCGACCAGCCGGGACGGCCGGCGTTGCTCGATCAGCCGGGCGACCATGTCGGTGAACCCCCGCACCGCATTCACCGGGGTACCGTCCGGAGCCGTGATCGATTCCGGGACTCCGTAGTAGGCCCGGAAGTACAGGCTTGCGGCATCGATGAGCAGCAAGGGCGCGTCCATGAGGGCAGAGCCTAACGAGAGCCACCGGGCCCGGCCGGTCCTAGGCTTGCGGTGTGCCCGCCCCACTCGAGACTTTCACCGCCCGTCTGGCCCGTACGCGTGACGCCATCCGGGTCGCCGGCTTGGACGCCCTACTGATCACTCCCAGCCCGGATCTGCGCTATCTGTTGGGCGTCGCCGGTGCGTCTCACGAGCGCCTGACCTGCCTGGTCTTGCCCGCTGACGGTGACCCGGTGCTGGTGGTGCCGGCGCTGGAACGGCCGGGGCTCGACGGCACGCCAGCGCTCGAGCTCGGTGTGGAGATCGCCGAGTGGACCGACGAGCAGGACCCGTATGCCTTAGTCGCCGCTGCGCTGCGCAGGTCGGGGTCGCCGGTGGGCCGGGCCGGGGTGGGGGACGCGATGCCTGCGGCGCATGTGCTGGCGCTGCGCGACGCGCTGCCGGGCTGCCAGCAGAAGCTGGCGTCGCCGGTGCTGGCGCCGCTGCGGATGCGCAAGGACAGCGCCGAAATCGCCGCGCTGACCGTCGCGGGAGAGGCCATCGACCGAGTGCACGCCAGGATGGGGGAGTGGCTTCGGGTCGGGCGCACCGAGGCACAGGTCGGCGCCGATGTGGCTGCCGCCATCGTCGAGGAGGGTCACACCTCGGCGGCGTTCGTCATCGTCGGTTCCGGTCCGAATGGGGCAAGCCCGCACCATGACGTCTCGGCCCGGGTGCTGGCGCCCGGGGACGTGGTGGTGGTCGACATCGGCGGCCCGACGCCGGAGGGCTACTTCTCCGACTGCACCCGCACCTACAGCTTGGGCCAACCGGCCGACCTCAACGCCGACGCGGACTACGCGGTGCTCCAGGCTGCGCAGGACGCTGCGGTGGCGGCTGTCGCGCCGGGCGTCACCGCGGAACAGGTCGACGCCGCCGCTCGGGTGCCGATCACCAATGCCGGTTTCGGTGAACGGTTCATCCACCGGACTGGGCACGGCATCGGTCTCGACGTGCACGAGCAGCCCTACATCGTCGCCGGTAACGATCTGGTGCTTACACCCGGAATGGCGTTCAGCATCGAGCCCGGCATCTACTTCCGTGGCCGGTGGGGCGCCCGTATCGAAGACATCGTGGTGGTCACCGAGAGCGGCGTGACGCGGCTCAACCACCGCCCGCGCGACCTCGCTGTATTGCCGGTATGACTGTCGGCGGGTGGCGGACAGCACACTTTTTCAGCTATTTGATGTTAGCCGAGCCACAGCTGCAAAAATAGGAAACCCGGGTTTAACACTGATTCACGATTGGTCACATGTATTCAACGCGGGCGTAACAAACTGCTAGGTAAGGTTAGGGCGTCAGCGAGGGGGCATCTGGCCAGAGAGCACTATCCAGATTCTAGCCCTCACGAGCGTTTGCGTCTCCGCCTAAGAGGGAAGTGGCCATGACCAGTCAAACCGAGGACGTCCGGGCGATCGAGCGGCCCGATCAGCTGATCACTCCCGAGTTCGCTCCGCTCGCCGAGTTCGCCGGGTTCGGTGAGTACGAAGCTGTGGCCGTCCACGAGACCGGTAAAGATATGTCAGCTCTGATCGACGGTATGCCAGCGGCTATATCTGGATACCTTGCGGCTCGTCCGGAATTCATGCGACTGACTGGCGGGTCGGACCCACCGGTCAGCGAGCCACTGCTAAAGGAGTGGCTGGATAGGACAATCGCTGGACCGTTTGACGGCGAGTTGGCTGATTTCGTGCGAGAGATCAGCCATTTTGGGGATAAGGAAGTGACCTTTCCGGGAGTGCGGATACCACTTCCGCCTCAACTCGTGCTGGCTCTCACCGCCTGGGTGCAGGGAAAGATCCTCGAGGCGATGGGTAAGACCTGCGACGTCTTCACCGTCTCCGCTGCCGGGGCGGCCTGGATGAACCAGTTCATGCTGCAGCTGGGAATTATCCTCCAACCTTGTCTGGCGGCGCCGGACGCGCCGCTCGGCCATCATGAAACCGCCGAATTCCATCCCTACGCGGAGCTTGCGGGTTTCGGCGCCAGGGAGGCGTCCATACTGCGTAAGACCGGTCCGCTATTGCAGCCAGCGGCAGGCGGCGTGATCACACTTGCCTACGATTACCTGCTGTCCCGTCCGGAGTCGGCTGGATACTTCCAGGATGCGTCGCACCTGACGCAGCGAAAGATGACGCTCAAGAACTGGTGGTCTCGAAGCACCACGAAGCCGATGGACGGCGATTTCCACGCCTACATGTCCCGAGTGGCCGATGCTCACGTCAAGGGTGGCGGGACACATCCGCACGTGGTCATTCCGGCGGATCTGACCATCGCGCTCATGGGATGGGTCGAGATGAGAGTCATGACGGCGTTGAACACCATCGCCCCGGGGGTCGACGGAGAGTATGTCTTCGGCAAGATTCCCGAGCCGGAAGCCGCCGCGGAGGTGGGCCGGGCATGGATGCGGATGCTGACCCTGCAGCTGGGAATCCTGCTCAAGCCCTACCTCGCCGCGCCCGTCGCCGCTGCGGTCGCCTAACGACGTTCTGCCGGCCAGATCGGCGTCCAGGTCAAGCCGACCTGGACGCCGATCACGATGGCAACAGGCCGATCGCCGCCTTCGCCTGCCGCACCTTCTCGCTGGCCTGCTCGCGGGCCCGCTTAGCACCGGCACGCAGCACTGCCCGGACATACTCCGGGTCGCGGGCGAGTTCGATGTAGCGTTCCCGGACCGGCGTCAGAGTGGCCACCACCGCGTCGGCGACCGCCTCCTTCAGCTCGCCGTACCGGTCGAACAGCTGGGCCAGGCGGTCGGGCTCGACGCTGGTGCAGCTAGCCAGGATGGCCAGCAGGTTAGACGTCCCGGGCTTGCGTTGTGGGTCGTAGACCACCTCACTGCCGGTGTCGGTGACCGCCCGTATCACCTTGCGCCGCAGTACGTCCGGCTCGTCAAGCAGCCGCAGCGCGCCTGCTGGCGAGGAGGTCGACTTGCCCATCTTCTCCCCGGGCGCAGCCAGGTCCATGATCCGCGCGGCGACCGGCGGATTAGCCGCCTGCGGCACGGTGAAGGTGTGCCCGTAGCGGGTGTTGAACCGGCACGCCAGATCGCGGGCCAGCTCCACGTGCTGGCGCTGGTCCGCGCCGACCGGGACCTCATCGGTGTCATAGAGCAGGATGTCGGCGGCCATCAGGATTGGGTAGGTCAGCAGCGACGTTCGGACCTGCTGCTGGCGGCGCGACTTCTCCTTGAACTGGATCATGCGCTGTGCCTCGCCGTAGCCAGTGGTGCACTCCAGCAGGTAATGCAGCTCGGTGTGCTCGGGGACGTGCGACTGAATCAGAAACAGGCATGCGTCGGGATCGGCGCCCGCGGCCAGCAGCAAGGTGGCAAACTCCAACGTTCGCCGTCGCACCTCGGACGGATCATGTTCCAGGGTCAGCGCGTGCAGGTCGGAGATGAACACCACCGTGTCGCTACTGGCCTGCTCGGTGATGATCGGTCGCATCGCGCCGACGTAGTTGCCCAGATGCAGGTTGCCCGACGGGGTGAACCCAGTGAGTCGTCGTGACATCGGTTGGCTCCCTTGAATTGGGGACCTCCCAGGCCGGGTCACCGAGGCGCAGACACGCGAAACGGCCGCCCAGCTCGGGCGGCCGCGGTGTCGAGATACGCGGATGAACAGTGCCGCCCCGTCAGAGGCGCCACCAACCGAGATGCTTGCTCATCATCCGCATGCGCCGAATGTAGCACCGAATTCGCCATGCCGCGTTCGTGTGCTTGCCGGCGTAGCTGGGCATCAGTTCTCGGGGTGACCCTGACGTCAGATCCGGGTTCACACCCGACGCGGGGGCGGTCCATGCGCGGGGACAGCGGGAGGTGGCCACCAGGAGGAGGATCCGATGAGCACGTCACTGACTCGTCCCCGAGAAGGAAAGGTCATCGCCGGGGTGTGCGCGCCCATCCTGTCGCATACCGCCTGGATCACGCTCTGGGTGATCGCCATTTCATGCAAGGAGCGCCCTCCTCGGCTCGGTGCCCAGTGCAGCCGCCTGCGGGGACCTTGTCAAGGGCGAGACAATGCCTCCTGTGCAGCACTGTATCCGAGTCGAAGTGCGGGTCGAAGGCGTCGTCCAAGGTGTGGGGTTCCGGCCCTACGTTCACGGTCTGGCGCGCCGTCTCGGCCTATCCGGTCGGGTTGGTAACGACACCGCTGGGGTCTTCATGGAGATCGAAGGCACTCAGCAATTAGTCAGCGAGTTCCTCGCGACGCTACCGGCGCAGGCCCCACCGCTGGCCGTCATCGAGCAGGTGCGGACCAGCCCGCTGGTGCCCACCGGGGAACCGGGTTTCCACATCGTGTCCAGCAACGCCGCCGGACGACCGGACACTTTGGTCTCGGCGGACAGTGCGACCTGCGCAGACTGTCTGCGCGAGCTGGCCGATCCCACCGACCGCCGCTTCGACTACCCCTTCATCAACTGCACCAACTGCGGTCCGAGGTTCACCATTGTGCGCGACGTGCCCTACGACCGGCCGTTCACCACGATGGCGCCGTTCGCGATGTGCCCCGCCTGCGCCAGCGAGTACCACGATCCCTGCGACCGGCGCTTCCATGCCCAGCCGGTGTGCTGCCCGGCCTGCGGACCCCGGCTACGGCTGCTCGACGCCAACGGCGTCGACCTTCCCGGTGGGCCGCTGGCTACCGCCGCGGCCTTGCTCACCGGCGGGGCGGTGCTAGCGGTCAAGGGGCTCGGTGGCTTCCACGTCGCGACGCTGGCCTCCCATACTGCCGCCACCGCTTTGTTGCGCGCGCGCAAGCACCGCGAGGACAAGCCGTTCGCGGTGATGGTGGCCGATCTGACGGCCGCACATGAGCTGTGCGTGATCGACCCGGTGGGGGAGCGGGTGCTGACGGGACGGCGACGCCCGGTAGTGCTGCTGCCGCGTCGTCCGGACACGCCACTCGCGCCGGCCGTCGCGCCCGGTAATCGCAACTTGGGCGTAATGTTGCCCTACACCCCGCTGCATCACCTGCTGCTCCGCGACACCGCCGGTCCCATCGTGCTGACCAGCGGGAACGTCTCTGATGAACCGATCTCTTACCAGGATGACGACGCCCGCCAGCGGCTGGCTGGTATCGCAGACGCTTTCCTGACCCACGACCGAGCGATTCACATGCGCACCGACGACTCGGTGGTGCGGGTTTTTCGCGGCGCTGAGCTGCCGGTGCGCCGGGCGCGTGGCTACGCACCCGAACCGCTGACCCTAGCGCAACCGGCGCCCCGGCCGATCCTCGGCTGTGGCGCCGAACTCAAGAGCACCTTCTGCCTGGCCCGCGGCCGGCATGCGTTCATCTCCCACCACATCGGTGATCTGGAGAACTACGAGACCCTGCGCTCGTTCACCGAGGGCATCACGCACTTTCGGCGATTGTTCGACGTGCAGCCGGAGGTGGTCGTGCACGATCTGCACCCGGAGTACCTGTCCACCAAGTACGCCCACGACCTCCCCGATGTTGAGCTCATCGGGGTGCAGCACCACCACGCGCACATCGCGTCCTGTCTGGCCGACAACGGCGCCGCGGGCCCGGTGATCGGGGTGGCCTTCGACGGGTTGGGCTACGGCAGCGACGGGACCTTGTGGGGCGGGGAGTTCCTGCTGGCAGACCTGGCGGGGTTCCAGCGGTTGGCGCACCTGGTTCCGGTCCCGATGCCGGGCGGCACCGCAGCGATCCGGCAACCCTGGCGGATGGCCGCTGCCTATCTAGGTTCCGACGCCCCGGAGGAGCTGGCGCAACGCCATGCCGGGCGCTGGGACGCGGTGCTGGCGATGGCGCACCGGCAGGTGAACGCCCCGCTGACCTCAAGCGCGGGGCGCTTGTTCGACGCTGTCGCGGCGGTCCTCGGGATCCGTGACACGATCAACTACGAGGGTCAGGCTGCGGTGGAGCTGGAACAGCGGGCCGATCTCACCGAGCAGGGAAGCTACCCGGCCGCCGTGACCAAGGGGCCCGCGCTGCAACTGCACGGCGCGGACCTGGTGCGCGCCGTGGTGGCCGACCTACAAGCCGGGGTGGCCCCTGAGGTGATCTCCACCCGATTCCACCACGGCGTCGCTGATGCAATCATCCGGGTCTGCGTGATGCTGCGGGACTCCACCGGAGTGGGCGTCGCCGCCCTATCCGGCGGAGTATTCCAAAACGTGCTGTTGCTTGAACGCACCGTGGCCGGCCTTGAGCAATCCGGTTTCCGGGTGCTCACCCACTCTCGGGTTCCGCCAAACGACGGCGGCATCAGCCTCGGACAGGTAGCTGTCGCCGGGGCTTTACTGCGGGCTGGATCCCGGGCCAGCCGAGGTACAGGTAACCGGCAATGAGTCGGCAGCAGCCAGTGCCGGTAGTCTCGCACCACCCAGTCTCTTTGGCCCTCGTTTTGTGATCTTGGTCGTGATCTCGGAAGTTGGGCCATGTCCTGGGCGGATGCAGTCCGCGCGGCCAACCGGGAGCCGTTCACGCGCGCTCGAGCAAGGTCATGACTCAACTCGACGACGGGTCAACCCGATAGGCCCCGGTTCGCTGTTCGTCCCTACGAACGCCAGGTGTTGTTACTTCTACTTCCCTGGAACCAGCTGCGGCCGCTCCAGGGCTCGGCTGCGTGAACCGGTTCACCTTCGAGTAGGGAACAGGCGACTGGTCGGCGTTGTCGAAACCGTTCGACGAGGTGGTCTGGTTGACGATCTGCCCGTTGGGCTGTTGCGGTTGTCCAGTAAGCCGAGACACCGGGAACGGAAGCGGCTCCAGCGGGTGGCGACGGACCTGGATGGTCTGATAGATGATCAAACCGATCAGCAGGGCCAGCAGCGCCACCGAACCGCCCACGGTGCCCCAGCCCAGGCCGCCCTCGGTCACCGGTTTGGTCAGCGAGTCACCTCCGGCCGCCCCTAACGGGCGGGTCAGGATGAACGCCAGCCAGAACAACACCATGCCGTTGATGTTGGTCAGGTAGTGCGCGGCGACGATCAAAACCATGATCCCGGCAATGACGAAAAAGGCGTTGCGGAAACCCAGGCCGGTGTCGTCGGCCAGCCAGTCCCCGCTGGAGGTGCCCAGAGTGTTGGACACCAGAATCGCGGCCCAGTACAGGATCTCGCCCTTGCGGGCGACGATGTTCTCCACGTCCAGCGTCTGCCCGGTGCGCCACCACACCACAAAGATGATCGCCAGGATGGTGGTGAGGATGACCGCGCCCCACGCGTAACCGATCCCGTGCTGGGCGCTGCCGTGACCGAACCCGCGGTTGAGGAAGTCCGAGATCTCGGTACCGACCATGCTGGTAGCCAGCACCACCGCCCAGAACAGGGCCGAATGGAACCGCTTGGCGCTGACCTGGGCCACCACGACGACCAGAAAGAACGCGAGAAAGATCAACGCGGTGATGACGTAGCCGATCTTGAGGGTGATGCCTAACAAGTCTCCGGCGGTTTCCCCGAGAGTAACAGCGACGATCTTCAAAACCCAGAACAGCAGCGTGACGTGCGGAAGCTTCCGCATCACATAGCCGAGGTCTGACCCCGCTGGTTTAGCCACTACTGCCGATGACATGCCTCTCCGATCTGTCCACCTGTACGGTCTTCATCCCGGTCCACCGGGGCCGGCCACAATGCTGGTGACCCGACAAACCGGACTCATCACAACCTCCGCGCCACCAGAGGAGATGGCCGACGCTCAGCCACCGACAGTCGTGGCGGGCGATCCCAGCGCGCGGACACCTGCTCAGCACAACCGAGAACCCATCTGTGCTGAGGCCGCAACGCTCACGCCTCACCACTGATACGTTGCACGTCGAAGTGATAGTTAGCCATGCCCCCAGCTTTACGTTGGCTGATGCGAATTCGATGAGGCGATCAATGATTGTGATCCACACCACTGTTTTTCGTCGTGGTGTCGGACTGAGTCGATGCGAAAGCAGCGGACTCATCGGGAATCGTACCAACGCTGGCGCGAGCACGGGCGCGGATTGAGTAGTCCCAGGTGAATTATTACGTACTCTTCTCATCGAATTCTCATCGTTCTCGGCGAACTCTCCACTGTTGCGATGCCGCTCGGCTTCGGTGAACGGCGGATCAAACCTCTCCAGAGCGCGTACCACAACGGGATTCACCTCATCGTGGGGTTTAATCACACTAATGGTCACGGAGGTATATGGAGTTTCTCGGACGGGGTTACCGGGTGCCCCGTGATCGCACCCTATGGAGAGCGGTCGATATCTCGTCCGGATCTGAGAGCTCCGAGCGCGCCACGGCGCTCAACGGTGTGCCGGAAGCGACGACAGATCGGAGGCTCATCCACTTGCCACCCCGTCTGCGGCATTCGGGCGCCCGCGTTCTCAGGTGCACCGGCGCCGCTGACGTGATGGTTGGTCAGCCGGCCGGGTCGCCTGCTGTGGGAGCAGATCCGCCGCGTCGAGCTATTGTGGGGACTCGCGTCGCCGGGCTGGCCGGTTATCGTCACGGCCAGCGCGGGCGTTCCGGCGGCCCACGAGACCGCCGATCGAGCGCCGGCGATTGTTGCCGGTCTGCTCGCGTTCGGTGCGGCGGCGGTGTGTGTTGTGGTCGCCCGCGTCACACCCCCTGGGCCATTGCCACCGAAGCCGGTGCCCTCGTGCTGTTCACTGCGGCGGCGTTCGCGTTGACCCGCCACCAAGCCGCCGCTGCCGAACCACCGCTGCCCGATTCCCCACGTGCGACCGAGCTCTCAGAGTTCGCGCAGGATGCTGATCGGTGACCGGTGGGCTTGCCGGATGGCTGCGGCTGCGGCGAGGCCGAGGGTGGCGAGGACCGTGACCGCGGCCAGGTAGGGCCAGTGGATGATGAGCGCATCTGGTGGGGGGTCGAACACGCCGTGGCAGACGTGCCCACCAGGGTTTGGATCTGGTGGGCGATGGCGGTGGTGTGCTGGCCTGCGGTGTTGACTACGAATGCTCCGAGCCGAGTTCGACACCAGATCTGTTCGGGCGGCTGCGGATAGCCCTACTCGGCGACAGGAGGGAGTAGTCCTGGACGTCTCATGAACCGTCTACTGAAACCGTTGCGTATCCCATTCGGATTTCTCCGCCGCCTCGGCGTTGGGGGGGTCAGAACAGAGAGCAGTCGAAGATGTGATTTTATGCTGCCGAAATCTAAAGAGGCGCAGTCCTGTGGTCTGATCTGACGGGATCATGCATGCGGCGGGCAGGACTGGAAGGAAGGAAGACACCACCATGCTTCGTCTCGTCGATTTTTCGACCTCACCGTGGCCACCCCAGCGGGGGAGGAGCGAGGTCGGGCCGGCGAGCGTAAACGGGGGACCGGCGGAGGTGGCACTTCAGAAAACCACCTCCGCCGGTTGGTACTCCTCCCATAGATCATGATCGTGTGGACGGACTTGGGAGCTGGTCGCGTGGAAGAGCTGTGGTCTGATGATTTCGAGGTGCTGCATTGGGTGGTCGAACGGTTCGAGCGCAACGGGCACAGTGTCGAGGTGGGTGAGGCGCTGCGTGTTTTTCCCGAGGAGCACTACGACAATGTGCGGGAGTCGTTGCGCCGCTTGAGCTCTTACAACTACCCGGTGGCGGTCAACTGCAGCGGCCCCGGACGAGGTGGCGAGCCAGCGGTGCCCGTGATCACGGATGCCACCGGGCGCTCGCTGTGCGGTGTCGGTGGGTGGCCCGACAGCGCTGAGCTACTGGCCGATCGGATGCTGGCGGTACTCGTCGAGGGTGCCGTGAACGAACCGGATCCGGAGAAACGCCTTAAGCTCAAGGCCGGGCTCGAGGGCGTCGGCGGAATGACCCGAGACCTGCTAGTGAGCGTTGTCGCCGGTGCTATCGCCAGGTCAACCGGCACCTGGACCTGGCCGCGCTCCCGCGACACCATCGCCCAGGACTATCCTTAGCCGCGATTGCATGTGTTTTCCGCCTGCGCCGTTCGACCAAGCGAGCAAGTGCCGATTCGGATTACGAAGGGGCTAGATCTCGGAGGTCGATCACGCTTCCATTGTCCAGGCCTCGGTCGAGCAGTGCCCAGATCTGACCCGCCACCTGCTGAGGATCGCTGAGCTTGCCTTGTTCATGAAGGCCCAGGAACTTCTGACGGCTCGGAAAGTCCGCCTCTGGGGTGTTGCGGAGTTTCGCCTGCATAGCAGTGTCGACTGTGCCCGGAGCGACCGCCAGCACCTGCACACCGCCACGCTCATCCTGCTCAGCGCCCACGTTGCGCACCCATTGGTCGAGGGCGCCCTTGCTCGCTCCATACGACGCCCATCCCGGATAGACGCTCCGGGCGGCGCCTGACGTAAGCATGACGAGGTGGCGATGAGCATCGAGCGAGTGGGCGGCAGCCAGGAAAAGCTGACCGAGTACCTGGGGGGCGGCGCTGTTCAGGAGCACGTTGCGCAGGTACGCGTCGCTATCGACTTCCGCGGCGAAGCCCGTGGGGTCGATGGTGCCGGCGGCGTGGACGAACACGACGTGATCGCCGTCGAACCCTTCCATTTCGCGATGGAATGAATCCCCGACCACAGGCCACATCGATGGATCAGCGAGGTCTGCCTTGAGGTGATCGATGGTGCCCCCCGGGCGGTGCCGGCTTATCCCGATCACCCGGGCGCCCTCCCAAGGTACGGTCTTGGCCAGCGCCTGCCCGATGCCGCCTGACGCACCCGAGATCCACACAAGGGAAGCACTCATGGGTCTGCTCATCCTCGCCTGAAGTTAACCTTCTTCGTGAATTCCCTTGCCTTCCTGAAGCCTGGAAGGCTGATGGAAGTCAAGGGAGTCCGTGTTCCACGGGTACAGCTTCGCTTGCCCTCGATAAGCACCGCATACTTGGCTGTAGCGTCTAGGGGCATCTCTTCAGCCCTCCTGCTGAAGTCACAAACGGATGTTATTTAAATCGGCCACCGGGGCGGCGCCGCGCCGCGGTTCATTGACCAGGTCACACCGCCGAGCCGCCCCTCCTGCACGGATTCAGGAGGACGGTGCCGGTAGGACTTCGATAGCTCGCCGGTGGCGTCGTCACCCTGGTTGAGTATCAGACACGGGGTGCGATAGGAACACTGTGCGCATACGTCCGGTTCCGGGCTCGGGTAAACCACGAGGTCGGTACTGGTGGCGGCGCTGACCTCCGCGGCGAGGTCAGCGCCGGCCGCTGCCAGCTCCGCCGCACCGCGCCGGATCATCGTGCGGCGGAACGCGTCAGTGCCTTCGGCTTGCAACCGCTCTCCTGAGACGGTCCCGCTGCGGGCATACATTCGGCGATGATGCACCTGCTGATGCCGAACCGGGTGAGTGGCGCTCGCGCCCACATCGCTGGCGTCGGCTCGGATCTCGTTGTACATGGTGCCTGTGATCTGCATCCCCAAATAGAACTGCGGCCACGCCCAGCTCCACGCGATCGACCGCTCATCTAGCTGCAGTGCGTCGTGATCGGCCCAGTCATCGGTGACCAGCCGGTGCTGAACAACCCAGTAAGCGTCGTCAGAGTCGATCGCAAGCAGGTCAACACGGTCGCAATACCGGATCTCCGCACCGGCAGGGGTCACGAGAGTGGCCCCGGGCGTCGCTGGGTCGGGGATATTCGCCTCGAAGTCGGTGTCGACGCGAATTGGGGTGAAGTGATCGACTGTCGGGGCCCATGCGGCGTAGGCATCGAGCAGCGCGCGGCCGCAATTCAGCGTCTCCTGCAGGGCTTGGTCGTCGACCCCAACGCCGCCTACAGCCTTCGCCTGGGTGCGCACCGAACGCTCCAGAGCCTGATGCACCAGAGGCGCCACGATGGACCTGTCCCATTCCCACATTCCGGGGAAGTAGTACACCGCGAGTGCATCATGCACAGCCTGAGCAAGGTCAATCAGACCGGAACCGGCGATCGGTTCGAGGTTCTGCCGGTTGCGCGAACTCAGATCCCATTGCCGACGGCAGCGCTTGAACGCGGTCCGATCGGACGCGTGAATGCGGTAGGCCATCCCACCTCGACTCCGTGCCCGTAACGTGGTGAGCGTGACTTAGTGCGCGTGCGGCCAAGGATCATCCACCGACCAACGGCAACGATCGTGACCCCCGGCCGCCGCCTCCATCTCCGCGAACAGGTCATCGAAGAACGCCGACTGTGGGTGCTTATCACGCGCTGGCCATCCGCCGTAGTAGATCCAGGCATCAGGCAGTGCCTCGTCCGGCGTCGGCAGCGGCATAGCACCATCGGCGCCTACGCGCCGTATCGTGTAACTGTCACCCCGGCGCTCAAGGTAGACAACCTCACCGGGCTCGGGCCAATCGGCCACGAGCTCGGTGATCAACTCGCTGCGATTCAGCGGACCTCCTAGCGATGTCCTCAGCAGATCCGCGGAAGCGGGTCGCCGACCAGCAGATCGATGATGCGGGTGCCGCCGAACCCGGTCTTGAGCAAGACCAGTCCAGGAGGATCCACGGCAACGCGACCGACAACGGTGGCTCCGGCACCGAGTGGATGGGCCTGCAATGCTGCGACCGCAGCATCGGCCGCGGCAGGATCGACGATCACCACGATGCGCCCTTCACAGGCGACGTAGAGCGGGTCGATGCCCAGTAGCTCGCAGGCACCGCGCACCTCCGGGCGTACCGGAACGGCTTCCTCCTCAACCACCACGGCCACGCCAGCAGCCGTGGCCACCTCGTTGAGGATCGTCGCGACACCACCACGGGTGGCATCGCGCATCGCTCGGACATCCGGGCCCACCGCATCGAGCAGTCCCTGGACCAGCTCGTACACCGATGCGGTATCGGAGACCAGATCGGCCTCGAGGTCGAGTTCACCACGTTCCAGCATGATGGTGATGCCGTGGTCGCCCACCGGCCCTGAGACGATCACAACGTCGCCTGGACGGGCAGTGGCCACGCCCAGGTTCAGGCCGCTGGTGATCAATCCCACTCCGGCTGTGTTGATGTAGCAGCCGTCACCTTTGCCGCGCTGCACAACCTTGGTGTCGCCGGTGACGATCGAAACCCCGGCTGCGGTAGCGGCCGCAGCCATCGAGGCCACGATCCGCCGCAGGTCCTCGACCGGGAATCCTTCCTCCAGGATGAACCCGGCGGACAGATGCGCCGGCCGCGCACCGGAGACAGCCAGGTCGTTGACCGTGCCGTTGACTGCGAGGTCACCGATGTTCCCACCCGGGAAGAACAGCGGCGACACCACATAGGAGTCCGTGGTGAACGCGAGCTGAACATTGCCGGCCGTCACCGTCGCGGCGTCCTCGAGCGGCTCCAGCAGGGGATTGCGGAAGGCGTCAAGAAATATCGCCTCGATCAGCGACTGGGTGGCCTTGCCACCGGCGCCGTGCGCGAGGGTGATGAGTTTCTCCCGCACCCGGGGACGGGCCCGCCTCGCTCGATCGATGCGTTCGAGCACCAGCTGCTCCCGGCTGGCGGGAGCAGCCCCGACTGTGGCATGCGCGAGGTGTCCTGTGTCATTTTCCTCGGCGTGCTCGGCGACGGCCGCCTCCGCCCAGTCAGCTTGGTGCTGCTGGGTGGTGTCCTGATGCGTCATGCCCTGCTCGTCTCGATGCTGACTTCACGGATCCGCTCACGGCTGAACCGGCCGAAGTTGTAGTACGCCGCGCAGGCTCCCTCCGAGGAGACCATGCAGGTGCCGATCGGCATCTCAGGCGTGCACGCGGTGCCGAACACCTTGCATTCCCACGGCTTAAGCACACCCTTGAGCACCTCGCCGCATTGGCAGGCCTTCGGGTCGGCGACCCGGACGCCGGGAAGCGTGAAGTGCCGCTCCGCGTCGAAGGCCGCGTATTTTTCCCGGACCTGCAGTGCGGAGTGCGAGATGAACCCGAGGCCACGCCACTCAAAGTAGGGACGCAGCTCCATCACCTCGCCCATCGCCCGCAGCGCCACCGTGTTGCCGTCCCACGGCACCACCCGGGAGTACTGGTTTTCCACCTCGCAGCGCCCGTCGGCCAGCTGCTGCAGCAGCATATACACCGACTGCAGGATATCCAGCGGCTCGAACCCCGCCGTCACGATCGGCTTGCCGTACTCCGCTGGGATGTACTCATACGGCCGGCAGCCGATGACGGTGGAGACGTGGCCAGGGCCGATAAACCCGTCCAATCGCAGGTCGGGGGAGTCCAGGATGGCCTTGATCGCCGGGACGATCATGACGTGGTTGCAGAAGATCGAAAAGTTCTCGATGCCCTCAGCCGCCGCCCTCAGCACGGTCATCGCAGTAGACGGCGCGGTAGTCTCCATCCCGATCGCCATGAAGATCACGTGCTTGTTCGGGTTCTGCCTGGCGATCTTCAGCGCGTCGAGCGGGGAATAGACCATCCGAATGTCGGTGCCGGCGGCCGAGGAGTCGAAGAACGACCCGCGCCCGCCGGGCACCCGCATCATGTCGCCGAAGGACGTCATGATCACATCTGGCTGCTCGGCCAGTGCGATCGCATCGTCCACTCGACCCATCGGGAGCACGCACACCGGGCAGCCAGGCCCGTGCACCAGGGTGATTGACTCCGGAAGATAGTCCTCCAGCCCATGCTTGTAGATGGTGTGCGTGTGGCCTCCGCAGACTTCCATAAATTTGTAGTGTCGCCCCGGCTCGCACAGCGCTGCAATCTTGGCCGCCAGCGTACGAGCTTTCTCGGCATCCCGGTACTCATCGACGAATCGCATACCACTCACTGCCTTTCGTCGATTCGCGACTCGAGCAGGGCGGCGATCTCATCCTCGTAAGCCTGACCGATGCCTATCAAGAAGTCCATCGCTGCCTTGGCCTCCTTCTCGTCGATTTTAGAGAGCGCGAAACCGACGTGAATGAGAATCCAGTCGCCGGGAACAGGCGGATCATCGGTCAACAGACCGATATTAATCGCGCGCTTGACCCCGCTGACGTCGACCCTGGCCAAATCGGGGTGCTCGGGCATGAGCTCGATCACCTCGCCTGGGATGCCGAGGCACATGGGCTTTACCTCCGTGGTGGGAGTTGGGGTTACATCTCGCTTATCTGCTTGTAGCGAGCCACGTCCTTAGAAACCTGTACCGCTACGGTGACCAGGCCGATCGCTGACCCCCAGAACAGCAGCCGACGCACCAGACGGAACATTCGCTTCACTTCCTTCCTTGTCAGTGAGCAGATCCAGAACCACCGCGACAGCCCTGTCGACGGCTGACTCGACGATGCTGGTCAACCCGATACCTTCCTCGGTGTTGGCCGGCTCACAGCCGACCAACAGGGTCCGCCCCGCGCTGCCGCCGAGGTTTTCCAGCAGCGCGAGCACCGCGTCCGGAGTCATCCCGTGCGCGTCGACAGCTGACGGCTCGATGCCCGGCACGTCGCCCGCGCCGATCTCGAGCACGTAAATCGTTCCCGGTTCGCCGCCGCGAGAAACGGCGTCGAGCAGGATCGTGGTGTCCGGAGCCATATCGAGGAGGTCGTAGGCTAGATGCATCCCACGAATCCCATAATCAGTAACCCGTACACCGTCTGGAACCGTCTCGGAGGTGAGCCGGCGAGCCAGCTCGACGCCGAATGCGTCGTCCCCAAGAAAGATGTTACCGATTCCGGCCACCATCGTGGTCATGACTGTTCCGATTGGGCCGTCAGCGGAACGATCTCGTCGGGGGAGAAGTACTGGAACCGGCCCTGCAGCAGCGATAGGTCGGCGCCCGGATCATCATCGAGGGTGACCGCGACATGCGTGTTGCCGTCGACATCGAGCAACACGGCGGCAACGGTGGCAGTGCGCCCGTCAAGGAACATGTCCTGAGCGTCCGTCCCGTGCAACCGCGGCGTGAGCACCACCTTGCTACCCTTGGCCACCTCGACTCCGGCGACGAGCACGCTGTCGGTGTCCGGGTCTACCGAGGAATCCGCGCCGGGATCCCACCACGGCGTGCCTGGAGTGGTGAACGTCTCGACCGGATCCGGCTCACCGGGACTACGCGAGGTCCGGGGAGTCTCGCCAAGATATCGGATCGCTCCATGCAGCTTGTCGAGCATCTCCGGCGGCATCGAGTCGACGCGATCCATCAGCTTCCGGGCGCGCTCGTCAGTGGCCCGCGCTTCGGCCTTCTCCTCATCGGTAAGGGTCATCGTGCGTAACGTGAGAATCTCATCGATCTCGGTGCCATCGAACAAGTCGCCGGGGCTTTCCGGCGCAATCGTTGGATAGTCGTAAAGAATGATCGGCGAGATCAGGAAAACGTCCCGGCTTCCTGGTTCGCCGATCATCACTGGCCAGGTGCGTTCGTTGCGACAGCTCTTGACGGCGGGTTTTGCCCACTCCGGCGGGTCGAGCAACGAGATGAACTCCCCGTCGGTGACCGCCAGCACCGTATGGGCAGCGATCAGCGAGTGCCGCAGCGCCACGTGTCGAGCTGCCTCCGCATCCACCCACGGCGCGGTGTTAATGACCTCGAGGCTGAGGTGCAAAATGCCGTACGGGCCTTCCAGCCGCTGTCCGGACAGCCGGACCTCGCCGGTCAGCGGCCACCGCTGGCGGGTGATGCCGTCGGTGGTCTCCGTACCGCCAGGGATGGTGACCGGGATCACCTGTTCGCTCTCCAACAACTCCGCTACTGATACCACGGAGTCGATCTCGTGCTCCTCCGCCTCGTCGAATTCGGGAACTGGTCCGTCTCCACCACTGCGGTGCTGCAATTGGAGGAATCGCAACCGGATGTGCAGTACCGGGTCGGCGCCGGGCTCCAGCAAGAACTCGCTGTGTGAGCTGGCGTGCTCACCATGCCCGGCTGCGGCATAGGCGGAGGGCATCAGCACCCCCCACTGCCAGCGGATCTGATTCTTGGCTGCCGACGCCCGGTACGGATAGAGCAAGTACCCCTCGTAGAGGACGGCGTCGGCCACCTCCCGGGCGATGTCCATCGGAGCTGTCATTCAGCCTCCCTCCCCTGTGCTTTCGCCGATCACAGTGCGCTCGCGGGCCGTGTCCAGTACGGCGATGATGGCATCGTCCCAAGTAGGCAACGCGCGCGCGGCCCGAAAGTCGGCTAGGGCGTCGATCGTGTCTCGACGCAACCGCAGCCATCCGCTGCCGGGGAAGTGGATGTCCATCATCTCACGCCACACCGCTACGGGCATTTTATATCGGGTCTCGGCGTGCCACGGCACCTGCTCGATCCACATCCCATTCTCGCCGTCACCGAAAATAGTGCCGCTGAACAACAGGATAAACGGGACCTCGCCGTCTTCGAGGGCGTGAAAATATCGTCCTGCGGTGACCTCCATGTCATAGCTGCACGGGACGGTTATGTCCAGCTCAATCCAGTCGTTGAAGCTGGGAACAACCGTCGAGGTGTTGGCGAACTGGAATGGTTTGACCGTGTCACCCCAGCGTCCGCGCTCGCCGAACAACTCGAGCAGCCGCGCTGCCTCTTTGTCGCCGTATCCACGGCGCGCCGGCTCGATCCTGATCTGGCAACGCAGCGCGATGGCGCGCACTCGTTGCCCGCCCGCGGCGCCGACCCGCAGCCGGAACAGCAACGTGGGCGCCGCGGCGTAGCGCTCGGGTTGTACATCGAGGCAGGTGAAGGACAGCTCAGCCATCAGCGACCGCCATCCTTTCGCTGCGTTCCCGTAGGCTCGCGAAGAACTCGTGGATCGCCGTCCAGGCCTCTTCCCCGCCGTCGAAGCCCTTCCAGTGCATCCGGACCAGACCAACGAGCTCGTAGCAGGCATCAATCGGGATCGCGAAACACTCGAACTCGCCTTCTGCCTTGTGGACCAGCAATCCCTCGACATCGGGTAGCAGGTCGGCCAGGGTCGGAGTCGCGGCGAGCAGATCCGTCCAGGCCTCCAAGGACAACAGCGATTCGGTCGCTCCGGCAGGGCTCGGATAGAAAGCCATAGTCTGACCGAGCTTGCTGTTGGTGAAGAAGAACGCCATCGCGACCGGGATCCCGATCGAATCCCAGGTTGCCTCGGCGAGCGGTACATTCGCGGCGTACCGGTAACGCTCGGGAACTGCCCGGAAGCGTCCGTTAGCCGCGCCCTCTTTGGTGAACAGCAGGGCGCAGGGACGGCAGGTGCACATCAGACCGCGGCCCTCGACGTCGACCACGTGCCCATGCCAATCGGTGATTGGTTCAGCGCACATCTCGCAACGCTGAACCTTCGGCTCGGCGGGAGGCGGAGGGGAAGCGGCGCCCCCAACGAAGCGCCGCAGCCCCCCTTTCACGACACCGCCTGCGCGGGGACCGCAATGCGAACCCCGCCATTCTCGGTTAATAGCGGCAGCGGATCGAGGTGCACTCCAGCCGCCTTGTCGCTTCCACTCGAGCCACGACCGGCTCGGACCACGTTGTAACGCTGCGCACAGCCGGGGCAGGCCAGCAAGGCCCCGTCCAGCTCCGCACCGGTCAGGCCGGAGCCGCACACCGCGCAGCGGTCAGCGTAGGCGTACAGACTCCCTGCCACGTTGCACACCACCGCTGCGGTGTCGCCAACCAGCATGGGAACCAGCTGACCCTGACCGAGTCCCTCGATCCCGTCGACCTGAACCCACGTCGCAGCCGGTGCCTCCGGCTGCTTGCTCACCTGCATCAACGGGAGCATGGTGGCCCCTTCGGGCACTGCTCCCGCAGTGAGCGGCGAAGCTGGATCGGGCGCGACGCCCTCCACCTCCACCTTGGTGACTTCCGGAGCGACGTCCTCAATTCCCTTCTCGATCGCCATCTTGACGGTGAGGGCCGAGGACGGGCAGCCATCACAGCTGCCCGCCAACCGCAATCGCACGGTGCCGTCGGGGTCCAGCCCGAGGTACTCGACGTCGCCGGCATGCGAGCCCAGGTAAGGCCGGACCCGCTCCAGCGCGGCGAGGACACGCTCCTCGGTGCTCTGCGGGTGCAGGTCGTGCAGCACCAACAGCCCCGCCACCATCTTGTCGGCCAGCAGCGGAGTGACGGCCTGCTCGTCGAGCAAATCCAGGATGCGGGCCAAGCCCGCACCATAGAAGTCAACGAGCAGACCGACCAGCTCCTCGGCTCGCCCGGCGGTAGTGGGGTCGGAGGTCGAGGCGAACTGCGCGAGCAGCGCCTCGACCCTTTCCCCAACCGCCTGGATATCCGGTGTGTTACTAGTGGGCACGACTCATCCGCCAGTCGTCGAGAACGCGTGTGGCGTGTGCAACCGCTGCAACTCCTGGCCCTGTCCGAGATACATGTGGACGCCACAGGGCAGGCATGGGTCGAAGCTGCGTACCGCACGCATGATGTCGATGCCCTTGAAGCTCGCCGGTGGGTTCTCCTCGAAGATCGGCGTGTTCTGCACGGCGTCCTCGTAGGGGCCCGGCGTTCCGTAGATATCGCGGACGCTGCCGTTCCACGGTGTGGGCGGGTAGGGGTGGTAGTTGGCGATCTTGCCGTTCTGGATCACCATGTGGTGCGAAAGCACACCACGGACCGCCTCAGTCCATCCACAGCTGATTGCTTCCTTGGGCACCTTGAAGGGCTCCCAGGTCTTGGTGCGACCAGCACGCACCTCGGCCAGGGCCTTCTCGATGAAGTGCAGCGCGAGTGCTGCGGAGTAGGCCTGGAAGTAGGTCCGGGCCCGGTTACGCTCGATCGCGTTGGACAGCGGCTTGCCAGCCTTGTCGTACGGGATCTTCCACTCGAACGAGACCGCAGGCTTGGTCATCGTCCGTGGCAGGTTGATCTGCACGCTGTGGCCGGTGGCCTTGACGGTGCCGGTGTCGACCAATCCGGACAGAGCCGTCGGCCACAACCGGGCGAGCGGTCCGCCGCCGGTGTCCAGGGCGAGGTAATCCTTGCCGTCGAACCACCGAGGCGACATGGTCCAGCTGTAGGCGCCGGCGAAGTCGCGCTTGGCCGGCCGCGGGATGGTGTGCTGGTTCCACGGGTGCTTCCGGTCGACCGGGTTACCCAGGGGGTCCTTGTCGACGAAGATCTCCTGGCCATCCCAGTCCTCGTAGAACGAGGAACCGAGCAGGATTCGCAACCCGAGGTTGATCTTCACCAGGTCATTGGTGACCAGCTTGCCGTCCACCACCACACCGGGGGTGACGAACATCTTCCGGCCCCAGTTGGTCATGTTGCGGTAGTTGAAGTCGCAGTGCTCCGGGTCGTTGAGAGCGCCCCAGCAACCCAGCAGCACCCGGCGCCGACCAACTTCTTCATAACCAGGCATCGCGTCATAGAAGAAGCTGAACAGATCGTCGTGCAGCGGAACGATCCGCTTGCAGAACTCCACATACCGCATGAGGCGGGTGTAGTAGTCGGTGAACAGCTGATGGGTGGCAACGGTGCCGACGCCGCCCGGGTACAGCGTGGAGGGGTGCACGTGGCGACCCTCCATCAGGCAGAACATCTCTCGCGTGTAGCGGGAGACCTGGAGTGCCTCGCGGTAGAATTCACCCGAGAGCGGGTTGAGCGCCCGCATGATGTCGCCGATGTACTTGTACCCGTGGGCCTCGGACTGCGGCGCCGGCGTGCGGTTGGCCAGGTCCAGAACACCGGGGTTGGTCTCGGCGACCATCTTCTCGCAGTAGTCGACCCCGACCAGGTTCTCCTGGAAGATGTTGTGGTCGAACATGTACTCGGCGGCTTCGCCGAGGTTGATTACCCATTCACCGAGGTGCGGCGGCGCTACCCCATACGCCATGTTCTGGTTGTAAACCGAACAGGTGGCGTGGTTGTCACCGCAGATCCCACAGATACGACTGGTGATGAAGTGGGCGTCGCGTGGGTCTTTACCCTTCATGAAGATGGAGTACCCACGGAAGACCGATGAGGAGCTGTGGCACTCAGCCACTGTCTTTGCCCCGAAATCGATCTTGGTGTAGATACCGAGACTGCCGACGATCCGGGTTACCGGATCCCACACCATCTCGGTGAGTTGCCCTTTTGCAGCTCCTGCGCTGCCATGTCTTGGAGCGGTGGTTGTCATCGTCTAGATGCCTTTCTCGAGCCGGTCGGCGATCACCAGGACGGCTTGTAGCCGGTTTCGAGCGTGCGGCCCTTCTTGCGCCACTTGGGCTCGGTGTCGGTCTTCTTCATCGTGATATTGCGCAGCGACCGAATGACCGAGCCATAGGCCAGACTTGCGGTCCCCGAAACCAACGAACCCGGAGGCGCGTCCATGAACGGCATGAACTTGTCCGGGAAACCGGGCATGGTGCAGCCGATGCAGATACCACCCACATTCGGGCAACCACCCACACCATTGATCCAGCCCCGCTTGGGCACGTTACACTTCACTACCGGGCCCCAGCAGCCGAGCTTCACCAAACACTTCGGTGAGTCATAGGTAGTGGCGAACTCGCCCTGCTCGTAGTATCCGCCCCGGTCACAACCCTCGTGCACGGTGGCGCCGAACAGCCACTGCGGACGCAGGTGCTCGTCCAACGGGATCATCGGAGCCTGCCCGGCAGCCTGGTAGAGCAGGTACAGGATCGTCTCCGACAGGTTGTCCGGGTGCACCGGGCAGCCGGGCACACAAACGATCGGGATACCGGCCTTGGACTTCCAGTCCCAGCCCAGGTAGTCCGGCACACCCATCGCACCGGTCGGGTTTCCCGCCATACCGTGGATACCGCCGTAGGTGGCGCAGGTGCCGACCGCGAGAATAATCGTCGCCTTGGGCGCTAACCTGTCGATCCACTCATTGATCGTGACCGGCTGGTTGGTGTCGGGATGCCTCCCGAAACCGGTGAAGTAACCGTCTCCGTTGATCGCCTCGTTCGGGATGGAACCCTCGAGGACGAGTACGAACGGTTCCAGCTCGCCCCGGTCGGCCTTCCAGAACCACTCGATGAAGTTGTCGCCACCCGTGTCCGGGCCACATTCAAAGTCGATCAGCGGCCAGTGCACCGCGATCTTGGGCAGTCCAGGAAGAGCGCCCAGCGCAATTTCCTCGATGCTGGGCTGGGTCGCCGCGGTCAGGGCTACCGAGTCACCATCACAGGACAACCCGCAGTTGATCCACAAAATGTGGATCGGGGCTTCTTCTTCCTTGGTGGGAGTGGCTTGTGCAGTTGGTCTTGTCATGACTCCCCTACTCCACGAGCGACCTCCGGCCGCTCTCTCGTTCCGGATGTCGCTTTGTGCTGACGAGCTCTTCGAGCGTGAGCTCCCACAGCGTGTGGTAAATCGTGGTCTGCGCCTCCTGAATCCGATGCACGGAGTCAGAAGGCACCACGAATAAATGGTCGATGTTGCCCAACTCGGCCATCGCCCCGCCCTCGTAGCCCGCCAAGCCGACGGTGAGCAGGCCGCGCCTGCTCGCCTCCTCGAAGGCGCGTACAAGGTTGGTGGAGTTACCCGAGGTGGACAACCCGACGACGACGTCACCACGCCGCCCGAAAGCTGCGATCTGGCGGGCGAAGACGACGTCGAATGAGACGTCGTTCGACAGCGCCGTCAGCACCGCGATGTCCCCGGTAAGCGCGAAGGCGGGCAATGCCCGCCTTCGCGGACCCGGGTGCAGGAACAGGCTAGCGAGGTCGGCTGCGTCGGTGCAGCTGCCCCCGTTGCCGATGGCGAACAGTCGCCCGCCGGTGGCGAACGACGCCGCCATTGCCGAGGCGCACACGGCCAGCCGCTGACTATCGCGAGCCAGGACCTCCTGCCGGAGCGCCACGATCTGGTGCGCCTTGTCCACTGTGGACCGACGCACCTCGGCCAAGACCGCCTCGAGATCTCCAGCTCCGGGGCTGTCATGGCCGACGTTTTCAGGGTGTGCATACAGGAATGGGTACAGGGATGCCAGATCATCGGACTGGGACTGGGCGGCCGATCGGGTGGCTGGACCAGTGTCGCCGTGGCCGTTTCTTACGGGGCTCATTCCGGGACTCGATCCGTGGCTTTTCCGGTGCCTTCGACGGTGCGTTCTTCTGGGCGCAATAAGACCGCGATGGCTTCCTTGGCATGGACGAGGATCTCGTCTCCGATCCCGGCCGACACCAAAGCGACACTCACTTCTTCCACGCCGGATCCGGTATCCACCATAGCCAGTTCGTGGGGGAGTAACTCGACGACGCGCACCGCGACGGCCTGATCCGAGCACGTGATGCAGACCTCGCCATGGCACTCCGGAGCGGTCATGCGACTGCCCTCGGCTCTAGCAGGTCAGGATGTTGGAAGAACACGTGAACCAGCTCCCACAGCACGTGGTACGCGGTAACGTGCACTTCCTTGATCACTCGCGGGTCGCCGGAATGAGCTACCACGATGTGGTCGGCGGCCTCTAGCGACACGATGCGGCCGCCGTCACCGCCGACGAGCGCGATCGTGAGCATGCCCAACTCCCGGGCAGTCGCCAATCCACGCAGCACGCTAGTGCAGTTGCCGTCAGGCGAGATGCCCAGCGCAATATCGCGGGCGGAAGCGAGGTGGCTCAGCTGGTGGGCGAAGATCTCGTCGAAGCCTTCCGCACCGGCGATTCCGGTCACCGTCGCGACATCAGCGGTCAGCGAGATCGCCGGCAACGCACGCTTGCCCATGACCACCGGGTGGACGAACTCCACCACGACGTGCTGGGCGTCCGTGCTCGCTGTGCCGTTGCCGAAGACGACGAGAGTGCCTCCACGGTGGAAGCGAACGGCCATGGCGTGGCATGCGGTGGCGATGGCCCCGGCGTCGTCCGCGAGTTGGTATAGGGGTAGTACCCGCCGCTCGAACAAATCCGCGGCGGTGGCGGTCCCGGCAGCTGCCCTGGACACGCCGCACACCTCCCGACCTGGTTGGCCATGCACGTGAGTGACATCACGATAGGGGTGCCTGGATCAATGAGCAAGGGCCGCACCGCCAGACGTGTAACCCAGATTTCATCAGACCGCCGCGTTGCGGCACGCACAGGACCCTTGGTTGCCTGCCATACTGGTCGTATCGCTCAAATCGGACATTCAGCGGACTAACATGCGGGTTCGCTGATGTTGATCTAGACGCAGTGCGCGCATTGGGGAGCGAAGTCGCCGGGTCAGGCGTTACTGGATATGAGGCGACATGTGGGAGTGCGCATCGCGCTCGATCCGTTCGACCCGAGGGAGTTCGTGCCATGCCAGTCCTGCTGGTCCTGTTCGTCGCCACCGTCGTAGAGCTGGCTGTGCTCATCGCGGTGGGGCACGCGATCGGCGTCCTAGCGACAATCGGGCTGTTGATTCTCACCTCGCTGGTGGGCACGGCCTTGCTGCGACGTGAGGGTGCCCGCACCCTGGGCGCCTTCGTCGACGCACTGCGCGCCCGCAGACCCCCGCACCGGGAGCTGCTGGACGGCATGTTGATCACCGCAGCCGGAGTGCTTGTCGTTGTGCCCGGTTTCGTTTCTGACGTCCTGGGGCTGCTCCTGCTGCTGCCGCCGATCCGCGCGCTGGTTCGGCGACGCATCCTACGTTCAGCGTCACGGCGCACTCCCGCACGCTATGCGCCAGGCGACGTCGTCGAGGGCGAGATCGTCGACGAGCCTCCCGCGCCCCGCTCCGCAAGCGGCGAGCTTCGCTGACAGTGGCGGACCGTTTCTCAGACGTTGCCGGTAGCGGGGAGCCGATCAATGAAGCGATCTGGGTGAGCGGGAATACTGCCGGACCATGAGCACTTCGTTACTGCTGGGCGGTCGCATCCCGTCGGTCGCCGGGGCCACCGCGCTGGCCGTCATGGATGGGATGGTGGCCTGGGCCGGGGATGACAGCACCGGCCGCGCGTGTTTCAGCGATGCCGACGAAGTGCTCGAATTGCGCGGCGCACTGGTCACTCCCGCCTTCGTCGACGCGCATGTGCACGCCACCTCGACAGGCATGCTGGCAATCGGTCTGGATCTCACCGGCTGCGCCACGCTCGCGCAGTGCCTGGAGCTGGTCGCTCAGCAGTCCCGCCCGGGCACCGTGCTGTGGGGACACGGGTGGGATGAGACGTTGTGGCCGGAGGGTCGGCCGCCGACCCGCGCTGAACTAGACCGGGCCTCGGGTGACGCGCCGGTGTACCTGTCCCGGATAGACGGGCACAGCGCCGCGGTCTCCTCAAGACTTCTGGATCGAGCCGCGGCGGCGATCGGCGCGCAGGGTTGGGCGGCCGAGGGCACACTGACCTGCGAGGCACATCACCACGCCCGCCGTGCGGCCTGGGAATCGATCACAGCGGGTCAGCGCCGTGCCGCCCAAGAAGCGTTCCTGACCGGGGCGGCGGCCCGCGGGATCGCGGTAGTGCATGAGTGCGCAGGCCCGGACGTCTCGGGAGTCGAAGATCTCGCCGACCTGCTGGCGGCAGATCACGGCGTCGAGGTGGTGGGTTACTGGGGTCAGGCCGTCAGCACGCCCGTGGAGGCACGCGAACTGCTGGCAGCCACTGGGGCGCACGGGCTGGCCGGAGATCTGTTCTGTGACGGGGCGATCGGTTCGCGGACCGCCGCATTGCGCATGCCCTATTCCGACGCGCCCAGCACCAGTGGCATGGCCTATCTCGACGTGGCGCAGATAGCTGCGCATGTCCAGGCCTGCACCCAGGCCGGCATCCAGGCTGGGTTCCATGTGATCGGAGATGCCGCGACCGATGCGGTGATGGCCGGCTTCGAGGCTGCTGCCGCTGCGATTGGCGCGACCGCGCTGAGGCAGCGCCACCACCGGCTCGAACATCTCGAGATGGTGGATCCCGACCAGGCCCGCCAGTTGGCGGCCTGGGGTGTGGTGGCCAGCGTGCAGCCCGCCTTCGACGCTGCCTGGGGCGGCGCGGAGGGGATGTACGCGCTACGGCTGGGGGCCTCTAGAGCTGCGGCGATGAACCCCTTCGCGCTACTCGAGAAGGCCGGCGTCGTGCTGGCGTTCGGTTCCGACGCGCCGGTTACCCCGGGCGACCCGTGGGACGCGGTGCGCGCCGCGGTGGGACACCGCAGCCCCGGCTCAGAGATCGGTGCGATGGAGGCTTTCGCGGCGCACACCTACGGCGGATACCGCGCCGCCGCCGCAGCTGACCCGCTGGCCGGTTCTCTGGTCCCCGGTGCTCCGGCCTCCTACGCGATCTGGGCCGGTGACGAGTCCGCTGGATTCCCTGGGGTCGAGTCACCCTCGTGCCTGCGCACCGTGCATCACGGCCGCGTTCTGTTCGAGTTGCAAGACGCCCTGTTGTGAGCCAGTATGGCCGGCTGCTGCGGGTAGGTACCGCCGCCGGTGCCGGCCTGCTGCTGTACGTCGGTGCACCCCCGCGGGAGTTGTGGTGGCTTGCGCCGGTGGTTTTCGCGGTGTTATGGGCGGTCTTGCATGGACGCCCGGCCCGTGCCGGCTTCGGCTACGGGCTCGCCTTCGGGCTCGGCTTCTTCGTGCCGCTGCTGTCGTGGGCGGGGGAGTTCGTTGGCCCACTGCCGTGGCTGGCGCTGGCCACCGTCGAGGCGCTGGTGCTGTCGCTGGCCGGTGCCGGCGTTGCCGTGGTATCCCGGTTGCCGGCCGCGCCATTGTGGGCAGCGGGAGTGTGGGTGGCGGCCGAGGCGCTGATCGCCCGGGTTCCCTTCGGCGGCTTTCCCTGGGGTCGGGTGGCCTTCAGCCAGCCCAGCGGGATATTCCTCCCGGTGGCTGCGATCGGCGGAGCCCCGCTGCTCACCGCGGCCGTGGTGCTGACCGGCTTCGGGACCGGCGAACTGATTCGCCGGGTCGCCCACGGGCGCGTCCCGCAGTTTTTCGGGTTCGTGCCCAACCCTGCGGTTCCCGAACTCCACAGTAGAGCTGTTCAAGGGCGCCTGGGCAGCTCTGCTGTGGAGTTCGGGAGACTCAGAGCGATCGTGGTGCCGGCGCTGCTTGCGATAGGCCCGGTGGTGGCAGGGATTGTTGCGGCGCCGGTGGTGGCGACGACGACCGTCGACGGGTCGGCGGTCGTCGCACTGGTCCAGGGAAACGTGCCTCGAGCGGGACTGGACTTCAACGCCCAGCGTCGCGCCGTACTGGACAACCATGTCGCGCGCACCATCACTCTGGCGGCCGACGTTGCGGCTGGTCGCTACCCGCGGCCAGCGCTGGTGATCTGGCCAGAGAACTCCTCTGACATCGATCCATTGCGCAACCCGGATGCCCGGGCGGTGATCGATCGAGCGGCCCGGGCGATCGGTGTACCCATCCTGGTCGGCGCTGTCCTGCGCACTGACGACGGGCACACCACGAATACCGCCATCGTGTGGAACCCGCGCACCGGACCAGGTCAGCGTCACGACAAGCGCCCGATGCCCTTCGCCGAGTACATCCCCTACCGGGACTTCTTCCGGCTGTTCAGCCCCTATGTCGACCGCGCGGGCGACTTCGTCCCGGGCAACGGCGACAGCGCCGTAGACCTCGGGCCGGCCCGGGTCGGGATAGCCATCTGCTCCGAGGTGATGTTCGACGATCTGGTCCGCCAAAGCGTGCGATCCGGGGCCCAGCTGCTGGCCGTGCCCACGAACAACGCCACCTTCGGCTTCACCGAGATGACCTACCAGCAGCAGGCGATCTCGCGGGTCCGGGCGGTGGAGCACGGCCGGACCGTGCTGGTGGCGGCCACCAGCGGGATCAGTTCCGTCATCGCCCCTGACGGCGCCGTCGAGCAGCAGACAAAGCTGTTCACGCCGGACGCGCTGGTGGCGCGGGTCCCGCTGCGTTCAGGTACTACGCTGGCTACCCGGCTGGGCCCCGCGCCGGAGTGGATGCTGGTCGCCCTGGGCTTGTTGGGCGTGGCAGCCGCCCTGGTGGTGCAGAGCAGAGCTAAGGCAGGGCGGCGACGGGGACCCGTGCCCCCCAAGGAGGACGTCGATGGCGGATCAGCAGGACGACGGAGACGCCGAGGGCGCCGGCCTGACGATCGTCGTGATCCCGACCTACGACGAGCGGGCCAGCCTGCCGACGGTCCTGCGCCGGCTGCACGAGGCGGTACCTGACGCGCACGCGCTGGTGGTTGACGACGACAGTCCGGATGGCACGGGGGAGCTGGCCGACGCACTCGCCGCTACCGACAGCCGGGTGCATGTCCTGCATCGCGCCACCAAGGCCGGCCTCGGCGCGGCCTACGTTGCCGGCTTCCGGTGGGCGCTGCAGCGCGGCTATGACGTCGTGGTGGAGATGGACGCCGACGGCTCGCACGCTCCGGAGGATCTTCCCCGGATACTTGCTGCGCTGACTGACGACCCACCAGGCACCGCCGCCGACGTCGTTCTGGGCTCCCGATATGTGCCCGGCGGCCGAGTGGTCAACTGGGCGCGATACCGCGAATGGATCTCCCGCAGCGGTAACTACTACTCACGAATGGCGCTGGGAGTGCGCATCCATGACGTCACCGGCGGATTCCGCGCCTACCGTCGCGAGGTGCTGGAGGATCTTGACCTCAGCACGGTCGCCTCGCAGGGCTACTGCTTCCAGGTCGACCTCGCCTGGCGCTCGGTGCGCGCCGGTTTCACCGTGGTGGAGGTGCCGATCACATTCACCGAGCGGGAGTACGGCCAATCGAAGATGACCAGCTCCATTGTCCTGGAGGCGCTGTGGCGGGTGACCGTCTGGGGTGCGCAGCGCTGCGTGCCGAACCTGCGACGGCAGTCCGACACTGACTCGACAAGCAACGCCACGCAGCCCAGCCAGCTTTGACTTGCCCAGCTTCTTAGGCAGACCGAGAGCGGCGACCACGCAGCTCGGTCAGTCGCTCATCCAGCAGTTCTTCGAGCTGCTGGACACTACGCCGTTCCATGAGCATGTCCCAGTGCGTGCGCGGCGGCTTGATCTTCTTTGGCTCCGGTGCAGCACCGTCGACCAGCCTGGCCTCGTTGCCGTGCAACCGGCACTCCCAGACCATCGGTGATTCGGCATCATCGGCGAATGACACGGTGAAGTCGTGGCCCTTGGGGCAGGCGTAAACCACTGATCGGCGAGGAGCAAGATCATGGTCACGGTCCGTCTCGTAACTGACTGTTCCGAGCCGGCTGCCACGAAGTACGCGATCGGCCATGGCGTCTCCTCTCTCCGGGCCAGAGACCGGTGGGTCTCCGGATCCAGCCCATCGGGTGCAACGCCGAAGAAGGCCTCGACGTTCCCGGACCACCGTCGGCCCGGACCCGATGACGTCTTCACCCCCAACAAGCATCCCCCACACAGGTTGAATCGAAGGCGCAATGTGATCTGTTACCTCACGATGAGGTGGCCTAGACTACCCATTCGGCCTAGCCTCTGCTGCCGTCCTGCGGTGGGCCCTAGACAACCACCGGCTCTGCGTTACCGGCTGCGCGAATCGCTCGGCGGACCGGGACCAGCAGTACCAGGACGAACCCGATGAGGAAGAAGGCCACCAAAGACAGGATGGCAGGCCGAAAGGAGCCGGTGGCCGCCCCGATGACTCCGAAGAGTATCGGCCCCACCGTCGACGTGGCCTGCTCGCCGATCTCGTACACCGAGAAGTATTCCGCTTCCTTGCCGGCGGGCACCAGCTGGCTGAACAACGACCGAGACAGCGCACTGGTGCCGCCCAGTACCAGCCCGATGCCCACGGCCACGGCATAGAACTGAAGCTCGTCGCCGGCCTGGATGAAGTAGGCCGCCGTGATCACCCCAATCCACACCAGCAGGCTGGCCAGGATTGTGCGCTTGGCGCCGATCCGGCGGGCTACCCAGCCGTGCAGCAACGCGCCGAAGAACGCCACGAACTGCACCATCAGGATGGTGCTGATCAGGATGCTGCTGGCCAGCCCCAATTCAAGATCGCCATATTGGCCGGCGACGCTGGCCACCGTGCCGATGCCATCAGCGTAGATCAAGTAGGCCGCCAAGAAGGCTAGAGTCAGCGGGTAGCTCCGCGCGTTACGCAGCGTGCCGAAGAGCTGACGAAAGCCGCCGGTCAGCACCGACAGACCCCGCTCGCTGCCCTGCGGAGGCCGGTAGCGGCGCATCCGGGACAACGGGATGAGCGTGAAGGCAGCCCACCACAGCCCGGCGGTGACGAAGCAGACCCTTACCGCCGCCGACTCGGACAGTCCCAGCGCATCACGCCCGAGGTAGGTCGCCAGATTGACGGCCAGCGCGATGCCGCCACCCAGAAAGCCGAAGGCCCAACCGCGGGAGGACAGCTCGTCGCGCTCATCAGCTGTGGCTATCTCCGGGAGCACCGAGTAGTAGATGACCACCGATGCGTAGTAGCCGGTGGTCGCGACGATGAACAGCACGACGCCGAGTCGCCAGTTGGTTCCGGTCACCAGCGCGAGCAGGGCGGTCGCGCTTGCCCCGGTGAACGCGAACAGCCCGAGCATCCGCCGTTTGTGCTGGGTGCGGTCGGCGATCGCGCCAGTGAGCGGTAGTACCAGCACCTGCAGCAGAGTCGACGCCGCCAGCAGGTAGTCGAACAGTGAACCGGCCGGAAATCCCCAGCCGAACAGCGAGATGTCGCAGTCGACCAGGGCATTGCGGGTCAGGCAGGGCTGGCCGGCGGCGAGCGCGTCGTTGCGTGCCACCGTGGTGAGGTAGATCGAAAGGAACACGGTGATGATCGAGGTGGGAAACACCGAATTCGCCCAGTCATACCAGCACCAGGCACGTTGATCACGGCGGCGATTAGGCTCATCCAGCGTGCCGCCGGGGGAGGGCTGGACCGGCTCGCGCACCCGCACCGCCTTCCGTCACCGCGGCGCACTCTACGGGGCCGCACTACTGAGCCTGGGCTGCTGCTCCCGGCCATACCCCGCGGACGCGCAGCACGTCGCGCAGCACGTCCGGCCGATCGGTGATCAGGCCGTCGACGCCGAGATCGAGCAGGGCGTGCATCTCGGCTGCCCGGTCGACGGTCCAGGCGTGTACCTCCAGACCACGGTGGTGCGCGTAACGCACCAACGCTCGGTCCACCACCCGCACTCCGCACATCCGCACCGGCAGTTGGGCCAACCTGCCGCGGATCGGCATCGTGGCGGCTTTTCTCGCGCCGCGCCGCGACAACGACACTGATCGCAGCCGCAGCGCTACGGCTGATGCAGTGCCCATCGACGTCAGCAGCCTGGGTCCGGCGGCCGTACGCAACCGCTGCAGCCGGGCCTCGGAGAACGACGCGAGGCACACCCGGTCCCACCTGCGAGCGCGATGCAGCAGGTCCAGCACCGGCGCGACCGCCGAGTCCGCCTTGACGTCGATGTTGAGCAGCATCCCGGGAAGCTCTTCGAGCAGATCGGACAGCCGGCAGATCGGCTCTCGACCGGCCACCCGAGCGGTTCTCACCGCTGCCCAGTCCAGTTTCTCGATGTCGCCAGAGCCATCGGTGGTGCGGTCCAGCGTCGCGTCATGAATGACCACGACCACACCGTCCCGGGTGGCGCGAACATCGGTCTCCAAGTAGCGGTAGCCCTCCGCAGCGGCGCGGCGGAAGGCGGCCAGTGAGCTCTCCATGCCGGCCAGCTCGCCGAGATGCCAACCGCGGTGCGCGAAAGCCCGGGGCAACGGCCCGTCCAGAAACGGATGCCGAGACGAGACCACGTTCCCCATTGTGCCCGGCCCCCGGCGGTCGTTGTCGCGGGAGTGTGCCGAGCTGCGACACTGGAGTTGGAGAGCGGATTGGACGGTCCGGGGCAGGGGAGTGGGGGATGACGACACACGAGAGCGTCGAGCTGCAGCTGCTGGCTGCAGAGTTCACCGCCCTGCTGGGTCCCGCGGCGGTGATCAGCGACCGGCAACGCCTGCGCACCTACGAGTGTGACGGGCTGGCGCAATATCGGGTGGTACCGGGGCTCGTGGTGCTGCCGGAGTCCGCCGAGCAGATCGCCGCGGTGGTCCGAGCCTGCGCTGCCGCGAAAGTGCCGTTCGTGGCCCGCGGCTCCGGTACCGGGCTGTCCGGGGGCGCGCTGCCACATGCGCAGGGTGTCTTGATCGTGACGTCCAGGATGCGTCGGATCCTGGAGATCGACCCCGCCAACGAGCGTGCGATCGTCGAGCCCGGAGTGATCAATCTCGACGTCACAAGAGCCGCTGTGCCCCAGGGCTGGTACTTCGCCCCAGATCCGTCCAGCCAGCAGATCTGCTCGGTGGGTGGCAATGTCGCGGAGAACTCCGGCGGAGCGCACTGCCTGAAGTACGGGTTCACCACTCACCACGTGCTCGGCGTCGAGGTCGTCACCCCGGACGGGGAGCTGGTGTGGCTGGGCGGTACGACTCGTGATGCGCCCGGATACGACCTGCTCGGCGCGTTCGTGGGCAGCGAGGGCACCCTCGGGATCGCCACCAAGATCGTGGTGCGGCTGCTGCGGAGCCCGGAGTCGGTACGCTGCCTGCTCGCCGCCTTCCCCGGCGTGGACGAGGCAGGTACCGCGGTGTCGGAGATCATCGCCGACGGCGTCACACCGGCCGCCGTCGAGATGATGGACGCGTTGGCGATCGAGGCGGCCGAGGCCGCCGTGGCCTGCGGTTACCCTGAGGGCGCCGGTGCGGTTCTCATCGTGGAACTCGACGGCCCGGACGCCGAGGTCGAACACACCTTCGCCGCCGTGCAACGGCACTGCACCGACGCGGGCGCCTTCGAGATCCGGGTCGCTCGCGACGCTACCCAGCGAGCGTTGTTCTGGAAGGGCCGCAAGTCCGCGTTCGCCGCGGTAGGCCGGATCAGCCCCGACTACATCGTCCAAGACGGGGTGATCCCCAGAACGGCGTTGCCGGCCGTGCTGCGCAAGATCGCCGCTCTGTCGGCCGGTACCGGGATCCGGGTAGCCAACGTCTTCCACGCCGGTGACGGCAACCTGCATCCGCTGGTCCTTTTCGACGAAGCCAACCCCGGCGAGGCGCAGGCCGCCGAGGAGGTCTCGGGGGCGATCCTCGACCTGTGCATCGAATACGGTGGTTCGATCACCGGCGAGCATGGCGTCGGCTCGGACAAGGTTCGATACATGCCGCGGATGTTCACCGCTGAGGATCTGGACACCATGCAGCGACTGCGCTGCGCCTTCGATCCCTCCGGGGTGTGCAACCCTGGCAAGGTGTTCCCCACTCCCCGGCTGTGTGGGGAAGTGCCAGGCAAGCACAAGGGTGTGCACCCGCTCCAAGCCGCTGGCCTGGCCGAGCAGTTCTGATGGTCACCTCCACAATCGGCGGGTTGCGGGCAGCCTGCGATGACGTGGCGCAGGCCACCGCCGACGACACGGTGGATGGGGTGCCGGCGCGCTGGGTGGCCCGTCCCGGGAGCACTGAGGAGGTCGCGGCGGTGCTGCACGCGGCGGCCGGGCTGGGGCTGCGGGTGGTCGCTCGAGGCCGTGGCACCCGGTTGGCCTGGGGCGTCGCACCGACCGCGGTGGACCTGATCGTGGACACCGGCCGGATGGACGCGGTGCTCGCGCATGCCGCCGGTGACCTGGTCGTCACCGTGCAGGCCGGCTTGCCGATGGGCGTATTGCAGCGCGCGTTGGCGCCGTATCGGCAGCGGCTGGCACTGGACTATGACAATCCTGAGGGAACAATCGGGGGCACCATCGCCACCGCCGCGTCGGGCCCGCTGCGCTACCGGTACGGCTCGGTGCGCGATCTGCTCATCGGCATCACCGTGGTGCTCGCCGACGGCAGCGTCGCCCACTCGGGAGGCAAGGTGGTGAAGAACGTCGCCGGTTACGACCTGGGCAAGCTCTACACCGGTTCGCTGGGCACCCTCGGTGTGATCACCGAGGCGGTGTTCCGGCTGCATCCGCTGCCCGAGGCGAGTCGTTGGATCACCGTGCCAGCTGTCGACGCCACGCGCGCCGCGGCCGCCATCGCCGCGATCCGGGGGTCCCAACATGACCCGGTGGCTCTCGAAGTGGACCGAGCCGCGCCGGGTGGTCCAGTGACCGTGGCGACCGCTGTTGAGGGCGTCGCCGGGGCCATCGGTGCCCGCGCCGACGCGGTCGCCGACTTGGTCGCCTCGGCGGCCGGGACGCCGGCCACGGTAAGCGAGCAGCCACCGGACTGGTGGGGTCGCGCGCCGTATCCTCCGCCGGGTCCCGCCGCGACGGTCAGCTGCGAGCCCACCGGGCTGGCTGACCTGCTCAGTACCGCCCCGGGAACACTGCGTGGCAGCGCCGGGGCCGGCGTGCTCGTCGCCGGCCTGACTGGTGGTGCCCGGCTGGGTGTCGAGCTGGCGCAGCTGCGTGAGATCGCCTACCGGCACGGCGGCAGCGCGGTACTACGGTGCGCGCCTTCGGAGCGCAAAGCTGATCTTGATGTGTGGGGACCGGTGCCCGCCCTGGTGTTGATGCGCCGGCTGAAGGACCAGTTCGATCCGGAGCACCGGCTTTCGCCCGGACGGTTCGTAGGAGGGATCTGAATGAGTGCGGGCGCTTTCGATGACCATCACCCGCCGCAGCCTGAGCTGATCAAGGACTGCGTGCACTGCGGGTTCTGCCTGCCGTCCTGCCCCACCTACGTGCTGTGGGGGGAGGAGATGGATTCACCGCGTGGCCGCATCCACCTGATGAAATCCGGCCTGGAGGGGGAACCGCTGTCGGCGTCGATGGTGGGGCACTTCGACGCCTGCCTGGGGTGTATGGCCTGCGTACCGGCCTGTCCGTCTGGCGTGCAGTACGGCACGCTGATCGCTGACACCCGGGCTCAAGTGCAGCGCCGCTACCAGCGGCCCCGCCGGGAGCGGCTGCTCCGCGAGGCGATCTTCTGGTTGTTCCCATACCCGAAGCGGTTGCGGGCATTGCGCGGCCCGCTGGCGCTGTACCAGCGCAGTGGGCTGGACCGGCTGCTGCGGAGGACCGGGCTACTGGACCGGTTACCGCCGACGCTGCGGGTGATGGAGTCACTGACCCCGACGGTGACCCGGCGCCACCCGCTGCCGGAGCGGGTGCCCGCCCGGGGGCGGCGCCGTGCGGTGGTGGGGATGCTTACCGGCTGTGTGCAGGATGCGTTGTTCCCGGAAGTCAACGCCGCCACCGCGCGGGTGCTCGCCGCTGAGGGCTGCGACGTCGTGATCCCCCGCGGGCAGGGCTGCTGTGGGGCGTTGTCGCAACACATGGGTCGCGAGGACGAGGCGATTACCTTCGCCCGGGCGCTGATCGAGCGATTCGAGGCCGCTGGGGTGGATCATGTCGTGGTCAATGCCGCGGGCTGCGGCTCGGCGATGAAGGAGTATGCACACCTGCTGCGCGACGATCCCCACTACGCCCAGCGCGCACGGGCTTTCGTGGAGCGCACCCGCGACGTCTCCGAACTGCTCGTCGAGCTGGGCCCGGTGGCGACGCGCCACCCGTTGGAGGTCGCGATCGCCTACCACGATGCCTGCCACCTCGGTCACGCCCAAGGCATCCGGTCCCAACCCCGCGAGCTGCTGCGGGCCATACCCGGGCTGAAACTGACCGAGATCGCCGAAGCGGATCTGTGCTGCGGTTCGGCGGGGGTCTACAACCTGATCAACCCCGAGCCGGCCACCGAACTGGGGGACCGTAAAGCGCGCAACGTGCTCGCTACCGGGGCGTCGGTGTTGGTGACCGCCAACCCGGGATGTCTGATGCAGATCGCGGCCAGCGCCCGGCGGCAGGGCGAGCACCTGGCCCTAGCGCACACTGTCACGGTGCTGGACGCCTCCATCCGCGGTGTGCCGCTGTGATTCGATCCTCCCCGCCGGACCTGCCGAGCGCCGCAGGCGTCCGACGCCGACTGTCGTCCCAGGCCAGACGCGGTGAGCTGCTCGATGCGGCACTGCGGGAGTTCGGTAGCCGAGGTTACTACCTGACCCAGATGGAACACGTCGCTGCCACCGCCGGGGTGAGCAAGGCGCTGGTCTACCAGCACTTCCCGAGCAAGGAGGAGCTCTTCGCGGCGGTCACCGAGCAGGTCGTGGAGGGCTTCATGAGCCGGCTACCCGAAGTGCTGGGCAATGCCGGCGACGCGCTCGGCGCCTGGCGCGGTGCGGTCCGGCTGCTGTGCGACGTGGTTACCGAACGTCCCGAAGCCTGGGCGCTGGTCGCACGACATCTGGACAATCCGGAGCTCGGCGCGTCGCTGCGCGGACTCCGGGACCAGGTCACCGAGGTGTTCGCGACGGTGCTCGCCAGCTATTACGCCCCTGAGCGAGGGAGTACGGCCCCTCGGGAGGAGGTGCTGGAGCAGGCGCGGCTCACCGTCCCGCTGGTCGTTGGCGCGCTGCAGGGACTGATGTCTTGGTGGCTGGACCACCCGGAGGTACCGCGGGCGAAGGTCGAGGCGCGGGCGGTGGACTTCGGATGGCTGGGCCTGGACCGCATTCGTCGAGGTGAGTGGCTTCCGCTTGCTGATAACTGACTAGTCAGTTATATTAGAGGTGACCCGCTTACGGTGGAGTTCCCCCGCTTGTCAAGGAGGCCGCAGATGTCCACGGTTAGCGCAGCTGACGCGACGACCAGTCAAGTCCCCGACCGCGAACTCACCGCACAGCGACTGCTGCGGACCTCGGCCAAGCATTCCTACGACCCGGCCGTCGAAATCGACTGGGACGCACCGCTCGCGCCGGACCGCTACTTCTTCGACCCTCGGCGCAGCTCCCTCTACGGCACGCCGCTATGGGATCGGATGAGCGAGGAGCAGCGCATCGAGCTGACCAAGCACGAGTTGGCGAGCCTTTACAGCGTCGGTATCTGGTTCGAGACGATCCTCATGCAGATGCTCGTTCGGCACATCTACGACCGTCCCACGGGCAGTGCGCACGCCCGGTACGGGTGGACCGAGATCGCCGACGAGTGTCGGCACTCTGTGATGTTCTCCCGGGCCGCGGAGAAATTCGGTGGCTCGGAGTACCGCCCCGGTTGGCTCGTCCACCAGCTCGGACGGTTGTTCAAGACGACCTCCAACGGCACTCTGACCTTCGCGGGGACGATCTACGTCGAGGAGATCCTCGACGCCTTGCAGCGCGAGCAGATGGCGGATGAGTCGCTGCAGCCGATCGTCCAGAAGGTTTCGTGGATCCACGTCGTCGAGGAGGCCCGCCACATCCGCTACGCCCGCGACGAGACGTACCGGCAGTGGCCCCGGCTGGGCCGGCTGGGCCGGGCATACAGCCGCTTGGTCCTCGCCATAGTGGTCTACTGCGCCACAATCAGCCTGATCGACCCGAAGGTGTACGCGGCAGTCAATCTGGACGTCAAGGAGGCCGTCGCAGCGGCGGCCGCGAACCCGCACTGGCGCGAGACCAGGCAGTTCGCCGCCCATAAGGTGATCAAGTTCTTCAACGAGGTGGGGCTCATCGCCGGCCCCGGAAAGCTGCTCTGGCGCCGCGCCGGAGTGCTGTGACGGCTGCGCACATCAGTCCGGACTCGCTAGGTGGCGCTCGGGCCTAGGTGGCGCTCGGGCGCAACAACCACGTCTAGATCCGTCTGTGGGAAGTCGTCTCCGGTGCACAGCAACGGGCGTCCCGCGACTCGGCAGGTCGCGTAGGTCAAGCAGTCCCCGAAGTTCAGTGCGGCGGGGTGGCGTCCCTTGCCATAGCGGGTGAATGCCTCGACCGCGATCGGCCAGTGCGCAGCCGTGTACGGGATGGTCTCGGCCCCAGCCTCATACAGCAGTCGCGCCAGCAGCGACCTACCCGCGACCCCAAGGCGGGCGGTGAGCACGATGCCGGTCTCAGCCAGTGTGGGTGCGCCGACTCCGACGACGGGCACTCTCGCGAGGTAGTCCACGAGCATCTGGTACTCCGGCTCCATCAAGACAATTGCCACCAGTGCCGAACTGTCGACGATCACACGCCCTCCGGGCCGTAGCCGAGAATGGCTTCGCGTTCCCGCTTGCTCAGGCCGCCGCGCACTTCCACCGGAACCTGCGGCCACACCTCGTCGACAAGGAAGCGGTGCAACCGATCCACCGGATCGTCCGCCTTCGCCGACGCGCGAAGCCGGTCGAGCCGCTCTCGAAGAGCGCGGCGCACCGCCCCAGTCTTGGTCTCGCCGGCCAACGCCGCGACCTCGCCGGCGAGCCGTTCGGTCTCGGGGTCCTTGATATTGAGCGCCATGGGCACCCATGGTACCAATAGATACAGCATGGTGTAATGATTAGATCGGTGAACAAGTCGAAATGGTCGGTTACCGAAGCCGGCTCATGCAGCGCGGCATCGGTACTTTGACTAATGGTGGCGGTATCCGGCCGGTGATGAGGTCCTTGGTCTCCGCGAAGGGCCCGTTGGTGACCGGCGGTCGGCCCTCCCCGTCGTACCGGACGAACGTGCCCTCGGCCGAGAGCGCCTGGCCGTCGACATACTCACCGCTGCCCTCGAGCCGGGTGGCGAAGTCGGCCATGTACTGCAGGTGATCCTCGATCTCCGCTGGGGTCCATTGGTCCATCGGGACGGCGTTGACGGCCTCGGGGCGCCGCGGTAGTGCTTGAGAAACAGGTACTTCGTCATGCTGGGTCTCCTTGGTGTGGTGCGGCCACGGTGTCCGCATCTGGCCCTGGGACGGAGCCGCCAGGCCGGTCTCGACATCCTCGGCGACATCTTCTTCGAGAATCTCTGACGCAGCACGGCCCGAGCCACACATCGATCCCCTTACGGGACGGCTTCTGGCTCGGCGGTCGGTGGCTCGGCGAGGTCGAGGCGGGTGTCCCAGCCCTGGGCCGTCGGAGGGCGCCGGCGCGTGTTGCGACGTACTGGGCGTAGGTCGCGGCTGATGCGATGGCGTGGCGTTCGATCGTTGTCGGGTGGTAGCCGAGGGCGTCAGCGATAGCGCAACTCACGATAAATACGATCCGATAAGCGACATTATGACAAATCGGGATGCCGCGCATGTCTAGTGATCAACATCGCTACCCTCGCCCCGGTGGACAGGCTGAATAACGCTCACCGACAGACCAGCTACTCGCTACGAATGGACTGGGCGCTGGCGGGCGCAGCGGCCGTCGTCGAGGACTGCGACGTCGCGGCCGTCGTCGATGTCCTGAGTTTCACCACGGCTCTGTCTGTCGCTGTCGATCGCGATGTCACGGTGTTTCCCTACCCGATGGCACGATGATCGAGCCGAGGCCTTCGCTGCTGCACATCATGCGACCCTGGCCGTCGGACGAGCGGCGGCACTGCCTGGGCAGGTGAGCCTTAGTCCACACAGCGTTCGCACCGCTCTCCTCCTGGAACGACTCGTTTTGCCCTCACCGAACGGCTCGACAATCAGCTTCGAGCTCGCTCAGGCAGTCCCAAACGTAATCGGCGTCAGCTTGCGCAACCGTCGCGCAGCCGCAAAGTGGCTACTTCTACGTCGCGAACTGCAACCGACGCTGCGGATCGCGGTAATCGCTGCGGGCGAGCGCTGGCCAGATGGCAGCCTCCGACCAGCCATTGAGGACCAGTGGGGAGCCGGCGGTCTCATCAATCTGCGCTGTGAGGGCCGGATGGCAAGATCTCGCCCCCGAAGCACACGCCGCAGCGGCCGCATATCGGGTGATCGCCGATGACGTCCCTACCGCGCTTGGCCACTGCGCCAGCGGCCGAGAGCTGATCGATATCGGCTTCGCCGACGACGTCCGCACCGCCGCCCAGCTCGACAGCGGCGGGGCGGTCCCACTCCTGCGAGACGGCGCGTTCATCCCCGCCTGATCTCACTGCGCCGCCCGCTCTGCGCGCGCGTCGTCGCGAGTACCCGGGCGGCCACTGGGTGCCGCTCGGTGTGATAACTGTCGAGTAAACCATTCGGGGCACGATCCTGGATGAGTGCGGTGAGTTTCCAGCCGAGATTCATCGCATCCTGGATGCGAGATTGACGCCCTGGCCGCCGATGGGTGAGTGAATGTGCGCGGCGTCGCCGGCGAACAGAACCCGGCCGCACCGATAGGCGCTCACCTGCCGGGTCGCGTCGCTGAACCGACGACATCATCGCAGTGTTCTCAATTGGGTCTCAGCGCCGTGAACGGCGGTCAACGCCCGGATCACCTCATCCGCGGTAACCGGCGCCTGGCGGGGCAACGTTTGCTGCTCCGCGCCCCCGAACCGATCACCTCGCTGGCCACCCCGGCCAGTACCAGCTCACCGGCCCGCATCAGCCCGGTCGGACCTGCGCCGACCACGATCACTCCGGTCGCTGGGAACCCTCGCGACGTGGTCACACTCGAAGGATAAGACCAGTGGATGCAGCCGATGCACGCCGTTGGTGCCGCTATCCAGCGGGTCGCAGGATGAGATAAATTGCACTCCACAGCAGCTTCATGGGGTGTTTGGGTCAGCTCGAAATGTTGCGAAAAATCGCCCTGATCGCGACGATACTAAATGAGCTCGTGCGAAGCAGCTAATGTGTGATAACACAGAGGGTAGTCCTGGCCTCACCGTTGCGCGTAGGTACTAAGCGTCTAGCACCTACGTCACCGTTGCGGTTGGCTACGTATTCGAAAAACGACTCCCGGCTACGTAGCCAACCGGGAAGATTTACGTGCGGCTACTGATTGCCCGTGGCGGTACACCTGGGCAGGGTATGGGAAGCCGAATCGGGAATGCCACCGATGCGGTGCGTTTCCCGGCTAGTACCGGGACGACTTTCCTAGGAGGATTTCATGTCTGACGCAGTGGGTTTTGTGGAGATCGACGGGCAGCGCGTGGAGCTGCTGCCGGCCCGCACCGTGATGTCGATGTTCAGCGCCGGTGGCGTGGGTGGCGGCCGTGGCGGCAACGGCGGCGTGGGCGGCGCGGGCGGCGTAGGCCGCGGTGGCCTCGGTATCAACGCCCTGAACATCAACGCGTTTGGTGACCAAACCAACAGTGCCGGTGACGGCACCGGTGGCGCGGGCGGCAGCGCCGCCGGCGGTGCCGGCGGGTCTGTGTCCGGCTGATAAGTCGCGGCGGTGCCGTTGGATGACGACGTACGGTGCCGTTGGCCAGGGAGGGGTGGTTTCGACGCGGCCACCTCTCCCGTCATCATCGAATTACGGAGTATCGGCAGGAGGCGATTGCAATGTGCGATTGTCAGTGTCTCCGGTCGGGCTCTGCAGTCGAGGGACGTGTGCATCAACCCTACTAAAAATGATGGTGGCCGCAGCCTGAGCAGCGCTGGCAGGCTCGCTAAGGTCCCGGCAATCCAACTGAAGCTGCACCGGGCGAGCGCCGGGTGCTCACCCGAAGCCCTGGAGTTGTTTTCATGATGCAAGTCTCGTCTCATCATCTGGAAGCACTTCGCACGGTGCTGGCCGGGAAAGTGATCACGGCAGAGGATGCCGACTATGACACCGCGCGCATACAGTGGAATAACGACATCGATCGCAATCCGTTAGCAATCGCTCGCTGCGCGTCGCCGGCCGACGTCGCGGCGGCGCTCACCTTCGCCCGGGAACAAGAATTGGAAATCTCGGTTCGTGGCGGGGGCCATGCCTTCTCCGGGACCGGTGTTTGTGATGACGGACTGATGATCGACCTCAGCGCGATGCGCCAGGTCTCGATCAGTCCTGACGCTCGCCTGGCCCGGGTGGGCGGCGGTGCCACCGTGGCAGAGTTGGACGCGGCAACCCAGGTGCATGGGCTCGCGGTACCCACCGGAGTAATCAGCCACACTGGCGTCGGTGGACTGACACTCGGTGGCGGCATCGGATGGCTGACCCACAAGGCGGGATTGACCATCGACAACTTGGTCTCAGCAGAGGTAGTGCTCGCCGACGGCCGCTGCGTGCATACCTCCCTTAACGAGCACGCGGATCTGTTCTGGGCGCTACGCGGCGGGGGCGGCAACTTCGGCGTCGTCACGACTTTCGAATACCAGCTGCTCCCGGTCGGACCAGAGGTGCACTTGGGATTGTTTTTCTGGGGGATGGATCAGGGCGAGCAGGTGCTGCGGTTGGCCCGCGACGTCGTCCCGAACCTGCCCGGCGAGGCCGGCGCTCAGATCGCGATTGGGCTCAACGCCCCGCCCGCACCGTTCGTACCTCCGCAATACCACTTCACCCCCGGCTATCTGCTCATCATCGTCGGGTTTTCCTCCGCGGAGGAACACGCCCGCATCGTCGCGCCGATTCGTGACGCGCTTCCGCCACTGTTCGAGCTCGTCACCCCGATCCCGTATGTGGCATTGCAGCGAACGCTCGATGAGACCGCGCCGTGGGGACTCCTCGGCTATCAGGAAGTGATCTACCTCGACGAGCTGACTGACGACGTGATCGCGCGGATCGTGACTCAGCTGCCGGCAAAGCGTTCGCCAATGAGCTTCTGCCTGATTTTCCGGCTGGACGGAGCATATTCGGCGGTCAGCGACGAGCAGACGGCCTTCGGCGGTCGACGCTCACCGCGATATGTCGTCAACATCGCCGGCATCGGGGCCAGCCCCGCGGTCTTGAACGCTGACCGGGCCTGGGTCCGGTCGTTGTGGAGCGCGTTGCGGCCCTTCGCCAGAGACTCCGGTGGCTACGTGAACTCGATGACGGAAAACGACGACGACCGGGTGCGGGCGTCTTACGGCCCGACCAAGTATGGGCGGCTGGCCCGGATCAAGGCCAAGTATGACCCGGCCAACGTCTTTCACCTCAACGCCAACATCAAACCCGCCTGAACGTCCGGGCGTAAGCCCGTCGAGCACATGACCTCCAGCGGCGATCCTGCCGAATCCGACGGCTGCCGGGCGACGGTACGCTTGGCACCGGGGCGCGGCGTTGCATCGCATCTGGAGGAGATCGGCCGTGACTGACCTGGCCCGCACGCCACCCCGCGGACTGCGCACCCGCCTGTTGGTCACAGTGCTCGTGTTGGGCGTAATGTGCGTCGCTGCCGTCGTGCTGCCGGTACCCAGCCCATTACAAGTGCGCGACTGGTCGCAGTCGGTCGGCATCGCGGCGCCATTGCTGTTCCTGCTCGGACACACCCTGGCGACGGTGGCGCCGGTCCCCCGTACGGTGTTCACCCTCGCTGCCGGGTTGCTCTTCGGACCGGTGCTGGGGGTAGGCCTCTCGCTGGTGGCGACGGTGCTGTCCGCGGTGCTGGCCTTCGGTCTCGTTCGCCGGTTAGCTCGCGGATTTGTCTTGCCTCATCTGGATCACAACTTGCTGCGGGCGGTCGATGCGCGGTTGCGCCGTCGAGGCTGGCTTGCGGTGGCGTCACTGAGGTTGATCCCGGCAGTGCCCTTCTCGGTGCTCAATTACTGCAGCGCGCTGTCGTCGATCCGGTTCCGGCATTATCTGGCCGGTACCGTGGGCGTCCTGCCTGGCACGGTAGCGGTGGTGGTGCTCGGCGACGCACTCACTGGAACTACCTCGCCGGCCTTGCTCGCGATTTCGCTGACCGGCGCGGCGATCGGAATGATTGGACTGATCGCCGAGGCCCGCTCCCCCATCTCGGTCACCCAGGCGAAGGCTGCACCATGAGCAGCCCCGCGGACCTCACGGCCGTCCAGCTCGTCGCCGCGTACCGCACGGGTGAGCTGTCTCCGGTCGAGGCCACCCAGGCCGTGTTAGATCGTGTCGATCAGCTCGACGGCCAGGTGCGCGCCTTTTGCTTCGTGGACGTCGACCGTGCGCTCCAGGACGCCAAGGCCTCCGAGCTGCGCTGGCACCAGGGCTTGCCGCAGGGTCTGGTCGATGGCGTGCCGACGTCGATCAAGGACGTGTATCTCACCCAGGGGTGGCCGACCCTGCGCGGTTCGAGGTTGGTCTCCCCGGGCCAGGAATGGCCCCTCGACAGTCCGCCTGTCGCCCGGTTACGCGAGCACGGCGCGGTCCTGTTTGGCAAGACGACCACCTCCGAGCTGGCCTGGAAGTGCGTCACCGACAGCCCGCTGACCGGCGTGACGGTCAATCCCTGGGACACCAGCCGGACATCGGGCGGGTCAAGCGGCGGTAGTGCGGTAGCGGTCGCGCTGGGTATGGGTCCGCTGTCGATGGGCACCGACGGGGGTGGTGCGGTCCGCATCCCAGCATCCTTCACCGCGACGGTGGCGATCAAGCCGACCTTTGGCCGGGTGCCGCACTGGCCGTCCAGCCCGTTGGGTACCTTGATCAGCCCCGGGCCGATGGCCCGCACAGTGGCCGATGCCGCGCTGCTGCTCGATGCGGTATCCGGCTACGATCCGCGAGATTGGTCCGCGCTACCACCTATCACTCGCCCGTGCTCCAGCGTGCTGGGCAACGGTGCGCTGGGGTTGCGGATCGCGGTGAGCCCGACGCTGGGCTACGTCGAGGTCGATTCGGACGTCGCCGATGCAGTTCAGGCCGCCGCCGGGGTGTTCCGCGACCTCGGCGCGGAGGTCGAGTTCGCCGATCCGGGTTTCGCTGACTGCGCGCGGGAATTCCAGGTGCTCTGGTTCACCGCCATGGCCAAGACGGTCGAGCGCCTGACGCCGCGCGAGCTCGATCTCATGGAGCCGGCGCTGCAGGAGATCATCACACAGGGCCAGCGCTGCTCAGCGCTGGACTACCTCACTGCCACCGCGACCAGGATGGCGATGGGCGCCACGATGGGCACTTTCCACGAACGCTACGACCTGTTACTCACCCCGACGGTTCCGATCACGCCCTTCGTCGCGGGTGAGGAGGTGCCGATCGGCTGGCACTCGCAGCGGTGGACGAGCTGGACGCCGTTCACCTATCCGTTCAACATGACCCAGCAACCCGCCGCCAGCGTGCCATGCGGATGGACCAGCACTGGACTGCCGATCGGATTGCAGGTGGTCGGGCCGCGCCACGCCGACGACCGGGTGCTCGCCGCATGCGCGGCCTATGAGCAGGTCGAGCCATGGGTCTACCAGCGGCCCCCGTTATTGCTCCGCTGACGGGTCATCCCCGGCCGAATCGGGTGGTCCGGTCGGGGACGACTGCGGACGGGGCACATGGTGCGCCGCGCCGGGTTGACCGCTGAACGTCGGCCGTACCGAAGGTCCCAGCGATGGGGTCGTCCCGACCTCCGGCCGCGGCACCTCCCTGCGCGCCACCTCCTCCGCGGCCCGCACCGCAGCCGCCACGTCCGGGTCGGTGGCGGTATCGAACCACCCGGCAACGGCCTCGTCGTCGTCCTCTGGCCGGCTGGCGGCCACGTATTCCCGGCTTGGTTCGTACCGGAAGACCCCGTCATCCCCCGGTGCTCCGAGCATCTTGGTGAATCCTTCGAGTGCCTTGCCGAAGTCGCTGGGCACGATCCAGACCTTGTTCGCATCGCCCTGGGCCATTTGCGGTAGCGTCTGCAGGTACTGATAGGCCAACAACTCCGGCGTTGGGCGACCCTCTTTGATCGCGGCGAACACCTTCTCGATCGCCTTGGCCTGACCCTGTGCCTGCAGATACCTCGCGGCCCGTTCGCCCTGGGCTCGCAAAATACGAGACTGCCGCTCAGCTTCCGCGGTGAGAATCGCGGCTTGTTTGGCACCCTCAGCGGAGAGGATCGAGGCCTGCTTCTGCCCCTCCGCGGTCTTGATCGCCGATTCGCGCTGGCCCTCGGCGGTGAGGATGGTGGCGCGCTTCTCCCGGTCTGCGCGCATCTGCTTCTCCATCGAGTCCTGGATGGACGGCGGTGGGTCGATAGCCTTGAGCTCGACGCGCCCTACCCGTATCCCCCACCGCCCGGTCGCCTCGTCGAGCACTCCGGACAGCTGGCCGTTGATGAAGTCCCGGGAGGTCAGGGTGTCTTCAAGGCTCATCCCGCCGACGACGTTTCGCAGCGTGGTGGTGGCCAACTGCTCGACTGCCGCGATGTAGTTGGAGATCTCGTACACCGCGTCCTTGGGGTTGGTCACCTGGAAATAGACGACGGTGTCGATGTCGACCGTCAAGTTGTCCTTGGTGATCACCGATTGCGGCGGGAAGGACACCACCTGCTCCCGCAGATCGATCCGGTCCCGGATCCGGTCGATGAAGGGCACCAGGAAGTTCAGCCCGGGGGTGAACGTGCCGCGGTAGCGGCCGAGCCGCTCGACGACCGCGGCGGACGCCTGTGGGATCACCACCACGGATTTGACCACGGTGGCGACGATCGCCAGCACGATCACCACTATCACTACGAGCAGCGCAACACTCATGAAGGCTCCCCCAAAACGACGGCAGTGGCTCCGGAGATGGACATCACCGTCACCGTGTGGCCTGGCTCGAGTACCTCGGTTTCGTCGAACGCCCGCGCGGACCAGAACTCCCCGCGTAACTTGATCTTGCCGCCGCGCGCGTCAACGGTGCTCACCACAATCGCTCTATCGCCGATCAACGCATCGACGTTAGTCGGCACGTGGGCAGTGTGCAGCCGGCGCTTGAGCACCGGGCGGCCCACGGTGATCAGGGCCACCGAGGTGCCGGCGAAAGCGGCGACCTCCGGCAAGGGCCCAGCGCCTAGCGCCGCGAACCCTGCGGCCACCAGTGCCCCCGCCCCGAACATGATCAGCACGAAGCCACTGGTCAGTACCTCGGCAGCGATCAGCAGCAGCCCTGCAACGAGCCACACGACAGCGGCCATGTGACCATCTTGACAGATCTTCGGGCTGGATTCTGCGGTGATCGTGATCTCGTTTTGCTACCCGGCCGTGACGAAGTCGATGAGCTGCTCGACGGCACCCAGCAGCGCCGGCTCAAGATCACGAAAGCTGTCCACGGCGCCCAGTACCCGCGCCCATCCCTGTGCTGGGTCCGCGAACCCGGTCCCGTCCACCCAACCCAGCGCCTGGCACACGCCGTCTTTCCACGGGACCCCGCGCGGGACGTCAGGCCAGCCTGGGATGCGCAGCGTCGCGGGTCGCACAGCTTGCCAGATATCGACATAAGGGTGGCCGGTCACCAGCACGTGCGGCGAGCGCACCGCCGTCACGAGCCGGCTTTCCTTGCTACCGGCGACCAGATGATCGACCAGCACGCCGAGTCTCCGGTCTGGGGCGGGATCGAACTCCGCGACCCGGTCGGCCAGGTAGTCCACACCATCGAGTGGCTCCACGACCACACCGTCCACCCGCAGATCGTGGCCCCAGACCCGTTCCACGAGCTCCGCGTCGTGCTTGCCCTCCACCCAGATCCGGCTGGCCCGAGCAGTCCGGGCCCGTGTCCGCGCCACCCGGACCGATCCCGACGCCGACCGGATCATGCCCGCGGTGGGCTGGTGCACGGGACGGACCAGCGTGACCGGATCGCCGTCAACCAGGAACGCGGCATGCCGAAGGGGAAAGGACCGGACCACGCCCCGGGCGTCCTGAAGTTCCACCGCGTCACCCTCGCAGTGGAGCACCGCGCCGCAGAACCCGCTCGCGGCATCCTCCACCACCACACCCGCCTCGGCGGGCAGTTGCGGCACCTCGCGGCGCCGGCGTGGTTGCTGCAGCACGTCTGGTCCATAGCGTGCGCTACGACCCGGTGAGTTGCTCGGTAGGTCACGGGAGCGCATGGGTTCGACGGTAACCGGGGGTCTGAATTCCGCAGCGCAGCCACGCCGGATGTGCATATTGCGAGTCCGCGTTCTACGCTCCTACTCCGTGCCATGCCCCAGCGCGACATTCACCGTGTGGGCCTCGGCCTGGCTGCACGGCTGCGCCGCCCCTGACGCTGTGATCGACGGCCTGCACACCTGGGCCGGTCTGCACGAGGTGGTGGCAATAGACGAGGCCACCGCACGGCAGCTTGATCTGCCGGCACCCGACGAAGTCCCGACCTCTGTGGTGGGTCTGCTGGCCACGGCCCGACGGGCTGGGGCCGGCGTGGGCCAGCTGTTGTTGCCGGTGCCCGGTGACGTCCGCGGGCTGCCGCCGCAGGGACCGCTCGCGGCGGCGGCGCTGCGCAGCGGTGAGGTCGCCGTCTTTACTGGCGCGGAACTGGCGGCGGTGCCGAATGCGGTCGCCGAGGGGGTGCTTCGCTGGACGGTGTTCGCCAGTGGCCCGCTGCCCCCCGCTCCCGAACCTGAACTGCCGGATGCCGAGCATGGTCTGCGCGGCGCGGTCCGCCAGGCGGCGACGACGCTGGTGGAGCTCGACCTGGCCCGGCACCGCCCCGGCGTACGCGCCGAGATCGCCGAAACTCTGGAACTCCGGGTCCGCCCGCCCTGGCCCGAAGGCACCCCGCCCCGCGCGCTACGGGTGCTCGAGCAGGCCGACGAGGTGGAGGCGATACTGCGTGCCGCGGACACCGACAACCTCGGCGGTGCGCTGTCCGCGTCGGTGGCGGCGGCCCGTTCCGCCGCGCTGCGACCCCTGTTCACCGCCGTACGTGAAGCCCGCCGCTCCGCCGTCGCCGAAGCAGTCCGAGCCCTAACCCCCCGCGCCGGCCGTCGCTGAGCAGCCTTTCTCAAGCGCGTTCTGGATGCAGACTGCGTTGATTGGGCACCGAATTACTACAGTCTGCATCCAGAACTCGGTGACGCGATCGAGCGGGCGCAGCGCGCGCTACCGCACTGGTTCGCAACAGTGCGTTGTGCAGGGCGTGCCGTTGGTGCCTTGACCGGCTGCCGGGACCTGGGAGCACCGGCGGGCGGGTGCACCGTGTACCTGCTCGGCGACTAGCTCCACCACCATGTCTGCAAAGCGGGGGTCGGTGCCCGGGGTGGCGGCGCGCACGAAAGTCATCCCGAGCGTGGCTGCCCGTTGCCGAGCCTCATGATCGAGATCCCACACCACCTCGAGGTGGTCGGAGATGAATCCGATGGGCGCCACCACGACGCCGGGCACCCCAGCGGCGTGCAGCGCGTCGAGATGGTCGACCACGTCCGGTTCGAGCCAGGGCACTTGAGGCGGCCCGGAACGGGACTGCCAGACCACGTCGTGGGAGTCCACCCCGGCCGCCGCGGCGACCAGCCGCGCGGCCTCGGCGACCTGCTCGGAGTAGCGGTGACCACCCTGCGCAGCAAGCCCGGCGGCAGCGTCTGCGGCCAGCGGCACCGAGTGCGCCGTGAACACCACCTGGGCGTCAGCACCAGCCTGGTCACGGGCGGCGCGGAGCGCGTCGGCGCACGCTGCGATGAACAGCGGATGATCGAAGAACTGCCTCAGCTTGATCAGATCGGGCGCCCCAGGACCGACGGCGTGCCGGGCTCGGGCGATGTCCTCGTGGTACTGCCGACAACCCGAGTACCCGCCCCACGCCGAGGTGGTGAACACCGCTGCGCGGCGTACCCCGTCGGCGGCCATCGCGGCGACGGTGTCCTCCACCATCGGGTGCCAGTTGCGGTTGCCGAAGTACACCGGCAGGCCAAGCCCGGCGGTGGTGAGCGCCTGCTCTATCGCGGTGATCAGGGTGCGGTTGCAGTGGTTTATCGGCGACACTCCCCCGAAGTGCATATAGTGCTGCGCAACCTCGTCCAAGCGTTGCGGCGGTACACCCCGGCCGCGAGTGACGTTGTCCAGGAACGGCCGTACCTCGTCGGGTGCCTCGGGGCCCCCGAAGGACAGCACCAACAGCGCGTCGGTCAACGCCGAGATGCCTAGACGCCGATGGCGTGGAAGCCACCGTCGGCCCACACCATCGACCCGGTGGTGGCAGGTAGCCAGTCGGACAGCAGTGCACAGACCGTGCGAGCCACCGGGGTCGGATCGTCGATGTTCCAGCCCAGCGGAGCGCGACCGTTCCAGGCATTCTCGAACGCGCCGAAGCCGGGGATGGACTTCGCCGCCAAGGTGCGTACCGGGCCGGCCGCCACCAGGTTGACCCGGACACCGTGCGGTCCGAGGTCACGGGCGAGATAGCGGCACACCGACTCCAGCGCCGACTTCGCCACTCCCATCCAGTCATAGGCGGGCCAGGCCTGCCGGTTGTCGAAGTCCATCCCAACGATCGAGGAACCAGGGCCCAGCAGCGGCAGGCACGCCATCGCCAGCGACTTGAACGAGTAAGCGGAGACCTGCAACGCGGTGGCCACGTCTTCCCACGGCGCGTTGAGGAACTCGCCCCCGAGGCAGGACGCGGGGGCGAAGCCGATGGAGTGCAGCACTCCGTCCAGCCCGTCGACATGCTCACCGAGTCGCTGCGCCAGCGAGTCCAACTGGCCCTGGTCGGCCACATCGAGCTCCAATACCGGCGCTGGCTGGGGCAGCCGCTGCGCGATCCGCTCTACCAGCCGTAACCGGCCGTATCCGGTGAGCACCACCTGGGCGCCTTGCTCCTGCGCCACCCGCGCCACATGAAAAGCGATCGAGGCATCAGTGATCACCCCTGTGATCAGCAGTCGCTTGCCGTCGAGTAGACCCGCCATCTGTCCCCCTCCCCCGAACTCAATGACCCATTCCCAGGCCGCCGTCGACCGGCAACACCGCCCCTGTGATGTACCCGGCCGCGTCTGAAGCGAGGAAGGTGACGACCGCGGCGACCTCCTCCGGGGTAGCTTGGCGCCGCAGCGGGATCGAACGCAGAATCTCTTCCCGGCGCGCTTGGCTGACCTCCGCGGTCATCTCGGTGTCGACATAGCCCGGCGCGACGACGTTGGCGGTGATCGACCGGGATCCCAGCTCACGGGCGATGGATCGGGCGACGCCGATCAGCCCCGCTTTGCTGGCCGCATAGTTCACCTGGCCGGGTGCGCCGGACAGCGCCACCACCGAGGAGATGAACACCATCCGCCCCCACCGGGCCCGCAGCATGCTCTTGGCGGCGCGCTTGGCCACCCGGTACGCGCCGGTGAGGTTCGTGTCGAGGACCCGGGAGAACTGCTCCTCGGTCATCCGGAGCAACAGGGTGTCGTCGGTGATCCCGGCATTGGAAACGAGCACTTCGATCGGCCCGTGCGCCTGCTCCGCCACGGCGAATGCCGCCTCCACGGCGGCGCCGTCGGTGACGTCGCATCGCACTCCGAGTACTTCGTCGGGCACGCCAGACCCGCGGTGCGTCACGGCAACCCGATCGCCCTGCTTGGCGAACGCGTGAGCGATGGCCAGTCCGATACCACGGTTGCCCCCGGTGACAAGAACGGAACGGGGCATCCTGCGCTCCTTTCGGTCGCGCTTGTGAGTGCAGATAGTGCCATGACAGCGTGACGACACTGCTACACGCACTCACAAGCAGCCCTCAGGGCAGTCGTTGCCCGATGGCTAAGGCGCCGGCGGCAGCGATTATCGCGGCCAGGGTGCCCGCGATCAGCCATGGCTTACTGGCGTCGGCTCGCTTGGTCTCATAGCCGATCTGCTCGCCCAGAGTGCTCACGACATCGCTGAGCTGCCCAGCGCTGGCAGCGTCGTAGAACTGACCGCCGGACAAGTCCGCGATCCGTCGGATCGAGTCGTCGTCGGCGGGCACCGGCTGGCGCTCCCCGTTGATTTCCACCTGACCGTACGCAGTGCCGAAGGAGATCGCCGAGATCGGGACCTTGGCTGCAGCCGCGGCGCGAGCTGCGGTGAACCCCCCGCGCGAGTCGTCGCCGTCCGGGGTCGGCACCGTCTGTTTGCCGTCGGTGAGCAGTACGATGCGCGCCGGTGGCGGTCCTTGGACATCTGGGACTACGGCGCCGAAGGCCTCGATCGAGGACAGCGCAGCGAAGATCGCCTCACCGGTGCCGGTTGCTTCGGCAAGCTTGAGGTTGTCGATGGCTCGCATCACCGAGACCCGCTCAGTGGTCGGCGACACCAGGACGGTGGCCGAACCGGCGAAGGACACCAGCCCGAGGTTCACCCCAGGGGTGAGGTCATGGGCGAACCTCTTCGCCTCCCGTTGTGCCGCGGCGATTCTGGTCGGTTCGATATCAGTAGCCCGCATGGACAGCGACACGTCGATCACCAACATGACGGTCGCCCGGTTGCGTGGCACCTTCTGCTCCGCGGTGGGACCAGCCAACGCGACGGTGAACAGCACCAGGGCAGCGAGCAGCAGCGCCACCGGCAGGTGCCGATACCAGCCCTGCTGATTGGGCGCGACCCGTTCGAGCATGGCGAGATTGGCAAAGCGCAGCACCTGTCTACGTCGTCGGCGCTGCATCCACACATAGCCGGCCGCCAGCGCAGCGACCACCACCAGCAGCAGGAACCACAGCGGAGTGGTGAACCCGGTCAGGCTCACGTGCCACCGCCCGACCAGTGCCGCTTGCGGGTGACCGCGAAACGCACCATGTCGGAAACCCAGTCCGAGTCGGTGCGCAGCGTCAGCTGTCCAGCACCGCATCGCCGCAGCGTCGCGGCGACCTCGTCGCGATGTGCGGCCGCTGCCGCGGCGAACTCCCGGCGCAGCAGCGGTGTGGTCACGACCTCCTTCTGCCGCCCGGTCTCTGGATCCGCGAGCACCACAGTGCCCATGTCGGGCAGTTCGAGGTCCCGTGGGTCTAGGACTTCGATCGCGATCAGGTCGTGCCGGCCGGCCAACCCGCGCAGCGGCCGCTCCCAGTCGAACACATCCCCAGATCGCGGACCGAGGAAATCCGAGATCACCGTGACCAGACCGCGACGCCGCGGCGGGCGGCGCAGCTGCTCGAGCAGGCCGGCGAGATCGCCGCGGGTGCCTTCGGTGGCGCGCGGCACCTCGGCGATCCGGCGGATCATCCCGCGGGCGTGCGGCTGACCACCTCGGGCGGGTATCCGCAGCATCTCGGCGCCGGTGCTGACCACGGCACCGACCCGGTTCCCACCGCCCCTGGTCAGGTGCGCCACGGCGGCGCAGGCGGCCACCGCGAGCTCCCGCTTGTCACATTCCGCGGTGCCGAAGTCCAGGCTGGCCGACAGATCCACCGCCAGCCACGTTTCCAGCTCGCGGTCGGCGACGGTGTCGCGGATATGCGGCTCGGTGGTGCGCGCGGTAACCGCCCAGTCCATCCGCCGGACGTCGTCGCCGGGCTGGTATCGCCTGGCTTCGCCCGGCTCGGTGCCCGGCCCGGGCACCAGGCCGAGGTGATTGCCCTGTAGCAACCCGTCCAACCGGCGCCGCACGGTGAGCTCCAACGCGCGTAGCCCGGCCTCCATGCGCCCCTCCCGTAGCGCTGGCGGCGCCCAATGGTGCCGCTGCCCCCACTCGCTGCGCGCCGTCATCGGGTCAGTCAGCTCGGGCCCGCGACCCCGGCAGGCGTTCCTGGGTCAGCGGCAACCGGGCCGGTGCCTTGCGGACGGGCGGACACCTGTGGCAGCAGCACGGTCTGCAGTACCCGGGTGACGATGTGTTCGACCGGCACACCATCGGCCAGTGCGTCGTAGGACAGCACCAGGCGGTGTCGTAGCACGTCAGCCGCTACGTCCACGACATCCTGCGGCAAGACGTAGTCCCGCCCGCGGATCAACGCCAACGCTCGGGCTGCCGCGACGATCCCCAGGCTGGCCCGTGGGGAGGCGCCGTAGGCGACCCAGCCGGCCACGTCGGACAGGCCGTGTTCAGCTGGCGTCCGAGTGGCGAGGACCAATCGCACCACATAGTCGATCAGTGCGTGATGCACGAACACCTGTGCCGCGACCTCTTGCAGCCGGATCAGCTCCGCAGGGTCCAGCACCTGGCGCGGCTCGGGAGGATGCACACCCATCCGGTAGATGATCTCGCGCTCCTCCTCTACCGTGGGGTATTCCACCTGGATCTTGAACAGGAACCGGTCGCGTTGCGCTTCGGGAAGTGGGTAGACGCCCTCGTTCTCGATGGGGTTCTGAGTGGCCAGCACGAGGAACGGCGTGGGCATCGGGTAGGTGGTGCCGCCGATGGACACGTGCCGTTCGGCCATCACCTCCAGTAACGCCGACTGCACCTTGGCCGGAGCGCGGTTGATCTCATCGGCGAGCACGAAGTTCGCCACTACCGGTCCCAGCTCAACGTCGAACTGCTCCCTGGCCTGCCGGTAGATCCGGGTGCCGAGGATGTCGGCGGGAACCAGGTCAGGAGTGAACTGGATGCGCGAGAACGAACCGCCCACTACCCGGGCGATGGTCTCTACAGCGAGGGTCTTGGCCACTCCCGGCACGCCCTCGAGTAGCAGGTGGCCCCGGGCCAGCAAGCCGACCAGCATGCGCTCGACCAAGCGATCTTGCCCTACGATCACCCGCTGGATCTCGAAGACCGTCCGCTCGATGAGCTGCGCGTCCCTGGCTGGGGTGGCTACTCGGCCGGGATGGGCAGACCGGCCGGACGCTGGCGGGGACTCCCCGCCATCGGCCTTACTCACGGGCTCCTCCTCGCACGGGTCCGACTGGGACACCAATCTGGGGCACCAATCCAACTGGGGCGCAAATCCGACTGCAGCAGATCCACAGGGTCCAGCCAGACCCAACCGCCGCACCGGTGTGGCGGCTGTGAAGATAGTCAGAGCACCCGGACGACGTAGGGCATGATACCGCTGTAGCGCACCGAGGTGACCCGGACCGCGGCTCCGGAATATGGTGCCTCAATCATCTGTTCGCCGCCGATATAGAGCGCCACATGGTGGATGTCACCGTCGGTGCTCCAGAAAAGCATATCGCCCGGGCGTTTCTGGGCCAGCGGTATTTTGCGGCCCGTGTTGTACTGAAAGCCAGTGTAGTGCGGTAGCGATCCACCGAGCGCGTGCGAGAACGCGTAGATCATCAGGCCGGAGCAGTCGAAACCTACCTTGCGGTAGTCGCCGTAGGTGTCCGCGACGCCGCCGTCGCGAACGCCGACCGTGGGTCCGTCGGCGTTGCCGCCACCCCACGAATAGCGCACGCCGAGCTGAGCCATCGCCCGATTGATCACTGACTGGACAGAGCCGGTGGCAGACCGAGAGCTGCCGGTGACCGCGGAACTTCTTTCGGCGGCGGCTGCTGCCGCTGCTGCCGCGGCTGCCGCCGCAGCCTGTTCTCGATCGCGTTCCGCGCGCCACTCCTCGTAACGCTGCCGCTGCCCGCGCAGTCCCGCAACGGCGTTTTGCGCATCGTAAAGCTGCCGCTCAAGATCGGTCTTGTGGTTCTGCAGGGCGGTGGATTTTGCGGATTGCGCTGCCTCAGTATCAATGGCGACCCGGTAGGCGGTGTCCAGCGCCGTTTTGGCGTCAGTGGCAGCTTGCTTGGCGGCCTGAGCTGCTGCCAGGGCTGCCCGGGTCTGCGAGTCCTTGTTCGCGGCATCGACGCGGGCTCGCCGCATGTTCTCCACCGCGTGCAGCTGAGCCCCTCCCACCGCGTCCAGCAGCTCGGCCCTGGCGAGCAGGTCCTTCGGACTGGTCGAGCCGAGGAAGGCCGACAGCGATCCGACGGTGTTGCCCTGACGAAAACTCGCGGCCGCGAACTGGTCGAGATCCTGATGCGCCACCGCGATCTGCGCCACCGCGGCATCGGCTTCGGCGCGGGCGCTGTCTGCTGCGAGGTTCGCCGCGGCGGCGGCGTTGTCCGCAGCCTGCAGGTTGATCAGCGCCTTATTGGCCTGCTCGTGCCGGAGCTCCACCTGCGATTGACTTGCCACCAGGTCGGCGTCCGCCTGGGCGACCTGGTTGGCTAATTGACCTACCCGGGTCGCGGTCGCGTCGACGTGGCCCTGACTGGATTTGAGATCGTCGTCGCTGGGATTGGGCGGAGGCGGCGGCAACGCTTGCCCTACGGCCGGATGTCCCACTAGCGCCAGCACCGTGAGTGTCACTGCGACAAACCCACGGCCGGCGAGGTGACGTCGAGTCCGGACGCTCACACCTCACTCCTCCCCCGGTGCCCTCGGCAGGCGCCAGTCCTCCCTGACGCGAGCAGATTTCGTCAAGTAGGCATGCGGATGCACTCTGTCACGACCACCTCATAAACACCAACAAGCCCATAGGTAACTTAGACAACATCAACCACATGGGCTACATGCGGAGGGGCCGTCACAGTAGGTGACGGGAGGGTCGATGGTGGGCCGGGGCCAGAGTCAGTTCACCTGGCGCTCCCGGCCCTCCCAATACTCCTGGCGCAGCTTGAACTTCTGGATCTTGCCGGTGGCGGTACGCGGAATGGCCTCGCGAAACTCCACCGACGTCGGTGCCTTAAAGCCAGCCAGCCGTTCCTTGCAGTAGGCGATCAGCTCCTGTTCGGTAACCTGCTGCCCCGCGGCGACGACGACCAGCGCTTTGACGGTCTCACCCCAGCGCTCCGACGGAGCGCCGATCACCGCGACCTCGGCCACTGCCGGGTGACTGAACAGGCAGTCCTCCACCTCGATGGAAGAGACGTTCTCACCGCCGGTGATGATCACGTCCTTTTTCCGGTCGATGATGGACAAGTAGCCCTGGTCATCCACCAGCCCGCCATCGCCGGTGTGAAACCAGCCGTCCACGAGCACTTCGCTGCTGGCCTGCGGGCTGTCCCAGTAGCCGGCCATCACGACATTGGAGCGGGCCAAGACCTCTCCGGACTCGGAGGTACGCAATTGCACGCCCAGCGCAGGGGCACCGGCCCGGGACAGCCGGCGGGCGCGATCAGCGGCGGGCAGCTCATCGTCGGCGGGTCCGCTGCGGTTGAAGGTCAGCAATGGCGCAGTCTCAGACAGCCCGTAGAGCTGCATGAACTCCCAACCGAGTTCCTCGCCGACCCGTTGGATCAGCCTGGTGGGCGGTGGCGCACCCGCGCAGACCAGCCGCACCCGCCCTCGTCCCGGAATCTCGCCATCCCAGCTCGCAGCGGCGTCGAGCACTGCGTTCCACACCGCGGGAGCGCCACACATCAGCGTCACGTTGTGCTGGTCGATCCGTCGCAGGATTTCGGCGCCATCTATCCTGCGTTGCACGACCTGCTTGGTTCCCAACCCGACGAGGCCGAAGGGCATGCCCCAGCCGTTGCAATGGAACATCGGCAAGGTATGCAGGTAGACGTCACGTTCCCAGACACGGGTGTGCATGGCGAAGGTGACCGCGTTGATCCAGATGTTGCGATGGGTCAGCTGCACTCCCTTGGGCCGCGCGGTGGTGCCCGAGGTGTAGTTGATCGTCGCCGTGGCGTCCTCGTCAGGCTCGGCCCAAGGGTGCGGCTCGGTGTCGAAGCGCATCAGCTGCTCGTCGGTCTCGGTGCCGAGTACGAACCGGTGCGGCGCGGTCACCGCCTTGAGGGCATCGTCGAGTTCCGGGTCTACCAACAGCACCGACGAGCCGCTGTGCGAAACGATGTAGTCGACCTCTTCGGCGCGCAGTCGGAAGTTCACCGGCACGCAGATGCGGCCGCTGGCCGGGACCGCGTGCAGTAGCTCGAGCATCCGAGTCGAGTTGTGGCTGACCACCGCCACCCGCTGCCCTGGACCCACCCCGAGCGCGTCCAGGCCGGCCTGCCAGGCGCGGACCCTGCTGCCCAGCTCCTGAAAGGTCGACGTGGGCACCGGTGACGCTGGTTGATCGGGATCGTCGATCACCGCGATCGACTGCGCGAACGCCGTCTCGCCGCGGGCCAGGAAGTCGGCGACGGTCAAAGGCACCCGCATGGTTGCCACCTCCGGGGTGTTCTCGTTACGCAAGAGACCCAGCGTATGACGTATCACCATGGTGATTCGTGCGCATCACCTGATCGTTAAGACCGCGCCCACTGATCACGCCGGCGGATGCCCAGACGTAGAGTCACAGTGGAGGGCGTCGGCCTAGCCCTCCCCCGAGGAGGTGTCAGTGACCCACGCAGCAGCCAGCGCCGACAGCTTCGGCACCCGCGGCACCCTGTCCGTCGGATCCGCCCGCTACGAGGTGTTCCGGTTGGCCGAGCTGGACCGGCGCCTTGGCACCCAGTGGCGCGCCCTGCCGTACAGCTTGAAGGTACTGCTGGAGAACCTGCTGCGCTGGGAATCAGGCACCGTCGGTGCACATGTCACGGCTGAACACATCGCGGCGCTTGTGGGTTGGGACGCGCAGGCGCAGTCGTCCACTGAGATCCAGTTCACTCCGGCTCGGGTCATTATGCAGGATTTCACTGGGGTGCCCTGTCTGGTCGATCTGGCCACGATGCGCGAGGCGGTGACTGCTCTGGGCGGTGATCCGCACGCGGTCAATCCGCTGGCGCCGGCTGAGCTGGTCATCGATCACTCCGTGATCGCCGATGTGTTCGGCCGTCGCGATGCTTTCGAGCGCAATGTCGACTTGGAGTACCAGCGAAACTGGGAGCGCTACCAGTTCCTGCGCTGGGGTCAGGGTGCATTCGACGAGTTGAAGGTAGTCCCGCCGGGGACTGGAATCGTGCACCAAGTCAACATCGAGCATCTGGCCCGAACCGTGATGATCCGCAACGGCCAGGCATATCCGGACACCGTGGTGGGTACCGACAGCCACACCACGATGGTCAACGGGCTCGGCGTGCTGGGATGGGGCGTGGGCGGCATCGAGGCCGAGGCGGCGATGCTAGGCCAGCCGGTCTCGATGCTCATCCCGCAGGTGATCGGCTGCAAGCTCACCGGCTCCATCCCGCCGGGGGCAACCGCCACCGATGTCGTACTCACCCTGACCGAGATGTTTCGCAGGCACGGCGTGGTCGGCAAGTTCGTGGAGTTCTACGGCGAGGGCGTGGCTGCGGTGCCGCTGGCCAACCGCGCCACCATCGGCAACATGAGCCCCGAGTTCGGTTCCACCTGCGCAATCTTCCCGATCGACCAGGAGACGCTGCGCTACCTGGCGCTGACCGGTCGCCCCGCCGAGCAGCTCTCCTTGGTCGAGGCCTATGCCAAGGAGCAGGACCTCTGGCACGACCCGCACCGCGAAGCCACCTACTCCGAGTATCTCGAGCTGGACTTGTCCACGGTGGTCCCGTCCATCGCCGGACCCAAGCGCCCGCAGGATCGGATCTCGCTGTCCGACGCGAAGTCGGCATTCCGGCAGGCGCTGGCCGGTTACGCCTGCGCCGCGGAGTCCACGGTGGACCAGGCCGGCGTTGACTCCTTCCCGGCCAGCGACGCTCCCGCGGTGAGCAGCGGCAACGGTGCCGGTGCGCGGTGTCCGACGATCTCGGCTGCGGCTGCGGCGCAGGGCCGCCCCAGCTCCCCGACGCCAGTGCGGCCCGCCGAGGGCGCTGGCTACGAGATCGACCACGGTGCAGTGGTGATCGCTTCGATCACCTCGTGTACCAACACGTCCAACCCATCGGTGATGATCGGAGCAGCGCTGCTGGCCCGCAACGCCGTCGAACGGGGTCTGACCGTCAAGCCATGGGTGAAGACGTCGATGGCGCCGGGCTCGCAGGTAGTCACGGACTACTACGAGAAGGCCGGTCTGTGGCCGTACCTGGAAAAGCTTGGGTACTACCTGGTCGGCTACGGCTGCACCACCTGTATCGGCAACTCGGGTCCGCTGCTCGAAGAGGTCTCCCAAGCCGTCCATGACGCCGACCTCGCGGTGGTCAGTGTGCTGTCCGGTAACCGCAACTTCGAGGGCCGGATCAATCCGGACGTCTCGATGAACTATCTCGCCTCACCGCCCTTGGTGATCGCCTATGCGCTGGCTGGAACGATGGATATAGACTTCGCCAGCGACCCGCTGGGGCACGACCGCGACGGCCAACCGGTCTATCTCACGGATATCTGGCCGAGGCCGGAAGAAATCCAGAAGGTGATCGAGTCCACGATCAGCCAGGAGATGTTCGCCAAGGACTACGCCGACGTCTTCGCCGGCGATGCTCGCTGGCAGTCACTCCCCACGCCGGAGGGCGAGACCTTCACCTGGGATCCGGAGTCGACCTACGTGCGCAAGCCCCCGTATTTCGAGGGAATGACCGCCCAAGCGCTGCCGGTGCGAGACATTTCGGCAGCGCGGGTGTTAGTGCTGCTCGGGGACTCGGTGACCACTGACCACATCTCACCCGCCGGGACCATCACGGCGGATTCCCCGGCCGGTCGCTACCTCGCCGAGCGAGGTGTGGAACGTAAGAACTTCAACTCGTATGGATCCCGCCGCGGCAATCACGAGGTGATGATCCGAGGTACCTTCGCCAACATTCGGCTGCGCAACCTGCTGCTCAACAACATCAGCGGCGGCTACACCCGCGACTTCACTACGAAATCCGAAGGTGAGCAGCCGGTCTCCATTTACGACGCGGCTCAACATTACGCTGCCCACGGGATCCCGTTGCTGATCGTCGGGGGCAAGGAATACGGCTCGGGTTCCTCGCGGGACTGGGCGGCAAAGGGCACCCGACTGCTCGGCGTGCAGGCGGTGCTGGCCGAATCCTTCGAGCGCATCCACCGCTCCAACCTGATCGGAATGGGCGTGCTGCCGTTGCAGTTCCCGGCTGGCGAATCGGTTTCGTCGCTGGGCCTCGACGGTACCGAAACCTTCGACATCTCCGGTGTCACCGCCCTGAACAACGGCTCCATCCCAGCAACGGTGCGCATCAAAGCCACCCGCGAAGATGCCGATCCGATTGATTTCGACGCTGTACTGCGCATCGACACCCCCGGTGAAGCCGAGTACTATCGCAACGGCGGCATTTTGCAATACGTATTACGCGATATGGCCCGCCGCGGCTAGCCGGTGGACCATCATCCCTTGCCAGGCTGGTAGCTGCCCGGTACTGATCGAGCTGCGATGGCCAACCGGTTCCAGGTGTTGATGACAGCGGCGGCCCAGACGATCTGACCGACCTCTTTCTCATCGAACACGCGGCGAGCCTGCTCGTACACGTCGTCTGATACGTGGCCGCCGGTGATAAGCGTGATCGCCTCGGTCAGCGCCAGCGCTCTAGCCTGTAAGTACGTGAAGCGGGTCACGCGTACGACCACCCGTCGGTGGGCATCCCTGGAGCAGAAGTGTTGGCGTCGACGGGAAGCTGAGGTCAGGTATGACTCATCGTCAGGTTGTGGTGATCACCGGGGCGAGCGCCGGGATCGCCCGCGCTACCGCGCGGCAGTTCGGCGCCCGAGGAGCGCAGGTGGCGCTGTTGGCCCGCGGGCAGGCAGGGCTGGACGGCGCGGCCAAGGATGTGGAGAACGCCGGCGGCAGTGCTTTGGCCATCCCCACCGACGTCGCGGACTACGACCAGGTCGATGCCGCCGCCACCCAGGTCGAGGACACCTTCGGGCCGATCGATGTGTGGATCAATGTGGCGTTCACCTCGGTTTTCGCCCCGTTCCACGAGATCGGTCCCGAGGAGTTCCGCCGGGTCACCGAAGTCAGTTATCTGGGCTTCGTCTACGGCACCATGGTTGCGCTGGCCCGGATGCGGCCGCGCGACCAGGGCACCATCGTTCAGGTGGGCTCCGCGCTCGGGGAACGCAGCATCCCGCTGCAGTCTGCTTACTGCGGCGCGAAGCACGCTATCAACGGGTTCACCGAGTCGCTGCGAACCGAGCTGATGCACGACGGCAGCAACATCGCGATCACGGTGGTGCAGATGCCAGCGGTCAACACCCCGCAGTTCTCTTGGGTGCTCTCCCGCCTACCGAACCACCCGCAGCCGGTGCCACCGATATACCAGCCCGAGGTGGCCGCGCGTGGCGTGGTGTTCGCGGCCGACCACCCGCGACGCAAGCAGTACTGGGTGGGTGCGAGCACCGTGGGCACCCTGCTCGGCCAGAAGATCGCCCCAGCGCTGCTGGACCGCTATCTGGCCAAGACCGGCTACCAGTCACAGCAGACCGGGGAGAAGGTCGGCCCGGACCGACCCCACAACCTGTGGGAACCCGTCGACGGCAAAGACGGGCACGACCACGGCGCGCACGGGGTGTTCAACTCCCAGGCCCATGGGTACTGCGTGCAGCTGTGGTTCTCACACCATGCCCGGCTGGCCTCGAGCCTGCTGGCAGGAGCTGGGATGGCGGGACTGGCCACCGCGATCGCCTGCGGCTACCGCCGCTGAGCAGCACAAGGGCATAGCCGCCGGTGGCCACGGCGAGGATGGCGAAACTCGGTGGCAGCGCCGGGACGGTGTAGCTGAGTGCGAGACCTGCCCACATCTCCCCTACCGCAAGACCGGCGGAGATGAGCAGTGCGGAGTACGGCCGAGTGGTGAGGCGTTGAGCGGTCCCGGCGGGTGCGGCGAGCAGGCCGAGCAGCAGCAGTGCACCGACGGCTTGGCTCGCCTCGGCGGCGGCGGCGCCGACCAAGACGAGAAAGACATAGCCGAGCATGCGGACCGGAATACCTCGGGCGGCGGCAACGGCGTTGTCGATGCTGGCGAACAGCAGCGGCCGGGCAATGGTGACCATGCCAGCGGCGATGAGGGCGGCGACGACGACCGCGGTGACCGCCTCGGAGCGGTTCAAGCCGAAGATCGAGCCGAACAGGACGTTGACGCCGGCATTGCCGTCGCCGGCGCTGTTGTTGGTGGTGTACATGGTCAGGAAGAACACGCCAAGCCCGAGGACCCAGGCGAACACATTGCCGATCACGACGTCGTCAGCCCGGCCCCGTCCGCCGAGGGCGCCGAGGGCGACGCCCACGCCAATGGTCGCCGCGAACAGCCCGAACCGCTCGTCGATGCCCAAAGCCAGCGCCGCCAGGGCACCCGTGAACGCCACATGGCTCAGCGCGTCGCCGGTGAAGACCTGGGTCCGCAGCACCATGAAGTAGCCGACCAGTCCGGCGGCCGCGGCGATGGCGGTGCCCGCGAGCAGGGCGTTGACCAGGAATGACGGCCAGATCATCGCGCGATCCCGATTGGCATGGGGCTCGTCTCGGTGCTTGCGGCCCGCCACCGGGGCCGCGTATGGCGGACTGCCTGGGCGGCAACGAAGCCGGCGAAGGCGAAGCTGGTCACGAAGAACCCGACCGGAAATGGGGTGTAGTAGGCCACGCTCAGGCCGAGCCACGTGACGGCCAGCCCGATGGTGGCTGTCAGAGCCAGGGCGCGGCCGGGTCGAGCGGTCAACGCCTGCGCGGTCGCAGCTGGCATCACCAGCAGGGCGAACACCAGTAGGGTCCCGGTGATCTGGCTGGCTTCGGCCGTCGCGGCACCGAGGAGCACCAGAAATGCCACCGACAGTGCACGCACCGGGACGTTGCGGGCAGTCGCCACGTCGGGATCGATCGAGGCGAAGGCCAGCGGGCGCCCGATCACTGCCAGGGCGGCAAGCGACAACGCGGCGACGATTCCCAGGAGACTCACCTGGCCGGCGCTGATGCCCAGGAAGTTGCCGAACAGCAGCGAATTGATGCCGTTGAGGAATCCCTTGTAGAGAGCGACGAGCAGAAACCCGCACGCTAAGGCGAAAGCCTGGACGGTTCCGGTGACCGCCGACTCCTCGGAGTAGCCACCAGGTCCGGCGCGCGGCAACGCTGCGATGACCAGGGCGCCGGCCAGGCAGAACGCGAAGTAGCCGTAGCTGGCAGAGACACCGATCAGGACCGCGCCGGCTGCGCCAGGAAAACCGATCAGCGACAGGGTGTGGCCGGCGAAGCTCTGCCGACGCAACACCATGAACCAGCCCATCACCCCGGCCAGCACCGCGACGATGGTGCCGGCGCGAAAGGCGTTGACCATGAACGGGAACGACCACATCTGCTGCAGATCGATGATCGGGTTCCAGCTCGGACCCGCGGCGAGGATCACGGCTGCTGCCCGGCGTGGTCCTCGCACCGTGCTGGATGGCCGATGACGACCATCCCGCCGTCGGAGGCGGTGAGCACCTCGATCGGGGTGCCGAACAGCTGGGTCAGCGTCGGACCAGTGATCACGTCCCGGGGTGAGCCGATCTTTGAACCGCCCGGAGCGAGATAGACCACGGTATCGAGATGAGACAAGATCGGGTTGACGTCGTGCGCCACCATGATCACGGCCACCCGTTGCGCACGGCTGATTGTCGCGATGAGGGCGGCGACGGCGCCCTGATTCGGCAGATCGAGGCTGTCCAGTGGCTCGTCGAGCAGCAGCAGATCGGGAGCGGGCGCCAGCGCCTGGGCGATCAACAGGCGTTGCTGCTCTCCCCCGGAGAGTTCTCCGACCGGGCGATCAGCGTAGCCGCCGGCGCCGACGAGATCGATGACCTCCTCGACCCGCGCGGTGGCTGCACGCCGCGCCGTCGCGCCTGGCCACGGCCACCAGGCCGGCAGTGGGAAGCCCCACTGATGCCCGTCTAAGCCCAGCCGCACGATGTCGCGGCCGCGCACCCGCAGAGATGGGTCGAAGCTGCGGCGTTGGGGCAGGTATCCAATCCGCTCGTTGGCTCGTCCAGCAGCGCCGCCCAGCACCCGCACCTCGCCCTCGATCAGGGGTAGCGCCCCCAGAATGACCTGGACGAGGGTGGATTTGCCGACCCCGTTGGGTCCCAACACCGCAACGAACTCGCCGGCGGCAACGGTCAGATCCAGCCCACTCCACAGCCGCCGGCCGCCTCGCTCGACCGCCGCATCACGCAGGGTGATCACGGATGCGACCGGCCGCTGATCCTCCTTCCGTGGCGCGACGGTGTTGCTGGATTGTCGATCCACGTCGGAATCCAGCGAGTGGGCAGTCATCGGGCCGCTGCCTGCGACAACGCCCGATCGATGCCTTCGAGCTGGCCGACCTGCCAGTCCTGGAAGCTGGCGGTGGCCGGGACGAGTGTCTCGGTGACCTTTGCCACCGGGATGCCCTGGTCCTTCGCCGCGGTCACCAGAGCCGCCACGTCCGGGGTCGAGTTCTGGCTGTTGAACACGAAGACCTTGATCTGCTTGGCCTTGATCTGGTGATCCACCGTGATCTTGTCAGCCGCGGTCGGATCGGTGCCTTCGCTCACCGCGTCCAGGAACGGCTCCGGGGTGGCCATCTTCAATCCCAGGTCTTCCGCCAACGGGGTCACGATCGATTCCGAGGCGCCGATCGAGGTTCCACCGTACTTGCTCTTGATGCCGGCGATCAGCTGCTTATAGCGAGCGAGATCCCGGGTCTCGTAGTCCTGCTTCCGCTGATCGAAATAGTTGGCGTCGGCCGGGTCGATCCTTTTGTAGTCGGCGGCGATCCGCTCGATCACCTGGTGTACGTCATCCGGGGAGTACCAGCGATGCGGGTTGCCGCCCTTCTTGACCCCCACCAGATCCCCCACCGTCAACACCAACCGCGCCGGCGTCGGGTTCGCATCGACCAGCTTGGCGACCCACGGGTCGTAGCCGGCCCCGTTCTCGATCACGTATTGGGCAGTCGCCAGGGCTCGTCCGTCGGCCGGCGTCGGCTCATAGTCGTGCGGGTCGGCGTCCGGGCTCGCGACGATGCTGCGCACGGCGACGTGCTCGCCACCCAGCTGCGTGGCGATGCTGCCCCAGAAATTCTCCGCCGCCACCACCGCGATTTTCGGGGGGCCGTCCGACTCACCCGCAGGGTGTGCGGCCGGCGTTCCGGTCGCACACCCTGCCAGCACGCCGACGATCGCGACCGCGGCTGCCCCAATGGGCGAGACGAACCGACGCCTAACTCCAGCTTCACCCACTCCGCTCCTCACCTGATAAGCCGAGCGTAAACGAACCTGATAATCATTTCAACTCTTGCCGTGCCCTGCGTGCCAAGAGCGCGAGTCGCTTCCGATTGGCGCTCAGATGTGACCTAGGCCGCCTCGGCGAGGACAAGGGCGAATCGGTCGTTGCAGTCGGTCCAGCACGTCTGGTCGGCGAAGCCGGCTTCAGCTAGCTCGGCTTCGAGTTCGGTGCGCTGAAACTTGGTGGAGACTTCGGTGCGCATCTGCTCACCCTCGGCGTAATGCACCGTCATGTTGACGGCGGGCAACCGTACGGTCATCGCGTGGCGGGCCCGCAGTCGCATCTCGATCCGCCCTTGGGGGGCGTTCCACGCCGCGACATGATCAAACGCATCGACATCGAAGTCGCTCCCAAGCTCTCGATTGAGTACGCGCAACACGTTGCGGTTGAACTCGGCGGTCACGCCGGCGGCGTCGTCGTAGGCCGGCACCATCACTGCCGGGTCGGTGACCAATCCGGCGCCCAGGAGCATCAGCTCACCGGGGTCCAGCGCGGCGCGTAGTGCAGCGAAGAAGCCCGCCCGCTCGACCGGCAGCAGATTGCCGATGGTGCCGCCGAGGAAAGCGACCATCCGGCGTCCACCCTGGCTGGCCGGCAGCAGCTCCAGATGCTCGGTGAAGTCGCCGACCACACCGTGCACCGCGAGCGCCGGGTACTCCCGTGCCACTGCCGCCATCGCGCCGCGCAATGCTGACTCCGACACGTCCAACGGCACGTAACGCTGCAACGACCCGGTCGCGGCGAATGCGTCAAGGAGCAACCGAGTCTTCTCCGAGGAGCCCGAACCGAGCTCGACGAGGGTGTCCACAGCCGCCCGTGCGGCGATTTGCCGCACACTGCGCCGCAACAGTTCCCGTTCGGTGCGGGTCGGGTAGTACTCGGGCAACGCGGTGATCTCCTCGAATAGCTCGCTGCCGCGGGCGTCGTAAAACCACCTGGGCGGCAACCATTTGGGGTCGGCCGACAGCCCGACGCGCACATCGTGATGCAGCGCGTCAGCGGCATTGGAGTCGGACAGGTGGACCTCGAGCACGGGTGCGGTCATGGCTCCTCGGTAACGGTCGGGTCGGCATGGGCCATATCAGCAGGGATCGGCACGACATCCACAGCGGACGATGTCGCGGTGAGCAGATGACGGTCCGCGACCGGTTCCCAGTCGGAGGAATCGTCGGTCGGCTCGGAGCAGACCAGCACTGCCCCGTCGCCGACTCGCACCGCTAGCGCGTGGTGCACTGTGGTCGCGGCGAGGGTGACGCCGTCAGTGATCAGCAGGTTCAGCCGCGAACTCGGGGCGCAGCCAAGCACCTGGGCCGCAACAGTGCCTACCGCGCAGCCCAGCGTTTCACCGGCCGCCAGCCGGCTGCGGACCAGCGCCCACAGCAGCGCGGAGTCCGTGGGTGCGTCGAGCGTGAGCAGGTCGGTCACCGGCAGGCGGCGGGCCAGTGTCGCCACGCTGTCCGGCCACCCTGCGATTCGCCCGTTGTGGCTGAACAGCCAGCGGCCGGTGCCGAAGGGGGCGCAGGCGGTGTCCACGATGGGCATTCCCACCGTGGCCGAGCGCACCGCGGCGAGCACCGCACCGCTGCGCACCTCGGTGGCCAGCGCGGCGAACGTCGCGTCGGTCCACAACGGGACAGCCCGCCGGTACCGGATCGGCGTGATGGCGCCGTCGGGGTACCAGCCTGCGCCGAACCCGTCGGCATTGATCGTGCCGCCGCCACGCATGTCGACCGGCGCGTAGCTCTGCCGCAGCAGCGAGTGCGGCGGGGCGAGCAGCAGCGTGGCGAGGTCGCGCGGCGGCCCGAGGTAGCCCAGGTGTCGACACACGTCAGGTCAGGTCCCCCGGGTCGGCGTCCCGGGCGCAACGGAAACCGGTGAAGATCTGCCGGCGCACCGGGTGATCCCAGTTGCGGAAGGTCCCACGGCAGGCGGCTGCATCGGTCCCGAACGAGCCGCCGCGCAGCATCCGGTAGTCCCCGCCGAAGAACGCCTCGGAGTACTCCCGGTACGGGAACGGGGCGAAACCCGGGTATCCGGAGAACCCCGAAGACGTCCACTCCCACACGTCGCCGATCAGCTGGTGCACGCCCAGCGGGGAGGCGCCAGCCGGGTAACTGCCCGCTGGGGCGGGCTGCAAGTGTCGTTGTCCCAGGTTGGCGTGCGCCGGAGTGGGATCCTCATCACCCCAGGGAAAGCGGCGGGATCGGCCAGTGGCCGGATCGAACCGGGCGGCCTTCTCCCACTCCACTTCGGTGGGCAGGCGCTTGCCGGCCCATGCCGCGTAGGCCTGGGCCTCGAAGAAGCAGACGTGCACGACGGGCTCGTCTGGCGCAACCGGTTCGATGACGCCGAACCGGTTGCGCCACCACGACCTGCCGTCGAGGTACCAGAACTGCGGGCCGACCAGGCCCGTCTCGCACCGGTGCGCCCAGCCCCGCTCACTCCACCACCGCGGGTCGTCGTAGCCACCATCAGCCAGGAATTGCTGGTACTCCCCGTTGGTCACTGGAACGGTGTCCAACCAGTACGCACCGGTATAGGCGCGGTGCGCGGGCCACTCATTGTCCAGCGCCCACGGCTCGGTGGACGTGCCCATAGTGAACTCGCCGGCGGGCACCAGTACCTCGCCGGGAAGGTTCCGGGAGCGCTGCGGCTGAGGTGTGGGGGCCTGCAACGCAGCCGGGCCGGTCCGAAGCTGGTGAGTAGCCAGCATCGTCTCGTCGTGCTGCTGTTCGTGCTGGACGATCATCCCGAACACGAATCCGTGCTCTACCAGCCTGCGCCCCTCCAGCGGGGCGCTATCCAGAACGTCGAGCACCTTGCAGCGGACCTCGCTGAGGTACCGTCGGGTCTGGGTGGGGTCGAGCAACGGCAGCGCGGGCCGGTTGGGCCGGGGGTGCTTGAACGCGTCGTAAAGCTGGTCGATGTCGGCCCGGACCGCGTCGCGGCCACCCACGTCGCGAACCAACCAGAGTTCCTCCTGGTTGCCGATGTGAGCGAAGTCCCAGATCAGCGGGGACATGATGCGGGAGTGTTGGCAGACCAACTCGCCGTCATCGATCGCGTCGGTCAGCGCGGCGCTGCGGGCCCGGGTGCGCGCGAGCTCAGCGGCGAGATGGTCGCGCAGGCCTGCGCTGCCCCGCTCAGTGGTCGGCATGGTCACAGCGGATGCCCTCCGTGGAGTCGGGTCGGGCCGGCCATGGCACTGACGGGATCGTCTGCTGGGCAGCGACCGCGCCTGACCCGGTGCTCGGTGATCTCTTCCACGAGCAGCTGCACCTCGGCTGGCGCGTCCAGCGCCGGCAAGGCCTGGCAGGCCAACTCGAATACCGCGATTGCCGCCGCGGCCAGCGTGTCGTCACGCAGGCCACGTCGGGCAGCTGGTAACCACCGCTCGACGGTGGGCGCGCAGGCATCCCGGGCGGCCGCGGTGACCGCAGGATCGGAAAGAAGGGCGGCGATGACCGCCACCGGCACCAGCCACTGCCCCGTTGGCTGCGTGTCGAGGTAGCGGACCTCAAGGTGGCCCTGCGGACGGACCGGCGGGAACAACGTGGTCAGGTGGTAGTCCAGGTCAGCGGTGCTGGGGCGCCCGGGTAGCGCCCCGGACAGCCAGTCGGCAAAGGTAACCCCGCTAGGCACGTGCCAACTTCCCCAGGGACGGCGCTGGCACAGCACCGCGGTGTCCAGCGCGCGGCGGGCCCAATCCACCGCGGGGTCCCACCCCACAGTCAGGCCCCACGGCACCCGGCTGGGCTGAGTGCGAGCTGGATCCAGCGCGAACCATGCCTGCATCCGGGACGATACCCACCCGGTGCGGCGACCACCGAGCCAGGGGGAGTTGGCGAAGGCCGCCAGCAGCACGGGCCCGAGATCGTGTAGTGCGGCCCAGCGCAGCGCCACCTCGGTGGCAGTGCCCGCGTCCAGGCACACCTGCACCGCGGCGGTGGAGCACATCATCGCCCGGCCCATCGGACCTATCCGGTCGAAGGCAGTCTCCATGGCGGCGTAGCGCGGAATGTCGATCAGCCGGCGGGACGGGCGATGCGGGTCGGAGCCCAATCCGGTGAGGATCAGACCCGCCGGATCGAGCAGATCGGTCAGTGCGGCGGTATCGCCTTCCACGGTGGCGATGAGCTCGGTCAGCGAGGCACAGGGCGGGCTGGAGATCTCGAGCTGACCACCGGGTTCGACCGTGACGGTGGAGCCGTGTGGCAGAAGGGACTGGGGGCTGTCGGGGACGAGGGAACTGGGCACGTGGGCGCCGAGCGCGTCGGCGAGGTGGCGGGCCTGCAACGGGCGATGGGGATTGCCGGAATGCTGTACCACCCACTCGAGCTCGGCGCCGAGCAGCTTGGGAGGTCCGTGCTTGAAACACACCGACGCTACGTACACCTCGGCCTCTGTCCGACTGCGCAGCACCGTTGGCGGTGCCACCGCCGGTGATGCCCAGGGCAACGTTGCCTCTGGTGTCACATCAACCTCCCGCGAATCGGCAAGCCGAGCCCACGCTACCTAGTTGTTCCGATGCCTGCAGCGTTACGCGGTGAGTAAATAAGTACTGGTGGGTTACACGAGCGCGAACTGGGTGTTGTACAGCTGCGCGTAGCGCCCGCTGGCGGCCAACAGCTCCTCGTGCGTGCCGCGCTCGACAACCAGGCCGTCCTCGATCACCAGAATCTGATCGGCGGCGCGGATGGTGGATAGTCGGTGGGCGATGACCAGGGCGGTGCGCCCGTGCAGCGCTTCGGCGAGCGCGGCCTGCACCGCCGCCTCGGACTCCGAGTCCAGATGCGCGGTGGCCTCGTCGAGGATCACCACTCGCGGTCGGGCCAGCAGTAATCGGGCGATGGTCAGCCGCTGCCGCTCCCCACCGGACAGCCGGTACCCACGGTCGCCTACCACGGTGTCCAAGCCGTCGGGCAGCGACCGCACCAGCTGCTCCAGCCGGGCTCCCCGCAGCGCTTCCCACAGCTGCTCTTCCAGCGCATCCGGCGCCGCGAAACGCAGGTTGCCCGCGATGCTGTCGTGGAACAGATGCCCGTCCTGGGTCACTACGCCCACCGTGTCCCGCAGTGCGGCAAAGGACAGGTCGCGGACGTCCACCCCGTTGAGCCGGATCGTTCCGGCGTCGACGTCGTAAAGCCGCGGTACCAGCGACGCGATGGTAGATTTGCCCGCGCCCGAGGAGCCGACCAGCGCCACCAGCTGTCCCGGTTCCGCGCGGAAATTCACTCCGTGGAGCACCTCGGCACCACCCCGCGCGTCCAACGTCGCCACCTCCTCCAACGAGGCCAGCGACACCTGGTCGGCCGACGGGTAGGAGAAGTGCACATCGTCGAACTCCACCGACACCGCACCGACCGGCACCGTCCGAGCATCCGGTCGTTCAGTGATCATCGGGCGGACGTCGAGCACCTCGAAAACCCGTTCGAAGGCGACCAACGCGGTCATCACGTCGACCCGGGCGTTGGCCAGCGCGGTCAGCGGCGAGTAGAGCCGCGTCAGGAGCAGCGCGAGGCTGACCACAGTCCCCGGTGCGATGTCGCCGCGTAGCGCCAGCCAGCCACCGAGTCCGTACACCAGAGCCTGCGCCAGCCCGGAAACCGTAGTCAGGGCGGTGAGAAACACTCGCGCGGACATCGCGCTGCGGACACCGATGTCGCGTACCTGGGTGGCCCGGTAGCCGAATTCAGCGGCTTCGGTCTCCGGCCGTCCGAAGAGCTTGACCAGCGTGGCGCCCGGGGCGGAGAACCGCTCGGTCATCTGAGTGGTCATCGCAGCGTTGTGCGTCGATGCCTCCCGCCGCAGCTCGGCCATCCGCGCACCCATCCCCCGCGCCGGTATGACGAAGATCGGCAGCAACACCAACGCCAGCACGGTGACCTGCCATGACAGCGTCAGCATCACCGCCAGCGTGAGTACCAGCTGGATCGCGTTGGTGAGCACTCCAGACAGCGTGGAGGTCAGCGCGGTCTGCGCGCCTATCACATCGTTGTTGAGCCTGCTGACCAGCGCCCCGGTGCGGGTGCGAGTGAAGAACGCCACCGGCATCCGCTGCACGTGATCGAACACCGCGCGGCGCAGGTCCAGGATCAGCCCCTCACCGATCCTTGAGGACTGCCAGCGCGACGCCAGACCGATCCCCGAGTCGATCACGGTCAAGAGCGCGATGAGCGTGGCCAGGCCGACGACCAACGCCGCGCCCGCGTGCGTGACGATCCCGTCGACGACCCGTCCGGCCAGCACCGGAGTGGCGACGGCGAGGAACGCGGAGACTGTGCTCAACGTAAGGAAGATCAGCAGCGACGTGCGGTGCGGCTTGGCGAACTTGACGATCCGGCGCAACGTCCCCGGCGCGAGGGCGCGCGGTGTGCTGCCCTGGCGCATCGAGCTGTTCAGCAGACTCCATGAGTTGTCCATGAACCGTCCTCCGCTGCCGCGCGAATCGGTCGCCGCCTCCCTTGCAACGTTGTAAGCACTCCGTTGTTCCGCTTCCAGCCCTTGCCACATCCGCCATTCGGCTCGAATGGCGCTCTTCGGCGTCGCCAGACTGCGATTCGGCTCCGAATGGTGCATGACCACTTGCAGGGCTGAACAGTTGACGTTAGTGTCTAACAAAAGATAGTCGCTAACGTTTTATGGAGCGTCTGATGGAGTGTGAAGTCCTCATCGTCGGTGCCGGGCCTACTGGGCTCACGCTTGCTTGTGACCTGCTGGCCAGCGGCGTAGGCGTCCGGGTAGTCGATAAAGCGTCCGGGCGCCATCGACGACCTCCCGGGCACTGGGGCTGATGCCGCGAGGTATCGAGGTGCTCGACCGAGCCGGCGCACTCGGTGACCTTGAGCAGCGGGCGAACCCGATCCGCCGGGTCGTCGTAGACCACGGCGGCCGCCAGGCTGCCCACCTGCGGCTGGGCCAGACAACGAAACTTGTCACGCGCCCCGGTCTGCTGATCTCCCAGGCAGAGATCGAGGGCAGCCTGCGCCGCCGTCTCGGTGAGCTTGGCGGTGCCGTCGAGTGGAGCCGGGAAGTGCTGCACGCCAGCCAGGATGCCGACGGCGTGCGCGTGCAACTGACCGACGGGCGTACCGCGCGGTGCCACTGGATGGTCGGGTGCGACGGTGCACACAGCCGAGTCCGTAACGTGGCAGGCATCGGCTTCCCCGGTGTACAGATCATCGACCGCTTCCTGCTCGCTGACGTCGTCGCCGAGCTGCCGGTGCCGCGCGACGCCGCCGCGGTGTGGCTGCATGGCACGGAGATGATGGGCGCCTTCCCGTTGCCTGGCAACGATCTGTGGCGGCTGATGGCGCCCGTAACCGACGCCGCACCCTGCGATCTGAGCTCGTCGCAGGTGCTCGACCTGCTGGCGAGGCAACTGCACGAACGCAGCGGTTGTCCTGTCTCGGCCGTCCGCGGCGCGCAGTGGACCTCCACTTTCCGGATCCACCGACGGTTGGCGCATCGGTTCCGTCAGGGCCGGATGCTGCTGGCCGGCGATGCGGCCCACATCCACAGTCCCTTCGGCGGCCAGGGCATGAACACTGGCATCGGAGACGCGGAGAACCTGGCCTGGAAACTGGCCCTCGTCGTCTACGACCACGCCGATCCGGCGCTACTGGACAGCTACGAAGCCGAACGGCGCCCCATCGCCACTGAGGTGCTCCAGTCGACTAGCGCCTTGACCGCGATGGCCCTTGGCGACACCCGGCTGGCGAGGACTCTGCGGGACCATGTCTTCGTGCCTTCCCTGAACCTCTCGATCGTCCAACGGCTGGTCTGGGAGTCAGCGTCGCAGCTCAAGATCAGCTATCGGACCGGGCCATTGGCCAGGACCTCTCGCTGGTCGCTTCGCAGCGGTCCGCGACCGGGCGATCGTGTGCCCGACCAGCCTTGCCTGCGCCGCAACGGCAGCCTTACCCGGTTGCACGCAGAACTGGGTGCACGATGGGCGCTACTCATCCCATCCACCGCCTCGGCTCAGCAGACGCAGACCTACAGTGACCGTGCCCGCGACCGACTCGGCGCCGGCACCGTGACCGTCCTGAAGTCACAGGCCGGACGCTTGGGGCAGGTGATGCTGGTTCGCCCAGATGCCCACGCGGGCAGCTGCGGCCTGTCGCCCACATCGCTTGACGCTTGGCTCGCCGGCATCCTCGGCCGCGATTCGACCACCGCAACGGTGGGTTCATGACGAATTCTCGGCCCCGCAGCGGTGGCTTGCGGGAACGCAAGAAGGCCGAAACCCGCAGCAGGATCCAAGAGCACGCGCTGCGACTGTTCCTGCGCCAAGGCTACGACGCCACCACCGTCCAGGAGATCGCCTCAGCCGCAGGCGTGTCCCACATGACGTTCTTCCGACACTTCCCCACCAAGGAAGCGGTCGTCGAAAGCGACGACTACGACCCGCTCATCGCTGAGCTGATCCGCCGTCGACCGCGCGACGAGGAACCGCTGATCGCCATCCACCGCGCCCTGTCACAGGGTCTGGCCGCCGTCTACGACACCGACCAGGCCGTCCTGCTCACTCGCACGAAGTTGGTCTTCAGCACACCGGCGTTGCGGGCGCGCATGGCCAACAACCAATACGCCACCGAACGCCTGTTCGCCGAGTCCCTCGCTGCCCGCGGTCACGCCGCCGGGGATCACCCGGAGATCACACTCGAACTTCGAGTCCAAGCGGCGGCCGCGCTAGCTGCAGTGACCGTCGCGCTCAGCGCGTGGGTGCAGTCCGAGGGTGCCGACCAGCTGCCCACGCTGGTCGACCGCGCTTTCCACGCCCTGCGCCGACAGCCCTCGGGGCCATGACGACGCCGCGCCGGTCTACTTCTTCTTCGTGCGGGTAGCGCCGCCGCGACCACGCAGCGTAACACCGGACTCCGAGAGCACCCGGTGAACGAAGCCGTAAGACCGCCCGGTTGACTCCGCGAGCGCCCGAATGCTGGCGCCCTTCTCGTACTTCTTTTTCAGCTCCGATGCGAGCTTGTCCCGGGCTACGCCGGTGATCCGGCTGCCCTTCTTCAGGTCGGCCACCTCGAAACGCCTTCCTTCCGACGCTAGATGGGCCGGTCACGGCCCTTGCGGCAATGATCGACCAGGTTAGCGATCTCCGCTAGACGATCTCCGAATGGATCTGTGAGCGGTCGCTGCAGCGGGCCCAAATGCGCAATCGGAACAGTTAGGCAAGGTCATCAAGCGGTTGCCGACTAACCACTCTGCGTAAGCAAAGGGCGTGCTCGTCAGGCGAGCTGCACCAAATCGAGGTAGTCCTCGCTCCAGTGATCCTCGGTGCCGTCCGGCAGCAGGATCACCCGCTCGGGGGCCAGCGCTTGCACCGCTCCGGGATCGTGGGTCACCAGCACCACCGCGCCTGCGTAGTGGTGCAACGCGTCGAGTACCCGCTCCCGCGATACCGGGTCAAGGTTGTTGGTCGGCTCGTCGAGCAGCAGCACATTGGCGGCAGAGGACACCATGGCAGCCAGCGCCAGCCGGGTCTTCTCACCCCCGGACAGTGTGCCGGCCAGCTGGTCCAGTTGCTCGCCGCGGAACAGGAAGGCACCGAGCAAGGTGCGTAACTGCTGATCGGGGGCCTCCGGCGCGGCATGCCGGATGTTCTGCCATACGGTGACACCGAGGTCCAGGGTGTCGTGCTCCTGGGCGAAGTACCCCACCCGCACGCCGTGGCCGGCCTCGACCTGCCCGGCGTCGGGTGTCTCCATCCCGCCGAGCAACCGCAGCAGGGTGGTTTTTCCAGCTCCGTTGAGACCGAGGATCACCACCCGAGCCCCCCGGTCGACCGCGAGGTCCACCCCGCTGAAGACCTCCAGCGAGCCGTAGGACTTGGCCAGCCCGCTGGCGGTCAGCGGAGTCCGCCCGCAGGAGGCGGGCTCCGGGAACCGGATTCGCGCGACCCGTTCAGCCCGTTGTTCGGTCTCCGCGCCGGCCAAAAGCCGGACAGCCCGCCGCTGCATGTTCTGTGCGGCGACGGCTTTGGTGGCCTTGGCTCGCATCCGGTCGGCCTGCGCCATCAGCACGCCGGCCTTCTTCTCTGCATTGGCACGTTCCCGGCGTCGCCGTTTCTCGTCCGCGGCCCTGGCATCGAGGTAGCGCTGCCAGCCCAGGTTGTAAACATCAGCTTCGCCACGGATCGCGTCGAGCAACCAGACTTTGTTGACCACCGCGGCGAGCAGATCAGTGTCGTGGCTGATGACGATCAGGCCGCCGTCATGCGCAGTGAGGAAATCGCGCAACCAGGTGATCGAATCGGCATCGAGGTGGTTGGTCGGCTCGTCGAGCAGCAGCGTGGTGTTCGAGCGTCCGCCGGAACCGTCCGACGCGCCGAACAGGATCCGGGCCAGCTCGATCCTGCGGCGCTGTCCGCCGGAGAGCGTGTGCAGCGGCTGGGCCAGCACCCGGTCGGGCAAACCCAGGCTGGCGCAGATCCGCGCTGCCTCGCTTTCAGCGGCGTATCCCCCCAGCGCGGAGAACCGGTCCTCGAGCTGGCTGTATCGGCGCACCGCCCGGCTTTGCTCGTCGCCGTCGACCAGCTCTGCCATCTCTGACTGCGACTTCTCCATCTCGTGCAGTAGCTGGTCGAGCCCGCGAGCGGACAACACCCGGTCCCTGGCCGAAACCGAGAGGTCACCCTCACGGGGATCCTGGGGCAGGTAGCCCAGTTCTCCGGTGTGGCGAATCTGGCCCCCGTAGGGAGGGCATTGGTCTGCCAGCGCCCGCAACGTGGTGGTCTTGCCGGCACCGTTGCGGCCGACCAGGCCGATCCGGTCGCCGGGCTGCACCCGCAGGGTGGCTCCGGACAGCAGGATCCGCGAGCCGGCGCGCAGCTCAAGGTCAGTGGCGGTGATCACGATGCGGAGACTCCAAAGGTGGTCGCTGGCAGGGATAGGTTCCCCACGCGCCGTGACGCGTAGGGCCGGCAGCGCATCAGCTTGTCGCGACCACGACCCCATACTACCGACGGCTGCACCCGGATTACGGTGCCGCCATGACCACGGACGGCATGGGTACCGAGGACTTCACCGGCCGAGTGGCTCTGGTGTCTGGTGCCAGCCGCGGCATCGGGTACGCAATCGCCGCCGCACTGCTGGTTCGTGGCGCCGCGGTGACGATCACCGCGCGCAAAGCCGACGAACTGGCCGCGGCAGCCGATGAACTGGCCCACACCGTTGAGGGCGGCGCCGACCGCGTCCTCGCCGTGCCCGGCAACGCTGGTGATGGCGCCGCGCGTGCCGAGGCGGTGGACCGGACAGTGGAGCGCTTCGGATCGCTGGATGTGCTGGTCAACAACGCCGGGACCAACCCAGCGTATGGGCCGCTGATGCAGGTCGATCTCATTGCGGTGCGCAAGACCCTCGATGTCAATGTGGTGGCCGCGTTGGGTTTTGTGCAGCAGGCACACCGCGCGTGGATGGCAGAGCACGGCGGTGTGGTGATCAATGTCGCGTCGGTCGCCGGGCTGCGCTCCACCAAGGCGATCGCCGCCTACGGAATGTCGAAGGCGGCGATGATCCGGCTCACTGAGGAGCTGGCTTGGGAGCTCGGACCGTCGATCCGGGTGAACGCGGTAGCTCCCGCTGTGATCAAGACGAAATTTTCCACCGCGTTGTATACCCACGGTGAGGAGCAGGTCGCGAAGGCCTACCCGCTAGCCCGGTTGGGTACGCCAGCCGATGTCGCGGCCTTAGTCACGTTCCTCGCGTCCGACGCCGCCTGCTGGGTCACCGGCGAGACGGTGCGAGTCGACGGCGGTCTACTCGCTACGGGCCCGCTACGTTAGATGGATCTGGGGCCGGCCCTCCCCCGGGCGCTCTCAACGGCGGCGGGTCAAGCCGGACCTCGACGCAACGAACCCTTCGGGCGGCGTCGTCGAGCACTGCGCGCCGCGGCTCTGCGATATCCAGCACCCGAGGCTCGGCGCGTTGCAACAACGGGGCCAAGCGTGGGTCGGCAGACAGGGTGCGCAGTGCTGCGGTATCCCCACCGAGGACGAGGGCGTCCAGTTCGGCGGCACGGGGCAGCAGTACCCGCGCCGCGGTGTCGGCCGCGGCCCGCAGCGCCACTCGCGCTTGACCTTCCCGCCGCCGGGCGAAACGCTGCTGGGATTGCCCACCTGCGGCGGAGCGGCCGTGCACCAGCCGGCTGCCGGTGCTGGAGGTGAGTACCACGCCGGCGCAGGCTATGCCGACGCTGTATCCACCGAGGCGTACCAGCAGCAGCCCGACCGTGCGCGGCACCATGAGGTGGTCGACCAGCTCCTCGGCGGCGAGCCCGGTGCGTTGCCCGGCGGGAGCCGCTAGGGGTTCGAAGGGCACCAGGATCGATGCCGTCGCGCCGTCACCAGCCGCGATCTCCACCCGCTGCGGTGTGACCGTAGTGGTCAGCGCTCCGCCGTGCCCAGCCGCGAACCGCTGCAGGAACCCGGCCAGTCGCTCGGGCTCGACTTCCACCGCGCGTCCACCGCCGGCAAGTTCCCGGATCCGGCTCATCCGGGCACGCTAGCGCGTGTCCGGATGAGCTCGTGAGTGCGTAACAGTGTTCGAACACTGTTACGCACTCACGAGCTTTTCAACGGGCAGCCGTAGGCTGCATTGATGATCGATGTGCTGGTCGCCGGCGGTGGCCCGGCAGGATGGGCGGTGGCGGCGGCCTGCGCGCGGCTGGGGCTGGACACCGAGCTGGCGGACCCTGTGCCGGACCGGCCGTGGCGGGCCACTTACGGCTCCTGGCGGGGAGAGCTACCCGCCGATGCTGACGCAGCAGTGGCGGGTAGCGGCTCCGGTGCGGCCATCGGCACGATGGGGCACCGGCTGGGCTGGGACTATGTGGTGCTGGACAACGCAGTGCTACGCGAGGGGTTCGCGGCAGCTCCGGTCACTGTGCTGAAGGGTCGGGTGCGGGATGCCCGCCCGGAGCCGAACGGAGTCACCGTGGACTTCGATGGCGGCCAACGGCGGGCTGCCATTCTGCTCGACGCAACCGGTGCGCCGCGTTCGGTGCTCGGCGCTTCCCCCCGCCGGACTGCCGCAGAGCAAACCGCGGTGGGTGTGCTGGTCGACGCCGACGCTGCCCGGGATCTGGTGACCCCAGGCACTGCCTTGTTCATGGACTGGCGACCACATCACGGTGAGGCGGGATGGCCCACGTTCCTTTATGCGGTGCCGGTGACATCGGATCGGGTGCTGCTCGAGGAGACGTCGTTGGCCCGCCGTCCCGGGTTCGGGCTAGGGGTGCTGCGTCGCCGGCTGCATGCCAGGTTGGCCCATCACGGCATCGCAGTGCCACCGGGCGACGAGGAGCGGGTGCGCTTCCCGGTGGATCGACCGCTACCAGCGCCCGGGGACTGGCGCGGGCCAGTGGTCCCGTTCGGGGCGGCGAGCCCGCTGGTGCACCCGGCTACCGGCTACAGCGTTGCCACGTCGCTGCAGTTGGCCCCTCGGGTGGCCACCGCAGTGCGGGATGCGCTGCAGCGTGGTGGTTCTGCGGCTGCCGGTGTCGCTGCCTGGCAGACGGTGTGGAGCCCGGCCGCGCTGGCGGTGCACACCCTGCGGCGTCGCAGCCTGGAGTCGCTGCTGCGCTTCCCTCCTCACCTGGTTCCGGAGTTCTTCGACGTGTTCTTCGGGCTGCCGGAGCGACACCGCTGGGCCTACCTGACCGGCCGCGAGGACGTCGCAGGTAGCGCCGCCGCGATGGGCGCGCTGTTCGCCGCGTCCCCGTGGTGGCTACGCAAAAGGCTAGTCCTCGGGGCACTCGATCCGCGTACCCCACCGCAGTCGGTGAGGCAGTGATCGCGGAGGCCGGTCAGTGGCGCGCTGGTCGCCCGAACTGTTCGTCATGCATGACCTGGGCCAGTGGGGTGCGCTGTCGCCAGCCGTGCCGCTCGAGGTCAGGCGTCGCCTGCAGTTTGTCGACCGGGCCCAGGCACAGCCAGGCCACCGGTCGGATCTGGGTGGGGATGGCGAGCAGTTCTCGGAGGAACTGCTCCTGGTAGAAGCTGACCCAACCGACACCGAGCCCCTCGGCGGTCGCGGCCAACCAAAGGTGTCCGATCGCCAGGCACACCGAGTACAAGCCGACATCGTCGATAGCGTGCCGCCCGAGCACCGCAGGGCCGCCGCGCTGCGGGTCGTAAGTGACCACGATGCCTAGGCTCGACTCCAATACGCCCTCGACCTTGATCCGGGCGAAGGTCTTGGCCTGCGCCTCGTCGAGTTGGTTTGCGAAGATCTCGCGTTGCGCCTGGACGTGGTCGCGGAAAGTGGTGCGGGTGTCCATATCGCGGACGAGGATGAAGTCCCAGGGTTGGCTGAGCCCGACGCTGGGCGCGCTGTGCGCGGCAGTGAGGATCCGGCATAGCACATCGGTCGGCACTACACCGCCGGTGAACTCACCCCGGACGTCGCGTCGACGGTGCACGACATCGTAGAAGCTAGCCACCCGCGCAGTCTCGCAAGCGCATCATGGTGCCGCTGTAGGGCTCCGCTGCAAAGAAATCGCGCCGCTGTCAGACGTGCGGGACGCTGATGGTCACTTCTACGTTGGGTTTGACCTTCAGCGCGCCGAGCATGGCGGAAAACGGCTTGATGCCGTACTCGCGCTGATCCAGAGTGACCTTCGCGTTCCAGTGCTGGCCGTCATCGTGTGCCTCGACAGAGATCGGTTTCGTGACGCCGTGCAGCGTGAGATCTCCCTCGATGCGCGCCCGGTCGCCATCGCGCACCACCGACACCGAGCGAAACTGGATCTTGGGATGCTTCCGCACCTCGAGTGTCTTGTCGGTGTTCTTCTCGATGTCCTTGCGATCCGACTCCTTCACCGCTTCGTTGATGACGCGCAGCGAGCCCGCGTCGAGGTCGACGGTGATGCCGTCGTCCCCCACATCCGCGGACAAGCTGGTCACCCGGAAGGTCACGTCGTGGCCCACGGAGGTCAGCAGCCCCTCACGAAAGACTAAGACCTGGCAATCCACTGCTGAAGCGTCGAAAGTTGGCACCCGGCTAGCGTAGCTGGATACAGACAGTCACCGGCATACACCTAAACATCGTTCACCGTGCCGCCGTAGCGCGCGCGGATTCGACGCACCTGGCGCAGGTCAAGCTAGGCCATCGCTAAGATCCGCCAACCCGACGACATGGTCACCAGCGGGGAGGCCGGGGAGGGCAACAGGACACACCGCAGCACCGAGGTGGCGATCTTGGTGGCTGGGCTCATCTGCACTGCCACGTTGCCGACCGCGTCACGCAGGTCCCCGGGCACCTGCCACAGTCGCGATTGCACACTCCGTTGCGTCGACAGTGGCGAGTGGTCGTCAGCGGCGCCACTAATTTCTGGCACCATCGCCGCGCAGCTTGACCTCGTCCAGCACTCGGAGTCCGATCTCCAAAGCGTTGAGCCCGTCGCCGAATGCGTGGTGCATCTTGAACAACAGCGCGAACATCGGTGACACATCGCGATCCCGGCAGAGGAAGGCGGTGTCCAGTCCGGTCAGCCGCACCTGAAGGAGCTTCGCATAACTGATCGAGCGTGGCCTGGAAGCCTGTCCAACCCGGCCAGGTGCATGATCACACCGTGCAGATACTGATCGACGCGGACAACCTCGACGTGCCGCGGCTGCGTCTGCTCGTCGCAGCCTTGCAGGCGGCACCATCCGGCGATGTCGTGATAGCCGGGGCGCCGACAGCACTGGAAGCGGTCGACTGGCCCCTGCAGGCTCAGGTTCTGCCCGCCATCGGCTGGCAGGGAGCCGACATACTGCTGGCCCGCGCCTACCGCCCCGATGACCGACCGCTGCTGCTGGCCACCGGTGACGGGGATTTCGCTCAACTGGCACGACGCCACCCCGGCATAGTGCTGGTCGTCGGCGGCACGTCGAGCCGGTCCCGGACGTTCGCCGGTCCGCGAATCAGCACCACCGACCCCGCGGCCGACGGTGGCGCACAGCTGCGCTCGTGGCTGGACCGGCACACAATGCTGTGATTGCTGCTAATACCCGCGATGCACACCGGAGGAAATCGTGTCGACGCTGTTCAGTCGCATCATTCAGGGCGAGATCCCAGGCCGCTTCGTCTGGCGTGATGACCGCTGCGTAGCGTTGCTCACCATCGCTCCGTTGCGGCCTGGGCACGCCCTGGTCGTCCCGCGCAGTGAGGTCGACGAGTGGACCGATGCCGACGACGACCTGCTCACCCATCTCGTGGTAGTGGCGAGGCATATCGGCGCCGCGCAGAAGGTCGCGTTCGACGCACCCCGTGCCGGGCTCATCATTGCCGGGTTCGAAATACCGCACCTTCATGTGCACGTGTTCCCCGCCTGGAGCATCGACGACTTCGATTTCGGAAACGCCAACCCCGATCCAGATCCCGCCGAACTCGACGCCGCCGCCGACACTCTGCGCCAAGCCCTCCGCCAGGCCGGACACACATCGCCATTTCGAAGCGAATAGCGGTCAGCCGGGTCGTGGGATCGCGATTCGGCTGCGAATAGCGACGGCAGCGCTCAGACGGACGGGGTCACGCGGAGGGAGTCAGGGGGCGGAAGCTGCGTAGGCGCAGGCTGTTGGAAACGACGAAGACTGAGGAGAATGCCATCGCCGCTCCGGCGATCATGGGGTTGAGCAGGCCCGCTGCGGCCAGCGGGAGTGCCGCGACGTTGTAGCCGAAAGCCCAGAACAGGTTGCCCTTGATGGTGCGCAGGGTGCGCCGCGACAGCCGGATCGCGTCGGCGACCACCCGCAGGTCACCGCGGACCAGGGTGAGGTCGCTGGCCTCGATAGCGGCGTCGGTGCCGGTACCCATGGCTAACCCCAGATCGGCCTGGGCCAGCGCCGCGGCGTCGTTGATGCCATCGCCGACCATCGCCACAACCCGGCCCGCTTGCTGGAGCCGACGCACCTGCTCGACCTTGCCTTCGGGCAGCACCTCGGCGATCACCGTGTCGATACCTACGTCGGCGGCGACTGAGCGGGCGACGGTCTCGTTGTCGCCGGTGAGCAACACCGGGTTCAACCCCAGGCTGCGCAGCAGCCGCACCGCCTCAGCGCTGCTCGGTTTCACCGTGTCGGCCACCGAGAGCAGCCCGCGCACCTGGCCACCCCAGGCCACTGTGACGACGGTGCGGCCGTGCGCCTCTTGCTCCGCCGCCGCCGAAACCAACGGATCAGGCAGGGGTACCGACCACTGTTCGGCCAACCAGACCGGCCGGCCTACCAGTATCAGGGCACCGTCGATCTCGCCCTGCACGCCCAGTCCCCGCGCCGAGCGGAAACCGGTTACCGCGGGAAGCTGTCCCAGCCGCTTGCGACCACCGGCGGCGATTGCGCTGGCGATGGGGTGCTCGGAGGCGTCCTCCACTGCGGCGGCTCGGCGCAGCACCTCGTCGGGGTACTCGCCGGCGGCAGGCAGCACCTCGACCAACGTCATCGCACCGGTGGTGACGGTGCCGGTCTTGTCCAGCAGCACGGTGTCCACCCGTCGAGTGGACTCCAGCACCTCAGGGCCTTTGATGAGGATGCCCAGCTGCGCACCGCGACCGGTGCCGACCAGCAGCGCGGTCGGTGTGGCCAGTCCGAGGGCGCAGGGACAGGCGATGATCAGGACGGCGACCGCGGCGGCGAATGCGGTCCCGACGGGGGAACCGATGGCCAACCAGACGGCCAGCGTGCCCACCGCGAGAGCGATCACGATCGGGACGAAGACAGCCGAGACGCGGTCGGCCAGCCGCTGCACGTTGGCCTTTCCACTTTGCGCGTCCGCTACCAACCGCGCCATTTGCGCGAGACGGGTCTGCGCACCAACCCGGGAGGCGCGCACCCGCAGTCGGCCGGAAGCGTTCATCGTTCCGCCGGTGACTGCCGAGCCAGGGTTGACTTCGACCGGCACCGACTCGCCGGTCAGCATGCTCTCGTCAACGGCCGACGCCCCTTCCACCACCGTCCCGTCGGTGGCGATCTTCTCTCCTGGGCGGACGACGAACTCATCGCCTACCAGCAGCCGGTCGATCGGAATGCGCATCTCCTCGGCGCCCCGCAGCACCGCGACGTCCGAGGCGCCGAGGTTCAGCAAAGCCCGCAGCGCTGCACCCGCGCGCCGCTTGGAGCGAGCCTCGAAGTAGCGACCAGCCAGCAGGAAGACCGTGACACCGGCGGCAACCTCGAAATAGACCTGGCTATGAGCGTGGCGCCCAGCAGTGAGAACGTCGTGCTGCTGGATGAGACCGCCGCTACCGACGAACCACGCATAGCAGCTCCACAGGAACGCGGTCAGCACGCCCATCGAGATCAGCGTGTCCATGGTGGCCGCGCCGTGCCGCAGGTTCTGCCAAGCAGCGCGGTGGAAGGGCCATGCTCCCCACGCCACGACCGGGGCGGTAAGGAATAGCGACAGCGCTTCGAACTCGTGTGGCACTTGCAGGCCCGGCACCATCGCGGCCATCGACATCGCGATAACCTGGATGGCGAGCACAGCACTGCCGAGCAGCCGTACCCGCAACTCGCTGAGGTCAGTGCCGGCTGGGCCGGTGTCAGGGCCGGCGTACGGATCAGCATCGGGTCCGGTGTCGGCGGGCAGCTCAGCGGTGTAGCCAGTGCGCGCCACGGTGGCCAGGAGGGCCTCGGGTGTGACACCGTCGGCGTAGTCGACTCGGGCTTTCTCGGTGGCGTAGTTGACGCTGGCGCGCACCCCGACGAGCTTGTTCAGCTTCTTCTCGACGCGTGCTGCACAGGAAGCGCAGGTCATGCCACCGATGGTCAGCTCAAGCTGGCGGTTGAGCTCGCCGGGTCCAGTCACGGTGCCCGTGCCGCGATCGTCGACTGTGGCCACGGGTCACCTCGCCAGCGCGGTGAACTCGACGGTCCGTAGCTGGCCATGGTGCTGAAACTCCAGGAACATCCGGTAGTAACCGGCAGTCGGCACGTCGGCCTCGAAGTCGATTGCGGTGTCCTGGCGGGGACCCGCGACGGGGCGCACGTTCAGGTGAGCCAGGTCGCCCTCGCGCAAGATGACCAAATGCCCAGCGCTCCCGAGAATAGGATCAAGGTCGGTGACCGGCAGGTCGTCGCGCATAACATGCATCCCTATTCGCGATACCGACCCAGCGACCAGATCGCCGGTCCACACCACCGTATAGTCGTCGAGCTCGGCGATTGTCGAGACCTTGGGTATGGGTCCGTCCTCGACGAGCCCGGGTGCCTCGAGATCCACGCCGAGCGTAACCGGGGTCGTGGCGGTCCCGGGCACGAACTCAGCGAAAGCGCGGTAGCTGCCCGGCTGCTCGAGTTCCAGCGGTACGGTCCAGGTGCCGTCGGGGTCCATGACCGGATAAAGATGCTGGTAGCCGGTGATATCCCGGCGTACGACGAAGAAGTCCATCCGCCGGTCGCCGCGCTTGGCGAAGTCTGTCACCGGCTGGCCGTTACTCGAAAAGACGGTGAAGCGCAGGTTCTCGAACTCCCCGGCGGTGAATCGCGTGGTCCGAGGACGCAGTAGGTACCCTCGGCTGGCGATGGCCAGCCCACCGGGCGCCTTGCCATGATCGTCGTCCTCGCCGATGCCGTTCCTATGGTCATGGGGTACCGGCGCTGCGCGGCCGACGACCGCCTCGCCGAAGTTGATCCCGAAGCCGAACAATGTCACCAGACCGGCGAGCAACGCCATCAATGGCACCGGGGCTCGCAAGCGTTCGGTCCGGAATTTTCGAGTGTCAAGCATGTCTGGGCGAAATCTCAGTCGGAGATCTCATAGCCGGCTTCGTCGACCGCGGTGCGGACGGCGGCGGCGTCCAACGGCCCCGTGCTGGTGACTCGAAGCCGGCCGGTGTCCAGATCGACCTGCACATCCGTGACGCCATCGATGCCACCGACCTCCTGCGTCACCGCCGAGACACAGTGCTGGCAGACCATCCCCGTGATGATGTACTCGCCGACGGTGGCGGTGTCCCCCATGTCATGACCTCCTCTTCGTTGCGCTGCTATGCGCGGTTCGTCAGGAGCGAACCAGCCGAGCGATCGCGTCGGCCGCTTCCTTGACCTTGACACGGGCATCGGACCCGTCGGCCGCGGCGTCGACCACGCAGGTCGCCATATGTTCTTCGAGCAAAGCCAGTGCGAAGGATTGCAGTGCTTTAGTAGCGGCCGAGACCTGGGTCAGGACATCGATGCAGTATTGGTCCTGCTCCACCATCCGCTGCAGCCCGCGGATCTGGCCCTCGATCCGGCGTAGCCGGTTGAGGTAGGCGTCTCGGTCCGTGCTGTAGCTCGCCACTGCGCCTCCTCTCTCGGGGTCTACCTCGATAAGACCCAACATACCCCCAGTCGGTATCTGTCCACACCGTGCCGACGCTAGCTCGGAACCAATATCACCCACACCGGGCCGGACGCGAAGGTCAGTGGCGATCCATCCGGCAGGTTGAAGGTGGTGATCGCATCAGGGGTCGGCCGCGACCAGCTCCCGCTGAATGCCAGCCCGTCGCGGAGCACGACCACATCACCGGAGCCCACTGTCGCCGCGAACGGCGACGCTGCTCCGGCCGCATCGTGGACGGAGGTAGCGCGCACTGACACTCGCTGCAGCACCACAGTTGCCGCAGTGGGCCGCGGTCCAGACGCGGAGGTGAGTGGCGACCCGTCCATGGAAATCACCCACCTGGACTCCGCGGGCACCCACTGCACACCGATGGCGGTCGCCGGGTACCTGACGTCGGTCCCCGGGACCGGGCGGCCGCCGGGCGGAGGCGGTCCGAAGCGGAACCCGATATCCCGCGGCGGCGCGCCCCCTTCGCGTAGCCGGTTTGCGTCGCCGTAGAGGTTGTGCGGCATCGGCCTTCGCCGGTCTCGGCGATAGTCACCCGCCCGCGCGATAGCCGAGACGTCAAGTATCGGAGCGTGGGCTACCAGTGCGCCTACTTCAGCTGCCGCGCCGGAGAACGCCAGCGCCGGCCGGCCGAAATTGGCCAGCAGCTCCACGTCGGAGGCGCGCGAGCTGCGTACCGGGCCCACCACCGGCGGGACTCGGGACTGATACACGCCGAGTAGCCGGCTCAGCCCGCCCTCGACCGGCTCGACGTAGACCAGATCTGCCAGCTCAAGTCCGCTTTGCGGGCGGGCCACTGCGGCATTGTCGATCTTCACACAGAGCACCGGCGCTCCGAGGTCGGTGGGCAGGCCGGTGAACGGCGAAACCGGAGGCGGACTGGGCGCGCTGCTGGGTACCAAGCTGGGCACCGGGTCGGGCGGGACCATGCTCGGCGCAATCGTGCTGTGTCCAACCGAGCCGGACGGAGGCTGCGCGACGGGTAAGGCGACCGCCGCGGACTGAGTCACCGATGCGCTGGAGGAGCTGGACAGCACGCTGGCGGGCAGCGCGTACACCACCAGCAGCAGGGCCAGCCCGCGCAGCGCTTGTCCCCGTCTACTCACGACCACCACCCCCTCGCGGAGCGCATGATGCCACTCTGGGTGACACTTCATACCAGCGGCGATCCAGGTACGGGAAATCCTGGTCCACCACACATGCGAAGTACCCAGCCATTTGGCGGTACCGCATGGCTGAGCGTGACGAAATATCGGCTAGATGTGGCACTCCGCTCGGAGGATGACAAAGAGTCGCCTTCCGATTACGCTGGGGGAAGATCGCTCAACGTCACTACCGGGGGAACCTAGTGAGTATGAGCCACGGGTTGCAACGCGTCGAACCGAGGCGCGGCCTGATGGCTCTGCACCCCTGGCAGTGGAAGCTGTGGCACGAGCGGAAAGTCGTTATCGGCTACGTCCTCACCGTGGACATCGTGGCACTGGCGTTGGCCGCAGCGATCATCATTGCGATGCCGATCCGCTCTGGCGACCTGGTGCGCTTCGGGCTGCTGGTCGCGGGTGCGGTCGTCCACCGGGAGGCGGTCCACCGGATCGAAAGCCTGCGTGAGCGGTCGACGGGCAATGGTCTGCTGACAAATCTCAGCTCGTTATGGATTTTTGCGGCAGCGTTGTCAGTTCCGTTACCGCTTGTCCTCGGCCTGACCGGGATGGTGCACCTGCACTCCTGGTACCGAGGTAGCGCCGGCAGGTTGTACCGCAAGGTGTTCTCTGCGGCGACGATGGTGCTGGCGCCCACGGCCGCCGTCGCAGTCCTGCAGCTGGTCCAGCCCGCTGCATACCCGATAGTCCCGCGCGGGCTGGCGGGTCTCGTCGTCCTGATCGGTGCCGGGACGGTGTTCTGGCTGGTCAATTATGCCTTGGTGGTGGGCGCCGTGATCATGTCCGACCCGCTGCAGCCGGGCCGCCAGGTCCTGGGCAATCCGAGTGATCAGATCGTTGTGGCGGCCTCGCTCGGGCTCGGAGTCGGATTCGCGGTCATGCTGGCTTTCGCTCCTTGGCTGATCGCCGTCCTTATGATCACTGTGTTCGCATTGCACCGGGCACTGCTGCTACCGCACTTCCAGCAGGCCGCGCGCACCGACAGCAAGACGGGTCTGCTCACCGCCGGCTTCTGGCGTGAGGCGGCCGGCCGGGAACTCGAACGCGCCCGCCGGCTCGCCGACCCGCTCGGAGTGCTGATGCTGGACTTGGATCATTTCAAGTCGTTCAACGACCGGATGGGTCATCTCGTGGGTGATCAGGTGTTGCGTGCCGTCGCCGACGAGCTCCGCTCCCAGACCAGACCCTACGATCTGGTCGGGCGGTTCGGCGGCGAAGAATTCGTGATTCTGCTGTCCGGTGTGGGCACCGCCCAAGTCGAGGACATCGCGGACCGGATTCGGGAGCGAATCAGCCAGCTGCGCGTCCTGGTCGACAGTCCGCACGATCGACCGGCCACCGTGGATGGGATATCGATATCGATTGGTGCGGCGGTCCGACCCAATGACGGCGACGACATCGACCATCTGCTACTCGCCGCCGACGGCGCCCTGCTGGCCGCCAAAGCCGCTGGCCGCGACCGCGTCCGCCTCGCAACGCGCTGACCCGACTGTCGCTGACCCGATATGGGGACATATCGGGGGCTATAGGGTTCGGCATAGCCCCGATATGTCCCCATATCGATCGGGGTGGGAGGCAAGATGAGTCGGCTGGGTACTGGGGAGTTGGTGAGGCGGGCTGGCGCGGTGCGTGATGCGGTGCACGGCGTCCGGGTGACCTACTCCCCTAAGGTATTCGTGCCGTTGACCATGCTGTGTCGGGATCGCTGCGGTTACTGCACCTTCGCGCACGCTCCCCGGCAGCTGCCATCTCCTTACCTCGAGCTCGACGAAGTGCTGGCGATCGCCCGGCGGGGCGCGGAGCTGGGTTGTCATGAGGCGCTGTTCACCCTTGGTGAGTGTCCCGAGCGGCGCTACCCGTCGGCCCGAAACTGGCTGGCCGAGCACGGGTACCGCTCCACGATCGACTACCTGGTTGCGGCGTGCCGAGCGGTGCTCGATCAGACCGGGCTGCTCCCGCACGCCAACGCCGGCGCCTTGCACCGTGACGAGCTGGCCGCGCTGCGGACGGTGACCGCCAGCCAGGGGATGATGATCGAATCGTTGCGGCCGGATCTCGCCGCGCATCGGGGCGCCCCGGACAAGCACCCGGACCGGCGCTTAGCCACCCTGCAAGCCGCGGGTGAGCTGGCGATCCCGTTCACCACCGGGATCCTGGTCGGCATCGGGGAGACCGAGGCTGACCGGGTGGCGGCCCTGGAAGCGATCGCCCAGGCGCACCGGCGGTACGGGCACGTCCAAGAAGTGATCGTGCAGAACTTCCGGCCCAAGCCGCGCACCGCGATGCGCCATGTAGCACCGTGCCCACCGCGGGAGCACCTACGGGCCATCGCGCTGGCTCGGCTGCTGCTGCCGCCGCAGGTGCATGTGCAAGCCCCGCCCAATCTCATCGACGACCCGGCGAGTGTTCTTGCTGCCGGCGTCGACGACTGGGGTGGGGTCTCCCCCATCACCGCGGATCACGTCAATCCCGAGCGGCCCTGGCCGGCACTGGACGAGCTGCGCAGTGCCACTGAGATGGCGGGCCACACGCTGGCTCCGCGCCTAGCCATCTACCCGGAGTTCGCCCTGCAGCCGGACCGATGGCTGCATGAGGCGGTCCGCTTCGGGGTGCTGGACCGTTCTGACGCCGAGGGTCTCGGTCGCGATGATCCGGGCGCAGTGTTCCCGGAATCTGCGTCCCGAGCTGCCGACGTGGGCGACGGCGCGGAGGTGACGGTGGCTGGGCGCCGCTCCACCGCCTGGTACTCCGGCGCCGACGTCGCGCCGTCGGTGTTGCTGCCGTCGCTGGGACGGGCGACCGGCGCCGTAGGTGCGGTGCTTGACGGGGTTCGAGCTGGCCAGCGTCCCGGCCTCGAGGAGCTGGTCACATTGTTCGGCGCCCGTGGCCCCGAGGTCGGTGCCGTTGCCAGGCTGGCCGACGAGCTGCGCGCGGCCGCCGTCGGCGACACCGTCACCTACGTTGTCAATCGCAACATCAACTACACCAACGTGTGCACGTTCCGATGCCGGTTCTGTGGTTTCTCCAAGGGCAAGCTGTCGTTGAACCTGCGCGGCGCGCCGTACCTGCTGACGCTGCCGGAGATCGTGGCACGGGTACTGGAGGCACAGCGCTGCGGCGCCACCGAGGTCTGCCTGCAGGGTGGCATCCATCCCAGCTTTGATGGTGACTACTACGTCACGGTCTGTCGGACGATCCACGAGGCGGCCCCCGGAATCCATATCCACGGCTTCACCGCGCTGGAGGTCACCGAAGGCGCCCGGCGGCTGAGCGAGCCGCTCGCTGCCTACCTGACCAGGTTGCGCGAGGCGGGCCTGCGCTCGCTGCCCGGGACCGCCGCGGAGATCCTCGACGATGAGGTCCGCGCGGTGTTGTGCCCTGACAAGATCACTACTGCGGAGTGGCTGGAGGCGCACCGGGTAGCGCACTCAGTGGGGCTTCGTTCCAACGTCACGATGATGTTCGGGGCCATCGAACAACCGGTGCACTGGGCCCGTCACCTGCTGCGAGCTCGTGAACTGCAGGCGCAGACCGGCGGATTCACCGAGTTCGTCGGGCTGCCATTCGTGCACATGGCGACCCCGATGTACCTCAAGCGGGCGGCCCGGCGAGGACCGACGTGGCGAGAGGTTCTGCTGGTGCATGCGGTAGCCCGGATCGCCTTGCACGGCTTGATCGACCACGTGCAGGCATCCTGGGTCAAGCTCGGCGCCTCCGGCGCCCGCCAATTGCTGCAGGCCGGCGTCGACGACCTGGGTGGCACGCTGATGGACGAGAACATCAGCCGTGCGGCCGGCGCCAGCCACGGGCAGGGCCTCGATGAGGCCGGATTCCGCGCGATCGTAGAACCGCTCGGTAGACCCCTGACCCAACGCACCACCCTCTACCAGTCGGTAGCGCTGTCAGGATCGCCATTCGGAGCCGAATAGCGGTCAGCCGGCTCCAAATCCCGCGATTCGGCTCCGAATGGCGATCCTGTGGGCGGTCACGTGACTAGCGCTTTGAGTTGGGAGAACAACTCGTCGCGGCTAGTTACGTCCAAGCGCTGACGCATCCGGGCCACGTGGTGCTCGACAGTCTTGGCCGAGATGAACAGTCGTTCCCCGATCTGGCGGTAGGTCAGTCCGGTCAGGACGAGTTCGGCGACTTCGCGCTCGCGGTCGCTCAGCGTGGCCGCGCCAGCCGGTGCGGCGGGCCGCCGGGGGACGGCTACGAGCTCGGGTGAATCGGCTGGCGCATCCTCTGGCGCCGGGCTGGTCGCGCCGGGACCGGTGGCCTGCAGCGCGCGAGCGCATCCCAGCAGCGCGACCATGACCTTGCGGTCGGTGGTGCGGATCGCGGCCTGCCCAACGAGCCGGGAGCCATCATTGGCCTGCCCGATCGTCTGCAATCCGCGCGCTGCGGCCTCCACCTCCGTGGGGTCGAACTGCCCGGCCAACACCTGCATCCAGGCACGTCCCGCGGCAGCGAGCACAGCGGCGTAGTGGTTGTTCTTCGCTGCCCGCGCCAAGGCCGCCCCGTGCGGTTCGGCCGAACTGGGCAACCCTCGCAGCATCGCGGCGTGCATGCCGTACCAGTGCAGCGGTGCCGACCACAGCGGCGGGTCACCGAGCCGCTCCAGCAGGGTCCAAGCCTGGGTTAGGTGCGGCGCCACCCGGTCGAAGTCTCGTAGCCTGGCCGCGGCCACGGCCAGCTCACCCAGTGGCAACAGGGCGAACAGGTCGGCCGGATGCCGCACGATCGCCTCTCGCGCCGCCGCCCATGCTATCTGCAAAGTGGGAATGTCGCTCTCGCGCCGGGCTAGACCGACCGCCAGCGCAGCGGCGAACAACTCCTCCCGTGGCTCGAGGGTGCCTGAACCCGGGACGGTGCGGGCCAGCCATCGCCTGGCCAACGCGATGTCGCCACGGATCATCGCGGTCCACGCCAGCAGCAGCTGGTGACGGGCTCGCGCGAACAACCCGCCGGCGCCGCTGGACAGCGCCCGCTCCAGGACCGAGACGGCGACGTCGAGCTCGCCACAATGCAGCGCCACGATCGCCGCCAGCGCCGCCGGAGTGTCTGGAAGCAGCGCGGCGCGTCCGCCCGGTTCGAGCAACGCGGCGGCTCGGGTCAACGTGGACAGTGCCATCGTCGGGGCCGTCGTGGGGGCGGTGTCCGGTGAACCGAGTACCGACTCAAGCACGCCAGCCGCCATCAGCGACTCCGCCCCAGCTACCAGCGTCGGCGGCCGGTCACCGGAAGAAGCAGCCAGCACCTCTCGAGCCTCGGCCAACGACCCGGTACCCAGCAAGGCCAGCGCCGCCAATGGCGCCGCCGACCCCAACCGGGCGGGACCGACCCACCGGTAGACCTCGGCGCTGCGAGCGAGCAGACCGCGCTGCGCCAGGACAGCGGCCGCGACGTTGCCAGCCTTGCCGAGATCGGGACACGCGGGATCGGACAATGCCTGATCGGCCAGCCGCAGCGCCATGTCCAGATCACCAGCCAGAGCCGATGACTCGGCCCGCCGGGGCGCCAACGAGGCGGGGTCGGCACCGGCGGCGACGGCCTTGGCGTAGAGCTGTGCAGCCTGCGCCGCAGCACCCGACCCGGACGGTTCGGACATGGCGGCGTCAGCGGCCGCTTCGAAAACCGCTGCGATGTCGCTCCCGCGGGCACCCGCGTCGACCAACTGGTGGGCCAGACCGAGCACCGGCCGGCCACGTTCGAGGTGCGCAGCGAGCGCTAGCCGCTGAACTACCCGCCTGGTGCCCGGGGCGGCGCTGGCCACTATCGCGCTCCGCACGAGCGGGATCAGTCGCCCGTCGCCGAGCAGCAGGCCGGCTGCCTGCGCCATCGACAACAGGTCGACCACGACCGCCGGATCCAATACCAGCACCTCGGCGAGGATCTCTGAGTCCGCGGCCGCGCCGAGTCCCACGGCTAGCAGTAATGCCCGGAGCTGGGGGCCCAGCCGGTCCAGGACGTGGCGGACGCGATCGGCGACGCCCGGCGGCAGATCTGGACGGTCGCCGTCGAGCCTGCCGCCGGGCGGTAGCGCGTCGACCGCCCAGTCGATCAGCATCGGAACACCACCGGTCTGCTCGCAGAGCAGGTCGATCACCGGCGCGGGCAATGCTCCGCCGAGCCGCGCCGCGCATCGGAACTGGATTCCGCGGCGATCCAGCCGGTCTAACAACACCGGCGGATGGTGACCACCCACAGCGTCTTCGAGTTCGCCGAGTTCCGGCTTCCTCGGCCAGGGTCGGTAGGCGACGATGAGCCGGACGTCGCTGGTCAGCGCCAGCCGGCGCAATCGGTCGAGGCCCTGGCCGTCCAGCTGATGGGCGTCATCGACCAGCACGGCCACGTCGGAGGACGGCGTGAGCTCGATGGGCACCGCGCCCGTCCCGACGACGCTGACCCCGGCCACCAGGTAAGCCTGACGCAGCGCTGCCAGCAGCGCGCTCTTTCCATATCCTCCGGGAGCGCTGATGCATACCGCGAGCGGAGCCGACGGGTCGGCGCAGACCGCGTTGTACAACGTCTGTGCCGGCGCCAACCCCGCCAACGAGACGTCTACATCGTCGTGCCTCGGATGGTGGCGAGCCGTTGCCTGGTTCATCTAGGCCGCCCATGGCTCGGGTGGGGTGTGGTGCTCGGAACGGCTGTGGTGGTCGGGACAACCGTCGTGGTCGGGGGCGGCGAGGATTCTTTCGGTGTTGTGGGAGGTGGCGGGGGCGTCGTCGTGGTGGGAGGGGGGCTGGACCAGGTGCTGGTCCAAGTGTACGTGGTGACCCAGCTCGGCGGCGCCGCGCTGGTGGCAACCGGTGCGGGCCCGCTGGCCGGTCTGTTCGGTGCGGCACGCGGTGCCGTACGGATCGGTCCCCCGCTGTTCGAGCTGTTGTCGCTGCCTATCCCGGCATCCGGTGCTGGGCTGGCGGCACCGGGAGCCGGGGCGTCGGGTGCTGGGATACCGGGCGCCGCGGGGGTGCTGGACGTCGAGGTTCCGGCGTTCGCCGGGGGGATAGGACCGGTGCGGGAGGTCAGGAACGGAATTGACGCCACGCCCGCAACGGTGAACATCGCGAGGACTCCGGCGAGGACGACGTGTTTCAGCCGGCGGGACCTGGTTCTGTGCCACTGGAGCTCAGCGGGTTCGACATCCAACGGCAGGGCCGTCAGTGATGGTCGCTGGGGAACCTCCGCAGGGGTGGGCGCCGGAAGTTCGGATCCAGCGGCGAGTGCGGAGGTCTCGGTGACAGCGCCGCAGTCGACCGTCCGGTACCCGTGATCCTCCTCGACTGGCGCATCGGGAGCGGTAGTGGGGGTGGGTAGCGCGGCTAGGGCGGCGCCGAGGGCGATGGCGGCTTTGGGGTCGGTGTCGATGGCGACGGGGCGGCCGAGTTCGGCGGAGACGAGTTGGGCGACCAGTGGGACCCGGGAGGAGCCGCCGACGAGCAGGACGGTGTCGAGGTCGTCGGGCTCGACGTCGGCTGATCGCAGTGCCCGGCGGAGCGCCTCGACGGTCTGCTCGACCTGGGGGCGGATCATGTCTTCGAACTCGGCCCGGATGAGCCGGACCTGGGTTTGCACGCCGGGGGCGAGCACCGGGATGGTGACCTCGGTGTCAGACGACAGGGCTTCTTTGGCTTCGGTGCAGTCTCGGCGCAGCGCCGCGGTCGCGGCCAAGGTCGCGGGATCGTCGGGGTCGAGCTGGGTCAGCGCGGGTACCGCGGCGAGTACGTGACGCATGATGGCGTCATCGAAATCCGCGCCGCCGAGCGCTTCGAGGCCTTGGGGTACTCCGAGTACCTGCAGTGTCGCGGGGCCGGTCTTGCGGACCACGGCGGCGTCGAAGGTGCCTCCGCCGAGGTCATAGACGGCGATGGTGCTGCCCGGCTCGATGCGCGGGGCCAGCGCGTAGCTGGCCGCGGCGGCTTCGGGCTCGGTCCGGAAGGTGATCGACGTCAGTCCCGCCGCGCGCAACGCCGCGGTCATCGTCGAGATCTTATACGGTCCCCACCCGGCGGGATGGGTGACCACGATGCCGGTGGCCGGGCCACCCTCCCGCGCCGCGACCCGCTCGATGACCCAGCCCAGCACCATCGCGGCGATCTCCGGTGCTGAATGCGGTCGGCCCCCGATGACCATCGGCACCTCATCACCGATGCGTCGTTTGAACTCGCGCACCACCCGATCAGGATCGGTCACCGCGCGACGCTCGGCGGCTTCGCCCACCACGACCTGCCCGTCAGGTGCCAGATACAGCACTGAACTCACCGCGGTCGACCGGGTACCCAACGCCACCACCTCAGGCACCCCAGAAAGGCCACCAGACTGCCGGCAGATCGCCGCAGCGGTGAAGGCCGTGCCCACATCGATCCCGAGCCAGTAGCTCATCCTCGCGAGCTCCCTCCTTCTCGGGGATCCCTCATCGGGCGGAACCGCAGCCTAGAGCGGAGCTGAAGCGGCGCCCGGCCAGGTATCGCCAACACGCGGCGCTACGTTAGCGGCACTGTGTGTCAGCGTCGGCGGCTCGGGTCACGGCGGCGGCGCGGGGTCCGAGAGCGCCAAGGCCCATGTCGGGGTTGTCCCCATGCACTAACGCGGTGGCTCGCTACTCGGTGCGATCCGGGTCCACAGCCCCACGGATCCGCTGGAGTAGCCTCCACCGGGGCTATCGGCAGGAGAGGGCAACGCAGTGAGCGCAGTAGGACCGCCGGGCTTGGACGTTGTTGACCGATCGATCAGCTTGACCAAGGCTGGCGACCGTAGCGACCTACTGCAGCGGCTGGCGCACACCCGTCGGCGGCTGCTCGATCCCACCGTCCGGGTACTGGTGGTCGGTGAGTTCAAGCAGGGCAAGAGCCTGCTCATCAACGCACTGGTCGACGCTCCGGTCTGCCCGGTCGACGACGACATCGCTACCGCACTGCCCACCGAGATCTCCTACGCGAAGACCCCCATTGCGTCGCTGGTGCGCGGGATGGACGATGCCTCCGACCCGGAGACCACGCGAGTCGAGGTACCCATCGACGAGCTGGCGCGCCACGTGTCCGAGGCGGGCAATCCGGCTAACCGGCAGAATCTGTTGCGTGCCGAGGTCGGCATCCCGCGTCAGATCCTGGCCGACGGGTTGGTCCTGGTCGATACCACCGGCGTCGGCGGCCTCAGCTCGGTGCACACCGCCAGTACGTTGGCTGCGCTGCCCACCGCTGATGCTGTGCTGCTGGTCTCTGACGCGTCGCAGGAATACTCGGAACCGGAGATCGACTTTCTGCGGCAGGCGATGAAGCTGTGTCCCAATGTCGCCTGCGTGCTCTCCAAGATCGACCTTTACCCGCACTGGCGGCGCATCGCCGAGCTGGACCGCGTCCATCTTGCCGGCGCCAACGTCGAGGCCGATCTGCTGCCGGTGTCCTCGACGTTGCGCCTGCACGCGAAGCGCGCTGAGGACAACCAGCTCGATGATGAGTCCGGCTTCCCGCCCCTGGTGCGGTACCTGCGCAACGCCGTGTCGCAGGCCGACCGGCTGAGCCGTCGCAGCGTGGCGCACGACGTCTTCACCGTCACCGACCACCTCGCAGTGTCGCTGCGGGCGGAACTACAAGCGCAGTGCAACCCCGAAGGCGGCACGGTGCTGAGGGCCGAGCTGGAGGCCGCGGTGTCCCGTGCCGAGAACCTGCAGCGCCGCACGGCACGATGGCAGCAGACGCTCAGCGACGGGATGACCGACCTGACCGCCGACATCGAGTTCGACTTGCGCGACCGGATGCGGCAAGTCGTCCGCACTGGTGAGGCGGCGTTGGATGAAGCCGATCCGCACGCGATCTGGGAGCAGTTCACCGAGTGGCTCGGTCAGCAGCTCGCTGCGGCCACCTCGGACAACTTCGTATGGGCCAATCAGCGCGCCCAGTCGATCGCCCAGCAGGTGGCCGTGCACTTCGCCGAAGATGGCGGCGAGCTGCTCCCTGAGCTGCGGCTGGGCGATACCCCCAGCACCCTCGACGCAGTGCCCGAACTCGCGGCGCCGCACGCCGACGATCCCAAACTCGTCGGCAAGCTGCTCACCGGGCTGCGCGGATCCTACGGTGGCGCGGTGATGTTCGGGATGTTGACCATGCTGGTGGGAGCGACGTCGATATTCAACCCGGTCGCGCTCGTTGGTGGATTGGTGCTCGGCAGCAAGACGCTTCGGGATGACAAGCACAGCCGCCTCAAGCGGCACCAAGCCGAAGCTCAGATGCTGCTCCGGCGCCAGATCGATGACGTCACCTTCCACGTGGGCAAGGAATGCCGGGACCGGTTGCGCCAGGTCCAGCGGCTGCTGCGGGACCACTTCAGCGAGGTGGCGACCGAGCTACAACGCTCGCTCACGGAGTCCATCCAGGCCGCTGAAAAGGCCGCTCACACCGAGGATTCCCAACGGCAGCAGCGGATCAACTGGCTCAAGGCCGAGCTGGCGCAGATCGACGCGGTGCGCCAGGATGCTCGCGCCCTGCTGGCCGCCCCAGGCAAGCGTTCGTGAACGCCTCGACGAGGGCCGCTCCTAGCCTCAGTGCCGCGGTCCGTGCGGTGCTGCGGCGGGCCACCGAGGTCTATCGCGACAGTCCGACCACGGCCAGCCAGCTGCGCGACCAAATCGACCGGCTCGATGAACCGCTTCGGGTAGCTGTCGCGGGCAAGGTCAAGGCCGGGAAGTCGACGCTGCTCAATGCGCTGGTCGGGGAACAGATCGCCCCGACCGACGCTGGCGAGTGCACGCAGATCGTCACCTGGTATCGGGACGCCGCAAGCCCGCGGGTCACCTTGACGCCCCGCACAGGACTGCCACGCCAGCTGCCGCTGATCCGGACCGATGGCCGGTTGGAGTTCGATCTTCGTGGCAGCACCCCGGAGGAGGTCGAGCGATTGCTCGTCGACTGGCCGTCCCGCAGCCTGCGGACCACAACGCTGATCGACACCCCCGGCATCGCGTCGCTGTCGACGCAGATCTCGGCCCGGTCGATCGCGCTACTGGCGCCAGATGACCGGCCGTCGGACGCGGACGCCGTCATCTACCTTATGCGTCACCTGCACGCCAGCGACGTGCGCTTTCTCGAGTCGTTCCACGATCAGGCTGCCGCGCCAGCTGCGGTCGTCAACACGATCGCGGTGCTTTCCCGGGCGGACGAGATCGGCGCTGGCCGCCTCGATGCGATGGTCTCGGCGCGGCAGGTCGCCCGGCGTTACCGCGGCGAGCCTAAGGTCCGCCGGCTGTGCCAGACCGTGGTCGCGGTCGCCGGTCTGCTCGCGCAGACTGCTCGGACGCTCCGGCAGGCGGAGTTCAGCGCGTTGCGCGAGTTGGCCGAGGGATCCCGATCCGAGCTGGATGCCTTGTTGCTCTCGGCGGACCGGTTCGTCGCGGCGCAGGCGCATCCGACCCTGCCGGCACAGACGCGCAGCGCGTTGGTGGAGCGGTTCGGGTTGTTCGGGCTGCGACTGGCGACGAACCTGATCCGCCAGGGGCACCGCGAGCCAGCCGGGCTCACCGAGGAGCTGGTGCGGCGCAGCGGTCTCGACGAACTGCGCACTGTGCTGGCCACCCAGTTCACCGAGCGCCGCGACGTGCTCAAGGCCCGATCGGCGCTATTACTCGTCGACCGCACATTGCGGGAACAACCCCGCGTCGAGACTCAGGAGCTGGCCGGTGAGGTGGAACGGATCCTGGCTGGAGCCCATGAATTTCGAGAACTGCGGCTGCTCGCTGAGTTGCGAGCTCCCGACTTGGGGCTATCGGCTGATGCCCGGTCCGATGCTGAACGGCTGCTCGGCGGCCACGGCGCCGCGATGCCCAACCGTCTCGGCCTGGAGCCCGACGCGGACTCCGGTGCACTCCGCGAGGCCGTGACCGCTGCCCTGGCCCGCTGGCAGCGGCGCGCCGAGAGCCCGCTGTCCGATCGCGCCGCCGCTGATCGGGCCCGGGTAGTGGTGCGCAGCTGCGAGGGCATGCTTGCGCGGTTGTCGAGGGATCAGGTCAGCTCCTGAGGCCGAGTCGCCATTGGACTCGGCCTCAGGAGTGAAACAGCTCCTTAGTCCAGCTGGCCGCGGAGCGCTCCCGCGTGATGTGCGGTCGTATGGAGCATCAGATAATAGTCCGACGGGTCCTCGACGATGGCGCGGATCTTCGATTCGTCACTATGGACACAATCCGCCGCCGTGTTGTGCTCCCCGTCGAAGTGTCGGTCATTGAAGAGATCGACGAAGACTGGACCGTCGTTGTGCCGAGAGCCGGAGTGGATGTGGAAGTCGGTCACGTCGCCGTCCAGCCCGCGCCAGGTGACGACGTAGCAGACCCTCTCATTCTCTGGGTCGAGGTCGAGGCGAGCGACGGCGTCGCCGTCGCGGTCTCCGCCATCGCGGACCTCATCGCCGGTCAATTGGACGGAGAATAGCTCGTGGCCGTGCTCGTATGATACGGCGGTGTCTCCCGCCGCCGAGGCAGGCCCGGCGAAGACCAACATCGAAGTGGCGGAGGCCACCAGGGCTCCCACCCGTCCCATTGTCCGGGCGCCCTTGCTGAGCTGCATTGTCGAACCTTCCTCGCCGCTGCCGGCCAGCCTGCGTTCGCCCTTCTCGCAAAGCGATTTCCAGGCAACCGAGTCGGCCGTCGAGACGATTGTTAGCGGTATGGGCCCCGACCCACTCCAGCATAACCCAAACCGGCTCCAACGTGAATGAGCTGTCCCGGTCTTCCCCACTGGCACTGTGTATATGGATTGCCGATAATGCGCCGAAGAATCCGCGAGTAATTATCCGATAGAGGTGTAACTGTGGACATCCTGTTACTGTGAGTCACCGCACTGAGAGTAACTGGAGCGAGCCCACCGCTCGGCCATGCAGAGCAGGGCTTCTAGGCTCGTGCGGTGAGCTATCCCGGCGGCGACCTTCGCGATCAGCTCGCACACGTCGGGGCCGAGGCCGTTCGCACCGGGCTGGCGATTGGATCGGGCGGCAACCTCTCGGCCCGCGCGGCTGGTTCGGGCCAGTGCTGGATCACCGCGGCGGGCAGCTGGCTGGACCGGTTGGAGCCCACCGAGTTCTCGCTGATCAATATCTTGGAGGGGGGCTTGCGGGGTGGGCATCCGCAGCCGTCCAGTGAGTGGCGGCTGCACACGGAGACCTATGCCCGACGCCCGGACGTCAACGCGATCATCCATCTGCACCCGCAGACCAGCGTGCTACTTACCGCGCTGGGCTACGACATCGCGCTGATCACAAGTGACCATGCTTGTTACCTACGCGAAATCGCCATCGTGCCGTTCGAGCGGCCCGGCAGCGTCAAGCTCGCGGTGGCTGCCGCCGAAGCCGTAGCCGGTGGAATCAACGTCCTGGTGCTCGACCATCACGGTTGCTCGGTGCTGGCTGATTCGGTGGAGCTCGCGCACAAACGGGCTGTCAACCTCGAGGAGGCCGCCCGGAGCAGCTATGCCGCGCTGCTGCTGACGGCGGGGCAATCGCACCGTGTCCCGCAGGTCCCGGCACGTTTCCTGGAGGCCGTCGGTCGCGGCGAGGCCAAGGTATAGGCGCGGGCCCCGGTATAACAGTGAGTATCTGATGAGCGAGCCGTTGCGGTTGCGTCCGCCGCGTCACCGGGTCAGCCGGCGGGCGATCATCTGGTGGAGCACTCAGGCCGCTGCCGAGGTGGCGGCGGTGTTGGTGCCGCTGGTGATCGGCATACTCGCCTGGGCCGATGCCCGGCCGTGGCTGATACCCGGCACGGTCGCGGTGGCCATCATCGGTCTGGGCTACCTGCTGGTGATGCCACGGTGGCGGTTCCGGGTGCACCGCTGGGAGACCACTGATGACGCCGTGTACACGTCGGCAGGTTGGATCAGTCAGCAATGGCGGGTCGCGCCGATGTCTCGGATCCAGACCGTGGACACCGAGCGCGGACCGCTGCAACAGCTGTTCGGGCTGGCCACCGTCACGGTCACCACAGCATCCGCGGCCGGGGCGCTGCGGTTGGCCGGGCTGGACCGGGCGGTGGCCAACGACCTCGTCGAGCGACTCACCGAAACGACCCAGGCGACCCCTGGGGACGCCACATGACCGCGGTGATGGCGCCAGGTGAGCCCGACTGGCAGCGCCTCAACCCGTGGATGCTCGCCGTGACTCCGCTGCGCCAGCTTGCCGGCCTCCTGCCGGTGATCGCCGTAGTGGTGGTGATCGGGATCGGTCAGGATGTCGGCGGGCGAATATACAGCGTCTTAGTCGGCGTGCTGGTTGTCATGTTCACTGGGATGCTGCGTTGGTTCACCACCCGCTACCGGATCACCAGCGAGCGCGTCGAGCTGCGTACGGGTTTGGTGTTCCGCAGCACCCGATCGGTCGCGCGGGACCGGATTCGCAGCGTCGACGTCACCGCCGGGCCGATACACCGGCTGTTCCAGCTGTCGGTGGTCAAGATCGGGACTGGTGAACGCGCCGAGAGGCGTGAGGCGCGCGAGCTGACCCTGGACGCGATTTCCGCGGCCGAGGCCGACCGGGTACGTCAGAGGCTGCTGGATCCCCTCGACGTCGGTGGTCCGGACCGCTCAGGTGCCACGGTTGCGTCGGCTGCCACCGAGTTGGCGGCACTGAGCTGGTCTTGGCTGCGCTTCGCACCACTCACAGTGTCAAGCCTGGTGGCGGTGGTTGCGGTCGCCGGTGCTGTCGGGCAACTCATCAATGATGTCGGTGCCAACGCGGTGGACGTCGGCGGCGTCCGCGAGAAGCTGACCATGGCCCCGCTGTGGGTGGGCATCGCTGCGTTCGCGGTGCTGGTGCTGATGATCGCACTGGGAGGCTCGGCGTTGATCTTCATTGAGGCTTGGTGGGGGTTCACTCTGGTGCGTGAGCTGGGCGGGACCCTACGGATTCGCCGAGGGCTGTTCACCACCAGGTCGGTCTCGCTGGAGGAGCGTCGACTGCGCGGCGTCGAGGTGGTCGAGTCACCGCTACTGCGGGTCGGGCGGGGGGCCCGGACTGTCGCTGTGGCGACCGGGCTGGGCGGCCGGCGCGGCCACGGCCGGGGGACCCTGCTGCCGCCCGCCCCACGCAGCGAGGCGCATCGGGTGTCAGGGGCGGTGCTCGCAGAGGATCCCTCCCCCACCGCCACCACGTTGCGCAGGCACCCGCTGGTGGCCCTACGGCGTCGGTTGGTCCGCGCAACGGTGCCGGTGCTGGTGGCATCCGCGGCGCTGTGGCTTGCTCCGGTGCCGTCCTGGGTGGCCTGGGCCGTCCTGGGCCTGCTGCCAGTGGCGGTGCTGGTCGCCCTGGACGCCTACCGCAACCTTGGGCATGCGCTGACCAGCCGTTATCTCGTCACCCGGCACGGTGCCGGCGTGCGTGGCACGGTGGCGTTGCAGCGCGCCGGGGTGATCGGCTGGACGGTGTCGCAGTCGCTGTTGCAGCGCCGGACCGGCCTGATCACGGTGACCGCGACCACCGCAGCCGGCAGCGGTGGGTATTCCGTCATCGACGTCGAGACCGCCGAAGGATTGGCCGTCGCCGAGCAGGCGGTGCCAGGATTGCTCGAGCCGTTTGTGCTGCACGAGGTGGATGGCGTCGCGCACACACTAGGCTCGACGGCGTGAACGACCGTCTGGTATGGATCGACTGTGAGATGACGGGGCTGGACGTCGGCAAGGACGCGTTGATCGAAATCGCAGCGCTGGTCACTGATGGGGAGCTTCGGGTGCTCGGCGAGGGCGTCGACGTGGTAATCCATGCCGACGACGCCGCTCTGGATTCGATGCCTGAAGTGGTGCGCGACATGCACGCCAGGTCCGGCCTGACCGAGGCGGTGCGGCAGTCCACCGTGAGCCTCGCCGAGGCGGAGCGGCTGGTGCTGGCCTATGTCCGCAGGTGGGTACCCGAGGCCCGCTCGGCGCCGTTGGCAGGCAACTCGATAGCCACCGACCGGGCATTCCTGGCCCGTGACATGGCCGAGCTCGACGGATACCTGCACTACCGGATGGTCGACGTGTCATCCATCAAGGAGTTGTGCCGGCGCTGGTACCCGCGGGTCTACTACGCGCAGCCAGCCAAGGGTCTGGCGCACCGGGCGCTGGCCGACATCATCGAGTCCATCCGTGAGCTGGCCTACTACCGGCGCGCCGTGTTCGTGCCGGCGCCAGGCCCGAGTTCGGAGCAAGCACGGGCGGCGGCGCAGGCCGTCACCGATCAGGTGCCCAACCGCTGACCCCGGACAGCGCTGCCGCTATTATCCTTCGCAGCGCTGGTGAGGCAGCAGCATGGTGGGTGTAGCTCAGCTTGGTAGAGCACCTGGTTGTGGTCCAGGATGTCGCGGGTTCGAGTCCCGTCACTCACCCCATGGTTCACTTAAAACACTGTCTCGGCCCTTAGCAGGCTGGTACTAAAGTTCGGGCATGAGAACCGTCGAGGTCCACCACGAGATCACCGGGGCGTCTGACTTACCGGTGCTGGTGCTGGCCGGGCCGCTGGGTAGCACGCTGGAGATCTGGGATCCGCTGGTCGAGGCACTGGCCGAGCGGTTCCAGGTGCTGCGGTACGACCATCGCGGACACGGCCGATCTCCGGCCCCGGGTGGGACCTTCACGATTGTGGACCTGGCCGTTGATGTGGTGGCGCTGCTGGATCGGCTCAGTATCGAGCGGGCGGCCTTCTGCGGCCTGTCGCTGGGCGGGATGGTCGGCATCTGTCTCGCCGCGAATGTCCCGGAACGGCTGTCCTCTCTCGTCCTGTGCAGCACCAGCGCCTATTACGACGACCACGGGCCGTGGGTAGAGCGGGGCGCATCAGTTCGCTGGGCGGGCACCGCCGGGATAGCGCCCGATGTGGTCGCCGGCTGGTTCACCCCGGACTGGGCAGCCGTGCACCCAGAGATCGTGGAGAAGACGATCAAGATGATCGCCGGCACTCCCGACGATGGCTACGCCGAGTGCTGCTCGGCTATCGCCGGTTGGGACGGTCGCCGGTCGCTCGGTCGGATCAACACGCCCACGCTGGTGATCGGTGGTTCACAGGATTCTGGTACTCCGGTCAATCCGCATGCCAAGACTCTCGAAAAAGCCATTTATCGAGCGAAGCTCGAAGTTTTCAACGGTGCGCACCTGGCGATCTTCGAGGAAGCCGACCGGGCGAGACGTCTGATCACTAGGCACGCCTCCGCACGGTGATGGTTACTTGTTTCCTGACACCCACTGCCCCCATGGGACCTGCCAATCTCCGAAACCATCGTATGGTTTGAGGTCGGGGCCGCCAGTGTTGACGTTGATGACGACGTCGCCCTTCTTCACGTTGTCGAAGAACCACTTGGCATTGTCTGGGGAGAGGTTGATGCATCCGTGGCTGACGTTGCTGTTGCCCTGCTGAGCGACTGACCACGGCGCGGAGTGCACGAACTCTCCACTATTGGAGATGCGAGTGGCCCACTTCACCTTGGCGATGTACCCCCCGGGGGCATCGAGCGCAAGGCCGAACGTGGTCGAGTCCATTACCTTGGTCGCGTTTCGCTCGGTGACCACATGGACGCCCTTGGCGCTGGGAGTGTTCGCCTTGCCCATGGAGATCGGCATTGTCCGCACCAGATGACCGTTGACCGCAACGGTCATCTGGTGGGCAGCGCCGTCGGCGGTGGCGATGAACGCGTCACCGATCGTGAAGTGCGACGTCCGGTCCTGCTCGCCGTACACTCCGTTGCCGAAGTCCTTGCCGTAGTCATGGATATCAACGGTAACGTGGGTCCCCGGCTCCCAGAACTGCTGCGGACGCCAGTGCAACTCCTTGCGGGAGAACCAATAGAAGGCGCCCTCGACAGGTGGGTCCGTGGTGACCGCGATCGTGTTCTCGGCTGCTTGTTTGTCCGTGATCGGCTCGTCGAAATAAATTGAGATCGGCTGACCTACGCCGACCGTCTCGCCGTTGAGCGGGTTGATCGACGGGAAGGCAAGGGTCCGCGGTGCGATGGTGGTGAACGTCGAGGTGCTGCGCACCTGACGGTTGTCGTCACCGACCGCAGTGGCGTTGATCGTGTAGGTCTTGCCGTAGCCCAGCGGTTCGGTCGTCTTCCAGGTTGTGCTGTCGGGCTGAAGCTGGCCGGCCACCGGAGTCCCCTGCGGACTGGCTACCGCCACCTCGCCGAGCTTGCCCCTCGCGACGGTCACCGTGATGGTCGCCAGCGGTGAGATGTCGGCCGCCTGGTTCGCCGGATCGCTGGTGATGACCGCGACCGGAGGAGGCAACGGTGCGGCGGCCTGGTGCACCGCCGGAGTCGGTGCACTGAGATGGCCCGAGTTGCACCCGGCCAACAACGCCCCGAGCATGCCGACGAGGAGTAACACCGTGATCACTGCACCGCGTCCGACCAGCCCGGACACTGTGCTCCGACGTCGAGTCAGCGGACCTGACCTGCTCACCCCCACGGGCACCATCCATTTCCGTGATCTACTACAAGGAGTTCAGTCTGCCGCCCCCCACTGACAGACTCGGCGCGCTCGCCGACTGGACACGTGTGTACCGACGCGCGACGCCCTTGCGCGGTTGCTCGTAGGCCTGATTCGGCCCGGTGGTCGCAAGCATGCTAGCGTCCTGCCGTCGCACCGAGCATGGTCCGACACCAGCGCCGCTAGCTCAACTGGCAGAGCAGCTGACTCTTAATCAGCGGGTTCGGGGTTCGAGTCCCTGGCGGCGCACCACCTCTCACCCGCCCAATGGACGGAAGAAGATCGGCCTCCGAAGGGCCTGACCGGCATCCGCCAGCGGGGCGGCACCTACGAGGTCCGTGACTCTGCCGGGGTACGATCCGGTGACCGGTCGGCAGCTCATGCTCAGCGGCTCGGTCGAGACCGGGACGCGGCAATTCCGGTCCGCAACAGGCTGCCAGGTCCGCGACAACACGGCAGCACGGACGAACGTCACACTCGGCTACCTCCTCGACGAGTGGCTGTCCGGTCATCAGGTCGAGGAGACGACATGCGCAGCTACCGGCTGTTGATCAATGGCTTCATCCGCCCGGCACTCGGAGCCACTCCCCTGGCACAGCTGTGTTGGCAGGGGCCGCGCCCCTTCGAGCAGCTCTATTCTATGCCGAACTGCGAACTTGCCGCCGTCGATACCACGGCCACTCGTTTGCGGATGGGTCGACTGCCCGAGGCGTGGATCGCTCCACCGGCGATTCGGGAGCTGCGTGCGCTGGTGCGTCATCGGGCCAAGCTGGTGGCGCTTCGCTCGAGTGTGAAATGCCAGGTGCACGCGGTGCTGGCGGCGTGTGGGGTGCCGGTGGTGATGAGTGATTTGTTCGGCGCCGGTGGGCAGCAACTGCTCCAGCGGGTTGCGTTGTCGCCGGCGTTTGGCGCCCGGGTCAACCCGGCTGGTCGGCGCATCGACGCTCTGGACTTCGAAATCGAGCTGTTCACCAACCTGGCCGGCGGTCGACTGCGTGGACACCGCGGCTATGCCGCGATCCAAGCCATTTCCGGGGTGGGGCCGATCCTGGCGGCGGTGTTCGTCGCCGAGATCGGCCAGGTGCATGCGCGGACAATGCTCAGCGTTGTCAGCGATCGTCATGCGTCGTCGACGTCTGACAGCATGGAGACGGCATGATCTTGGCGTGGGAGTGCGGGCGAGCCGGTCCCGGTGTGGAGGACCGCCGGATGAGGAGTCACGACTCTCAACCTGCCATCGGGTCAGGAATGATCGGGACGGGCATCTTGCACCGCGATCAGCCGGCGCCCCTGCGATTAACAGATGCAGGCAGACCTCTATCAGATTGCGCGACTTGGGCATCGATCATCATGTGCGCGTCTATTCCGGCGATCTGTTGGCCGTCTTCGGGGTAGGCGTTTCTCCCGCAAGCGCCAAGATTGTTGCTTGTGGCGCCTGCCTGCCGTCGTGTGCGGGGATACGCTGAGGCAACGAGCCGGAACCGGTAGGTGACGCCCGGCGCCCGGCGTAGGTCCGACGTGAGGATGTCTCTAGTGGCCGACGAGGTTCGACCGAGTGACCCCCGGCTGAACCGTTGGCAGGGCAGTGGCAGTTCGGAGCCGATACCCGCGGCTGAGAGCGTGGTCGAGGAACCTTGCGATTCCGAACTTGTGCGAAGACTCGGGGATGCCGACCGGGCGGCACTGTCTCAGCTCTATCAGCGTTTTGGGCGCCCGTGCTACTCGCTGGCCCGGCGAATCTGCGCGGACGATGGACTGGCCGAGGATGTGGTGCAGGAGGTGTTCCTGACGCTGTGGCGTGAGCCGACCCGGTTCGACCCATCTCGGGGTGACTTTGCTACCTGGCTGCTGACGCTGATCCACCACAGGGCGGTGGACACGGTGCGAAAAGAGGCCACCATCCGGCGACGGGTGGTCGCTGCGCCGGAGGCGGGCGAGGACTGGTCGCCAACCCCGGTACCGGGCGCCGATGCGGCGGCGATGGCGCGCGTCGCGGCCGGCCAGGTGCGCACGGCGCTTCGTCGCCTACCGGTCGAGCAGCGGCGGGTGCTCGCTTTGGCCTATTTCGGCGGGCACACTCAGCGTGAGATTGCCGTGCTGACTGGTGTCCCGCTGGGCACGGTGAAGTCCCGCACGTTCGCCGCGGTGCAGCGCCTGCGCTCGCTGCTGACCGAGCAGTTGGATCCTGGCGCCCTGGTCGCAGAGGCCCGCATGGTCAGGGAGGTGGTGAACCGATGAACGACCAGCAGGACCGTGTTAGCAGCTGCCCGTACCGCGAGTTGGCGGTCGGCTGGGCATTACACGCCCTGGAGCCCGTCGAAGAGTCCCTGGCCACCGGGCACCTGGCTGATTGCCCAACCTGCGTCAGCATTGCCGCGGAGACCGAGGAGGTCGGCGCCATGCTGGCCCTGTCCGTCCCGCAGACGATCCCCAGTGTGGGATTGGAGCAGCGGATACTCAGTGCCGCGGGCGCCAGTCGGGCAGCGCCGGCCGTGTCGCTTGTACTGCCGATGCAGCCAGGCCGACCCATCACGGAGCCATCTGAGGTCGACTTCCGGGGATGGCTGTCGATCACCTGGGCTGACGTGGTGGGTCACGCGGGAGTTGAGCAAGCGCTGCTGGCGGTGGGTAACAGCAGGATCGGGTAGACGGCGGGCCTGCCCATCCGAACGGTCACGGTGCAGGTCATGACTCATATTTCGGGAGAATGCTGATCATGCCAGCCACCCAGGAATTTAGTGACGAGTTTCGGCAGCGTGCGGTGCGGATGGTGCTTGACGGGCGCCCGGAAGCGGGTGGCCAACTCGACGCGATCGAGCGGGTCGCTGATCAGTTGGCAGTGGCCCCGCAGGCCCTGCAACTGTGGGTCGAGCAGGCCGGGGCGAAGGAGACTAGCGAGTCCTCGAACGCGACCCCGCCCGCCGAACCCGACACCTACGAGGAGGGCTTGCTGCTGGTGCAACGCGGCGAACTCGGTAAGGCGGAGACGTTGTGGCGCACGGCGGCCGAGGCCGGCAACACTGACGCCGCCACCGGTCTCGGCCGGCTGCTTGTGCAGCGTGGCGAGCTCGCCGAGGCGGAAGCATGGTGGCGTACCGCAGCCAAAACGGGCAACATCGACGCCGCCAACTACCTCGGTCTGCTGCTGGTGCAGCGTGGCGACCTCGCCGAGGCGGAGACTTGGTGGCGCAGCACCGCCGAAGCCGGCAACATCACCGCCGCCACCGTGCTGGGCGTGCTGCTGGTGCAGCGTGGTGAGCTCGATGAGGCGGAGACCTGGTGGCGCAGCGCCGCCCACGCCGGCAACACCACCGCGGCATTCAACCTCGGTCTGCTGCTCAAGCGGCGCGGCGATTTCGACGGAGCGGCACGGTGGTCACGGGCCGCCGCCGAAGCCGGTAACACTGATGCCGCCAACAACCTCGGCCTGGTGCTGGAAGAGCGTGGCGAGCTCGATGAGGCCGTGGCCTGGTACCGCACCGCCGCCGACGCCGGTCACGCCACCGCAGCCTACAATCTAGGCCTGCTACTCAAGCGACGCGGCGAGCACGACGAAGCAGCGACCTGGTACCGCACCGCCGCCGCCGCCGGCAATGTCAGTGCCGCCAACAACCTCGCCGTCCTGCTCGAACAGCGCGGCGAGCACGACGAAGCAGCGACCTGGTACCGCACCGCCGCCGACGCCGGCAACAGCAACGCCGCCTACAACCTCGGCGTCTTACTGGCGCGGCGCGGCGAGCTCGACGAGGCTCGGGCTTGGTATCGCACCGCCGCCGACGCCGGCCACACCACCGCCGCCAACAACCTGCGCATCCTGCTGGGTCTAGAACGATCTTAGGCCGGCCTCATGACCGCTACAGCTACGTTCGTCCAGCAGGCGGCGCTTACACCGCAGTCCGCGCTGCAGCATTCATCGAGCATTGAAAGCCCGTTAAGGAACCCGTTCTAGTATCGTCAACGTCGGAATGATTCGAATTGTGCCAAGTCCGCTCTGCTTGTCCCAACAGGTTATGCAGGTATCGCGCTCATCATCGATGATCGCTATACCGAGAGCAGTAGTTCCGGCTGGTAGACCAAGAGATACGTCGCTGCCGACGACCTTGTTGGTCGCAGTGTTGATCACGCTTATCGACGAAACAGTGTCATCAATAATTCCAGTGGCGTTTACGACGAGAAGTCTATGTCCGTCGCGGGTGACATCAACGCCGGCAGGATCGCAACCGATGATAATGTCATGCCCGACAACATTGCCCGATCCGGTGTCGACGACCACAACGCTGCATCCAAAGGTTGTGGTATACAGCGAGCGCCCATCTGGCGTGATCGCCACTGCTCTCGGCGCGCTGTCGTTCAACATGATCCACTTTTCAGTGGCAGTATTATTTGCAATATCGATCACACGCAGACCGCCCATACTCCTTGGTGTCATAGGATGAGTGCACCACCAGGAATGATATCCTACCGCGCGTTCGGTCGGTAAGGGAAGGGAGTCATTGTCGGTGCGGGGTACGGAGATTCTTGCCGAGGAGCGAGAAATCATCTCTCGCGAGCTTGCCGTCGGGCGCTCTTATCGATGCATCGGGCGACTGCTGAAGCGGGACCACACGGTGGTGTCACGTGAGGTTACGAGGAATGGTGGCCGATCGGCGTATCGAGCGATACCCGCACAAGGGCGAGCCGACGAACACCGTGCCCGCCCGAAACCGCGATCACTGGAAAAGAACGCGGCGTTGCACGATGCGGTGAACTCCGGGTTGGAAAAGAAATGGTCACCCAGGCAGATCAGCGAGCGGTTGCGCCAGGACTTCCCCGACGACGACACTATGCGAGTGTCGCACGAAACGATTTACCAGAGCTTGTACCTACAGGCACGTGGCGAGTTGCGCACCCAGCTCAAGATCGCCCTGCGGCAGGGCCGCACGCGGCGGGTCAACCGGTCACGGACAACCATAGCCAGGGGAAAGATCCCAGACATGGTCAACATCAGCGAACGCCCGGTCGAGGCCGAGTGCCGTGCGGTTCCCGGCTTCTGGGAGGGAGACCTCATCATCGGCAAGGGCTGCAAGTCCCAGATCGCCACCCTCGTCGAGCGCGCCAGCCGGTATGTCATGCTCGTCCGGATTCCCTACGACCGCACCGCCCAGCGCGTCGCCGTTCTCCTGGCCCAGAAAATGGAAACCCTTCCCGACTTCCTCCGCAACAGTGTGACCTGGGACCAGGGAAAAGAGATGGCCGCGCACGCGAACTTCACCGTCAAGACCGGAATCGACGTCTACTTCTGCGATCCACACTCACCCTGGCAACGGGGTAGCAACGAGAACACCAATGGTCTCCTGCGCCAGTATTTCCCCAAAGGAACCGACCTGTCGGGCTACACACAGGCCGAGCTCGACGCCGTCGCCGACGAACTCAACGACCGTCCACGAAGACACTCGGCTGGCAAAAACCAACCGAAGTCCTCAACACATTCCTGATCGAGGCTGGTGGTGCACCCACCACTTGACACCAAGCGGTCAACCAGTCCAGACGGAGCGGCCCGCACCGCTATAGCAACATGTGCGACGCCTTCGGCTCGGCACAATACTCCCCGTACCCGCCCGTCCGGGCGACCGACACGATGATCTTCCGCAATTCTTCAACAAAGTGCAGGATGTTCTTGTGTGCGATGTCGTTATCGGGGTAACGACACGCCACGTGCAATCCTTCGTGGATTCTGGTGATCCAGACGCACACCTGATCGCCGTACGACACCCTCATGATAGTTGATGCGTTCCAACCGGCCCACCGATCAGCCCCGGGAACGGCTCGGGCGTCGACGTATGAGATGAGCGAGAACAGGTCGGGTGAAGTGGGACGGAAGTCTGAACCCAACAGGTGGAGAACCCGAGCGATGGGCATTCGGGCCATAGACCTGTTGGTGCGTAGGGCGTTGCGCGCCAACTCCAGCACTCCCAGGAAGTCCTGGGCCTGGGCTGTGCGGATCTCGATCGGCGCAGCGCCGACGTACCACCCCACCGATTCCGACCAGTGCGACTTCGCTCGCGTGTGGAACGGGACGACGGTCCGGCACGTTGCGCGGCCACCGATCTCAAGGACGGCGATGCTTGAGGTGGCCAGGACGCCAGCCAGGATGCCTCCGTACCGCCGGCAGCACACGTCGAAACTCGCCGCGTCCGAGTCGTCCACCAGCATCTCCTGCAGGAGGTTCTGCCTGGGTAACTCACCGAGAACGATTCCGAGATCCAATGGAAAGGTCGGCAGCATGCCATCGCAGGAGCCGATGAACTCCCGCCAGCGCGCGACGATCTCGTGGGAGTCGTCGATCCGATCTGCCTGTGCCCGCTCGATCTCGCAGAAGTCCACATAGCTGCCGACCTCCGGCGGGACTGCGGCGCGGCCCTCAACGCCCGCCGCATAGAGTTCGTGGATCTCCGCGGCCATCAGATGAAGCGAGTAGGCGTCGACGTTGGTGTGATCGAAGGCCAGGTACAGGCTGGTGGAATCGTCCCGGACAACAGCGGCGAAGATGAAGTTCGGCCAGCTCAGAGCGTCCGTCGCCGCATCAAAGCGGTCCTGCAGGTGCTGGCACAGGTCTTCTACCCGAGGGAAGTCGCCCACCATTTCACGGTGCAGCAACACGTCGTCGACGGCCAGGGTGAACCGTCGCAGCTCGTCGCCGACCCACTGGAATCCACTGCGCAGCGTCTCGTGGCGTCGTGTCCACAGCCGCAGCGCGGTGTCCAGAATGTCGAGATCGACGTGACCCGGAATGTCGAACGCAGTGCCCACCCAGGTTGGGATGTACCGGCCCCGTTGACGCAAGGTTCGGACGGTCCGGACGTGTGATTCTTGGACGTACGCCGCAGGTCGGGAGTCCTGAGGCGCGTCGTCTGCGGAGGCGACAGTAGCCGGGTGCAGCGTCCACTCGATGAGTCGTCCGGAGCGGACACCGCAGCGCAGAATGTCGGTGATTATCACCGGATCTCCGTTCACTTGCACCTCGGGGCACGCGCCGGGACGGCCAAAACCCGGCTGATACTACTGAAGGCCCTTCCGGGCTATGCCCCGGCAACTGAAGTCCGCCGCTGGCTGCCAACGAGCACGCCCTCACCCCTCGGTGATCCGGGTGCGATGATGCCCCTCGGCACCGAACATCCCGCGCCGCAGCGCGCCGGGCTCCGGCTGCGTGTCCAGCCTGTTCCACGCAAGCCCGCGCCGGCACCCCGCGCCGCCATCTGATCAACATCCCCGCACGGATGGCTTGCCGAGCCCGTCATCAGATGTAGCAGGTCGGGCGCAAACGGATCGTCCGTTTGGGAGGCATGAGCCGAGTAGGCTGCTGCCTATCGGCTTGCCGCTGATTCTCAAGATCGTCAATACTGAGCGGCAACCGTGCAAAATCGCACAGCTATCACGCAGTCTCGGCGATCATGACACGCGCTAACCCTCGCCACCAGCGGATCTTCCCAGAAGACAAGATTCACGCGCACCCATGGCGGACCATTGTCCAGCAGGGCCACTGTCCGGGATCTTCAGGGCACTCCAACGAGGCGGCCTCGCTTTTTCCGGATTGCGGCAGTGCCAAGTGCTCACGACGCCGTGCTCAGTCGGCTTTCTCAACGGACACATCCATGGCGCGGATCGCGTCGAAAAGCCGATCCGGGTCCCAATCCGGGTCGACATCGTCGTGCAAGTCCTCTGCTTGGCCCAGGGTGAGGGTAGCCATCCGAGTGTCATCAGTGATCTGGATGTAGTAGTTGGTGAAGGTGGGACGGCCTGCGCCGGCAGGAACCGTCTTAGGGCGCAGCTCTTCGGCCTTGACCGTGGCCTTGACTCCCTGGCAGGCGCTGGCGTCAAAGCGTTCCTCGATCGCGGTGGCGATCCTGCGGGCGTCGTCTACAAGCATGTGGTTATCTCCTTCGCCGGGTCGCATACAAATACGCGTAGATACTTATCACCCTGCGTGCAGGCAGCCGCGTACCGGTCCCATCATCCCCTCCTCAGCGCACCCGACCTTCGCCCGGCGCAGGTGGGGGCAGGAATTTGCGGCGCGAACGCCACGGCGAAGAGCGGTCAGGGTCCCGCTGGTTTGAGCGCAGCGAGCGACTCGAACCCTGATAGCTCGATGAGCCGGCGGGTGGACGAGCCAGGTGGAACGATGAGTTCCAGCGTGATCCGCAGCGCCTGTAGCCGGGATGCCAGGGTGAACAAGATCCTTACTCCAGCGCTGTCCATGTAGTTGAGATCGGTCAGGTCGACCGACACTATAACCGGCTGATTGGATACCGCCTCCCGGATCTCGTCCTCGACTGCGGCGGCGTTTGCTAGATCGATCTCGCCGCTGAGACTGATGCGCACGGACCTGCTCTCAGCGCTGACTTCGACCCTCGCGTCGGTCATCGAGGTGCCTCCTCGCCCAGGCGACGACGGATGACCACGTTGGTTCCGGTGGGGCTGTGATCGATGCGCAGATCGTCGCTGCAGTTCCGCATGAACATCGTTCCGCGTCCTCGGTTCTCCCCGCGGGGCGGCCGCCAACGGCCGGTATCTCGCACGGTGGCGAGTACATCGGGCATCTGGAGCTCTAGATGCACACTCACGGTGCCGCCACCAGGTCCGTAAGCGTGTTCAACGGCGTTGGTGGACGCTTCACCGACTGCGACGAGCAGGTCAGCGACCGTACGCGGGGCGGCACCGACCGCCGAGAGCCAGCGGCGCACCGCAAAGCGGATGTCTCTCAGCGACCATGGCAGCGCCGGCATGACGAGGTCTAACGGACCGATCTCGCCGCTGTCCTGGCGGCGCAGCGCCAGTATCGCCACATCATCGCCAGCGGGATCATCCCCCACCAGCCGGGCCATGATCTCAGCGCAGACTGAGTCTACCGGGCCAGCCACGACCGAACCACACAGCCGATCCAGGCCGACGTTCAGCGAGGTATTTCGGCTCTCCACCAATCCGTCCGTGTAGAAGCAGAGCAACGCACCCGGCGGCACGGTGATGGTCGTCGCCCGGCGTCGCAGCCCACCGGGCACACCGACCGGATGGTCGCTGGGCACGTCGAGCAGGACTGCAGGTTGACCGGGTAGGGCAAGCACCGGCGGAGGATGGCCTGCCGAGGACAGGTGTAGCCGGCCAAATGACGGCTCGAACATCGCCAACAGCAGCGTGGCCATCGTCTCGGGATCGAAGTGTTGTACCTGCTGGTCGAGTCTGCCAAGCACCTCGGCGGGATCACCGCCGAGCAGTGCATAGCCGCGCAACACGCTGCGTAGGCGACCCATCACGTCAGCGGCGACCAAGCCGCGCCCAACCACATCTCCGATCACAACGCACAACCAGCCGGAGGGAAGGGTGAAAACGTCATACCAGTCGCCGCTGACTCCGCCATTCTCGGCGGGCACGTAGCGAGCCGCTATCTCAAGGCCCGGCACCACCGGTAGCCGCGCTGGCAGCAGGCTGCGTTGAAGCACTACCGCCGCAGCGCGATCCACCTCAGCGCGCCGGGATTGGGTCGCCAAAGCGACTCGGTCGGCCACGATCTGGAGCAGACTGACGTCGTCGTCGGTGAACCGGCGGGGGGCGAGTGTCCCGACGTGAAGAACGCCGATGACCGTCCCACTGATCAGCAGCGGGACCCCGAGTAGGGAACAGATCCCATGCTCCCGGAAGAACGGATAAAGCACATTTGTGTGATCGACCTGCTCAATGATCACTGGGCTCTTCTCCGCCGCGACGCGACCGGCGAAGCCCTTCCCCATCGGGATGCGGATTCCCTGACGGACCACCGCTTCGATCCCCCTGGCAGCAGTCGCGACAAGCTGCTGACAGGAAGAATCGAGCAGCAGCACGGTGGCTGTATCCACCTCGAGTAGTTCGCGCACGCGGTCAAGCAGTTCGCCCAACAGGTCCTCGACGTCGAGGTGGGCGAGTGCGGCGTCGGTAACGGACTCGATCCGGCGCAATCGGTAGTCATCGGCGGCCGGCGTGTCGCTCGGCTCGCCCGGCGTCGACACGAGCAGAGCGTATCCCACGGTCGGGTGAAACGGAGTCCTTTCCCCAGTGCAGATTGACGGCGTTAGGGCCGGCCGCGGCAAACCGGCCGGCCCGCACGATCGCCAGGATCTGGCGGTGCTGGCCGTCCGGGTCGCCGCACAGCGACTAGATAGCACTGATCAGCACCCGGAGCCTGACGCGTTGGACCCTCTCAGTGCCCTGGCCTATGGTCGATGTGTGAGCAGCAACTTTCCCGCCGACATCCTGGACCTGCAGGTAGCCGAGCATGATCCCGACGCTCGCGTGGTGACTGTAGTCGGCGAGATCGACGCGCTGACCGCGCCGAAGCTGGCCGCCTTTCTGACCGAACAGCTCGCTGTTGCCCAGATCGTGGTGGTGAACCTTGATGGTGTGCAGTTCCTGTCGTCTGCTGGACTTTTCGTGCTGTTAGAGGCCAACGAACTCGCTATTCGGCAAGACCGAGCGTTGCGGTTGGTATACAGCTCCCGGATTGTCAACCTGGCGCTGGAGGCCACTGGACTGCGAGAATACTTTTCCTTCGCCGACAACGTGTCCGACGCCCTGAAGAACTCACCCTGACCCTGTGAGCCGGCGTCCATCCACGTTCATGCGCTGATCTGGGACCGGCTCCGTTGCACCTGGTCGCTCTCAATGAGTCCGTCGCGCATCCGCACGACCCGCTTGGCGAACCGGGCGACCTCCTCCTCGTGCGTGATGATCACGACCGTGTGACCGGCATCATTGAGCGTACAGAGCAACCTCATGATTTCGATGCTGGAGGTCGTGTCGAGGTTGCCGGTGGGCTCGTCGGCGAGCAGCAGCGTGGGATCGTTGATCAGCGCCCGGGCGATCGCCACCCGCTGCTGCTGACCGCCGGAGAGCTCATTGGGCATGTGCTTCTGGCGGTCGCCCAGCCCGACCTGCTCCAGGGCGAGCCGGGCTGAATCGCGCCGAGCTCGCGCGCCGGCGTAAATCAATGGAAGTTCGACGTTGCGTATTGCGCTGGTGCGCGAGACGAGGTTGAACGACTGGAAGACGAATCCGATCTCGCTGCTGCGGATCTTGGCCAACCTGTTGTCGGACAGCCGGCTGACGTCGGTGCCGTCGAGCAGATATCGCCCGCTGGTCGGGACATCGAGACAGCCCAGGATGTTCATGAGCGTGGTCTTGCCCGATCCGGATGGGCCCATGATGGCGACCATTTCACCGTCTTCGATGGTCAGGTCGATACCGTGGAGTACCGGCACCGTGATCTTACCCATCTGGTACGCCTTGCGGACATCCTCGAGCTCAATCATTCTACTCCTCTAATTGGATATCGTGAGCAAGGCGGCTTCCAGGTAGGCGTCCTCCGGTGATCTGCGCGGCGTCAGTTCCTGGATCGGTATGTAATGCGCCGCGGCGGCTGATGCGATCGTCCATGCATCCATGCCGGTGACCGAGAGCCCATGACCGGGTTCGGGGAACACTGCCGCACCCATGCTGGTCAGTATCCTGGTCAGTCCGGTACGGCGGGGTGACCGCACGAACACGTGCTGGCAGACGTGCTTGGTCAGTTCGCGTGTTTCGGTCATGCCGACAATATTGCCGCGTGCGGGGGGCGCCCGCATCGGAGCGGGGTCCGGAGTTGGGATCGGACCCTGGTCCGATATGACGGACGGTTTCGTGGTGCTGGCGGGATCTCGACCACCCCAGTATAGGCCGTCATTTCGTAACCAACAGTTGCGGTGTGTGTCAGCTCGGTAACTAAAACGTCGGCGCCGCAACCAAATCCGGTGACGTCGATGACGCAAGCATTTTCAACCGTTGGCCAAATGCAACCGAGGTACTGTGAGGTGGTGGTGGCCAACAGGCGTCCGGTCCGCGTGGGGTGCACGAGGCAAGCGGAGGTCACCCGGATGGCGTGGCCTGTTGGGCCGACCCCGTCTGCGCCAGCTGACGAGCTGATCGAACGCCCGTCAGTCGGCGAGCTCTTGGACCGTGCCGCGAAGCGCCGGATCTGCGTGGTCATTGGCGCCGCTGGTTGGGGCAAGACCACCGCGGTGGCGGCGTGGTCGCGCAGCCGCCCCACCACGTGGTTACGGTTTGAGGATCATGAAGCGGATGCGAGCCGGCTGCTCTTGAGCCTGTTCGAGGCATTGCGGCCGCACGTGATGGCGCCCGCAGCGTCAGCTACGGTGGGCTCTAACACCGACCAGGTGGAGTCCTCTGTCGAGGCCATTTGCGGGTGGTTGCGCCACGCACTTCGCAAGGATTTAATTCTAGTCCTCGATGACCTGCATGTCCTGCAGTCCAACAGCGATGCGGCCCGCGTGGTCGATGATCTGTGCCGGCGAGCACCTGAGCGGCTGCACCTACTCTTGATATCACGATGTGAGCTGCCGTTTTCCCTGCAGCAGCTGCGGGGTCGCGGTCTTGTCACGGAGATCCACGCGCCGGACCTTGCCTTTGACGTCGCCGATGTCGAGACACTCCTGCGCAAGACCGTCGGAAGCGATCCGCCTGGTCTGTCGAGGCAGGTTTGGGAACACACTGCTGGTTGGCCCACGGCCGTGCACTGTGCTGTGGAGATGTTGCGGGCGGTCGAACCGGCTCAGCGCCTCATTGCGGTGGGACAGCTGTCGGATCCGGGACAGCGCTTTCACGGTTATCTGACTGAAGAGGTTTTCGGCGTCGCTCAGGATTGGGTTCAGCAGTTGCTACGCCGGTTAGCGATCATCGGCGAAGTCAGGTTCTCGGAGGAGATCGCCCAGGGGCTCAACGTGCCGACGATCGCGCTGGCTGAATTGAGTCGGCAGGGTCTGGTGCGGCGCACCGGTGGGGGCGGCGGCTGGTCGCTGGTGCGTCCGTTGCGGAACTTCTTCGACCATGATTCGGTGCCGTCTGCAAGCGAGCGGGCAGCGCTACACGTGACGGCCGCCAAAGGCTACATCGAGCGGGGGGACCAGGCTGAAGCGCTGCGGCATCTTCTCATAGCGGGAGATCATGCCGGGTGCGTTTCTCTGCTAGTCGATCATGGGAGTGCGATGGTGGAGCGCGGCCAACTCGACGCCGTGCTCAAGGCTGCCAAACTGCCGGTCGAGTACCTCGATGACCCGCGAATCCAACAGGTTCTAGGACAGGCCCAGCAGGTGCGGGGACAGTGGACTCTGGCGCTGCAGCACTTCCAGCGTGCCAGCCGAGACCGAGACGTGCTGGAGCCCGCGTTGGCCTGGCGCGTCGGCCTGATCACTTTCGCCCACGGCGAGTTCGCTGAGGTCCAAGCGCTGACCGGGAAGACACAGTTAGGGCGGGAGGACACGCTCGACGAGATTCGGGTATTGACGTTGTCGGCTACTGCATACCGGATGACAGGGGACCTGGTAGGCCTGCGGAGGATGGCGAGCCGAGCCCGTGCCGCGGCCCGACGGTGCGGCGCACCACGTGCATGGTCTGGCGTCCACCATGTCTTCGCGCTGCTCACCGCTGCCGAGGGAGACTGGCTGCAAGCCGATGCGCACTGCGCCGATGCGCTGCGCTGCGCTGAGGAATCCGACGATCTGCTCCAGGTGATATGGACCCGAGCTAGCCAAGCGTTTCATCGATTCGAAGCGGGCGCGCCCCAGACTGCGTTGGCCGACGCCCAGATTGCATTGAGTCTCAGCGAGCGATGCGAGAGCCCGTTCATTATCGCGCATGCGCTGACCACCCGCGGTCGCGCCCGCGCGCGCCTCGGGATGCTAGCGGAGGCCGAAGCCGACTTCACCGTAGCCATCGATCTTTTCCAGCGCATCGGTTCCCGATTTTTGGCCTGGCCACTGTGCGGTCGCGGGGACCTGCATCGGGCCAGAGGTCAGCTGGTACGAGCCCGGGCGGCGTACGAGGAGGCTTTGACACTTGCTCAGCCGTGCCACGATGTGTTCGGCCTCAGCTCGGCGATGATCGGTCTCGCGCGTATCACCGCGGTTGATGACCCGAAGGGGGCTCATGAGCGTGTCGATCAGGCAGTGGAGCTGGGTGAGGGCATTCGCAAGGTTCCGGCTTTGCTGACCCGCGGCTGGGTTGAGTTGATGAGCGGTGACCGGCAGCAGGCGCTGGCGGATGCCAGCCGGGCTACCGTTGCCGCGCGGCAACGGCGGGACAATCCTGGACTCGCCGAGGCCATCACCCTCAGCGTGTTGGCCGCCCGCGACCCCGCTGCGAACGCCGCTTCGCTCCAAGAGGCCATCAGCATCTGGCACGAGACGGGCTGCCGTCCCGAGGAAGCTGCGACCAGAGTCGTGGCCGCCCGCCTCGGCGCACCCGTACCGCACCTCGACGCACACCTCGCGGACCAGACACTTCGGGGCTACGGCGTCGATGTGGAGTCGCGGTCCGTCGCCGGACCGCTGGGTGTGCTCGTTCGGTCCGCACCCACGGTGTTCATCCAGACGCTGGGCGTTTTCCGGGTGCTCCGAGACGGAATCGCCATTCCCAGTACCGCATGGCAGTCGAAAAAAGCCCGGGACCTCCTGAAGATCCTGATTGCGCGTCGCCGGCCGACGCCGCGTGATCAACTGATGGAGTTGTTGTGGCCGAGGGTGCGCCCGGCCGTGGCCGGTAACCGACTCTCCGTACTGCTCTCGACGGTTCGTGATGTTCTGCAGCCTCATCCGATAGGCGCAGCTCCCGTCGACACCACCGACGGCGCAGTGTCATTGAACCGTGCCCAGGTGCGCGTCGACGTCGAGGACTTCCTCACCCAAGCGACCATCGCCCTCGAAGCGGACCCCAGAGATCCGGATACGATCGCGCGGCTCAAGGTCGCAGTCACGCTTCATACCGGGGATTTTCTCGAGGATGATCCCTACCAGGAATGGGCCACCACGCTCGCCGAAGAGGTCCGGGCCACGTACATCGCCCTACTCCGGACAGTGTCTCAACGGCTACGTGACACCGGCGATACCGACGCAGTCGTGCGATACACACTGCGCCTGCTCGAGCGTGACCGCTACGACGAGGAGGCCCATCGCAGCCTCGTCGGAGTCCTGCTCGACGCAGGTCGGTTAGGCGAGGCACGCCGACATTACCAGAACTACGTCCGGCAGATGGCTGAGATCGACGTCAGACCGAGCTCGCTGTCGGAGATGACGCCGCGAAAATTGATCGCGCGCTAACGGATTTGCGGCCTTATTCTGCGGGATCGCGGCTTGGTCGCGGCTCCGCTCGGAGCGGTGGGCGCCGCTCCGAGCTCTGACGCCACCAGCCGGAGCAGATCCGAGCGCGCCGAGTTGACGAAGAAGTGGTCTCCCGGCAGCAGGTGGACCCGACAGGGTCCGGTCGTGTGGTCCGACCAGGCACGCACGTCCTCGGGAAACACCTCCTGGTCGTTGCGGCCACCGAAGGCGGTCACCGGGCAGCTCAGCGGGATCTGCGGGCGGAACACGTACGTCTCGACCACAGTGCAGTCGCTGCGCAACATGGGCAGCATCGCCTCGAGGAACTGGCTCTCCGCGAGCAGTTCCGGCGGGATCCCGCCCAGTGCCCCGACTGCGGCGATGAACTCTTGGTCGGGCAGGGTATGCCAGTCCGGCGAGCGGCTGGGCAGATGCGGCGCTCGGCATCCGGAGACCAACAGGTGCACCGGATGCAGGTTTAACGAACGCATCCGGCGGATCAGCTCGAACGCGATCAGCCCGCCCATACTGTGGCCGAAGAGCGCGAATGGGGCAACGAGATACCCGGCCAGCCCGTGGAGCAGCTGGTCGACCAGCTGCTCCATCGCTTCGATGGCAGGCTCATCGAAGCGGTTCTCCCGACCGGGCAGCTGGACCGACACGACCTCCACGTCGGCGGGGAGGTGTGCCGGCCAGTCCCGGTACCTACTGGCGCCACCACCGGCAGCGGGTAGGCAGATCAGACGCAACCGCGCAGCCGGCCGTGGACGGCTTACCTGCGCCCAGTACGAGCGGGTCATGGTGAGTTCGATCCGATCAGGACCGGGCTCTGTGTTCGATCACGACTGGGCACCGTCCATCTGCTCACGCAAGCTGCGCGGCCGCATGTCCGTCCACACCTCATCGACATACGTTGAGCACTCCTCCTTGCTGCCCTCCTTGCCTACTCGGTACCAGCCCGCTGGCACATCCAGGCCCACCAGCCATAGCGAGTACTGCTCCTCGTCGTTGCGCAGCACCTCGTACCTCGCGTCATCGTCCATGTCCTCGATCTCCTTTCCTTGGAACCATCGCCGATAATCGGCACTACAGACCGCTGTGGCGCTCGACCGCCGGTGAATCGGCGACGGCCGGCTGCCGGGGGAAGCTGCGCAGGGTGGGGCTGAGGGTGGCTACCACCGCGGCGGCCGCGATGCCGCCCGCGCACACCAGTACCGCGAGGGTGCCGGAAAGGGCCGCGGCCAGCAGCCCGCCCAGCACCGGACCCAGCGTGGCGGCGATACCGGTGACGATGCCCAGCACGCTGCTCAGCCGGCCGCGCAGGTCGTCGGGGGTGAGCAGCAGCTGCCGCGTGATGATCGTCGTGTTCGCGGTCGCCGGCGGCAACGCCATGGCGGCGAGCAACACTCCCAGGAGATAGCCGCTGTGGAGAAAGGCCGCCACCGGCGTGAGCGCCGCCATCACCCAGAACACCGCGATGATTGAGATGTAGGGCCTCACCATCTGGGACAGACGCGACGCGATGAGCGCGCCCAGGAGCCCGCCCACGCCCAGCATCGCCGCCATGATGCCGATTTGACCTGAGGGCACTCCCCGGGCCACGGCCAGCACGATGACGATGAGATAGAAGGCGCTGAAGAACAGGTTGAGCACGACCGCGCACAGCGCGGTAACCCGGAGGTGGCGATGCCCCCACACCCACTGGAAGCCAGCCATGATCTCCCGGCCCAGGTGACGCGTCGCCTCCGGCGGCGCCTCCCGGGGGGGTATCCGGAGGAACACCAGCAGGGTGCAGGCCAGTGTGTGAGCCAGCGCGTCCGCCACGAACGGCACGAACCGGGCGATGGCGAAGAGGAACCCGCCCGCCGCGGTGCCCGACAGCTGTGCCACGGACGCGCGGGCCGCGTTCAGCCCCACCGCGGTGGACAGCTGCTCGGCCGGTACCACCCGGGGCAGGCTCGCATCCTCCGCCGGTCTGAACAGCGCGGCAGACGCCCCGATCACCGCTGCTACGACGACCAGGTACGCGACCTGGGCCACATCCCACCACAGGACTGCGACGAGGCTCGCCGCCGCGATCCCCTGCGCCGCCTCGCAACTCAACATAATCGTCTTGCGATCCCAGCGGTCCGCCAGAGCGCCCGCCGGCAGTCCGGCGAGGAGCTGTGCCGCGGCGATCGTCCCCAGCACGAGCCCGGATGCGGCCGCCGAACCGGTGAGCGCGAGCACCAGCAGTGGAAAGGCGATGACCGAGGTGCTCAGGCCGGCGCCCGACAACACCTGGCTGATCCACAACAGCTGGTAGTTGGGGTTGCGTGACAGCGGGACACGCTGTCGCTCGGGCGTCGCGCTCACTTCCGGTTCCGGCAGTCCCGCGCGATGCCCCGGAGAGCCTCGACGAAATCGTCAGCGACGGTCTGTACGGTCGCGTGATGGTGGCAATCGGGCTGGTAGAGCCACGAGAACCCCAATTGTCCGTTCTGCACCGCACCCACGACCTCCAGCAGGTGCGCGCCCTGGTCGGCGGGATCCTGAGTCTGCCCAATAGAGCCGAGCACCGCGCGGTAGAGGCCGCTCCCAGGGTCCTGGGCCGCAGGGTCTCGGACTGCAGCCTCCCACTGGCCGAGGTAGTTGAATCCGATCTGAGGTCCCGGCCCAGCCACAGCGAGGCGCTGGCGGGCCGTCGGGGAACCCAGATAGCGCAGGGTCCCGAAGCCGATGCCCTTGCCGGGAACGGCGCGCAGCTGCCGGCGCACTGATCTGATCAGGTCCCGCCAGCGCGGTTCAGCTCCATCGGGCACCGTCAGCGCGACCGGGAACATGGTGGTGAACCAGCCGACGGTGCGGGACAGGTCGACACCGTCGAGGATCTCCTCGCGGCCGTGACCCTCCAAGTCGATTGACACCCGGCTCCCTCCGGTCCACCGGCACAGCGCCCAGGCAAGCGCGCTGAGCAGGACATCGTTGATCCGGGTGCGGTAGGCCGCGGGGGCCGATCGGAGCAGCGACTCGGTATCCTCGACGTCCAGGAGTACAGACACCGCGCACGGCACTCCGCCTGGCTCGCGACTCACCCGGTCCACCGGCAACTGATGCGCTTCCAATGCGTCTGCCCAGTAGTCCAGTTCGTAATCAAAGCTGCCCTTCGCCACATACTCACTCAAACGGTTCGCCCAGTCTCGGAAGGACGTCGTCTTGGCTTCCAGCTGAAGGCTCTCGCCGTGCACCGCCTGCTGGTACATCACGTCGAGGTCCTCGAGCAGGATGCGCCAGGACACGGTGTCGATCACAAGGTGATGTGCCGCCAGGAACAGATAACATGGCCGCCCCCCGCCGAACGCGAACAGTGCCGCCTTCAGCAGCGGGCCCTCCCGAAGATTGAAGCTCGCGTGAATATCGTTGGCGACTTTCTCCATGGCCGCTGTCTGATCCTCGCCGGCCAGATCAGACAGATCGACGAGGTGGAGCACCTTCGTCGTTCCTGGTGGGGCGTTGTTCTGCCGCCACTGCCCGTCGACCTGTTCGAACCGCATTCGAAGCGCGTCATGATGCACCAGCAACACGTCGAGCGCCCGCTCGAGGGACTGCTCGTCGACGTTTTCGTACAGTTCTACCGTCATCGACTGGTTGAAATGGTGCGGATTGAGCGGACGCGTCCGGAATAACCAGTGCTGGATCGGAGTAAGCGCGGTCGAACCGATGACCGATTCACGGTCGGCCTTCCCGCCGCCCACCGCAGTGACCACCGACGCGAGTTCGGCGACAGTCTGGTGGAAGAAGATGTCCCTGGAGGTCAGCAGGAACCCGGCCTTCCGGACGCGAGAAACGAGTTGGATACTCAGAATCGAGTCTCCACCCAGCTCAAAGAAATTATCCTCAACCCCCACCCGCTCCAACCCCAACACCTCAGCCCAAATCTCGGCCAATGTCTGTTCGGTCGCCGTCCGCGGAGCAATGTATTCCGACACCGGCTCAGTCAGCCGGTCTGGCGCAGGTAACACCCTACGGTCCAGCTTCCCGGTCGGACCCAGCGGTAACTCATCGAGCACCACAAACACCGCAGGAATCATGTGATCGGGCAACGCCTGCCCGGCGTGGGCACGTAACTGCGCGATATCCGGCGCGACGACCCCCGCGGTGAGCACCAGATAAGCCACCAACCGTTTAACACCAGGCTGGTCCTCCCGGGCAACAACTGCTACCCCACCCACCCCTGGGTAAGTAGTCAACACGGCTTCGATCTCACCAGGTTCGATCCGGAAACCTCGAATCTTCACCTGCTCATCAACCCGACCCAAATACGTCAACTCACCCTCGGGAGTCCACCGCACCACATCTCCACTGCGATACATCCGCGCACCCGGCACGCCGAACGGATTCGCCACAAATCGCGCCGCGGTCAACCCAGCCCGACTCAGATACCCGCGGGCCAACCCCACACCAGCGATATACAACTCACCCGGCACACCCACTGGCACCGGCCGCAACCAACCATCCAGCACATAGACCCGGGTGTTCGGGATCGGCCCACCGATGGAGGGCGCCTGAGCAGGGGCCAGCGGCTCACTCCAGGTCGCCACCACCGTGGCCTCCGTGGGCCCATAAGAGTTGATCATCCGACGACCGGGCGCCCACCGCGCGATCAGCTCCGCGCTACACACGTCCCCGCCCACGATCACGGTGGTGAACTCGGGCAACCCGCTCGCGGCGATGTCAGCGGGGATCGTGGCCAACGCCGCGGGCGGGATCAACGCGTGGCTGACCCGGTCGTGTTCCAAGGCTGCGACCAAGCTCTCCCCGGCCAACGGCCCAACCGGCGGTATCACCCACACCGCCCCAGCCAGTAGCGACATACCCAGTTCCAACACCGAGGCATCAAAACTCGGTGAGGACATCGCCAGTACCCGATCTCCCGGGCCGACCTGGTAGTGCTCGATTTCCGCGGCGGTGAAACTGCTCAGTCCAGCGTGGGAGACCACCACCGCTTTAGGTTGCCCGGTGGACCCGGAGGTGTAGATCACATAAGCCGGGTGGGACAGCGTGAGGGCACCGAGCCGGTCGGCGTCAGTAGGGGCCCACCCAGCCATCGTGGCCATCCCGCTCGCCACCACCGGGTCATCGACCAACACCCGGCTCGCCCCAGTGAGGGTCGGGACCTGCCGCACGGCTGCTGTTGAGGTTACTACCACCACCGGAGCAGCATCGGTGAGCATGAAGGCGATCCGCTGCTCGGGATAGTCCGGGTCAACCGGCAGATAGCCCCCACCGGCCTTGGTCACTGCTAACAACGCCACCACCAGTTCCACCGACCGCGGCAACGCCACCGCCACCAACCGCTCGGGGCCAACCCCCAAACCGATCAGCCAATGCGCCAACCGATTCGCCTGCTCGTCCAACTCGGCGTAAGACAGGCTCACCGATCCACAGCGCACCGCTTCCGCGGCCGGCCAGGCGGCTACCTGCGCAGCGAACAACTCCGGCAAAGTCGCCCTAGGCACCTCCCGATCGGTGTCATTCCATTCGACCAACACCTGGTGCTGCTGCTGTGTGGTCATTAGCGGTAGTTTCCGTGCTGGCTGGTCTGGGTTGGTGGTGATCCCGGTTAGCAAGGTCAGGAGGTGATCGGCCATTTGCTGGATGGTGGTGTGGTCGAACAGGTCGGTGTTGTATTGCAGTGCTGCTACTAGGGTTTCTTCGGATTCTTGGAATTGTAGGGTGACGTCGAAGTTGGCTGTGGTTACTGGTAGTTCGAGGGTTGAGACTGTCAGGCCGGTGAGGTCTGGGGTTTGGTTGGGTGTGTTCTGTAATACGACCATGGCTTGGAATAATGGGGTGCGGCTGG
>JAHEXI010000019.1 GCA_023252195.1 Pseudonocardiales bacterium
AAGACCGAGACCTCGGCCGCGTCCCGGCCGCAACCACCACCGACGAGTAAAGACCAAACCACATGCAGGGGGTCAACTTTCAGATGCCGTCAGGGGGTCAGTTTTGGGTTGCCGTTGACAGCCGTGTGGTTCTGCGATCAGATGGCGAGGGCGAGTTCGGCGAAGGCGGCCGGGAGCCGATGCTGTGGATCCTCATCCACGCGGCATCAGGTTGTTCAGCGTCTGGGGTGGCCGAGTTGTCTTCACCCGGGATGTGGCTCTGCGGCGACCGGGGTCAGGCGGCTGCGGGCACGCCGACGACCTCGTTCCAGGCGGTGAATCGGGTGTCCATCTCGTGGCGGTAACCGGCTGCGGTGAGTTCTGTGTCGGCGGGGCCGAAAGTGCGGTGATATCCCGCTGAACGCCGACAGGAACCGCTGCGCGCCGCCCGGTGAGCGGAACTTTTTCATGGCCCGTTCGCGCTGGCGGGTGGGTTGGTGGGAGTTCTCCGCCCGATCGAACCACTCCCGCTTCTCCGTCTGCGGCCCCGCACCCGGTGAACGGCGGACCATCGCAACCCCCGAAGTACCCAAGTGTTGCGACGATCACTGGAATCCGCCCGCCGACAACGGCCCCACCCGGGGCCAGATCAGGTGACCACACTCAGCTATGGTCCGGAAAGACAATTAGTGCCAAGTTCTGGCTATTACACATGCTAGCGGCGATTCATTGGATCTCAAGACGTATAAGTGCTCGAGTTGGCACATGGACTGGTCGTTGGAGCGAACTATCTGTGCCGCAGGCAGGCGTAACCTGGTTAAAAGCTTGACTCGGACTCGGGATGTGACATGAAATTAATCAACGAGCGCGGGAGTGGTGTAGAAAGTCCGCACGGTGGTGCCTTTCGGGACGAGAGAGGGCGAGTCGGGAGGAGGGTGGTTGGGCCTGTCCGGTCTGTGCCGGGGGGCCACGAGTCCACGGGAGTGGTTGGGCCTGTCCGGTCTGTGCCGGGGGGCCACGAGTCCACGGGAGCGGTTGGGCCTGTCCGGTCTGTGCCGGGGGGCCACGAACGCTGTATTACTCGGCCGGGCGCCGACGGTCGGTCATCAGCCACGAAGGATGCATCCGGATTCGGAGGCCAAGCGGAGGCTAGAGCCCCCGTGGACGATGGGCGTGCACCGAGCGAGCTAGATGGCTCTGACCCCAGCGACCAAAAGCATAGCGGGGCGGGCATTGTCGATCTCGATCTGATGAAGTTTCGTGAGGCGATCTGCCATGGAGCAATCGAGGAGGCGTCCAGTTCCATTCGTAATTTCATCGACAACATGTATCCCAGCGGACCGCCTACCTTGTTCGGTGAGGCCGCCGACGGGTTCGAGATAGTAGGGTCCATACCTCGGGTATGCGTAGAAAAATCTGTGGAATTGACAGCCAGGTGGTGTGGCGTGCCCGAGCCATTCCCATGGCTTGCAGGTCGAGTTGCTGGTTGGTGGGTACGATCCCTTGAGTCCTGTGATTCGGCCGCGCAAACTTTCCGTGTTTTCGATGTTGCAGTATACCCGGGAGATCTTGGGCGATGCAAGAGCGTTCGAGATCTTGTTCAGCACGCCTTGCAGGAAGAATTCCAGGAGAAGCTCGAGCGCGCTGTGCAGCCCGAAGGAGAGAAACAGGTGGGCCGGCCTGGGCCTGTGCTAGTTTCGGAAAACATCTTGCGCATGTCTGTTGACTCGCCCATGGCTGCTGACTCAAGGTTACTGATTCTGGTGAGCAGTTTGGAAACGCCTTGCAAGTGTCGGAGCGCATCGTCTGCAGACTGTTTCTATGCCATTGAGTGCCTGCATCGACGGTAGGGTCCGGGCAGAAAAGGCCTGTCGGGTTCCAGAAGTTGGCCACAGGCCGTGAGCTGTGGATTCATGCTGCCCGCTCGTAGTCGTTGATCAGACCACCAAGGATCAGTCGACGTGCGACTCGCCTGTGATTGAGATCGGCAATGGGATGATCCGGGCGCGGAGGACGGGTCTGCACGAACTCGCCACCCGAGGCAAAACGAAGTGTGTGTGGTGGTCGGGCGGGCGCGATCCCGGCTCCGGCTGAGCACCAGTGTCGGGCGCCGGGTGCTGCATGGTTGCCCGGTGGCCGTTGCCCTGCCGTGCCGTGACCTCAAACCGCGGGCCGGGATCGACGACATCGTCCTGGGCTCGATCTTCATTCCTTCAACAGCACCCAGTCACCGACACACATCCGCTTCTGCCGCTGTCCGTGCGTGGGTGCCTAGCACACCGGGCCCGAGCGGCCTGTAAAGGACCCCATTGTGGGCATGATGTCGCCAAGCGGTGCCGACTGTGGACAGCGCTGGTGTTGCCTGACGTCCCGTCGCTTATTGCGCGAAGCGCAAGTGGTTAGGCAGCTAAGGTGTTCTGCACGAGTCCGGGTATCTCGTATGCGTCGTTGGAGCGGTAAGGGGCGACGACTTCTTCGACTCGGGCTCGTAATGCACGCTGCTTCTCATCTGTCAGATTGGCGATTGAGAGCGCGATCGCCCCCGCCAACTGGGTGAGGAACCGCCAGTAGGCATCGAAGTCCTGAAACCGCCAGCTCAGCTCCAGGTTCTCCCACCGTCGCACCTCGAACCCCGCGGCGGCCAGCAGGGAGCGTGTCCGCTCGGGATCGGCCATAGCGAAGATCCCGGGAGCGGTGGGATCGGGAGGGGAGGCGCCGGTGCACTCCAAAAGGGCGCGGCCGGGAAGGCTTGCCCAGGGGTTATCTTTGGGAGAGCCCCAGACCGACAGCACCAGCCCACCGCCGTCGCGGAGCACGCGTCGGGTTTCCCGCAGCGCCGCCGCAGGGTGGGCCATGAGCATGTAGCCCCAGCGGCAGAGCACACCGTCCACGCTGTCGTTGTCCAGGTCCATGCGTTCGGCGTCGAGCTGTCGGTGCTCGACGTTGCCCAGCCTCAGCCGCTGCGATTCGGCGCGCGCGGCCTGCACCATGTTCGGCGCAAAGTCTGTGCAGATCAGCCTGCCCTGGTCACCGAGCGCGGCTGCGGCGGCAAACCCCGTTTCACCTATGCCGGAGGCGAGCTCGAGGATCGTGTGACCCGGTTGTGGGGCGAGCGCCTGGACCATCCACTCGCTTACCGCGTGCGAGGTCTCCCACAACCAGCGACGCTCTCGATCCCAACCTTCGGCCATCCGTTGCCAGACGTCGAAGCTGACTTGACGGTAGTCCTCACCGGCCATGGCGCGATTATAAGTTCGCGCCCTCCATGAGCCTCGACGCGGTTTGAGGAGCGTTGAGCCACCCGGCGCCAGATCGAGCTGTCGGATGCTCAGTTGGTGGCAGCGAGGGTGGCCAGGGTACGGATGGCGTCGTCGGCCCGGTCATGGGGCACAAACAGGTGGTCATGGGTGAATCCGGCGACCACGTTGGCGCTGATCCCCGCCTCAGCCAAGACGCGGCTGACCGCCGCGGTCAAGCCGATGGCACTGAGGGCCGAATGAACCTGCAGGGTGATCCAGGCGGCGATGAAATCGTAGGGCAGACCAAGGTCATCGGCTTGCTGCTGAGGCAAAACCAGTGTCAATCCTTCGCCCTCGCGTACGACAACGACAGGGACCGCGCCCGGCGGGATGGCCTTGGAAACGATCGTGTAGACGTACGCGCCTTCACGCAGCTGCGGAGACAAACGGCGCAGTAAGGCCACAAGTCAGTCTCTGCATGCACCGCTACACCATCATGCTCGTCGCTGCACTAGTCACATTCATCGAGCCCGACGGTGCACCCCAGCGCCTCCGTCCTGGGGCAAACTTCTTATCGGCACATGTCCACTTCGGCGCGGAGCGCCTCACGAGACCGTCCGGACGTGCTCTTCTGCCGAGAAGCGTGTGCAGCTGTGGTCCGACAATCACGGTTGGCTATGCCGATGCTTGGCGTAATGGGTCACCCCGTGACTCGCCCGCGCGCTTGGGTGTAGTGCTTGTGCAACGCGCCGACGTGGCTAGCCCAGAAGAGTTGACGATCATCGGTGGTGGCAGGTACCGGTAGCCCCTTGTTCTTGGCGAGGGCATAAAAGCCGGGCCCGGCGTCGTTGGCGTCGAGGTACTGGACGAGCGCGCTGATCAGCAGCCCGCCAGTCTCGGCGACGGTCTCTTCGGAGATCTGCCCGAGCAATTGGCCGATTGCGGCGCGGTCGGCCTCGAGGTCGAAGTTGAAGCCCGCGGTGTCGGTGCGGTTGATGAGGGCAGCGTTGAGTTCGGTGTACGAGGTGGTCCGCTGCATGGTGGCTCGCTCGATGAGGAACTTCTTCCCGACGTCCACCAGCCTTGTCCACTCCTCGTCGGAACGCCCGTACCGCACGATCGTCCTCCCTTCCATGCAGACCTTTGCCAAACCTCACTGACGTCTGTGTGAGAGTCGGAAAAATCCATGCCAGCCCTACCGAGCCGGAGCGCCGTCGGCGAAGAAGCCCGGATGGCCTCACCGAGCCGGGTGTGCTCATCCCGGCCAAGGGCGTAGTGACCTTACGCCACGAACGTCGTCGAATGCCTCTCCCCCATCGGATGCACGGTCATGCTTGATATGCAGGTAATCGTGAGGCTCCTTGTCCTTGAGGTACAGCGCCGCCGCGATTACCTGCATATCAAGCATTGGGGCTATCCATTTAACCGGAGGGGTGCTGGTCGGTGGTTCTCCACGGGCGGTTTGCTGGTGGGCGCTCCAGGCTCGGTGGGCGCCCGCGTGTCGGTGGCGGCGTGGGCGGCACTGTCCGTGGTCGTTTGCTGGCGATGAGGTCCTGGTAGCGCACCGGCTGGTGGGCGACGGCGAGTTCGAGCACCCGGTAGAACACCAGCCCGCGGCTGCGAGAGCGGCGGCGGTTGAAGCGGAACACGAACTCGTTGAGGTAGCTGATCAGATGGGCGACCTCGACCGAGCCTTGGTGGGTACCCAGCAGCCACCGTTTGACCAGCGAGGCGACCCGGTGCACCGCCGGCAGAAGCTCGCCAGGATCCTCCCCGCGGGCACGGGCGGCGCGCTGGCTGCGCCGGTCGTGGAGGTAGCCAAGCTTGTCCAGCCCGCGATATCCCTGCCAGGCGTCGGTGATGACCCTCGTGCCCGGCTCGATGTGATCGGTCACAAAAGCGTGCAACGAGGCGGCCGAGGCGTCAGACAGCGGCGCGATCCGGCACCGACCGAGTCCCTTCGGCTCGTGAACCTCGACTGCAATGCAGGTCAGAACTTTCTTGCCACGGGCCCGCCCGCCGCGCAGCCCGGCTTCCTCACCGCCGATGTAGGTCTCATCCACCTCCACTGTCCCGGCCAGTCGGTCTCGCCCAGGGCGCACCAGCACCCAGCGCAACCGGTGCAGCATCGTCCACGCGGTCTGATACGAGCCGATCTCCAGCGTCCGCTGCAGGCTCAGCGCGGAGATGCCGTCCTTGCCGGCGGCGGACAGCCAACAGGCGGTGAACCATACCGTCAGCGGCGTGCGCGTCCGATCGAAGATCGTGCCCGCTGTCGTCGACGTGCGAGCTTGGCACCGGCCACACTCGAATCGGCCATCACCTAACCGCCAGCCCCGGGCGTAACCGCAGCCGGGACAGACGAACCCCGCTGGCCAGCGCAGCCACTCCAGGTAGTCCAGACAGTCCACATCAGTCCGAAACCAGGCCTGCAACTCACCCACCGACCTCGGGTAATGCACGCCGGCACGAGGGCGATCCACCGCACCAGGTTACTCCGGTTAAATGGATAGCCCCATCAAGCATTATGCGGCCCGGTAGGGCGAAGGTAATCTCCGATTACCCGCATGAGGATGTCACGAACCTCGTAGTTCGGCGACGGTCCGGTGGTCATTTAGGCGGCTTCGCGGGTCTGATTGTGCATCGTTGATGCTGACATTTTCGGTTGCGACATGCCGTTCGAGCGCGGTGCGCACCGAACGCAGATGCAGGTGGCCGTTGACGCGGCGGAACTGGGTGCTGGCTTCGACCATGCCGGCGGCGCACCAGCGCAGGGCCATCTGTCCGTTTCTCCAGCGTTTGACGTTGCGGGAGTGGTCTCGACAGATCCCGATCAAGCTCTCCACACAGTTGGTCGACCGCAGAGATCCGGCCAGGGTGGGCGGCACACCCAGGCGCGGCACGGTCAGCGTCTCGGCCCTCGCGTAGGGACGCCGCCGCGCCGGGGTGAGTGCGGTCCAGCTCGCCGGCCAAGGTTTCCAGCTGGGCTTGGGCGCTTAGCGCGGTCTCGGCGCGGTAGGCCGCGCGCATCCGCTTGCCCACCACTAAGCGCAGCTTCTTCGGAAGCCGATCTTGGACATTTCTCTCTTTGTGCAGTTTATGCCGACCTCCGGATTATGCCAATCAAGCCGATGCGACCATCGTTTCCACTGGTCATCGTGGTGGTAGGTATGGCGGCGTCGGCATAATCCGGGCTGTTTGAGGCGAGACCCTCCGTCAGATCGCGATCTCGAGGATATGGCAACGGTAACGAGCCGCGCACAGTCGAGGAACAGCCACCCGGATCTACGTGCAACGCTTACCCTCGCGCCACAAAGCGGGACCTGGCCAGCGTCGCATGCCCGAACAATCACAACCGCGCTTGCAGCGCGTCCGACTTCGTGTTCGCCGTTCCGGAGGGCCTTTGATTATGCCGACTTCATCACCTCCGGCACTGCCACCACCAGCTCCTTCAGACCAGACGTCGGCATAATCCGGAGATCGGCATAATGCAGTTGACACCTGGCGATCACCGGGTGATCGAACACATCGCCCACGCCGCGGCGTAGTGCCTTGGCCCCGTCGATCACGACCAGGATCGGGCAGGTGACGTCCAGGCCGCGCTCACGCAGCCCGACCAGCAGCTCGCGCACCAGGGTGGCGTTCTCCGTGGAGCCTTCCACCAGTGACAACGGGTGCTTCACCCCGTCGATGTCGATCCCGAGCGCGACCACGCAGCAGTGCTCACCGAAGTGCACCCCGTCGACCACCAGCGCCACTAGATCCAGCCCGGACAGATCCGCGGCCAACAGCTCGGCCAGGGCAGCCTCGGTCGCAGCGACGAACCGGCGCGACACCGCCGACTTGCTGGTGGCGGTAGCGGCCTGCTCGACACGAACACCGACCGGTTCCAGCCCGACCGGGTAGCACCGGGTCGAAAGCCCCGCCAGCATCCGCTGCATCGCCATGCGACCGAGCACCTCGGTCTGGGAGAACAGCTCATAGGTCGGCACCGGTAGTTCTCCGGAACCATCGGTCGCGCGCATCCTGGGCCGCTCGACCGGTACCCGGCGCCCACCCAAGCTCACCGAGCCAGCCTCGTGGCCATGCCGGGTGGCCGTGCGCTGCTGATCGTGGCGACCCTTGACCCCGCACACCGCGGTCACGTCGGCTTCCATCATCGCGGTCATCACCTCCCGTCCCGGTGCCGACCGCGAGGGCCAGCAGACCCTCACGAACCGCACCAACCAACTCAGTCAGCGCCACGCTCACCTGCTCCGGCACGACAGGCTGGCTCATGCCGAGCTCGTCGTTCTGGTACTTCTTTCCCACGGCGGTCCCCTTCCTCGGGCCGTTCTTGGTCAGACACCCGAGTACCTACCGCACGGCAGGACTCAGGCGGGGGACCGCCGCCTGAAAATCCACGAGCCCTGGGACAACCTCCCTACATGGCCTCGGGCACATGCCACGAGCATGTCGATCAGCAGCCGTACGTACTGGAATGCCGATGAGCGTGCGCATGCAGGATATTCCGCACAGGCAGGTTGTGCTCTCGCGGCAGAGCGCGCGAAGTTCAGGATTGACACTCAGTGTCGCCAAGGCGGCCGGATGCATGGTTTTCCGCGAGTAGCCAGGCGGCGATCGCGGCTCCGTCTGAGGCGACTCGCTCGGCGGCGGTTCGTGCCTGAGCTGCGATGGCGGGTTGGAGGGCTTCCTGCAGTGCTGCGGTCAGAGCTTCGCCGGTCAGTGTTCCGATCGTCACAGATGTTCCGATGCCGAGGTTACACATTCGGCTGGCCCAATAAAATTGATCGCTGAACATCGGGATCACGACCTGCGGCACGCCCGCACGGGCGGCGGCGAGGGTTGTTCCGGCTCCGCCGTGGTGCACGATGACCGCGACCCTGGGGAACAGGGCCTGCTGGTTGACGTTGCCGATCGCGATGCAGTCGGGCTCGTCGTCGATCAGGCCTAGGTCGGCCCATCCTCGGGACAGAATTACCCGCCGCCCAACGGTCCGTGCGACGTCGACCAGTGTGCGGCTCGTGTCCGCGGGCAAGGGCATGCTGCCGAAGCCGATATGAACGGGCGGGTCGCCGTCGTCGAGGAACGCTTCCAGTTCCGGCGTCAACGGGCTTGAGTCCGGCAGGATCCACGCGCCGGTCTGAGTGACCTGCATGCCGGGTGTGGAGGGTAGTGGAGCCAGGGTGGGGTCGGCGGCGAGCCAGGGATGATCGGTCAGGATGTGACCGAGCACGTCGTAGATAGGTTCCAAGGCGAGGCGTATCCGGTTGTGGTTGATTCGTTCGAGGGCTCTGTCATTCCAGGCTTTGGCGTTGTCGTTCCACCGCTGCTCGTTGTCAGCGGACTGCCCGGGTTCCCAGATCTGACCGGCGGCAGGTGGCGGCGCGTGATCCGGGGAGGGCAGTGCTATCGGCGCGTAGAGGGCGTTGACGTAGGGAATGTCGTTGAGTTCCGCGATCGAGCGCGCTGCGTATTGGTGCGCGTTGGCGCCGAGGACCACGTCGCATCCCTTGGCTGCGGCACCGACTGTGTCGAACTGGTCGGTGATCAGGTCAGGCATCCGTTCACGCATCTGACGTAATTGTTCTGCTGTGGGTGGTGTGACGGGGGCAGACGAAGCGGTACCGGATCGGGGATGGCGCATCACCACGCCCATCGGTGTCACGTCGATCCCGAAACCACCGACCCAGTCCAGGAAGTTCGGCGGCACGCACAACCGGACCTGGTGTCCGAGCTTGCGTACCTCCAAGGCCAGTGCCAGCACCGGTTGCACGTCTCCGCGCGTCCCTGCTGACGACACCAACACACGCATCGTCTTCCTCTTCTCCCTCACCTCGACCTGCCGAGGATGGGGCCGTCTCGTCGACCGTGAGCCGGTTCGGCTCGTGGCCACGAATTCTGGACGAGTACCGGGGCCTTGCCACAAGCCCCAAGGGCGTTCGGCAAAATCGTGGGCTGTGGGTTTGCACAGGTCCGGGGCAGTCGAGCCGGATGATTATGATCGGGTAGCGGCAGGGTGTTGGGGTGAGAACGCAACAGAGCTCCCGCGAGGAGTGTCGATCGACCAAGATCCGCCACTTCCCTGAGAGCTCCGATGCCTGCTCAGTCTGTCACTTTCGCAGTGATCCGCACCTCGACCCATCCGGGCCACTCTTCATCAACCCACCGAACGGCCTCGGCACGCACGAAATCACACGGTGCCAATCCAGGCGTGGTTCGGATCACGGGCGTCGACCAAGAGCGTCACCGCCGTCGGATGTCCGCTATTGCCGCTGAGCGCGATGCGGTGTTGAGCGGCGATTCATAGTTGATGGAGCCCGCGCGGCCATATTCTGGCGGCATGTTGGAGGCCAGAAAGGTCAGCCTGTGGCGTAACCGCTACGAAATCGTTGCCGACGGCCAGTCACTTGCGATGTGGGAGGGTCGTGTCTGGCGCAGTGGTGGGGCCTTCGAGCTGGCGGGACGCCGCTATGACGTGAAGTCCAACGTGTGGGTACGCGATTCGAGATGACCGACGAGGCATCGATGATCGTCGCAACGGCCGATCGGGTCGGCCGTAAGCGGTGGACGGTGGAGGCGAGCGGTCGAACATACCGCTTTCAGCGAGTGTCATGGTGGCGATCCGAGGAGTTACTCGTCGCCGATGGCCGGCCGGTGGGTTCCGTTCGGCGGGTGAGCCGCTGGCGAAGCGACGCTGTGGCCGACCTGCCTGACCTGCCGCTGCCGTTGCAGGTCTTCGTCGTTGTTGTCGTTATGACCATGTGGGACGCGCAGGCTGCGGCCGCCGCGACCGGTGCTGGTGGGTGAGGACCCAGGTCTTCCCCCAATCACGAGCCGCGCACTCGGCGGCGGCACGCCGAGCGGCACACTCTCATGCCGCTGACAGCACGATCTGCCGACCACGGGTAGCCAGTGAGGCCGATGGCGAGCCTCGACCTCATCCTCGCCGGGGTGTGGCTGGTACTGGGTTCCTCGATGCTGGCACCACCATCGGCGCCACCGGCCGGGGCTGACAGTCAGCGCCAAGGCGATCGGTGCTGGTAATGGGCGCGGTCATATACCGGCTCACGCTGACGCACTCACCGCGCTGGGGCCCGATCGGCGCCGCGGGTCCGGCCCTACTCATGCGCGCTCTCGGGACCGATCATCGCCCGAGGGCCACCGCCCGTTCATCGACCATAGCGAAGCGCAACGCACAGAAAACCTGACCCAGGCAGGTAGGCGAGCTCCGGAAACACTTTCCGAGCGAGACCCTCAGCCGTCCGTCGGTTCCGAGATCACGATGGTCAGCTTTGCCCTCGACCCGCACCCAATACCCAAGGACTGGCGTGTCAGGTTGCTGGCGACCAGCTCGACCAGATCGTGGCAGGTCATCCGCTGACAGACGGCGGGTGCCTGCTCGGAAAGGGTGCTGTTCCCGGACGTGTGTACAAACGCTGTGGATGCCTCAATCCCGACACCCGGCGGCCGTGGGGAAGCCACTGTCCCCAGCTGGGCCGGACAGGGCACGGGAGCTGGTATCTAACGGTCGAATTACCCACCGGACCCAGCGGAACGCGGCGACGGCTGCGGCGAGGCGGTTACCGCACCCGCGCCGAGGCCCACCAGGCCCTGACCGGATTGCGCCCACCGCATCCCACCGACCCACACCGGGCGCTGCTGACCACCGGGCAGTGGCTCATGCACTGGCTGGCCACCCGCCTTCGGCCCCGGCCCGCCACGCTGCGCAGCTACCACCAGCACATCCACCAGCACCTCATCCCCCACCTCGGTGGGATCCTGCTGCGCGAGCTGTGCCTGGATGACGTGCAGACCACCTTCGCGATCCTGGCCCGCACCCCCACCCGCTACGGCCGGCCCCGCGCTGCCTCCACCCTGCATCGCATCCGCGCCACCCTGCGGGTAGCGCTCAACGCCGCGATGCGACACGGCCTGATCGAGGCCAACCCAGCCCGCAACCTGGAATTGCCCCCGACCTCACGACCCAAGGCGGTGGTATGGACCCAACCGCGGGTGGCGCACTGGCGCGCCACCGGTGAACACCCCACGGTTGCGGTCTGGACCGCCCCGCAGACCGCGCGGTTCCTCCACCACATCCGCCAGCACCGCCTCTACCCGCTGTTCCGGCTGATCACCCTGGTCGGACTGCGCCGCGGCGAAGCCTGCGCCCTGCGCTGGTGCGACCTGGACCTCCAGCACCGGGCACTCTTGATTAGCCGGCAACTCCAGCACCACCGTGGCGAACTGGCCCTCTGCGAGACCAAGACCGCCGGCAGCGTTCGCCTGATCGCACTCGACCGGCTCACCATCACCGTCCTGCGCCGCCACCACGCCACCACCACCCTTGAGGGCCACAGGGGTGGCTTCATGTTCACCAACACCCGCGGCGACCCGATCAAACCCGACCGGCTCGGCGAGCTGTTCCACCGCCTGGTCCGGGACGCCGACCTGCCCCCGATCCGGCTGCATGACCTGCGCCACGGCGCGGCCAGCCTATCCCTCGCCGCCGGCAATGACCTCAAAACCGTGCAGACGATGCTCGGCCACTCCAGCATCGTGCTCACCGCCGACACCTACACCAGCGTGCTGCCCGACCTCGCCCACCACGCCGCCGAGGCCACCGCGCGCCTGGTCCTCACCTCCGCCACCACCACCTCCCGTGCCCTCCGCAACGGCCATCACACCAGCCACCAACGCCCGGCGAAACGATCGCCACGTGTCACCATCCCGCCACAGCGATCAACACCGCCCTCCTATCGCTGACGATTCCCCCGCAGATCTGAGCGAGCAGAGGCACGAGAAACGGTGGTGGGGCCGACCGGCCTGGATCGACATCACGTCATGTGAGCGTTTGGCAACTGGGTGTCATGGCCTCACGTCGGCCCCACACGAGATCACTCGGGCTAAATCAAGATCCAGTACGGCGACTAAATCGCAGGTCAACGCCTATATTGTCTTGTGGGCCGCCTGGGGATCGAACCCAGAACCCAAGGATTAAAAGTCCTTTGCTCTGCCAGTTGAGCTAACGGCCCCGCGGGCTGATGGTAGCCAACGCGGCATCGCTCCTCATGGTCGGTGGAGGGTGTGGAGCGTACGAGGGCTCCCGGGTTCGGCGTCGGTACTGGACAGTCGGTGGGCGACGAAAGTGATCAGCCCTGTCCAGAGCGCCACCATGATGGCCAGCCCGCTGTAGCCGGCCAGGGCCGGCCAGGTTGGTCCGGCGTGCTGCTCGCGGAGCAGCAGCGCGGTGTTGCGGACGAAGGTCGCGTGCCGCTCGGGCAGGGCCGCGATCGCGGGCGCGTTGATCTCAGGGTCGGTCGGTAGGTACACCGGGACGGCCATGACCTCGTCGCCTCGCTGCAGGCCCACGATGGTCTTCCAGTCACCGGTCACGGGCAGGGGGCGCGACGAGACGTAGTGGCCGGGGCCGACTTCGTTGAGCTTGGCGCTGACCCGGCCCCCACCCTGCCAGGCAACGACCCCGAACGCCGTCGCGCGGCGCGCCGCGTCAGGCGGTGCAAGCTCGACCGCGACGACGGCCTGCTGGCCGACGGAATTGAGGCGGATGACTGCGTCGACGTGGCCTACGTTTCGCGGCAACAGGGCCAGCAGCGTGCCGGCTAGGACCAGCCCGGCCAATCCGGCGGCCAGCGCGGGTACGGTCCGTTCGGCCCATACCGGCAGGCTCAGTGCTCCTCCGAGCACGGCGGCGGCCACCGCCGCGGCCGGGACGACGACGAAGACGCGGGCGTCGTTGGCCGGCAAGTCACCCCAGCCCGACAGCTTCACCCAGGCCAGTTCACCGACCATGCCCACGGTGGCGATAGCCACCCCGGAGGTGAGGGCGTAGCGCAGGCGATCGTTGGTGCCCAGCCAGACCGCTACTGCTTCCACCATCACGGCACTGGCCAGGTAGAGCGGGAAGCGAGGGAAGGTGTGGTGGAGGGGACCGGAGATGATGAGCGCGACGCCGCCGCGCACTATGAAGTACGCTACGACCGCCTTGACCGCCCCCCACGGTCCCAGCGTGGCTCGGGCCAGGACGAGGGTGAAGCCGGCTGTGGCGGCGATCAGTACTGGCAGGTAGAGCACCTGGAACTGGGGGACGCCGAAGTCGAACTCGCCCTCGAAGCAGGACAGGCCGACCAGGATGGCGCCCAGGGCCAGCGCGGTGATGGCCCGTCCCAGCACGGTGGCGCGCCCTGTCGGCCGGCCCTCCATGAGCATCAGCCAGACCGCGATGGTGCCGAGGCCACCACCGCCCACCAGCATCAGGTGAGTCGGGCTCCACAGGGTGACGTCGATCCCGTAGGCCTCGTGCCACAGGGCGTCGAGCGGGAAGCCGACCAATGCACCGACGCCGAGCGCGGCCATAGCTATGGCCGAGTAGGGGATCCGGAGGCCCAGGATGCGCACCCCGACCGGCGCGTCGTCGAGGGTGGCGAAGAGCACGGCGATACCCGCGCTGTAGATGATGCCGGCCAGCCCGATGACGATCATGGTGTGGGGCGGGGTGAACAGTGCCTTGTCCCGCCCGAGGTCGATGTGCCAGCCGACGTCCCAGTAGAGACCCAGCGCGGCGGTGGCCAGGGCCCACAGGCCGCTCAGCGCGCCGGCCATGGCCCAACCTGGATAGCCGGTCACCCGCTCCAGTCCAGCGGAAATGCTCTTGAAAAAGATCACCAGTGCATTTCGCTGGAGGTGCACCCGGAAGCTCGACTCCAATCCCAAGACAGCCAGGGCCAACACGATGGCGCCGTAGATGAGGAAGGGCGCTATCACGTAGTTCCACTGGTCGGGGGTTACGTGCTTCATCACTGCACCTCCTGGTTCAGCGCTGGCCCGTCCTCGGAGATCAACTTGACTTGGCCGTTGGTGCACGCTGCCGATTGGTGTTCCATGGCCTGGGCGAGCATGGCCTGGACCGCCGTAGCCGCCTGCGGACGCATGCGCCGGAGTGCCTCGGTGACCTGCGGGAGCCGCTCGGGCGGCATCCCTGCCGTCACGAAGGGCTGCCACACGTAGCGCTCGAAGAGCTCGACGAAGCGAGCCGCGACGCGCTCCAGGTCGCCGCGCAAGGCCGCAAACTCGTCCTGAGTAGCGGCCAGCGGAATGCCGGCGGCGACCAGTTCGGCGCCGGCCCGCAGCATGGTCGGGCTGGGGACACGGAACCGCTCCCCCTCAGGCTCGATGAGCCCGAGCTCGACAGCTCGCAGGCCCAGCGAGACGTCCTGCGCTGCCTGCGGGAATAGGTCGAGTAGCTCCTGGGCGGTCAGGTACTCGGGCTCCTCCAGGTTCCAGGGTTCGGTGAGGGCCTGCTCGAAACCGAGAAGGTCACCCAGGCTTCGGCCCTGCTCCCACGCCTGAACCAGCTCGCGGATCCCCGCTAAGGCGAAGCCCTGCTCCTGGAGGCGGGCGATAAGCCGCAGGCGCCCCAGGTGTCCCTCGTCGTAATAGCCAACTCGCCCAACCAGCGACGGTGGCGGGAGCAGCCCGAGGCTCTGGTAGTTGCGGATGTTGCGGGTGGTGGTGCGCGCCCGGAGGGCCAGCGCGTCCACCGTCATTCCCACCGGATCCTCCACCACAAACAAAGCATACGATTAATTCGCCATAGAAAGAAGTTACATCGTCTGATGTATCTAAGAAGGATGTTGTATGACCAGGAGCTCGACGTGTGCGCGGCACACTCGTGCGCGAAGGGTAGGGCCGCCACTGGGCTTCCCTTCGTAGCGTGGAGACATCGCCTTAAGGAGGCGGCGATGGCGGAGTCACGACGGAAGTTTGATCAGGATTTTAAGGAGGGTGCGGTTCGGCTGGTCCGGGAGACCGGGCGCTCGATCGCGCAGATCGCGAAGGACCTGGGGATCAACGCGGGGACGTTGGCTAACTGGGTGGCCCTGGATCGGCAGGGCAGGGATGGTGACGGGCGACTGGATGAGGATGAGCGCCTGGAGTTGGCTCGGTTGCGGCGGGAGAACGCCGAGTTGGCGATGGAGCGTGATGAGCTCAAGCGCTCGGTGGCCCTCTGGGTCAAGGACGCGATGGGTCGGCGGTAGCCGTGGCCGAGTTCATCGCCCTCCAGAGGGCCGAGTTCGGGGGTGCCGCACGCGGTGACGTGTCGGGCGTTGGGGGTGTCCCAGGCCTGGTTTTACAAGTGGTGCCATGGCGATGGCTCGTCGCGGCGGGCGCGGCGGCGGGCCTTGGCGGCGCTGGTCGCGGCGTTGTTCGCCCAGCACAGGGGCACCTACGGCGCGCCGAGGATTACCGCGGATGCGCGGGAATTGGGGTGGCGGGTCAGCCAGAACACCATCGCGGCGATCATGGCCGAGCAGGGTCTGAAAGCCCGGGCACGTCCAAGGGAGAACCCCCAATGATCGACGAATCCCAATAACCCAGCCTCCAACGAACCGGGGGAAGGGAACACTTCGACAAATGCTGCCTTGGGGAGTCATCGGCTACGGCACCGCGCGTCCGCGATCCTGGCCGCCGCCCTGGTCGCACTCGCCGTTCGCCCCCGGCGGCCAGTGCCGTCAGCGATGCTGCCCGTCGTGGTCATGGCCTATGTGGTGCTCGCTTGGGCGGGACGGATTTCTCGTCCGTTCGGTGCGGGTGCCCGGTGTGGCTGGAGTGGTCATGCTCGGCCGCGCCGTCGGGGGAGCCGCCCATCATGGCCAGCATGGCGATCCCGCCGGTGCGTACGAATCGAACGATGAGTACGGCGGCCAAGATCAGGAAGGCGATGTTGAGCCAGGTGGTGTAGTTCCACGTGATGCCTTCGGCCATCACCATCGCCGACCGTTGGGCTGGAATCAGCCCAGTGACGCCGAAGAACAGTTCCACGAGGTATCCGGCGCCGACCATGGCGGCATAGAAGGTGCCCAGTAGCACCAGCGTCATCCGGGGTCCGTAGTACTTCCGGTAAATGTTCAGGATCGGCAGGATCAGTAGATCGGCGAAGATGAACGCGACCACGCCGCCGAAGCTGATGCCACCGGTCCACAACACGGCCGCCAGCGGGACGTTGCCGATCGAGCAGACGAACGACAGGATCGCCACGATCGGCCCGACGATCGGTCCCCACAGCGCCGAGGCCAGCGGGTGATCGGTGAAGAACAAGGCGCGCCACCACGAATCGGGCACCCACGCACCGATCGCCCCGGCGAGGAGCAGGCCGATCACGACATCGCGCAGGATCGCGGCCCACTCCATGACGAAAACGTGCGCCACCGCGGTGAAACCCTCGGCCGAACCCAGCCTGGCCCAGAACGAGCCCTCGGCCGCAACGGACATGTCCATCGCGGCGTGGCCCTCCATCGAGCCGGCGACGCCCTTGTCGGCCTGCACGCGAGCCTTGTCGATCAACTGCTTACGCACGAAGAACCGGAACAGCACGGCCACCAACACGATCATGATCGGACCGCCGACGAACTCGGCTACGGTGAACTGCCAGCCCAGCAACAGCGCCAGGATCACGCCCATCTCGATCACCAGGTTGGTGGAGCCGATCTCGAAGGCCATCGCCGGGGTGAAGTTCGCGCCCTTGCGGAACAGCGACCGCGCCAGCGCCACCGCGGCGTAGGAGCACGACGAAGACGCCGCCCCCAGGACGGAGGCGGCCGCCAGGGTGCGGGGGCGGTCATCACCGAGCAGCCGGACGATCGTGGATTTCCGCACCACCGCCTGCACCAGCGCGGACAGGGCGAACCCGAGGACCAACGCCCACAGGATCTCCCAGGTCATCGACCCCGCCAATGCCAGCGCGTGACCGATCGCACCCACGATAACCACCTCCTTGTATACCCTGTGGGGGTATCTGATGGTGGAACTGTAGTCCGCAGAATCGCGGTTGTCACGGTGTCCCGCATGGCGTCCGCCGCCCTCGTGCGCGGTGGTCTCGGCCGGCTCACGCTCGCCAGCGCGATGTGGTCGGCGTCGAAAGCGTGCCGGGTCCCGAAGGAGATTTGCTGCGCACACCACCTCGTTTCCTGTTCCGCTGAACTCCCGGATATGGGGCTCGCGTGAGTACCGTGGGCCGCACCGGGCCAGTGGAACAGCGACGGGAGACACGGTGAGCGGCAGCGCACTCTCGGCGCGGGCCACCGCCCGTCTGGTCGCCGTGGGTGCGGTGCTTTCCGGGCTGTTCTTCATGCACGGGCTGGCCACCCAGGGATGTGCCGGCGACGCGCAAGCATCGGCATCATCGATGACCCACCCGGCGGCGGTGGCCACTGCAATGATCCGGCCCGATACGACCGCAGGTGCCATGGTCGCGACGGCCAGCCGACCGCTGGCGCATTCCGCGTCGGGGACAGATGCCGGTGAATCGGCTGCGTTGTGCATGTCGACACCCCCACCACCAGGGTGGGTCGGGCTACTGGCGCTGCTGCTGGGTGCCAGCGTCCTCGGACTGGCAAGCATCCCGGACTCACCAGACAGGGCGACTCGCCCGAGCAACCAGCGGCGCCGCGCTCCCCCGCTGGCCGGGTCCACCCTACTGATGAACCTGTGCGTCTCCCGGAGCTGACAGGCGCCCGCTGACCGAGCCCATCGACTCGGGTCAGCCACCGCGCCCTGTTCATCGTGCGCCGCCATGCGGCGCGCTGTCCGGAAAGGCTCACTGACCACCGATGTTGACATCAACTCATTCGCGCACTGCTGCACGTCGCGCCCTGGTCGCCATCTCCCTCACAGCCATCGCGGGATTCATGGTGACCGCCTGCGGTGGCTCCACCGGTTCCGCCGGCGGGCCGGGGAATCACGGCCCGACGACCGCTGTGACCGGGTCCAACCATGACGGCATGCCAGGCATGGCCGACATGCCCACCGGCGACGGCTTGACCGCCGACGCCTCCGGTTTCCGGTTCGCTGGCGCAACATCCTCGCTGCCGGCCGGTCAACCGGCCTCGTTCCAGTTCCGCATCCTCAATGCGGACAGCAAACCGGTCACCGCGTTCGAGCCCGACCAGACGAAGCTGATGCACTTCTACCTGATCCGCTCCGACCTCACCGGATTCCAGCATATCCATGCCACCATGAGCACCGACGGGACCTGGACCGCCCCCTTGGCCCCAGCCCAGCCGGGGACCTACCGGGCGTACGCGTCGTTCATCACCAAAGACGCCTCCGGTAAGGCGGTGGCGCTGGTGCTCAGCCAACTGGTCACCGTCCCAGGAACCGCCATTGTGACGCCGCTACCGGCCGCGTCGCCGACAACCCAGGTCGACGGCTATACCGTGACCCTGTCCGGTGATCGAATCATGGCCGGCATCGAACACCCGCTGACTGCCACGGTGTCGAAGGACGGCCAGCCGGTCACCGACCTGCAGCTCTACCTCGACACTTACGCGCACCTGACGGCCTTCCACGACCCCGACCTCGCGTTCGCTCACCTGCATCCGCACGGCGCGGTCAATGGGGACCACGGAGGCCCGGTCCTGTCATTCGAGGCGATACTACCCAAGTCCGGTAACTGGCGACTGTTCCTGCAGTTCCAAACCGCCGGCGTCCTACATACCGCCGCGATGACCCTCTCCGTCGGATAACCGGCTGGCCAATCCGCCAGACGTGCGACAGGCTGGCGACCAAGACCGAACGCCGTGATGAAGCCGGCGCGGGGACGGGTGCACTGAGTTACCCACTGTGTACCGTCCCCGCGCCGTCCAACCCATCAGGCAACGACGAGGTCGGTACTGCCCAGGCTAACGTCAAGGAAGTTCCGTCTCGCGGGCATTGGAACCGAAGATCCGAGCCAGTCGGGGTATCGGGTCCACCCGGAGCCAGAAGACAACTCCACACGGATCGATGCTGCCCTAGCCGGCGTCGGATGTCACTGCGTCCCAGCGCCCCCGAGTGCGGTGATCACGGTCGGGGTGTCCACGAATAGCGGACCGTCCGCGCCCAACTGGTTGAATCCACAACAGCGCGCTGTCCGGTGCCTGAGCCGATCTCGACACACGCGCCGGTCGTGGGAACCACGCCCCGACACAGCGCGTCGATGAGCGCGTCGAACCGGTTGGTGGCGTGCTCACTGTCCCAGCTCGTCGCCAGTTCAGCACCCTCGCGCGCTGAGTGCACACCGGAATAACCCCGTGCCCCGACAGGTGCGGGATCACCCGGGCGGCATGAACACCACACCGCATCGGCCAGCCAGCCGGTGTCGGACAGGGTCTCGTGTCCTGCGACGCCCATTGGGTCTACCGCTTCGAGCAACAGCACGAGGTCGGCAGCCCTGCTGGTGAATCGCCAGACCGTCAGCACCGCCGCCGACCCGAGATGCACGGCCACGGCCAACCCGATATGCACGGCGATGGCCAGCCCGCCGGATACCGCCAGCACCCTCGTCCCGAGGTGTCATGGCTCCCGGTTGAGACGCGGGTCAGGTGTCGAGACGGCGTGACCGGGTAGCCCGACGGGCTGTAGTGGCCGCCAGGTCACCGTCAGCTGCTCACGTCGACCGAACCGTTCGATGTTTCGCGTGATGATGTCTTGGAGCCGTTGCAGGTCGGGCTCGTCGCCCGCCTCAATACGCAGCCTCAGCAGGTGCGCGGTGGCCGCCATCGTGCAGCCCGCGGTCGACCGGCTCGTCACGATCACGTTGGCTGGGCTGCGCCCGCGATGACTTCTCGTAACGAAGCGTCGAGAAGTCCGCCGACTGACAGGCTGAGGTGGGCGGTGAGCGCGAACTTTCGGAAACGGGACGACATGATCATCCAAGACCCCACTCGGATTGCCTATAGCCAGCAGGGGACGTGTGGCCCGCCACGCTGCCGAACCTACCCTGGCGCGGATGGATCTCTACCGGCTCGCGACCAAGACCGACGCCTCCCGGCCCGCTGGGCCATCATGCTTGCTGAGCGGGCCGCCAGGGCTGGGCCCAGGGTTGGGCGGCCCAACCTTCCGCAGCGGCCATCAGCGGGAACGCCGTGGCGCCATCCAGTGACTCCCGGACGATGTCAGCGTGGCCGGCGTGACGAGCAGTCTCCTCGATCAGGTGGAGCAGCACCCACCGCACCGACCACGCCATCACACCAGGCGCAAAGGGCACCCCCGGCGGGACCGGCACCGCTTGCCCGAGGTCGGGGATGCCCGCGATGATCGCGTCGGTCTCACCGGCCGCCTGCTCGTAGAGCTCGAGTGTCCCCATCAGGGTCTCGCCAGGCCCGAGCCGGAAGCTGGCCGCGTGCTTCTCCGGCGACCACTCCCGGTCGCGCCCCAGAACGGTTGCCATCCAGCCCCGCTCCGCGCGCGCAACGTGCTTGATCAACCCCCCGACGCTGAGGGGGCTGGCGGTGGGCGTCGCCCGGGCTTGGTCGTCAGTCAGCCCGTACGCGCTGAGGCGGAGCGCCAGGCGCTGCTGGGCGAGGTAAGCCAGGAGCCCCTCGCGTTCATCAGCTACCGGCGCAGCAACTGCAGGCATGTCGGACGCCTCCTCCTGCGGAATCGACAGATGGACCCGTTCATGGTGGCATCGGTCCCCGACAGTCTCGGGCCACCGCCGCCTCCACATCGGTGTTAGTGGCACACCCTCGGGTGAATTGGCCATTGACGGTGTATCAGTACATTCCCGCTGGGACGGCGCCGGAAGTGCGCGCTGGCCTGGTCGTCCAAGCCGGTCCGGTCGAGGATGCGGCGACCACGCTGCTAGCGCCGCGCGGACAGTCGGCCGCCGCGGTGGTTAAAAATAGCCCATGTGTCTCCCGTAATTCGGGTAGAGTTCCATCTCGCCGGGCTTACCGCCGTTGCCGTAGAAGCGGATGGTTCCCTTGCGCGCCCAACGGGCGATGTCGTCGAGATCGAGGTGGACGGCTTCGGCGATGCGGCAGTCGGCGCAGAATGGCGCCGGTTCCGTGCAGTTCGCACCAGCGGCGAAACGACCGAAACCGAGTGATGGCCGTGCGATCCTGCACGGTGACCGCTCACTATTGACGATCTTGCGAACGCGGGGCCGCCATCAGGCGTGCTCGCGCGGATATGGACGTGAGCAATCCTCATCCTTAAGGGTCGGGGTGCCGCTGCGCTCTTCAACCCGCCGTATAGGCCGACTCCGGTGAAAGATCCGGAATGGTGACTCGTGTGCTCTGTGCCGTCATGGAGCACGCCGGTGTAGGCGGTTTGCCGCCGTTGAGCTTACGGATCCGCGGCTTGCCAGGTGGGTCCTGTTGACGTTGTTGATCGGCGCTGCGACCCGACGATCCGAGTATCGGCATAGGTTACGATCGTCGCGGTCGCGGGTCCGTCGCCGCAGTGTGATGGGACTTGACTGCGCCAACATGGCGCGCTGGATCAACGTTCTGGCGCTGATCGGCTATCACGCTACCAAGGACCCAGTCCATACTTGATTAAGGCGTCACCGGATCATCCGTTGCTGTCTCTACTCGCCAAGAGTAGAGCGCTACGGCACGGCCGCCTTATTAAGCATTACTGACGGTCTGCGGAACATAAATCTGTAGCGGTGTGACCGGCGATGTGCTGAGGTCGCGGGGTGGCCCAGAAGGCGTTGGGGAGGGGAAGGAACCACATGACCAGGACCGTGAGAGATCGGTCGCCGACCCGACCGCTACGCCGGATTCACTGCCGTGCCCCTCCAGGATCCCCCGGCCGCAGCAGCGGAGTTACGCCGCTGCGTGCACGAACTCGGCTTCGTCGGCACACTGATCAACGGCTACACCTATGTCAGGTTCGCAGAAAGCGGGCATCCAAATGCTGGGCAACCAGCAGACGACCGAAGGGAGGGCACGATGCGCACGACGAGGTACCAGACAATGGTGGTTGCGGTCCTGGCAACGCTGGTCATCCTGGCCGGCTGCCAGGCAGGCGGATCGGGGTCCACGGCCGCTGGCAACCCCCGCACGCCAGTTGTGCTGTTTCCGGCGTTTCACCTGACCAAGCTGCTGATCACCGTCCACGATCAGGTGGTAGCCCCTGAGTGCCCCCGCTCGGGCAGCTTCGAAGACTGGTTCCGCAACGACCACCCCAGCACGATCTTCAACCAGGTCTGCCAGGACAAGCTGCTCACTCTGCGCTACAACCCCAGCCCGTCCATACCGATGCCGCAACGGTTTTCCAACCAGCAAGGAGTCACCGTCGAGGTCAAAGACTATGGCACCACCGACAGCGCACCGTTTTACGAGCCGCTCTACAAAACGCTCGAATCCACCGGTTACCGGCGGAATCGCGACATCCGCGTCGCGGGCTACGACGCACGGCTCACCCCCGACATCGGTGAGTTCCTGCAACGCACTCAAAAGATCATCGAAGACACCTACCGGGACAACGGCGACCGTCCGGTGCATCTCATCGGTCACTCCAACGGACCGCTGTACGCCCACTACCTGCTCACCCACACCACGCGGGCTTGGCGTGCTCAGTACATTCACGGCTTCACCTCCCTGGCCGGCAACTTCCCGGGCCAGGGTCTGCTCTACCCAGTCCTATTCACCGGGCTGAACATCGAGGACTTTGGCTATCCTGCGACGAAGGACAACGCTGCGAGCAGTGCCCGGCTTTACCAGACTGCACCGTCGACCTATCTGAGTGCCTCCGATCCAACAGTCTTCGGCGATCGCGAGACCGTCATCGAAGACGCGTCCACCGGCCGCACCTACACACCGCGCGACTACCGAAAACTGATCACGGACGCGAATCTGGGCTGGGCCAAAGACATGGCCGACTACTACGTCGGCTTCGTCAAGATCGCTGAGCCGGGTTCGTTCCCCGACGTCGACGTCTATGCCGAAAAGGGATCCGGAGTCCCCACCGTCGTCGGGGCGCGGCTAGACAACCTGGCGTCCGGACAGATCGTCACCGCCTCCACGAAGCTGTTCATCCGTGACGGCGACGGGAACCAAGAAGACATCACCAACAACGCCGTCCTTGCCTGGCGGGCGATGCGCTGCTTCCACTTCAGCCTCACCGACAACCCGGGTGTCGACCACTTCGCCCTACCCAGCAATCCCAACATGCTCCACCGACTGCTCGTCGACCTAACCCTCCCGCCTCACACGTGTCCTTGAGCCACATTGTCAGCCGGCCATCGCGGTCAGTGCCGGAGGAGTCTCCGTTTGATCCGGCTGATCGGAGTTTTGTGGCTGATCCGTATCCGGTCTTCGCGGCCATGCGCCGCAAGACCGCGGTTCATTGGCATCTCCAGCTGGGGCAGGCGGTGGCTGTGACGCATGCGGCCTGCTCGGCGGTGTTGCGTCACCGGTTGCTGGGGCGGGTCTGGACAGATGCCCGTCCGGTAGAGCGGTTCACCGCCTTCAAGCTGCTGCATCGCAACTCATTGTTGGAGAGTGAGCCGCCCACCCAAGGCAGACTGCGCGGACCGGTGTCTGCGGCATTTGGCCACGGTCATGTGCAACGTCTGCAGCCCTGGGTGGCCCAGCGGGCCCAGACGCTAGTCGACCAGCTGGCTGAACGGATTGACGCCGACGGCTCGGCTGACCTATTGACCACCCTGGCGGCACCCTTGCCGATCGAGGTCATCGCCGAGCTCCTGGGCATCCCCGCAGCCGATCGATCCTTGCTGCGGCCCTGGTCCAACAAGATCGTGAAGATGTATGAGTTGGACCTTGACCCATCCCGCCAGCGCGACGCTGAGCAGGCCGCGGCTGATTTCACCGCCTACCTGCGCGGCCTACTCGCCCAGCGGCGCAAGCACACCCAACGCGGCAACGATCTGATCAGCGACCTGGTCGCGGTCACCGACACCGACGGAGCCCGGCTGAGCGAGGACGAGCAAGTTCCCCTGCCCGCCGGAGGCAAAATCGCCGTCCTGCTCGGCGCGGCCGGACGGGATCCCCACGTCTTCGCCCAGCCAGACCACCTGGACATCAGCCGCACCCCCAACCCGCACCTCGGCTTCGGCGCCAGCATCCAATCCCGGCGGTCCGGGCGGATCAGGGGTGGATTTCGTCAAGCAGAGCTATCCCGCACAGTCTGGCAAGCCGTCGCATTTCGACCCCGCGCTGCGAGCCGACTTCGACATCGTCGGCTTCGACCCGCGAGGAGTGGGCCAAAGTGCACCGATCGACTGCCTCACCGACACCCAGCTCGATCAGTACAACCGGCTAGATCCCGCCCCGAACACCCCGGGCGAGGTGGCTGCGCTGGTGGCCGGGGACAAGACCTTCGCCGTTGGCTGCCAAACCCACTCGGCGATGCTGTTGCCTTACGTCGGCACCCCGAACGCTGCGCGCGACATGGACGTCCTCCGCGCTGCGCTCGGTGACCAGAAGATGTATTACCTCGGCGCCTCTTACGGCACCTACCTCGGCGCGGTCTACGCCGAACTGTTCCCGACCCACATCGCACGCGCGGTGCTGGACGGCCCGGAGGCCCCTAACCTGACGACCAAGCAACTCGATCTCGAGCAGGCACAAGGCTTCCAAACCGAGCTGACCCGATTCATCGCCGACTGCGTCACCCAACCTGATTGCCCGCTGGGCACGGATGCGACCACCGCGGGACACAAATTAGCGGATTTCCTCGCCTCAACCCAGGTTCACCCACTACCCACGGGCACCAGCCGCACGCTTGATGAGTCGCTCGCCGAAACCGGCGTGGTGGTCACCATGTACGACAGCCCGCAGAGCTAGCCGACCCTGCGCAGCGCCTTGGCTACGGCGATGGCCGGTAACGGGCGCGAGTTGCTCACGTTGTCAGATCTGTATGACGAGCGTGATCCGCAGACTGGGCACTATTCCAACGAAATCGAGGCCAACATCGCCATTGATTGTCTGGACCACCCCGACCCGGTGCGGACGATTGGCGATGTCCAGGCCGAGCTGCCCGCCTACGAAGATGCCTCCCCCCTCATCGGTGCCTCCTTCGCCTGGGCTGACCTGATGTGCGCGTACTGGCCAGTCCCGGCGAAGAGCCAGCCGCACCCGATCCACTACGCGGGATCGCCGCCGATCCTGGTGGTGGGCACGATCCACGATCCTGCAACGCCATATCCTTCTGCTCAAGATATGGCCCAGCAGTTGGGTTCCGCGGTGTTGCTCACCTATAACGGCGACGGGCACACCGCCTATGGTCGGGGCAGCAAGTGCATCGACTCGGCAGTGGATACTTACCTGGCCCAGGGCGCGGTGCCGGCAGCGGGCACGGTCTGCCAACCTGATCCGGCACCCCCCGGTTAGACCGACATGGCCGTCTCGATGCGGGTGCAGCCGGTCCGTCTTATTGGGTGCCAGCCGAGGTCAGAGGTGTCGGTCCACTCGGCACTGGCAGACCACCGCCTCCGCCGGGGTCGCCACCAGGGTTGGTGTCGACCCAAATCCGAACCCGATGGCCGCGGTTGACCTGGCGACCGGCCACGGGTTCCTGCACCGCCACGACGCCCGCCACAGTCGGCGTGTGGCTGGGATCCTGGTCGACGGCGAGCAGTTGCGCGTCCAGCGCTACGTCATGGGCCACCGCGGTCGCAAGGCCTACCAGTGGGGGGACCACCGTCCCATCTTCTCCTTGTCCCATACCTCCACGGTAGCGCGGTTCGCCGCGCTGCTGGTTCGTTGAGTAGCCGCGCAAACCCGGTAGCCGGCGACCGCCGCTGCTGGCGGTCACACTCATCGCGATGGTGGCAAGCCACCGCCGCCCACCAGCATCAGGTGAGTCGGCCTCCACAGGGTCACGTCGATTCCGTAAGCCTCGTCCTTGAGGTCTAGGGATCGAGCAGCCGGCCGGACACAGCCGGCTACGCGGTTTCGGGATCGCGCAGTCCCAGGCGTAGGTGCTCACTGTGGTAGACGGCCTCGTCAAGCAGCATCGCGACGTGGTTGTCGTGCAGGCCATAAACGATGCGCTGGCCGGCGCGGGTGCCGGTGACCAGCCCGAGGTTGCGCAGTAGTCGCAGTTGGTGGGACACGGCGGACTGCTGCATGCCGATCGCTTCGGCCAGCTCGGTGACCGAGCAGGGCGCCTGTCGCAGCCGGGACAAGATCAGCAGTCGACTGGGCGTGGCCAGGGCCTGCAGGGTCGCGGCCACGGTGGCCGCCGTATCGGCGTCCAACACCGCGGGTGGGGTATCCCGGCCCTCCACGCCATGACCCATCTGCTCATCCTATATACAGGCGTGTATGAATAGATGTTCATATACGCCTGTATGGTGGGTTCGTCATGTCGATTCGAAGACAGGGAGGTTGCGGTGGCTGTGACCGCGACCGAGCCGAGCTTTGCGACGCCGTCCGCGGTGACGCGGCGTTCCCACGCCAGGGTGTGGTCGTTGCCGGAAATCCAGTGGGCGGCCGCGGCCACCGTGCTGTTCGGTGTTGGTCTGCTCACACATTTCGCGGGTGGACCCAGTTGGGTGTCGTGGACTCTGTTTCTGGTCTGCTATGTCACCGGCGGGTGGGAACCGGGCTGGGCCGGGTTGCAGGCCCTGCGGAACAAGACGCTGGACGTCGATCTGCTGATGGTCGCCGCCGCGGTCGGCGCGGCAGCCATCGGGCAGGTTCTCGACGGCGGTCTGTTGATCGTCATCTTCGCTGTCTCCGGGGCGTTGGAGGCGGTGGCCACCCACCGCACGGCCGAGTCAGTGCGTGGGCTGCTTGACCTCGCCCCCGAACACGCCACCCGCCTCACCGAGATCGGCGAGGAGAGCGTCGCGACCGCGAGGCTGGCTGTCGGGGACATGATCCTGGTGCGCCCAGGCGAGCGGATCGGCGCGGACGGCCAGGTGCTCGACGGCACCAGCGATGTCGACCAGGCCACTATCACCGGTGAGGGGATGGCCGTGGTCAAGTCGGTCGGCGATGAGGTCTTCGCCGGAACCGCCAACGGCACCGGGGCACTGCGGGTGCGGGTGGGCCGGCTGGCCCACGACAGCGTGGTCGCCCGGATCGTCACGATGGTGGAGCAGGCATCGGCTACCAAAGCAAAGACGCAGCTGTTCATCGAGAAGATCGAGCAGCGCTACTCCATCGGCATGGTCACCGCCACAGTGGCGCTGTTCGTGATCCCCCTGATGTTCGGCGCCGCATTGCAGCCCACGCTGCTTCGCGCGATGACCTTCATGATCGTCGCGTCGCCGTGCGCGGTGGTGCTGGCCACGATGCCGCCGCTGCTCTCGGCGATGGCCAACGCCGGGCGTCACGGTGTGCTGGTGAAATCTGCGGTGGTGATGGAACAGCTCGGCCAGATCACCCGAGTCGCCTTCGACAAGACCGGCACGCTGACCCAGGGCACCCCACGCGTGGCCGACATCCGGGTCCTGCCCGAGACCGGCGTGGACAAGGCCGAACTGCTTGCGCTGGCCGCCGCCGCGGAGAACCCGTCGGAGCACCCGCTGGCCCGCGCTGTGGTCACCGCCGCGCACGAGGCCGGTGTGCCACTACGCCATGCCGAGCAGTTCACTTCGGCCCCCGGACGCGGCGTCAGCGCTCAGCTGGACGAGCGCCTGGTCGAGGTCGGCAGTCCCACCCATCTCGGCGGCGCCGCCGGAGGGCACCCGGCAGCGGCCATCGTCGCGGACCTGGAAGCCTCCGGTCGGACCACGGTCGTGGTCCGCCTGGACACCCGACTGGTCGGGGTGCTGGGCATCGCCGACCAGCTCCGCGCGGGCGGCGCGGACACCATCACAGCGATCACCGCCCTGACCGGCGCCGGCCCGCTGTTGCTGACCGGGGACAACCCCCGTGCCGCGGCCGCGTTGGCCACCGAGGCCGGCATCACCGACGTGCGGGCCGGGTTGCTGCCGCAGGACAAGGTCGACGCCGTGCGCGCCCTGCAGGCCCAAGGTCAGCGAGTGATGCTGATCGGCGACGGTGTCAACGACGCCCCCGCCCTGGCCGCCGCGCACACCGGGGTCGCGATGGGACGCGCCGGGTCCGACCTCGCCCTGGACACCGCAGACGCAGTCATCGTCCGCGACGAGCTCGCGACCGTTCCCGCGGTGATCGCGCTGTCGCGCCGCGCCCGCCGCTTGGTGATCGCGAACCTGGTAATCGCCGCGACGTTCATCACCGGCCTGGCTATCTGGGACCTGGCCGGCACCCTGCCACTGCCGCTGGGCGTGCTCGGACACGAGGGCTCCACGGTCGTCGTCGGCCTCAACGGACTGCGCCTGTTGTCCACCGGCGTCTGGCGCCGCGCCCTGCGCGGCTAGCCGATCGGCTCTTGCCTTCCGGGACCGGAGAGGCGCCCGATAACGGGAAGGAATCGGCCGACGGCTCCGGCGTAGCGCAGGTAGTCCTCGCCGTGTACGCGGCTCAGGTGGGGTTCCTCCACGCGGCGAGTCTGTAGCTGCAGCGCCGAGAGGCACACCAGGACGGCGACGAGCGCGGCGGGAGTAGGCACCAGCAGGCCCAGGGCGAGGCTGTTGGCGAGCAGGCTGGTGTAGGTGGGATTGCGCACTACCCGGAACGGGCCGGTAGTGACCAGCGGCGCTGGATGATCGGGGTCGATACTGGTGCGCCAGGCCTGGCCCATGTGGTGTTGGCCGGCCACGGCCAGCACCACGCTGGCGACGGACAGGCCCGCGCCAGCCGCTGCCACGGCCACTGGAAAAGTGACCCGGGGCAGCGCGACGCCGGCCAGAACCAGCGCTGGGTTGCCGAGCTCCAGCCCGCAGCCGAGCAGGAACATCGCGCTCGCAGTCTTCTCCGCGGCGGTGGCGCCCAGACTCGCTACCCACCCTGAGGCTCCGGTCCGCCAGCGAAGCCGCAGCGGCTCCACGATGAACACCACGACGACGTAACAGATGCCGAGCACCAGGGCAACCGTCGCCATGAGCCCCCCGCTAGCGCCGGGCGGTGTCGCGGAGCAGGCGCTCCGCTTTTCTCTACAACGCCGGTATCACCGTGGACGTCCACCGGCTCTATGAGGCACGGCCCGCCCGAGAACTGGAGAATTATATGCGCATCCTGTTCACCAGCTGCCCGGCCTACGGGCACGTCAACCCGATGCTGCCGCTGGCGCAGCAGGCGCAGCTGGCCGGCCACGAGGTGGCCTTCGCGACCGGTGCCGAGCTGGCGCCCGAGGTCGAGCGCCGGAATTTCAAGACCTGGCTGGTCGGCCCTAGCCGCACGGAGGCAGCCACGTCCGCCCGTGCGGCCCACCCGAACTTGGCGGATCTTCCGGCTGAGCAGCGGATGCGGGTGCAGATAGAGGGCGTATTCATCGAGCCCGCGACCAAGCGAGCGGTCGAGCTAGTTCCGCGGGCCCAGCAGTGGAGGCCCGACATTATCGTGCACGAGTTCACCGAGCTCGCTGGCGCGCTCGCCGCGGCGCATACCGGTGCCCACCATGTCGTGCACGGCCTGGGGCTTTTGCCACCGACCGACTTGTGGCAGGCCTGGTTCGCACCGGGGTTTGCGAAGCTGTGTGCGCAGTGGCAGGTGCCCGAGCTAGCCGAGGAGATCAAACTCGCCACATACCTCGACATCTGCCCACCGGGCTTGCGTGGTGACGGTGAACCTACCTGGCAGCGGATCATGCCGCTGCGCCCGGCGACAGGGGAGCCCACGGCGGACGAGCGGTTGCCCGAGGCGCTAGCGACGCTACCGCATCCGCAGACCATCCACCTGACTCTCGGCACGGTCTTCCATGAGGCACCTGGCGTGTTCGAAACAGCGATCGCCGGGCTGCGCGAGCTACCGCTGAACCTGGTCGTCACGACCGGCCCCGGCACGGACCCCGCTCGGTTCGGGCCGCAACCCCCGCACGTCCTGCTGGTGCCCTACATCCCGCACACCCTGCTGCTGCCGCGCTGCAGCCTCGTCGTGTCCCACGGTGGCGCGGGCATCATGCTCGGCGCGCTCGCGCACGGGTTACCCCAACTCATCCTGCCGCAGGGTGCCGACCAGTTCATGAACGCAGCCGCCGGCCAAAACGCCCGCGTCGCACTCGCGTTGACGCCCGACGAGCTCTCCGCAGAGGCGGTCGCTGCTGCGGCCGGCCGCCTGATCACCGAGCCGGGATTCGAGGCCGCCGCGGCCCACATCCGCGCCGAGATCGGCGCCATGCCGACCGCTGCCGACGTGCTCGCCAGCGACCTGCTAGGGGCCAGGCGTGATAACCATGTGCCTGCATGATCACCCCGCACGAGCACCGGAAAGGTCAGGTGGCGGTCGCTACGTGGGGTCGGTGTCGTCGTCCAGCGCGCCGAGCGCTCGCCGCAGCGATGGGACGACCCTGCTGCGTAGCACGACCGCAGTGCCCGCGCGGTTGTCGTCGGGTTGACCGATGGTGACGGTGTCCACGCAGGCCCGCATGAGGGGGATACCGCGGCGGCGGTTGTCATCGTCGATCGGTGGCGCGCGCCAGCGGCCGTGGTCGCGCACGATGACAGTAACCCGGCGCTGACCGCCCGGTACCGCTTCAACTTCGCCGGTGATGTCCACCACTTCGGGGAGCTGATCGTCACGGTAGGCGTGTTCGACCGCGTTGCTGACGGCCTCGCTGACTGCCAGAACGATGTCTTCCTGCTGACCTGGCGGCCAGCAGGACCCGGTAAGCCAGTGCCGCACCCGGTTCCGGGCCACCGACGGCGCAATCGGGTCCGCCGGTAACTGCAGGCGCAGCGCCTGTTTCGCCGGTGCTCCGAGGACCGCCGGGTCCGTGGAGGGACGCCGGTCGCAAGGCGACGTATCTGGCCGCAAGGTGTCGTCATTACCGATTGGGGGCATCGGGGCGTCATTGTTGCGGTCGCCGCGGCCTTCCGCAACAGCAGAACCGACGGACATCAAGATCAGGAGGTTACGGCCTGGTCAACGGTGTGGAACAGCGCGAGAACGTCGTCGAGTCCAGCCAGCTCGATGGGACGGATCACTGGACGAGTGTAATCGACCGCGATATGCAGCGGCTCGCTGCGCCGCCGCGCAGCGCGCGTGGCGTCGACCAAAGCCTGTAAACCCGGCGAGCCCAAAAACGTCACGTCGGTCATGTCGATCACCAGAGTCGCCCCGTCGGGGAGCTGCTCGAACCCGGCGGCGACCGCTGCCCGGAGCCGGTCGACGGTGAGCACATCGATCTCCCCGGCCACCGTCACCACCAGCGCCTCGCGCCCGCCATGGACCACCCGGCCGGTATCGATCCGCACCAACTGCTCGGCGGCCGGACCCCGCCCAGCACCGGGATCAGAGTCGGGATCGCCAACGCCTGGCTCATGCACCCGCACACCATATCGGCCGGGTGACACCGGTGCGGTCGTCGGCGCGGCTGTTCGCATCAATAGCGGGTAGTGGCCAGGGTCGGACCGGTCCCCGCGCGGGCGCGCGACACAGATCACGACACAGATAAGGACATCCACGGTGCTGAGAAGAACCTTGAGAGGGTCAGGTAACCAGATGGCACGTCCGCGATCGGGCGCTGGCCCGGTGGCACTCGCGGTCGCCGTGGCGCTGGGCTTGGCGTTGCAGAGCTGCGGGGCGTCTGCGACCAACCCGGCTGGCCCAGCGGGCCAGTCGGCCAGCCCAGCGGGACCAGAGGGGATCGCGGTGGAGACCGGACCGGGGTTGGCGCCAGCGTCTACCGCTGCCGACGGTGCACCGGTGGACGGGATCCAGTGTGACACCAGCGAACAGGTCGCTTACCACATACACAGCCATCTGCTGGTGTTCGTCAACGGTGAACCGCGCAGCCTTCCCTACGGGATCGGCCTCGTGGCGCCGGTGGCTCAGAAGACCGGACCGAATGCATTCGCGCAGGCCAGCCGTTGCTACTACTGGCTGCACGTGCACGCCGGCGACGGGATCATCCACGTCGAGTCGCCAACCCAACAGACGTACACGTTGGGCCAGTTCTTCGCGCTCTGGCGGCAACCGCTGAGCTCCGACGCGGTCGGCCCGGCCACCGGAACGGTCACCGCCTACGTCAACGGAAAGCCGTTCACCGGCGACCCGGCCACGATCCCACTCAAAGATCACGAAGACATCCAGCTCGACGTCGGCACGCCCGCTCCAGCACCTGTGAGCGTGGACTGGTCGCACGCCCGGCTGTGAGTACGGCTCAAGATCGTCAATAGTGAGCGGTGACCGTGCAGGATCGCACGGCAATCGCTCAGTTCCGGTGATCATGGCAGGTCGCTGGACCGTCGGCGGAATCCGCCAGAGGACCTTCTGCCGGGAGATCTTGCACCTCAGTTTTCGAGTGGGGTGTCTCCTGCGTGGTCCGCGCTCATCTGTAGGCAGCTGGCTGCGGCGAGCCAGAACATCTGTTCACGAATGGACGTTGCAGTTCCCCAGCCGCGATCGGCCCAGGTGTCACCTGCCAGTGAGTCACCGGCGTAGACCAGCTGAGCGAAGGCCACGTTGCGGTAGCGTGCCACGGCGAAGAGGGCAACGGATAAGTACGGGTCGCCGCTGCGACCCTGGCTGCCTGGTCGGGTCGGCGGTGGCCGCCACGGTCGCCGGGTGCGTCATCGACGATGTGGACAGCGTACGGCGGCTTCCATGATCGGAGTTCTGGAAGAATGAGCCGCGGTCAGCGCGGCTCATTCTTCCCAACTCGCGATCATGACTCCTAGCTGATCGGAGACGAGACACCCTGGCCTGGTCAGCATCGCTAGTTGAGAGCGCTGCCCGCTTGCCACTGCGACCACGACAGGGTCCAGTCGCCGTAGGTGTCCCAGACCGGTAGTGGATGTCCGCCGGAGTTGATGATCTCGACGACGTCGCCGAGGCCGAAGTGGTCGTAGAACCATTGCGCGTTGGCCGGGCTGAGGTTCACGCAGCCGTGTGAGACGTTGCTGTCGCCCTGCTGGCCGACCGACCAGGGCGCCGAGTGGACGAATTCGCCGTCGTTGGAGATCCGCTCGTCGAGATCGACCCGTTCCCGGTAATAGCCGGGCTGACCCTTGCAGACACCGTAGGTGCACGAGTCCATGATGATGCTGGGTTGTTTGTCCGAGATCACGTGCGGACCGTTATGGGTGGGGAACCCGGGAGAGCCGAGGCTGATCGGCATGGTCTTGACCAGCTGATCGTTGTTGAAGATCTGCATGGTCTTGGTGGCGCCGTCGGCCTTGGCGATCCACGCGTCATGCACGCGGAAGGTCCCGGTCCGATCCGTCTGGCCGTAGACACCGTCGCCGAGGTCGACGCCGTAGAGCCGGGCATTGACTGTCACAGTGCTGCCGGGCTGCCAGTAGCTTTGCGGCCGGTAGTGGACCTCGGTGTTCGACATCCAGAACCAGCTTCCCGGTTGCGGCGGGTTAGCGGTGACCGTCAACGCCTTTTCCGTCGCGGCCCGGTCGGTGACGGCCGTGTCGAAGCGGACCACGACCGGCTGACCGACTCCGACCTCGGAGTCTGGAGCCGGGATCAGGGACGGGTAGGCCTGTGCCGCCGGGGATAGTGTCGTCACAGTCTTAGTCCGGTGGACCGGCGCACGGTTGCCCGCTGTCGCCGTCGCATCGATCCGGTAGCTCGAGCTGTAGCCGAGCGGTTCGGTCGAGGTCCACGTCGTGCGATCGGGGGAGCTCTCGCCGCGGACGACCGTGCCGCTCGCGGCGTTGACCACGGTGACCGACTGCAGCGTGCCCATCACGGCCCGAACGACGATCGGGGTCGTGGGGTTGATCGCCGCTGTGCCATCCGGGAGGATCTGCACCGCGCGCTCCGGCGGGATGGTCGTGATGGTGGCAGCGGGAGCACCGCCTCCCGCTGCGTGGTTCGGAGCCACGCCGACTGACCGGCCCACCGTCAACGCCAAGCCGACTCCCATCACGAGGACCGCCAGCACAGCAACACCGACCAGCACCTGGCGGCGCACCACGCTGCGGTTCACAGCTCCCCCTGCACAGTGGTCACGGCGATGGAGTCGGCATCGACGGCGAAGGTGTTACGGCGGCCCGTTCGGTGGTGTAGCGGTGCGGCGCGGCGGTGAAGCGGGCCTGGCAGTGGTCGGAGCAGAAGGAGAAGCTGTGGCCGTCGTGCACTGCCGTGGCCGGCGCCGCCGCGGTCTCGACCTGCATGCCGCAGACCGGGTCCTGTGCGTAGCCAGCGCCGCCGCCGAAGCGTTCCCGGTTGCGATAGAGCCAGTACAGCACGGCGAACACCACCAGGGCGATGATGTTGAGGATGGTGGTGTAGTTCCAGGACACACCTTCCATCGCGACAGTCGGCGGGTGCCCGGTGGGCACCAGGTGCAGTGCGGCGAAGAGGTACTCGGTGGCCAGCCCAGCGACACTCATCACCGCCCAGAACACCGCCAGCAGCCGCAGGGTCAACGGGGTTCCATAGTACTTGCGGTAGATGAACAGCAGCGGCAACGTGATCAGATCGGCGAAGACGAAGGAGATCACCCCGCCGAAGCTGATCCCCCCGACCCACAGCGCAGCTGCCAACGGCACGTTCCCGACCGAGCAGACGAAAGCCAGTATCGCCAGCAGCGGGCCCAGCGCCACATTCTCCAGGGATGACCAGAACCCGTGGCCGGTGAGGAACAGTGATTGCCACACCGCAGTGGGCACCAGCACGGTGGCTAAGCCGGCGACGAGGAAGCCGATCAGCAGCTCCTTGCGGAGCATGGTCAGGTCGCTGATGGTGTAGCTGGCGGCGTCTGACCAGCCGGCGCGACTACGGATTCGCTGCGCCAGCGGCCGCCGCTGCTCGGGGCCGTCGAGGTCATCGCCCGGCTGGCCGTGGTGGGCATGCCCGTCCGGCTCACGCTTGTTGAGCCCGGCGCGGGCGTTTTCGACGTCTCGCCGGGGGATGAACCGGGGCAGCACCAAGGCCAGCAGGACGATCATGATAACGCCGCCGACAAGCTCAGCGAGAGCGAACTGCCAGCCCAGTAGCAGCCACAATACGATGCCCAGCTCCACCACGAGGTTGGTGGACGCGAACATGAACACCATCGAGGCGGTGAAGTCCGCGCCGCGAGCGAACAGTGATTTGGCCAGCGCGGCGGCAGCGTAGGAACAGGAGGAGGACACCATCCCGAGGAACCCGGCCTTGCCCACGGTCGCCGGCCGGTGATCTCCCAGGACGCGGCGCATCTGCCCCCGGCTGACAAAGGCCTGCACCGCACCGGAGAGGCCGAACCCGAGCACCAGCGCCCAGAGGGTCTCCCAGAACATCGAGAACGCCTCATAGAAGCTGTTGCCGATCGCGGTGAGCACGGTCATGACCTGACCAGCCGGGTGATCGCCGCGGTGGCCTCGCGAACCTTCTCCTGCGCCAGCTCGCCGCCTTGGGCCGCGGCCTCGACTACGCAGTGCTTAAGGTGGTCATCGAGCAGCTCCAACGCGACCGCTTGCAGCGCCCGGGTGGTCGCCGATACCTGGGTCAGCACGTCGATGCAGTACTTGTCGCCCTCGACCATCCTGGCCAGGCCGCGGACCTGGCCCTCGATGCGCGCCAGGCGGGCCAGCAGTGCGGCCTTGTCATCGATGTATCCGTTCATCATCCGACCTCCACGCCCGACTATAACCCATACCCCCTACCAGTATTCCACGCCTCACCAGCCGCCGCGCTGCGCCAAGTGGAACCTATTAGCGGCTCCGTGTCGGCACCGGGCGCCAAGTGGCACCAATCGGCGGTAAGCAGCTCGGGCGCGAAAACGGGTACTGCACGACCATGAAGAAGATTCTGGAGCTGCTGGTCTGCTTCCTGCATCCGATAGCTGTAGTGCTCGTCTGGATCAACCTTGCGGGGCGCAGGGACATCAACGGAGGCGCGAAGCTCGCCTGGGGCATCTTCGCGCTCATCCCGCTGGTCCCGTTTCTCTACGTGCTCACCGGTGGCGACCTGTGGTGAGGGGTCAATCGTGGTCGGGGGCGCCGGTGAGGTGATGGTCGGCTGCGGCCAGCACCTCAGCGACCAGCCGCCGTACATGCCCACCACGAGCGGTGTACACGGCCCGCCGTCCGTCGCGTCGCATCGTGACCAGCCCGGCGAGTTTCAGCTTCGCCAGGTGCTGCGACACCGACGGCCGGGCCGCCCCCACCGCGGCGGTGAGGCTGCCCACGTCGTACTCGCCGGTGCCCAGCAGCCACAGCAGTCGCAGTCGAGTCGGGTCAGCCAGCATCCGAAGTGCGGTCACCCCGGCATCGATCTGAGCGCCGGTGGGTGGCTGTTGCGCAGTAGCGGCCGTTGCCGTGTTGTCGCGTGCGTACATGAGCACCTATGGTGGCACAGCAGCGGTTATCACGCGAAAGGCCCCCACCATGGGCGACGGGCACGGACATGGACACGGCCACGGTCATGGCTGGCGCCTGCCGCATCTGATCACCCCGCACTCGCATGACAGTGCCGAGAAGATCGATGCCGCGATGGAGATGTCTCGCGACGGCATCCGCGCCTTGTGGATTTCGCTGGCCGTCCTCGGTGCCACCGCCGCGGTGCAGGGCCTGGTGGTGGCTGCGTCTGGGTCGGTGGCGCTGCTGGGCGACACCCTGCACAACGTCGCCGACGCCCTGACCGCCGTACCGTTGGGGATCGCGTTCCTGCTCGGCCGCCGGGCCGCGACCCGGCGATACACCTACGGCTTCGGCCGCGCCGAAGACCTGGCCGGCATCGTCATCGTGGCGATCATCGCCGCCTCAGCGGCGCTGGCCGGCTACCAGGCCATCGGGCGGCTGCTGCACCCCGCGGATGTCTCGCACCTGCTCGCGGTCAGCGCTGCGGCGGTGATCGGCTTCGTCGGCAACGAGACCGTCGCCCGCTACCGCATCCGAGTGGGCCGGCGGATCGGCTCCGCAGCGCTGGTCGCCGACGGGCTCCATGCCCGCACCGACGGGTTCACTTCGCTGGCGGTGCTGCTGGGTGCCGGCGGGGTGGCCATCGGCTGGCGATGGGCCGACCCCGTCGTCGGCCTGGCCATCACCGTCGCGATCCTGGTGGTGGTCAAAGACGCCGCCCGGGAGATCTACCGGCGGCTGATGGACGCGGTCGACCCGGTCCTGGTGGACCAGGTTGAGACCACCCTGCGGGCGACGCCCGGCGTGCTCGACGTCGGTGCGGTCCAGCTGCGCTGGATCGGCCACCGGCTACGCGCCGAATGCGACATCGCCGTACCGGCTGACCTGACGGTTCTGGCCGCGCACACCATCGCCGTGGCGGCCGAACACCGGCTCATCCATGCCGTGCCGCGGCTGACGTCGGCCATCGTGCACACCGACCCGCACACTCACGACGGCGCCGACCACCACGCCGACCTCGCCCACCACCGGCCACCACCGGCCAGCCAGGCGCTCAGCTCGTCTTGACGACGCCGATCAGGTGCCCCTCCGGGTCGTTGAAAAGCCCGATCTCGATCTCTTCCATGACCTTCTCGGGACCCATCACCCGCGACCCGCCGAGGCTCTCCGCCTTGGCCAGCGCGGCCTCGACGTCGGGTACCCCGATGTAGAAGGTGACGTGACCGGGATAGCCCTCCGGCCCCGCCCCGATACCGCCACCGATTCCGCCGCCGTCGGCATCGTCGCGCTGCACTACCCCGTAGTTCATCGGGTTGTTGGCATCGATCTTCCATCCGAACAGGTCGGAGTAGAAGGACTGCAGCGCGGCGCCGTCCTGACCGATGACCTCGAAGTGCACTACCGGCTGTCCCATGGTGTCTCCCTTGGCGTTCTTCAGATCCGCGCGCCGGCGAGCCGGCGGCGCGTCGTGTTTCTCAGGCCTTCGACCCTATGACTCCGGCCCGCCCGAGAACTCATCGCCGTGGCGCCGTGATAACGACGAAATCCGGCTAGTCGGCGATAGGAACGATGACCCGGCCGAGCGGCGTGAGAGACACCGGGACCAGCTTGAGGTTCGCCAGGGCGAGCGGGAGCCCGATGATCGTCAGACCCAGCGCGATGGCTGTGAGCACGTGGGCGATGGCCAGCCAGAGACCAGCAAAGATGATCCAGATCACATTGCCGATGACCGAGGGTGCGCCCGCGTCGGCGCGTCGCACAAGCGTCCGACCGAAAGGCCACAGCGCGAAGCTCGCGATCCGGAAGGAAGCCAAGCCGAACGGGATCGTGATGATCAGTAAGCAGCATATGACTCCCGCGACCAGATACCCCAGCGCCATCCAGATGCCACACAGCAGCAACCAGATGATGTTGAGTACGGTTCGCACACCATCGAGTCTGCCAGGATTTGGGCGCCACAGCTGTCCGGTCCGTGGCCGACCAGCCCCCCGGAAGATCGCTGTTTGGGTGCCTATCGCGACAAAAAATGTCGCTCCACGCACGCGCTGGTCGGTGCGTTGTTGAGCGCAAGCTGGTGGGTCTTCTTCCACTACCTGGCCCAACAGCCAGAGCTCACCGAACAGCACGTCGATGACGCGTTCTTCGGCCGTGAACGCCACCGAGCCGAGGCCGGCATGCTTCTTTACTCGGTGGGGCTCTCCGGGTGGGCGCAGCCGACCGGACCTACGCGGTGTTCTTCGCCGAGCACACTCACATCCCGGTCGTCGGAGAGAACGCCTGGCCGGAGGGATCTGACGGCGGTCCACTGCCGAGAAAGTACTGGCACTGCTACGACTTGTTCGTAGCGCTGACGGCTGCGGCCGCCGCGACATCGACACTGCGCGTCGGCAGCGGCATCTGTCTGGTCGTCGAGCGCGACCCCATCATCACCGCCAACGAGGTGGCCAGTGTGGACCAGCTGTCCGGCGGCCGATTCGAGTTCGGCGCCGGCGCCGGCTGGAACCGGCAGGAGATGCGCCATCACGGCACCAAGCCGCGCCAGCGGATGAAGCTGCTAAGAGAACCTGTCGAGGCGGCACCGGACGGATCCTCGACACCGATGCGCCCGACTGGTCGAGCTGGTCGGCTGCCGGAGACTAGGCATCAGCCGATCTGCGACTAGACGTGTACGGAGCTCATGTTCGGGTAGCGGTCACCTGCGGCGGCGCCGACCGGGGCGGCAGCGTCGATGCGGGCCAGCCCGTCGTCGCTGAGTTTGACGTCGACCGCGGCGGCATTCTCCTCCAGGTAGCGCACCCGCTTGGTGCCCGGGATCGGTACGACGCCCTGGTGCAGCACCCAGGCCAGCGCGAGCTGTGCCGGTGTGATGCCTTTCTCCCCGGCGATCTGGCGCACCCGGTCCACGAGCTGGAAGTTGCGGGCGAAGTTCTCGCCGGTGAACCGCGGGTTGTGCCGGCGGAAGTCGTTTTCGTCGAGGTCGTCGATCGATTTGCTTTCCCCGGACAGGAAGCCGCGCCCGAGCGGGGAGTAGGCGACGAATCCGATACCCAGCTCGCGGCAGGTGTCCAGTACGCCGTTGTCCTCGGGGTCGCGGGTCCACAGCGAGTACTCGGTCTGCACGGCGGCCATCGGCGCCGTCGCGTTGGCGCGGCGGATCGTCGCGGGCGCGGCCTCGGAGATACCCAGATGCCGCACCTTGCCGACAGCGACCAGTTCACCCATCGCGCCCCAGGTGTCCTCGACGGGCACCTCGCGGTCGATCCGGTGCTGGTAGTACAGATCGATATGGTCCACACCGAGCCGCTTCAGCGATGCGTCGCAGGCTCGGTGCACGTACTCCGGACGGCCGTTGATCCCGAGCATCGAGCCGTCGGTACCCCGTTCGTTGCCGAACTTCGTGGCGAGCACCACCTCGTCGCGGCGGCCGGCGATCGCCCGCCCGACCAGCCGCTCGTTGGTGAACGGGCCATACATGTCCGCGGTGTCCAGGAACGTCACGCCGAGCTCGAGTGCCCGGTGAATCGTCGCGATCGCCTCATGCTCGTCACTGCGTCCGTAGAACTCGCTCATCCCCATGCAGCCCAGGCCCTGCGCGGAGACGACCAAATCATTGCCCAGCGTGCGCTGCTCTACACGAAGTCCCTTCGTTGGTTGCCTAATTTCAGTCGCGGTCGCGGGCCTGGCGGGTCTTGCGGTCGCTGGCCTTGCGCAGGGCGTCCACCAGTTCATCCTTGTTCATCGAGGAGCGGCCGCGCACGTCGAGCCGGCGCGCCTGGTCGAGAAGCTCTTGCTTGCTCGCGTTCGCATTCACACCACCGGCAGTGTCGCCGCTGGGTGGGCTTCCGGTTTCAGGGTCGACGCCGCCCTTCGCGCGCTCGTCTGAGGGACCCGCGTCGTCCTTCGGCTCCCAATGGTCGCCGACCTTCTGATGTGTGTGCTTCAGCGCCGCGAATGCGGTACGGTGCGACCGCTCGCCCTCGCCGTAGGTCTCGACGGCCGAGTCGTGCGCCTTCGACCACGTTCGCTGCGCCTTGTCCGGGGAACGCTGCAACGTGCTGGGCATCTCGTCCTTGGCTGGCACCGGCCTCAACCTCCTGTGATTGATGCCAAGGGGTACCCCCGCAACGAGGACCTACACCGAGCGGCACGCCGTGGAGATCAGCTCGCCAGGACCTGAGGTGAGAGCACCTTGAACATCGCCTTGGCCCATCGCATTTGACACAGCGATGGTGCCTTCGGACCAGCTCACCGGCCGGGTGGACCGGTCATCGGCTCAGGGCTGGCTGTCCGGCGGCACGATGTCGAACAGGCGGTCTAACCCGGTTACTTGCAGCGTGCGAGCCACCACATGGTGGCTGGTGCCCCTGAGCTGCAGCACGGTGCCCTGTTAGCTGGCAGTGTGTCGTGCTTCCCGCGCACCCGACCGATTGATGTCTGCGGGTGTCGCAGCCGCGGGCTGCACATCGTGGCCGCATTGGCCCGGAACTGGGGTGCGGACCAGCACGCGGACTGCAAGACGATCTGGGGAACCTCATCGGGGCCGCGTGGCCAGCCACTGTTGCACCGGCATCGTCTGGGAAGACGCGTACCCGGTCGGTAACAGGACCGTCCCGAGGTTGGTGCGGTAGTAGACCTGCCAGGCATGAAAACCCTGGAATGCGCGCTCGTCGACCTGCATCAGCGCGGCGTAGTGCCGCACTGCCTGGACATAACGAGAGTCGTTGTTGTAGCTGTACAGAGCCTTGTCGAGGCCTGCGTCAGTGCCGTCGACGGCGCCCTGCGCGGCCAGGTAGTTGGCCGCGCCGAGGATCGCGTCGCGGGTGTTCCACACATCGCCGCCCATGCCGTAGCGCGTCCAGGTATCCGGAAGGAACTGCATCGGACCCTGCGCGTTGGCGGTGGACAGCCCAACAATCCGCCCCATCCTGGTCTCGACCAGATGCACCGCGGCCAGCACCGACCACGGCACCCGGAAACGCCGCTGCGCCTCGGCGTAGTACGCCCGCAACTGCGGCGCGGGGAGGGGCTCGACGATCCGCCAGGCTGGCACGGTCGTCGGCGACCGGGTGGTCATCGCCCGCAGCTCGCGGCCGGCGGCGGTGTTGCGGCGCACCACGTCACGCACCTGCGCCGGGACGTCAGCCAGCACAGCAGCGTCCCAGTCCGGCCGGTCAAGCAGCGCAAGGTAGGCCACCTGCGCCGTTGCTCCGGCCGCGGCGACCAGCTCGGGCAGCGTCGACCGGTCCCGGACGGCGGTCTCGGCGACGGTGAGCTGCCGGGCCAGCGCGCGAGGATCCTCCGCCGCGGCCCGCGGGTGCTTGCCAGTCAGCGCCGGAACCAGGATCGGATCAGCCGATCGGGCCAGTTCCAGCATGTGCGTAGAAGACTGGCCCGCAGCCCCGCACCCGACCAGTGTCGTGGTCACGAGCATGATCACCGCTACTGCCCTGGCCGCCACGAGACCGCACGCTACCGCCCTCGACCGTGATCAGTGTGTGCCTGGCGCGACACATTCTGTCGTCCCAGGCACACAATCCGTGATCACTGCGTGATCAGGGCAGCGGCTACTCGTAGCGGAGAGCCTCGACAGGCCGTAGCCGGGCGGCGCGGTTGGCCGGATAGCCGCCGGCGACGAGTCCGATCACGAGGCTGATCCCGAACGACAGCAGCACCGAGGAAATCGACACTGCGGGGGCGAAGGTGCCGACGGTGGAGCCGAAGGACGGCGCGATGGCGGCACCGAGCACAGACAGCCCGACCCCAACGCCGACCCCGATAATCCCACCGAGACCGGCCAGCACGACGGACTCGATGAGGAACTGTTGAAGGATCGCCCGGCGGGTGGCCCCGATCGCTTTGCGGATACCGATCTCGCGGGTTCGCTCGGTGACCGAGACCAGCATGATGTTCAAGACGCCGATGGCGCCGACAAAAAGCGAGATCGCCGCGACGGACGCGGTGAACAGGGTGAGGAGCTGGAGGATCTGGTTGAAGGTGTCCAGCCGGCTGCGCAGCGATTGAACCTCGAAATCCCGCTTTGCGGGGTCTTGGATTCGGTGCCGGTCACTGAGGGTGCGGATCACGTCCTGCTCGGCAGCAGGCACGGCGGCCGCTTGGGTGGCTTGCACGATGATCTGGTTGAGCTTGTCGCCGCCGCCGAAGACGTAGCGGCGCGCGGTGTCCAGCGGCATGACCACATCGTTGTCGCCCGGCTCGCCCACCGACTGCATCACGCCGATGACCCTGAATGTCTGGTGGTTGACCCGCACCGTCTGACTTAGCGCGCCTTCGGCGTCACCGAACAGAGTGCTCGCGACGGTAGGTCCAATGACCACCACCCTGGCGATGGAACGTACCTGGGCCTCATCGAAGAACGACCCCACCTGAAGATCCCGGTTGCTCACCGCCAGCCATTGATCCGTGGAACCGATTACAGCCGCGCGGAACTGGGTGGTGTCCGTCTCGGCCAGGGCTTGACCAGTAGCGGCTGGAATGACCGCGGCAGCGTCAGGTACTTGCTTCCGCAGCGCCGTGACGTCGTCGTCGATCAAGTCCTTGGGTGGGCCGCCGCCGGGCACGTTGCCGGTCGAGGGCACGATGGTGATCAGGTTGGCCAGCGGTTGGACCTTTGCGTTGACCGAGGACTGCACCCCATTTCCGATGGCGACCAGAAAAATCACCGCCGCGACTCCGATGATGATGCCGAGCATCGTCAACACGGAGCGTAGCCGGTGCGCACGCAATCCCCGAAGCGCTATCCGGACCGCCTCTCGCAGGCTCATTCGTCAAGACGTAACCCGCTATCGACGTCGCGCACAAGGGGTTTACTACGGACACCGGCGCTATTGTGACGCTCGGCGCGTCGCAGCCGCGAAGAGGAGGCTTTACGCATGCCTGCCGCCGGGCTGTGGCACTGGCTGCCAGCCCTGATCGTCACGGGCTGCTGGGCGTTGTTCGCGCTGGTCTGGCTGGCCGGGGCGATCTACAACTCTCGTCGAGCACCGGCCGTGCGGGAACGGTCGGTTTCGGTGTCGCCGTGGTTCATCGGACCCGCCGCCGTCCTGGTGCTCGGCTGGCTTGTGCCCGCGCGGTGGTGGCGTTCGGTCACGGTGGACGCCAGGTGGCTCGTTGTGCTCGGTATTGCAGTCCTCGTCGCCTCCACCGCCTTCACCCTGTGGGCCCGAGTGGCGCTCGGCACGATGTGGACATCGTCCGCCGTGGTCAAGGACGACCACGCGCTACGCACTGATGGGCCATACGGCATCACCAGGCACCCGATCTACACCGGCCTGCTCGGCATGCTGGCCGGCACCTCCGCGATCGATGGGCTGGGCCGATGGGTAGCTTTCTTCGGATTGGGCGTGCTACTGGTCGGGTTGAAGATCCGCGCCGAGGAACGGTTACTCGACCGCACCCTCGGGGGTGCCTATGACCAGTACCGCCAGCGGGTACCACTGATCGTCCCTGGGTTGCGCCCGGTCAGGAGGTAGCGGGACGGTGGGTCACCAGGCAGCGCCTGCACACCCATTGTGTACCCTCATCCCGCTCCCGCGACTCGCGGGCAACCGGCGTGCCGGCCTGCCGGACGCTGAGAGTGAGAGACCTGAACTCGGCGTCATACAGGAGGAAAAGCTCGCATGCACCACCGCATCGTGAAACGCCCCCGCCGCGTGGTCCGCACTGTTGTGACGAGCGCAGCCACGGCGTTGGCCACTGTCGCGGCGGTGGTGTCAGTCGCTGTCATGGTTCCCGGTACCGCCGCAGCCGCCGGGCCGGTCTGGGCACCCGCGGCGCAGGCGACCATCCGTCCAGGGGTGAACACCATCACCGGACAAGGTGAGTGCACCGCCAACTTCATCTTCTACAACGCCACCGATGAGTTCATCGGACAGGCCGCGCACTGCGCAGGCACCGGCGCTCCGACCGAGACCAGCGGCTGCACCTCGGCGACCATGCCACTGGGCACGCCGGTCAAAATCGCGGGCGCCAGCAAGCCGGGCACGCTGGTATACAGCTCGTGGATCACCATGGCCAAAAACGGCGAGAAGGACGCCAATACCTGCGACTTCAATGATCTGGCACTCGTCAAGATCGACCCGGCCGACTACGGCAAGGTCAACCCGAGCGTGCCGTTCTTCGGTGGACCGAGCGGCATCTCCACCACCGCTATCGCCGTCGGTGATCGGATTCTGACCTACGGTAACTCACCGCTACGGGCCGGGGTCTCCGCGCTGTCCCCCAAGGTGGGCTTCAGCCTGGGCGACGAGGGCGGTGGCTGGTCACACACCTGCTACACGCTCACACCCGGCGTCCCCGGCGATTCGGGGAGCGCCGTGCTGACCAACGATGGCAAGGCGCTGGGTGTGCTGACGTCGCTGGCGTTGGCGCCGCTGGCCGGCAGCAATGGCGTTGGGGACATGTCCCGAGAGCTGAGTTACCTCAACACTCACGGCGGCCTGGGCACTGTCGCACTCGCTCTCGGTACCGAGGCCTTCCACAGTCCCGCGCCGTAGCCCAGCGAGCTTCTGCCCACTGCGCGGCGCTTCCCGAACTCCACAGCAGAGCTCTCGCAGGCCGGCCGAACAGCTCCCGTCCGATCGGGCTGTCCCAACTTGCCCGGGCCCAATTACCCCGAGGAGCTGAAATTATGGTGCGGCTGCGCTGACCAAGGCTGCCAATGCGCCGGCGCCAGCGGTGACCACCGCGGGGACCGTGGAGTACGAGTTTGCCGGCGCGGATGCCAGCACCACGACCACGTAGCGCAGATCCGTCCCGACCAGGCCGGTGCTGTCCATCACCGCTTGGGAGCCGCTGGTGCCCCAGCCCTGCTTGATCGCCCAGGTGGTGTGCGGCATGCCGTCCGGAATGCCGAAGTACTGGTTGAAGCCGTCCGCGGCAATCCTCGGGGCGTCGCCGAGCGCACCGAGCAACAAATCCCGGTCGGCGCCGGGTACCTGCTCGGTGATGTAGCGATACACCGTGACCATGTCCTGTGGCGTGATCAGCGTGTCACCCCACTCGCCGGGATCATCAGGCGGCTCGGTGCCGGTGAGGCCGAGCTGGCCAACCATTCTGGTCACGATGGCGGGACCACCGCCGGCAGTCCAGAGACGGTTTGCGATCTCGTCATCGCTGTCCGCGAGCATCTGGTGTATATCCTGTGGTGTCGCGCCATCCGGGGTTTCGTAGTTATTGCGAGCCAATGCATCAAGGGCGATCAGCAACTTGACCACAGACATGGCGGCGAATTGCTGGCCGGCGTTGTGACTGGTGAGCACCGCGCCGGCCTGTAGGTCGAAGACCTCGAATCCGTCCTGGGCGTTCGGGAGTACTGCGTGCATCGCCTGCTGAGCCGTCGTCGCCGCGGTGCTGGCTTGGTCAGCTGCTGACGCAACCGCTGCCATCTGTGCGGCCGCAGCGGTATCGCCGCTGGCAGCGGGCGCGGTAATACGTTGGGGTGGGGTCGGCGTCGAGTGCCTGGCCACCATCGATGCGTGAGCTGCCGGCGCGATCTCCGCAGAGGCCAGTCCCGCACCAGCAGTGCAGAGTAGCGCTGTCACCGCCAGCGTCAGTACGCACTTCATGCCCGTTGGATCGCGGCGCTGGGCTCAATTGGTACGCCTCATGACGATTTCTCGGGAAACCTTCAGGGAAATCCCAGGCTTTTTACGTGCCATTATTCTCGCGGCTGTCGGGCGTTCCATTCCGCGCCGTGATTAGCGGGAGTACCGGTGCTTGACGCCGGCGGGGAAGTAGTCCGGGTCGCAGGGCGGGTGCAGGGTCACCCGCGGGAGCTGGTGCGCCAGCGGCGTGTAGTGGGCGAACTCGCTGTTGAGCCTGCGGAGCTGACCGGCGATCGACTGTGCGATCCCGTCTCGCATCTCCTCGGTGCCGGTCACCCCCGCAGCCAGCTCGACCGCGATGGCCAGGTACCGGTCGTGGTCGGCGTCTTCCTTGGACTCCATCACGAACTTGCCGGTGACCCACGCCGCGACCGGTGGCTGCTCCAGACCGATGGTGACGTTCTCCGGGTAGATGTTCGCGCCGAAGTAGGACACCGTGAACTGCGAGCGGCCGAACACATGCACGAACGGCAGCGCGCGGATGCCTCGCCGACCGGCACCGAGCTCGGCGGCCGGGGCGAAGCCGTGATCGGTCAGAAAAGCGAGCATCGCGTCGAACGAGGTGAGCCCGCCGGTATCGGCGATGTGGTAGCGGATCAGCGGGATCCCGTTGTCGCCGGTGAACAGCAGGGTGTCTTCGTGGGTCTCGAACAACCGGGTGCGGGGGTCGTACTGGGCGAGTGTGGGCAGCCGCGCCGCGCCGAACAACTCCAGCGCGACGTCCGGGTGCGCTGCCAGGTAACGGCGGATGCAGATCGACAGCGGCGTCTCGGTGGCCAGCACACCCGCATCGGCGGTGCCGTAGAGCGAGGCTGAGCCGAAACAGGGCTCGCCACCGCCTAGACGCTCGCCCACCAGCGCGCGCCATTCCTCGCTGAACACCTCACCGGCCAGCACCAGCTTGACGTGGTAGTCCGGCCATGGCACGCCACGGGTCAGCCCGGTGTCGATGACGCCCTTGAGGAACGGCGGGTACCCCAGCAACACCACCTGCTCGAACTGCGGGCCCAGCGCGGTGATCACCCGCAGGATCTCGTCGACATCGCTACCTGGCGTGATCACCGTGATCGGGTAGCCCTTGGTGGACAGGTGCCGGCAGCAGCTCGCGGTGTACATCCCGCCGACCCAGGTCCCCAGCGCGAAGCACACCACAGCCAGCGTCGTGCGCTGATCAGCGTCGAAGCTGTCGTGGAAGATTTGCTCGAACCGGGTGGCCACCGCGAACTCGTCGGCCACCGACCGCGGCCAGAAGGTGGGTTCGCCGGTGGAGCCGGAGGACACCGCGATTATGTCGCAGCTCACCAACTCGCCGTCCCGGCATAGCTGCGCCAGCGGGTGTCGGCGCAGATAGTTGTCCTTCGTGAGCAGCGGTAGCGCCCGGAAGTCATCGACGGTCCGCACCGCCGCCGGGTCGACGTCGTGCTCGGCGAGGAACGTCCGGTAGGCCGGTACCATCGCCACCACCGACGTGAACAGCGCCAGCGCGCGCTGCTCCGCCTCGCCGGGCGCCGGGCAGGAGAGGGCATCGCCAAGCCCAGTGGCCTGAAACCGGTCGAGCGCTGCTCGCAGTACGTTGCCTCGCAGCGCCATGATCCGCCCTCCGTGTTTGACCTTACGTCGTCGCCGCGTAGGCCCTAATCCGCTGTGCGTCGAGTCGGCTGACGTGGACACTGGGTTCATGACGGAGATCACCTCGGAGGCGCAGTTGCGCGAGCTGCTCGGCGAGCCGCTACCTAGAGTCGCCGAAAAGGCCAGGCCCGGGCTGCACGACTACGACAAGCAGTGGCTCGCCAGCTCGCCGTTGTGCCTGGTCGCCACCTCGCATGCCGACGGCAGTTGCGATGTCTCCCCCAAGGGCGACCCGCCGGGCTTCACCCGCGTGCTCGACGACACGACCATCGCCATCCCGGAACGACCGGGCAACCGGCGCCTCGACGGCTTCCGCAACATTCTGACCAACCCGCACGTCGGCCTGATCTATCTCATTCCCGGCCGTGCGGACACCTTGCGGATCAACGGTAGAGCGCGACTGGTGCGCGACGCACCGTTCTTCGATCAGATGCGAGTCAAGGGCCACCGGCCGCTGCTGGCGCTCGTCGTCGCGATCGACCAGGTGTTCTACCACTGCGCCAAAGCATTTCTGCGCTCGAATCTGTGGCAACCGGCCAGCTGGGATCCGCAAGCCGCGCCGTCCCGGGCCCAGATCGCCCAGCGGTTGGAACGACCGAACGATGCGCTGGAGGACCTGGAACGCTACTACGGCCCCGCCTACGCCGAGGGTCTCTACCGGATCAGCTGATACGCGGTACTCCGGTGGTGGAGTGGCCTCGTCGCCGGTACACCATCCCGCCGACCATCGAGGACGGCGGCCGCATCCTGCTGCCCTGGCTGCGCGAGATGCGCGACGAGCACCCGGTGTGGCGCGATGCCTACGGCATCTGGCACGTCTTCCGCTACGCCGACGTGGCGGAAGCGATCTCCGACCCGCAGGTGTTCTCCTCCGAGGTTGGTCGGGTGTTTCCGGTGGGAGAGAAGTTCTCCCAGGGCAATCTGACCCGGACCGACCCGCCTCGCCACCGCACTTTGCGCCGGCTGGTGGGTGCAGTGTTCAGCCCGAAGATCGTCATGGGACTGGCTCCCCGGATCGCCGAGGTCACCGGCGAGTGTTGCTGATCGCGGGACACATCACCACCACCGCGCTGCTCGGCAACACCGTGTTGTGCCTGGATGAGCACCCGAGGTATGGGCACAGCTGCAGGCGGACCGCTCGCTGGTGGAGCCCGCCATCGAGGAGGTGCTGCGCTACCGCTCCTCGTTCACCCAGGTCGGCCGGGTGACCACGGTCGCGGCCGAGCTCAGCGGGCAGGTTATCCCGGCGGATGTGGTCGTCACGCCCTGGCTGCTGTCCGCCAACCGGGACGAACGCGAGTTCCCCGACCCGGACCGGTTCGACATCCATCGCTCCGGCAAGCACCACGTTGCCTTCGGCTACGGCATCCACTTCTGCATCGGCCAGCTACTTGCCCGGGTGGAGGGCAGAGTCGCGGTGGGCGTAATGCTGGACCGCTTCACCGAGATCCGGCTGACTCCCGGGGTGCCGTTGGAGTTCTACAGCCGGGGAATCTTCGCCGCTCGCAACGTCCCGGTGACCGTACGATCCGCTTGAATCATGCCAGCGGTGAGAACACCCCGTTCATGATCACAGATCGGGAAACCGCGATCTTCCTGGGGTTCCTGGGTTCCGACCTGCTCGCAGGGCACCTGGTGGCTTGTATCCCAGCCACCCGCTGTTGGTTGGCGTAGCGACGCGCCGCCCTGCCGACCCCAGGTAAGAGGGATCAGCGGTAGTCGGGGTTCTCGAAGTCGAAGCGGCACCCTGCGTCCCATTCGGATCTTTGGTTGCCGTGCGCGGGAATGCCACCGGCGTCCTTGAGCATCCGGGCGAGGTGCATCAGGTTCCAGGTCATGAAGGTGGTGTTCCGGTTGGTGAACTCGTTTTCCGGCCCGCCCGATCCGGGGTCCAGGTAGGACGGACCCGGTCCGGCTTCGCCGATCCAGCCCGCGTCGGCCTGTGGGGGAATGGTGTAGCCGAGGTGTTGGAGGCTGTAGAGCACGTTCATCGCGCAGTGCTTGACACCGTCCTCGTTGCCGGTGATCAGGCAGCCGCCCACCCGGCCGTAATAAGCATATTGACCGGCGTCGTTGAGCAGGTGCGAACATGCATAGAGCCGTTCGATGATCTGCCTGGTCACGGAGCTGTTGTCCCCCAGCCAGATCGGCCCGGCGATCACCAGGATGTCGGCGGCCAGCACCTTCTGGTAGATCTCGGGCCACGCGTCGCTCGCCCAGCCGTGCTCGGTCATGTCGGGCCACACCCCGATGGCGATATCGTGGTCGATCGCCCGCAACACCTCGACGTGCACACCGTGCTTTGCCATGATGCGGGTACTCACCTCCACCAGCCCCGCGGTGTTGCTGGGCTCGGGTGAGCGCTTCAACGTGCAGTTGATGAACAATGCCTTCAGATCGTCGTAACGCGGTTCGGTCATGACCTGCTCCTCGGGCTCGAATCGGGTTACAAGAGCTCGGCGTCCTGTTCGACGCACAACAATGCAGGGCCGTCGGAGGCGAATAATGCCCGCATCGCCTCGTCGAGCTGATCGCGGCTGGTCACCCGGATTCCGGTGGCACCGCACAGCCGGGCGTAGCCGGCCCAGTCCGGATTGTGCAATGAGGTGTGCCACACCGGATAATCCTCGGCGAGCTGCTCCTTGCTGATCTTGCCGAGAGCGTGGTTGTTCAGCAGCACGTGCTTGATCGGGATGCCGTATTTCACCGCGGTGGTGAGCTCGGTGGCGTACTGACCGAAGCCACCGTCGCCGGTAACAGCGACGATGGGCCGATCGGGCGCCGCCGCCCAGGCTCCCATTGCGGCGGGGTAACCGAAGCCGATGGAACCGAGGTAGCCCGACATGACCACCGGTTGGCCCTTGGACTCCAGGTACCGGCCCAGCGAGTAGGCGTGATTGCCGACGTCCACGGTGACCACGGCGTCGGCTGGCAGATGGTCCGACAGGGCCTGGAACACCGCGGCGGCACCTACCCCCCGCCCGCGGTCATCCGCAACGCGGCGGACTTTCTCGGCTCGCCAGATTGCCCAGCGTTCAGCCACATCCGGCCGCTGGTCTGTGGCCTTCACCTCGCCCAGGGCGTCGGTCAGGGCGGTCAAGGTGATCGCCGCGTCGCCCAGCACGTCGGCGGTGACGGCGTCGAATCGTCCGATCGCGGCGTGGTCGTCGTCTATCTGCACGATCGGTTTGTACGGCGCGATGCCGGTGTGGTTCGAAAACGACGCCCCGATGACGACGAGAAGGTCGGATTCATTCATCAGCCAGCTCGCCACCGGGGTGCCGCTGCGCCCGAGCACACCGGCACCCAGCGGATGGGTGTCCGGCACGAGTCCCTTGGCTTTGAAGGTGGTCAGCACCGGCGCGTTCAGCCGTTCGGCGAGTACCCGCACCTCGTCGGCCGCGCTGCGGGCGCCGTGTCCGACGATGATCACCGGTCGCCTCAGCACGAGATGCGCCACGCCCCGTCCGTCGATCGCGTGTTTCACCGCCAGCGCCGCGAGCTCCGCGTGGTCGCTGCCACTGTTGACCGTGGTGGTCGACACCGCCACGTCCTTGAACACCGCAGACAGGTCGACATCTTGGAAAGCGCCGCGCCCAGCACCTTCGACGGGACCTGGCCGGAGATCGCCACGACTGGGGACTGGTCGAGCTTGGCGTCGTACAGACCGGTCAGCAGGTTCGTCGAGCCAGGGCCGGCGATCGCGAAACAGGCGGCCGGACGGCCGGTCAGCTTCCCGTAGGCGCTCGCCGCGAACGCCGCGGCACCCTCGTGCCGGATCCCGATGTAGGTCAGCTCGCCGCGTTGTTCCGCCCGGCGCAGCGCATCGGCGAAGCCGAGATTCGAATGCCCGACCATGCCGAACACCCGGGTCACACCGTGCGCGACCAGTGTCTCCACCATGACGTCGGCGACCGTGCGGACCTCGGTGCGCAGCGGCGGGAGCTGCACGTACACGCCGTCGGCGCGCTCGTCGACCCGGTAGGCCGCGACACCGTCGGAAAAGCCCTCAGGTGGCTTACCCGTCAACGGGTCGTAGTCGTAACCGTGCCACGGGCACCGCAGCAGGCCCTTCTCGATGGAGCCCTCACCCAGCGGACCGCCCTGATGTGGGCAGCGGTTCTCCAGAGCGCCCAGCCGTGCACCGCACCGGGACAGTGCCACGGTGCGACCGTCGACGACGACGCTGCGCACCCGCCCGTCATCCGGTACGTCGGCCGGGTCCACCCTGTGCCAGCCGTTCTGCGACACGTCACGCCTCCCTACCTCGTGCACGAACGTCAGTGCCGATTCGGATCAGATCGTTACACGAACTCGATCATGACACCAGAATCCGGCAGGACGCCGGGGCTGGCAAGATCGTGGCAGTGACGGTCGATCCGAAATGTGCTGCAGTCCTAGCGCTGCACTGGCAGGTCAACGTGATCAAGCCGGAGGGATTCTTCGGTTCTGTGCTGAGCGAGCCAGTAGCGCGTAGTGGTGTAGTGCAGCGCGCGGCGCGGTTTCACGAGTCGGTTCGAGCGGCCGGTGTGCCGGTGATTTTCACCCGGTTCACCGTGCCTGTCGGTGAGGGCGGCCTAGTCCGGAACACCGTATTCATGAAGGCGGTGGGCGATGCTCAGGAAGCCTTCCGGCCGGATGCCGTGGGCAGCCAGTTGATCGCGGAGATGTCGGCGGGAGCTGACCGTGTCGTCGATAACCAGAAACTGTCCGGGTTCGCGGGGAACGATCTTTCCCAGTGGCTGGCCGGGCGTGGGATCGACACTGTGTTCGTGACCGGTGTCGCCACCAATCTCACCATCGAGCAGACCGCCCGGCATGGAACCGATCTCGGCCTCACTGTGCACCCAGTTCGTGATTGCATCGCCGCAGCCACAGACGCGGTGCACTGCGCGTCGCTGGCCAACCTGGATCTGACGACGGCGGGCTGCCTGACCGCCGAGCATGCGCTCACCCTGCTCCGCCGCCCGTCAAGCGACGTCGTAGCGTCGTGAACTCGACAGGAGCGACGTCGCGCTGGGGGACCAACGTCCGTGCTGTCGAGTTCACGGCCGTCCCCCCGGGGCGCCGGCGCGGCTGCGAGGTGGTCGGGTCGCGACGGTGGCCGACGACGGCATGAGGATGCGCTCGGGTGCCGGCCGGCCGTTGGTGGATGGTGATCCGGAGGCCGGTGGGACGGGGCCGATCGCAGCCGCGGGGGCACGTCCGGACCGCATCAGCAGCGCCCCCAGCGCAGTCAGTGCGCAGAGTGCGGCGAAGATCAGAAACAGGTTGTCGATCGCCCCGACGAACGCCCGCAGCTCGGCCTGCTGGTAGGTGGCGTACAGATCCGCCCCGGGCGGGGCTGTCGGACCGAGATTCGCCAGTGGGGCGTTTGCGGGCATCAAGGCAGCTCGGCCAGCCATCAGTTGCGCCTGTTGGGTGGTCAGGATCGCGGTGCACACCGCTACTCCGAACGCGCCCGACGTGCGCTGCACGACGTTGTTGCATGCACTGGCGGCGTTGGCGTGCGCGGTAGGGATCACCGCGAGTCCCGAGCTGAAGATCGGCATCATCCCGATTCCCAGTCCGGCGTATTGCAGCATCAGCAACAACATGATGTGCTCACGGGAGGTGTCGAGATTGATCGTATGCAGCAGGTAGTTGCCAACGGCCGCGATCGTTAAGCCGATAGCCGCCGGCCAACGGGGTCCGATGCGGTCATAGATCTGCCCGGAAACGGGCATCAACACTCCCATCACCAGCGCTGGCGGCAGCAGGATGAGTCCAGTATCGAACGCCCCCAGTCCCTGGCCTCGCTGCAGGAACTGTGGCACGTAGAACACCACCGCAAACAGCACCACTGACAACGATGAGATCAACAACAGTGAGTGGGTGAACGCCCCGTATCTGAACACTCGAAGATCGAGCAGCGGGTCGTCGACCTCAAGCTCGATCACCACGAACAACGCCAGGCTCAGGACGCTAAAGGTGATCAGACCCAGGATCCGATATGAGTCCCATCGCCAGTCCTCACCCTTCGACAGCGCTAGCAGCAGGGTGAACAGCCCGCCGGCCACGGTGACGAAGCCGAGCACGTCGAACCGCCGCTTGGTACGTCCAGGGAACGCCGGCAATACCAGTGCGGCGGCTATCGCGCCGAGGATCCCGATCGGCACGTTGATGAAGAAGATCAACCGCCAGTCAACGTACTCGACCAGGTACCCACCCAGCGCCGGTCCGATCGCCGGGGCGACCACTGCTCCCAGGCCGTACATGCCAAAGGCAGTGCCGAGCCGGTCCTTGGGCACGATCCGTAGCAAGATCGCCATCGTGATCACTGGCAGGATCCCACCCAGAATCCCCTGAACAACCCGGAAGATCACCAGACTGTTCAGGCTCCACGCCAGCCCGCACAGCGCCGAGCCACCGGCGAACCCCAGCAGCGCCAGGTTGTAGACCTTGGTCACCCCGAAACGGTCCCCCAACCAAGCACTGACCGGGACGACCACACCCTCCGCCAGCGAGTAGCCGGTGACCACCCATTGCGCGTCGCTGGTGGCCGCACCGAACTCGTTCTGAATGGTGGGCAGGGCCACATTGACGATGCTGAGGTCCAGGATCGACATGAACATCCCGGCGATCAGCACCACCAGCGGCAGCCGCCAGCCTGCCTGGTCGCCGTCTCCGCCAAGCCGCGTACCAGCCGGCCGTGCGGTCAGCCTATTGGCCGGTGCTACCCCCGACTCCCTCGCCACAGCACCACGGTGTCATGAGGGACGCCCCGTGCTCTACTCATTATTGCGCGACAGCAGGGTTGATCAAGCCTGTCGGGAGCTCACCTTGCGGGACGGGTCGGGTGGGGTTGAGTTGACGCTGGCGGACGGGACAAGATGGCGCACCTCGCCGTTGGGCGATGCCGGCGGCGCGGGCGCCGGTTGTGGCGTGGTGAAGCCGGCCGGAGTCGCGGGAGCGGGTCCGGATCGCAGCAGCACCAGTGCCCCCACCGCGGCCAGCGCACTGAGACCGGAAGCGATCAGGAACAGGTCGTCGATCGCGCCGACGAATACCTGCAGCTTCGTCAGCGTGTAGGTGGCGTACACACCCGCTCCCGGTGGGGCGGTCGGACCGAGATCGGGGGTGGGCATATTCGCGGGCATCAGCGCGGCGCGCCCGGCCATCTGTTGGGCCTGCTGGGTGGTCAGAATCGCGGTGAGCACGGCCAACCCGAGTGCACCCGAGACCCGCTGCACGACGTTGTTGAACGCACTGGCGGCATTGACCTCGGTCATCGGGATGACCGCGATACCTCCGGTGAAGATCGGCATCATCGCCATCCCCAGACCGGCACCTTGGATCACCAGCAACCACATGACGTGCCCACGGGAGCTGTCGAGGGTCAGCGTGTGCAGCTGATAGGTACCGATCGCGACGATCGCCAGGCCGATCGCGGCCGGCCAGCGGGGCCCGATGCGGTCATAGATCCGCCCGGCGATCGGCATCAAGAACCCCATCACCAGCGCCTGAGGCAGCAGGGTGAGCCCGGCGTCGAATGCCCCCAGTCCCTGGGCCTGCTGCAGGAACAACGGGATGTAGAACAGCACTCCGAACATGACCACCATCAGCACCGCGATCAACAGCAGCGTGTAGGTGAACGCGCGGTGGCGGAAGATGCGGATATCCAGCAACGGGTCGGCCACCTGCAGCTCGATCACCACGAACAGCGCCAGGCTCAGCGCGCTGTAGGTGATCAGCATCAGGACCCGGTAGGACGTCCATCCCCAGGATTCGCCCTCCGACAGCGCCAGCAACACCGCGAACAAGCCACTGGCGATGGTCACAAAGCCCAGCACATCGAAGCGGCGGCCCGCCACCGTCGAGAACCGGGGCAACACCAGCGCCGCGGCCACCGCGCCCAGTATCCCGACCGGCACGTTGATGTAGAAGATCAGCCGCCAGTCCACGTACTCGACCAGATAGCCGCCCAACGTCGGGCCGACCGCCGGGGCGAACACGATGCCCAGGCCGTACAGGCCCATCGCGGCACCGAGCTTCTCCCGCGGCACGATCCGGTACAGGATCGACAGCGTGATCACCGGCAGGATCCCACCGGGGATCGCCTGGACGATCCGGAAGATCACCAGGCTGTTGAGATCCCAGGCCAGGCCGCACAGCGCCGAGCCAGCGGCGAACGCCAGCAGCGCGAGGTTGTAGACCCGGCTCAGGCCGAAGCGGTCCCCCAACCACGCGGTGACCGGCACCACCACGCCCAACGCCAAGGTGTACCCGGTGACCACCCACTGCACATCGTCGGTGGTCGCCCCGAAGTCGTTCTGAATGGTGGGGATGGCCACATTGACGATGCTGATGTCCAGGACCGACATGAACATCCCGGCGACCAACACCGCCAGCGGCAGCCCCCAGCCGCCCGAAACGGCCGCGTTGCGCGCTCCAGCACCTACCGGCCGGGCGGCGGCCCCGTTGGGGCTCGCAGCCGAGCTCGCTACCGCAGGACGGCTCATGACATCTACTGTGCCATCGGAACGCCACGTGCTCTAGCCTGTTCTTCCGCTACGTGACATTCTGTAATAGCTAGGGCACAAGGAGGTGTCGACGTTGAGCAGCGTCAGCGAGACTCGCGAGCAGAACCAGTCCGTGAATGTTGCGATCGATCACCGCAAGGGGCCACGACGCCGCGGTGACGCGCTCTACGCCGCGATCTTCGAAGCCACTCTCGATGAGCTGACCGCGGTCGGCTACGCCGAACTGAAGATGGAACACGTGGCCAGCCGAGCCCGGGCGAGCAAGGGATCCCTGTACCGGCGCTGGTCGAGCCGCGCCGAGCTGGTGGCCGACGCGGTCCACCACACCATTCCCGGCTGCGGCGAGGCACCGGACACCGGCAGCGTTCGTGAGGACATCCTCGGCGGCCTGCGTGGATTCGCCAAACTGCTCAACGGCCCCTCCGGCGAAGCGGTCCGTGGCCTGATGGCCGAGACCATCCGAGACCCCGACCTCATGGAAGTCATCCGGACCCGCTTCGTCGAACCCGGCGTCAACGTCTTTCTCAATGTGCTCCGGCGCGGCGCCGTACGCGGCGAGGTCCGTCCCAGCGCACTGACCACCCGCATCGCGAGCGTGGCTCCTGAACTACTGCGCCAACATTTCCTGGCGCACCGCTCACCGGTTCCAGACCAGGTGCTGATCGAGATCGTCGATGAGGTGATCATGCCACTGGTCCGCATGTGAGCTGAATAACTCCGTCGCGCTGGCAGCCTCGCCAAATTAGCTCCCCAAATTAGGGTACGGCACGTAGCCTATGGGTGAGGCTCTCCCACATCGACGGAAGGTGTGCGCATGGAAGGCCCGGTATCGGCGCCCCCCGCACAGACCGATCAGGCGCCCACCGACGGTGCCGCGGCGGCTACCCCGCCCCGGCGCAAGCTCAAGCGCTCCACTCGCATCGGCCTGATTATCATCCTGATCTTGGCTCTGGTCGCCGCGGCCGGCTTCGCCACGAGCTACTTCATCAATGCCCGCAACTACGTCAGCACCGACAACGCCCAGGTCGACGGCGACAAGATCAGCATCAACGCTCCCACCACCGGCACCCTCGCCGACTGGCGGATCAATCAGGGCAGCGCCGTACACGAAGACCAGGTGGTCGGGCGCGTGAAGATCCAGGACGGGTTCGCGCAACCGCTGATGAGCATCAAGGCCCCGGCCGATGGCACCGTGGCGGTCGACAACGGCGTGCCAGGCACGTTCGTCACCGCCGGCACCCCGCTCGCCGTCGCCTACAACCTGAACAACATCTTCGTCACCGCCCGCGTCGACGAGACTGACATCCAATCGGTCCATGTCGGGCAGGTGGTCGACATCGACGTCGACGCCTACCCGAGTACCCCGCTCACCGGCCGCGTCCGGGAGATCCAAGGGGGAGCCGCCGCGGTGTTCTCGCTGTTCCCGCAAAGCAACAGCGGCGGAAACTTCCAGAAGGTCACCCAGGTCATCCCAGTCAAGATCGGGTTCGACAACGTCGATAGCCTCGACCTCGTTCCCGGCATGAACGTCACGGTGCACATCCACAAGAACCCACCTGCCACAGGGCACTGATCGGCATCGCCCGCAGCCGCGGCCCGAAGGGAAGCGTCTGGGCCCCGGTGTAAAGCACCAGCCCGACGAGGAAGTCGTCGCCGAGCCGGTCCGCGAGGTGCCGTAACCCACGGAAGTCCTCCTCGCGGACCGTCGACCCAGCCTTGACCTCAATTCCAACGACATGCCCCTGCCGGTTTTCCAGGACCGCATCGACCTCGACTTTGTCCTTGGTGCGGTAGTGGTACAGCTCTGCCCGCTGATTCGACCAGGTCAGCTGGCGAGACAACTCCATCAGCACGAAACCTTCAAGAAGCGGACCCCAAGGGCCGCCCGGTTGCAACAACCGATCGATGCCGGCATCGAGGAGGTTGGCGGCAATGCCGGAATCGACCATCGCCACCTTGGGTGTGCCGACCGCACGTGCACTGATGTTGCGCGACCATGCCGGGATGCGTTTGATCAGAAATACCTCCTCCAAGAGGCTGAGGTAGCGGACGATGGTATTCCTGGAGAGTCCGAGTGCGCTGCCCATGCTGGCCGTGACGACCAACTGACCGGAGCGTGCAGCCAACAGCCGGGTCAAGGCACGCATCTCGGCGCCTCGTTCGATCTCCGAGAGCTGGATCACGTCTCGATTGATCAAATCGGCCAGATAGGAATCGAAGAAGCGGGCCCGGCGACGTTGGTCGTTCCGTGCGACCGCCTCCGGGAATCCGCCCCTAACCACCCGCGCGGCATATCCAGCGCGACTCGCAGCAAGCGTCCGAGCGGCGACGCTGGAGCGGTTGGCATGGCGTCATCATGCCAGTTCGACGCGACCGCTTGGACACTTGGTCGCATGCATGCTGGACGTTTGGTCGCCAGAATGCTGTGCGATTGGTCGCTATCGCCTGGACGTATCGGGTGCCGCTGCGGTCGCGGCCCGCGAGGAATGTGACGGATCCTCTGCCGATCGGCCGATGTTCGCACGGGCGATCGGCCCTAGCGTTGCAGGCGCGAAGGCTTCACCGCAGCCGGACGCACCGACCGTTCGCTCTGGCCCCTAGGCGGCCACGAGGAGGACACAATGACGCAGACCCTCGGCGCGGGAATCGAGACGTTGCGCACCGCGATGGTTGGCCCGGTGATCAGCCCAGGAGACCTCGAATACGACGACGCCCGGTCAGTATGGAACGCCGACATAGATCGGCGGCCCGCGGTGGTCGCGCGGTGCGCGACCACGGCCGATGTCAGTGCCGCGCTCGGGTTCGCCCGGCAGCACCGACTCGAGGTTACCGTTCGCGGCGGTGCGCACGGCGTCGCCGGCAACGCCGTGTCCGACAACGGGCTGATGGTCGACCTGAGCCTGCTGCGTGAGATCACCATCGACCCGGTGACTCAGCGAGCTCACGTCGGCGGCGGTGCGCTGCTCGCCGATCTCGACGCAGCCGCCCAGGCCCACGGCCTGGCCACGCCGGCCGGAATGGTCAGCCACACTGGGATCGGTGGACTGACTCTCGGCGGCGGGATGGGCTGGCTTACCCGCAAGTTCGGGCTGGCCATCGACAACCTGGTCTCGGCCGAGGTCGTGGTGGCCGACGGCCGGGTGCTGCGGGCCGCCGCTGACGAGAACGCAGATCTGCTCTGGGCGATCCGCGGTGGTGGCGGCAATTTCGGCGTCGTCACGACTTTCGAGTTCCAGCTCCACGAGGTGGGACCGATCGTGCAGTTCGGCATGTTCTTCTGGAGCCTCGACCAAGGTGAGCAGGCGCTGCGCCTGGCCAGGCAGGTCACCACCGCACTGCCAGCAGAAATCAACGTGATCATCGCGGCGCTCAATGCACCACCAGCGCCGTTCGTGCCCGACCAGTTCCACCACCAGCCCGGTTTCGCTCTATTGGTCGCCGGCTTCGGCTCGCCTGAGGAACATGCCCGGCTCGCCACGCGCATCCGCGAGGCGCTGCCACCGACCTTCGACATGGTCACCCCGATGCCCTACGTCCAACTCCAGCAGCTCATCGACGAACCCACGGCTTGGGGTTTCCACCGCTACGACAAAGGCGCCTTCGCTGCGGAATTGTCCGATGACGTGATCACCGTCCTGGCCGAGCACATGCCGAGCAAGAACTCACCACTGTCGGCCATGCTGATCTACCGGCTCGACTCGGCCTTCAGCGACGTGGTCGACGACGCCACCGCGTTCGGGGGCACCCGGACACCGCAGTACTACATCGTAGTGACGGCGGCCGCACCGACGTCCGAGCTGCTCCTGCGCGAGCGGGAATGGGTCCGCTCCCTCTGCCAGACGCTGCCCGCATACGTCGTTGGCCACGGCAGCTACGTCAACACAGGCAAGCTCGATGACGCCCAGGTACGGGTGAGCTACGGCCCCAAGTACGAGCGCCTCGCCGCCATCAAGGCCGTCTACGACCCCGACAACGTGTTCCACCGCAATGCCAACATTCGGCCGGCCGCCCGCGGCTGAGCCTCGTGACCGCACCCACCCAGCACGCCACACTGGGTGGGTGCGCCTGACCGGAGATCGGGCCGCGGTGCTGGCCGCGGCGCTGGTGTGGCTCGTCATGCTCGGGTTCCCGGTGGCCTACGCGGTGAGCGGGGCGGTATCAGAAGTTGCGCTCGGGGTAGCGCTGGCCGCGCTCGCCCTGCTGGTCGGGGTATACCTGCGGGCTGCGCTGCGCAGTGCCCGGGACGGGGCGCCCCGGCCGGCGCCGCTGTCGCTGGTGGTGGTGGCCGTGGTCGCGATAGCGCTGCCGTCGGTGGTGGGTACGGCGTGGTTCGGCGGGACGGTGTTCCTGGCGGCGTTGCTCGGCCTGAGCCTGCCCACCCGGCGGGCGCTGATCGGGATAGCAGCGGCCACCGGGCTCGCTGTCGCGCAGGCGATGCTGATCGACGTCGCATCCCCGCAAGCGATCTCGGTTCCGTTGCTGACCGCGGTCGCCGGGGTGGTCGTGGTAGTCGTGGTTCGCCAGAGCGTGCTCACCCGGGAACTCGCCGAGTCCCGGCGGACCGCCGAGCGCCTCGCCGTCGAAGCTGAGCGGCTACGGCTGGCCCGCGAGCTGCACGACTCGGTCAAGCAGCAGGCCTTCGTCGCCGCGTTGGAGCTGGCCAGTGCGCGGAGCCGGTTGGGTCCGGACCAGCATCTCGACGCCGCCGCCGACGCGGTGGCCACGGTGCAGCGTCAGCTCGGTGAGGTCATCGAGCAGGTGCGGCCGCCACAGCGGGAGCTGCTTGCAGCACTGCGGGAGCATCTCGCCGAGTGGTCGCGGCGCACCGGCGTTCCCGCCAACCTCACGGTGCACCCCGCTCAAGTGCTCCCGGCCGAGGACCTTGCGGCCGAGCCGCTGCTGACGGTGGCGGCCGAGGCGCTCACCAACGTCGCCCGGCACGCCGGGGCCAGTCAGGTCGCCGTCACACTCAGCGGACGCGACGGCCGGGCGGTGCTCGAGATCACCGACGACGGGCGCGGGTTCGACGTGCAGCGGTCGCCGTTCGGCCAGGGACTGCGGGGCATGCGGGAACGCCTGGCCGAGCGCGGCGGCACCCTGGACGTGCGTTCCAAGCCCGGCTGCACCACCGTTGTCGCGAGCTACCCGGCGTGATCACCGTGTTGGTCGCCGAGGACCACCCGCTGGTGCGTCGAGGCATCGTCGGGTTCCTGCGCACCCAGCCCGACCTGACCGTGGTCGCGGAAGCTGGGGACGGCGTCGACGCAGTCCGGCTCGCTGTCGAGCACCACCCCGACGTCGCAGTCATCGACTTACTGCTGCCCCGCCTCGACGGGATCGAGGTCATCCGGCGGCTAACCCGAGACTGCCCCGGCACCCGAGTGGTGGTGTTGACCTCGCACACCGCCGACGCCGACATCTTCCCCGCCATTCACGCCGGGGCGTTGAGCTACCTGCTCAAGGAGGCCACCCCCGACGATCTGGCCGACGCCGTGCGGGCGGCCGCGGCCGGCGAGGCGGTGCTGCACCCTCGCGTGGCGGCTCGGGTGGTCGCCGAGCTGCGGAGCGGCCACGCGGAGGCGCCCAACGCGCTGCGGGACCTCACCGAGCGCGAATTGGGCGTGCTGAGGTTGATCGGGCAGGGGCTGTCCAACGCCGAGATCGCCCAGCGTCTGGTGATCGGAGAGAAGACGGTGAAGACCCACGTCAGCTCGATCCTGATGAAGCTGCAGCTCACTGATCGCACCCAGGCCGCGGTGCACGCATGGCGCCACGGCGTTCTCCGCCGCGAGACCGACCCCTAACCCGTCGCGAGACAGATCCGCCAAGCCCGGACCGCCCGCACGCTGGTGACATGACTCGAATGACTCGCGCCACCCAGGTGCTGAGCCTGTTGCTGGTGGCGCTCACCATGGGGCTGGAGTTCGCCCACACCCTGGAACTCGGCCCGAAGCTGAACTACCCACCGGAGCAGTATCTCCGGCTGAACACCTCGCTCTACGCCTGGTTCGGCATCGCCCCACCTGTGGGCGGCGCGATCTGGCTCGGCGCGATGGTCTCGACCGGGATGCTGCTCTTGTTGTTGCGCCAGCGGCCTGTGCGGCTGTTCACCGGTGCCTCGCTCGTGCTGCAGTTGGCGGCCTTCGCGAACTACTTCGCACGCGTGGAACCCGTCAATGTCCGCTTCCGCGCGCTGACGCCCGGGCAGGTGCCACCCGACTTCGCCGCCCTGCGCACCCAGTGGGAATACGGCCACGCAGTCGGTTTCGCACTGTTCACCGTAGCGTTCCTGCTGCTGCTCATCGCGCTGGTCACGGTCGTGAAGTCGACAGCACCGGGCGGTGTCAGCCGGTGGAAGCAATTGAGCTGGCCAGGAGGTCGGCGAAGACTTCTGCTGGGGTTCGGTAGTCCAGGATACGGCGTGGTCGGTTGTTGAGTTCGGCGGCTACGCAGTCGA
>JAHEXI010000020.1 GCA_023252195.1 Pseudonocardiales bacterium
TGACCGGGCGCTCACCGCCGCGGCCGGCACCACCCGGACGCCCCGTTTCTCCAAGAAAACGCCCGGTTCTTCATCGCGACACTGCCTGGCCGAACCGAACCTCTGGGATCACCCGGCGGAGCGACCAAGATTAGGACCAATCGGCGTCGACCCACCTTTCGTGCACGACTATGGAGCCGGTATGAATTAATCTTCTCAAGCTGCGGCTCGATACTGTAATTCCAGTCGCCATGGAAATCATGCCTGGCGTGGGGTATCGACTCCTTCTGCTGGTCAGTGAGTTTGATTTTAATGGGGTAGAGGTTTGGATCGAGTTCGCAGCGAACGGTCAAGCCCGTGGTGGTCGTGGTGTTGGCGATGAGGTTGACGATGGTTTGGTAAGTTTCGAGTGGTCGTCCGCGCCAGTTGTGGGTGATTCTGGAAAAGAGTCGATGTTCAATCTTGTTCCACTTACTGGTTCCGGGTGGATAGTGGCAGACGGTGATTTCGAGTCCGGTTTCCTTGGCCAGTCGGGCGAGTTCGAATTTCCAGAACCAGGGGCGATGTCCGTTGGATCCGCCACCGTCGGCGGTGATGAGAATCCGGCGGGCGTCGGGGTACTTTACCTTGCCGATCTGTCGCCACCATTTGTCGATGGTGGCCACGGCGAAAACCGACGTGTCGTGGTCGATGCCGACCGAGAACCAGGCGCTGTTATTGGCCACGTCGTAGACCCATAGGGAATAGCTTTGCCGTCAGCCTGGCTGGGGAAGTCGTAGGTGGACACCTCGACTGGTTCGTTTTCCGGGTGCCATTCTCTGCCGGCCTGAGAAAACCGCCCGACCAACTCTTTCCTTTTTGTATCGACGCTGATCACGGGGTCGCCGCTGGCGGGGAACTCTTCGGCGAGTGTGTTGATGTACCGGAACTGTGCGTCGCGGTCGGGGTGTTGACGTCCTTCCAGTTGACTTCGGCCTTCTTCCGCCCCCTCCGGGCGCTCGGACTCGATGACCGGACCCTTCAGGAACGTCACCGGCCAGGTCGGCCAGACCACGCTGAATTGTGCTCCGCGAAGCGCCAGTGGCCCGCTGCACGGCGCTGATCCCACCGCGGCCCCACGATTTCGCCTCAGTCGCCATCGCCGCACGACGATCCCGCTCATTCAACCGGGGCAGCAGATCCGCCAAGCGTGCCTGCATCTCGCGGAAAGCGTCGCCATCCTTAGTGGTCACAATGCAAATTGTTTCACGGGTTGATCATCTCAATGAAGACGACACGCACACAACTCAAAAATTCACTTGATTGAATTAGTTATTTATTTACAGTGACTATGTCCCGCATGACGGGCCCGGGTGAAGGGTGGGATTGGCCTGAGCTGGGAATCAGTGTGGCTGGTCGGCGACGCGGCAGGGGATGTCAGTGGTTTCTCCGAGGTGGTAGCTGGCGCACACGCGGTGGTAACCGTCGGCGATCTGCAGGGCGATTGCGTGACCGAGGTTGCCCCGAATCAGCAGGACGGGCGATAGCGCCTTGTTGTTTTTCACTTTGGCCAGGTCGGCTGCCACGTGTGGATCATCTTGCGCGAGCAGCGGAAGCCCGGATGCGCGCAATATGTCCTTGGCCTTGTATTGCTCGATGGGGGCAGTTTTGAGCTGCACGATCAGATTGCTCACCAGAGTACTCGTCGCGACCAGCGACAGGTAGGAGGCGGCGGCCGGGTAGTCGTGTGCTTCCGGCTCGGCTTTCCAGGTCACCTTGCTCATATGTGTGCTCCCTGCTCGCTGTGTGTGGGCCGAGGGTTATCGGGCACCGCGTCGCGTCACGATCGAATCCTCATGTCGATGGTTGAGCGTCGGGGTCCGAGGTCGGGGTGGTGTCGTCGCGGTTGAAGGCTTCGAGGGCCGCTCCGGCGGTGTCGAAGTAGGCGTCTGTACCGACTGCGGTGGTGATTCCGTAGCGGTCCAGTTGAGCGCGGACCGGTTCGATGATGTTGGAAAGGACCAGGCGGGTGCCGTGGGCGTGTTGTTGTTGGTGAACGCGGATTAGGACGGAGGCGGCGGTGTAGTCCACGTCGCCGATGGCCGCGCCGTCCAGGCACAGCCAGGCCGGCGGGTCGGCGTGCTGGGTCAGGGTGGTGATGTCGGCGGCGAGCCGGGAGGCGTTGGCGAAGTAGAGGCTGGTGCCGAAGCGGTAAATGACCAGCCCATCGGTGGTGCGTATGCCCGCGGCGACGGGTTGCGACTGCCAGTGTCCTGCCTTTGATTTCACCAGCACGCTGCTGCGCGGGTCGTAGCTGTGGCGCAGGTGGTCGATGATGGAGGCCACGACGGCCAGCAGCACGCCCTGCTCCACACCGATGAATACCACTCCGGCCGCGGTGAGTGCCGCGACGAGGAACTCCTCACGACGCACGGTATAGATGCGGCACATCCCGGCAACGTCGATCAGTTCGATGCCGATGAGGAACACCACGGTGGCCAAGACGGCAATCGGCAGGTAGGCCAGTGGCCCGGTGAGTATCAGCACGACCAGCAGCACGACCACGGCAGCGGTCAGCTGGGAGAGTTGGCTGCGGCCTCCGGCGCCATCGACCATCTGAGTTTTGGTGGGGCTGCCATTGACGACGAAGGTGCCGGTGAACGCGGCGGAGAGGTTGGCGCCGGCCAGGCCGAGCAGGTCGCGATCCTCGTTGACGGTCTCGTCGTAGTTGGCCGCGTAGGCCCGAGATGTCGCAGCGCTTTGAGCTACGATCACCACGAACATCGACACCGCGGTGGGCAGCAGCCGGCTGAGGTCGCCTAGAGCGAGGCTCGGGGTGCTCAGGTGCGGAAGCCCGGATGGGACCAGGCCCAGCAGATCTACCCTGTATCCGGCCAGGTTCACGACCCGGCTGAGGGCGATCGCGCCGACGACAGCGATCAGTGCACCGGGTACCCGGCGAGTCAGCCGCCTGATCCCGACGACCAGCATGATCACCCCGAGGGAGACCAGCGCAGCAGCCGCGTTGGTGTGGGGAATCGCTTTCAGGGTGTCGATGAGCTTGGTCGCGGTGTGACTGCCCGCGGCGCGGACCCCGAGCATGTCGGCTAGCTGCCCGGAGGCGACCTGAATGCCGACTCCAGTCAGGAAACCCACCAGCACGGTTCGAGACAGGAAGTTCGCCAGGAAACCCAACCGCACCAACCGGGCAAGCAGCAGAAGCGCTCCCACGAGCAGCACAGCCGTCCCGGCGAGCTGCACATAGCGAGACGAACCGACCCCGGCCACGCCGACCAGCCCGGCGGCCAGGATCGCCGCGGTGCCCGAGTCCGCCGCCACCACCAGATGCCGGGAAGACCCCAGCAGCGCGAACACCACCATCGGAACCAGCATCGTGTACAGACCGCTGACCACCGGCATACCAGCAATGCGGGCATAACCCAGGACCTCCGGAACCGCCAGCGCCGCCAACGTCACGCCGGCCACAGCGTCCGGGCCCAGCCGGGATCTCCCGATCGGCAGCAGACCCCCAAGCACCGGCAACCTCACGCGGCTCACCTTGCCCGCACTCGCGATCGATGACACCAACAAGCTAGCGCTGGCTGATCAGGTCAGCTGTCTCATCGTGCCGGCGTTGCCGGGAAGGTGGCGTCGGGCTGACGCGGCACAGCGTTACGTCACGACGCGCTCTGTCGCGACGACGCATCAGCCCTGCCTGCGCGAGCAGGTCATTCGTCAACTCCTCACCGGGCACGGGCAACCCGGCTGGCGGTGGCATTGCGTCAGGCGGTGGACGAGGCCGTTGCGGCGAACATGAGAGGGGTCAGTACGCGATCCCGATCGCCTTTCTGAGAGTCGCCGGATCGTTCAGCGCGGCAAGCATGGCGTGGGCCGCATCAGCGCGGGAGATCGCGTAGCCGTGTGGCACGTTCCCGCCGACAACGGTCCGATAGGTACCGGTCAGCGGCTTGTTCACGAGCTTGGGCGGCCGCACGACCGTCCAGTCCGTGGCGCTGCGCCGGATCTCGTCCTCCATCTCGGCCAGATCCGCGTAGAGGTCCCGGAACAGGGCGCTGACGAACGGGCAGCACAATCCGGCGGTTGATGAAACTGTCGCCTTCCGGCGCCGGACCGACCCCGACGCCATGGGCATCCACCGCAACGTGATGGTCGGCCTCGTCGACGAACTCGAGGATCGAGGACTCACCGAACGCCGCCGCCACCCCGCCGATCGGCGCGCCCACGCCATCCACCTCACCGCAGCCGCCCACGACCTGCTCCGCCGTGCCCAACGTGTCGCCGACGAGCACGAGGCGGAACTGCTCGCGGGAATCGGCGAGGACGACCGCACCTACCTCATCGCGCTCCTACAATACCTCGCTGACCACACTGGACTTCCGACCGGCGTCCACCCCGGACTGCACGACAACCAACCGTCCGCGACCAGCCGGCGGTGCTGACACGGCTTCGTAACACGGTGCGTTTGCGTCGTCGCAGTCTCTCGGCTTCTCTTCACCCACGTCGCAAGCCACGGTACGAGCTTCAGGTTCAGCAGGTAGCTCACCCTTGGGTGCTCTCCGTCGGCCCGTTCGAGGGCTGACGCCTCCGCGTATAACGCATAGTAGCTGCCGTGCCACTCCTTGACATCACTTGAGACGCACTCTAGGGTCACTCCCGGTCGGGGACCGTACCCATTTCGAGGGGGTCGTCCTGCACCGATCGGCACATGAGAGAGATCAATCGTATCGGCACAAGCCCGTGGCGTGGTGTGACGCCCCGGTTCTCGGGTAGGGCGCGTTCTATTTTCCTTCAGTGCGATCTTGAACGTGATTCGCTGGTTGTGTTGATTGTCGATTGGACCATGTCATCGGACGTCCTCTTTCAGTTATCCGCTCTGGCCCGGCTCGCCGGGGGGGTTTGTTAAGCAGGGAGCCGTGCAAATGAACGTTCGCTGGTTGCATTCACACCGAGTCTTAGTGGCGTCGATGGTGGCTGCCATGCTCGTGGTGGGAATGCTGGTCGTCCTGGTAGTTCGCCAACAGCAGAGCCAGGCGAGTCAGGTCTACCTCGAAGCAGGTGGTAATGTCGGCGCTCATCCCTTTATCCCACTGAGATTGCCACCCCCAGTGGCGGGGGGAAACCAAAGTAGCGAAGCTGGATCAGTTCAGACGACTGCGGACACGGACGATCGGACAGTCAGCGATCCAGAGCGGCTCATCTCGTACCTGAGCAGTCATCCGCAAGCGGCGACAGCTTGGGTGCAAGCACTTAATTCCGACCCAACGCTAAGCTGGAGCGGCGGCAACCGGGTCGATGTGCAGCAGATCCCAGCTTACATTCATGAACTTACGCCGCGTCGCCTCGATGAGGACCTCAGAGTCACCGATTATCAATTCACCAACGGTGTTGCGGTCGCCGTACAATCGATTCTACAGAAGGGTTCTGCTGTTTTTGTTGACTCCAGGGGCGTTTCCCGTGTGCGATGTGTCAGTGGTAGCCCACTGGCTCCCATGATCCGACTGAAGCGGTCGGAAACTTATCGGGGCACACGGTGGCCCGACTTCCAGCCACAACGGGTCATCGTGATCCAACGTGGCCGGCAATGCGCGCACGACGAATATTACGATGGCGATCGCTGCCGGCAGATTGCAAGCTGTCCGCAGGGTGAGTACCGCGGTGATGGTGGTCGGTGCGATCACCCGGGTCCTCCGGAGCGGCAAGATGTGCGTGGGTTATCGGACGAGCCCGGGCGGGGTGGACTGCCGAATGAGCCGAAGCAGCCTGACTCGCCCAAGCAGCCCGACCAGCCCAGCCACCCTGACCAGCCCAACCACCCTGACCAGGCCAAGCAGGCCGAGCAGCCCAAGCACCCTGACCAGGCAGAGCAGGCCAAGCACCCTGACCAGCCCCAGCAGCCGAAGCAGGGCGAGCAGGCCAAGCAGCCCGAGCAGGCCAAGCAGCCCGAGCAGGCCAAGCACCCTGACCGGGCCCAGCAGCCGAAGCAGGGCGAGCAGGCCAAGCAGCCCGAGCAGGCCAAGCAGCCCGAGCAGGCCAAGCACCCTGACCGGGCCCAGCAGCCGAAGCAGGGCGAGCAGGCCAAGCAGCCGAAGCAGCCGAAGCAGCCGAAGCAGCCGAAGCAGCCGAAGCAGCCCGAGCAGCCCAAGCAGCCCGAGCAGCCCGAGCAGGCCAAGCACCCTGACCGGGCCCAGCAGCCGAAGCAGGCCGAGCAGTCCAACCAGGCCGAGCAGTCCAACCAGGTGGACAACCCCGAGAGTCCCGATCAGCCGGGCGCACACAGGGGCAAGTCCAGCTAAGCAGGGACCACCTGTGTATCGCTGATCCTGGCCTTCTACCCAACCCACTTCTTCGCGGTGCGCGCATCTATGCCGTGTCCTACGGATCTTCCTGTCAGCTCTCTTTCTCCGGAACTCCACAGCAGCGCTGTCCACGGCGGGCAGAACAGCTCTGCTGTGGAGTTCGGGAGCCTGAGTGCAACCTCACATCACCGGACAGGGCCTGGAGGCGGGTGCATTCTCGAGGCAGGGATACTGATCTTCAGTAGGTGGTCGCCGATTCGGTGGTCTGGTTGAGGTGAAGCAGCTGCCGGGTCTCCGCGGGACTGGCCGGGTAACGGTCGTACTCCGCGCAGAGATCGGCTAACCGGGCCACCAGCTCTGCGTTGGACTGGGCCAGCCGTCCCTTCTCGTAGTAGATGTTGTCTTCCAAGCCGGTGCGGACGTGCCCGCCGCGGCGCAATGCCCACCGGTTGGCCTCCAGCTGGAACCGGCCGGTCGCGGCGCAGGTCCATGTCGCGTCCGGGATAAGCTCCCGCAGCTCCGACAGGAAGAAGTCGAGAATCGACTCCTTGGGCGGCAAGGTGTTCTTGATCCCCATCACGAGCTGGACGTGCGGCGGCGGCGCGAGCAGTCCTCGCTTGAGTAGCTCGACGCAGCTGTAGAGCATCGCGAAGTCGAAGATCTCGATTTCCGGCTTGATGTCGAGGTCCAGCATCCGTGCGGCTTGCTGCTCGACAAGCTGCGGCGGGTTCTCATACACCGAGGTTGCGAAGTTGACCGAGCCGGTGGACAGCGAAGCCATCTCCGGCCGGACCTCAAGGCACGAGAACCGCTCGTCCGGGCTGCGACCCCGGCCTCCAGTGGACAACTGCACGATCGCGTCCGGGCGCTCGCGCTTGATCCCGTCATAGACGGTCCGGTACCGGTCCACATCCGAGCTCGGACGCTGTTGGTCGTCACGTACGTGCACGTGCACGATGGTCGCGCCAGCGTCGATGGCCTCTACCGCGGACACCACCTGCTCCTCGGGGGTCACGGGGACGGCAGGGTTGTCCGCCTTCGTGGGAATGGACCCGGTGATAGCGACAGTAATGGCCGCAGGGGTGGCCATTGCGCCTCCTCTCCTTGGGCATCTAGCATTGCGCAGCTGTAACCCCGGGGCCACAGTGACAGGGGGCTGTAGCCAGTGGATTTTGTGTACGACGTGCCTGCGTCCAGGGTCGTTTTCGGCGCTGGCCGGATACAGCAGGTGCCCGATGAGGTCGAGCGGCTCGGGGCGCAGCGGGTCCTACTCATCGCCGGTGGCCGGCAGAAGAAGTACGCCGACGAGCTGGCGACCGCGCTCGGGTCTCGCGTGGTTGACCGCATCGGTGAGGTCGTCATGCACGTCCCGGTAACCCTGGCCACGGCCGCATCCGAGCGGACCGAACAATCCGGCGCGGACCTGTTGGTCTGCCTGGGCGGAGGTTCGGCGATCGGGCTAGCCAAGGCCGTCGCGCTGCGAACAAGGTTGCCCATCCTCGCGGTCCCCACCACCTACGCCGGCAGCGAGATGACGCCGATCTGGGGACTGACCGACGGCGGTCGCAAGACCACCGGCCGCGACAGCACCGTGCGGCCCGCAACGGTGGTTTACGACCCTGCGCTCACCACGTCGTTACCGCCCGATATGTCCGCCGCGAGCGGGATGAACGCTCTCGCTCACCTCATCGAGGGCCTGTACGCACCCGACGCCTCACCGGTCACCGCCGTGCTCGCCGAGGAAGGGATCCGCGCCCTGGCCGACGCGTTGCCGCGGGTGGTCGTCGCACCCGGTGATCTCGACGCCCGTACCGACGCCCTCTACGGCGCGTGGTTGGCGGGCTGGGTGGTAGGAACCGCCGCGATGGGCCTGCACCACAAGATCTGTCATGTGCTCGGAGGGGCCTACGACCTGCCGCACGCCGGCACTCATTCCGCGGTGCTGCCCTTCGTCACGGCCTACAACGCTCCTGCGGTGCCGGCGGCGATGGCCCGCGCAGCCCGTGCGCTCGGCGCGCAGGATCCGGCCCGTGCGCTGTGGGAGCTGGCCGAACGGATCGGCGCGCCGACATCGCTCGCGCAGGTCGGCTTCGATCCCGGCCGAATTCACGAGGCCGCCCGGCTGGTCGTCGAGACTCCCCCGGTCAATCCCCACCCGATCGACGAAGCGGCCATACAAGAGCTGCTTCGTGGCGCAGACGCCGGCCTGATCCCCGGGGCTCAAGGTCACGTCGCACAGCCTCTGTGATTGGTGCGATCTACCGTGAGTCATGCGTGCTCGGCCCCTGGTCATCTACAAGCGGCGCCCCGCCCGCAGCGAAGGCATCGAGATCTTTGGCGATGTGCAATTGCTCGACTTCTGGCTGGAGCGAATCGGCTTCGGGTGATCGCAGGCGATGGTCATGCCTTCGCGGTGGCACCGCCACACCGTCCTGCGGTGTGGCGAACAGGATCTCCGCCACGAACATGGCACGGCGGGTGGGAGTGGTGTAGGCGTGAAAGACCAAAAAATCGTGCCGGTGGGTGTGTAGCACGTCCTGCCCGCCCGGATTCTGGTACGCATCGTCGAGCGTGTGCTCGTTGAGTAGCTCCCTCTGGTGTTTGGCGAACTGATCGCACAGCTCGTCCGCGGTCGCGTAGTTGATGAAGTACCGGCCGCTGTTGTAGGCGTTGCCCGAGTAGAACAGCACGTACTTACCGTTGCCACCGGTCAGGAGCCTCGAACTCTGCACCGGAACATGAAAGTTTCGAGCTCCGTAGCGGCTGGTCGTGGAGTAGGCGTAGTAGGTGCCGTCGACCGACAGGACCGTCGGGTCCGCGAAATCGTGCGGAATCGACGGCTCAATCGGCGCTGGCCGCACCGCCCCGGTGGTCATCGCGACCACCGCCGCGACCGCCGGCACGGTCATCAGTGGGTTCCGCCAGCCGCGACCCGCAAACCGAGACATCGCCACGAAAGCTACGGCAAGCACCTTCAAGGTCAGATCGTCATGCGTGGCTGCGCGGTGGCGGACCGACGAACAGCGGCAGCGAGCGGTGCAGCAAGCTGCGTGTCCCCAGCATCGGCCCCGCCACCCGAGAGATGCCCGCGGTACGACCGGGACGTGCCGTTTTAGACGTCGCGGGCCACCACGGCTGGCTTCTCAGGAGTGGGGGCAGCGAGGTGGTCGACGAGACGGGCCAGAGCGGGCAGGGCGGCCCGAACCGCCGTCTGGTCGGCGGCGGGGAGCTGGTCGAGTGCGTTGCCGATGCGCTGCTGGTGGGCCTGCTCCCAGTCGGTCAGCTTGTCGCGGCCTGCTTCGGTGAGGGTGACCACTGCGACGCGCCGGTCGCCGGGGTCCGGTGCCCGCGCGCCGAGCCCAGCTTCGACGAGGACCTGGACCAGCCCGCTGACGGTGTTGGGCGCCAGTCGCAGCAGGTTCGCGAGCTGGCCGACCCGGGCCGGTTGGTGGTCGTGGAGCGCTAACAGCAGCTCGACCTGCGCCATCGGCAGGGATTCCCAGGGGCAGTCAGTACGGATGCTGGTGCGCAGCGTCCGTCGCAACCGGGTGACGACTTCGGTCAGGGCCCGCGCTTCGAATGACACTGTCCGATCCGATGCTCGGGCTGACATAGGGGGAGCTTAGACCTAGCCTCTCGGTCTGCGACTATGTCGGTAACCGATACAGTGAGGGTCGACGCGGGAGGGGAGCGACGATGCTGGCGTATCTGCCCAGCCCTCCGCGCGGGGTCTGGTATCTGGGTCCAATTCCGATCCGGGCATATGCGCTGTGCATCATCGCCGGGATCCTGGTGGCGCTGTGGTGGACCCGGCGGCGGTGGGTGGCCCGCGGCGGGGCGGCCGACGACGTGCTGGACGTGGCGACCTGGGCGGTCCCCTTCGGGATCATCGGCGCCCGGCTCTATCACGTGATCACCGATCCGGAGTTCTACTTCGGGCCTGGTCGCGATCCCGTCCGGGCGCTGTACATCTGGGACGGTGGCCTGGGCATCTGGGGGGCGGTCGCCCTCGGCGCGGTGGGGGCGTGGATCGGGTGTCGCCGACGGGGTATCCGATTGGCTGATTTCGCCGACGCGATGGCCCCAGGCCTGATAGTGGCGCAGGCGATCGGCCGGTGGGGAAACTACTTCAATCAGGAGCTCTACGGTGGCCCCAGCGCCCTGCCGTGGGCCGTGGAGATCGATCCCGCGCACCGGCCACCCGATACTCCCGACATCGGGTTGTACCAGCCGACGTTTCTGTACGAGTCGCTGTGGGACATCGGCGTGGCGGTGCTGCTGGTGTGGGCCGGGCGCCGGTTCGGGCTACGCAACGGGCGGTTGTTCGCGCTGTACGTCGCCGCCTACACCGTCGGTCGCGCCTGGATCGAGGCGCTGCGCGTCGACCACGCCAACCACTTTCTCGGGCTGCGGCTCAACGACTGGACCAGCCTTGTCGTGTTCCTCGCCGCGCTCGTTTTCCTGCTGCTACGCCGCCCGCGCCGGGAGCAGCCCCAGACGGCCACCGCCGCGAGGCGATGATCTCCTCATGGCGAAGCGCCACCACGACCGGCCGACCGAGCGCCAGCCGGTGCCCCAGCCGCTGATTCGTCGGCGGCTCGGATCCGGTCGGCGCGCCACCGAGCAGCCCAACGTCACCGGTGATGGCGAGGTTGCTCTGACCCCGGTGTTCTGGGCCATGGTGGCCCTCACCGGTGTCGCGACCGGGCTGTTAGGTGACCTGCTGATGCTCATCCTGTTCACTGTCGAGCACCTGGCCTTCGGTTATCACAGCGGCAGCTTCGAGTCGGGTGTCGAGCACGCTTCGGGCCTGCGCCGGGTCATGTCGCTGGCTATCGCCGGCGTGTTCGGCGGAGTGGCGTGGTATCTGCTGCGCCGCTACACCAAAGGCCAGCGCTCCGAGGTCGATGACGTGCTGTGGAACGGCTCCGGTGAGTTGTCGTGGCGCCGCAGCTTAGGTACATCGGTGATTTCCGAGGTCGTGATCGGTATGGGCGCGTCCATCGGCCGAGAGGCGGCGCCCAAACTGATGGGCGGCGTCTCCGGCAGCCTGCTGGCTCGGTGGGTGCACCTCACTTCCGCCCAGCGCCGCCTGCTCGTCGCCTGCGGTGCGGGTGCCGGGCTCGCCGCGGTGTACAACGTGCCGCTGGGCGGGGCGTTGTTCACCGCGGAGATCCTCTGCGGAAGCCTCAACCTCCCGGTGATCCTGCCCGCGCTGGCCTGCTCCTGGACCGCGACGCTCACCGCCTGGATCTACCTCCCCGCACATGCCACCTACATCGGCGTGCCCGCCTACCCCTTCGTCGCCCCCGAGCTCGTGTGGGCAGTCCTCGCCGGTCCGGTGATCGGTGTGGTGTCAGTGGGTTTCATTCGCCTCATCGGCTGGGTCTCGCTGCACCGACCCACCGGCTGGAAGGCGATTCTCGCCCCGCTCGGGGCGTTCACAATCCTGGGACTGATCGGTCTGCGGTACCCGCAGCTGTTCGGTAACGGCAAGGGCATGGCCCATGACGTCTTCCTCGGCGGCGGCGGCTTCGCCCTGCTGTTCGCCCTGTTCGCCCTCAAACCGCTCGTCACCGCGCTGTGTCTGGGCAGCGGGGCATCCGGTGGTCTGTTTACCCCCACGATGAGCACCGGAGCCGTACTCGGCGGATTCCTGGGAATGGTCTGGTCACTGCTGTGGCCAGGGGCTCCGGTCGGCGCCTACGCCATGATCGGCGCCTCCGCCATGATCGGCGCGGCGATGCAGGCGCCCCTTGCCGCGCTCGCGCTGGTCCTGGAGCTCACCCACAGCGGCTTCCAACTCATGATCCCGATGATGGCCGCCACCATGATCGCCACGGCCACCTCCCGCTACATCGACGGCTACTCAATCTACTCCGCCCGCCTCCCTGCGGAGTAGCCGGGAAACGCGACGCGTGCCGGACTGCGCTGGGCTGTCCAGCAAGGTGATCCGCGGGGTGCCCGTCACCGCTGGACGTCGCCGCTGAACAGCATCGCCGCGCCGTCAGGTCCGAACAACAGGGCATGAACCGCCGGCAACCCGGCTGGTCGTAACCCGCGGGCGGGCCCACAACGGTGAGTGCCTGGGTCCTGCCGTCCATGAACGCCGAGAAGACCACCGGCGCGAGGCCACCGGTGTGGTCAATATGGGTATGGGTGAGTAGCGCCAGCCCGAGACCCGCGGGCGCGATACCGGCGCGCCCGCGGGTCTCGAATACGCCGCCTCCGGCATCCACAAGTAAGATCATGAATGGTTCTCCACGTCTCCAGTTCGAGTTGCCGTCTGGCTGACCACGAGGCGACCATCCTGTGCCCGTCCTCGACCAGATGTGCTCCTGCTCGCGCAGCTCGGCCAGCCGGTCCAGTTCGGTGATCACGCTCATGGATCGCTACGTCGCTGTTTCTATGGAAAGTGTTCCGCAGCTACCGCTGCCCAAAGGTTTGGCTGAGACCGATTACGGGATGGCGGCGGCGCCTCACAGGCTAACCATGACAGGAGTTCGCTGCTGAGGGAGGTGAGATGAGCGAATCGAGCGTAGCCGGGCGAAGCGATGGTGTGCGTTGACGCAAGACCTTCGAGGAGCTGGCGGGCATCGAACGCCGCCACACCGCCCCTGCCCCTGATCGAACGCGGTGAACGCACCGACGCAGGAATCTACGACGGATACGACGCGGCCTTGGCGTGAGCGGTGGCCCGATGTTACGGCGACGCCACCGATCCTGAGGCCGGCTGCGCCAGGGCAGCCTGTTCCAGAAGGTCAGGAACGGGGCATGCGCCAGCGCAGCGACGTGCTCGCGCTGCGCGCCCAACACCCGGAGGCCGCCGGGAAGGTGCGGCTGCCCAACCGATCGGCACGTCGGCACCCTACCGGCCTGATCAAGACTCTTTGCGGGCCGCGGGTATGTCCCCCATCAACAGACGCGTCGACGTTCCGCACCTCTCGTAGATGCCGAGTGCGCGCCGGTCCAGCGTGACCAACTCGGCACCGGCGGCTTGTGTGGTGAGCGCGATAAGCGCGTCGTACACCGCACCTCCAGCGACGCCTAGCCTCGCCAGGCGGGTCGGCAGCGCGTCGTGCTCGCCGGGCTCCAGGGTGAGTCGCGGCCCGGGAAAGGTTCGCCGCAGAAACTCCGCGACCGTCGCTGGAGCCGCCCGGAATGGGTCAGGCAGTCTGGTCAGCACGGAGTAGGCCTCAAGCGCCGCGTACGCCGGAAGACGTGGATCCTGTTTGAGGACACCGAGCGCTGCGGAGTGGTTCTCATGCCACGCGCCGAAGCAAGCGACGACGACCGAGCTGTCGAGAGCGATCACCGGCGGACGTGTTCCAGGGTGTCGCGCACCATCTCCGCGGTCAGTACCGGCATCTCCCGGTCGGCTACCGCCACTACACCGCTGGCGTGCTCGACGAGACGCATCGGGGTGACGGGAATCTCTATCTCGATCCGGCGGTCGACGATGCGGAGCTCAAGCTCGGTGCCAGGTGCCAAGTCGAGCTCGTCGCGCGCCGCCTTGGGAATGACGAGCCGACCTGCACCATCAATGGTGGTCCTCATGGCATCATTCTACCATTCCTAATGGCACTGAAACGCCATGCCTCAGGTCATGGCACTCAACACGACGGCGGTACGGCCGGTTGAGTGACCAGTCATCCGGTGGTTACCCCGTCGCGCTCGGTTTGCCAGGCGTGCCAGCCTCCGATGAGGTCGGAGACGTCGGTGAAGCCGTGGGCGCGCAGCAGGCTGGCGGCCGCAATGGAACGGTAGCCGCCGGCGCAGTGCACAAGCACCGGTCGGGCCGGGTCGAGTGCGGGCATCAGCTCCCGCAGCCGGGGCAGCGGCAGGTTGACCGCGCCAGGGAGGGTACCGCCGGCGAACTCACCGGGACCTCGGACATCGACCACCTGCAGGTCGGCCACGGTGGCGATGCACTCGGCGGCCTGCCGGGCGGTGAGCCGGCTCTGCGTCCGGGTCAGCTCGGACTGGATGATCAGGGCTTCGAGATCGGTGACGGCGCCGGTGACCGCATCGACGCCGACGCGAGCCAACCGCAGCCGCGCTTCGACGACCTCCGCCGGCGTTCCGACGAGAATGACCGGCTGGTCGGGGGCGTGCACGGCGGCCGCGTACTCGGCGAAACGCCCGGACAGGCCCACGTTGACCGCACCACGCAGGTGCCCGGCAGCGAAAGCCTGGTCGTCGCGGACGTCGAGGAGCAGGTAGCCCGCTTGCTGGTGGCGCACCGCCTCCGCGGCGGGGATGTGCGCGACGGTGGCCGCGGGATCGAAGGCGTCGTGCCCGGCGCGGTTGAGGGCCACCTCCTGCGAGAAGTAGGCCGGTGGATCGGGCAGTCCCTCGGTAACCGCGGTGACGAAGGCGTCCTCGGTCATCGGCACGAGCGCGTAGTTCACCACGCGTTGGACGCCGAGGGTGGACACGGTGTCGGTTGACAGCGCCTTCCCGCACGCGCTGCCGGCGCCGTGGCCCGGGTAGATCAGCACCTCATCAGGCAACGGAAGGATCTTGGTCCGGAGCGAGCGGTACAGCTCGCGGGCCATGTCCGCCGCGGTGCGCCCGGCTGAGCCCAGCAGATCCGGGCGCCCGACGTCGCCGAGGAACAGGGTGTCACCGGTCAGAACCGCGGCCGGGGCCTCGTCCATCGCCTGCTCATAGACCGCCAACGTGATCGACTCCGGAGTATGGCCTGGGGTGGCCAGCACCTCGATCATCACGCCGGTGTCCGGGTCGCCGAGCCGGATCCGCTCGCCGTCGGAGAGCCGGCGGATCGGGAAGCTCACCGGCGCGGCCTCGCCCATCGCGATCACCGCGCCGGTCAGGGTGGCCAGCTCGGTGTGCCCCGGGACAAAGTCGGCATGCACATGGGTGAGGACGACAAGCTCGATGGACAGGCCGCGCTGCTGCGCTGCGGCGAGATACTCACTGACGTCGCGCCGTGGGTCGACCACCACCGCGCGCCGGGAGACCTCGTCTGCGACCAGGTAGGACGCCTGGGATAGGCACCCTAGGTAGAACTGATCCACGATCACGGTGGACTCCTGAGTCGCCGCGTGGTTGTCCGGACAAACGGACTATACACGCGGGTTACTGTGACGGGAGATCCACCGGACGGTCCGCTCGCAGGGTTTTACCGCGAGGGCCCCAGTCAGACAGAACCGCGAACCGGTCACCACGCACGGTGGCCGTTCGCCATTCGATCGGGCGGCGGTGCAGGCAGCCGGTGCGTTCGATGAGTAGGCAGGCCACTGCCCGAGGAACGGCCAGCAGGATTCGAATGGCCTTGTCCGGTACCACCGCAGTGATCCGTTCTCGGCCGCCGGTGAGGCGCACCCCACACCGGGAGGCGAGCTCGTCGTATAGCCCGCTGTGGGTGAAGTCGGCGTCGAGCACCGGTGCGCCGAGGTCTGCCGGCAGCCAGATCTGATCGTGGGCCAGTGGCTCGTCGTCCGCCCACCGCAGGCGCTCGAGGTAGACGAGCTCAGCGTCGTCGGGCAGCTCCAGCTTGATAGCCGCCTCCGAGTTGCGTTCGGCCCGCAGCGCGAGCACGTCACTGCGCTGGCGCATGCCCCGTTCCTCGGCCTCCTGGAACAAGCTGTACAGGCTGCCCAGTGGCTGCTCAATAGGTTGCTGCTGGGCGATCCAGGTACCGCGGCCGCGGGCGGAATCGAGCACACCGGAATCGCGCAGCCGGCGCAGCGCCTCACGCACGGTATGCCGGGAGACCGCGTACTGTTCGACCAGCTCGAGCTCGGTAGGAAAGCGCTCGGCGAACGCCCCGGTCGTCAGCCGCCTGCGCAGGTCCTCCTGCATTTGCGCCCACAGCGGCAGCGGACTGGAGCGATCCACCGCTTGGACCCGGTCACGAAGCGGCATCCACGGCGCTCCTCAACTTCGCGCTGTCAGTGTCCGGACAACCATACTCCACGACGCTGAATGCAGCCCCCGGTACCGCGCGTTGTTGTCGCACCGGCCGGTAAGGCGATGTCTATCGGGCAATCAGCTGGGTGGAGCCGACGATGTCGTCGATGACACTTGCCGGTGGGGCGCCCGCCAGATCCGACACGGTCACGAATACCAGTGACGTGGGGATCACTCCCGAGGAGGCGAGGCCGGTCTCGATGGCGACCGTCTCGGCCTGGAGCTTGCCGTTTGGTTGCGAGTAGCTGAACCGGACGTAGTGGCCGCTCCGGCCGGCGACCTGGATAGGCCCCTCGCTGATGATGGTGGCGCCCTGGATGCCCGGCTGGCCGACGACGGCCTGCTCAGCGGCTTCTGCGGCCGTCTGGGCATTGATCGCGGACGTGCTGAGCACGCTCGCGAGGGCGGACGCGCACGTGACCCCCTTCGAGCAGGTGTTGGGATAGACCATCTGCGGCAGTTGCGGGTGGCTCTCGTCGGTGACCTGGCGCCAGCCAGTGGGGATAGCGACCGAGATGTCGACTCCCGGCCCGGAAAGCCGTGGGTCACCCACCGACCCCGCGGATGGATCGAAGCGGGCGGCGATCGCGGGAGCGGCGAACAGTACCGCCGAACCTGCCACGCCGGCGGCGCCGGCGACGACGCAGTGTGCAAAACGCATTGTTCCCCCCGGTGCTCATTCAAAACCAGTTACTCAGATTAGCCCCTTTAGATAGTCGTTCCAATTACGTTGATATGAAGATACGTATTTGATCGCGAAAATACGTATCCGATCGCGGCACATTACGTGTACCGGAAGCCGAGCAGTTCTCGCAGTCTGGTCGGGCGCAGCCCAAGGATCCCGGTCGAGGAATCAACCTCGGGAAAGCTGGCGATCAGCCGGGCGAGCTCGTCGCGCCTGGTCGGGTCGGCCGCAGCCTCCCGCGGCGTGATCCCACCGAGTGCCGGAACGTTCTCGTCACACCAGCGGTGCTCCTGCTCGTTCCGGAAGTTCAGCAGCGCCTGCTCCAGTTCCGGGCTCGCCGGCGTCAGCGGTAATGGTGGTTCGCTGGTCGGTGGCGGTAGCTCAAGCACCTGGCCGTCCGGCCCAATGATCACCGGCGGCCGGTGCAGGTCTGCGATGTAGGCCAGCAGGGCCAACCCGTCGTGTTCGTCCAGCAGGTCGAGCAGGTGACGCTCTCGGCCGGGCGCGACGGTGAAGACCCCACCGATGAGCTGGTGCGATTGCCCGTCCGGCACCGCCCGAGCGCATACCAGCGCACCGCACCGCGCCTCCCGGCTAAAGCTCCGCTCCCGAACGTCGAGGACGTCCCCGGTCCTCAGGTCGCGCATCGTGATCCCGGTCCCTGGTCGGGACTCGACCACCTCGTACACCGAGCGCTGCACCAGGGTCCACGCCTGGGCCAACAGCGCCTCGTCGTCGGGTAGCAGCGGCCCGCGGTCGGCGAGGAAGCGGTCGAACCAGCCGCTTTCGTGCAGCACGACGTCGATGACGATGGGGTCGGCCAGCGCCTCTGCCAGCGAATCATCGTCATCCGGGTCGACTGCACGGACCGCGGCGTGCTCGAAGACGACCTCGCGGGGCGCACCACCGCGGCGTTCGAGATATGCGGCAGCCTTGCGGCACAGCCACCCGACCCGGTCCGGCAACCCGATGCGCAGCGGACGCCCCAGGTGGCAGGCCTTGAACTTGCGGCCGGAGCCGCACCAGCACGGCTGGTTGCGACCCAGTTTCGGACCGTCCGGCGCGGCCAGCTGCTCCAGCGTGCGCACGTCGTCGCTGATCGCGGCGGTCGCGCCGAGGCCACGCCAGATTGCCAGCGCCTCGATGGCGTCGCCGCGGTCGGAGGTGTACCAGGCGAGCCGGTCGGCGGCACACAGCCAGCCCGGGTCGGCGCGCACCGCCATACGCACGTGCGACTCGCCGTCGAGGACCTGTCCGCGACGCTCGGCGACCACTGCGGCCAGCCAGTGCGCGACGGCCTGGTGCGCTGGCTTGGTGGCGGCGGCCAGCAGCCGCTGCACCAGCTCGCCGGTAGCGGCGAGCAACTCTGGATCGTCGTCGCTGCCGAGCAGCTCGTTCGGTACCACCTCGAGGATCTCCGGGTCGTGGAGCAGGTCAAGGACCTCGCGGGCGGCGGACCGGTCCTGCACCCCGCCGTCGATCAGGCTCAACGCGCGGTTCGCGGCCCGACCACGACCACCGGCGCCGAGCTCGTCGAACACCCGGTAGGTTCGCTCGGCTCTGGCAGCGTTGTCCCACACCGACTGCTCGTGCGCCACCCGGAGCCCACGGATCTGCAGGCCGGCGGCGTCGAGCAGTTCGGTCAGCGGCGCGGTCGGTTCGGCGAGGGCGGTGCGGTGGTCGAGCAGGACCCCGAACACCAGCTCCTCGACGGTGATGGGAAGCCACGGCTCGGCGACCTCGTCGTCGTAGACCGTGCGCAGCCGCGCGACCAGCTCGCTCGCCACCAGCGGCGCCGCGTCGAGCACGGTGATGGTCACGATGCCGCCGCCGACGCGGACCGCGAGCACCGCGCCGTCGGGGTAGCCGGCCAGCCACCCGTCCGGCCCCACCCAGCCACCGTCGGCGACGTCGAGCTCGTCGCCGCTGCCCAGCCGCAGTTCGTCGTGCCGCCAGAACCCAGCGAGATCCACCCCGATGTCGAGCATTCCGGACATACGTTCGGCGGCCGACAGCCGGTGGGTCAGGACGATTCCGTCCGTCAGCGACTCGACGTGCAGCACCCGGTCACCGGCGAGCATCTCCAGCGGACCGTCCGGTCCGATGACGTAGTCTCCGACGGTGTCGAGCAACATCTCCATCATCGGGTCGTCGGCTGGCACACCGAGCCGATCTGCCACCTGCCGATCGAGCGCGTCGGCCTCGATGCCTTGCGTGCTTCGGACGACCTCGATCATCAGTGCCGTGACGTCTGCCGCCGACGGGACGGGCAGCCGATCCAAGGCGGCCAAGTAGGCATCGAGGTCGAACTCGTTGTGCGCCACGGCGACGTTCATCAGTGACGGCGCCAGCGCAAGCACCAACTGCCGCATGACGTCGACCCGGTCGCGCCCCTCGGCGAGCAGCCGCTGCGCCGTCCGCCAGACCTGCGGCGGGTCATCCGACGCGATCTGGTTGGCTATCGCAGCGCGAAAGCCTACCTGGGCCGGAGCCGTCAGTTCGTCGCCTTCGCCGCCGTGCTCGGCCGTGAGCAGCGTGAGACGGTCGTCCGGGTCGTCCGGGTCGTCCGGGTCGTCCGGATCGAACCCATCGGGAACCTCACCGAACAGAAACGTGATCTTCTCTGGATCCACCCCCGCGATGGTAGGACGTCGCGCACGATCAGCCCGCCGGGCCTGCCAAGCCAGCCGGTGATGCCAGCAGGATCAGTGCCGGGAACTCGTCGGTGCCCAGTTCGGCGAGCGCGCAACGGTGCGCGAAGCCTTATCCGACACCTATGTGGGCAGGTGAGCGCAGGAGTCCGCCACTATTGGCGGGTTCTCACCAGCTCGGGGATGAGGTGGAGGGGGTTGCGGCGTGGTGGGCCGCCCAGCCACGGTGGTGGGTGGAATTCTGGGATACCGCTGGCCATGTCGATTCGCCAGCGGGAATGGTGCAGGAGTTTGTGGTGGCGACCGCACAGCGCGACGCAGTTTCCGACGCTGGTCGGGCCATAATCAGCCCAGTGCACAATGTGATGAATTTCGCACCAGCGGGCCGGTATCGAACAGCCAGGAAAGGCGCATCCACGATCGCGGACAATGACTGCTCGGCGGATCGCGGTGGGTATGGTGTGGCTGGCCCGCCCGACGTCGAGCGGCTCACCCCGGGAGCCGAGTACGACGGGAATGACTTGGGCGTCGCAGGCTAAGCGGCGGGCGATGTCGGCGTTGATCGGATCGCCCAACGCCAGTGAGGCTGACCCGATCCGGCCTCGGAGCACGGCCAGGCTCACCGTCACCACGACCTGGGGGCGTTCCCCGCCTTCGGTGGGCAGGTCACCAGCCTGCAGTGCCCGTTGGGCGAGGTCGACTAGGGCGTCGGCGTGGCGTTGGGCGGCGGTGCGCAGGTCGATTTCGGTGTCGGTGGCTGGGCGGGGCGCGGCCAGCGGGCTCAGCGCCGCGCGGACGATCTCAGCGGCCTCGCGATCGAGCCATCCGACCAGCTCACAACCCCCGTCGCGGTCCCGGAAGCTGAGGTGCCGGCGGGTCTCGGAGATGTCTTTCGGGCGGGGACCGTCCTGATCCAAATACGCGAGGATCCGTTTGCCCAGCACCGCTAACTGCCCGGCATCGAGGGTGCGGGCGTGGCGGGCCAACTCGGCTTCGACCTCAGCCTTCGTCTGATCAGCCAGGTGCGGTGGGATGCGGGCCAGCACCGAACGGATCACTTTGACGTCAGCCGGGCCGATCGCGTGCTCGGCGACCGCCGCCGCGGTGGCCGGGAGTTTCGGCTCGACGGGCGCACCGTTGAGCCCGCGGCTGGGCAGCACCTCAGCGGCCGCGGCGATCCGGGCCCGGGCTTCGCCCAGCGACACCCGCCCCACCGCCCGCACCAGCTCGGTTGTGGTGGGATATCCCACGGTTGCCGCGGTCCCCTGGGAATCGATTTCGGCGACCACTGACAGCATTTGCGCCCAGGTCGAATGCAACCGGGTTTCCAACGCACCCAACTCGGCGACCAACGCGGCATCACTGTCTTGCCACACCTCCGCCGTCGACATGAATCAATTCTACAACGAGGCACCGACAGAGCCCGCCCACAACGTCGGCACCCAGACGCCGAAGTTGAGACGAATGGTTTGCTGTCAGCGAACGCGATAGCTCCACTTGAATGCTTCGTCAAGCGCCGGGACGATTTTACGGATCAGGCCGAGGTTGCAGCGGTGGACCTGCCCGGTCGGTGCCATTTGCGCAAGCGCGAGGTTCGGTCATGTCAGCTGGTGACCCGAGCCGATCCGGCCTGGCAGTCGTAGAGAACTTCGCTGCGAGCGGCGGGGCCGACAGCGTTGGGCGCGGGACTGCCGTAGGACGCAGGGTTGACGACAGTGCAGTGCTGCTGCACCCACTGGGTACGCACGGCGGACACCCCGCCATGGGTGCCTCTGCCGCCGGGACCACGATCACCGGGACCACGATCACCGGGACCACGATCACCGGGACCACGATCACCGGGACCACGGCCGCCGGAATCACGACCGCTGGTCAGGACGAATCGCAGCTGTCCCTGCTGGACCCACTGGGTGAGCGTGGCCACCGTGGGAACTGGGTCTTGGCCGCTGAACCCACCCATTCCGATGATCATGGCGTCACTGTGGATCAGATAGGCCTCGGCGGCCATCGCGCCGCCGTCGACCGCCAGCGTGATCCGAGAACCCGCAGAGTTAGCTTGAGCGTAAGCCAAGATGTTCTTCTGCTCAGCGGTGAGATCTCCGCGCATAGCGCCCCGGAACTGCGCAGGCACACCCCGAGCCCGATCGACCCGCGCGCCACCGAATCCGAATCCGGAGCCGGACGGGCCGGCCTGGGCCATCGCGCCACCACTCGCCGCGACCGCGGTGGCGGTGGACCACACGGCCGGGGCGGCCAGCAATGTGACGACGGCCAGCACACCGGCCACCCTGGCCATCCCGCGGTTCGCAAGCCTGCCCGCGACCAGCAGCACCACCGCGACGACCCCGGCACCGACGACGGCGTAGCGCAGCCAGCCGTTCCACGAGATGTCCCGGGAGACCAGGACCCAGGCCCAGCCGGCCGTCAAGGTCACGGCCGCCGGCAACAGCAACCAGCGGTATCCACCTGGTCGGCGGTATTGCCGCCACATCGCGGCCACCCCGGCGGCGGTCACCGCGGCGATGGCCGGGGCTATCTCCGTGGTGTAGTACGAATGGAAGCCGCCCTGCGCAGTGCTGAGCACCAGCCCAACCAGCAACAGCCAGCCACCCCAGAGCACCCAGCCCGCCCGGCGCGCCGGGTCCGAAATCCGTCCGGACCGCCACTGCCGGATCCCCGCAATGGCGACCGCGACAAGCACCAGCAGGCACAACGGCAGCAGCCAGCTGATCTGTCCGCCCACCTGCTCGCCGAACAGGCGGGTGAGGCCCGCCCCGCCGCCGAACCCGCCGCCGCCACCGCCGGGGCCGCCGAAGCCACCGGGCATACCCGGGGCGCCGAAGCCACCGGGCATACCGGCGCCGCCGACCAGTTCGCGGCCGGCTTGGCGGCCGAGGATGCGTCCGAGGCCGTTGTAGCCGATCACCAGGTTGAGCACTGAGCCGTCGGTGCTGCCACCGATGTAGGGCTTGGGTCCGGGCCAGAAGCTGACCAGCGCCACCCACCACATCGAGCTGGCCAACAGCACGACACCGGCGCCGAGGACATCGAGCAGCCGCCGGCGCAGCGGGGCTGGCGAGCCGACCAGGTACGCCAGGGCGAACACCGGGACCACGATCCACGCTTGGAGCATCTTCGTGACGAAGCCCAGGCCGATGAACACCGCCGCCAGCAACAGCCAGCCCGTCGCACAGCGACGCGCTCGTGAGTGGGAAACAGTGTTATAACACTGTTTCCCACTCACGAGCGCTCGACTGAGCGCATAGGCCGCGGCGACCAGCAGCAGCACCATCAGGGTGTCGGGATTGGTGTCCCGGTTGATCGCCACGGTTACCGGGGTGACCGCGAAGACCAGTGCGGCAAGCAGCGCGACGTGCTCGCCGGCCCACAACCGCACCGTGCGATGCAGCAGGAATACCGCCGCCACGCCCTCGAGGACCTGGGGCAACAGCAGCGACCACCCGTGATATCCGAAGACCGCTGCCGAGGCCACCATCGGCCACAAAGCCATCGGTGGCTTGTCCACGGTGACCACACCAAGTGGGTCGAACGAGCCGAATACGAAGTTGGTCAGGCTCGCCGACATCGACTTCACCGCAGCCGAGTAATACGGATTTCCCCACCCGGCAGTGCCCATTCCCCACGCGTACAACACCGCCGCCAGCACGCAGATCGCACCCAGAACGATCCGGGCGCCAACCGCATTGAGCGGGCTCAGCGGGGTGAAACCTGGCTTGATAACCCCACCCAGCCCGCGCGATGCGGGGACGTCGACGGGGGGTGCGTCGGTGGTCATGCCGGGAACACCCATTTACGCAGCAACAGGAAGCGGCCCGCGGTGCCTACGGCTGAGGCCGCCAGTAAGACGGCGACTTCCAGCCACCGCGACGGGCGGGCGACCAGGATCCCCAGCATCAGCAGCGCGCCCGAGGTGAGCGCGTAGTACAGCGCGAAGACGACCAGCCCCTGCAGGTGGACCCGCTGGCGGGACACATCGGCGCCCGCGAAGGTCAGCCGCCGGTTGGCCTCGGTGTTCACCAGGTTCACCAGCACCAGCGCGACCAGATTCGCCATCAGCGGCGGCGACCAGGAGCGAAACAGCGCGTAGAGCACGGCCGTCGCCGCGGTGGAGGCCAGACCGATCAACGCAAACGTCACTAGCTGCCAGCCCAACCCGCGCTCGCGCACCGCGAGCACCGCATCGGGGTGCGCCGAGCGCGGCGCTGGCCGGTGCTGCAAATCCGTCAACCGGGCCGCACCGCTGACCTTGGCCCGCGCCACCCGGGCCAGCCCGCGCACGTCCGCCATGGCGGTGGACAGTATCTGTACTCGGCTGTCGACGTCTTCGACCCAGTCGACCGGCACTTCCTGTATGCGTAAACCGTTGTGTTCGGCCAGCAGTAGTAGCTCGGTGTCGAAGAACCACCCGTCGTCGGCCACGTGGGCCAGCAGCGGACGGATCACGTCGGTCCGGGCGGCTTTGAAGCCACATTGCGCGTCGGAGAATCGGGTGCCGTGGGTGAGCCGGATCATCGCGTTGTAGCACCGGGAGATCACCTCGCGGCGCGGGCTGCGCACCGTCCGCGCGCCGGGTGCTAACCGGGAACCGATCGCGATATCGGAATGACCATTGACCAGTGGAACGACTAATGGCAACAGCGCATCCAAACTGGTGGACAGGTCGACGTCCATGTAGACCACGACGTCGGCATCGCTGTATGCCCACGCGGTGCGCAGCGCGTGGCCACGTCCCTTGCGGTCAAGATGCAGCACCCGCACCCGGTCGTCACATTCGGCGAACTCCTTTGCCACTCGCAGTACCTCATCAGTACTGGCGTTGTCCACCACCGTGATCGTCCACTCGAACGGGAACTGATCGTCCAGATACGCCCGCAGCACCTGTAGGCAACCCGGCAGCGCGCGTTGCTCGTTGTGCACCGGCACCACCACGTCCACCGTGGCCGACCGCTGCCCTAACGACCATCGCTTCGCGCCGGTATCGGGAGCCTGCTGGCGTTGCCTGGTCACCACCATCACCATCACCCTCACCCCACCCCTAGAGAGCCGCGTCAGCTCCGCGCTTCTAGTTATCGCCTGGTGATGTGCGAGCAGCCTGCATACAACCTCACAGTTGCCTGTGAAAGGACCACGAACGGTGACTGAGCGAGACGCAGAGTCGGGTATCAGCCGGGAATTGTGGATAGGTCCGCGGACACGGTTGCTGGCGTGGTCTCACCCGGAGGCGCCAGGTGGTCCTGTAGAGCAGCGTGCCGGAACTGATACACCGGCCCTACGATCCGCAGTAGTCCCAGCCGGTACGCATCGTCCAGGAAGACCATCAGCGACAATGGCAACCTGCCCCGAGCTCCGAGCCATAGTGCTACCACGGCAAACGTCGACCAGCGGGTGTTGGTTACCACCGGCGCGATCACCAATCCGGTCACCAGCCCGAACACCAGCCCAGCCACCGGACCGGCGGTCAGCCCGAACACCAGCCCAGCCGCCAGTCCGAGCATGCTGCTGGCGAGAATCGTCAGCGCTCTATCTCCTCGGTGACTCTCGGTGGGCGAACTTGCTCGCCGGACGATGCTCGGGCTCGCCGCGAAGCTGATCAGCCCGAATGCCAGCCCGGCCAGCAGCCCGCCGAGACCGATCAGCAGGCCGTGCTTCAGCCCGACCGCCAGGCCGGCTCGCAGCCACGACCACAGCCCGGCCAGCAGACCACCCAACAGCCCGCCCAGCAACCCAACTGCCAGCTTCCGGCAGAGCGCCCGTACCCGGCCGTGCAGCCGGAGGTCGATGTATGCCGGTGCATCGCGCTGACCGCCGGCCAATCCGAACACCAGCCCGACGAGCACCCCCGATGCCAGCCCGACCACCAACCCGCCCAGGCCGATCATCAGCCCGTGCGCCCACCCGACCACCACCCCGACAAGGCCGAACGTCACCCCGAACGCCAACCCGAACTCCACGCCGAACAACCCGGACGCCAGCCCGACCGGCAGCCCGACTCCGAGTCCGGATATCAGCCCGGCCCCGGGTCCGTGGAGTCCGAAGACCAAGCTCAGCGCCAGCCCGAACAGCAACCCGAGCGGTACCCCAAGCTGACGGTTGGTCAGAGTCTGGTCGGCAAGCTGCCACCATCGCCAGTCGCGGGTCTTGGCGTCGCGCAGCTCGATGGCCAGGGTGGTCAGCCACCGCCGGACCTGATCGGGATCGTGGCGCCGTCGGGGCCGTAGTGGATCCTGGCCACCGGACAGCGGCGGGCGACTGCGCACCGCGGCCGGGATCAACTCCTCATGGAGATGATGTTGGATCGCGGCCGGGTCGGGGTAGTAACCAGGGTCGATGAGGGGCTTCGGGTCGCGGTGACCCTCGATGTACACGACGCGCAGCAGCCACAGCCCCAGTGGGCTGGCCACGACCTTGGCCAACGGTCCCGCGGTGTCCTGCCGCAGTGCAGTGAGAACTGCCTGCCAAGAGTCGTCAGGTTGGCGGGGAAGGAGGTCTTTGAGGTAGGCGGCAGCCTCTCTGGTGGTCAGTGGCTCCGGTTCGATGACCGCGGCCGCGGAGAGCATCTCCCGGGCGTGCACGGCCTCGGCGTATTCGGTGGTGCGGCTGGTCATGATCAGTCCGGTATCGGGAAGCAGTGATGCGTTGAGCCTGTTGATCACTTCGCCTCGGCGGTCCGGAGGGATCTCGTCCAGCCCGTCGAGGACGGCGAGCAATCGACCCTGATCAGCCAGTTTGTGCACCGCGTCGGTCCCGAACGCGCGGAGATCCGGATAGGTCTGGGTGAGCTGGTTGGCGAGCCAGTCCTGGACCCGCGGCTGCTCCTGCGGGTCCCAGCTGGCGAGGGAGAACAGCACTGGCACCGGCTCGCCCGGCTGCCAGTCATCCAGCAGCTGCAGCAGCAGTTGCACCGCCAGCGTGGTCTTGCCCGTCCCGGGGCCACCCACGATGACCAGCCGGCGCCGGTGCAAATGCCGGAACTGCTCGGTTAACACCGGTATCTGGTCACTGCGCCCGGACAAGATGAGCGGCGTCGGCGAGATGCGCTCGTCGCGGTCCATCACCGTGGGGTCTGACAATCGCCAGCGCACTGGCATGGGATCCGGATCCCCCAGCGACCGGACCTCCGCCTCCCTACGCCACTGCTCCCGCACCGCCACCGCAAGCTCCTGCGCGGCCTGCGCCACCTGGCTCGATCGCGCCGGCTCGCCAGCCGCGGCCCGCTGCTTCCGTCGCCACCTGCCCAATGAGATCAGCGGGCCGGCGATGGCCAGATACCCGCCGATCACCGTCGTCCAGGTGCCAGCCTGGTTCACACCCTGGGTAATCAGCACGACGGCAAGGAGCACTGCGCTGCCCAGCAGCGCCAGCAGTCCAACCAGGGACGCAAGGGCCCGCACCCGATCACTTCGCGACGCAGCGTTCACATCACAGATTGTGCTCTTACCGTCCGTAGTCGGCCCAGTGGGGCCAGTGTTGCAAAAGGGGCCTGTGAGGTAGCGGACCCCGCGGCCAGTCGGGATGACTAGCACCATCTGGTGGGATGGAGCTAAGATGGTGCACAGATGGTGGGAGGACGGCACATGGCTGAGGTGGACAAGAGCGAGAAGATCACCATCAACGTCGGGTTGGTTGACCTCGGCCAGATCGATCTGCTCGTCGACGAGGGTTTCTACGCTAACCGCACGGACTTCATTCGGACGGCGATCCGGCGTCAGCTCGAGAGCCGGGCAGCCGCGGTGAACGACACGGTGGCGCGCCGGACCTTGACGCTCGGCACGCACCACCTCAGCCGCCGTGACCTGGAGGAACTTCGCAGCGCTGGCCAGACGATCGACCTGCGCGTTCTCGGGCTGGCGACCGTTGCCGACGATGTCAGCCCCGAGCTCGCACTGGCGACGATCGCGTCGGTCGAGGTCCTCGGCGCCTTCCGGGCGTCGCGGGCAGTCAAGGCTGCCCTCGCGCCCCGCACCAGCACCTGAGCAGCACGCAATCGCCCGACGCCGGCCGACTCCCGAAGGGGCTTCCCATGGACGAACATCGCATCGCTGGCATGTCCGAAGCATTGCGGCTCACCCGTGCAGGGCAGCTGACTGAGGCGACCGCGCTCCTGCAGCGCACCCTCAGCGCGGCCCGGACAGCCGAGCCGGGCGGCCACCACGGCCCGCACGACAAGCTGCGAGAGACGCTGTCCGGGAGGCCGGGCGGGAGCCGGTCCGGCGGGCTGGCTGACCTGTCCAGCGCCAGTCCCAGAATCGCGCGTCCCCCCGCACTCGGCGGCGAGATCCGCCACCTCAGCCACACCGAGCCAGCCGGGACCCGGAGTTACGATCTCTACATTCCGACCGGCTACACCGGTGCTCCGGTGCCCTTGGTCGTCATGCTGCACGGCGGCAAGCAGGACGCCGCCGACTTCGCCGCCGGTACCCGGATGAACGAGCTCGCCGAGCAACACACGTTGCTCGTCGCTTACCCACTGCAGTCCGCCGCGGCCAACAACGGCGGCTACTGGAACTGGTTCTCCCCCGCCGACCAGCAGGCCGGCGCCGGCGAACCGGCGATCATCGCCGGCCTCACCCGCCAGATCATGACCGACCACGCCGTCGATCCCGCCCGGGTGTACGTCGCCGGGCTGTCCGCCGGTGGCGCGATGGCGGCGGTGATGGCCGCGACCTACCCGGAGCTCTACGCCGGGGTCGGCGTGCATTCCGGGATCGCCTACCGCGCGGCACACGACGTCACGTCGGCATTCGCCGCCATGCGCACGGGTGGCTCACCGCCGCCCGGCGGGCCGGTCCCGTTGATCGTCTTCCATGGCGACCGCGACCAGGTCGTGGCGCCGGTGAACGCCGAGAAGCTCGTCGCCGCCCGGCTGGCCACGACCGGCACCTCGGTGTCGGAGACAATGCACATCGACGGGCGGATCGGCCATGCCTGCACCCGAACCGTGCACACCGACGTCGACGGCGGCGTCCTCGCCGAGTGCTGGACGGTGCATGGCGGGGGGCACGCGTGGTTCGGGGGCAGTCCGGTCGGGTCCTACACCGACCCGACGGGTCCCGACGCGTCCGCCGAGTTGATCCGGTTCTTCCTCGCCCATAGCCGAAGATATCTCAGCTAGGTAGTCGGTCTCGGAAACCAGGTAACTGCCGCTTGGATCTCCGAAGTTTTCTCGCTTGACTAAGTAGCTGCGAATGAATTCACCGTATAAGCCGACGTTGGAAGATAGGGGTCAGCACATCTTGTCAGGCAATCTTATTCCGGCCATGGTAGCGATGAGCCGAATCGACACTGCCGTCGATGAGGGTGCGCTGTTGCCAGCCTACTGGGCTGCCTAAGGGGGATTTCGATGACTGACACATTCAGCTTTGCCGAGGTTGACGGCCAGCACGTGGAGCTACTTCCCACCCGTACCGTCTTGTCCTTGTTCCACGCCGGTGGCTGCGGGGATGGCGGCGGTGGTCATGGTGGTGGTCATGACGGCGGCGACGGCGGCGGCCGGGGCGGCAACGGCGGCTACGGTGGCGACGGCGGTACGGGTAGGGGCGGCCTCGGCCTCAACCTGCTGAACATCAACCTGTTCGGTGACCAGATCAACAGCGCGGGTGACGGCGTCGGCGGCGATGGCGGGCCCGCTAACGGCGGCAACGGCGGAGACCACGTCGGCTGAGCCGATCTGCTTGTCGGGGGGGTGCCGTTAACCAGGTAACGGCACCAGCGTATGGCCGTGAACTCGACAGTACCCACGTTTCCATCGACGAAAATGTCGGTACCGTCGAGTTCACGACGCCGACAGGTATGGGGGGACGGGTGGGCGAGGTTGAGGTGCGACCGCTCGTTGAGGCCGATCTGGTCGACGCGGATCGGGTGATGCGGCTGGCCTTCGGCACCTTTCTCGGGTTGGCCGACCCGATGGCGTTCCTGGGCGACGGCGACTACGTGCGCAGCCGCTGGACGGCCGACCCGGGCGCGGCGCTGGCCGCCGAAGCCGACGGCCGGGTTGTCGGCTCGAACTTCGCCACCCGGTGGGGCAGCGTCGGGTACTTCGGTCCGCTGACCGTGCACCCGGCACTGTGGGACCGGGGCATCGCGCGCCGGTTGCTGGTTCGCACGATGGAGATCATGGACGGTTGGCGGCTCAGTCACACCGGGCTGTTCACCTTCGGTCACAGCCCCAAGCACATCGCGCTCTACCAGAGCTTCGGGTTCCTGCCTCGATTCCTCACCACGGTGCTGTCCGTGCCAGTTTCTCCGCCGGCCGCGGGCACAGCGCAGTGGTCGACGTACTCCGCGGACCCCGACCAGGCCGGCCGGTTGGCCGACTGCGCGGCTCTCACCGACACGGTCTATCCCGGCCTTGACGTGAGTCGCGAGCTGCGTGCCTGCCACGAGCAGGACCTCGGTGACACGGTGCTGCTGGCGGACGGATCCGGTTTTGCCGTCTGCCATGTCGGGCCGGGCTCGGAGGCAGACACCGGGACGTGCGTCGTCAAGTTCGCGGCGGCGCGCGCGGCCACCGACTTCGAGCGGCTGGTGGGTGCCTGCGAGGCGTTCGCGGCCAGCCGGGGAGCCGCCCGGCTGGCCGCCGGGATGAACACCGCCCGTCGCGACGCCTACCGGGTCCTGCGCCAGCGCGGATTCGACGCCGACCTCATCGGCGTCTCGATGCACCGTCCCGACGAGCCGGGCTACTCCCATCCGGACGCGTACGTGATCGACGACTGGCGATAGCGCGCGCCGTGCGAGCTCACGAGTCGGCCAGGGTGTCGAGCAGGGGCTCGAGACACTGAGATTCGCTCGGTGGGCCGGATAGTGCGCCGATCGCCCAGTTGGCGCCGATGCGCGCCCAGTCCGCGGCCTGCTCGACGGTGTCCACCGGAGCGACGACGTCGACCCCAGCGTCGCGAATGATGTGCACTAATGCCTGCGCCGCCCGCGCCAGGATCCGGGACGGGTCCTCGGTTGACTGGTGGGACACCGGCCGGGCAATTCGGAGCACGCACACCGAGAGGTCTGCTACGCAGCGCAGCCCGCGGATGCCGCCACCGAAGTCGTACAGTCCAGCGCGCACGCCCAACTCGGTAAGCACGCGCAGGTTGTCCTCGGCCTGTCCGCCACCTTCGTCGGTGAGTTCACCGGTGACCGTGCGGATCGCTGCCACCGGTGCCCTCAGCTCCAGCTCAGCTGGGGCCAGGCCGGTCTCCGCCAGGACCGCTCTGACCCTCGCCACCAGATCAGGGTCCTGCGCCTGGGACGGCGTGAGGTTGATCATCACCGGTGGCACCCTGGCAGCCGTGCGTTGTTGCCACGACACGGCTTGTTCAGCCGCAGTGCGCAGCAACCACTGACCGACTTCGTGCACGACGCCGGTGCGCTCGGCGGCCTGTACGCACTGTTCGTTGGACAGCATGCCGAGCTGGGGGTGCTGCCAGCTCAACGCCGCCTCGACGCCGACCAGCCGGCCATCGTTCAGCGTGACCACCGGCTGGTATGTCACGTGCAGTTCGCCGCTCTCCAGTGCCCCGGGCATCGCCGCGGCCAGCTGCAGCCTTGCCCGGTTCGCGGCATCGATTTCCGGGTCGAACAGGGTCCACTGCCGCTTGCCTCGGCCGCGGATGCGGCGCAGCGTGGCGCTGGCGGCGCGCATCAGCTCCTCAGGCAACGTCCCGGCAACTCGGCGCTGCACGATGCCGATGGTGGCGGTGACCGCCACTCCGATCCCGTCGACGTAGAACGGCTCGGCCAGCTCGGCGTTGATCATCTCGGCGAACGCGCCGACGTCCAGCACCGATTCTCCGGGTTCGATCAGGATTGCGTACTCGTCGGCTCCCAGCCTGGCGACCATCGCGCGCTGGTCGGCCACCACCCATTCCAGCCGCCTGGCGACCACATCGAGCAGCTGTTCGCCGACGTGATGCCCCAGCCCGTCGTTGATCGCGGAGAAGCCATCCAGATCGAGATGAATCAGCGTGACCACCGCTGACGGTGCGAGCTGCCCGAGCACTTTTTCCAGGTGGGTGATGAAGTACTGCCGATTCGGCAGACCGGTCTGCACGTCATGCAGCGTCTGGTGCTGCAGCCGCTGCTCGAGCAGGCGCAGATCGGTAATGTCGTCGATCATCGTCACGATGCACTGGGGCACCTGCTCGTCATCGAGCAGCACCGCGGCATCAAGGTAGATCACCGCGGTCTCGCCATCGGCCAGGCGCAGCGGAAACCGGACTCGAAACCGCGACTCCCGACCGGTCGCCAGGCCGCGGTAGTGCTCCTCGACGATGGACCGGTCATCCAGTGCGAACAGCTCGGTCAGCTCGCGGCCGAGCAGCTCACCGGAGCGGTACCCGAGAGTGTCGTCGAGCGACCGGTTGGTTTGCAGGATCCGGCCTTCGGGGTCGCTGATCGCGATCGCCACCGGAGATGCGTGAAACACCCCTCGGAAGCGCGCCTCGCTGGCCGTCAGTGCCTGTTCAGCCTGCCGGCGCGCACGCAGACCAGCCCGATAGATCGAGTCCTGCTCATCGAGGCTGCGCTCGCGCAGCGCATTGGCGTAACCAGCGGCCACGCTGCCGGTCAGCCGGGCAACTCGGCTGGTGAGGGCGACGCCCTGCGGCAGGTGTCCCAGCAGATCCGGCAACCGCTCGACTATCAGAGCCACCGTCGCGCCGAGCGTCTCAGTGCCGGTGAAATGCGCATCGACCATGTCGACGCCGATCCGGCGCCCGACCGAGGGGTCGAACTCGATGGCCAGCGCCGCCTCGACCAGCTCAGCGGTGAGTCCGAGCAGGTGCGCCACCAGCTCGCCAGGGCCCATCGACACATAGCTCGCGCCGCCGATCGCGTCCGCCCATCTGCGGGCGAACAGCTCCTGCGCTGCGCGGTTCATCCTCGCCGGACTACTCCTCACCGTATCGTCCACTGCTCGCCAGCGGTCCGCACTGCCCGACAAAATGTGCTCGCGTGAGGTGAACCGCAGTGGCAGCACCCGCCGACAGCCGCGCATTTTGCCCTAGCCGGTAGCACAACTTGGGCTCGGTCCGGCTACTTGCTGGCCGATCCTACGTCTTTCGTGATGGACGTCACTTCCAATCACCCGTCTAGCTATGGTTGTGGATCTCCCTCGCGGGGCACCTTAAATGTTAGCAATGCTAACTAAATCATGGACCGTGATGGGTGGACGCGATGTGTGGCATTACCGGCTGGGTGGACTACGGCCACGACCTTCGTGGGCAGGAGCCGGTGCTGGCCCAGATGGTGGCCACGATGGCCTGCCGCGGGCCGGACGCGCAAGGGATGTGGATCGCCCCGCCGGTGGCCCTGGGCCACCGGCGACTGTCGGTGATCGATATCGAGGGTGGACGCCAGCCGATGAGCGTGGACGCCCAGCGGCGCACGGTCGCGGTGATCACCTACAGCGGCGAGGTCTACAACTACCAGGAGCTGCGCGCCGAGCTGGCCAGCCGCGGGCACCGGTTCCGCACCGAAAGCGACACCGAGGTGGTGTTGCACGCTTACCTGCAGTGGGGCGAGGACTTCGCCGAGCGGCTCAACGGGATGTACGCCTTCGCGCTGTGGGACACCGAGGCCGAACAGCTGTTGCTGGTGCGCGACCGGATGGGCATCAAACCGCTGTACTACGTCGAGACCGAGGACGGGCTGCTGTTCGGTTCGGAGCCGAAAGCCATCTTCGCCAACCCGCTGATCGAACCGGTGGTCGACGCCAACGGCCTGCGGGAGATCCTGGCGTTCGTCAAGAACCCCGAGCAGGCGGTGTACCGGGATCTACGCGAGCTACGGCCGGGCTCCTTATTACGGGTCAACCGCCAGGGCATCACCGTGCGCCGGTACTGGAAGCTGGAGGCCCACGAGCACACCGATGACCTCGACACGACTGTAGCGACCGTGCGCGAGCTGCTCGACGACATCGTGGGCCGCCAGCTGATCTCGGATGTACCGCTGTGCAGCCTGCTGTCGGGCGGGCTGGACTCCTCCGCGGTCACCGCGCTGGCGGCCCGTCAGCTCGCCGCGGGCGGGCGTGGAGCGGTGCGCTCGTTCGCAGTGGACTTCACCGGCTACGCCGACAACTTCACCGCCGATTCGCTGCGAGCCACCCCCGACGCGCCGTTCGTGCACGAGCTGGCCTGTCACGTCGGCGCCGACCACACCGACATCGTGCTGTCCACGTCGGAGCTGATGGACCCGGCGCACCGGGCCGCGGTGGTGCGTGCCAGCGACCTCCCACTCGGCGGGGACATGTTCACCTCCCTCTATTTACTGTTCGCCGCGATCCGGGCTCGCTCGACGGTGGCACTGTCCGGGGAGTCCGCCGACGAAGTCTTCGGCGGTTACCGCTGGTTCCACGATGCCGCCGCGCACGCGGACACCTTTCCGTGGCTGGCTGCATTTGGGGGCCCCGAAGCCCGACCATGGCACACCCTGTTCACCGACGAGCTGGTGTCCCAACTGGACATTCCGGGTTACCAGGCAGACAGCTACCGCAGCGCGCTGGCCGAGGTGCCGCACACCGACACCACCGACCCGCTTGAACGGCGGATGCGGGAGGTCTGCTACCTGCACCTGACCCGGTTCGTGCAGTTCTTGCTGGACCGCAAGGACCGGATGAGCATGGCCAGCGGGCTGGAGGTGCGGGTGCCGTTCTGCGACCACCGGCTGGTGCAGTACGTGTTCAACACCCCGTGGTCGGTCAAGACATTCGACGGCCGGGAGAAAAGCCTGCTCCGCGCCGCCGTAACCGACGTGCTGCCGGCCTCGATCGCCCAGCGGCGCAAGAGCCCGTACCCGTCGACCCAGGACCCCTCCTACGAGCTCGCGCTGCGCGACCAGCTGGACAAGCTCGTCGCCGACGGCACCTCTCCGGTGCTCGACCTGCTCGATGCCCAGCGGGTGCGCACCCTGTTGGACAGCGCGATCGGCGCGGTCAGTCTCGATGCGCAACGGCGCGCCACAGAACTCGTCCTGACGCTGCACGACTGGATCGCCGAGACCGGCGCCCGCCTTGATCTGTCCACCTGACCGCGCCAGCATATGCCGTGAACTCGACACCACGGACGTTTTCGTTGCATGCGAACGTCCGTAGCGTCGAGTTCACGACGTCGGGCGACGGCACGAGAGGACCGCCGTCAGCGGGTTACCGGCTGCGGGGTTGGGGTCGCCTTGGTTGGCTGCGGTTCGACGTACACGTATTTGCCGCCGCGCAGCCCGGACGCGATCGCGGCAATCAAGCAGGCGAGGATGGCAAAGCCGAACGCGACGGTCAACCCGTCAGAGAACGGTCCGGAGATCAGCGCGGGAAAGAAGCCACGGCCGGTCAGATAGGCAGCGTGTCCGGCCGGCAGTTGGTGCAGCACGGTGGGGCCCAACAGGGTCTGGATGGGGTTGTAGCCGAGCAGGGAGGCGAACAGCACCGCCACCGGCGGCAGCGCCGCCACCTGCATCGCGTCTGCTGCGGGTACGCCCTGGGCGATCAAACCGGCGGACATGGTCTGCGGCAAGGACCGGGCCAACCCCGAGACCATCAGGCTGAAGAATATTCCGATCGAGAGCACCATCGCCGCGTTCTGGAACGTGGTGCTCATTCCCGCGCCGACCCCGCGCCGGTTGGGTGGCAGGCTGTTCATGATGCTGGCCCGGTTCGGGGAGGCGAACAGCCCCATTCCCATCCCATTGAGAAGTAACACTAAGGCGAATTCCCGGTAGCTGAAGTTCACCGGTAACAGCGCCAGCCATCCGAAGCTGCCCGCAGCGATGATCATGCCGCCGGTGGCGAACGACCGTGCCCCGAACCGGTCGGACAACCAACCCGATACCGGTCCGACGATGAGGAAACCCACTGTGAGGGGCAGCATGTAGATGCCCGCCCACAAGGGGGTGGACGCGAAGCTGTAGCCGTGCTGGGGCAGCCAGATGCCCTGCAGCCAGATGATCAGAATGAACATCAGGCCGCCGCGCCCGAGGCCCGAGAGCAGGCTGGCCAGGTTGCCGGCGGTGAACGCCCGGATCCGGAACAGCCGCAGCTGGAACATCGGCTCGGCGACCTTCGTCTCCACCACACAGAAGATCGCCAACATCAGCACGCCGCCACCCATGGCGGCCAGCACTACCGGGTTGGTCCAACCCATCGTGTGTCCGGCGTAGGGCTGGATACCGTAGGTGATTCCAACCAGCACCGCGATCAGTCCGACCGCGAAGGTGAGGTTGCCCCACCAATCCGACCTCGCCGGTTGCCGTAGTCCAGTGTCATGCAGTTTTAGGTACGCCCACACCGTGCCGAACAGCCCGACCGGGACCGACACCAGAAACACCAACCGCCAGTTGATCGGGCCGAGCACTCCGCCGATGATCAGGCCGAGGAATGAGCCGGCGATTCCGGCGACCTGGTTGAGGCCCAGCGCCAGCCCGCGCTGCTCAACCGGGAACGCATCGGTGATGATCGCGTTGGAGTTCGCCATCAGCATCGCGCCGCCGACGCCCTGCAATATTCGCATCACGATCAACCACAGCACCCCAGCGGTGCCGTGCATCCAGGTCACCGACAGCAGCACGGAGAACACGCTGAAGACCGCAAAACCCGCGTTGTACATCTTCACCCGACCGAACATGTCGCCCAACCGGCCGAAGGTGACCACTAACACCGCGGTAACCACGAGGTAGCCCATGATCAACCACAGCAGCAGGCTGGTATTGCCCGGTTCCAAGGGGTTGATCCCGACGCCGCGAAAGATGTCGGGCAACGCGATCAACAGAATCGACGCATTGATCGTCGCCATCAAAACGCCCAAGGTCGTGTTCGATAGCACGATCCACTTGTAGTTCGCGGTCATGGATACCCGCTTTCAGCGAACCCGGCGAAGGTAGTTGCTTAGCCAAGCTAACACTGGAGCGAAGTAGCTGCAGCCCTGCGGCGGTCCAGCACTCCGCACCAGGCACGGTCGGGTGGTAGGGGTCGGCAGCGGGTAGCGGCCCGGCTCCGTAACGCGACATAATTGGTCTTCCACGCCCGCACCATTCCGCCGGAGACGGCTATGCCTGACGCGACTCCTGCCCCGCGCTCGCACGAGCCGACCATGTCCGGCGTGGTCACCCGGCCGATTCTGGTCGGTTACGACGGGTCTGCGCCCAGCCGGCACGCGCTTGCCTACGCGGCTGGCATGGCGCGCCGGATGGGCCAGCCCTTGGTGCTCGTCCACGTCCGGCCGACCCCGGCCTGTTACTCGATTGACTACGGGTTCACTCCACCAGCCGAGGACCCCGCTGAGTTGCTGGACTGGCTGCGCGCCGAACTCGCGGAAACCATCGACACCACCGGCTTGACGGTGCAGCTGGTGCAACGCTGCGGCGATGCCGCTCGCCAGCTTGCCGAGCTGGCCGCTGATACCCGGGCCGACGCGATCGTCCTCGGTGCGCCCGCCCGCTGGGTGCACCGAATCGCAGGGTCGGTGCCGGTGTGGTTGACCCGCCACGCGCGTTGCCCAGTCGTCATAGTGCCCTGACGACACCGCCGTCCGGCGCGTCCACACCCTGTGCACAGCTTGTACACACCCGGGTCCGCCGATCCACACAGTGATCCCCACTCCGTCCACACCATGTTGATGCCAGCGCCGCGGCGCTGCCCCTACGGTGTCCTCTCGTGAGCCAAACGCCTATCTATGACCAGATCCGTGGCGAGCGCATCAACGTTGATCTCCCGGCTGCCGGATCTGAGTCGCCACCGGTCGATCCCCCAGACAAGGGCCGCTTCCCCGCTAGCGGGGCGGGTCCGGCGGTGTTCGCCCGCCCGCCGGACGTCGCAGCTGATCGGGCCGCGGACTGGTCGTGGTTCGCCGCGGCCGACCCAGCGGTACAGGCCGCGGCGAACGCGACGCGGCGGCGAAACCCGTAAGACGACGACGTTTACTGTGAGCTGATGCGGGGTAACTACCTGCAACCGACGTTGGATCTTGAGACACGCACGAGAGGACCCACAGCGATGACTATCACGTCCGACGGTCGTACTGCCGATCTGTCCACGGAGGTCAAGGACAAGGTGCGCGACGCCAAGGACACCGCGCAGGCCAAGATTCAAGACATCAAGCAACACCTGCAGGACCGCACCGAAGCGGTGCAGGACAAGGTCGACGAGACGACGCAGCAGGCCAAGGATCTGGCCGACCAGGCCGCAGCGAAGCTCCCCGCGCCGGTGGTTGGGCGTCTCACCCAGGTGATGGCGGTGGTGCGGCGACGGCCGATCCCTGCTGTAGTGGCCCTACTGGCTGTGTTGCTGGTGCTGCGACGTCTACTCCGTAGGAACAGCTGACTCGCCGGGTCAGCTGACTGGGCAACCGAATCTGACGAAGGAGCACCCGATGGGTATCGCAGACAAGATCTCGAACAAGGCCGAGGAGCTGAAGGGCAAGGTCAAGGAGGCCACCGGTAAGGCCACCGGCGACGAGCACCTCGAAGCCGAGGGAAAGGTCGACCAGGCCGAGGGCAAGATCAAGCAGGCCGCTGAGAAGGTCAAGGACTTCTTTCACGGCTGAGTCTCACCCCTCCACTGCCCGGCCGGACGGAACCTTCACTCCCACCCGTCCGGCCGGGCAGCTGCTGTGGTCATGCGCCGTGCGCATATCGTCGTAGCGGAGGATTCAACGGCGGTCCTACCGGGAGGTCGTCATGACGTCAGCGGCGCAGCCGCCCCGTAGGCTTGAGGCGCCGGAGGGGTCCGCTCGGAGTCACGGCGATCAAGACCAGAGCCGGTTGCTGCCGGTGCTCGCGGTGGAGCGGGCGCTTCGGGCGGTGGTCCTGGTCGGTGTCGGCCTGATCTTGCTCACCCATACCCACACGGATTGGGCGGATCCGGCACGGCGCTTCGCTGAGCAGCTCGGACTCGACCCGAGCCGCAACGAGACTGGCCGGCTGATCTCGCGGTTGGCCGGGTTTGGAGCACGCCAGGCCCAGCGAGACGGGTCGATCGCCATCGGATACGGAGTATTGGAGGCGGTGGAGGGCTATGGCCTGTTCCGTCGTCGACAATGGGCCGAGTACCTCACCGTGGTGTCGACGGCGTTGTTGCTCTTTCCCGAGGTTCAGGAGCTGCTGAAGCATCCCACCGGACTCAAGGTCGGCGGCCTGGCCCTCAACGTGGTCATCGTCGTTTACCTGATCATCCGGTTGGTCCGCCGCCGTCGTTAGTGCCCGCCTTAGCCGCGTCGAGGTAAGCTGGCGCAGCGTTGATCGCGCTCTACCGCCCGGTAGGTCAGTGGTCGGGCTGCATACCCCGGAGGTCTGGCGTGGCACTGATTGATCCCCCTGAGACCTCCGGTGATGCTGGCGACCAGCGTGGTAGTCCGACGGCCCGCCGCATAATGTTGGGCGCTCGGCTGCGCCGGCTGCGGGAGGCGGCCGATATCTCGCGGTCGGAGGCCGGCTTCGCAATCCGTAGTTCCGAGTCTAAGATCAGCCGTCTTGAACTCGGCCGGGTCAGCTTCAAGCCGCGCGACGTGACCGATTTACTCACGATGTACGGAGTGACAGATCCCGAGAAGCGCGAAGCGTTCCTCGAGATGGTCAAGCGGTCCAACGAACCCGGCTGGTGGCATCGCTATACCGATCTGGTGGCCGACTGGTTCCAGGACTACCTCGGGCTGGAGGAGTCGGCCTCCCGGATCCAGACCTGGGAACAACAGTTCGTCCCTGGCTTACTGCAGACCGAGGAGTACGCCAAAGCGATCGCCAGCCACGGTTGGTCTCCGTTGGCGAGCCAGAGTGTGCAACGCCAGGTCGGCGTGCGGATGCGCCGACAGGCGGTACTCGGCCGGCCGAATCCGCCCAAGGTGTGGGCTGTCATGGACGAGTCCATCCTGCACCGGCCGATCGGTGGCCGTCGGGTGCTGTCGGCTCAGATCGAGCATCTCCTCGACCTCACCAAGCGCCCCAACGTCACCGTGCAGGTGGTGCCCTACCAGTTCAGTGGGTATGCGGCCGAAGGCTCGTTCACCACGCTGCGCTTCACCGAGCCAGAGCTGCCGGATGTCGTCTACATAGAGCACCTCACCGGCGCGCTCTATCTGGACAAGCGATCAGATACCGAGTTGTACGGCAGGGTCTTCGATCGGCTGACGGTGGATGCCTACACTCCTGACCAGAGCCGACAATTACTGATGAAGGCGCGCGCCGAGATCTAGCCGGATTTCCGTCAAGGTTTGCGCCCGACGGCTCCGGCGATGCAGTACTGCGCGGGATCCAGTGCTTTGATCCGTGGGCCATCGGGCCACCAGTTGACGCACTCGACGAGACCGGGGTCGATCAGTTCCAGACCCGGGAACATGCCCTCAATCTCGGCGCGGGTGCGGAACCTTCCGCTGCCCATCGGGCTGTGCATGAACACCTTTTCCATTTTCCGGGCGAGCTCGCTCAACTCGGGGGTGGTCTCAGGGTCGAAGAAGTGGCTCAGTGCCACGTAGGAGCCCGACGGCAGGGCATCGATGTACTCAGCCATGATGCTCTGCGGGCTGCGCTCACCGTCGTGGTGGTGCAGTGTTCCAATCTGGAACAGTGCGATCGGCTCGGAGAAGTCAAGGTACTTGCGCACGACCGCGTCATGGACGACCTGCTCTGGTTCGAAGATGTCGGCAGCGCTGAAATGGGTCTGCTCATTCTCCTCAAGCAGTGCTCTTCCGTGCGCGAGCACCACCGGGTCGTTGTCGATGTACACCACGCGGGCCTCTGGCTGGATTCGCTGAACGACCTGGTGAGTGTTCTCCGCCGTGGGCAGCCCGGAGCCGCAGTCGAGAAACTGGGTGATGGCGGTCTGGCTAGCGATGAAGCGGGATACCCGAATCAGGAAATCCCGGTTGTCCACCCCGAGCCGGCAGACCTCGGGCGCGACCTTGGCGACCTGCCGCAACACCTCTCGGTCGACCTCGTAATTGTCCTTGCCGTTGAGGGCAGCGTCGTAGACGCGAGCGATGCTCGCCTTGGTCGTGTCGATATAGGTAGGTACGGCATCCTCGGACAGCGGGGCGTCGGTACCGGGCATCGAGAACCTCACAAACGTCGCACTTCACAGCTGACTGAGTTGACCCTAGGAGGACGGCCGTGCGCCGGGTGGGACGGGTGACAGCGGCGCGGCGGTGACCTCGACGCCGCCCAGGCTACATCCGGGAGGACAGACCCCTGCTTCCTGTCCATTTCACGCAGATGCACGTGCATTGACGTGCGCATGGGCACGCGCTACCGTATGCACGTGCAGGTGCACTACGTAAGAGAGGATGGTTCCATGGCGGAGTCGGTTCCCAACGGCGTAGCGGCGGCGGACCTTGCTGGTGTGACGTGGCGTAAGAGCAGGCACAGCGGCCAGCTCGGCAACTGTGTGGAGACCGCCGCACTTAATAGTGGCGACGTCGCAGTGCGGAACTCTCGTCATCCGAGTGGTCCAGCACTGATCTTCACCCGTGATGAGATGGCTGCCTTCTTAGCTGGCGCCAAGGACGGCGAATTCGACGATCTCGCCTGCTGAGTCTGCGTTGAGTTATGCCAACCGGCTGGGGGAGTCGGGTGCCGGTGCGGCGGTCATATCGGACCAGTCAGTGGTGCTGGTTCGCTACCGAGCCGGGCTGACCGGCCAGACCGCCCGCACCGTGCACCTGGTTTCGCTGCGGGACCGATGCGTGGCGGGTATGGTCGATACGCTGTGCGGCTCGCTGATGAGTCTTGACTCGGTTGAGGCCGTCTCCCCCGGTGCAGGCATGCCCTGTAGCGCGTGCGTCATCCACCACGTGAGCACGATGGCTCCGGCGGCGGTGCGGCAGCCGTCCCCCGCGGACAGTCCGGACGGACCCGAAAGCGGAGGCGCTGATCAGGTGGACAGGGCGACTTACGAGGCGTGGGGCTGGCCGGTCACCCAGCGCTGTGATCAGATACGACTGAGTCTGGAGTGCGAGGCGTCGGCCATTGCGATCCCGATCTCACTCAGCGCGGAACTAACTCAGATCCTCACCGCGCGTCGCTGCGCTCCGGCGGTGCTGGCCCATCCCGACTCTCCTGAGCACCACATCGTGCTCGTAGGGGAGAGGTATGGGGACATGCTGCCATGGCCGCCCAGCGTGCATGAGGTCACCGGCGCGCTGACGCTGCCACCCACCATGACCTCCCGGGGGCCGATCACCTGGATACAGCCGCCGTGCCAGGACTCGTTGCGGTTGTCCCGAGAAATCGACGTGTTCGGGGCCTTACGCGCCGCCCTCACGGCCCCGGGCGCCATCGGCTCAGTGGATGGCGAAGGCGAGCGCGCCACCGATGCAGGCTAACCCCACCACCATCCAGGTCACGTAGTCGTTGACCACGCCGCTCTGGAACCGCCGGATCGGTCCCACCAGCCCAGTTCCGGGCTCGAAGCCCCGGCGCAGAACGGGCAGGCGTCGCCAGTAGAGGGCCATCAACGCTAGTACGAGACTGGCGACGGCAGTACCCACGCCGGTCACTACGTCGGTGGTGGTGACGCTGGTGTCCTCAGGTCCCAGCAGAGGTGTCGGGTGGGCGATGTGGGCACCGGCGAGGACGGTGGCGTTGTAGGCTGCCTGGTCCTGGAACCGGACAGCGCCATCCTGGACCAGCTCTCCGAGGTGCGGGAGCAGCCCGACGGTGAGCGCGAGAGCCACCAGCGCGATCGGTGGAACGATCATGGAAAGCGGAGTGCGGCTCTTGGCTTCGTCGGTCTCCGAAGTCTCCTCGGAGGCTTCCTCGGCCATCTGGGGATCCTCCGAGGGTGGGTCGCCGATCCCGTAGAACACGCCGCCGGCGACCCGGAGCACGGCCGCACCCACCAGGACCGAGGTGGTCATGATCACTGCGGTGATCCAGGGCAGCTCGCGGGCGTCGCCGCTCTGCCCGATCCAACCCGCCCCGAGGTACAGCGCGAACGGGGGCAGGTCGGCCAGCGCCAGCGCGGCCAGGCCGAACACCGCGCCGGTGACCGGTAGCCGCCGGCCCCGGCCGTGCAGGGTGGTCTCGTTGACCGACCCCAGCCGGTGCAAGACGATGCCCACGCACAAGAACAGCGCGGCCTTGATCAGTCCGTGGCCGATGACGTAGACGGCTGCGCCGGTCAGCCCCAGCGGGGTGAGCAGAGCGATGCCGATCAGAAACAGGCCTGCGTGGTTGATGGTGGAGAAGGCCAGCAGTCGCTTGAGGTGGCGCTGGCGGAAGCAGAACAGCGCACCGACGATGGCCGTGACGGTGCCCAACGCCAGCAGGACGGCGGCGATGGCGCCGTGGTGGCCGAGGCCGGCGCCGAACATCGACCAGTAGACCCGGGCGATGCCGTAGAGACCGAGCTCGACCATCACTCCGGAGAACAGCACGCAGACCGGGGTGGGAGCGACGGCGTGCGCGTCGGCGAGCCAGAAGTGGAACGGCACGATGGACGCCTTGGTGAGCAGGCCCATCAGGATGAGCACGAATGCCACCACCACCAGGCCGTCCGGGCGGTGGCCGGTGATGGCCTGGCCGATCTGGGCCATGTTCAGGGCGCCGGTGCGGCCATAGATGAGGCCGATACCGGACAGCGACAAATAGGCGCCCACGCTGTTGGTGATCGCGAAGTTGAGCGCTCCTTGGATGGGGCCGCGCTCTTCGGGGCGGTAGGCGGTCAGGGCGTAGGCCGCCACCCCCATGAGCTCAAAGAACACGAACAGGTTGAAGATGTCCCCGGTCAGGCAAAAGCCGACCATGCCGGCCAAGAAGACCAGCATCAGGGCGTGGTAGTAGGTGGAGACCCGCTCAAAATACCGCCAGGAGAACACCAGCGCGGCGGTGACCAGCGTGGCGGTCAGCGCGGCCAGGCCCGAGTTGAGCTGGTCGACGGCGAAGTCGATGCCCAACGCCACCCCGTGCGACGGGGTGAAACCCGCGAACCAGTACACCCGCTGGCCGCCGGCGGTACTGAGCATGATGGCCACGAGCAGGCCGGTGACACCGGCGGCGGTGAGGATGGCCACCGCGTCGAGGACCCGTCGCCGGTTGCCGAACAGTGGGTTCAACGCGGAGATCCCGGCAGCTCCCAGCAACGGGATGGCCACGGCCAGCGGCAGGAGCGAGTCCACGGTCAACCCTGGAGCTGCCGGAGCTCTTCAGGATCGAGCGTCCCGAATCGCTTGTGGGCTTGCACAGCGAAGGCCAGCAGCAGCGCCGTCACGGCGGCTTCCACCACCACGTCGGTGAGGGCAAGGGCCTGCACAACCGGGTCCACAGCGGGGGTGTTCGTCGGGATGTCATAGAAGTAGGGCGCCACCGCCCCGGTCTTGTAACCGACGCCGAGCAGCAGGATGTAGGTGGAGGACTGGACAACGATCAAGCAGACGATCTGGTGCACCAGATGACGGCTGGTGATGATGCCGTAGAGCCCGACGGCCAACACCCAGGCCACCACGATGAAGGGAAATATGCTCACCTACCGGTCCCTTCCCGGACGATGAGGGTCTGCTCGAGTAGCTCGCCGATAATGAGGATGAACGCGGCGGCCACTTCGATACCGACGAAGAAGCTGATCAGCGCGATCGTTCCGGCGGAGTTCACCGCTCCCGGCGTGCTACCCAGCGGCAGGATGTTGGTCAGGTAGGCGGCACCCAACGCGAGAGCGGCGATTCCGACAGCGGCGAAGCTGCCGGCTCCGATCGCCTCGATGGCGTCGGCGAGCGCAACGGGGCTCAGCCGCTTGAAGACGATGAACTGTCCCGCCAGGTACACCAGGACGAAGGCGGTGGCCAACACGATGCCGCCTTGGAACCCACCCGACGGGCTGGTCTGGGCGTGCGAGGCCAGATACCAACCGACCACGACGGTGGGGCCGATGAAAGCCAGTGTCACCACTGCGACGGCGTCACTGGTGGCCGGCACATCCCGGTTCCTGGCCTCGTCCACTGCGGAGGTGTCCCGCTCCTGGCGCAGGTGACGCAGCACGGTCGCCACCCCGGTGGCGGCGATGAACAGGATGAACTCCTCGCCCAACGTGTCGAAGGCCCGGTATTCGAAGTTCACCGCCGACACCACGCCGGTGGCATGAGTCTGGGTTACGGCGATGGCGTTGATGATGTCGCCATAAGGCCCCGGGTAGTGACCGAAGCCGGGCAGCCCGATCAGCCCCCACAGGTAGAAGGCGAGGAATCCGCCCCCTGCCACGAGGAAGACCCAACGGCGCTGGCTCGGGGTCATTCCTCCTGCTTCCTGACCTTGGCCAACGTCAAGAGCAGCAGCAGCGGTAGCGCCACCGCGCCCACCGTCAGCTCGGACAGGGTCACATCCGGGGCCTGGAACGCCATGAACAACACGGCCAGCAGCAGCCCGTAGATACTGACCGACACCACCTGACGGACCGGGTCGCGGGTAAGCACCACGGCCGTCGCTCCGGCGGCCACCAGCACCAGGATGGTCACCTGCAGCACGGTCATCATGGTGCGCCGTCGTCGCTTTTCAGGTGCCAGTCCCCGGTTTCCCGGATGCGGGCCGCGCGGATGGTGGCATGGGTCAGAAACGGCCCGGCGACGACGAGGAACAACAGCGCCAGCCAGGTTTCGACGGTGTTTTCGGAATAGCCCTGTTGTACCAGGACGGCCACCGCCACCAAGGCGGGGGCGATGAGGCTGATCGGGGTCACGAAATGCAGCTTCTGGTAGACGTCACGCATCACCAGCACTCCTACCGATGAGGTCAGCACAACGGCCGCGGCGAGACCTAGAAGGACGTCAGCAGCGACATCTGCGCCGGTCATAGCCAACGCTCCAAAGACCGCACGAACACCAGGCCGCTGCCTAACAGAAGCACGGCCAGTAAAACGGGTAGCTCGAACTCCGCGGAACGCCCGAAGCCCTGGGGTAAGAGCACCAGAACCATGACGATGATGGAGCTGATGGCCTCATAGGCCACCACGGCTTCCATTACCGTTCCCCGCCACGCGACGATCCCCAACGGGATCACCCCCAGCAGCATGCCGATGGCGGCGGCCACGAAGCTGTTCATCGAGCTGCTCGCTGCGTCGGCAGCACCAGGTAATGGACCACCATGACGTCACGCTCCCGGTCCATCCCGAGTACGAAAGTGTTGGGTGCCACCGAGGTGCCTCCCATCAGCAGTACCCGCCGGCTGATCCCCTCTGTTGACTCATCACCCCACACCTTGGGCACCTCCACGAATCCGCTGGCCGGCTGCTCCCCACGAATCAGCAGTCGCCCCAAGGCAGCGAACACAATGACGGTGTCGCGTAGCACCTGACCGGGCAGACCCAACAGCGGGATCAACCATCTGATGCGGACCCGGAAATGCGAATCGGTCTGATGCCCGACCAACTCGGCCGCCACTGCCCCGGCCGCGGCGACCCCAGCCCCCACCAACAATTCGGCGACATCGAGTGACCAATCCAGAATTATCCACAACGCCATGAGAAGGACCCACCACGCCAGCCACGAGCCGACTCGGGCCGCCAACGCCCGCTCCTTCTCCCGCCGCCGAGGAGTGCCTGCCCCCGCAAGCGGCCCGCTGGGCGAATTCATGGCGGACCTCCCCTTAGCATGATGCGCTATATCTACCCGCCAGCCCGATCCGTCAACCGCTCGCGCGTGTGCGCAAGCAAACGGGCAGGCTGTGGAGTGATGACGACAACCCTGCCCGAGCCGGTGACGCCGATGCTAGCGACGCCCGGCGAGCCACCGTCGGGTCCTGGCTGGGCGTTCGAGTTCAAGTGGGACGGCGTGCGCGCCGTCGCCGCGGCCGCCGGCGATCAGGTTCGGCTCTACAGCCGCAATGGCAACGACATCACCGGTGGTTATCCCGAGCTGGCCGTGCTCAGCGATCTGGTCGGGGGTCGACCAGTGCTGCTCGACGGAGAGATCGTGACGCTGGACGAGGCCGGGCGCCCGGATTTCGCGCCGCTTCAGCAGCGCATGCACGTCCGCGCGCCGAGCTCGTGGTTGGTCGACCGCATCCCGATCTCCTACTACGTCTTCGACCTGCTCGACCTCGACGGCCGCCGGCTGCTGTCGCGGAGCTACCAGCAGCGCCGGGAGCTGCTCGCGGAGCTGGCCGTCGACGGTGTCTCACCGCGGGTCCGGGTGCCGCCGCAGTACACCGGCGTCGACGGCCGCCAGCTACTTGAGGTGGCGCGCCTGCATGGTCTGGAGGGCGTGGTCGGCAAACGGCTGACCTCACGGTATGAGCCCGGTCGCCGCTCGCCGGCGTGGACCAAGACCGCGTTGCTGCACACCCAGGAGGTCCTCATCTGCGGTTGGACGCCCGGGGCGGGCCGCCGCACCGGCACCCTCGGCGCGCTGCTGATGGGCGCCTACGACGACGAGGTGAAGCTGCGCTACCTCGGCGATGTCGGTACTGGGTTCACCGAGCGGATGCTCGAGGACCTGCTGGTACGCCTCGCTGCTCTGGAACAGCCGGGTAGCCCGTTCGACGAGCCGGTGCCCCGCGAGCACGCCCGCCGGACGCGCTGGGTCCGCCCCCAACTCGTCGGCGAGGTCGAGTACCGGAAGCTGACCCCGGACCGCCGGCTGCGGCACGCTGCCTGGCGCGGCCTGCGCCCCGACAAGGACCCGGCCCAGGTGATATTGAGCTAACCGTGTCCAGCGCCGCGGATCGGGTAATCGGGCCGGGTCAGGTGCGGCTGATCCGCTGCCGGAACGGCCGCCAATAGGTTCCATTAAGCCGTGCTTGGGCTACCGTACTTTCGCATTAGGTTCCATTTGGCGGTGCCCTCCACACCGCGCGGCGGAAGAACTCACCCTCCTACGGGCTGATTGGTAGCCGGCGAGTACCCCGGGTCATGGCCGGGTACTCCGGGGGCATGGGGGGACCAAATCACCTGAACGACCGTGTACCCACCGTCGCCGGCCGTCCTGCGCTGCCGCGGGTGGTGGTGCTCGGTGCCGGCTTCGCCGGCATGAATGCGGCACACGCGCTGCGGGGGACCGGTGCTGCCGTCATCGTGCTGGACAAGAACAACTACCACACCTTCCAGCCGCTGCTCTACCAAGTGAGCACCGGCTATTTGGCGGCCGAAGAGGTCGGCGCGGCGCTGCGGACGATCTTTCGCCGGCAGCCGGGTGTGACCGTCCGGATGGGCACCGCGGTCTCGGTGCACTGGGCGGACCGCACGCTGTACCTGCGCGACGGCTCCGCGGTGGAGTTCGACTACCTCATCCTGGCCGCCGGTGCCGAGACGAACTACTTCGGCATCGCGGGCATGGCTGAGCACAGCTGGCCGCTGTACACGCTGGATGACGCGGTTCGACTCCGCATGCACCTGCTCAACCGCCTCGAAGAGACGGCAGCCGGAGCCGACCACGCTGGCGAACCCATCACGGCGGTGGTCGTCGGCGGTGGCCCGACCGGGGTGGAGACCGCCGGGGCGCTCGCCTCGATGGGTCAGGAGTTGGTCGGCCCGGACACCGCCCTACGGGTGATCCTCGTCGAAGCCTTACCGCGGTTGCTCGCCGCATTCAGCCCGCGTTCGTCGAAGCGGGCCCTGGAGGATTTGCGACGCCGCGGCGTCGAGGTTCGCCTGGGTGAGACCGTCGACAGTGCCGACGCCGGCGGTGTAACGCTGGCCGACGGTCACCGGATCGACACCGACACGGTGATCTGGGCCGCCGGGGTGCAGGCGAACCCGCTCGGCGCCGCGTTCGGCCTTGAGATCAACCGGCACGGGCGGATCCTGGTCGACCCGCAGCTGCAGGTCCCGGGACACCCGAACGTGTTCGGCGCCGGCGACTTAGCCGTCACGACACCCGCGCACAGCGCAGCACCGCCAATGCTGGCATCGGCGGCGATCCAGACCGGCCGACACGCCGGCGAGCAGGTTGCCCGGCTCATCGCTGGCCAGCCGTTGATGCCGTTCCGCTACCACGACAAGGGGATCATGGCCGTGCTCGGCCGAGGTGATGCGGTGGCCGAGCTGCCACTGCGGCGACCCGCCGGAGGCACCAGCCGCTACCCGCTGCGGTTCGGCGGGCTGCTGGCGTGGCTGCTCTGGTTGGGCGTGCACATCGTCTATCTGATCGGGTTTCGCAACCGGCTCAAGGTGCTGCTCGACTGGGGATGGAGCTACTTCACCTCCCGCGGCGCCGGCGCCATCCTCGTCCACCCACCCGACACCCGGCAACGCACCGGCTGACGCTCTGGCCACTTGCGTCTCAGGCAAAGGTGTGTGGATGTTCTGCGGACGCGACATCTCACTCCGTTGCGTCCACTTCGAACAGCGGCTCGTCGACGGAGCGAATGTCATGACTGGGCAGCCCGTCGGGGTGCTCGCGGCGCACCCGGTCCAGGCAGGAAAGCGCGATCCCGAGGTGCTGGCGTTTGCTTGTCTCGTAGAACGCCGACGCGTTGGCGGACAGTTTCGGTGATGCGTGCAACGGTTTGTCCGAGACGCACAGCAGCGTCGCGTTGGGAATGCGGTACCGGAACCCATTGCCGGCGATCGTCGCGGACTCCATATCCACCGCGGTGCTACGCGAGGCCCGCATCGCCGCGAGCGCGCTGCCCTGGTTGAACTCCCAGTTGCGGTTGTCGGTGGTGTGCACGACGCCCAGCCGGTACTGCGCCTGCGCTGCGTCCAGGGCGTCGAGTAGGAAGGTGTTCAGCCGGTGGTTCGGGATCACCGGCACATCCGCGGGCAGCACCCCGTCGAGGACGTGGTCGGCGCGCTGGTAGGCGGTGGCGACCACGAAGTCGCCGAGACGCTGGTGGTTCCGCAGGCCACCACAGTGCCCGATCATCATCATGGTGTCCGGTCGCAGCACCGCGAGGTGGTCGGTCACGGTCTTGGCGTTCGTCGGCCCGACGCCGATGTTGACCAGGCTGACCCCGTCACCGGCGGGGGTGTGGTGGTGCCAGGCCGGCATCTGCACGCCGTCACGCGCGGGGCCCTCCGCGCCCGGGAACCGCTCACGGAAGGCGTCGATGTGCATCGTGTAGTTGGTGAACAGCAGGTGTCGCTCGAAGGCCTCCGCGGGCGTGCCGCAGTAATGCGACAGCCGGTCCAGTGACAGCGCCATACGTTCCGGGCTGAACAGGAACAGCTTCTTCGCGCGCAGGTCGAAACGGTCCTCATCGAGCGCGGCGAAGAAGTCCGGGTCGTTGAAGGCCACCGCCCGACGTGCCGGGCGGACACCCACCCGCGCACCGGCGCGGAGCAGCGCGGACAGCTCACGGTGCAGGTAGCGCCGGATCGCCCCCGGCCGGGCGAACTCGCCGGTGATCCGTGGGTTGTGCATCGACCAGGGACGGACCACGTCGATCGCCGGATACCAACCGTCGGCGTCCATGGCGTCGAGCGCATCAAGCAGGTCGCCCACCGCGTCGTCGATGTCGCCGGGTGCGAGGTCGGCGCCGTCAGCCTGCTCCGCGCCATCGGACTTCATCTCGCCGCGACTCACCGGATTATCCCCGCCGGGCGAGCACGATCGTCAACGCGCCGAGGAGGACACCAGAACTGGCGGCACCAGCGACGGCGTAGCGGCCTCGCGGCGGCAGATCGCGCCACGAAGCGACGGTCGCGGCCACGTCGACCGCGTCACAGAACGACCCGGCGACGGTCCAACCCAGCAGCCCACGCGAGTTTCTTCGCGACGATGCGAGCAACGCGCCGACCCCGAGCGCGATGTCCCGACCACCCGCGGCGCGACCTAACACCACCCCCGCCGGTCCGGCGGCCTGGGCCGCGCCCACCCACGCCCGAGCCATCAGATCCGGCCGCACCAGTGCGACGACGCCGATGGTCACCCGCCCGGCCCCGAGCGCCATCCCGCACAGCCGAGCTTGCGACCTCATGCTGAGTCCCTGGATTCGATCACGGTGCTACCTTGCCATGGCCCCGTCAGGCGGACCTGCCGGGAGGTGACGTTGGCCCGGCTCGGCTGCGGGTATACCTGCGCCATGAGCGAGGCCCGATGAGCGACCAGCAGGAGCGGCTACAGGCCTACCGGGCCAAGCGCGACTTCTCGGTCACCGCGGAGCCGGCCGGGACAGCGGCGCCGGCCGGTCAGAGCCGGTTCGTCGTGCAACGCCACCGTGCCCGCCGGCTGCACTACGACCTGCGGTTGGAGGTGGCGGGAGTCCTGGTCAGCTGGGCGGTGCCGAAGGGGCCGACGCTGGACCCCAAGGCCAGGCAACTGGCGGTGCATGTCGAGGACCACCCCCTGGAGTACTTCGATTTCGAGGGCATCATCCCGAAGGGCGAATACGGCGGCGGCGACGTCATCGTGTGGGACTGGGGAACGTGGCAGGCCGCGGAGACCGACGACCCGGCACGGGCCATCGAGCGCGGTGAGCTGCACTTCGACCTGCAGGGCGAGAAGCTGGCCGGTCGCTTCGTGCTCATCCGTCGTGGCGAGGGTCGGCCGGGCAAGGAGCAGTGGCTGTTGATCCACAAGAACGACGACCACGCGCGGCCCGGCTGGGACCCGGAGGGCCACCCCTTGTCGGTCAAGACCGGACGCACCAACGATGAAGTGGCCGTGGCTCCCGAGTCGCTGTGGCGCAGTGACAAGCCGGCCGCCGAAGCCGCCGTGGCGTTGGCCCCCCCGACGCCGGTATGGGACCCGCCGACCGCCGACGAGCTCGCCGAACTGGACGCGCTCGGATCTGACGGTCGGTGGGCAGTGCAGGGCCGTGAGCTCAAGCTGACCAACTTAGACAAGGTGTTGTTCCCCGGGCGGGATCATGAGCCCCCAGTCACCAAGCGCGACCTCATCCGCTATCACGCGCTGATCGCGCCGTTCATGCTCCGCTACCTCGCCGGTCGCCCGGTGAACTCTCACCGGTACCCCGGCGGCGTGGACCGCCCGGGCTTCTGGCACAAGGAGGTTCCCAGCCACGCGCCGCAGTGGTTGTCCCGCTGGCGCAACGAGGACGCCGACCCGGGCGAGACCCGCTACTACGCCGTCATCGACAGTGTTCCCGCGCTGGTCTGGTTGGCGAACTTCGCGGCGGTGGAGCTGCACCCGTGGACCTCGCAGCTTCCCGACGTGCACCAGCCGACCTGGGCGCTGATCGACATCGATCCCGGTTCGGCCAGCAGCTTCGACGACGTGCTGGTGCTCGCCCGGCTTTACCGGGTGGCACTCGAGCACCTCGGCGTCGCCGCGATGCCGAAGGTCACCGGCCAGCGCGGGGTGCAGATCTGGGTCCCGGTCCGCGGCGGCTACACCTTCGCCGACACCAGAGCCTGGGTCGAGAAAGTGTCGCGCGCCATCGGCCGCACCGTCCCGGAACTGGTCAGCTGGGAATGGCAGAAAGATCGCCGGCACGGGCTCGCGCGCCTGGATTACACCCAGAACGCCATCAACAAGACGTTGGTGGCGCCGTTCAGCGCTCGGCCCGCAGCCGGCGCGCCGGTGTCCGTCCCCATCGGCTGGGACGAGCTGCAGGACCCCGAGCTGCGGCCGGACCGCTGGACGATCCGCACCGTGACCGACCGAGTGAGCAGCGTCGGCGATCCGCTCGCCCCGCTCATCGGCCGGGCCCAAGAGCTGCCGACGGTGTAGTGCGGCTTTATGCAGCAACGTGCATGTACCTTGACGCTCCGTGGCTGGGCTGCCTAGCGTCAAGTCACGTACCTGCATAAAGAGGAGAGTGCCATGGAGCTGACGCGGATTGCCGGTGGAGATTGCGGTCGTGACGACTGCCCGACCATCTTCACGACAGACAACGATACGATTGCCGTCCAGGGTTACCTCATGCACAAAGAAACGCCAGCAGGTGAAGCTGTCGTCGAAATCCCTGTCGCTGTGTTTCGGGAGGCGGCTCGTGCGCTTGGAAGGTGACAGTTGGCGCACGTTCTTCGATTCCTACCGACGGGAAGCGTTCCGGCTTGAAACGCTACCCTCCTACCATGTGGGCGGCGAACAGGAAGAGTATGAGAAATTTCTGGCGACCGGACAGCTAGACATCCCAGACGATGACTCTTGGCTTACGCGTGTTCGTCATTTCCGCAACACTGGGCGATGGATTGGGCGCGTGCATGTCATCAGCCGGCCACTGACCGGCTACTTACGCTATGAATTCGCGGTCTACCGCCGAACTGTAGCGGCCGGCGAGGACGTACGCATACTCGATCTCACTGATCGGTCCGACCCTGGGTTGCCCGCGCAAGACTTTTGGCTCTTCGATGATGCCATTGTCGTACGCATGGACTATGATCCAGAAGGTACCCAGTTAGGGCGCGAACTCCTCGAAGATATTGACCCCGCCCCCTATGTGGCGTGGAAGCGATTGGCTCTGGCATATGCTGAGCCGTTCACTGAGAATTGGGTGAAGCGAGAAGGGTGAAACTCGACCCCGCGCATGCAGGGCGAGATCGCCAGAGCTTGGCGAGTGCACTGCATGACTTGCGCATGGCATCGGGCCTGTCTGGTGACCGGCTTGCCCGGCGTAGTGGCATGAGCCAGAGCAAAGTGAGCCGTATTGAGACCGGCCGTTTGCTACCGAGCGTGGTCGACGTAGAACAGGTGTTGACACCACCGGCAGCGTGAGCTGGCCCCACGTTCCCGACCGCCGCGCGGCCAGCCCAGCAGCGAGATCGCTTAGGTGCATGGTGCTTGCCGTCCCGAATACCTGGCGCAGCTCGTCCAAGAGAAGGACTTCTTGCTCTTCGGCCACCATTTCCTCCCCAGCGGCGTACTCAGTAAGACGGTCAGCCCGCTTCCTGGCCCAACGGGCGCGCGCGGCCACCTTGTCGGATTCAACTTTGTCCGACGCGAACACGGTGCGGACGATCTGCCCAGTTCAGCGAGAGCCCTACGCGGGTGGCCAGCTGCGTAGCGTCAGCAGCTACTGTGCGGCGGCCACATTTGACCACCGTGCGCAGAATCGCATGGGCGTCTGGCCGGTGCTGGATGTCCTCTGGGGCCTCGCGCTCGGCGGTGTGCAACAGGAGCAAGGCGGTGGCGTAGTCACGGCGCTGCTCGTAGCCCTTGGCTTGGTCTAGGAGGAAGGCCACCCGTCGCTCTATGGACGGGGAGCATCGGTGATCGATTTGTTCGGCCAGCCGGATGCCCTCTACAACTTCACCCGCCTCAATCTCGACGGTCACGGCATACATGGCGACGTTGGTTGGGCCAAAGGCGGTCCACAAGGTGTTGCACTCGCCAGTCCGATCAGCCAGTGGTGCGGCTTCCCGCAACCGGCTGTGGGCAGTCCAAGTGTCGCCCTGACGAGCAACCGCAGCCGCCCCCAGCAGAAGCAATGCGCCGTAGACAGCCGCTGTCTCGGCACCACCCTCCGCCATAAGGGGACGGAGGGCGTCGGCCCCCCGCATCGCCACCAGCTCGGCATCTTCGGACAGGTCATCGGCTAGTAAGACGTGAGCCAGGTTCCACCGCGCAAGACCTAGCCGCGGTGCATCATCGGCAGCCTCGGCCGCGCGTACAGCGCGGTCAGCCGCGAGCAGCGACAGGTCACACCGGCCGATCCGCTCGGTCACCGTCCGCACCAGGCTGTAGAGATCGACGGCGCAGCCCTTGGCGTACCGGAAGCTCGTCGCAGTGTCGGCTTGATGCACCTGCACTGCCGACTCCATATCAATGATGAGCTGCGGCAGTTGACCGGCGAGCTGGCTGTAACGCTGCGGTGACGTTTGCCAGGTCCGCCAGGCTCGCGCTACCCGTGTGTGCACTTCTGCCACGGACGGCGGTTCGGAAGTGGCCGACACCGGACTGGTTAGCGCGCGGTAGAGGGCATCCCCGGCCGCTGTCGGCGATGTCCGACCGCTTGCTGCTGGCTCCTGGTCGAGCAGCTCGGCCACCGACACCCCAAGCACTTCGGCAAGCCTCGCTAGCACGGTGAAAGTCGGCAGCTTCATCCCGCGCTCGATCTGGTAGAGGTAGTCAGCTGTGATACCGGTCGGCCCAGCCACGACCGTCTGCTTCCGCCGTCCGACCATTCGGCGGGTTCGCACACGCTCGCCGATAGTCCGTGCCAGTTGTTCTACGAATCGCGAGTTCCCAACTCCTCACTGCCGACCGCGTGCTCCTGGGCCTCGGCCGTGACTTCATCCTCAACGCGACGAAGTAGGCCGTTGCCCGATTGTCGCGCGCCGTAGCTCGGCCTGTTATACGGCCCGGACGCGGCGCAGCCGATCCCGCCACCAGCTAACCCGCTGTGGGTCGGCCAGCTCATAGTGGTCAAGCAGCGCGGGGTCGGGTGCAGGGGGTCTGCGCGGGACCGGCAGGTAGCCATCCACCGGACGCAGTGACTCCGCGACCACATCACCCTCCAGCAGGGATAGCGTGCCGATGCCGCAGGCGAACTCGAGGTCCGGCAGCGCTGCGGCAAGGGCGAGCTGCGCGGCGAGCCCGACGCTGGTTTCCAGCGCGGAGGACACCACGCACGGCAGCCCCGCCGCCTCGGCGACCTGCAACGACCGCCGCACACCGCCCAGCGGAGTGCACTTGATCACCGCCACATCGGCGGCTCCCGCGACAGCCACCCGCAGCGGGTCTTCGGCGCGGCGGATCGACTCGTCGGCGGCGATCCGCACGTCGACCTGGCGGCGGACGGCAGCGAGCTCGTCGATGGTGCGGCAGGGTTGCTCGACGTATTCGAGACCGCTCGCGGCCTTGTCGAGTCGGCGGATGTGGGCGACGGCGGTGTCGACGTCCCACCCGCCGTTGGCGTCCACCCGGATCGCCCCGGCTGGGCCCAGCGCGTCGCGGACCGCCTCGACCCGTGCCAGGTCCTCGCCCAGCGACTCCGGGTGGTCAGCGACCTTCACCTTGGCGGTGCGGCATCCGGACCCGGCGGTGATCTCGTGCGCACGTTCCGGGCCGACCGCCGGGACCGTGCAGTTGATCGGGATACGATCGCGCACCGGTGGTGGCCAGCCGATGGTGCACTGCTCGATCGCGGTGGCCAGCCACGGGCCGCACTCAGTGTCGTCGTAGTCAGCGAACGGGCAGAACTCACCCCACCCGGCAGACCCCTCGATCAGCATCCCCTCCCGGACAGCGATCCCCCGGAACCGGACGCGCATCGGGATGGAGTACACGCGGGCGCCGTCGAAATCGACTGTGTTGACGCCCTCTGGGCTGCTCATCAGGTGCTGTTGTCCTCGTCTCGGCGGCTGCTGACCCGCTCAGGTGCGGGGAGCCCGGCACAGTCTTTCAGTGCGGTGCGCATCACCAGAAACCGCTGCACGTGGCAGGGAGGACGCGGCGGGGTAGAGATGCGCCGGTTATGGTCGGGGCGACGTCCCCGACATCGCCGACGGGTCGGCGCCGTTGCGAAGGGCGGCAGTCAGTCCCCGACCTGCGAATCCGCCCGCTGGCCTGCACCACCGGATACCTCGCGCTCGGTCACGCTGGGGCCGCTAGACACCGCGGCGGCCCGGCTCCGTGGTTTCCCCGTCGCCGGCGGAGGGTGGCTCCGTTGTCGCAATAAATCGAGCTGACCGGCAGTACCGTCGACCCACGCTCGGCGTGTCGACGGCACTGCGGTGAGGTAATCCCGCTAGAGGCGCTTGCGGTCAGGATTGATCGGTCAGGAGAGCTTGCGGTCAGCGGTGTTCGCGGTGACTCGCGTACGTGGCTTGGCGGACTCTTCGGTCTGCGGCAAGGAGACGATCAATCTGTTTCGCCCGTTGACCAGCGCGGATGTGTGTGGGTCTTGATCGGGTGGTGTTTTTCAGGCCGGTAGGGGCCTGCGGGTCAGCGCGCAGCGCTGCGCGCAGTTGGATGTGGGCGCGGGATGTAGCCCTCGGCGGTGGCAGCTCGCGAACCGTGACGGCGAGCCGCTGCCCGGCCTGGTGTGCGAGAACACCCTGAAGATTTACGCTCGCGACGACACGCATGGTGATGTGGGGTGGAAAATCCAGTGATCTGGGTACACCGTGGGGACATGGCATCCAGTGGGAGGGTAGCGATATGACCATCACGGGCATCATCTCTGCGATCATCATCGGACTCATCATCGGCGCGCTCGGGCGCCTGGTCGTGCCGGGCAAGCAGGCCATCCCGATCTGGCTGACCATCATCATCGGCATCATCGCCGCATTCATCGGCGCGGCAATCGCGAGCGCGATCGGATACGCCAACGCGAACGGCGGCATACCCTGGATTGAGATCATCATTCAGGTCATCATCGCCGCGATCGGCGTCTCCATCGCCGCCGGTGCCTATGCTCGTCGCGGAATCACGCGCTAGCGAGCCACCGCGCTGCCCGGCGTGGCTGCGATCTGTCGACACAGCCACGCCAGCGCGAGCGGGTAGCGGTAGTCGATGCCGCCGTGGCCGGCGTCGAACAGTTCGAAGTGCACCCGCTCGTCGGGTAGCCCTGCGGCGCGTAGCTGGTCGCGGAATGCCTGCGTGCCGAGATCGAGGTACCACTCGTCGCGGGTGCCGGCGTCGAGCCATACGGCGCGCAGTGAGCGCAGTGCCTCGGCGTACCGGGGCGCCATCCGCACCGGATCCCAGTCCAGCCAACGCTGCCAGGTCTCCGGACGGAGCACCCCGGTGCGGGGGTCGAACGGTAGCTCCGGAGTGCCGTCCTCGCGGGCGGAGAAGCACGCGGAGATGCCCATCGTCATGAGCAGGTCTTTGTCGGCGGGCTTGGTGAACGGGGTCCGGGACCGGAAATCGTCCCACCAGGCGCTGATGTCGCCGTCGTAATCGCGCAGATGGCGTACCGACTTACCGAACTCAGCGAGGTAGCATAGCTCATACAACGAGTCCCCGGCGTGGCTGGCCAGCGCACCGAACAGGTCCGGTCGCAGCATCGGCGTGATCATGGCGCCGAACCCACCGGAGGACTTGCCGCTGATCGCCCGGTGCGCCCGGTCGGGCAGCGTCCGATAATGCGCATCGACGAACGGCACTACCTCCTCGCACAGATAGCTGTGATACCGCCCGGTACCCGGGGAGTCGACGAACTGGCTGCCGCCATAGGCCGTCCAGGCGTCGACGAAGACCAGGACGGCGGGTGAGACATCGCCGGCGGCGAAGACCGCGTCGGCGGTCTCCGGGAATGGCTGGCGGAACGGACTCCGGTTGCGCCACATGGCCAGATGTCCGGTGTAACCCTGAATCACATAGACGCTCGGGTACCGCTGTTGTGAGCTGTCGTAGCCCGGCGGGAGATAAACCCACAGCGGGCGGCGCGTCGGATCGCCCAAGGGGTTATCCCGCAGCAGCACACTGTCGATCACAAGTTCGTCGAGCCGGCCAGCGAGTACGGCAGACCAAGGCAGCATGCCGCTCACCGTACGTGCCGGATGTGCCCGCCGACGGCACCCCACGCCGCGCACGCGACCCACCCACCGCGCCTCGGCTATCCCGCGGACTCTCCGTCGCGGCTGGCGTTGCCCCATAGATCGATGGGTCGGCGTTTGTCGGGGCTGGACTCCAGTCGACGGGTGCTCGTTATCGACGGGCGCGTGGCCACCGAGGCTCGTAAGCCGTCGCCTAGGTGACGGCCGTGGCCCGGTCAGGTGGATTTCACAGGCGCGTTGCCGCCGCTGGATGTGTCGATTCCGGTGCCTGTGTTGCCAGTGCCAGTTCCCGTACCGGCATCTGTAGTGCCACTCCCGGCCTTGCCGGTGCCACTGCCGGTGCCGGTGCCACTGCCGGTGCCGGTGCCGCTGCCGCTGCCACTGCCGGTGCCGGTGCCGCTGCCGGTGTTGCCGGTGCCGGTTCCGGTGTTGCCGGGATCAGTGCCACTGCCAGCCCCGGCGCCGGTGCCGGACCCGCTGCCGGTTCCGGTTCCCGTTCCCGTTCCCGTTCCCGTTCCCGTTCCCGTTCCCGTTCCCGTGTTGCCGGTATCAGTGCCAGTGCCACTCCCGGCGCCGCTACCAGTGCTAGTGCCAGTGTTACCGGCACTGGTGCCAGTGCTGCTTGTACCGGTTCCAGTGCCCGTGCTCGTGTTACCGGCGCCGGTACCAGTATCGGTGTTGCCGCTCGTGGGTGCTGGGGTCGCGCCACTGGGGTTACTGACCGGGACAGGAGAGGTTGATCCGACGGTCTTGAGACCCGCGGCGTGCACCGGGGCGGCCCCTGCTTTCGCCATTCCGCTGGTCGGTTTGGTCGACTGTGTGACGGGCACGGTAAGGACCGCCCCGCCGCTCGGGCTGTTGTCGGAGACACCGGCCGCGCTCGCTGCAGCGTTGACAGGCGCGGGGGCCCGCGTTCCGGCGACCGCCTGTGGGGCGGGACCGCTCTGAGAGGTGAGCAACGGGACTGCCGCCACGCCTCCCGCGGCGAGCAGGGACAGCGCTCCCGCTACGGCGACACGTTTGACCAGCCGCGACCTGGATCGGCGCCACTGGAGCGCGACGGGTTCGACGTCCAGCGGGATGGACGTCAGGGATGGCCGTGATTGGGCCTCCATGCTGGCAACGATTGGCATGATGGGCTCAGGAAGGGGCTCGGCGGCGACCTGGACCGCATCGGGTGCGGTAGTGGGGGTGGGTAGCGCGGCTAGGGCGGCGCCGAGGGCGATGGCGGCTTTGGGGTCGGTGTCGATGGCGACGGGGCGGCCGAGTTCGGCGGAGACGAGTTGGGCGACCAGTGGGACCCGGGAGGAGCCGCCGACGAGCAGGACGGTGTCGAGGTCGTCGGGCTCGACGTCGGCTGATCGCAGTGCCCGGCGGAGCGCCTCGACGGTCTGCTCGACCTGGGGGCGGATCATGTCTTCGAACTCGGCCCGGATGAGCCGGACCTGGGTTTGCACGCCGGGGGCGAGCACCGGGATGGTGACCTCGGTGTCAGACGACAGGGCTTCTTTGGCTTCGGTGCAGTCTCGGCGCAGCGCCGCGGTCGCGGCCAAGGTCGCGGGATCGTCGGGGTCGAGCTGGGTCAGCGCGGGTACCGCGGCGAGTACGTGACGCATGATGGCGTCATCGAAATCCGCGCCGCCGAGCGCTTCGAGGCCTTGGGGTACTCCGAGTACCTGCAGTGTCGCGGGGCCGGTCTTGCGGACCACGGCGGCGTCGAAGGTGCCTCCGCCGAGGTCATAGACGGCGATGGTGCTGCCCGGCTCGATGCGCGGGGCCAGCGCGTAGCTGGCCGCGGCGGCTTCGGGCTCGGTCCGGAAGGTGATCGACGTCAGTCCCGCCGCGCGCAACGCCGCGGTCATCGTCGAGATCTTATACGGTCCCCACCCGGCGGGATGGGTGACCACGATGCCGGTGGCCGGGCCACCCTCCCGCGCCGCGACCCGCTCGATGACCCAGCCCAGCACCATCGCGGCGATCTCCGGTGCTGAATGCGGTCGGCCCCCGATGACCATCGGCACCTCATCACCGATGCGTCGTTTGAACTCGCGCACCACCCGATCAGGATCGGTCACCGCGCGACGCTCGGCGGCTTCGCCCACCACGACCTGCCCGTCAGGTGCCAGATACAGCACTGAACTCACCGCGGTCGACCGGGTACCCAACGCCACCACCTCAGGCACCCCAGAAAGGCCACCAGACTGCCGGCAGATCGCCGCAGCGGTGAAGGTCGTGCCCACATCGATCCCGAGCCAGTAGCTCATCCCGGTGCCTCTTCCTCGTCGGGGCGATCCGGCAGATCGAGAGCGGATACAGCAGATCTACCCAGCGCCTGGCCTGCGTATCGGCAACACGAGGTGCTCCGTTAGCGCTGGTGGGGTGCCCCGGGCCCCTAACTTGGGGGGTGGTCAATCCCCTAATGCGGGTCTGGGACAACCCGGTGCGATCCCCGATGGCGGGGCGTGGTGTGGCCCCTAGTTTTGCTCTCACCCCGCCGGGCAGCCCGCCTGGCACCTCCGCCAAGGAGCTCGACAGCGATGAACATGACCCAAAGCC
>JAHEXI010000021.1 GCA_023252195.1 Pseudonocardiales bacterium
GTCAAACTCACAGACCAGCAGAAGCAATCCATACCCATTACACGACACGACTTCCACGGTGACTGGAATTACACCATCCGACGATCAAGTGAATGATTAATTCAATTCCGGCTCCTAAGCCGGTGATCAACGACCAACAGCGGGCTCATATCGAGCTCCGCAGTTTCGTGCGAACCCGGCACTGCCCGGCACTACGCGACACTCGAAACCAGCAAGAATGGCCCCTGACGTGCATTTACCGGCCCTAACCGTCATTACCCGGCACTACGCGACACTCGAAACAGCAAACTTTTAATCCTTGGGTTCTGGGTTCGACCCCCAGGCGGCCCACAAAACACCAGTTCAGAGGTGGCATGGCTGTGCTCTATCAGGATCGAGGGACACTTTTGGGATCCTTTACGGCTCACGCGGGGGGCTGGACCCCATCAACTTTTCGAGGGCGTCAGCGGTCTGGCGGTCGGTGAGCTTGCGCCCAAGGTAGTGATCTTGGGTCATGCTGACCTTGGAGTGGCCGAGCTGGTCGCTGATCTTTCGGGTGGGTACGGCGGCGTCGTCGAGGAAGCTCGCGACGGTCTTGCGCAACGTGTGGCTGACTAGGCCCTCTATCCCAGCGTCATCGCGGACTCGCCGCCACACCCGCCGCACATTGGATGGGTCACGCCAGCCGCCGCGAGAGTCGGGAAACACTGGCTGTATGTCGGATGCGATGGCCAGGCGACGGCGTTTGAGCATGGTCACGGCCCAGCTAGGTAGCGGGATCAGCCGTTCGCCGCTGTTGCCCGTTTTCGTTGAGGCCAGCCGCAGCAGTCCGACACCTGTCCGGCGCACCAGTCGCCAGCAGACGTCCACCACGGCCCGGTCTAGGTCGATCTCATCCCAGCCGATCGCCAGGCACTCCCCGATGCGGCTGAGTCGTCGTCCTAGTTCACCTGCCCGGCCTGCCCGATCCCGCTCGGTGCGCGCGGCCTGGCGGCCGTGCTCGCGCGGGTCGGTCCGGCCGGGCGTGGGTGGTTTAAGCCCGCTCTCACCTCGCGGCGAGGCTTTCCGGGGTGGCTGCTGTACAGGACTCGACGCGGGTGTACACCGAATCTGTGTGGCCCCTTCTTGGGGCTCTTCCTACCAAGGCCTCGGACCGGACGCCTCGCTAGTAACCGCGGCTGGTCCGCACGGGTGGCAAGGTCGCCGTCCGCTCTGCCCGGATGGCTGGGATGAGGGGGAGTGGCGCCAGATCGGGTTGCTGTTCCGCGCCATCCGGAAAATCTTCGGCTCAGGTGTCCCGCGGATGGGCATTGATCCCGACGTCGAGCGGCCCATCTGTTTGAAGCGCGGGCCTGCCGTTGCCCGTGGCGGTGGTGGACGGTACGAGGTGGCCCTCGACGGTAACCTCCCTGCTGGTGGCCGGTGCTGCTGGCGCCGGGCCGAATCCAGCCGGCGGGGCGGGGGCGGGTCCGGACCGCAGCAGCAGCGCCACTAACGCGCCCATGGCGCTGAGTCCGGTGGAGATCAGGAATAGGTCGTCGATCGCCCCGACGAACACCTGCAGCTGGGTCTGCTGGTAGAGGGCGTAGGTGTCAACCCAACCGGGGACGGTCGGGCCGCCGATTTGCGGGGTGGGAGTGGTGGCGGGCAGCAGCGCGGCGCGTCCGGCCAGTTGTTGGGCCTGTTGGGTGGTCAGGATGGCGGTGAGCATGGCCAACCCGAGCGCCCCCGAGACACGCTGCACGACGTTGTTCAGCGCGCTGGCGGCGTTCGAGCGGGTCAACGGGATGACCGCGACACCCCCGGTCAAGATCGGCATGAAAGCGGTCCCCAGGCCGACTCCTAGCACCACCATCAGCCACATGACGTGCTCGCGGGGAGTGTCGATGGTGATCGTATGGAGCAGATAGACACCAACGGTCACGATCGTCAGGCCGATAGCCGCTGGCCAGCGGGGCCCGATGCGGTCATAGACCCGCCCGGCGACAGGCATCAACACCGCCATCACCAGCGCCTGGGGCAGCAAGGTGAGCCCGGCGTCGAATGCACCCCAGCCCTGGGCCTGCTGCAGGAACTGCGGGATGTAGAACAGCACCCCGTACATCACAATCATCAGCACCGCGATCAACAGCAGCGAATTAGTGTACGCCCAGTAGCGGAATATGCGGATATCCAGCAAAGGGTCGGAGACCTCTAGTTCGATCACCACGAACAGTGCCAGGCTCAGCACGCCGTAGGTGATCAGACCCAGGATCTGGTAAGAGCTCCAGCCCCAGGTTTCGCCCTCTGAGGTTGCCAGCAGCAGCGCGAAGAGCCCGCCGCCCACGGTAAGGAAACCCAGCACGTCGAACCGCCGTCCGGCCACCCGAGGGAATCGCGGTAGCACCAGTGCGGCGGCCACCGCGCCCAGGATCCCGATGGGCACGTTGATGTAGAAGATCAGCCGCCAGTTCACGTACTCGACCAGATACCCGCCCAGGACTGGGCCGACGCCTGGGGCGAACACGATCCCCAGCCCATACAGGCCCATCGCAGCTCCGAGCTGCTGCCGTGGCACGATCCGGAGCAAGATGGACAGCGTGATCACCGGGAGGATGCCGCCCGGGATCGCCTGGACGATCCGGAAGATCACCAAGCTGTTCAGACTTCCAGCCAGCCCGCACAGGGCCGACCCGGTGGCAAACGCCAGCAGTGCCAGGTTGTACAGCCGCTTGAGCCCGACACGATCCCCCAGCCACGCAGTGATCGGCACCACTACGCCCAGGGTCAGCGTGTAGCCCGTGACCACCCACTGCACGTCGTCAGTGGTCCCCCCGAACTCCGTCTGGATGGTAGGAATGGCCACGTTGACGATGCTGGTATCCAGGACCGACATGAACATCCCGATGATCAGCACTATCAGCGGTAGGCCCCAGGCCGCCTGGGAGTCCTGTCTGGAGACTCCACCCCCGGCGGGCTGAGCTGCCACCACCCCGTTAGGAGAGCTCACCTCCGGTTCCGTTCGCACCCACCACGACCGGCATCGGTTTCGCGAACAACCGATCCTCGACTCGATGATATTGTTTGCTTCACGCAACTAAACTAAACAGCATGGCTTAGCCATGCAACTCAGATACACTCTTTCGATAAAAGTTTTTTAACCTATACGAGTAGTAACGATCACAGTGCGCAATGAAGTGCAGCTCACCCAGCTGGCAGCCGACGGCCCAGACCGTAGCCGTCGACGACCCTTGCGTGCGTGGGGTCGCGCCTCCTTCGTGGCCTTCGAGGCACGTCAACGTGGGTCTGTATAACGCCCAAGCATCCGTAGACCACCAGACAACACCGGAGCAGCCGGACTAGAAGAAGATCAACCCACGACCATGTTGCCGCGAGTCATGGGTTGATGTAGCAGGGTGGTGGGTCAAGGATTCGAACCTTGGAAGGCATCAGCCGACGGATTTACAGACCGCTGCTGTGCTGACCCGAGCGTAGTTGCACACTCAACAGTCCCTGCGCATCCATCGCCACCGGCCGCATACGCCGATGACCGTGGACAGGTTCCGCCGCATCGGGGCCGTCTGTGGGCCGTCCTAGTCGACGACACGACGCCCAACAACGAGATACGATGCTGACCAACGACAAGTATTGCCGCTGGTCAGCGGCAGTCTCGGGGTTGTGATCAGGAGGCCTGTTTGGTCTCCCAGAAGATCTTGTCAATCTCAACGACCGTGCCCTCGCCGGGCGGGCAGGTCTCGGGGATGGCCAGCCACCAAAAGAAGTGCCGCGGTGAGTCGGGTGGGCGGGGTGCGGCGTCCCCTCGACCTCCCTCAAGGGCTACCACGCGCCAGCCCGGGGGCAGAGCTGCACGGCGCATGTGGCGGTTGCGTCGAGGGCTGCCCCCGGGCTGGCGTGTGGTCGGGCAATGCCACATATGGCCCTCGATGGCGGTGGTGGCGGCGCAGGACCGTGATGGTGAGCCGGTCGAGTGCGATCATGCGAACGCTGCCGGCGGTCTTGGTGTCACAGACGGTGAGTTCTCCATTGTGCTGCTGGAGTTGTCGACCGACCAGCAGCGCCCGGTGGTGCAGGTCCACATCGCACCAGCGCAGGGCGCAGGCCTCGCCGCGCCGCAGGCCGACCAGGGTGATGAGCCGGAACAGTAGGTAGAGGCGGTGCTGGCGGATGTGGTGGAGGAAGTCCGCGGTCTGGTGGGCGCCCGACCGTAGCGGGTGGGGGTGCGGGCCAGGATCGCGAAGGTGGTCTGTACGTCATCCAGGCACAGCTCGCGCAGCACGATCCCACCGAGGTGCGGAACGAGGTGCTGGTGGATGTGCTGGTGGTAGCTACGCAGCGTGGCGGGCCGCGGCCGAAGGCGGGTGGCCAGCCAGTGCATCAGCCACTGCCCGGTAGTTAGCAGCGCCCGGCGCGGGTCGGCTGGATGCGGTCGGCGCAACCCGGTTAGCGCCTGGTGGGCCTCGGCAAGGGTGCGGTAACCGCCTCGCCGCAACCGGCGCCGCGCTCCGCCAGGTCCGGGGGGCAACTCGACCGTTAGATACCAACTCCCGTGCCCTGTCCTGGACAACTGAGGACAGTGGCGTCGGCGCGTGTCGATGTCAAAGTGACCATGGTGATCTCGACCACGGCCAACTCGGATTCATCGCGGTCCGCGGCTGGCTGGACTGCCACACCGAGGACCGCGATGGGCGTCCCCGGGTGGAGTTCAGCTGGCAGGGTGATGACGAGGGCGACGACGTCTGCGGCCGCGGCTGGGCGGCCCTGAGGGATGATGGCACGCTCGACGGGCACCTGTTCTTCCACCTCGGCGACGATTCCGGATTCCACGCCGTCCCGTTCGGTCTTGCCGCGCGAGCGGATGGTCGATGAGCGAGTACCAGTACTACGAGTTCCTCGCCCTCGACCGGCCGCTGGAGGCACGCCAGCAGGATGAGGTGCGCGCGCTGTCCACCCGGGCCAGAGTCAACGCCACCAGCTTTGTCAACGAGTACCACTGGGGCAACTTCCGAGGTGACCCGGACCGGATGATGGAGCGCTACTACGACGCGCACCTGTACCTGGCCAATTGGGGATCGCGCCGGATCATGTTTCGCTTCCCGCGCACGCTGCTCGACCTGGACGTCGCCGAACAGTACTGCCTCAACGACCGGGTGGCGGCGTGGACGGCGGACGAGTTCACCGTGCTCGAGTTGGCAAGCGAGGACGATTCCGGCGAATGGGTGGAAGGCGCCGAGGGGTCGCTGTCGGCGATTGTCGGCGTCCGTGCCGAGATCGCCGCAGGCGATCTGCGGGGGCTCTACCTCGCCTGGCTGGCCGGCTACGGCACGTGGGAACGCGACGAGTACGCATTTGACCGGGAGCACGACGACGAACTCGAACCACCAGTACCGCCAGGACTGGCAACACTCACCGCATCGCAACAAGCACTGGCCGACTTCCTCCGCCTCGACGACGACCTGCTCACCGTCGCCGCCACCACAAGCCCACCGCTCCAGGACGCTACACATGATCCCCGCAAGCTCGCCGGATGGATCACCAACCTGACCCCGCCCGAGGAAGACCGACTCCTGCTCCGGGTCGTCTGTGACCACCCAGCCACCGTGCGAGCGGAACTCCTACGCCGCTTCCGCGGGCAATCCACGCCGGCGGTCCCACCGGTTCCCCGGCGCACAGTGGCCGATCTGCTGGATACGGCCGCGCGAACGCGTGCCGAACGCGAGCGCCGAGCCGCCGCGCAACGTGCCGACGAGGAAGCTCGCCGCGAGACCATACGGGCCCACGCTCGGGAGTGCCGCCTGGACGAGCTGGCTCACGATGAGGAAACGGCCTGGGCGCGCATCGACACGATGATCGCCAGCAGAAAGCCTGGCGAGTACGATGCCGCGGTCGCGCTGCTCACCGAGCTACGGGCCCTCGCCGAGCGCCACGCGCGTTCCGAGGAGTTCACCCGGCGCTGTGCCACGTTACATCAGAGGCACTCGCGCAAACCCAGCCTCATCGAGCGCTTCAACCGAGCAGGCGTCGGAACAGACCATTACGCCTGACAAGCCGGTCTCCGCCGGACCAACCTACTCAACAAGACACGAAAGCGACACCAGCTGCGCAGTATCCGTAGCCGCTCATGCCCAGCATTCACCGCGCGTTCAGCGGCAGAAGAGTATGTCGGTTTGATTTGATCCCGCTTTGAGGGGCAGCCACCTACCGGGCGGCGCCACTGCTGCTGCCCGGCAGTGCGAGTAAATGCTTCGCGGCGTCTGCGGAGACCTTGCCCGTGCCGAGCATGTAGCTGGCGACGAACCGGTGATGCCCGGTCAGGGGGTTAGGCCAGGCCGGTGACTTCGTTCCAGACCCTGAAGCGGTGGCGCATCTCGGTGCGGTACTCGATGGCCCATAGCAGGTGGCGACGGGGCCGGAAGTGCGGTGATATCAGGCTGAAGCAGGCCAGGAACCGCTGGGCTCGACCCGGAGATCGGAACCCTTTCATGGCTCGTTCTCGCTGGCGGGTGGGTTGGTGGGAGTTCTCCGCCCGGTTGTTGAGGTACTTCGACTGACAGTGCTCGACTGAGGACATCAGATCCCGGTGCGCCGCGGCGTAGCTGCGGAGTTTGTCGGTGACCAGCACCCGCGGGACCCGCCGCTGGGTCTTCATCAGCTTGGCCAAAAACCGCTTCGCCGCTGTGGCGTTTCTCCTGCTCTGCACCAGGATGTCCAGCACGGTGTCGTCCTGGTCCACCGCCCGCCACAGATACTGCCGGACACCGTTGACCTTGATGAACACCTCGTCCAGATGCCACTTGTCCCCGGCCCGGGCCCGGCGTCGGCGCAGGCCAGCCGCGTAGGCGGCGCCGAACTTGTCGCACCACTGCCGGATGGTCTCGTGCGAAACGACCACACCTCGCGCGAGCATCATCTCCTCGACCTCGCGGAAGCTCAGCGGGAAGCGGTGGTACAGCCACACACAGTGGGAGATGATCTATGCTGGATAGCGAAACCCCCGGTAGGACACCGCATCCGCGTTCAATGACCGCACCCCGTTCCCTCGGGCCACGATCAAACCAGATGCTCACGCCGCGGTCGGAACGCGATCAGGCCACCGCTCAAGCGAGTTCCTGCTCCGGCTGAGTGCGCCCATGGCCAAAGCCCTACGGGCGGCGTTGACCTGCGTCAGCTCACCGGCGACCGACGTGCCGCTTGGCCCTGGCACCCTGATCCTCGACATCCACAACGAAATCCAAGCCATCACCCCGCAGGGTGACCAGTGGCTGGCCCTGTTCCGTTCCTACGCCATCCCCGCCGAGGCGACGCCCACGGGCTCACTGCCCGCGAACACCAGCTCGCCCGACTCCTCCTCGACGGCCTGCCCAACACCGAGATCGCCCAACGGCTGCACATCTCGACCTACACCGTCCGAGACCACGTCAAAGCGGTACTCGACAAACTCGGCGTACACAGCAAACGCGAACTCATCGCCAGCATCCTCAGCCAGCGCCTGTAGACGTACACCGGTTGCTCGCCTAGCCTCGCCGCAGCTCGGTCACGCCAGATCATAACGACCCATGTTGACCACGTTTCCCCAGCTTAAGAGCCGTTTCAGCCGACACGCCGACGAAACTCCGGCCTAGATTCCTTGCTGGAGGAGCTTGTGCTCCGACGAGCGAGGCTCTTCGCCTCAATGCATCAGTGCCCTCTGAGCTGGTCATCTGGCCGCCTCACTGATCAGCCGAGCGAGGTAGGCATCGAGCGCCTCTCGGGGAACGCGTCGACACCGCCCGATCTGCACCGACCCGAGGCGATCGCGGCATACACCGCGAACAGTTCAACCCCGGCCCCGCGTAACCGCGCAGCGCAGGTGCACCTCGTGGACCGCCAGGTGAACTCACCGGACCCCGATCTCTATTTCCAGTGCTGGCGGTCGGCGTGGGCCCCTTGCGGATCAGGCACTCGCCGACCACGCGCCCGAGTGCGGCGACTCCAGGATTCGAAGCGGCACAGTTGCATTAAGACGAAGGGCGTCCCCGCACGCCCCAGAGTGGAAAGGCAAGCCCAAGCCCCTCAAACACGTGGAGAACCGCCACAAATCGGGCATCCGAATGTCCGCTGCGTGGCTTCTGGGCCAGCAGGTTGACCGGCTTGGGTGGGTCGATCGCTTATGCAAACCACTACGGGCACGATGTAGGAATGAGGTAGCACGGCGTAGGTACTGGATTAGCGCCGGCCGCGCCAGCGCCGGTAAAAAGCAGTCCGGTGAATACTGCGGCGACTGCGAAAGAACGGATGATGACTCGTCGCATGACATCCCCTAGCTTAATATCAGCCAAATTGCCTCAGTCATCGATTACCACCGACCACGACCAGACTACGCACCAGATGCCTCGGACCACTCGGCTGAGGCACTGGAACCTGACGCATGACGTGGTTACAGTACCCGACAAAACGAATATATACTTCATCTCCGCTGAAAGCTAGGGCTGTCTTGCGTCATGGCGACGGTAGTGCATCCCGTGCCGATCCCACTATCCGACATGACCCAACGGTTGATCTTGAATTGGGAGGTCGGCACTTCGATCCCTGGTGACCAGCTTCCGGATCCCCAGTCAAACCCATGTTCGACCGCTACTGAGGACTGTAAACAGGATAAAGTTTCGCGAGGCAGGACACCTATCGGCGGGTCGAGCACGCTGCGCTCGCGGCCGACTCCGATGCGCTATCTTCTGTGTACACCGCGGTTAGTGGCGATCTACGCGTTGTGATGAAATGAGGGAATTTGCTGGGAATTCGCTGGATTCCTTGCGTACAACGCCGATGACCGGTTATGCATGCAGGGGTGTCCTTGACGGACGGTGCGGTGCCGCAGAGCCGGGGAAGGTCACACCATGAGCCGCCACACAAAGAGCCACCGGTTGACTTTATCCGCGCTACGCGGGTTGCGCGCCCACCGCATGCGTTCCGCGTTGACCATGCTCAGCCTCGTCATCGGAGTCTCGGCAGTGATTCTGCTGGTCGCCTGTGGTTATGGGGTGAAGAACTCGGTCAATGCGCGCGTCGAAACGGTGGCCGATGAAATCGCCATCGTGCCGACGACCGCCGAGGTCCCAGGGGGGCCACCCGCCCGGAATCTGACCGATGCCGACGCCTCCGCGCTGCAGGACGCACCCGACGTCGCCACCGTCACTCCGTCCATCAACAGCACAGGAATGGTGATCGCGACCGGAAGCGTCAAGCTCCTCTCGGGAACCACCATCGGTACCACGGACATCTGGGCTGCGACGAACAACCGGGTCCTTACGGCGGGGTCGTTTTTCAACCAGACTCAGGCACGCGAGGCCGCCAGGGTGGCAGTCGTGGGTCCCACTGTCGCGAGCACTCTCTTCGGTGATCCCGCGGCAGCGCTGAACCAGACAGTCCAGATCAACCATGTGCCTTTCCGGGTCATCGGTGTGATGGCCAGCTACGGCCGGCAGCTGGACAACACCGCGGTGGTGCCGATGGACACCGACCGCCGCTACATCGTCGGCTACGGCCAAGGTAGCGGCAGCACACTCAACGCGATCACCGTGCAGGCCCCCCAGCAGACAGCCGTGCCCGCTGCCATGGCCGAGGTCGCCCGCATCCTCGACGCTCGCCACCACATCACGGACCCCCGACTGCGGGATTTTCAAATTCAATCCCTGGGAAACCGGCTGCAAACCTTCAACCAGATCGTGCGCATCCTCGTCCTGTTCATTCCGGCTATCGCGGTGATCTTGCTGGTCGTCGGCGGCATCGGAGTCCTGAATATCATGCTGGCCTCGGTCGCCGAACGAACCCGCGAGGTCAGCATCCACGAAGCGGGCAGCACTACCAGCCGCGCCATCCTCAAACAGGTCCTCATCGAATCCATCGTCCTGGCCGGCCTCGGTGGACTCATCGGCGTCGGAGCCGGGATCGGACTGATCTTCCTCATCCAAACCGTTGCCCCGGCCTTCGACCCCTCCGGAGCCCTCGCCGGGTTCACCCCCGTCTTGACTGTCCCGCCGGTGGTGGCGGCATTCGCCATCAGCCTGATGATTGGCCTCATCGCCGGTAGCTACCCCGCCTACCGGGCCGCCCGACTGCTCCCCATCCAACCCCTCAGATACCAGTAACACACTGCGTTCCCCACTGCAGCGCCTATCGGCGTCGCCATGCGATGGCGCCGACGCCCTGGTCGCCCGGGCCGGCTCGATCGGACGAAACGGTCGGTAGTGTCCTGAGAAAGTCTGGCCGACGTCAGCAGTCAAAAGGGGAGGAGCACCGGGCAACCCGGCACCCCTACCCTTTTATATGACTTCTCAGCAATTTAGCAAAGAGGGGTCCTGATTGAGGAGCTGCGCGCGAGGTGAAATGAAGACCTCGTACTCCTCCGTCGCGTCGATCCGGAACAGGCCGACCTTGCAGCAGTTTTGGAACGCCATGCGTATGCCGAAATGTCGCTGAACCGTTCCTCGCATCGCGTCACTGCCCACCAAACGGAAAACCTCACCCCACGACGCGTCGTCGGGCGGAACCTCCAGGTTTTGTACGGACGGTGCACCGGTAGCATCCAGCTCCTTCGCAAGTCGCTCAACCATCGACCACGCGTAAGGCAGCGACTCGCGAATACAGTCCACAAATTCGTCGTCTGAGATAGCGCCGTGCTGCGCCTTCTCCAACAGGCTCACGGGAACGGTCAGTGACACTGCGCCTCCAATGTCGGCGTAACGGACCCGCTTCACGCTACGGCCCGTTCACTCCCGCCGAAACACCCGATTAGGCGACTGCCGATTCATGCGCCGATACGAATGGAAGGACCGATGCGTCCCACACCTTCAGAACTTGACCGTGAGGCAGATCGGTTGGCCGGCACTCCAGAATTAGCTCGCGGACGGTCGCGGCAGGAGTGGGGCAGGCGAACGCCTCGTGATCCGCGTGGGTCAGGCTCGCCGGCCTACCCCCGCATAACCGTTGAACCGCTCGGGATGACCATCGACGTCGGCCGGCAAGTCCGGATGCCACAACGGCATGTACACCGCTCCGGGGGGCAAGGGTGACCGATGGAGCCGCCGAACTGGACGTTCGACGCGTGTGTCAAGGGGCCGTCAGTGTTCACCGGTCTCCGCCCAAGGTTTCGCTAAAGACGCGGCCAACCGGAGACCCCATGGAGGCAGCCTACCGGCTTCCAGAGTCATTCATGATCGATTAGACGGCTGGAGCCTGCTCGTCGGAGCTCCTGAGGCAGTCTTTCAAGATCGTGTTTGTCGGAACGCCGACGGAAACCCCACCGGAGCGTCCGCGCTAGGACCCCGCAGGCCTGTCCGGCGGCTTGCGGGCCGCACCGGCTAATGCCCGCCGGATGTCTTCAAGCGATTCGGCGGGGGCCGGCTCGGCTGCACCGGCTGCGCTGCAGCATGTGCAGCGGCATCCCGACTGCCAGCCGAGGAGCGTGCCGTGCGGGACATCTTGGGGTGCGGCCATCGATCCACCGTGGCGAACCGTCGTCTCACCGTCAACCCCCTTGCCTGCGCTGTGGAAATGCCAAGGATTGGCAATTCCCGTCTCCGCGGAGCGGCGTTCACGACGGCAGTCACTGTCCGTGGTCCTCTCCCAGGCAACTGTGAGGTTGTGTGCAGCTTGCTCTCACCTAGCCGGTCCATAACGGGAAGCACAACGTAGGCACGGCTTTTCGCGTGCTGCACCTGATGGACAGAGGAGTAAAGCGATGAACAGAGTCGCAGCCGGAAATCATCGACGGACAGGGACAAAGGCGACGATCAGGTTGGTCGGCGCCTCGGTCGCGATGGGCGTCATGGCAGCTTGCTCCGGCGGATCGAGCACCCAGGGCGTCACCCCGACGACGACAGCGCCACCCGCGGCGACCGCGCCCGCCAAGGGCGCACATGCCCATGGGCTCATCGGCCAGATCACCGCCGAAAATGGTTCAACCTGGACCATCAACGCCAGAAACGGCACTCAGTACACCGTGACCATCACGCCTCAGACGCAGTTCGGCACCAGGCGAAGGCCCGGCACCGCACAGCAGCTCCCGGTCGGCAGTACCGTGCACGTAAGCGGTACCGCCAACGGCAACACAATCACTGCGAACCGGATCACGGCAACCAGACCGCGGCACCCGGCGAGCACCGCGCCCGCCTCCCCGCCGGGTTGAACGACAGTGCTATCAGCCGAGGTCGCCGGTGTCGAAGGTGCTACAGCTCGTCAAGTCCCCGGACTGGTACCCCCGTGAGATACCACTTCTGGCGCTGCGCGGAGGTGCCGTGGGTGAACTGGCTCTCGTTGACCCGACCGCCACCGAGCTCGGATTGGATGTAGTCGTCGCCGATGCGGGAGGCGGTGTCGAGCGCTGCGCTGACGTCCGCGTCGGTCGCGTCGACGATCAGCGGCCGACCGGATGATCCGGCGGTGGTGCTCGCGTTCTTCACCCAGACCCCGGCGTAGCAGTCGGCCTGCAGCTCCAGCCGCACCGAGCGCAACCCGGCCGCCGATGCCACCAGTTCCGCGGCCGCGCTGGTCATCGACCTGGGAACTACTGCAAGGCCACACCTTGGCGTTTAGCGTCGTCGTAACCGGCTTCGATTCGGGCCTCGATCGATGACCGGGAGAAGTCGCTGGCGTTGGTCAGGTCGTGATGGAGTTTGGCCTCGATGACCTTGAAGCTGTTGATCCTGCGGTGGCCCAACATGCGCTGGTAATCCTTGTCCGACCGTATCGTGCTGTCGGCCGGAAGCTCGGCGTCGACGCGCTCGATGAGTTTGATCACTCTGTCGATCTTGTTGAAGAGCTTCTCGTCCAGCTTGATCCGGCTCGTGTACTGGAGCTGCACCATCCTGTCGACGACATCGGTCAACGACTGAGGGACCGGGGCTTCCATCGGGAACAGCTCGATCGCGATCACTTCCCGGTAGATATCGGGATTGTCCGGCTCGCAGGACTCCAGGAAGTTTGGCGTTGTCGAAATACCTGATCAGCGCGGTCCCGATGTCGATGGCGCCCACGATCACTCGCATGCCACCGTGGTTGAGTTTGTGAACGTCGGTCAGGTCCGCCAGAGTCTGGCGAAGCGGTCCGGTCTCGTAGATGCTCGTGCATGCCCATGGCGCCATCAGCATCGCAGGGTTCAGCTGATACATGCCCGGGTTGCCGAACGTCGCCAGGGATCGCTCGACATCGCGCGGCATGAACGGCATCGGCATCGCCGGAAACCCCGGCACCCGGGGCAGCACTGTCAACTTGTCGCGCTACAGCGTCTCAAGCGCAGCGATGGGCTCGCCCGGGCGCCGCCTAATACGGCGGCAGTCACTGCACCAATCGAGATACCCGCCACCGCCGCCGGCTCGAACCCCGGCCGCTGGTCGTAGATGGCCTTGCGCACGCCGAACTCGTAGGCGCCCAGGGCGCCTCCCCCTGCAAGACAATCGCGGTCCGGATGTTGGCCGGGTCGGTAGGCATCGCAGCTCCCTTGACGGGTCGCACATCGTGGTCCCCTGGGCCCGGATCAGGTTTCGGGGATACCTGCTAACAGAGGCCGACAATCTGGCTGCTGATACCGCCGGGAGGTGCCCGACGTTGAAGCCAGGCCCACCTGGGCCCCGGGGCTTAGGTTGTGGACCTCGTGTTCTGGGAGGACCCGCTAGTGGATCCGGCCGACGGCCCAGCCCCGCGTCGGTTGCGTTTGCCCCGGTAGCCCAACCGCCGCCGTCGGTCCCCTGATCACTCATGATCACAGATCGGGAAGAATGAGCCGCGCTGAGCGCGGTTGGTTCTTCCGAAATCACGATCACGTGTTGGCATTGAGGGGCGAAGGACCTGCCATGATCGCCGCAATTCCAGTGATGGCCGCGCGATCGCTAGCGGCGATCTTGAGAACGCGGCCGCTCGGGTTGACATCTGTGCCGGGTTCGGGGATGGCCCCGGACACGGTCACGCGTCGAACACCGTTGAGCTTGTCGTCGTCGTCGAGGTAACAGCGATGAGATCAACGACGAGCGGCTCATCCTCAGCCGAGGGGGTGACTGACATCCACGGCGTCGCGCAGGGCTGAAGCCCCAACCGCGCTCGTCGTTCCACTTCCGAATATTGTCGAGCTGCGTACGGAGCGAGACGAATATGTTGTCCGGCGGTGTCGCGCGCTCCGCATCCTGAGTGATCGTCTGGACGTTTTCCATGGGGGATTACCCACTCGTGGTCCGCCCGCCGCGGCGAGCAGCCTCGGACCACCCGGCTGCCGGGTCGCGGCGCCGGATGAGGAGACTCGATGTTGGTAGTCAGCGTCGGTAAGCTCCGTAGAATATCGCCCCACATTACGCGTTGAAAAGCAACTCCTCTGCTAGGTAGTGTGCCGGTCGATTTACGTGCGTCTACTAATTGCCGCGCGGTCTTACTTCTCGGCAGGGTATGTGGTGCCGAATCGGGAATGACACCGATGAGGTGTTGTGTCCGTGCCCGGGACCGACCGGGCACATTCCTAGGAGGATTTGATGTCTGACGCACTGAGCTTTGTGCAGATGGGCGGGCAGCACGTGGAGCTGTTGCCGGCACGTACTGTCCTATCGCTGTTCTGTGGGCTCACCGGCAGTACCGGCACTAGCGGTGCGGCTGGCGCGGCCGGTGCGGCCGGCGCTGCTGGCACTGGTGGCGCGGCCGGCGCCGCTGGTGACGGTGGTGCTGGGGGCGCCAGCCCTGGCGGCGCGCCGACCGTCACCAGCAATGCGATCTTCGTCGATGGCGATCAGTGGAACACCCTCTCCGGCGCAGCTGGCGGCACCGCTGGCACTGGTGGCACCGGTGGCGCCGCCACTGGTGGTGCTGGCTGAGTCGGGCACTGAAACCGCGTAACCGCAGCCGTGATCGGGCGCTGGGCGATGAGGCAGGGGAGCCAGGCACATGGTCTCCCCTGCCTTCGTATCGACTCCAGTATCGGCTACCGTCGAAATACGCGGTTCCATGCCGGCGTTTGATGTCATCTACGTATTCGCACAACTGGCTCGCTGCTAGGTAGCCCGGCAGGATAGGTTAGGTGTGACTACCGATTGCCAGGTCAGGCGAACTGCGTGCAAGATATGTGATGTCAAATCGGTAATGCCGCCGACGAGTCGCTTTCCAGCGCCGTGGGCAGCTGAGTTGAGTGGGTCGCTAGGAACGGTGAACTGGCTAGGGGGGGCAGGGGTGGCTGGATCGCAGCCGCCCCTCCCTAGCCGGGAGTGTTGTTATCCACGTGGGATCCCGGCCGGGATGAGCCGTCGACCTCCACGGTGGGGCGATCCCCGGTGGTGGTATTGCCGGTCACCGTGCACCCCGTCGAGCCCTCGCTGATCAACACCGCCCGAGTCAAGTTGGGGCCGGAGAAGGTGTTCTGACGCACCACGACGTTGGGCCAGTGCCGCACGTTGACCGCCTGCGCGCCGTTGTTCGCGCACTGGTTTCCCACGAACGTGATCGACGGCACGCCGTCCGGGGCGGCGCGGTTGCCGTCCTGGTCACCGGTGGCGATCAGGCACTGCGCATCCACGTTACGGCAGGTGTTACCCGAGATCACCACATCGAAGGTGGGTGGCTTGCTGTTGTCGAGGGTCTGGAAACAGTCCGGGTGCGGCGGACTGCGGTAACCCTCCGCGGAGATGTCGGAGATGGTGTTGTCGGTGATCCGATGCCCGCTGCCGAAAAACCGCATGCCGTCGGCGTCACCGCCGTGCTGGGACACCACCGTGTCGCTGATGGTGTTGGCGTGCACGGTGATCCGTTGTCCGGTGATGTCGATACCGTTGCTTGCGACATGAGTCATGGTGTTGGACTCAATCGTCGAGTCGGTGCACGGATCGCAGGTGATCCCGCCCTGGTCGGTGTCATGGACGGTGTTGTTCCGCGCAGTGATCCCGGCGCCCTCCAGCAGCACTCCACCGCCACCCGCGACGGTGAAACCCTCCAGGACGACGTGATCGGCCTTGATCTGCACCTCGTGCACGGTGGCCCCGTCGGCCGCGAGGGTGATCGGCGCGTCCGCGGTACCGGATCGGGTCATCATCATGTCGGTGTCACTGAGGTCACCACCAGAAAAGCACACCGTGTCGCCCGCAGCGGCGGCGTCTAGAGCCGCCGGCACGTCATCGGCCCGGGTGATGGTGTGGGTGCAGCCAGATGGCAAGGCTTGCTGGCCCTGGGCGCCCGGCGGTCCATGTCCCGACGACGAGGTGGTGCACCCGGCGACGACGAGCAGCAGGCCCAGCAGCGGGATCAACCAACCCGGCACCGTCCTGGCGACCCATCTCACCGCGGCGGCGACGCGGTCAGCCAGCCGCGAGACGACCTCGCGCTGAGGGTCCGACATAGGGATGAGCCGGAGAGTCATGAAACCGACACTACGTGCACCTGCGTTCAGCGTCGGACACGGCGTGAAGCTGGCTGCTGCGAGCAACGTCGCAGTGCATGTACCGATGGTGGCCCCACGTCTGAGGGCTTCCCGCGCCGACCGCCAGATGTCATGCCACTGCGCGAAGCCGTCCCCCGTGGGGATCGCGGCAATCCCTTCGTCGACAGCGTGCTGCTGGTGGTCGGCCCACCAACCTGACGACGAGAACCGGGTTGTAACGGCGACAGCGCGAATGGCGATGACATGGGTAGCCTCCGTGACGCTGTTGGACCCCCGACCTGGCGGCCTCACTGGGGCTTTTTCCTGTCCTACCTCCGTCTGTGCTGCCGATTCGGCCCGGACTTGGCAAGCTGTTACCCAGCATCCAAGGAGGTCAGATGGCCATGTCCGGCGTGGACCAGCGGACCACCGCCAAGGTGATCCTGATCTCGGTGGTCGCCGCCGTCGGCGGCTTCCTCTTCGGCTTCGACACCGCGGTGATCAACGGCGCGGTGGACTCCATTCAGGGAGCCTTTCACCTCAGTCCTGGCCTCACGGGTTTCGCGGTGTCTTGTGCGCTGCTCGGCTCCGCCGTGGGCGCGTGGTACGCCGGCCGGACCGCGGACCACCTGGGCCGGGTGCGGGCCATGGTCATCGCCGCGGTGCTCTTTGCTGTCAGCGCGGTCGGGGCTGGACTGGCCTTCTCGGTGTGGTCGCTGATCGCATGGCGGTTCGTCGGCGGCCTGGGCGTCGGGATGGCCTCGGTAATCGCTCCGGCCTACATCGCCGAGGTCGCGCCCGCGCACATCCGCGGCCGACTCGGCTCGCTGCAGCAACTGGCCATCGTCTCCGGCATCTTCGTCGCGTTGCTGTCCGATGCGTTCCTGGCAAACCTCGCCGGCGGGGCGAGCCAGCAGCTCTGGTTCGGTCTGTCGGCCTGGCGGTGGATGTTCCTCGCCGGACTGGTCCCCGCCCTGGGCTACGCCGTGCTGGCCCTGCAGATTCCGGAATCGCCCCGATACCTGGTGGCCAAGGGAGAGCTCATCCGCGCCGCTGAGGTGCTGCGCGAGGTGTTGGGCGCCCGAAGCGTCGAAGCCGTGCAGCGCAAGGTGCAGGACATCGTGGTCAGCCTGCGACGCGAGGACCAACACGCACCGAGGCTGTCGGACCTGCGCGGACCCCGTCTCGGGCTGCTCCCCATTGTGTGGGTGGGGATCCTGCTATCGATCTTTCAGCAGTTCGTCGGCATCAATGTGATCTTCTACTATTCGACCAGCCTGTGGCGTTCGGTTGGATTCAGCGAGTCGGACTCGCTCACGATCACCGTTATCACCTCGGTGACCAACGTCCTGGTCACGCTGATCGCCATCACCATCGTCGACAAAGTGGGTCGCAAACCGATGCTGCTCGGCGGATCGTTGGGTATGGCGGTGACCCTGGGAACGATGGCTGTGTGCTTCTCTCAATCGATCGGCATCGGCAAGGACGTCAGCCTGCCTCAGCCATGGGGAACGATCGCGCTGATCGCTGCCAACCTTTACGTCGTGTCATTCGGCACGACCTGGGGGCCCGTTGTCTGGGTGCTGCTCGGCGAGATGTTCCCCAACTGGATCCGGGCGGTCGCGCTTGCCGTGGCCGCCGCCGCTCAGTGGCTGGCCAACTTCGCCATCACCACGACGTTCCCGGTCCTGTCGAATGCCGGCTTGTCCTTCGCCTACGGGCTCTACGCGGTCTTCGCCGCGCTGTCCTTCGGGTTCGTACTTAAGGCGGTCAAGGAGACCAAGGGCCGCGAACTGGAAGACATGACGGGTTAGTGGACATGGCGCAGCGGTGGCCTTAGCCCACCGGGGACCTTGCAGGCCACCGCCGCACGCCCTACCAGCTAGTCCTTGAGTTCAAAGAGGCCGGCCAGCCCACTGCCACCATTAGCACGACTCCCGATGATCGCCGCAAGCCCACTGCGCTGCAAGCGGGGGTCGGTGAGCGATTCGCTGCCTTCACCGGGCTCGATGTAGCCGTAGTAGCAGTCGTTGTCGCAGGTGTCAGGACGTCGTAAACTGCCGTCACCCATTGTGAAGATATCCGCAATCCTCATAACGCTCCTTTTCGCTTCAGCCGATGGACGAGTTGTGCAGGCCAACAGAACTCAAGCGACCTAGGGAGGTTGTGCAACGTTGTGCCGCCCGTGAGATTATGCGGAGATGATGTGCACGCCTGGGGCCGTCTTGCGAGACGATGCCCCAATCGTCGACGCAGTCCAGCGTTAGCGAGCTCTTCCCCCGTGTCGCAACGACAGCATGTCAATCCGCCGTATTCGGCAGCCCCCAGATGACCTGAGCTGGCCTCCTCACTCTCCGTGGTCACGCAGTTACGAAGCTAGGCCATGCGGTGACTCAGTGCAACAACAACTTTGGGTACATGAGTGGTGACCGTGAGTAACAAAGAAACTCAGGTGACGAGTACGGCGCGGAAGTCGTTCACGTTGGTCAGGGTGGGACCGGTCACCACCTGATCACCCAGCGTGGCGAAGAAACTGTGCCCGTCGTTGTCGGCCAGCGCCGCTGCGGCGTCCACCCCAAGGTGCGTGCCGCGGCGCAGGGTGTCCGGTCCTATCAGAGCCCCGGCCACCTCTTCCGTCCCGTCCACGCCGTCGGTGTCGCAGGCGATGGCGTGGACGTGCTCAGCCCCACGCAGGGCCAGGGCCAGGGACAGCAGCAGCTCGACGTTGCGGCCGCCGCGGCCGGTGCCGCGCACGGTCACGGTGGTCTCGCCGCCGGAGAGCAGCACGCACGGCGGTGCCGCCGGCTGGCCATGGCGGCGCACCTGGCAGGCGATGCCGGCCAGCACGATCCCGACTTCCCGAGACTCGCCCTCCAGCGAGTCACTCAGGATCACCGGTGTGACTCCGGCCTGGCGGGCCACCACCGCGGCGGCTTCCAGCGACTGCTGCGGGGTGGCGATCACGTGATTGGTCACCCGGGCCAGCCTCGGGTCGTCGGGTCCAGGGCAACCCGGCGACGTCGCCAAGTGCTCCCGCACTACCGGCGGCACCGGGACGTTGTAGGCCGCCAGCACCGCCAGTGCCTGCGCCGGAGCGGACGGCTCCGCCACGGTAGGCCCGGAGGCGATCACGGCGGGGTCGTCGCCAGGCACGTCGGAGATCAGCAAGCCCACGGTGGCAGCCGGGAACGCCGCCGCCGCCAGCCGGCCGCCTTTGATCGCGGACAGGTGCTTGCGCACCAGGTTCATCGCTGCGATCGACGCCCCGGAGCGCAGCAGCGCGGTGTTGATCGTCTGCTTGTCAGCCAGAGTGATGCCCGGCGCGGGCAACGTCAGCAGGGCCGAGCCGCCGCCGGAGATCAACGCCAGCACCAGGTCGTCGGCACCGAGGTCGGACACCAGCTCCAGGATCCGGCGGGCGGCCCGCTCACCGGCGGCGTCGGGCACCGGATGCGCCGCCTGCACGATCTCCACGCGCGTGCCCGGCACCGCGTGGCCGTAACGGGTCACCACGAGTCCGCTCAGCGGACCGTCCCAGGCCTGCTCGACCGCCTGCGCCATCCGCGCCGACGCCTTCCCGGCGCCGACCACAACCACCCGCCCGGGCGGCCGCACCGGCAGGAATCGCGGCACCCGCTGCAGCGGATCCGCGGCCGCCACCCCCGCGTCGAACATCGCCCGCAACAGCGCTGCCGGATCACCCACTTGCGCACTCACGCTGCGCCCACCGCAACGACGCGGAGTGTCGTGAACTCGACGAGACCGACATCGGAGAGGCTGTGGACGTCGGTCCCGTCGAGTTCACGGACAGTGGCGCGCGGCAGACTCACGCCACCCGGCAGGATGGGTCGCGGCCCGCTAGGAAATCTTGCAGGTTGTCCAGGACGAGCATGCCCATGGCGGTGCGGGTTTCCAGAGTCGCGCTGCCCAGATGGGGCAGCAGCACCGCGTTGTCCAGCTCAACCAGTCCCTGCGGGATCTCGGGTTCGCCCTCGTAGACGTCGAGTCCGGCGCCGGCGATCGTCCCGGATCGCAGCGCCTCGATCAGTGCGGAGGAGTCGATGACGTCACCGCGAGCGCTGTTGACCAGGAATGCGGTGGGTTTCATCGTCGCCAGCGCCGCGGCGTCGATGAGGTGGGTGTTCTCGGCGCCGCCGGGCATGTGCAGCGAGACGAAGTCGGCGACGGCCAGCACCTCCTCGAGGGTGCCGACCCGGCGGGCGCCGGGGATCCTGTGGTCGGGCTCGAAGTCGGCCGGGTCGTAGAAGACCACCGACATGCCGAAGCCGAAGTGCCCGCGGCGGGCCAGCGCCACTCCGATCCGGCCCATGCCCACGATGCCCAGCGTCTTGCCGGTGACGTCGGCGCCCATCATGTGGGTTGGCCGCCACCCGGTCCAGCGCCCGGCGCGGACCTCGCGTTCCCCCTCGCCGGCCCGGCGGGCGACCATCAGTAACAGGGTCATCGCGGTGTCCGCAGTGGTGTCGGTGAGCACGCGCGGGGTGTTGGTGACGACGATCCCTGCCTTGGCCGCGGCGGCGGTGTCGATGTGGTTGTAGCCGACGCCGAAGTTGCCGAGGAACTTCGTCCGCAGTTCCCCCTCGAACAGCTCAGCGGGCAGCCGGTCGGAGACGGTGGGCAGCACGACGTCGGCGTACTCCAGCGCGGCGCGTAACCCGTGGGCCCCGAGCGGGACGTCGTCAGCGTTGAGCCGCACGTCACCGAAGCGCCGCGTCAGCTCGTCCTCGACCGGGGCCGGCCAGCGCCGGGTGACAACGATGACGGGCTCGTCCACGGCGATCCTCCAGCAGGTTGGTCGTGAGTGCGTAACAGTGTTCTAACACTGTTACGCACTCACGAGCGCGCGTGTTCTCCGAGCACGCGCGCCACAGTCTCCCCAATGCAAGAGGGATCAGCCGCCACCGTAATACCAGCCGCGGCCAAAATCTTCGTCTTCTCCTGGGCGGATTCCCCGATGGAAGACACGATCGCACCAGCGTGCCCCATCTTGCGGCCCTTGGGGGCCGACAGCCCGGCGATGTAGGCGATCACCGGTTTGGTCATGTGATCGCGGACGTAGTCCGCACCCTCGGCTTCCTGCGGGCCACCGATCTCGCCCACCATGACCACCGCGTCGGTGTCCGGGTCGGTTTCGAACAGTTCCAGATGATCGCGGAAGGAGGACCCGTTCACCGGGTCACCGCCGATCCCGACCGAGGTGGACACGCCGATGCCCAGCGCCTTCATCTGCGATGCGGCCTCGTAGCCCAGGGTGCCCGAGCGCCCGATCACCCCGACCCGTCCGGGCAGGTAGATATGCCCGGGCATGATGCCCACCAGCGACTGCCCGGGTGAGATGGTGCCCGCGCAGTTGGGTCCGGTAAGCGTCATCCGCTGATGCGCCCGGTAGCGCCGCATGTAGCGCTTGACCCGCATCATGTCCTGCATCGGGATGCCATCAGTGATGCAGACGCAGAACCGGATCCCGGCGTCAGCGGCCTCCATGATGGAGTCGGCGGCGAACGGCGGCGGCACGAACACGATCGACGCATTCGCCCCGGTCTCGGCTACGGCGTCTTTCATGGTGTTGAACACCGGACGGCCCAGCGCCTGCTCGCCGCCCTTGCCAGGAGTGACGCCGGCGACCACGGTGGTGCCGTAGTCGATCATCTCCTCGGTGTGGAAGCGCCCGATGCGCCCGGTGATGCCCTGCACTACCACGCGAGTGTGCTCGTCGATCAGGATGGCCATGACCCTCCCCGCAACCTAGACACTGACGGTGCCCACGACGGCGACGGCCTTGTGGGCCGCCTCGGCCAGGCTGTCCGCGGTGATGATGGGCAGTCCGGAGTCTCGCAAGATCTGATGGCCGAGATCGACGTGCGTGCCGGCCAGCCGCACCACTACCGGGATCTTGACGTCGAGCTCCTTGAATGCCGCCACGATGCCCTCGGCAACCCAGTCGCAGCGGTTGATGCCGGCGAAGATGTTGATCAGCATCGCCTTGACCTTGGTATCGTGCAGCACCGCGCGAAATGCCTTGAGAACCCGCTCTGGTGACGCGCCACCACCGATGTCCAGGAAGTTCGCCGGCTCACCACCCGCTACTTTGATCATATCCATGGTCGCCATGGCCAGGCCCGCACCGTTGATCATGCAGCCGATGTCGCCGTCGAGGCCGACGTAGGCCAGTCCACGGTCGGCGGCGTGGCTTTCCCGGGCGTCTTCCTGGCTACGGTCCCGCAGCTCGGAGATGTCGAGGTGGCGAAACAGCGCGTTGTCGTCGAAAGACATCTTGGCATCCAGCGCGACGATGCTGCCCTTGGTCGTCACGGCCAGCGGATTGATCTCCAGCATGGTGGCGTCGAGGTCCCGGAAGGCCCGGTAGGCGCGGCGGAATATCCGGCTGGCCTCGGCGAGCATCGCCGGCTCCAGGCCGAGCGCGAAGGCGATCTCCCGCGCCTGGAACTCGAGAAATCCGACCGCGGGCTCGATGGTCGTGCGCACCAACGTTTCGGGCTTGGTGGCCGCCAGCTCCTCGATGTCCATGCCACCCTCGGCGGAGGTGATGATGCACACCCGCTCGATGCGGCGGTCCAGCATGATGCAGAAGTACAACTCGCGGGCGATGTCGGTGGCCTCCTCGACGTACACCCGGTAGATCAGCTTGCCGCGCGGCCCGGTCTGCTTGGTGACCAATCGCCGGCCGAACATGTCGTTCGCGACGTCTTGGACGTCACGGTCGGAATGGCACACCTTCACTCCGCCGGCTGCACCGCGGCCGCCGGCGTGTATCTGGGCCTTGACCACCCAGGCGGACCCGCCGATCTCGGTGCACCGGTAGGACGCCTGCTCGGGGTTGTAGGCCAGGCCGCCAACGGGAATCGGTACGCCGAAGCGGGCCAGGATCTCCTTGGCTTGATATTCGTGAATGTCCACGCCCAACCCTCTCAGGCCCGGCTCGCGGCGGCGGTCCGGATCGCCTCGTCCATCGCGATCACGGTCTGAGCCATCCGCTCCGAGGCGGCGTCGATCATCTTGCCGTCCACCGCCGCGGCACCCTTGCCTTGTGCGGCGGCCCGGCGCAGCGCTTCGATGATCCGCTGGGCTCGGTCGACTTCCGCTGCCGGTGGGCTGAACACCTCGTTGGCCAGCGCGACCTGGCTGGGATGGATCGCCCACTTACCCTCAGCTCCCAGCGCGGCCGCCCGCCTGGCCCCAGCGCGGAAGCCATCAGCGTCGGAGAAGTCGCCGAATGGGCCGTCGATCGGGCGCAGCCCATAGGCCCGGCAGGCCACAATCATCCGGGACAGCGCGAAATGCCACTGATCACCGGGGTAGTCCGGGTTCAGGCCACCGATGCTCACCGTGCGGGCGCGGTTGCTCGCGGCGTAGTCGGCCACCCCGAAATGCAGCGCCTCCAACCGGCCAGGACTGCTCGCGATGGCTTCCACGTTCGCCATTCCCAGCGCGGTCTCGATCAGTGCCTCGATACCGACTTTGTTCGGGTAGCCCTTGGCCTGCTCGATCTGGTTGATGAGGGCTTCCACGCAGTACAGATCCGCCGGCACCCCGACCTTGGGCACCAGGATGGTGTGCACCCGGTCGCCCGCCTGCTCCATCACGTCGATGACATCGCGGTACATGTAGTGGGTGTCCAAACCATTGATCCGCACCGACACCGTCTTGCCTTTGGCGGCCCAATCGATGTCGCGCAGCGCCTCGACGACGTTGCGGCGGGCCTGCTCCTTGTCCGCGGGAGCGACCGCATCCTCCAGATCGAGGAAGACGAAATCGGCGGCGCTGTCCGCCGCTTTGTCGATGAAGCTGGTGTTGGATCCCGGCACCGCCAGCTCACTGCGTTGCAACCGGGGCTGACGCATCGGGTGCAGGGTGTGGCTCATGTGGCGCCAGCCTCGGCTTCCAGCGTCGCGGTCGCGCTGCGGTAGTAGTCCTGGGCCGCCGCGACGCCGGCACCGAGCTCGATTTTGGCCCCGGCGTCGGCCAGTGACATCTCGGCGCTGGCCAGCGCGGCAAGGCACATCACCTCGTTGAGATGTCCGAGATGACCGATCCGGAACACCTTGCCCGCCACCTTGGACAGGCCACCCCCGAACGATGTGCGGTAGCGGGAGTAGCCGATCCGGCAGACCTCCCCGGCGTCCACGCCTTCTGGAGTGCGAATGGCAGAGACGGTGTCGGAATGCCATTTCGGATCCAACGCGCACAGCGACAGGCCCAATGCGTCCACCCCGCGACGAACCCCTTCGGCGAGCCGGTGGTGGCGCGCGAACACCTGCGGCAGGCCTTCGTCGAACAGCAGGTCCAGCGCGGCTCGCAGGCCGTGCAGCATCGGGGTGGACGGGGTGTAAGGGAAATAACCAAGATCATTACTCGTGAGCATGTCCTCGAAGCTGAAGTAGCAGCGCTGCATCGTCGAGGACTTGTGCGCCTCCAGCGCCTTGGCGCTGACCCCGAGCAGAGACATCCCGGCGGGCATCATCAAGCCCTTCTGCGAGCCGCTTACCGCGAGGTCGACGCCCCAGGCCTCCTGCTCGAACGGGATAGACGCCAGCGACGACACCGCGTCGACGTACAGCAGCGCGTCCGAGCCGGCCGCGTCCATCACCGCGCGGACCGCGGCGATGTCGGAGGTCACCCCGGTGGCGGTCTCGTTGTGGCACACGAAAACGCCCTTGATGGTCTTGTCCTCGCCCAGGTGACGCGCGTAGTCCTCCAGCGGGACGCCCTCGCCCCATTCCCGCTCGACGCAGATGACGTCCAGGCCCAGGCGCTTCGCCATGGTGGCCCAGAGGTGGGAGAACAGGCCGAAGCTCGACATCAGCACCCGGTCGCCCAGGTTGAGGGTGTTGGTGATCGCCGCCTCCCACGCCCCGGTCCCAGAGGAGGGATACATGACCACCCGGCCGGTCCCGTTGGCGAAGACCGTCTTGAGATCTGCGAACAGCGGCAGGGTGAGCTCAGGGAAGTCCGGTGCCCGGTGGTCCTGCATCGGCACGTTCATCGCGCAGCGCACGGCGTCCGGCACATTGGTGGGACCAGGAATGAACAGGTGCATGGGTCCTGCAGGCACCCGCGTCACCGCCCTTCAGAGTGGGGTGCGAGCTGGGGATACAGCGGGTAACGCTTGGCCAGTACCCGGGTGCGTTCGCGCAGCGACGCTCGTTTGGCCTCGTCGAGCTCACCGGTCAGCGCCTCGGTGATGATCTTGCCGATCTCCCGGAAGTCGGTTTCCTGCAGCCCCCGGGTGGCCAGCGGGGCGGTCCCGATCCGCAGGCCGGACGCGACGGCCGGCGGTCGCGGGTCGAAGGGCACCGCGTTGCGGTTGACGGTGACCCCGATCTCGGCAAGCCGGTCCTCGGCCTGCTTGCCATCCAGCGGAGATTCCCGCAGGTCAGCCAGTAGCAGGTGGACGTCGGTGCCGCCGGTCAGGACGTTGATCCCGCCAGCGAGCATCTCCTCCGCGAGCACCCGGGCGCCGGCGCGGGTACGCCGTTGGCGCTCCCGGAACTCCTCCGATGCGGCAATCCGCAGCGCCACCGCCTTAGCGGCGATCACATGCATCAGCGGGCCGCCCTGCCACCCCGGGAACGTCCGAGAGTTGATCTTCTTCTTGAATTCTTCCTTGCAGAGGATCATGCCGCTGCGCGGGCCGCCCAGCGTCTTGTGGATCGTCGTGCTGACGACGTCGGCGTAGGGCACCGGACTGGGGTGTTCTCCGGCGGCGACCAGCCCGGCGAAATGCGCCATGTCGACGAACAGGTAGGCGCCCACCTCGTCGGCGATCTCCCGGAAGCGGGCGAAGTCGAGCTGGCGGGGGTAGGCCGACCAGCCGGCGAGGATCATCTTCGGCCGGTGCTCCTTGGCCAACCTGGCGAGCTCATCCATGTCCACCCGGGAGGTCTCCCGGTCCACGCCATAGGGCACCACGTTGTAGTTCAGGCCAGAGAAGTTGATCCTCATGCCGTGCGTGAGGTGCCCGCCGTGGTCGAGCTTCATCCCCAGGAACGTGTCGCCGTTGTCCATCAGCGCGCTGAAGACGATCGCGTTGGCCGACGCGCCGCTGTGCGGCTGCACGTTGGCGTGCTCGGCTCCGAACAGCTCCTTGGCCCGGTCGATGGCCAGCTGCTCAGCCACGTCAACGTGCTCGCAACCGCCGTAGTAGCGCCGCCCCGGGTAGCCCTCCGCGTACTTGTTGGTGAGCACCGAGCCCTGGCAGTCCAGAACGGCTTGGGGCACGAAGTTCTCCGACGCGATCATCTCCAGGGTGTTCTCCTGGCGGGAGAGCTCGTTGTCGAGCACCGCCGCGATCTCGGGGTCGACCTCGGAGACCGGCTTGGTGAAGAAGTCAGCGGGCAAGTCAGCGGGCTGAGTACTCATCGGCGAATCCTCGGCTCGTAGGGGCTGTGACGTGAGTAGATGTAGGGACTTGCGGCGGCTCGGCGCGTCGCACCCGCCGGTGTCGATCGGAAGCGGGGTCGAGCAGAACCGGGTCGATGCAAAACCTACCGCCGCCGATGCTCGTGAACTCGTATCCCGACCCCCTATCGAGGCCAGCATATCGGCGGGCAGCCCAGACAGACAGCCTTGTCTCGTTTGATGACGGCCAGCGGCGCGGCGAACGGTACCCAGCCCTACCATCCTGCATGTCGCCGGTGTCTCGTGGACGCAAGAACACGGGTTCGTCGAGATCGCCCATGCGGGTGCCTTCGACGACGTGCCGCAGGCGGCCACCGCGTGGCGAGCGCTGGTGGGTGATATGGCGGACAGCGCGCAGCCGGAGCGGGTCGAGACCGCGGAGCGCCTGCTCTGCCTCGTCCATTGTGATTCCGAGGAAGAGATCCTCCGCGGAACCGAATCGCGGACGCTGTTAGACAACTGGTTCCGGGTTGAGTTCCAGCTCGCGTTGATCAACGACTGGATCCCTGATGATCCGATTGTCGACCGTGGGGTCGCCGTCGCCGCAGGCGGTGTCAGGGCGGCATCGGACTGAGCGGTCCTCGGGTTCGGGTCGACCTCGCTCGCGAACGCCGCTGCGGTCTGGACACGGGTCTGACCAGTGGTCAGACTGGAAGCATGACCGTAAAGGTTGGCATCTCACTGCCAGACGCGACTCATGCTCGGGCGCTGCAGCATGCACGCAGCGCCGGAACCACACTGTCAGGGCTGGTAGACGCGGCACTAAAGGCAGAATTGACGCGCCGCGAGCTGGCTGACCACGTGATGATGCTCGCCGAGGCCGACGATGTTGAGCGGCTGCGTGCGCGTGCGCAGTCGCGCAACCGCGGGCTAGCCGCGTGGAAGACCGGACGGTGACGGCGCCAGGCCAAACCACGCCGAGTCAGGGCGATGTCCTCATCTCCAACCCGTCCCCGCTGACCGGAGAGCGGGAGTTGTCGCTGGTGGTGTCGGCGGACATCTACAACGCCGCGGGCGGTCCTACCGTGCTGATCGCCGAGATCGAGACCGGCACCTGCTACCGCGCTACCGCCTATGCGACCGAGACCGGCTACGGCGTCGTGCTCGCCGACCGGGTGGTATGGATGCCGGTAGACATGCTTGGCGAGCAATTCGGCCGCTTGACCGACGCACAGCGGGATCGGGTCGTTGACCAGATCGTGGCCGTCCTGCGAGGCCAATAGCGCCGCCGCTCCACAGCGGCATCCGGTCAGAGACACCTGTTCGAGTGCCTCCGGCAGAGCCCCATCAGACTCGGGGAAATTCTAAGCACACGTAGTTAGGGCTGGACTGGCATCGGCCAAAGACGTGGCTTTGGAATCGCCCGCCTCGACCGGGTCCTCGGCGCGCTGGCGGAGTCCGAAGTCAGCTTTGGCAACGACGTCGCCGATTGCGACTAGGTCGGTCCATAGGTCTGAGATTATCGGATCTGATAAACGAGATGCGCGGCCAGGCGGTGGCGGCTCTACCATCCATCCCGCCGAGGTTGCTCGACGTTTGTCGCCCGGCACCAGGTTTGCGTGAGGTCGAGACGTAGTCGGCGAACGATGCTCGTCACTGTCCGTGTCGCTCAGGGTCTCGGCATTGCTGCGCGCAGCAATGCCAGGGTGGCAACTTTTGCCGCAAAGTTGCCACCCATGGCACCTCTGCAAAGCATCCACCCATCTCATTCATGGGACGTTCGTGACGCATGTGGTTGCTGGGAACGAAATCTCAACGAGGTGCTGGTGTGGGAGATGGCCGTGACGCGATGCGGTTACGGCAGACTCCGTGACATGAGTACCCCGTCAGAGCGGATCTTTGCGCAGCTCGAGGATGACGAGGATGACACCGAGTTGCGCGACTTCCTACCGCCGCAGGCTCGGCATCCCATGACGCTCGCTCGAACAGCGGATCGGATCGCGGATGGTGTTGCACTGCGAGAAGCAGCGGCGGACTTCCTTGACGATCTTCGGTGGGCCAGGGGGCACCATGACGTCGCGCAGCGGATCGCCGAGCGGCCACGCGATGTCGATCCGCGTACCGATGCCTACCTCGGAGCTTTGGCCGAGCACATCGCTGCCGAGCGTGCACTAGCCGTACCACCCTGGTCCGTCGAAGCGGGACGGTTTCTCACGCGTATCTGGTGGCCGCGCTACCCCGGGCTGTGGGCACGGGCCATTGTGGAGTCACCCGCAGCGTTTCGTCGGCGGGGCATCCTGCTCGGTGCCGGAATGTTGAGCAGGGTCTAGCTGTGCGCCGAGACGAGATACTGGCGGCTCTCACGGCACTGGGAGCCGACTTGGCTGAACGCGGGTTGGTCGCCGATCTGTATGTCGTGGGCGGAGCAGCCATCGCTCTGGCGTATGACGAACGCCGGGCTACCAGAGACATCGATGCAGTGTTCGCGCCGAAGAACGAGGTCTACGCCGCCGCCCGGGTCGGTGCCGCGCTCGACCTACCCGACGGCTGGCTCAACGATGCTGTCAAGGGTTTTCTGCAAGGGCCGGACACCTTCCCCACCAGCGTCCTCGATATGCCGGGGCTGCGGTGCGAACAGCTCGGGCTGGGAACCGCCGATCAGGTGCTCGACCTCGTGGAAGAGGTCGGTCACCCGCGGTTGCTCACGCCGCAGGTCGGACTCTTTGTCAGGTCGGTCATGGACGTCACTGGCATGTGACCGGGCCAGGATCGCGTTCCGTAGCTGCTGGGTCGTCGGCCAGGCACTGGACGTCGGAACTTAACCGGAAGCACGCACGATCTGCGCGACTTCCGCCGCAACGGCCTTTCGTTCGGCCAGCTCCCGAGCGGCTCGAGCACTTCGGACTCGAGCGCGTCGAGCACCGCATCGAACCGGTCTGCCAGATTCCGCACGACGTGGTCGTGATCGTAGGAGTCGCGGCGGCAGACCCATCAGAACAGCGCACTCACGGCAAGGAGCTGCCGTTGCGGAGGATGAAACCGCGCTAGGCGGCGGTGCCCTCGATGAGCTGGTCGATGGTGGGATTGATCAACACCGAACCGTCCGGTAGCTGCACGGTCGGTACGGTCTGGTTGCCTCCATTGACGTCTGCCACGAATGCGGCGGCCGCTGCGTCGTGCTCGATGTCGACTTCGCGGAAACCGATGCCGGCACGCGCCAGCTGCGCTTTGAGCCGCCTGCAGTAGCCACACCACACGGTTGTGTACATCGTCAGTTCGCTCACGCTCGGTGCCAACAGTGCAGGCGTGCGGGGTGTTCCTGCCGACGTCGGACGGCGGACCATGGTCGGCTACGGCCGGCCCTCGAGTGGTCATTTTCGGTTGCCGCGTGTGAGGGACGCCCTTCACCCCCAGACGCGCCCGGCGGTCCACACGATCGTCCGGAGCTTTCGAGTCCCCGCGCGTGGCTTCGATCGATCTGCGTGACACCGCTTGCGCCGCAGATTGTGCTAGCTCTGGCGGTCCCGAACTAAACAGCAATGCTGTTTAACGCGGGCTGGACAGCGTTGCTGTTTAGTTCGGAGGTCTGAGAGCGGAGCGCTCGAGTACTCCGCTCCATTTCGTGTCCGGATTGTCATCACGCCAAGTTTGGAGCCGCACCTTGATCTCTTCGACCACCTTGCGGCTACGGTGGCCATGCTGCATGAGCCAGGTGGTGGCGCACATCTCCCACAGTCGACGGTAGGTTGCATAGCCATCCCAGGTCCGTATGTCGAAACCGTAGGCGTCAGCAAAGTCGCGGTAGCACTGCTCGGGCCGACCGAAGCGAGTGACCGCAACGGCAGTGTGGACGAGATCCCACTCGCGGGGCCCGATAGCCACCTGTTCAAAGTCGATGAACACGGGATGCCCAGCGCGGAACAAGACGTTACCGACCTCGGCTTGCCCGTGGACGACGCCATCCGGTAGCACAGGTTGCACCTGATCCAGCTCGACGGCGATCCGCTCTGACCACCGAGTAAGCATCGTGACCTGCTCAGTCGCGTAGTGACCGCCCAGATCGATCAATCGCCGATTGGATGCGACGAGCGGGCACCACGGCTTAACTGGAACCCGCAGCTCAGCGGTACGCTGATGAAAGATATGCAGTAGCTGTCCCAATGATCCATAGAGATCGTCGCGGTCTGGCTCATCGAGTCTTTGCCATACGGTGCCCAGGCAGTTTCGGGCTTTGAGCGGTTGCTGAGCGGGAATCTCGGCAAGCTGCGCGGTGGGGATATCGAGTCGAGCGAGTTCGTGCACCAGGTCAATCTCACGGTGCACATCGGCTTCGTTGGTAGTAGGATACATGACTCGCAGGACATGCGCCTCGCCTATACCGAAGACAGCGTTGCTACCAAAGCGCAGCAGCTCAGGTTCGTGCCCCCGAAGTCCGGCCAGTTCACACATCGCGATGGCTACGTGCCGGGCGTCCGTTTCGGTCCAGTCCATGAGTGCAGCCCTTCGTGCATCGTCACCGCCGCAGCATGGGCGAGCAGCGGCCGCCCTTCGCCAATCACGGTAACGTGATCGCGCCGATCCGCGGCCGTAATAAGTGCAATGGTGTGGCAATTTCCTCCGTGATGAGCTGGCCGGCCTGCAATCTGCGCGCCGCGGAGACGACCCCGCCGCCCGCGGGCTCCGGCTGGCTGACTGAAGTGCACGGGTCGTCGCAGAGCGCTGACTGGGACGGCGGCACGGGACTTCGGTAGGCGCCACGGGGCTTGGTTCGGACGCCGTGGGAACGGTGGTCAAGTGCGCGCGGTGCGAACAGGCGCAACCGTCGGATCCCGTTCTGAAATCACCGAGACCTGCCGCCAGCTCGGTCGAAGGCGTCTTCGTTCGTCTGTTAGCAACGGAGGGGGTTGCGTAGTGGGGTGCGGGTCGGGTCGATGATCGGGGGTGGGATGAATTCGACGTGGCCGGGATGGATGAGGATTTCACAGCCGGTGCGGTGCACGTGCCGGTGATGGGTTTCGCACAAGAATACGCAATTCTCTACGCTTGTTTCGCCATTATCGATCCAGTGCAGGCAATGATGCGCTTGGCACATTCCCGGTGACCTATCGCAGCCCGGAAACGCACATCCGCGGTCTCGAGCGACAAGCGCGCGACGAATAGCCAGCGCAGCGCATAGAGCCAGCCCATGCCAATTAGCTCAATTGCCGCCGGCGCGGGTCCGGCCTTCGTGCGTCCAGCGCAGCCAGGTCGTGGAGAGGCGACGGGTCCGGTCCCGGACGGGCACGATCAACGTCCAGTGACACGGTCCGCATCCGGAGCAGCAGAGACGCCGATGGGGTGACGGAGCCGCACAGGTAGGTCGATAGCCGCGACGCCGAGGTCCCGATCCGGGAGGCGAATTCGGACTTGCTCAAACTAGAAGCCCGCACGATCTGTGCGACTTCTGCCGCAACGGCCTCTCGTTCGGCCAGGTCCCGGGTGGCTCGGGCGTCGGAGAGTATCCGTCGCATGGCAACGTCGACGCCATAAGGATGGACGCAGGTTAGTGCCGTCTCTACTCTGCGGGCCACCAGTCCCCTGGGATCGGCCCGGATCGCTTCGCCGAGTCGGTGCCAGTCGGACAGGCCGCCGCGTTCGAGAGCTGTGATCACCGCTTCGGTCGGCCAAGTCTCCACCGGGTCCGTGGGCGAGGCGTCGATGTTACGGAAAACGAGTGTCACGGCTTCTTCCTCTCCATCTCCGCGGCGACATCTCGGCAGGTCGCGACGACGGCCGACCACTCGTGCCAGCGTGCGTCGAGATTCTTGTAGAGTTTCAGCTCTCGGGTGGTGGATGAGTCTTTGGGGCGAGGGTCCGAGAGCTGCCGGAAGATCTGCGTCGCCACCCCGTCTCCTGCTCCGCGTTGGTCGGTGTAGTACTGGTCAATATCGCGCAATGCCGAGGCGGCCGATTCGATGCCGACGCGCTGCGCGAGCGCGGCGACATCAAGGTAGTCGCGGGTTTGATTTCGCCGCACGACGAGAAATGCCTTGATGCGCAGAGTCTCGTCATCGGTGGGCACCGTGAGTGTCTGTCCGGAGGGCAATTCGATCTGGGTCGTCTCCAGCGGCGCAGTCCAGGGACACGGCGACGACCTTCACCCCGTCGGGCCTCCCGTCCATCGCGCCGAGGTTAGACCGATCTGTTGAGATTAGTTCGATATTAGAGATAGCTATCATGATATCGTGGTGCGAAGTTGGGGCGAAGCCCACACGAACAGGAGAACCAGAAGGATTAGGTGATCGACGATGACTCCCGCGCCGGAGCCCACCCGTGCGGTCTATGCGCGAGTACCGCCACAGGTGGCCGAGAAGTTGGACCGTGCGGCCACGAGGCTCGGTCTGTCCAAACGCGACGTGCTGGCCAATCTGGTCAGCGATCACCTCACCATGGAGGATGACGAGGTCATCTGGCGTCCACGTCCCACGCCCAAAACGACCATCATCAGCGGTGAGCTGTACGACGCCGTGCTCGATCTTATCGAGGCCGCGGAGTTGCTCCGCGTGTCCGAGACTGACCTGCAGGCGCTGGCGGAGTCCGGCGAGATCCCGGGACGCCAGATCAGCAGCGAATGGCGCTTTTCCCGACAGGCACTGCTGCACTGGCTGGGCGCAAGTACCCAGTAGATGGCCCGGCGGATGCGATAACGACTTCGCTGACGTGTGTCTGGACACGAGCGGACGGCCCGTGGTTGAGGTGACGCGACTCGTGCGCGAGCACGCTGGCGGATGGCTCGTGCTGACCGGGCTGGTCCCTTCATCGAGCCGCGAAACGGAACCACCGCAGCCGCCCGTTCGCGCAGTGAATACCGTTCCCGGACCGGTCTTGTGGCTCTGCGGTCCCACCGGCGTCGGCAAGTCAACGGTCGGCTAGCCATCCACCAGGCACTGAGGCCACAGCAATAGCGGTGATCAGCTGGCCAGCTCATTCAGCGGACCGGTCAGGCGGACCGCCAGGCCAGCATCGACCCGTTCGATCTCGCCGAGCAGGGCTTCGCTGATCACGCCGAAAGCGCGTCTGAGCTCGTCAATGTCGAGCGAGCAGACGAGCGCCCCGGTGAGCCCCGCGATGATCGCTGACGGTAGGAGGTCCATACCCCGGCCCTGAACGGCGGGCACACCGTGGCGCAGGCACATCAGCGCGAGAACATGATCCCGCATGCCGCTGATCATGTATTCCGCCTGCCACATCCGGCCACGGGCGATGCTCGAACGAGCATGCAGCGCATAAAGCCAGCCCATGCCGATCAGCTCAGCCGCCGCGGGCGCTGGTGGTGTCGGTCGCTCGTGGGCCATTCCGAACAGCAGCCGGAAAGTAGGAGCGATAGCACCGAACTCCGCCGCTGACCAGAAGGCGAGGTCGACCTGCAAGGTGCTAGCGAGCAGGAACACCCGATAAAGAGTGGTACCCCGGGTCACATCCAGATGATGGACGGCTGCATGGTCCCGGTACACGCGGTCGGTCCAGTCGGCCAGCACCTGTGCACGGTCGGCGTCAGCGGCAACGCACAAAGCGAGATCGATGTCCGACCACCGATCTTCACGCCCGACCGCAGCCGACCCTGTCACCGCCGCACCCGTGATGCGAGCATCGGCGTGAGCCGCCGAGATCAGCCCCTCGCGCAACCGTTCGCGCTGCGTTGGCGTGAACACAGCGCCAGATACTATTTGTCGCGCGGCTGTCAGCGTGCGCGGATACCTTGCGACGGTGACCGATGTAACCCATCTTGAGACCACCCGACGTGACTACGACTCGATGGCCGTGCGCTACGCCGAATTCGTCCAAGACCCCGTCAACGCCGAGCCGTTCGGTCGCGCCCTCATCGGCGTCTTCGCCGACCTCGTGGGCTCTCGCGGCGCCAATGGGACAGCCGTAGACGTCGGCTGCGGCCCAGGGCACAGGACCGATCTTCTCGCTCACCTTGGCCTGTCGGTCCACGGGATCGATCTGTCACCTGCAATGATCGAACTGGCCCGACGCAAACACCCCGATCTTTCGTTCGACGTCGGCTCGATCCTCGACCTCGACTTCGCTGACTGCTCGGTCGGCGGCGTACTTGCCCACTTCTCGATCATCCACACTCCACCAGAACACGTGCCAACGGCACTCGCGGAATGCGCGCGGGTGCTCGCGGTTGGCGGATATGTACTTCTGGGGTTTCAGAGCGGCAACGACACGCTGCAGAACTGGGAGGCCTTCGATCACAAGGTCTCCCCGGCCTACCGCTGGTCCATCGATGCCCTCGCAGATCTCTTGCGGGCACAGCGACTCTTCGAGGTAGCCCGGCTCCGAGTGCAGCCGGGACCGAACGGCAGGTTCCCCGACGGGCATCTCCTGGTGCGTAAAATCGATGCGGCCGACTGAGCGTTGCGGAAGAACGATCTGAGGCAGCGGCCTTGGGACACTTGTCCTGTGTCGAAAGGGGATCGGTCTGCGGTTCTGGCTCTGTGCAGAGAGCGAAACGACTGCCCGAGCCGTGGGGGTCACAGCGATGAATCCGATCGGCGAAATACTAGCTGGAGTCAGAGCCCTGACGCATCAGCTCGTACGCCTCCCGCAGTTCCGGTGCTTCTGGCAAACTTCGGGATTCAACAGTCCGAACCACCTCAAGCGCTCGCCAGTGGTTGGAGGCCACCAGGCGGCCGGAGAGCATAGACGCCTGGGCGACTGCACAGGCTTCATCGAGACAGTCAGCCAGGAGCAGGGCAAGGGCTAGGTCGATATTGGCGGAGGCCAGCCGGCGTGGCCAGCGGCCAGCCTCGGATTCATGAGTAAATGTGGCGACGACCCTGCGGGCATGGTGCTCAGATGCCACATCCCCAAGCCAAGCGAGTGTGGTAGCAACATAAGCTTCCGCCTTGTCCGGATCATACCGATAATGATGCTCAGGTGTCTCCGGCCTTGCCATGCGAGAAACGTATTCCTCTACCCGCTTGAGCGCATCGTATGTCTCCTTGGATTTACCAAGTCGCGCCCACGCGCGCCCTTCTTGCGCCGTAGCCTGAATGGCTGCCGAGCTGCTGCGGGGAGCAAGCTGCTGAGCGGCCTGCGATAGGTCGACCGCGTGATGGTAGTCACCATCAGTCAGTACCTGCCAAGCCTCGGTCTCATAGCGCCAGGCATAAATTTCGGACTGGCCCGCCTGCTTCGCCAAGCTCGCAGTGGTCGCGAGCCAGCTATTAGCCGCCGCTCGCTGTTCGAGATCAATATATAGCGTGGCTGCAATAAGGGAGAGCCAGCCGCCCACGATGAGCAGCCGACGGTGCTCATCAAGCGTCTTGCGCGCATCAATTAGCCGCATGACATATGAAATGTGTCGGCGGACCGAATCAAGTAATTCCTGCGGTGGGGTTTTGGGATACATGACTGCCAGTTCGTCAACCATGTTTTCGAGTCGGCCGAGCGTCTCGGCGCTCACATCTGACGCGGCTACCCGCCGTGCAAGCTCCAAGGCGTCATGCTCGTCCCCGTCCTTTAAGGAGGTACCCTGCCAGACGGCTACTCGCAGATCGTTCGGAGTCGCCGTTGGTGGAGTGATGAGTCCACCGTTAGGAGGCAGTGTTGCCAATTCAGACCGCGCCCGCGCGCGACGGGCCACGCGCTTATCGGTCTTGTGGGCTTCCCGGGCCTGGATGAAGGCATCATATTGACCGATCAGTGCGCCATTTGCGCTGTCTGCTGTTTCCCAGAAGTCGGCATCCGCGAGCTGCGATCCCGCTTCGGCGTGTGTCACGGTTGTGCGATGGCACGGCACTGCACGAGCGATATCTGTCTGATAGAGTCCAGCTGCTTCCCGGAGCGTCGCCAGTTGTCGGCCCAGCGCCCGCCGCAGCTCGGCGAGCTCTGGCGGCTGGCGACCCATGCTGTGGCGCACCTCCTACCTGGGCGGAAGCTCGTTCAGGTTTCCAGCCTAGCGCCGAGCTACGTGGGAGTTGGTTCACCCGCTACCCTACGTAACGGCTCACACCGTTGACTCCTCTCCTGGCCCCAGGGCCGGGTTGAGCGCTCCAGCTGGTGCAGCGCATGCTCGGCCACCTTGATCCCCAACCCGGGGAACGGGTCCTGGAGATCGGCACCGGCACGGGGTGGACCGCGGCACTGCTGGCCCACCAGCTCGGTGACGACCACGTGGTCAGCGTCGAGGTCGACCCCGCCGTGGCCGACAACGCGCGCCAAAATCTCACCCGAGTCGGACGCTCGCCGCTAGTCGTCACCGCCGACGGGGCGCAGGGCTACCCGTCCACTCTATGGCTGCTCGCGTCGGACTCGTGGGCGAGCGTGCAAGGCAATACCGTCCGCCAAGTTGGCCTACGCCGGCTCTTCGACGAAGTGATCCGCGCCTACACCTGGTGGCAACAGGTCGGCCGCCCACCCCGCGAACGGTACGGCGTCACCGTCACCTCCGCGGGCCAGTCGGTGTGGCTCGATGCCCCGACACAGCTCGTCGCCCCACGGGACTAACGGAGTCCTGGCCACTCGGTCACCAGTGCGCTGCTGCGCCGTCGACTAACGTCACCGGTGATGCTGATCAACCTGTACTCCGATACCCAAACGCGGCCGGTCGAGGCGATGCGCGCGGCGATGGCAGCTGCGGAGGTGGGCGACGAGCAACGCGGCGAGGATCTCACTGTCACCGCCTTGTGCGAGCGGGTCGCGGCACTGCTCGGCAAGCCCGCCGCGGTGTTCTTGCCGTCGGGCACGATGTGCAACGCGATCGGTTTTCGGTTGCATATCCGGCCCGGCGGCGACGCGGTGCACCTGCATCCGAGCTCGCACCCGGTCGTGGCAGAGGGCGGCGGCCCGTCGGCGTTGTCCGGGGCGGTGCTCGCCCCGGTGTCGGGAGAGGGTGGCATGTTCACCGCCGGCGCGCTGGCGGCGGCGCTGTTCCCGGCCCGAGACCGTTATAAACCGCGGTCCCGGCTGGTGTCTGTGGAGCAGACCACCAACCTGGCCGGCGGCCGGGTGTGGCCCCTGGTGCAGGTGCGCGCGGTGCTGGGGATCGCCGCGCGGCATGGGCTGCGCGCCCACCTGGACGGCGCTCGGTTGATGAACGCCGTGGTCGCCTCCGGGGTGCCGGCCGCGGAGTGGGCGCGTGGGTTCGACACCGCGTGGATCGACTTCACCAAGGGTCTGGGCGCGCCGGTGGGTGCCGTGCTGGCCGGATCGGCCGAGCTGATCGAGGAGGCCTGGCGCTACAAGCAGATGATGGGCGGAGCGCTACGCCAGGCCGGCATCGTCGCGGCCGGCTGTCTGTGGGCTCTGGAGCACCACGTGGACCGTCTCAGTGACGACCACGCCAACGCCAGGATCCTCGCCGAGGCGCTCGCCGAGCTACCCGGAATCACGCTCGACCCAGCCACCGTGGAGACGAACATTGTGGTGTTCGGCATGCCCGGCGCGCCGGGGTTCTGCACGCGGCTGGAGGCCGAGCACGGAGTACGGATGGGTGCTCTGGGACCCCATGTGGTCCGGGCCGTGACTCACCACGATGTGGACCTCACCGCCGTGCACCACGCGGCGGACGCAGTCGCTGCGATGCTCAACGTTGCACGGTGAACTCAAGCCGCCCGATCGGCCATGGTGTCGTCGATGACGACGAGCTCGCTGAGTTGTTCGGTGCGGAAGCCGAGGCCGCCGCGTTACTGAGCGCCCACGCCGTTGACGAAGAGCAGGCGGCGGTTCAGGGCTGTCTGTCGCACAGCGAGTGCCTCCGCGTATTCGGCGGAGTCATACCAGCGCTCCAGCTGCTCCATGGACGGGAACTCGACCACGACGACCCGTTGGCGAGTCGGCCAGTCCCCTTCTGGCACCCTCGGATTCGCTCCTCGCACGAGGTACCGCCCGCCATAACGAGCGATCGATGCACTCGCCAGCTCGCGATAGCGCTGGGCTTGCGCCTCATCCAGCATCTCAACTTCCGAGATCGCGTAGGCCGTCACGGCCTCATCATCGCAAGAACGTCGCCGACTGTCCGCGACGATCCTCGCCCGGGCGACCTGGGACCCCCTCGTCAGGGGCGAGCCAAACTACGTCGTCGATTCGCGGGTGAGGATGGCGAAGTCGAGCTCGTCGCTCCATTCGCCCTTGAACCATTCGTTTTCGACCAGGTGCGCCTCCTGTCGCATGCCGACTCGACGTAGCACGCTGATCGAGGCGATGTTGCGGGCGTCAGTTCGAGCGACCAGATCACCGCGACCACGTCGAGCCCGGTCCGCGCGCGCGTGCCGACCGCGATATCGAGATCGCGCGCGTCGGGCTGGCCGCGCGACGCGCTGCCGAACAGCACCACAAGCGAGAGGTTGTGCGCGTCAGCCAAGGGCCTCGAGGCGGCCGTCGACCGCGGCGCTACGCAGCCGGTGCGCCGCATCGACAGGACTGACCGCCACGTCGCCGAGCATAGTTAGCCGCCGAGCGGCGCGGGACGCCGGTGAGATCGATGCGAGCGCATCCGTGCGGCATACTCAGCTATCGCGCTGAATCGCCTGCCGGCAACGGGACCCTGATGGCACCCGACGCGGCCACAATCGAGAACCCATGGCCGATGGACGCCGACTCGGTGGGGTCGATCGTCTTGATCCTGCACGGAGGCCAAGCCGCCAGCATCAAAACGGCTGGCCGTCGGAGGGGTCCCTACCTGCGGATGATCCCGTTCGCCGCGGCGCTGCACCGGCGCGGCCGTGGGCGGTGTCTTTCGGTTCGGCTGCTGCGGTATCGATACCGGGGCTGGAACGAACCCGAGATGCATCCTCTGGCGGATGCGAGGTGGGCGCTTGACCATCTTGGTGAGCACCACCCGGACGTCCCGGTGGCCCTGCTCGGTCACTCGATGGGTGCGCGAACGGCGCTGCGGGTCGCCGACCACCCGGCAGTGGTGGCGGTCTGCGCGCTCGCACCGTGGACCCGCGAAGACGAGCCGGTGCACCAGGTGGCCGGGCGGTCGGTGCTGATCGCACACGGCGTTCATGATCGGGTCACCGATCCACGGCTGTCCTACCGGTTTGCGGTGCGGGCCCGTGCGGTCAGCGACCGGGTATGCCGTTTCGACGTGCTCGGCGACGGCCACGCCATGCTGCGACGCCCGCGCGATTGGACGGCGCTGGTGACCCGCTTCATCGAACCGGCCCTGGGTCTGTCCGACCCCGACCCCCTCATCACCGACGCGATGGCGCGGCCGACCCCCGAGGGACTCCGGGTGCCGCTGCCGCGCCGTCTGCGCTGGCCGACGTGATGTCAGGCGCGCAACCAGCCCAACGCCGCGGCCAGGTCGGGCACCACATGCACGCGCATCTCCGGCGGGACGCTAGCGCCGCCACCCGAGACCCGCAGGGCGCTTTCTCGGGCGGTCGCTGTGACCGTTTCTGGGGGCACGAGTGCGTGCCGGAAGCCCAACCGGGCGGCTTCGGTCAGGCGCCGGCGTAACCCGGTCACCTGCCGGACCTCACCGGCCAATCCCACCTCCCCGATCGCCACCGTGTGCGAGGGCAGCAACAGGTCACCGGCTGCCGACGCTACGGCGAGCGCGACCGCGAGATCGGCTGCCGGCTCCGCCACGCGCATCCCACCCACCGTCGCGGTGTACACATCGGACCCGACCAAGCGCACGCCCCCGCGGCGCTCGAGGACCGCCAGGATCATCGCCACCCGGGATGAATCCAGCCCGCTCACCGCGCGGCGCGGATTGGCCAGCGCAGACTCGGCGACCAATGCCTGGATCTCGCCCAGCAGCGGTCGTTTTCCCTCCACGACGACAGTCACCGCCGTGCCGGCGACCGCGCCGTCGCGGTGGCTGAGGAACAGTCCGGACGGATCAGGCAAGCAGATGATGCCGTCGTCGGTGAGCTCGAAGCAGCCGACCTCGTCAGCGGGCCCGAACCGGTTCTTGATCCCACGAACCATCCGCAGCGTGGAGTGCCGGTCGCCCTCGAACTGCAACACCACATCGACCAGGTGTTCCAGTACCCGTGGCCCGGCCACCGTTCCGTCCTTGGTGACGTGCCCGACCAGCACCACTGGCAGCCCGCGCGCCTTGGCGGCGCTGATCAGCACGCTGGCCACCGCTCGGACCTGCGACACTCCGCCCGGGCTGCCCTCGACGCCGGCACACGACATGGTCTGCACCGAGTCGACGATCAACAGTCCTGGATCGACGGCGTCGAGGTGCCCTAGCACGGCGGCGAGGTCGGACTCAGCGGCGAGGAACAGCTCATCGTGCAGCGCGCCGGTGCGCTGCGCGCGCAGCCGCACCTGGCCTGCCGATTCCTCGCCGGTGACGTACAGCGCGCGCCGGTCGGCCAGCGCAATGCGGTATGCGACCTCCAGCAGCAGGGTGGACTTTCCGACCCCGGGCTCGCCGGCCAGCAGTACCACCGCGCCGGGTACCAGGCCCCCGCCGAGCACTCGGTCGAGCTCGGCCACTCCGGTGGGGGTGGCCTGCGCGGAGTGCAGGTCGATCTGCGAGATCGGACGGGCCGGGTTCGATGGCGTTGCGGCCACCACCGCCGTCACCGGCCGGGAACCGGCCGCAGCCACGCTGCCCCAGGTCTGGCATTCCGGGCAACGCCCCACCCACTTGGTGACTTCATGCCCGCAGTCACCACACCGGTAGGTGTTCGCGGAAGACCTCACCACGCTCCCAACCTGGCCCGATATGGGGACATATCGGGGTAAACAGTGGGTCGATTACCCCGATATGTCTCCATATCGGGGGTGGCTCAGCGGGCTGAGTTCGGCGGCGGGGCTATGGGGACTGGGAGAGTGACGCGGCCGGCGTTGTGGAACTGGAACGTGATCGGCGTGGTTAGGCCGGCGTGTAGGGGTTGGGTGGTGGTGAGCAGGATCCTCAGTTCGCCGACGACCAGTGGGCTAATGGGTCCGGCCGAACCGGCGGTGCTGATGACCGTCGTGCCGGGAGCGATCTGGGTCGCGCCCAATACCAGCGCCTGGCCGGTCGGGCTGGTCACGGCGACCAGTTCATCGGGTTGATCACCTTGGTTGATGATGGTGAGCACCACCGGCACGGTCGACCCGGCGGGGTAGGTGCCCGTCGGGTTCGGCGGGTAGGGCAGCAGCACGTCGCGCAGCGCGATGGCATTTCCGACGTTGCCGAAGACCCCGTCGACGGCGGCAACCTGGTTATCGGTCTGGGTGATCTGGCCGGCACCGCAGCCAACCAGCGCCAGCGCGGCGGCACAGCAGGCCACGACGCGAGCCGCGATGATGAGGGGGACCCGCATCATCGAAGCGTATCGGACCCACCGCTGTGGACGGTGCGCCACCTCAACGCAGCTGGCCTGCCGAAGCGGTCCACAGTGGAGTGACCGTGAGCTGCGCAGCACGGAGTTGCCTGGTCTGGACCCGTGGCCGGATCCTCTGACCTGCGATGACGCTCTAAGTAGCCGACCCGCCCCCCGCGCCGCGATTTGCAGACGTGGTAACCTGGGTGCAGCGAAAGGGGCAGAGGACACATGGTTTTTAAGGTCGGAGAGACCGTCGTCTACCCGCATCACGGTGCCGCTCTCATCGAGGCCATTGAAACTCGAGTGATCAAAGGCGAAGAGAAGCAGTATCTCGTCTTGAAGGTCGCTCAGGGTGATCTTACCGTCCGTGTTCCTGCTGCCAACGCCGAGTTCGTCGGCGTCCGGGACGTGGTCGGTCAAGAGGGTCTCGATCGGGTTTTCGAGGTGCTGCGTGCTCCTCACACGGAGGAGCCGACGAACTGGTCGCGGCGGTACAAGGCCAACTTGGAGAAGCTCGCCTCTGGCGATGTCAACAAGGTGGCGGAAGTGGTCCGGGATCTCTGGCGTCGCGAGCGCGATCGGGGCCTGTCGGCCGGCGAGAAGCGCATGCTTGCGAAGGCTCGCCAGATTCTGGTCAGCGAGCTCGCGCTCGCCGAGGGCACGAACGAGGACAACGCCGAGGTGTTACTCGACGAGGTTCTCGCGGCCGCCTCCTGAGCCACTGCCTCCCGCGTCAAGCGCCCTGACGACGTCATCGACCAGTGCCGCGACCTCCCGGGTCGTGGCACTGGTGCCTGCGGCGGGGCAGGGTGTGCGGTTGGCGGCTGGGATGCCGAAGGCGTTCGTGCCGCTGCGTGGCCGTCCGTTGCTCTGGCACTGTGTGCAGCGTCTGTTGGCGTCCGGTTGCATCGAGGTCGTCGTCGTTGCGGTCGGTGAGCAACACCAGGACCAGGCCCGCACCGCCGTTGCAGAGGCGGGCGACCAGGTGCGGATTGTCATCGGTGGCGCGCACCGCTGCGACTCGGTGCGGGCGGCCCTGCGCACCGTGCCTGATGCCGAAGTGGTGTTGGTGCACGATGCCGCCCGCTGCCTCGCGCCGATCAGTGTGATCCAAGCGGTGGCGCAAGCGGTATTGGCTGGGCAACAGGCCGTGGTGCCGGTACTGACGGTGGTCGACACGATCAAAGAAGTGGACTCCGACGGCTGCGTGGTGGGCACTCTGGATCGGGCGGCCCTGCGTGTGGTGCAGACCCCCCAGGGCTTCGCCGGGGACCTGCTACGCCGGGCCCACCAGCTACCGTCCGGGCCGGTGACCGACGACGCCGGGCTCGTCGAGGCGCTGGGCATGCCGGTGACCACGCTGCCCGGCCATCCGCACGCTTTCAAGATCACCACTCCGTTCGATCTCGTCGTCGCTGAACTGCTGGCCGGCGCGAGAGCCGACGGTCCGGGATGAGGGTGGGGATCGGCACCGATGTGCACCCGGTGCAACCCGGCCGGGACTGCTGGATCGCCGGGCTGCGCTGGCCCGGAGTGCCTGGTTGCGCCGGACACTCCGACGGCGACGTCGCCGCGCACGCGTTGTGCGACGCTGCGCTGTCGGCCGCTGGACTGGGTGACGTGGGTGCGGTGTTCGGCACCGATGAGCAGCGCTGGGCCGGGGCGCACGGCGCCGACCTGCTCACCGAGGTGCGCCGCAGGTTGGCGTCGCAGGGCTGGACGGTGGGAAACGGCGCCGTCCAGGTGATCGGCAACGCGCCGCGGGTGAGCACTCGCCGCGCCGAGGCGCAGGGAGTGCTGTCCGACGCCTTGGGCGGCCCGATCTCGGTATCCGGTACGACCACTGACGGCCTCGGGTTGACCGGCCGCGGTGAGGGCGTCGCAGCGGTGGCAACGGTGCTGCTCGTACCATTACCCGAGTGACCTTGCAGCTTTACGACACCGCCACCCGCAGTCAGCGGGAGTTCGTCCCGTTGCGACCGCGCACGGCGTCGATCTACGTCTGTGGTGCCACCGTGCAGGGCGTCCCGCACATCGGCCACGTGCGCTCGGCGCTGAACTACGACGTGCTACGTCGCTGGTTGATCGCCACCGGCCACGACGTGCTTCTGGTGCGCAACGTCACAGACATCGACGACAAGATCCTCACCAAGTCCACCGAAGCGGGCCGGCCCTGGTGGGAGTGGGCGTATCTCCACGAACGGGCCTTCGAGGCCGCCTACACGGTACTTGGCTGCCTGCCCGCGTCGGTCCTGCCGCGGGCCACCGGCCATATCACGCAGATGATCGAGCTGATGGCGCGGTTGATCGAACGGGGGCACGCTTACGCCGCCGACGGCAATGTCTACTTCGCGGTGGCCACGATGGCGGACTACGGCTCGCTGTCGGGACAGCGTCTCGACGAGGTCTGCCAGGGTGAATCCGCGGGGTCGGGCAAGCGCGACCCTCGGGACTTCACCATGTGGAAGGGTGCCAAGCCAGGCGAGCCGTCCTGGCCAACGCCGTGGGGTCCAGGCCGCCCTGGATGGCACTTGGAATGCTCGGCGATGGCCACCACTTACCTCGGCCCGGAGTTCGATATCCACGGCGGCGGGTTGGATCTGATCTTTCCGCACCACGAGAACGAACTGGCCCAGTCCCGCGCCGCTGGCGACTCGTTCGCCCGGTACTGGTTGCACAATGGCTGGGTGACGTTGTCCGGCGAGAAGATGTCAAAGTCGCTGGGCAACACCCTGTCCATCCCGGCCACCCTGCGCCGGGTTCGTGCCGCGGAGCTGCGCTATTATCTGATCGCCGCGCATTATCGGTCGGCCATCGAGTATTCGGACGGCGCGCTCAATGAGGCGGCGGCCGCCTACCAACGGATCGAGTCATTCGTGCATCGCGTGCGGGAGCGGTGCGGGGTGCCGGAACCACGCATCTGGTGCGCCGACTTCGTCGCGGCGATGGACGATGACCTCGGCACGCCGGCTGCGGTGGCCGCGATTCACGCCACCGTGCACGAAGGCAACACGGCGTTGGACGCGGGCGACCACCCGACGGCGGTAGCAGCGGCAGGTTCGGTGCGCGCGATGACCGGCGTGCTGGGTTTGGACCCGCTGGCTGATCAGTGGCGCCCGACGTCGGGGTCTGACGCTGCGTCGGCGGCGCTGGCTTTCTTGGTGGACCGGCTGCTCGCCGAGCGCGCCGAGGCTCGCAACCGCCGTGACTACGTGACCGCCGACGCGGCGCGTGATCAGCTGCTGGCGGCCGGTATCACCGTCGAGGACACCCCCGATGGTCCGGTGTGGACAGTCAAGGGGAACTCACGACATGGCTGGTAACTCTCAGCGCCGGGGCGCGATGCGCAAGCCGGGCACCAAGAAGGGCGCTGTTGTCGGCTCCGGCGGGCAGAAGCGCAAAAGCCTGCGCGGTCGCGGTGCCACCCCGGCCGCCGAGCTGCGGCCCGGCCACCCGGCCCAGCGCCAAGGCGCCCAACGGCAAGAGGGCCAGCATAAGGACGCCCAGCACAGCGCTGGCCAGCGGCGACCGGCTGCGCGGCAGGGCGACAGCCCGGCCGCTGCGGCCCGCCGTCGCAGCGGTAGCGAACCGGGCGAGACCGTGCTCGGGCGTAACCCGGTGCTGGAATGCCTGCGCGCCGCAGTGCCGGCCACCGCGCTGCAGGTGGCCATCGGGGTGGACCTGGATGACCGCGTCAGCGAGTCCGTACGGTTGGCTGCCGACGCCGGTCTGTCCATCCTCGAGGTGCCCAAGGCGGACCTCGATCGGCTGGCCAGAGGTGCCCTGCACCAGGGGGTGGCGCTGCAGGTGCCACCGTATGAGTACGCATTCCCCGACGATGTGCTGGTCGCCGCTCAGCAGTCCACTACGGCGCCGTTGCTCGTCGCGCTGGACGGGGTGACCGACCCGCGCAATCTGGGAGCGGTGGTCCGTAGCGCCGCCGCGTTCGGCGCGCATGGACTGGTGGTACCGCAGCGCCGCTCTGCGGGGATGACCGCAGTGGCCTGGCGCGCCTCTGCGGGCACTGCCGCGCATCTGCCGGTGGCCCGGGCGACGAATCTGGTGCGCACGCTCAAGGACTTCGCTGCGGCCGGTTTGATGATTGTGGGCCTCGACGCCGAGGGCACAATGCCGTTGGATGCCTTTGCGCTGGCTACCGAACCCTTAGTGCTGGTCCTCGGTTCAGAGGGACGGGGGATGTCCCGGCTGGTCCGGGAAACCTGTGATGCCACGGTGTCGATACCCATGGTGGGACCGGTTGAGTCGCTCAACGCGTCGGTCGCCGCCGGTGTCGTGCTCGCCGAGGTAGCGCGGCTGCGTCGGGCCGGCTGAAGCGTTCTGCGTGCCGCGACGGACACTTTCGGGATGCCGCGGACTAGGGTCCCAGATACATTGTGTATCTTATCGCGGTCAGCGTTCACGGCACGGCAGTTGTGCCTACGCCGCCTTCCTCCCGACAAGGAGAATCAGTACTCGTGGCTCAGAAGACCATCGTCACCCTCATCGACGACCTCACCGGTGAGGAAGCTGAGGACATTTCAACAGTCGAGTTCGCACTCGAGGGCATCTCGTACGAGATCGATCTAGCGAACGACAACGCCGTCAAGCTTCGTGACAACTTGGCCCGTTACGTCGCTGCTGCCCGCAAGACCAGCGCGCGACGCCCGGGCGCTCGTGGCGCCGACCGTTCAGCCGCCCGCGGTGCTGGCAACGCCGGCGTTGCGCGCAGCGGCTACAACCGCGACACGCTCCGGTCCATTCGCGAGTGGGCCAAGCAGAACGGCCACAATGTCAGCGACCGCGGTCGACTGCCGCTGACCGTGCTGCACGCCTGGGAAGCAGATCACCAGTCAATGAAGAACGGCAAGATTCCTACTTTCTCGGGGTAGCCCGGTCCTGGGCTCTGAACGAACCTGCGCCGCAAACCGGTCGGTGAGTGGCTCGCGGCGAAAGTGGAGCTTGAAAAATTGGACGAGTCGGCGGCTCGGCATGCGGACGGTGCTCAGTTCCTCAGTACTTGCGCTCGGCATGTTTGCCACCACTGGATCGCTTCCGGCGGCTGCTGCGAGCCTTCCGCAAGCCGAGCGCACGCAGCGTGTGAGGTCTATCGATGCTCGTGCCTCGTCCTATAGGCTGGCTTGGGCGCTATCGAGCCGGCTGAATTCGATCATTCTCAGCACCATGAAGGTAGGAGACGATGGTGCAAACGTCGTGCTCTTGGTAGGGGAGCGCGAGATCGGCGGCTCGGCAGCGGCAGCGATACTCGATGACCACTGCCAGGAGCACGAGCAGTTGGTGGCTCGGTATTGGGTTGGGACGGCAGCGAGGACACGCCCGTGGTGCGGCTCGACGCAATCCCGCTCTCTGAGCTGATCGTGTGAGCGTAGTCATCCGGTCCGACTAGCGGGGTGCGAGACCGCTCGCGAAGACGTAACTCGCCGGCTCGGCCAGCGAACCGATTGGCTGTGGCGCACGAACGGTCACATGCTCGTCGGCGACTCGCGAGTAGCCCGGTGGGCACGGTTGAGGACCTGACCTCTCCGTGCTCACCGGGTTTCCACGTCCGGAGCCGAGCCGTCAGCTACCGGCCGCCAGCCTACCTACCTGCGCTGGCCGAACTTGCGGGCCACTGAGAATCCGATCAGGCCGCCGATGACGACCAAAATGATGATGATGAACAGGATGGTCCTCCCGATACCTCGGAGGAAACCTCGGGCCTCAAGTTCGGCGGCGAACAGCCCTGCTTGAGTCGCAAAGAGCAACATGGCTCCCGATGGTAGGGCCCCGCGCGCCGGCGCGCTGGACAGAATCGCCGGTGTACGTGAACTCGACAGTACCGACGTCGCAAGGCGCTGGGGACGTCGGTGACGTCGAGTTCACGACGCATGGCGACGGTGGATGGCGGGTGAGGGGGGTCGGCTAGGCTGCGCGGCCGCTATGTCTTTTGCCAGCCCACTGTTCCTGTGGTACTTCCTGCCAGCCGTGCTCGCTGCCGTGGTGGTCGCGCCTAGGCACTGGCGCAACGGCATCGTGGCGTTCGCCAGGTTGACGTTCTACGCGGTGGGAGCGGGCCCGACGACCCTGCTGCTGCTGCTGGCATGCATGGTCGTCAACTACGGGCTGGGTCCGGCGTTGGAACCCGACGACTGGGACCTCGAATCCAAGCGCCGCCGCCGGCTGCTGGTCTGGCGTGATCGCCTCCGACGTCGCGGTGCTCGCCATCTGGAAATACGCGGGTTTCGCCAGCGCACAGGCTGCAGGGCTGGCGTCATTCACCGGCCTGGACCTGCCCACCTTCTCGCTCGCATTGCCGATCGGGATCTCCTTCTACACGTTTCGCCACATCTCGTACGTGGTGGACATCTACCGCGGTGAACGCCCGGCGCTGCGCAATATGGCCTCGTTCGTCGTCTACATCGCGCTGTTCCCCCAGCTCATAGCGGGACCGATCGTGCGCTACCGGGAGATAGCCGATCAGCTCACGCAGGAACGCAGCCACCGGTTGGACGACATCGCCGCCGGATTCCCGCGTTTCGCTCTTGGGTTGATCAAGAAGGTGTCCATCGCCGATTCGCTGGCACCGGTGGTGGATGCCTGCTTCGCCACCCCGGCCGACCAACTGACCACCGCGACAGCATGGCTCGGGGCGGTCGCTTACACGCTACAGCTGTACTTCGACTTCTCCGGATATTCGGACATGGCCATCGGGCTGGGGCGCATGCTCGGGTTCAAGTTGCCCGAGAAGTTCGCCCGGCCGTACTCCTCGGCCAGCGTCACCGAATTCTGGCGGCGATGGCACATGTCGCTGTCCCGATGGTTTCGCGACTACGTGTATATCCCGCTGGGGGGCAACCGGTGCGGTGTCGGGACCACTTACCGCAACTTGTGGATCGTGTTCGCGCTGGTCGGGCTATGGCATGGCGCCAACTGGACGTTCCTGTTCTGGGGGCTCTACCACGGCACTGTGCTGGTGATCGAGCGCCGTCGCGGGTGGGGAGTCGCGGCCACTGAGCCGCAGCGTCGGCTGGCGCGCCGGGCACTGACCCTGCTGATCGTGGTGGTCGGCTGGGTGCTGTTCCGATCGCCAGATCTGGGCACCGCGCTGGTCCTCTAGCAGCACATGGTGATCCCGGATCTCGGCGGGCTGACTGACGTGGTGAGCGCCTCGCTGACTCACCAGAGACTGGTCATATTGCTGCTGGCGGTTCATCGTCGCTCTTGCTGCTGGTGCACAGCAGCGTAGCTAATACCTGCGGCGGCGATTACCCCTCCCGCGGAATGCGTCCTTGACCTTCTCGCCGGCCTGCTTCAGGTTGCCCATCACCTCATCGGCGCTACCCTCGGCCTGAAGACGTCTGTTGCCGGTGACCTCGCCTGTGTTCCGCTTGACACGGCCACGCAGCACCTGAGCCTTGTCTCTGAACTTGTCCGCGAAGCTCACAACAGCCTCCTTACCTCGTCGTCGAGGGCGGCTCGGACCCATGTTCGAGACGCCGCCGACTCCTTCGAACATACCCCGAGCGGAACCATGCCAGTCGCGGTTCCGCTCGGCCGGGATTGATCGGGCGATGGGTTCGGCTCGCCGTCCGGTGCCCGCGTGTCCCAGGTGATCATCGTGCGTTTGGATACCGCTTGTGACGAGCGTGGAGGAGAGGCCTCGCTTACCGGGAGCCCCGAGGTTCGACCCCCTGCGGTTGCACGGCGGACAGGGTGAGGCAAGCAATCCGAGCGCCTGCCTTGCCGGCCTGACCCGGTTCCGTTGCGGTCTGCATCGCCTCGTGCACCACGATGGATCCTGGCCCGCGGTCGGTGAACACAAAAGGCACCGTGGTTCGCGACGTGCCGGAGCCGGTTGCGTCAGTGCGCACGTCCAGCCAGACCTCGTTGCGCGGGTTGGCGTACTCGGGGTTCGTCGACGGCGCCTGGCGGGTGGCGGCGGGATCGACACGGTTCTGGTAGTGCGGCCCGTCCAATTCGGGGCTGGCGCTACACGCGTTGATGTGCGCGTGCACCGCATAGCCCCGGTTCGGCAGTAGCCCGGAGACCGTCAACTCTGCGTTAGTAGATTCGGCCGACGGGGTGAGAGCGACTTTCAACCTCGAGCCGACCGGCGCCAATGCTGGATTATAAGTCTCAGCGGTTGAGGTCGCGTTCGGCTCGGTGAGTGCACCCTCGCCATGGAGGGTTACGGCGGATTGCGCGGCCATGCTGAGCCCCCTGTAAGCACAAGCCGTTGACGTGAGAGCCACGACTGCTACGACCGTGGCGACGGTGAGCCATCGGCGCATCAGCCGCCGGTCAGTTATCGTCACCGCAGGAGCTATGACTGAACACGCTGTGTGATATTGGTCGTTTAGACGTGGTTCACTCATGGATGTATGGTGCCCCACCGGCATGCACTTGGCGAGCACAACTACTTTTTGCACAGCCCCTGCACCGGCGCGATCTCTTGTGGGGACCGCGGTCAATAGCGATTAACCCATACTCAGTGCACAGGAGGCGGCTCGTCAGTATTTTCTTGATCATAGGGGCCTGGCGCCAACGCGTTTTCGGAAGTGTCAGAATCATCAGTTTTTTCCGGGCTGGCTGGTGTTGCACTAACAGATTTATCAGGATTCGCCGGTGTGTCGACGGCGGGATCATTCCTGCGCGCCTTGGTGGGAGTGGGCGCCGCGGACGGAGTCGTGAGGATTTTTTGTGGGGAGCCTGAGACCACATCGGGTTTGTCGATAGCGTCGGGACTGGCCGGCTTATCTGATGAATCGGGTGCGCTCGGCTTTGCGGGTGAGTGCCGCGCGGGGACCGTCTCCGGAGTCTCCGGGCTGGCCGGGACTGCTGTGCTGTTCGACGTGTCTGGCTTGGTTGATTCGCCTGATCCAGCCGGTGTATCTGACTTCGCCGGCAGGTCTGATCCGGTCGGTGCGGTCTGCTTAACCGGCACACCAGGGTTATCACCTGTACCCGACTCAGTTGGCGTACCCGACTTAGCTGGCGTATCTGATTGGGCCGGCGCAGCTGGTTTCGCCGGTGCGACTGGTTTCGCCGGCGTGCCCGAACCGTTAGCAGGATCCGGGTTGACGGTCTTTGCCGGTTTGTGCGCGGCTGGGGCAGCTTCGTCGGCCGGCTTCTGCGGGTGTATCGGAGCGGCGGCCGGTGCGCGTCGTTGCGAGCGGGGCTGCGTAGGCAGCTGCTTGTGAGGTACCGGGATTACCTTCGGTGCCTCGATTATCGGGGCCGTCCGAACTGTTCGCGGCGCCGGTATGTGCGGTACCACTGCTGCCAGTGGAGCGGGAGCCGAATGGGGGGCGGGGACCGCTTGAGGTGCTGGAATCGCCGGAGCAGCTGGAATCACTGGCGCTGCTGGAATGTTTGGGACGGCTACCTTGCTGGTGGAATCCGCGGTGGTCGCATTCTGCGGAGCGCTTCCTGCGGGAGCTGTTTCGAGGGAGGCCTGTCCATGGGTCTTGATCTGATGCTGTTGCCGTACCACCAGGACGCTCAAGCCGCCCACAATCATCATGGCAACCACCAATAATACCAGTAAGATTCCATTCGAGCGCATCCAGCGAACGTTCATCGAAGGCCCCCATTCGGCTCGACTCCGCCCCAGGAATCAAACCAGATCTATATCAGTGAGATGGCCGAGATCGACGCTGCGCAATACGCGTACTGACCCCTTTCAGTAGCACCGGTCCCCGACCACCTTCCAGGGTAGGTCGCCGTTGTACGGAGGGTCAAGGGCCGGTGGCCCAGTGCTGGCCGGGTCGATGTCGCGCCCGGCGCCCGCAGGACTGCTACTATAACGATGTTACAAAATGGCTCACGGGTGCTGGGAGGCTACGACGATGGGTAACGACTACCTTGAGGGCAACTACGCTCCGGTTCGCCGGGAACAGACGATCACCCGGTTGGCTGTCACTGGCACCATCCCGGCCCACCTCGACGGGCGTTATCTCCGCAACGGGCCGAACCCGATCGCCGACGTCGACCCGGCGATTTATCACTGGTTCGCCGGCGACGGCATGGTCCACGGGATACGCCTGCGAGACGGCCAGGCGCAGTGGTACCGCAATCGCTGGATCCGCACGCCCGCCGTTGCCCGGGCGCTCGGCGAGTCCGGCCGCCACCGAGCCCCCATCCGAACCGGGCTTGAGCTGCTGGGTGCCAACACCAACGTGCTCAGCCACGCCGGTCGCACGCTGGCGTTGATCGAAGGTGGCGTCACCAACTACGAGCTCACCGACGATTTGGGGACCGTCGGCCCGTGCGACTTCGACGGCACCCTGCGCGGCGGTTACACGGCGCACCCCAAGCGCGACCCGGACACCGGGGAACTGCACGCGGTGTCCTACTCGTTCGGTCGCGGCAACCGTGTGCAGTACTCGGTCATCGGCATCGACGGTCGCGCGCGCCGCACGGTGGACGTTACAGTCACAGGCAGCCCGATGATGCACGATTTCTCGCTGACCGAAAACCACGTCGTGTTCTACGACCTCCCGGTCACCTTCGATCCCCGGCAGGCTGTCGCGGTGTCCGTGCCGTCCATCTTGCGCGCACCCGCCCGGTTGGTGCTCGCCGCGCTCATCGGCCGGGTCCGGGTACCCGAACCGATCATCGCGATGGCAGGGAAAGGAATGAGCGGGAACGCCAACCTGCCCTACCACTGGGATCCCCGCTATCCGGCCCGCGTCGGTGTCATGCCGCGCGCCGGCGACGCCGGTGACGTCCGGTGGTTTGACGTCGAGCCCTGCTACGTCTTTCACCCGCTCAACGCCTACGACGACGGCGACACGATCGTCCTGGACGTCGTGCGGCACCCGAAGATGTTCGACACGGAGTTGCGTGGGCCCAACGAGGGCCCCACCACCCTGGATCGCTGGACCGTCGACCTCGCAGACGGGAAGGTCCGCGAGACCCGTCTCGACGATCACCCGCAGGAGTTCCCCCGGATCGACGACCGGCTCGTCGGGCGACCGCACCGTTACGGGTACGCGATGCAGACGTCGGGCGCGGGGGGTGACGCCGGCGACTCGGTACTCAAACACGACCTGCGCCGCGGCCACACCGTCGCACGGCGGCTCGGCGCTGATCAGCGTGTCGGCGAGTTCGTCTTCGTGCCCAGCTCACCGCAGGCGCCCGAGGATGACGGGGTGCTCATGGGGTTCGTCTATGGCGCCAGCACTGACCGCAGCGACTTGACCATCCTTGATGCAGCGAGCTTGGCGACCGTCGCAGTGGTCCACCTGCCGGTCCGGGTGCCCTTCGGGTTTCACGGCAACTGGCTGCCGACCCCGACGACGTGACCTACGAACTCCCGAACGAGAAGTGCCGGTCCGCGGCGGCAGAACTGAAGGCGACGGTCAGCGGCAGCGTGAACGACTGACCCTTGCACTTGGCGTCCGTAGTGGCCGCCATCGTCACGGAGACCTCGTAGGTATGCAGGCTATTCGCCCTGATGAAGCCGACCGGACTCTCGACCGCAGCGCTGGTGAGGGTACCGGCGGGGCAGCCGCTCGCGGTCGCGGTCGAACTCCCCGCGCTGATCGACGTGACCCGAACGCCGTAGTCCTTGGAGTTCTTCACGTAGATGGGGAACGTCCCGGTCGCGCCGGGGGCCAGCGGGCGGACCTGGTCGTCCGGAGTGACGGTAAGATCAGCAGAGGTGGTCCCGCCGGTCCCACCGCTACCGGCCGTGCCGATGAAAAATCCCACCGCGACGAGCGCGAGGGCGATGAGCAGGGCGAGACCGTCGTAGACGTTGAGGCTACGCACGCTGGTGCCCAAGTCGTATTCCACCGCGGACTCCCTCCAGAGGCCCCAGTCACGCAGAGCCCAACTACCTAAGCGCACAGTCACCACACCGCAGTTGCCGTTCTACCTGATTTCCGGCTGGGTTGTCGACTGACAGTGCCGGAATGGCTGCGCTGCGTTGCGTCCGGGATAGGTTATTCGGTTGCGTCGCTGCGGTGCCGTCGGGGTGTCCTAGAGGGCTTTGAGCTCTTCGATCACTGCTGCGACGGAGGCTTTGGCGTCGCCGAAGAGCATCGAGGTTCCGGGCTCGTAGTACAGTTCGTTCTCAATCCCGGCGAACCCGGTGTTCATCGAGCGTTTGAGCACGATGACCGATTTGCTCTCGTCGACGTTGAGGATCGGCATGCCGTGGATCGGCGAGTTCGGATCGTTGCGGGCGGCCGGGTTGGTGACGTCGTTGGCGCCGATCACCAGGGCGACGTCGGTGCGGTTGAACTCGCCGTTGATCTCATCCATCTCTTTGAGCTGCTCGTAGGGCACGTCGGCCTCGGCGAGCAGCACGTTCATATGCCCGGGCATCCGGCCGGCCACCGGGTGGATGGCGTACTTGACCTCGACGCCCTTGTCCTCCAGCAACCTGGCCATGTCCTTCACGACGTGCTGCGCCTGGGCCACTGCCATTCCGTACCCGGGCACCACGACGACCTGGTTGGCATAGGCCATCTGCACTGCTGCATCGGCTGCGTTGGTCTCCCGATGAGTCCTGTCGCCGAGCTCGCGGCCGGGCGCCGCGGCACCGCCGCCGCCGAACCCGCCGGCCACGATCGCCGGGATGGACCGGTTCATCGCGGTGGCCATCAGGTTGGTGAGGATCGAACCGGAGGCGCCGACGATCATGCCCGCGACGATCATCGCGGTGTTGTTCAGTGCCAGCCCGGCGGCGGCGGCGGACAGGCCGGTCAGCGCGTTGAGCAGCGAGATCACCACTGGCATGTCGGCGCCACCGATCGGCAGTACCACCAGCAGCCCCAACGCCGCGGCGAACACGAGTGTGCCGATGATCAGCAACTCGGCGCCGCCGCCCAACCCGATCGCGACCGCGCAGGCCAGTGCTGCCAGCAGAACCAACGCGTTGACCAGCTGCTGTGGTTTGCCCAGGCTGATCGGTCGGCCGGGAAGGAGTTCCTGCAGCTTGCCGAAGGCCACCAGGGAGCCCCAGAACGACACCGAGCCGACGATCGCGCCGAACAGTGAGGCGACCATCACGTAGGTGGGCTCGTTGATGAACCCGGCGGTGGTGTTGAACTCCACCCAGGCGATCAGCGCGACGGCGCCGCCGCCGACGCCGTTGAACAGCGCCACCATCTGCGGCATCGCGGTCATCTTCACCTGCTTGGCCGCCGGCACCCCGAGCGCGGTGCCGAGCGCCACGCCCAGGACGATCAGTGCCCAGTTGCTCACGCCGGGGATGAGCAGGGTAGCCAGCACCGCGATGCCCATCCCGACCGCCGCGATGAGGTTGCCGCGCACCGCGGTACGCGGGCCGGTCAGGCCCATCAAACCGTAGATGAACAGTGCGAAGGCGACGATGTACAGGGCCACGACCACAGTCGTCATCGCTGCTGCGCACCCTTCGGGGCCTTCGCGGGTTGCTTGCCCTTGAACATGCCCAGCATCCGGTCGGTGACCAGGAACCCACCGACCACGTTGATGGTGCCGAAGGCGATCGCCACCACCAGCAGCAGCTTGTCGAAGATCGTGAGGTCGTGGCCTACTCCGAGCACCACGATCCCACCGAGCAGCACGATGCCGTGGATGGCGTTCGTGCCGGACATCAGCGGCGTGTGCAGCGTGTTGGGCACCTTGGAGATCACGGCGAAGCCGACGAATCCGGCTAGCACCAGGATCGCCAGGTTGGCGAGCAGCATCAGCGGTTGTCCCCTTCCGGCTCCCGCGTGATGCAGGAGCGGACCAGCACCTCATCATCGGAGTCCGGGGTCAGCCGGCCTTCCTTGTCCAGCATCAGCTCCAGCAGTGACTGCACATTACGGGCGTACAGCTCGCTGGCATGCTCGGGCATCGTCGCCGGCAGGTTCAACGGTGACGCGATCGTCACATCCTCGCGGACCACGACCTCACCCGGCACCGTGAGCTCGCAGTTACCGCCGGTCTCCCCGGCCAGGTCCACGATCACGCTGCCCGGTCGCATCCCTTTCACCGCCTCCGCGGTGACCAGGATAGGGGCCTTGCGTCCAGGTACCAGCGCGGTGGTGATCACGACGTCGAAACCACTGGTCGCCTCGGTCAGCCGTTGTTTCTGCTCGGCCCGCTCGTCGTCGGTGAGCTCACGGGCGTAGCCGCCCTCACCGGCCGCCTCGATGCCCAGGTCGAGCCACTTGGCGCCCAGCGAGCGCACCTGGTCGGCGACCTCAGGTCGCACGTCGTAGCCGGTGGTCCTGGCCCCCAGGCGCTTGGCGGTGGCCAGTGCCTGCAACCCGGCCACCCCGACGCCGAGGATCAGCGCGGTCGCCGGCTTGACGGTGCCCGCGGCGGTGGTGAGCATCGGGAAGAACCGGGTGGACAGCTCCGCGGCTAGCAGCACCGCCTTGTAGCCGGCCACGTTGGCCTGCGAGGACAGTGCGTCCATCGACTGCGCGCGGGAGATCCGCGGGATGGATTCCATGGCGAAACCGGCCACGCCTGCGTTGTGGAGCTTGCCGGCGATCTCCGGGTCGGACCGCGGTGCCAAAAACCCGATCAGCACCGACCCGCGACGTAGCCGGCCGATCTCCTCGTCGGTCGGTGGCGCGACTTTGACCACGACGTCGGCGTCCCACGGGTCGCCGATGGTGGCGCCGGCCTCGATGAACAGCTCGTCGGGCATCAACGCGCCTACCCCGGCGCCCGATTCGACGACGACTTGCAAGCCCCGCCCGGTCAGCTTCTCTACCATCTTGGGCACCAGAGCAACCCGACGCTCGCCGTCTCTCGACTCCCGGGGAACGCCGACTCGGGTGCCTTGCTTGTCCTGCGATGAAGTCACCCGCAGAGCATCGAACATGATCGGCGTGGCGTCCAGTGCCCGCGCACAAACGTGGCCGGGTCAACACAGCTCAGTCGGCCGTCCCAGGTGGCACTACCCACTCGACGGGCTGGCCGGTGACCTCTGCGATCACCTCGAAGTCGCGGTGATAATGCAGGACTGGAAGGTCATGCCGCTCAGCGACCGCGGCGATGATCAGATCGGGGATCGCTACCGCTCTGTGCTGCCCGCGCTCGGCGAGCGCGGCGTGCACCTCGACGGCCCGATCCCAGACTTCATCCGGAGTGGGTAACCGTTCTAGGCCGCGCAGTTCCAGACGAACCTGACGGTGTTCCTCGGCGCCGCGAACGCTGTACAAGACCTCGAGTTCGGTCATGCCGCACACCGCGAGCCGACCTGCGGTCAGCAGCGGAAGCACGACCTGGGCGACCGCGGGTTTGGCGAGCCGGGCCCAGGCGCTCTTGTCGACGAGGTGGTCAGCTACCGCCATGCCCGTGCCATGACCTCAGGATCGGCGAGATCCGGCAGCGCACCCGAGGCCAATCGCTCGCCGAGCCTCACCCGGAGCCTGAACTTGACGTACTCGGACAGAGCGCGGTTGACGGTGTCCTTCTTGGTCTCGGTACCGAGCAGCGCTGCGGCCTGGGCCAGCAGGGCGTCATCCAGATCGATGAGTGTCTTAGATATGGAGTGCTCCCTTCTTATATGCGATATCCTCGTCCTAGGATACATGTTAGGAGCCGGAATTGAATTAATCATTCACTTGATCGTCGGATGGTGTAATTCCAGTCACCGTGGAAGTCGTGTCGTGTAATGGGTATGGATTGCTTCTGCTGGTCTGTGAGTTTGACTTT